>NZ_JBEGDW010000001.1:0-89535 GCF_040202875.1 Xanthomonas sp. WHRI 10204
CAGTCCAACTGGACTGAGGGTTTCTTTTTGCCTGGGCGTTAGGAAAATACTCCGCAAGCCCGCCAAATCCGCGCCGGGCCGCGTGCCGGCGCGGAAGTGGCAGGCCTGACGTCTGACTAGCCGTGGAGCCAGCGCGCTACAAGCGCGGTTGATGTAAGGGCAGTATTGATCGCGAAACTGCCGCAGCCAGGCGACGACGCACACATATGCGTCGCTTATAAACTCTCGATCGCAAACCCTCGGCTGCTCCTGGAGACCGCTATCTGATAGCTGGCCGACCGCCGCTCGATTGCTTTTCTGCATGCCGACCTCCAGCCGCACGCGACCTGCAAACAGAGAGGTGCTGCCCGTGAGGCGCCGCCCGCGCTGCAAGGGGCGACTTCATGCCAGCGGAAGGTGACGCTGCCGCTGCAACACGTCGGCGAGTGAGCTCGGCATAGCGTGTGACACTGACACTGACACTGACACTGAGGCATTGAGGCATTGAGGCATTGAGGCATTGAGGCATTGAGGCATTGAGGCATCGAGGCATCGAGGCAGACGAACGATCATCGATCGAACTTTATTGATCAACCTCGCTGCATTTGGTCGAATCCGACAGAGGTGAGGCTGCTGCCGGCATTCCACCAGCTAAAAAGCTTTTTAAACGAGGGCGTGCCGAACGGTGCCGCGAAACCAGGCCGCAGTGACCGGATGACCCGATACATTCCACGACGCCAACCTAGATTGGCGACCCAAGGCGCCTGGCTTGCTGGCCGCTTCATACGTGAATCGGCGGCACTTGATCGACCTGTTTCTCTCCCAGGCATAAAAAAACCCCGCTCTCGCGGGGTTTTTCTTGCCTGGCTGTGGATCAACCAGCCCTTCTTCAATCACCCAGTGTCAGCAGCGAGGCGTTGCCGCCTGCTGCGGTGGTGTTGACGGTGACAACCTTCTCTGTGGCGAAGCGCAGCAAATAGTGCGGGCCGCCGGCTTTTGGGCCGGTGCCGGAAAGGCCTTGACCGCCGAAGGGCTGGACACCGACGACGGCGCCAATCTGATTACGGTTGACGTAGACGTTGCCGACGGCGACGCGGGATGTAATGCGCTCGATGGTGTCGTCAATGCGCGAATGCACGCCCAATGTCAGGCCATAGCCAGTGGCGTTGATCTGGTCGATAACGGTGTCGAGCTGGTCGGCTTTCCAGCGAATCACATGCAGAACGGGACCGAAAACCTCGCGTTGCAACTGGGTGAGCGACGTCAGTTCATAGGCGCGCGGGGCAAAGAAGCTGCCTTGCGCGGTGACGTCTTCCAGCTTAGTGGTTCCGATGAGGCGTGCCTCACGGTCCATGCGAGATGCGTGATCGTCGAGGATCTTGAGCGCATCTGCATCGATTACTGGGCCAACGTCGGTCGAAAGCAAGCCAGGGTCGCCGATCTTCAGCTCGCCCATGGCACCGGCGAGCATGGTCATGACCTTGTCGGCGATGTCGTCCTGGACGAACAACACGCGCGCCGCCGAGCAGCGTTGCCCTGCGGAGATGAAGGCGCTGGAAATTGCATCCTTCACCACGGCTTCGGGCAGCGATGACGAGTCGGCGATAAAGGCATTCTGGCCACCGGTCTCGGCGATCAGCACGCCGATAGCGGCATCGCGCGCGGCCAGGGTGCGATTGATGATGCGCGCGGTTTCGGTGGAACCGGTGAACGCCACGCCCGCCACGCGCGGATCGTTGGTCAATGCAGCACCCACGGTGGCGCCGTCACCAGGCAGGAATTGCACGGCGGCTTCCGGTACGCCGGCTTCGTGCAGCAACTTCACTGCCGCGTAGCCGATCAGATTGGTCTGCTCGGCGGGTTTGGCGATCACGCTATTACCGGCAGCGAGCGCGGCGGCGACCTGGCCCAGGAAAATCGCGAGCGGGAAATTCCAGGGGCTGATGCAGACGAACACGCCGCGACCGTGTAATTGCAGTTCATTGGACTCGCCGGTCGGTCCGGGCAGGCGCTCGGGTGCGCCAAATTGTGCGCGTGCCTGGCCGGCGTAGTAGCGCAGGAAGTCGACTGCCTCACGGACTTCGGCCACAGCATCGGGCAGCGTCTTGCCGGCTTCCTTGACGCAGATCGCCATGAACTCGGGCATGCGCGCCTCTAACAAGTCGGCGGCGTGTTCCAGGATGGTGGCGCGGCTTGCCGCCGGGGTACGGTTCCAGCCCGGTTGGGCTGCAGCGGCTGACGCCAGCGCCTTCTGCACTGTTGCAGGGTCGGCCGGTTGCCAGTGCCCCACCGTCTCGCGGCGATCGGCCGGGTTCAGCACAGCTTCGCTCTGGGTACTGATCACCGCACCCGGTACCAGCGGCGCTGCCTTCCACGGTTTGACGGCGGCGTTGAGTTGCTCGGCCAGCTGCCGCAGATCGTTGTCGTTGGCGAGATTGGCGCCCATGGAGTTCTTCCTGTTCTGGTTCTGGCTGCGCAACAGATCGGTCGGCAGCGGGATCTTGGGGTGCGGGATGGAGACAAACGACGACACCGCCTCGACTGGATCGCGGATCAGGTCTTCGATGGCGACGTCCTCATCGGTAATGCGATTGACGAAGCTGGAGTTGGCGCCGTTTTCGAGCAAACGACGCACTAGGTAGGGCAGCAGATCTTCATGCGAGCCGACCGGTGCATACACACGACACGGCAGCCCCAGACGATCGGCAGGAATCACCTCGGCATACAGGTCATCGCCCATGCCGTGCAGTTTCTGATGCTCATAGGTCTTACCCACTGAAATCGCACGTACCGCAGCGATGGTCTGCGCGTTATGAGTGGCGAACATCGGATACAGCGCGTCGCTGTGCGCAAACATGCGACGTGCGCAGGCCAGGTAGGAGACGTCAGTGTTCTGCTTGCGCGTAAACACCGGGTAGCCGGGGTGGCCTTCGATCTGTGCACGCTTGATCTCCGCATCCCAATAGGCGCCCTTGACCAGACGCACCGGAATGCGTCGGCCAACGCGCCGCGCCAGGTCGGCCAGGAAGTCGATCGTATAGGGCGTGCGCTTCTGATACGCCTGCACCGCCAGGCCATAGCCTTCCCAGCCATCCAGCGACGGGTCGGAAAAGGTGGCCTCGATGATGTCCAGCGACAGCTCCAGGCGATCGGCCTCTTCGGCATCGACGGTGTAGCCGATGCCATACGACTTGGCCAGCTGCGCGAGTTCCAGCACGCCGGGCACAAGTTCGGCCATCACGCGTGCGCGCTTGGCATGTTCGTAGCGCGGATACAGCGCAGAGAGCTTGATCGAAATGCTGGGCGCGGCGAACACATCGGTGCCGACGAAACTGCCGCTACGGCCGATCGCATGGATGGCATCGCGATACGCCTGCAAATAGCGCTGCGCATCCTTCATGGTCAATGCGCCTTCGCCGAGCATGTCGAACGAATAGCGGTAATCGGCGTTGTCGCCCTTGCGCGAACGCGACAACGCCTCGCCGATCGTGCGTCCCATGACGAACTGGTGGCCCATGATCTTCATCGCCTGCCGCACGGCCAGACGAATCACCGGCTCGCCGACGCGGCCGATCAGGCGCTTGAAGGCACTGGGCACATCGGCGCGGGTAAGGTCGTTGAGCTGCACCAGCCTGCCGGTGAGCATCAAGCCCCAGGTCGATGCATTGACCAGCACCGAGTCGCTGCCGCCCATGTGCTTCTTCCAGTCCGCATCGCCGAGCTTGTCGCGGATCAGCTTGTCTGCGGTGTCCTGGTCGGGAATGCGCAGCAGCGCCTCGGCCACGCACATCAGCAGCACGCCTTCCTCGCTGCCCAGATCATACTGGCGCATGAAGGCTTCGATCGCGCCCTGATCCTGTGCGCGTGCACGCACCCGGGTGACCAGATCGGCGGCGAGTGCCTGCACCTTGGCCTGCTCTGCGGCCGGCAAGCGCGCCTGGTCGAGTAGTTCGTGCACGTGCTCGGCTTCGTCCTTGAGCCAGGCAGCGGTGATGGCAGCGCGCAATGCGCCGGGCGCGGCCGGTAACTCGGGCGCGAGCAGCGGGTGCGCGGCGGCGGTGGAGGCAAGCGAGTCGAGCTGAGCGTTCATGCGAAAGGTGCCTGGGAATCCTTGCGCATTCTAGAGAGCCGGAGCACCCGCACACTTGTGTGGAAGCGGCAGCTTTCCCGCCGTTTTGTGCAGGTCGCCCAAGGATGTGATGGTGGACCCGCTCACGGGCCTGTGCCGTCCGCTGTTTGAGTGAAGTATTTGATTTATGCGCATTTTTAGCTGCACTGCAGCAATTTGCTGATCGGCGGAAACGCTTGCCGCATGCGTTCGCGCGGGTCTACCATCGGGCTGTTCCCGCAGTCCGCTGCGTGTTGCCAATGATCGAAGTGCTGCCGTTGATGTCCGAAGGGGTTGGGACGCAATTGCGGTTGCGACCTCCGCGGGCGCTATCGGCCAGGCAATTCGTGCTGTTGTTCGCAGTTCTGTCCGGAACGATGTGGGTCTTTGCGGGCCTGGGGTGGTGGACCGGTAATGTATTCGCGCCGGTATTCGCCCTGTTGCACAGTGGAATGGTGGCGCTGGCGCTACGTCAGTTGTGGCGAAGTGGCGAGCGAGAAGAAGCGATCCGGGTAGGGGAGACCGCAGTTGAGGTGTTTCCGTCCGGGCATGCGCCACCAGCGTTTCAGGCACATCCGCACTGGGTGCGGTTATGCATGGAACGCGACGACAGGGTGCTGTTGGTGAGCAGCGGCAGGCAGATCGAGATCGGAAGTTTTCTCGGGCCGGCCGAACGTGTGGAACTGGCAGATACCCTGAAACGCTTGCTCGCGGCCGCCAATGGCCGTCACCGATGACGTAAGGGTCTAGGCAATGACGCAACGCAGCAGCTGGAAGTCGACGTACACAAGGTTGGGCCTGGCGATGGCAGCGCTGGTCGGCGCACCGGGCGCCTGGGCGCAATCGGCCGATCCCAAGGAATGGCAGCTCAATATGGGCCGCGGGGTGACGCAGACTGCACGTATGGCCTACGAGGCGCATATGGTGGCGCTGTGGGTGTGCGTGGTGATCGGCGTCCTGGTGTTCGGGGCGATGGGCTATGCGATGTTCAAGTTCCGCAAGTCCAAGGGCGCGGTGGCTGCACAGTTCAGCCACAACACGCGGGCCGAGGTGCTGTGGACGGTGATTCCGGTGTTGGTGCTGATTGCGATGGCGTGGCCGGCAACGGCCAAACTGATTGCGATGTACGACACCCGCGAGTCGGAAATGACCGTCAAGGTCACCGGCTATCAGTGGATGTGGAAGTACGAGTATCTGGGCCAGGGCGTGGAATTCACCAGCCGTCTGGCGCGCGAGTCGGACCGCATCCGGCAGAGCGGCGAGCGCCCTACTGCGGCGTCGCAACCGCATTATCTGCTCGATGTCGATAATCGCCTGGTGCTGCCGGTCAATACCAAGATCCGCTTCGTGATCACCGCCGACGACGTGATCCATGCGTGGTGGGTGCCTGCACTGGGTTGGAAGCAGGACGCCATCCCGGGCATCGTCAACGAGGCGTGGACCAATATCGAGCAGCCGGGCGTGTATCGCGGCCAGTGCGCGGAGTTGTGCGGCAAGGATCATGGCTTCATGCCGATCGTGGTCGAAGCGCTGCCCAAGGCCGAGTTCCAGCGTTGGCTGGCATCGCGTCGCAGCGCCACACCTGCAGCGCCCGCGGCATCGACGGCAGCAGCCCCAGCAGCAGCGCCCACGCCCGCAGCACCAGCGACAGCACCTACCGGTGAGGCTGCACCCGCGGTGGCACCGGCAGCACAAGCTGCCGCACCGACCGCCGCTCTCTAATACCGCTCGCAACCGCACCGCTTCACAGAGGTCGTTCCGTCATGGCGCATACCGCAGTCGATCACCACGGACACCATCAGCCCGGCTTCGTCGAGCGCTGGTTCTTTTCGACCAATCACAAGGACATCGGTACGCTGTACCTGCTGTTCTCCTTCGTGATGTTCATCATCGGCGCGGCGATGAGCGTGGTGATCCGCGCCGAACTCATGCAGCCCGGCCTGCAGTTCGTCAAGCCCGAATTCTTCAACCAGATGACCACCGTGCATGCGCTGGTGATGATCTTCGGTGGGGTGATGCCGGCCTTCGTCGGTCTGGCGAACTGGATGATTCCGTTGCAGATCGGCGCGCCGGACATGGCATTGCCGCGCATGAACAACTGGTCGTTCTGGTTGTTGCCGGTCGCCTTTACCTTGTTGTTGTTGACCTTGTTCCTGCCCGGTGGTGCACCAGCCGGCGGCTGGACGCTGTATCCACCGCTGTCGCTGCAAGGTGGCTACAACGTGGCCTTCAGCGTGTTTGCGATCCACGTGGCTGGTGTCAGCTCGATCATGGGGGCGATCAACATCATCGCCACCGTGCTCAACATGCGTGCGCCGGGCATCGATCTGCTCAAGATGCCGATCTTCTGCTGGGCCTGGTTGATCACCGCGTTCCTGCTGATCGCGGTCATGCCGGTGCTGGCCGGTGCGGTCACCATGTTGCTGACCGACAAGTTCTTTGGCACCAGTTTCTTCAACGCGGCCGGCGGCGGCGACCCGGTGATGTACCAGCACATCTTCTGGTTCTTCGGGCACCCGGAGGTGTACATCATGATCCTGCCGGCGTTCGGCGTGGTCAGCGAAATCATCCCCACCTTCAGCCGCAAGCCGCTGTTCGGCTATCAGGCGATGGTCTATGCGATCGCCGCGATCGCGTTTTTGAGCTTCATTGTGTGGGCGCACCACATGTTCACCGTGGGCATGCCGCTCGGTGGTGAGATCTATTTCATGTTCGCCACGATGTTGATCTCCATCCCGACCGGGGTGAAGGTGTTCAACTGGGTCAGCACGATGTGGAAAGGCTCGCTGACGTTCGAATCGCCGATGCTTTGGGCGGTGGCGTTTGTGATCCTCTTCAGCATCGGTGGTTTTTCCGGCCTGATGCTGGCGATCGTGCCGGCGGACTTCCAGTATCACGATACGTATTTTGTGGTGGCGCATTTCCATTACGTGTTGGTCACCGGCGCGGTGTTTGCCTTGATTGCAGCGGTGTACTACTGGTGGCCGAAGTGGACCGGGCGCATGTACAACGAGGCCTGGGCCAAGTTCCATTTCTGGTGGACGATGATCTTCGTCAACCTGTTGTTCTTCCCGCAGCACTTCCTCGGTCTGGCCGGCATGCCGCGGCGCATCCCCGACTACAACGTGGTGTTTGCCGACTGGAATCTGGTCAGTTCGATCGGTGCGTTCGGCATGTTTGCTACGCCGTTCCTGATGGCCGCCATTTTGCTTGCGTCGCTACGCAGCGGTGCCCGCGCCGAAGCGCGCGCCTGGGAAGGTGCAAAGGGGCTGGAGTGGACGGTGCCTTCGCCGGCGCCTGCACACACCTTCACCGTGCCGCCAGTCATCAAGCCTGGAGATCTTGCGCATGAAGACATCGGCCACTGAGTCGGCGTCGGAGCCGGCGGTGACGCGTCTACTTTCCGCTGCCGAACGGCAGGCGCAGCAGCGTCGCGCGGTACGCCGCACGGCAATCACGGTGGCGATCATTGCGTTGCTGATCTATGCCGGCTTCATTGCCTCGGGCGTCATCGGCCGATGACTGCGCGCGCGCCCACGCATGCGCCAACCGCCGGCTTGTTCAAGCTGCTGGGCGTGGTGCTAGGCGTCTTCGTGCTGACCTTTTCCCTGGTGCCGCTGTACCGCATCGCGTGCGAAAAAGTCTTCGGCATTCGCATGGAGCGCGCACCGGGTAGCACCCGCGAGGGTGCGTCCAATGCGGTGGGCGCTGGCAAACGCACGGTGCGGGTGGAGTTCGATGCCGGGGTCAATTCCAAACTGCCCTGGACGTTTCATCCGGAGCAAATGACGATGGACGTGGTGCCGGGCGAGCTCAACGAGGCACTGTATTTCGCGCGCAACGACAGCAAGCGGGCGGTGGTGGGTAGCGCAGTGCCGTCGGTTGCGCCGGCGCGTGCGTCGGGCTATTTCAACAAGACCGAATGTTTCTGTTTCACCGCGCAGACGTTGCAGGCCGGGGAGACGCGCGACATGCCGCTGCGTTTCATCGTGGACCCTGCGTTGCCTGCGGAAGTCACCACGATCACCTTGTCCTATACGTTCTATCGCAATGACGCGCTGACCTCGGAACTGCAGGGCGGTGCCGTGTCCGGCACGCCGCGCGCGGCGCCGTAACCTTCATCCACCCGTACCACGACACGGAAGCAACGCCATGGCCGATCACAGTCCCAACGCCGATGCGTATTTCGTCCCGACGCAGAGCAAATGGCCCTTTGTCGGGTCGATTGCGATGTTCGTGATGATGATTGGCGTGGCCAGCTGGCTCAACGACGCGGCATGGGGGCGCTGGACATTCTTCGCCGGCATGGCGATGTTGCTGGCGACCTTGTTCATGTGGTTTGGCGATGTCATCCGCGAGTCCAACGCCGGCAACTACAACCGCCAGGTGGACGGCTCGTTCCGCATGGGGATGGTGTGGTTCATTTTTTCCGAGGTGATGTTCTTCGGCGCCTTCTTCGGCGCCTTGTTCTACACGCGCGTGCTGACGCTGCCCTGGCTGGGTGGCGAAGGCGATGGCGTGATGACCAACGAGCTGTTGTGGAACGGCTATTCCGCTGCCTGGCCGACCAATGGTCCGGGCACGATCGGCGGGCAATTCCAGACCATTCCGGCCTGGGGATTGCCGCTGATCAATACGCTGATCCTGCTCAGCTCCGGTGTGACGCTGACCATTGCGCATCACGCACTGAAAGGCGGCCGGCGCGGTGCGCTGCTGCTGTGGTTGGGATTGACGGTGCTGCTGGGTTGCGTGTTTTTGTTCCTGCAGGCAGAGGAATACATCCACGCCTACACCGAACTCAATCTCACGCTGGGCTCGGGAATTTACGGCTCCACGTTCTTTATGCTCACCGGCTTCCACGGCATGCATGTGCTGTTGGGCACGATCATGCTGGCGGTAATGTGGCTACGCGCGGCCAAGGGCCACTTCAGCCGCGACAACCACTTCGCCTTTGAAGCGGCCGCATGGTACTGGCACTTCGTCGACGTGGTGTGGCTAGCGCTGTTCCTGTTCGTGTATGTGCTTTGAAGGCGGGGATTGGGGATTGGTGATTTGGGATTCTCAGAGGTGCTTCTGCGTTTGCGGTTACCAACCCCTAGTGCCGAATCCCTAATTCCAGCTCCTCAACGGCTGATGCCATGCAGTTCGGAGGGAAAGGATTGATGATTTGGGATTCGCAAAGGCGCTTCTGCGTTTGCTGTTACCAATCCCCAATGCCGAATGCCGAATGCCCAATGCCCAATCCCAGCTCCTCAGCGTCCGATGCCATGCGGCTTGATCCAGCCGGTGTAGATGCCGATGATCACGATGGCGATCAATGCGACTGACAATCCAATGCGCCAGGTCAGTGCATTGACGGTGCGTTTGGTCTGGCCGCGGTCGGTGAGCAGGTAATACAGACCGGCACCCAGGTTCCACAGGATCACGATCAGGAAGGCGACAATCAGCAGCGTCTTGAGCGAATCGTTCACAACAGCCCCGGTGGTCGTCGACGTGGTCCGGGCATTGCACGCTTTTTTGCGTCGCTTGTCATGACGCGCAAGCACACGGCGGTGTTGGGTTGGGCGCTGGCCGTGCTGGTCAGCGCGGGGTTTGTTGCGCTCGGGCAGTGGCAATTGCAGCGCATGCACAGCAAGCAAGCGTTGTTGGAACGCGCCGCGCATGTGCGCGAGACACCGTTGACCCTGGTGCAGGCAGTGGCCGCGCGGCAGGAGTTGGCGTGGGTGAGCGGACGCGTACGGTTCTTGCCGCAGCAGGTGCTGCTGGACAATCAATTGCATGCCGGACGTGCCGGTGTGCGCGTCTACCAGCTCGCCGCGGCGCAAGGCACATCGCATACGTTGCTGGTCGACCTGGGCTGGTTGCCGCTGCCGGCGAATCGGCAACTGCCGACCATCACTGCACTGGAAGGTACGCGCGACCTGCAGGGGTTGTTGAGCGCGCCGCCGTCATCCGGTCTGGCAATCGGGCCGGCGCTGGCGCCCACCGCCACGTCCAATACCTGGCTGGCGACACGGCTGGATGTGCAGGCGGTGCGCAGCACCCTGGGAAGGCGCGACATTTCGTCGCAGGTATTGCGCCTGGATCCAGTGGTGCCGGTCGGTTACGAGCGCGATCTGGAGATGCTGCCGAACACGTTGCCACCCGCGCGGCACTTGGGTTACGCGGTGCAATGGTTCGGTCTTGCCGCGGCGGTGCTGGCCACTGCAACGCTGCTGACGTGGCGTGCGCGGCGCCGTCGGCGGCGCGGGCACTGACCCGCGCGGCATGAGAAAATCGCCGGCATGACCTCTCCTACAACGGCCACGCCGCACTCGGTCAAACGCGGCCGCAGGATGCTGATTGCCCTGGCAGTGCTGTTCTTCGGCTCGATGTTGCTGGCCGGCGTGCTGCGCTTCTCCGGTTGGCAGCCGGCGTCGATGCGCAACAACGGACAATTGCTCAATCCGCCCGCCGACCTGCGTGCGCTGGTGCCGGTGCGCGCGGACGGGAAACCGTACGCGTGGGCACCTGGCGAGCGCATCTGGCGGATCGCGTTCGCACCACCGGCAGACTGTGCGCAGCAATGCGTGGCATTGGCCGCGGAACTGGACAAGGTCTGGCAGCTGCTTGGGCATCGCGCCGACAAGGTGGAGGTGCTGTGGATCGGCACGCCGCCTGCCGGTCTGCCGCCGATGCCGGCCTTGCGCGTCCTGCGTGACGATGCCTCGCTGCGGCGCGCACTGCCGCGTGGCAACGATGCGGCCGGCGTGCCGGTGTATGTGATCGACCCCAACGGCTTCGTGATCCTGCGCTATGCCCCGGGTTTTGACCCGGCCGGCTTGCGTGCGGATCTGGTCAAGCTGCTGAAATTGATGTGAGCCCGTCTCGATGAATCTGTTTGCGCCACCGGCATTGTTCCGCCACTTCCACCGCATGGCCTGGCTTGCGGCGCTGTTCACTGCGAGCACGATTTTGTTCGGCTCGTTCGTGCGCCTGTCCGATGCCGGCATGAGCTGCCCGGACTGGCCGACCTGCTATGGCCGCGTCACCTGGCCGCAGACTGCCGACGAAGCCAATACGCATGTGGCCAGCAAGATTCGCCCGCTGGAATCGCACAAGGCCTGGCGCGAGCAGGTGCACCGCTTCCTGGCCGGCGCGCTGGGCGTGGAAGTGTTGGTACTGGCGCTGCTGGCCGCGCGTCGCCGCCGCATGGGCATTGCGCAGGTTGTGTCGGCAGCGGCGCTGGTGGCGCTCTCGATCCCCTTGTACATGTCCGGCTGGCACACGCTGGCGATGGGTGTGGCAGCCGCGGGCGAGGCGATCCTGCTGCTGGCGGCGCTGCGCTGGAGCAATATCGATCTGGCACGTGCCGGCGTGCTGACGCTGGCGGTGGTGATCTTCCAGGCGCTGCTGGGCATGTGGACGGTGACGCTGCTGCTCAAACCCATCGTGGTGATGGGCCATCTGCTCGGCGGCATGCTGATGTTTTCGCTGCTTGTGTGGATGGCGTGGCGGGCGACCCATTTGCCGATCACGCTGGCCGACGCTTCGCGGCTGAAGTGGCTGCTGCGTCTGGGCGTGGCGGTGCTGGGCCTGCAGATCGCGCTGGGCGGCTGGGTCAGCTCCAACTATGCGGCGCTGGCCTGCGGCGGCGGTAGCTGGTCTGCGGACAACTTCCCGCGTTGCGTCAGCCAATGGTGGCCGACGCATGATTTCCGCGAAGGCTTCACGCTGTGGCGCGGGATCGGTGTGGATTACGAAGGTGGCGTGCTCGATGGCGCGGCGCGTATCGCCATCCAGATGGCGCATCGGTTGTGGGCAATCGCGACCGCGCTGTATCTGTGGTGGCTGGCGTGGCGCCTATCGCGTTCACCGGGGATGCGCGTCTGGGCGACGGCGCTGGCGGTGCTGGTGGCGGTGCAGGTGACGCTGGGCATGCTCAACGTCAAGCTGGCCTTGCCGCTGGAAGTGTCGGTGCTGCATAACGGTGGCGCGGTGGCATTGCTGTTCGTGCTGGTGTCGCTATTGGCGCGGCTGCGCGCGCCGGAATGAGCATGGCTGTCAGTGCACGCGATTATTGGGATCTGACCAAACCAAAGGTGGTGGCACTGATCGTGTTCACCGCGCTGGTGGGCATGTTCCTGGCCATTCCCGGCGTACCGACCTGGGCACAGGTGCGTGCGGGCACGTTGGGGTTTGTAGGGATCTGGCTGGCCGCCTCGGCGGCGGCAGCAATCAATCAATTACTCGATGCCAAGATCGACGCGCAGATGGCGCGCACGTCCTGGCGTCCATTGGTGGTGGGCAAGGTACGGCCGTGGCAGGTGATGGTGTTTGCCAGCGTACTGATCGTGATCTCCATGACCATGCTGGTGGTCTGGGTGAACGTCATCACCGCGGTGCTGACCTTCGCCTCGATGATCGGCTATGCGGTGATCTACACCGTCTACCTGAAACGGGCGACCTCGCAGAACATCGTGATCGGCGGGCTGGCCGGCGCCACGCCGCCGATGCTGGGCTGGGCGGCGGTGACCGGGCTGCCGACCACGGCCGACTGGATCAATGCCTCGATCCTGGTGCTGATCATCTTCATCTGGACGCCGCCGCACTTCTGGGCGCTGGCGATTTTCCGGCGTGCCGATTACGCCAAGGCGGCGATCCCGATGTTGCCGGTGACCCACGGGGTGCCGCACACGCGCAAGCAGATCCTCATCTATACGATCGTGTTGGCGATCGTGACGCTGCTGCCGGTGGCAGTGGGCATGAGTGGGGTGTTTTATCTCGGCGGCGCGGTGGTGCTCAACGCGGTGTTCCTCTGGTATGCGTGGCGCATGCTGGACCCGCCGGACGAATTGTTTTCGATGAAGATGTTCGGCTATTCCATCGTGTATCTGATGGCGTTGTTCGCCTTCCTGATGGTCGATCACCTGCTGTTGCCGTGGGTGCGGTGAGAACCGCGGCAGAAATCTGAGGCAGCCCGATTGCCGCTGCGCAGATGCCTGCCGGGTTGTGCTGGCTCAGCTTAGCCAGCTACTGCACGCGCTGGTGTTCTTGCTGTCGCAGCTGGCCTGCATTTTCTGCCGGAGTCGTGCCAGCACCGCGTTGCCTTCCTGGTGATGCTGCTTGCTCCAGGTTTTCAATGAGGCGCCCAGCCGGTCGAAGCGCTGACGGGTGCGCTGACGGTAGCCATCGGACTGTGCGGCCAGCTCGCCGATCACCTGGGTGGCGGCTGCTTCAATGCCGGCGGTGTCGTCGGGGCTAAGCCGGATCAGTCCGTCCACATACATCACGCCCCACTGCATGCGGGTCGCGGGGCCGTCGGCAGTTTCATAGCCCTTCTTGAGCCAGGACGCCGCGGTCTTGCGATCGCCGCGTTCTTCGGCGAGCTGGGAGAGTTCCGCCATGTAGTAGTACGGGGTCTTGCTGCGTCCCAGTTCGGCCAGCAGCAATTGCTCGGCGGCGCTGCTGTCGCCTACCCCGCTCAACAACGAAGCCGCGCCGCTGATGATGGATTGCCGTTCCTCGGCGGTCTTGGCCGCGTCTACTGCCGTTTGCACGCGCTGGTGCACGGCAGCGACCACCGCTGCCGGCAACGGCGGTTGTGGTCCCTTCGGCTCGGTCTCGGTCGGCTGCCCTTGTGCAAGGCGTGCAAGTTGCATCTTCGCGTACGCAGTGCCCAAGCGGTCGCTGATCGACACGCTGGTATCGGCATAGACGGTGTCCAATGCCTGATCGAGCTTGGCCGACAGGGCGGCACGTTCGCCGGCGTCGGTGCTGGCCGCACCGACCAGACGCGCGGCGACGTAGCTCAGCGTGCCGAGGTTCGCGCGCAGTTCGGCCGGATCGGCCAGGATCGCTTCCAACAGGGTGCGATAGGCCGGGTCTGGCGCGGGGGGCTTTTCTGCTGCGGCCAGCGCCGAGAGCGCAAACCGGTGTTGCAGTGCCGGTTGCGGGGCGGCCTTGGACAGGCGTGCGAGCAACCCGGCGGCGTCATCGGCCTTGATCAGCCGGTCGTCCATGCCCCAGGCATAGTTGCTGAGCACGGCCCAGTCGTCCGCGCCGAGTTCCTGCGGTGCGCGCTGCGCCTTGTCCAACAGCTGTTTGACGGTGGTGGTGCTGGTGGCCGCCACCCGCAGTACATCGGCAAGACGGGCGTTGTCGCTATCGCCGGCCAGACGGGTGATTTCGCTGCGGTCCGCGCGTAGCACGATGATGGTCGGGTAGCCCTTGATGCCGAATTGCTCGCCCCAGGCCTGCGCGCCTTGCGAGTCGCCATCCAGGTGCACCGCGACGAACTGCCGCGTGCGCGCGATGAATGCCGGATCCTTGAACAAGGTGGCCTTCAACTGGTTGCATGGTGGGCACCAGGCCGCGCCCCAGTACAGCAGGATCGGCTTGCCGCTTTCCTTGGCTTCGGCAAACGCGTCTTCGATGTCGCCTTCGTGCCAGGCGATCCCGGTGTCTGCGGCAGGTGCGGCGGCGGGTGTGATGTGTGCGGGCGCCGACGGTGGCGCGGGCTTGTCGCAGGCGGTCAGGGTCGCAAGCACCGCAAGCAGTGCGATCAAGGATGGGGAAGGGCGTCGGCGGGACAGCTTCATGGGATCACCAGGGGAGGCGGCAGGGGATGGATCAGCGACTCTGGCGAGCGGGGCTGCGCCCGCGCCGATGGAGGTCATGACCGTTGTATCTCTGCACACACGCCGGCAACGGCATCCGATGCGAATTGTTGTTACGCGCAGCGCACCGGTCTGGGTGCGTTCGACGGCCAGCGCACGGCCCATCGTGCGGGCGCAGGCGATCGCATCGGCGCCGCCTGATTGCCGGGGTTCCCGCTTCAGTGGCGGCCGGTGGCCGGCGGCGGATCGCCCGGCGCGCTACGCGCGTAGCGCGCGGCCACGAACGCGCACACGATCAGCTGCAACTGGTGATACAGCATGATCGGCAACACGATCGCACCCAGGCCGCCACCGGCAAACATCACCTTGGCCATCGGCACACCGGTGGCCAGGCTCTTTTTCGAGCCGCAAAACACAATGGCGATTTCGTCGGCGCGGTTGAAGCCAAGCCGGCGCGCAAGGAAGGTGATCGACAGCATGGCCACTGCCAGCAACAGCGCCGCAGCGCCCAGCACCGCGAGCAATGCCGGCAATGGGGTCTTCTGCCACAGTCCTTCGTTCACCGATGCGCTGAAGGCGGTGTAGACCACCAGCAGGATGGTGCCCTGGTCGGTGTAGCGCAGCACCGCGCGATGGCGCTCGACCCAACCGCCGATCCACGGGCGCATGAAATGGCCAGCCAAAAACGGCACCAGCAGCTGCAGCAGGATCTTGCCGATGGCCTCGGCCGGGTGCGCCATCGCGCCCTGGCTGCCGACCATCGCGCCCATCAGCAACGGGGTGAAAAACACGCCCAGCAAGCTGGAAAGCGAGGCCGCGCACACCGCGGCCGGCACGTTACCGCGCGCCATCGAGGTGAAAGCGATCGACGACTGCACCGTGGAGGGCAGTGCGCACAAGAACAGCACGCCGATGTACAGCTCCGGCGTCAGTGCGATATGCGCCACTGGCTTGAACAACAGGCCGAGCAGCGGAAATAGCACGAAGGTGCAGGCCAGGATCACCAGATGCAGGCGCCAATGCAGCGCGCCGGCCTTGACCGCTTCGCGCGACAGCCGTGCGCCATGCAGGAAGAACAGCGCAGCGATCGCCACATCGGTGACATCGTCCATGATCGCGGCGGCAGCGCCGGAGACCGGCAACAACGAGGCGAGCGTGACCGTGCACAGCAGCGCGAGGGTGAAAGGGTCAATGCGCAACCGCGCCAGCAGCTTCTTCATCGAGATCCGACGGTATCGCGCGAACGTGCGCGGGGAGCGGATCATTCTACGACGCGTGAGGGCGCTGCCTAAGAGCGGTCAACACAACGACTGCGCAGCCGGCAGACGCGCGCGGCCGGTACTCGGTGCGGCATGTGCCACTCGGACAATCCGGTTCCGAGCGCGTCGTCCACACCCGTCTGACGACTGCTCGCTACGTGTTGTTAGCCGCTCTAAGCCTGAGTCGTTGTTGCCGCCAGTGTCCCCGCGGGGTCTCAGCGCTGCGGTTCGGCGCCGAGTTGCTTGCGTACTGCCGCTTCCAGCGATGGCTGCATGCCGGCATCGCGCCCGATCTGCAGCGCCTGTTCCGTGCTGGCTCCTTCGCGTGCGGCGAGCAGGGCCAGCAGCGCGCCGGCGCGATTGCCGCTGGCGCAATGCAGTAACACCGTGCCCTGCTGTTGTTGATTGAGCACCCGCTGCAAGGCGCGTGCGGTCTCTGGCGTGAGTGCATCGGCGTTGCGGATCGGCAGGCGGACATAACGCAGACCCAATGCGTCGGCGGCTGCGATTTCGTCGTAGCCGCGTGGCTCTTCGGGAGCGCGCAGATCGATCACGGTGGTGACGCCCTGGGCAGCGGCATCGCGCAGGTGTGCCTGCGTGGGCTGGCCGGAACTGATGAGATTGCGAGCGGTGCCTGTGGGCGTTGTCTGCGCGAACGCGGCGCCGCTGAGCAGCGCAATGCACCAGGCCGCATGGCGTAGGCACTGGAACATCACAACGCTGCGAGCGCTTTGAGCAACTCGCGCATTTCGTATTTGTCGGTGTTGTCCAGGCCCTGCGCGCGCTGTTTGGTCTGCAGTTCTTCCACGCGCTGACGCAGTAACTGTTTGTCGAGTTGGGCGACGACGTCGTGCAACTCGATCGCCCAGCTGTGCTCGTCGCCGGGGAGCTCCTGCGCGGCCAGCTTCTGCAGCGCAACCAGTTCCTCGCGGTCGGCGAAGTGTTCCAGCAGCGCGCCGGTGCTGATTTCCGGGCGTTGCCGCACCAGCGCCAGCAGCTCCATCAACAGCTCGATGCCGGGCAGGCGCAACCCAGAAAAATCGTGGTCGCCTTCCAGGCTCATCGCCAGTGAGGGTTGTTGCAACAGAATGGCGATCGACGCACGCACCAGGCTGCGTTTCTGCGTGGGCGCCGCCATGCGCACAGGCGGCCGCGCTTTGGACGAGGACTGCTGCGCGGACATGCTCGCACCGACGCCGGTCATGCGCGCCAGTTCCTGCTTCATCAGATCGCCGAAGGCGCCTTCGGGAATCTGCGCCAGCATCGGCTTGGCACGCTCGGCCAGGCGCGCTTTGCCATCGAGCGTGTGTAGATTGATCTCGCGCGACATTTCGTCGAAGAAGAATTGCGACAGCGGCGTGGCCTGTTTCAGGCGCTGATCGAACGCCTGCGCACCTTCCTTGCGCACGATGGTGTCCGGGTCTTCGCCATCGGGCAGGAACAGGAAGAACGCTTGGCGGCCGTCCTTCATGCGCGGCAGCACCGATTCGAGCGCGCGCCACCCAGCCTTGCGCCCGGCATTGTCGCCGTCGAAGCAGAAGTACACATCCGGCGCATTGCGGAACAGTAGTTCGGCATGTTCGGGCGTTGTGGCGGTGCCCAACGTGGCCACTGCCTGGGTGACGCCGAACTGGAACAGCGAGACCACGTCCATGTAGCCCTCCACCACGATCAGCCGCTCGATCTTCTGGTTGGCCTGGCGCACCTGCCACAGGCCATACAACTCGCGGCCCTTGTGGAACAGTGCGGTTTCCGGCGAATTGAGATATTTCGGGCCCGGGTCGCGGCCATCGGCCGGCGCGCCCATGATGCGACCGCCGAAGGCGATCACCCGGCCACGGCGATCGAAGATCGGGAACATCACCCGATCGCGGAATTTGTCGTAGACATGGCCGCGGTCGTTCTTGGAAAACAGCCCGGCGCGTTCGAGCACGCTCATGCGGCGCGCATCGGTGCCCAGGGTGTCCTTCAATGCGCTATAGCCATCGGGCGCATAGCCGATCTGGAAACGCGCGCGGTTGTCGGCGTCCACGCCGCGCCCATCCAGATACTCGGCCGCGCGCGCGCTGCCTTCGAGCTGACGCTGGAAGAACTTGGTGGCCGCTTCCAGTGCCGAATACAACTCGCGGCTGTCGTCCTGCTGCTGCGGCGTGCGCTGCTGCGTATCGCGCGGTATTTCCATGCCGGCGCGCTTGGCCAGCTCGTCGACCGCATCGAGAAATTCGAGGCGGTCGTAATTCATCAAGAAGCTGATCGCCGTGCCATGCGCGCCGCAGCCGA
Source organism: Xanthomonas sp. WHRI 10204 (assembly GCF_040202875.1). Taxonomy (NCBI): domain Bacteria; kingdom Pseudomonadati; phylum Pseudomonadota; class Gammaproteobacteria; order Lysobacterales; family Lysobacteraceae; genus Xanthomonas; species Xanthomonas sp. WHRI 10204. The sequence goes on from NZ_JBEGDW010000001.1 coordinate 18,225, forward strand.
AGCAGTGATAGAACTGCTTGGTCGGCGAGACCGTGAACGAGGCCGAGCGCTCGTCGTGGAACGGGCAACGCGCCGAATACTCCTTGCCCTGACGCTTGAGCGGCACGCGGCCGCCCACCACTTCGACGATGTCGGTGCGTGCAAGCAGTTCGTCGATGAATGCGTCGGGGATGCGGGCCATCCCGCTAGGATATCGCAGCGGCCAGCGGCCGCCTTGTTTTAGAGGACGTCGGTATGCGCTAGCGATGCCCGCATCAGCTCACGCTCAGCTGTGCTGCGACGACGTCCGCTGCGGGGCTGCGGAAACCGCCTGCGCATCGGCTGGCGGCACGATGATCGGCGGGTGCTCCGGGTCCACGCCTGCTTCGCGCAACTTGCGATGCGAGCGCACCCGCTCGTCGATCACCGCGGTGATCAATGCACCGACGAAGAACACCACCGAGGCGTAATACATCCACACCAGCAGGATCACCAGCGTGCCCATCGAGCCGTACGCGCTGCCGGGTGCCGCGGTGGCGATATACACGCCAATGGCATAACGGCCCAGTGCAAACAGCAGTGCGGTGATGATGCCGCCCAGGAACGCCTGGCGCCAATCGACCGTGCGGTCGGGCAGATAGCGATACAAAAACGCGAACGCCAACGAATACAGGGCCAGCGTGGTGACGTAGCCCACGGCCGGCAGCACCGACGGCAGGCGCGCAAACACCACCTGCAACGCAGTGGTGGCGATCATCGACACGATCAGCAAAAAGCCCAACGCCAGAATCACGCCGAACGAGAACACGCGCTTTTTCAGCCACGCCATCAGGCCGTCCAGCCGCTCTTTGTCGGTACGGAAAATCAGGTTCAGCGCGTTCTGCAACTGCGCAAACACCGCCGTGGCGCCGATGAACAGCAGCAGCGTGCTCCACAAGCCCGCCAGTGAGCCCACGCCGGGCTGAGCGGTGGCGTTGCGGATGATGGTCTGCGCGACTTCGGCCGCGCTGCTGCCCGCCAGTTGCGCAACCTGCTGCACCAACGCCTCCTGCGCAGGCGGATACAGCGAGGCCGTCAGCCACAACAGCAGCACCAGCAGGGGTGCCAGCGACAGGAGTGCGTAAAACGACAACGACGCGGCCTGCGTCATGACGTCGATTTCGATAAAGCGGTTCAGCAGGGCCATCGGCACGCTGCGCTGCAGACGGCTCACATGCTTGTGCAGATAGGCGGTTGAAAGCGTCGTCACCGGCGGGAACATCCTTGGCGCATACCGTTGTGCGCGCAGGTGGGTCGGAGCAAGGCCGGTATGCGGAAGAACCTTGCCCACGCCTGCGCTGGCGCACCCGTTCTAGCAGGGCCTGCTCGAAGGAGGGGTGAAAGCGCGCGCGTGGCGGTGCTGCGTGAGTGGGTTTGCGCGCGATGCGAGGGCGCAGCATGCGATGCAGCCGCTGGGTCGCGCCGTTGGTGACAGCGCTGGGGCTGCGACGTACGCGGCGTTTGGCGGGCGATGCCTGCAACGGTGGTGACGCGCGGGAGCCAGCCCGGACTGCGGCAACCCAACTGGGGGCCAGCATCTGCAAGGGGAAACCGGCCGATGACGCATCACCGACGCGTTACAGCCCGACACCACACACCGTCCGCAGTGCCCCGGCCGTTGGCGCAGGGCACTGCGGACGCGTGGATCAGCCTGCCAGGTGCTGCTTGACCAGGGTGGAGACCAGGCCCATGTCGGCCTGACCGGCCAGCTTTGGTTTGAGTGCGCCCATCAGCTTGCCGATGTCGGCCGGGCTGCTGGCACCTGTTTCGGTGATGGCGGCCTGGATGGCGGCGACGATTTCGGCTTCGCCCATCTTGGCCGGCAGGTAGCGTTCGATCACCACGATTTCCTCGCGCTCGATCTGCGCCAGGTCCTCACGTGCGGCGGCTTCGAACTGGGTGACCGAGTCCTTGCGCTGCTTGACCATCTTGTCGAGCACGGCGATCACTGCGGCGTCGTCCATCTCGATGCGCTCGTCCACTTCCTTCTGTTTGATGGCGGCGTTGATCAGCCGGATCACGCCCAGGCTGTGCTTGTCGCCGGACTTCATGGCGGCCTTCATGTCATCGGTGAGCTGCTGCTTGAGGGGCATGTGGTGACTCCTGGTTACGTGGTGAGGGGGTGCCGACGCGCTGCGGCTGGCAACGCGCATCGGCGAAACAGACGGGGCGGGCGAGAGGGCTGTGCCCGGCGTGGGGCCGGCGGCGCATCGCCCATGACGGGTTCGATCCGGTCAGCGGACCAATACAAAAAGCCGGCGACGCTTGCGCGTGCCGGCTCTTGGGTTCTCTTTCGATGAGTCGCGCCTACAGCGCAGACCCACCGGCAAGAACCGCGTTCGATCAGTACAAGCGCTGGCGCTTGGTGACGTCGCGCGAGGAACGACGCAACTGACGCTTCACAGCAGCGGCAGCCTTGCGCTTACGCTCCTGGGTCGGCTTTTCATAGAACTCGCGCTTGCGGGTTTCGGCCAGCACGCCGGCCTTTTCGCAGGTGCGCTTGAAACGGCGGAGCGCAAATTCGAAGGGCTCGTTCTCGCGGACTTTAACGCTGGGCATGGGTTCTCCAGATAATGGGATTTCCGTCCGGGAGCCCCGGGCGGGTGCGAGCGGACTCGCGTGACGGAATTTCCGGGTTGCCCCGGCGAGCCGCGCATTATAACGACTTGCCAACGACCTGCAAGCCCCTGCTGAAATTTGTGTCGAGAAGCCCGCCAGAGCGTGCGTTTGCGCCCGATCCGGCGCTGCGGATGCGGGCGCGCAGCATATCGCCAGCGGCGCATCTGCGCAGCACAAAAGCTGCGAAAATAGACGCTTGTTCTGCTTGCCGAGCTGCCGTGAAAGTCCTTGGGATCGAATCATCGTGCGATGAGACCGGCGTGGCGGTCTACGACACCGCCTTGTCCGGCGTGCCGGCGCTGCGCGCCCATGCGGTCTACAGCCAGATCGCGCTGCATGCCGAATACGGCGGCGTGGTGCCGGAGCTGGCCAGCCGCGACCATGTGCGCAAGCTGCTGCCGCTGATCCGTCAGACCCTGGACGAGGCCGGGTTGCGCATCGACGAACTGGATGGGGTGGCTTACACCGCCGGCCCGGGCCTGGTCGGCGCACTCTTAGTAGGTGCCGGCGTGGCGCGCTCGCTGGCCTGGGCGCTGGACGTGCCGGCGATCGGGGTGCATCACATGGAAGGCCATCTGCTGGCGCCGTTGATGGAAGACGACCCGCCGCAGCCGCCGTTCGTGGCGCTGCTGGTCTCCGGCGGGCACACCCAGCTGGTGTCGGTGAAGGCGCTCGGGCATTACGAGGTCCTGGGCGAGACCCTGGACGATGCGGCGGGCGAGGCCTTCGACAAGACCGCCAAGATGATGGGCCTGCCGTATCCGGGCGGGCCGCAGCTGGCGGCCCTGGCCGAAACCGGCACGCCGGGACGCTATAAGTTCGCGCGGCCGATGACCGACCGGCCGGGCCTGGATTTCAGTTTCAGCGGGCTCAAGACCCAGGTGCTGCTGGCCTGGCGCGCCAGCGACCAATCCGACACCACGCGGGCGGATATTGCGCGCGGCTTCGAAGATGCGGTGGTGGAGACGCTGGCGATCAAATGCCTGCGCGCGCTGGATGCGGCCGGCTGCACTACGCTGGTGGTGGCCGGCGGGGTGGGCGCGAACAAGCGCCTGCGCGCGCAACTGCACGAGGCCGCGCAGCGTCGGGGTGGCCGGGTCTGCTTCCCGCGGCCGGCCCTGTGCACCGATAACGGTGCCATGATCGCCTTCGCCGGCGCGCTGCGCCTTGAGGCTGGCGAGCGTGCCGGGGCCGAGGTGCATGTGACGCCGCGCTGGGATATGGCGAGCTTGCCGCCGCTGGCGGCGCGGGAATCGGAAATGGGGAATCGGGAATAGTTAAGAGCTTTACTCCGACCCTGTCCGTCCTGTCCGTCCTGTGCGCCGTGCTTTTGCTCCTCCCCATTTCCTATTTTCGACTCCCGATTCCCCATGGATAAAGTGTTTATTGAAGGTCTGGACATCGATGCGCTGATCGGCATCTACGACTGGGAGCGGCGGATCCGGCAGACCTTGCGGTTCGATCTGGAGATGGGGTTCGACAACCGCATTCCGGCGGCCAGCGACGACATTGCCGATACCTTGAACTACAAGGCGGTGAGCAAGCGCCTGATCGAATTCGTGCAGGCCTCCGACTTCGGGCTGGTCGAAACGCTGGCCGAGCGCTGCGCGGCGATCGTGCTGGACGAGTTTGGCGTGCACTGGCTGCGGCTGAAGCTGAGCAAGCCCGGCGCGGTGCGCGGCGCGCAGGCGGTGGGCGTGATCATCGAGCGCGCACGCCCGGACCTGAAGATGACAGACCACTCGTAGCGGACTGCGGGCAGGCGATGACGTCGATTCCTAGCGACAATGCGTCCGCAAAGCGTGCGCTAGATGTCTCCAATCCCGAATATCCGCTCCCGAAACTTGCATCATCGCGGTCGCGTCAGGCTAGAATTGCCGGCCATGTAAACGTTTTCTCAAGGATCTCATGGCTGCTGATCGCATCGAAACCCTGATTGCCCGGATGACCGTCGAAGAGAAGGTCGGACAGTTGGGTGTGTTCGCCGACATGGTGCGGCCGTTCGCACCGGACGTGAATCCCGAAGCCAATGTGCTCAACGCCGATGAGGTGCTGCAGCAGGTGCGGCAGGGCAGGGTGGGCTCGCTGTTCAATGGCGTCGGCGCCGCGCTGGGCGTGCAGATCCAGAAGGTGGCGGTCGAAGAAAGCCGCCTGGGCATCCCGGTGATTCTGGCCGCGGACGTGATTCACGGCATGCGCACGGTGTTCCCGATCCCGTTGGGCGAAGCGGCCAGCTTCGAGCCCGAGTTGGCCGAGCGCACCGCGCGCGCCACCGCGATCGAAGCCACCGCCGCCGGCCTGCACTGGACCTACGCACCGGCCGTGGACATCGCGCGCGACCAGCGCTGGGGCCGTGGCGCGGAAGGTGCCGGCGAAGACGTATTACTGGGCGCCGCATTTGCCGCCGCGCGCGTGCGCGGTTTTCAGGGCAGCGACCTCACCGCCGACGATTGCCTGCTGGCCACGCCCAAGCACTTTGCCGCCTATGGCGCGGTGGCGGCGGGCATGGAATACAACACCGTCGATATCGCACCGCAGACGCTGCGCGATGTGCATCTGCCGCCGTTCAAGGCCGCCTTCGATGCCGGCGCCTTGACGGTGATGTCCTCCTTCAACGACATCAACGGCGTGCCGGCCAGTGCCAACCACGAGTTGCTGACCGAGATCCTGCGCGGTGAATGGCAGTTTCCGGGCGTGGTGATTTCCGACTACACCGCCGATATGGAATTGATCGCGCACGGCTACGCCGCCGATGAGCGCGATGCGACCAAGAAGGCGTTTCTGGCCGGGTTGGACCTGAGCATGCAGAGCGGTTTCTATGCCGCGCATCTGCCGTCGCTGGTGGAAAGCGGTGAGGTGCCGATGGCCACGCTGGATGCCAGCGTGCGTCGCATGTTGCAGCTGAAAGAGGCCATTGGCCTGTTCGACAATCCGTATCGCTCGCTGGACCCGGCGCGCGAAGCCGATAACGCTCACTTGCCTGCACACGATGCGTTGTCGCGCGATGCGGCGCGGCGTTCGATCGTGTTGCTGAAGAACGACGGCGCGCTGCTGCCGCTGAAGAAGAGCGGGCAGCGGATCGCGTTGATCGGCCCGTTCGTGCAGGACCGCGAGAACATCGAAGGGTGCTGGACATTATTCGGTGACAAGGCGCGTTACGTGACCCTGGAGCAGGGCGTGCGCGCCGTGGTCGGCACCGACGATCTGAGCGTTGTGCAGGGCTGTGGCCTGGAAGAGGCGCTGCCGGGCGGTATTTCGGCGGCCATCGATGCCGCGCAGGCCGCCGATGTGGTGGTGCTGGCACTCGGCGAGCCGCAGCGCTTCAGTGGCGAGGCGCAGTCGCGTACCGACATTACTTTGCCGCCGGCGCAGCAAGCGCTGGCCGAAGCGGTTGCCGCCACCGGCACGCCCATCGTGGTGCTGTTGCGCAACGGCCGCGCGTTGGCGCTGCATGGCGCCGTGCGCGACGCCGAGGCGATTGCGGTGACCTGGTATCTGGGCACCCAGACCGGCACCGGTGTGGCCGATGTGTTGTTCGGCGACTACAACCCGTCCGCGCGTCTGCCGATCAGCTTTCCGCAGGTCACCGGGCAGCAGCCGTATTTCTACAATCATCTGCGCACCGGTCGTCCCGAGCTGCCGACCTTGTCCGAATACAAGGCGCGTTGGCGCGAAATGCCCAACGAGCCGCTGTATCCGTTTGGGCATGGTCTGAGCTACACCACGTTTGCGTATGCGCAGCCGCAGCTGAGTGCCGCGCAACTTGGGTGGGACGACACGCTGACCATCACCACGCGCGTGACCAATACCGGAACCGTGGCCGGCGAAGAAGTGGTGCAGTTGTATGTGCATGATCGCGTGGCAAGCCGGGTGCGCCCGGTGCGCGAGCTCAAGGGGTTCCGCAAGGTGTTGCTGCAACCTGGCCAACACAGGGATGTGGTGTTCACGCTGACGCGCGAGGCGCTGGCGTTTACCAATCCCAAGGGCGTGTTCGGTGCCGAACCCGGCGTGTTCGATGTGTGGGTGTGCGCGTCGGCCAAGAGTGGCGAAGCGGTGACATTCGAGTTGCTTGGCGCCTGAGTGCGCTGATCAAGGCGGTGGTGTGCCGTCGCGTCGATAGGCGGTCTGTTGCAATGAGAGCGCGTGTAAGACGTGACCAACGTCACTGACTGCCGCTTGTGCAGGTAGCGGCAGGTAGCGCGTGATGGGGCAGAGGGAGCGTGGCCTGGCCTGCTGTCGCAGCGTAGGTGCGTGTTGAGATCGGCGCACCCATGCATCACGCGTTGAGGCCATCGTCGCTGCGGAGACAAGCGCGTCCCAGCGCGATAGCGCACAGGCTTACGCGGGCAGTGACAGATTGCGTGCGTGGCGCATGCAGCGCGCCGACAAGACAGAATCGCCGCCATTGATGTGACTGTTGAGCACTGCAGAACGCGCGCCGAGATGCCGCGGTGCACTGCCTGCGCGCATCGACGCGCAGGCAGTGTCGGCACTGGCCTATCTCAGGCCGCTCACGCGTCGTTTTCGACCGCAGCCTTGCTCTTGGGTGTGAGCTTGAGCAGACGACCGGTACTGCCGCTGGCTTCGTCTTCCAGCAACCACAGGGCGCCGTCGGGACCTTGCTCCACTTCGCGGATGCGTGCGCCCATGTCGTAGCGGGCCACTTCGCGTGGCTGATCGCCGAGCGAGACCTGCACCAGCGCCATCGACGACAGGCCGCCGATAAAGCCCTGGCCGCGCCACGCCGGGAACTGCGCGCCGTTGTAGATCACAAAACCTGCCGGCGAGATCACTGGAGTCCAGCTGATCTTGGGCGCGGCAAACTCCGGGCGCGTGTTGTGGTCGGGAATCGGCCTGCCGTCGTAATGGTCGCCATTGGAGACGATCGGGTAGCCATAGTTGGCGCCGCGCTGGATCAGGTTGAGCTCATCGCCGCCGGCCGGGCCCATCTCGTGTTCCCACAACCGGCCCCTGCCGTCGAATGCGATGCCCAGGATATTGCGATGCCCCAGCGACCACACCTGTGCAGCCACACCACCCTGCGCGGCGAACGGATTGTCGGCCGGTACGCTGCCGTCGTCGTTGAGGCGGATCAATTTGCCGAGATTGGCTTTCATGTCCTGCGCCGGATCGAACTTCTGGCGCTCGCTGGAGGTGATCCACAGCTTGCCATCCGGGCCGAACGCGAGCCGATGGCCGAAGTGGCCATTACCGGACACCTTGGGGCTCTGACGCCAGATCACCTTGAGGTCGGACAAGGTGCCGCCGCCGGTAGCATCCAGTGTGAGCTTGGCGCGCGCGACTGCCGCGCCGCGGATGTCGCCCTGGCCCGGTTCGGCGTAGCTCACATAGACCAGGCCATTCTTGGCGAAGCGCGGATGGGCCAGAACATCGCCAAACCCGCCCTGGCCGCCGTAAGCGACCGCCGGCACACCGGTCACGGCGCTCTTGCGATTGGTCTTGGGGTCCAGACGCATCAATGCGCCGCGCTTTTCGCTGACCAACAGCGTGCCATCGGGCAGGAAGGTCATCGCCCAGGGTTCGTCGAAGTCGGCAACGGTGGTGGCCTGGAATGGCCATTGCGCCTTGGGAATGGAGGCGGCCGGGGCGGCCGCAGGTGCGGCCAGCGCGGCGCCGGTGGCGAACAGGGTGGCCGAACAGGCCAGAGCAAGCAGACGACGGACAGACATGAGGTCCTCCAGGGGATAGGCACGGTCACGCTGCAGCCCTCCCACAACGTGTTCCGCGTCGGGTTTTCAAGTACCTTACACGACGCTAGCGGGGCCGCCCTGTCGCAGATCACTCTCCGCAGGTCGGCCGCGTCTCACATCGTTGTTTCATCCTGCAGTTTCACCATGAAAAGGAGTTTCCATGGCCACGCAAAAAACCTCGCCCGCCTTTATCGCTGCGTCGTGGGCTGCCTTGTTGGCAGGCAGCGCTGCGTATCTGATCGGCTTATGGAACGCGCAGATGTTGCTCAACGAGAAGGGCTACTACTTCACGCTGCTGTTGTTTGGTCTGTTCGCCTCGGTGTCATTGCAAAAAAGCGTGCGTGACCGCGCGGACGGGATTCCGGTGACGGGTCTTTACTATGCCATCTGCTGGTTCTCGCTGATCATCGCCCTGGTGCTGCTGGCGATCGGCCTGATCAACGCAACGTTGCTGCTGAGCGAAAAAGGCTTTTATGCAATGGCGTATGCGTTGAGCCTGTTTGGCGCAGTTGCCGTGCAGAAAAATACGCGCGATGCGATGGATGCAGACGCAACCCAGCACACCTCGCGGGTTGCACCGCCGCCGCTCGACTGACGGGCGACTCTCCTTGATACAACAACGCCACCTCGACGGTGGCGTTGTTTGTTTACGGCTTTGGCTTGCTGTCGCCCGAGACGAAATCCGCTGCGTTTTCCCACGCGCGCTTGACGGCGTGACGTGCCTTGCTCCAACTCAGGCCATCGGTGCCGCGCTTGGCCTCCCAGTCGCGATGCAGTTCGGCTTCGACCTGATCGTAGGCACGCGCATTCTCGCGGATACGTGCTTCATGCCCGACCAGATAGGCGCTTTCGTAATCTTCGTAACGGTCGCCTTCGGTGTAATACGGCTCTTCAGTAAAACGTTCACGCCAATAGCTGGATACGTTCTGGCTGCGGTCTTCGTCCGGCGCGCGGCCTGGAATCTGATACGGCACGTTCATGCTCGTCTCCGTCATTGCGAATGTGCGGACCAACTTAGGTAGCGGCGTGTTAACAGCGCGGCACGCGGGGTGACGGTGGGATCAAGACGTGCCGCAGATGCGGTGATGCGTTGGTCGGTAGCGAATTGGCTGCGCTTGGGTGCACGCGATGCGTTTCAAACCGCTGCCGACGCTGCCTCATACGGCAGCGGTTTGGCGCCGGCAGCGACGATTGAGGGCTCCGCGGCCTGCAGCGACTGTTCGTCGGCATCGATGACGACCAAGATGCGTCCGGATTCGATTTCGTCCTCGAACTGACGACGCACCGGGTCGGGCACGGTGGCGCCGATCAGGGCCGACGACCAACTGCCCACCAGCGCGCCGGCCAGTGCCATGACGCCAACGCCGGCCAGGGTCAGGCCGATTGGCGGCACAGCGACTGCCACCAGGCCTGCCACCAACCCGGCCGCGCCACCGGTGGCCGCGCCGCGCGCTGCGGCCGGCACAAAATCGGTCTTGGCATCCTTGCGCTCGTCCGGCACGTCGTGCAGTTCGATATCCGAGCGGGCGATCAGCGACAACGCCTCATTGTCGATGCCGGCGCTGCGTGCGGACTGCAGTACGCGTTGCGCGCTTTCAAGATCGGGTGTGCTGTAGACGCGACGCAGTTTCATCGCAAGCTCCCATGCAAGTGAGAGCGCAGCGTTGAGCGTGCCCGGTTAGACCTGCGTGAGCGCGGCGCGAGCGTGTTGCGAAGCTGCTACACCGTCTTGCGCGGAAACAGGTAAAACGCCCAGCCCACCAGCAATGCCACGCCTGCCGCTGCCAGATTCTGCCAGCTGGCGCTGGCCAGCAAGCCGAGCGACAGCAACAACGCAGCGACGGGAATGAGTGGGCCTCCCGGCAACCGTAGCGTGTCGGTACGCTGCCGATAGCGGCGCGCCAGCACGATCACCGCCGCCGCCGTGCCGATGTAGGCGAACAAGCGCGTGACCATCGACAGCAGTGCCAGCTGGGTGAACGAGCCCGACAATGCGAGCGCCAGCGACAACACGCCCTGGGTGAGCACCGCGGCTGCGGGGGTATGAAAGCGCGGATGCACGCGTGCCAGAAACGCCGGCCCGTACCCGTCCTGCGCGAGCGCGAACAGAAAGCGCGGACCGAGCATCACTGTGTTGCTGGTCGTGCCCAGGATGGAAATGGTGGCGCCCACGGTGAGAATCAGCGCCAGCGCCTCGCCGCCGAAGCTGCTGGCCGCATCCGCCAACGGGGTGGGCGAGGCCGCCAGATTGGGCAGCGTCCCTTGCGCGACAACCTGTACGGCTGCGTAGATCACGGTCACCGTGACGATCATGGTGATGAGCGCAAATGGCACGTCGCGGCGCGGGTTGCGGTATTCGCCGGCCGCTGCAGGAATGTTTTCGAAACCCGCATACGCAAACAGCAGCAGCAGAGCGGCCTCGCCGAGATTGCCCAGGTCGCGCAGGTCAGGAGATTTGCCGGCAAACGCCCACGACCAGTCCACATAGAACAGCCCGATTGCCACGAACAACAGCAACGGCACCAGTTTGCCGATCACCAGGGCGATGCCGGTGCGCGCAGCCGACTTGACGCCGATGACGTTGATTGCGGTCAGCACACCTAGCGAGCCGACGACGACCAAGGTGCGCGCCCATGCATCGGTGGAAGCGGTGGGCCAGAACCGCGCCACCGCATCGGCCAGCCCGTTGCTCAAGGCCGCTGCCGAACTGATACGGGTGAGCCAGATCATCCAGCCGATCTGAAACCCGACAAAGGGGCCAAACGCTTCACGCGTGTAGAGGTAACTGCCGCCGGGCGTATCGAAATAGCTTGCCGCCTGCGCGTAACACAGCACCAGCAAGGCCACCGCCAGCCCGGCCAGCATCACCGCCCACAGGCTCATCGGCCCCAGCAGTGCCGCGGTGGCTGCGGGCAACAGATAGATGCCGCTGCCGATGACATCGTTGATCGATAAGCCGACGATCTGCCAGCGGCTGACTACACGCACCAGGCCGGTGCTATCGGACGGGGGCGCTGGCGTGCTCATGGTGCGGCCTCGACCAGGTCAGGCAACTGCCACTGCGCTTGCAGGCGCGCATAGTCGGCGCGCGGCAGCAACACGAAGAGCGGCTTGTCCGCGGGTTTCAACCAGGCCAGCAGACGCTGCATGTCTGCCGGCTGCATCGCCGTGCAGCCGGCGGTGAACTGCCCCGGAGTGCGCCACAGATGCGCAAAGATGCAGCTGCCGCGCCCGGCAATATTGTTGGGGTTATGCGCGATGACGAAACCTTCGCGATACCGCGCATCGCCGGGATGGCGCAGGTCCAGGCGCATCGGCTCGGTGGAACCAGCCACCGCCGCTTCACCGACCTGCGCGGCATCGACGATGCGGTTGTACAGCGGCGAGCTGGGCACATCCATGCAGTAATGCGTGGCGCTCATGGCCTGATACGGCATGGCGCTGTCGATGCTGGCGGAATAGCCAAATGCCGGGCCGATGGCAAAGACCCCGGCCGGGCTGCGGCCATCGCCTTCGCGCTTCTGTGGGCCTTGCGATTGCGCCGGGTGCAGACCTTCGCCCCAGGCGCTGCCATGCCGGCCGAGTGCGACCGCGAAGCCTGGCGCGGCCGGCGTCCATTGGCCATCGACACGCTTAAAGGTCTGCAGCCGCGCCTGGGTGCTGTTCCAGTCCGGCGTGGTCACCACGATCAGCGCGCGTGCCTGCTGCAGCGCCTCGATCGGTTCGCCTGCGGCGGCGCCATTGCTGCACAGTGCCAGCGCCAGGAGCAGGGTGGATCGCAACAGGATGGCAAGGCGCATGCGGGCTCCGGACGGCAGGGGACGAACTGGTGAGAGTGGCGATGCATCTGTGTGGATGACGGTACGCCTACCGTAACCGATGGTGTCGGGTGGGGCAGGCCTACTGTACCCAGCAATGCGCGTGTGTGGCGCATGGCGCTGTCGACTGCATGTGTGTCTTTGCAGTGCTGCGCTGGAATCACCATCGCTGCGTGCGTCGTTTTTCTACGGCATGGATCGCGCAAGCGGCTGGTTGGGGAATGCGCATATTCCTAATCGCGTGCTCGGTTGCTTGCCGCCCGACATGTCGCTTGCAACGGCCAGGTCAGTCGGGCAACAGCTCCAACCCGCGGATACGGCGGATACCCAGCCCCGGCGAATCGTCGATATGGATCTGCGCCTCATCGAACTGCACGCCGCCCTCGGTGGGGTCGAACTGCCCCAACGCCGGCGCATCCAGATCGGCCAGGGTGATGCTGTCTGCCTTTGCTACCGCCAGATGCACGGCTGCCGCAACGCTGATGCTGGATTCGATCATGCATCCGATCATGCACGGCACGCAGTACAGCGCTGCGATATCGGCGATGCGGATGGCATTGGACAGGCCGCCGGTCTTCATCAGTTTGATGTTGACGATGTCGGCTGCGCGACGCTGGAGAAGGTCGATCACCTGCGGTGGAGAGAACACGCTTTCGTCGGCCATCACCGGGGTGTCGATACGCGCGGTGACGAAGGCCAGGCCATCGATATCGGCGGCCTTGACCGGCTGTTCAAGCAATTCCAGCACGATGCCGGCGTCCTCCAACGTACGCATGCTGCGCACCGCCTGTTTGGGTGTCCAGCCCTGGTTGGCATCCAGGCGCAGCGATGCGCGCCCATCGACGGCTGCGTGGATCGCCTTGACGCGTTCCACATCCGATGCGCTGTCCTTACCCACTTTGATCTTCAGCGATCGATAGCCGCGCGCCAATGCCGCCTGCGCCTGCGCGACCATGATGTCGATGCTATCGGCACTGATGGTGATGTCGGTGGTGATGCGCGGCGTGCCGCCACCGAGCAACTGATAGAGCGGCGCACCGAAAGACTGCGCCCATAGATCGTAGAGCGCGATTTCCACCGCGGCCTTGGCGCTGGTATTGCGTTCCAGCGCGTGCTGCACCAGACCGCATAGCCGATTGAGATCGGCCACATCCTGGCCGATCAGCCGCGGTGCGATGCACTGCTGGATCGCGGCAATGATGCTGCCGTGCGTATCGCCGGTGATCGGCGCGGTCGCCGGCGCCGCGCCGTACCCGATATGTCCGCTATCGGTTTGCAGCAGCACCACCACGTCTTCGATCGCCTGCACGGTGCGCACCGCGGTTTTGAACGGTGTTTTCAATGGCATGCGCAGCATGCCGAGGCGGAAGCCGGTGATCTTCATGGGGAGCCGATCGGCGCGATGCGCTGGATGCGAGTGATGTGATCGATGAAGGGTGTGCCATCGGTGGCCAGCAATGGCAACAGCGGCGTCACCGAAACGCCGTTCAAGCGCGCGCGCTGCACACTGCCATCGGCAGCGCGATAGTTGGCGCCGGCGACATCGTGAATCACCCACGGTGTGCCGCGCTCATGCCCGATCACCAACATCACGTGGCCAGGGATATAGATCAGGTCGCCGATGCGCAGCAGCGCCAGCTGCTGCAGACGCTGCGGTCGCGGCGCGCGTGCATCGAACGCAACAGTGCGCAGCGCCGGGCTGCGCGCCTGATCGCCGGTATTGCGCGGCAGCGCAATCCCCAGACTGCGATAGATATCCAGCACAAACCCACTGCAATCGCGGGCGTCGTAATCGTTGCCCCAGCCGTAGCGTTCGCCCAGAAACTTGAACGCCTGGCGCAGCAACGCGGCATCGGTCGCGGGCAAGGGGCCAATGTGCACATCGGCGCCGCGCGGGATCAGGGCAGGCAGCAATTGCAAGCGACCATCGGTATCGCGCACTGGGAGTTGCACTACGTGGGCAGCCAGCGGCAGTTGTCCGTTGACCAGCTGTTGCGGTTGCCAATCGCCATGCAAGGGCAGGTTGGTGCCCATGTCCAGCGACAGTGCCGAGAGGGCAGGCAGTTCGGGGGTGTACGCGGTTTGCACGCGTGCACCGGTGACGAGTATGCGTGGGCTGCGGTGCGCGTACTGCAGCACCTGCTCGCGACTGCCTTCGGCGATCTTGTCGGCAGCGATCCACGCCGCGTAGTTGGCCGCAAGCACAAACCGCCACGCGCCATCGGCACTGGTGTGCAGCACAGCTACCGGCGTGCCTGGATACAGCGCGGACTCCTGAAAGCGGTCGATATCAAGATCGTCGGGACTGGTGAACACGCGCTGGGAGGTAGGGAAGGTGCGCAGTGCCGCGCGCCGGACGACCAGTGCGAAGTGCGGTGCCACGTTTTCAGGAATAGCGTCCAATGCCAGCGTGTGGCGCAGCTCAGACAGGCGCGCTGCGTCGATACGATTTCCATCCGTACCGTACAGCGCACGGGTTGGTGGCGCCGACAGCGCCTCGATCCGCGCTCGCACTGCAGCGCCGGGCATGACCTCGGGCAGCTGCGACAGATCGTGCATGGACGCATCGTCGCGCAACAGGCGGGCATTGAAGGCGGCGATCTGTGCGGCATTCAAGTGCGGCGCCTGCGCTTTGCTGCTGCGCTGTATCCAGTAGTCCGGCGTCAGCTGCGCGTCGCTGACGGCGAAGTGTGCGGCTTGCGAAGCGCGCATGCTCGCGGGCGCGGCGCCGCACGGCAGCGCGAGTGCGATCAGCAGCAACGTCAGCAGGCGGCGCAACAGTGGCATGAAAAGCTCTGGATGAATGCATGTGGCGTGCAGTGCAGCGTGGAGAGAACAACAGCGTGCCGGCCTCCATTTGCTGCAACTGCGAGCCTGATCAGGAGTGTACGCGGGACGCCTCGCGGTGCGGAGACTGCCAGCGGCGATCGCTCTGCAACGTCGCGCGATTCCAAGGGTGTGATGACGTGCTGCTGCCATGGGAGACGCGTCGGTCGAGTGGTCGTTGCCGCGCGCCTTGCCGCC
The DNA here is from genome assembly GCF_040202875.1 of Xanthomonas sp. WHRI 10204. Classification (NCBI taxonomy): domain Bacteria; kingdom Pseudomonadati; phylum Pseudomonadota; class Gammaproteobacteria; order Lysobacterales; family Lysobacteraceae; genus Xanthomonas; species Xanthomonas sp. WHRI 10204. The sequence continues at coordinate 33,415 of NZ_JBEGDW010000001.1, forward strand.
GCGCCAACGCTGGCGCGTTGCCTTGCCGCCCGCACGTGCGGCACTCGGCAGACGATGACATGGCCGAAAGCTGCATGCCGCACCGGTCGCGGGCGAAGGTTTGCGACCAGTCACACACGACTGCAGCGGCTGTCAGCGGACGCGGCCACGACGCGGAATCGGCATCGCCTCTCGTACACTGCAGTTGTCCGTGTCTGTGCCCATCTGGCGATTGGTTGCCAGATGGTGTCAGCCGCCCTGAATGCCCGTCAAGAGAAACCCGATGTCGCCTATTTTTCAATCGTGTTCATCGGCCTGGCTGCGGGCGCTGGTCTGCTTGGTCGCTGTGTCGCTGGGTGCTTGCGCGCATGCACCGCAGCGCAACCCGCTTGCGCAGTGGGTGCCGTCGCCTAATTACGACACGCGGCGGCCGATCCTGATCGTGCTGCACTTTACCGACCAGCACTCGGTGCAGCAGAGCCTGAGCACGCTGCGTGGACGCAACAGCGGCGGCCGCGTCAGTGCGCATTACCTGATCGGCGAGGATGGGCAGCGCTACCAATTGGTCAGCGACGCGCAGCGCGCCTGGCATGGCGGCTCCGGTCGCTGGGGCACCATCACCGATATCAATTCGGCTTCGATCGGCATTGAACTGGACAACGACGGCAGTGAAGCGTTCGCGCCAGCGCAGATCGACAGTCTGCTGGTGTTGCTGCAAGACCTGTGCACGCGTCTGCGGATCCCGCGCACCCAGATCGTCGGTCATGAAGACGTCGCTCCTACACGCAAGAACGACCCGGGCCCGCTGTTTCCCTGGAAACGCCTGGCCGGTGCCGGCTTCGGCCGCTGGCCCGCGCCGGACGCTCCGCCGGCACCGGCAGGCTTCGATCCCTGGCAGGCGCTTGCGTTGCTTGGCTATAGCCTCGACGACCCCGCCGCCACGCTGCAGGCCTTCCATCACCACTATCGCGGCAACAGCGCCAGTACGCTGGATGCCGAGGATCTGCGGATCCTGCATGCGTTGACACAACTCACCACTTCACCCGCTGTGCTACTGACTCCGGGCGAGCTCGAAGCCAAGTGACGCGGTGCATCATCGCGCGGGAAGGCGGGTTCCATTGGCGGCAGAGCGGGCCGCGTTAGGTGTGGAAGGAGTTGGGCGCCTTTCTTGATTGCTGCGCTTTTGTAAATCCACTGGATCTGCAGCGCATTCTTGATAGGATTTTCCCCCGCCAACAATTGAAAGGATGTCGCGTGATGAGTCTCAGGAAGACAGCACTGTGGGCGGCAACGATGCTGGTCCTTGCCGGTTGTTCGGACAAGGCCAGCGACACGGCACAGGCCGGCGCGCCGCCTGCGCCTACCGAGACGGCAGCCGCAACACCGACGACGTCTCCCGCAGCGCAGCCACAGCAGGTGGCCGCCGAGGTGCCGGCTCCTGGGCAGGTGCTGAACGACGTTTATGGAATGAAGGGCGACGGCTCAGCGTCCTACACCGTCGACAACGGTGCGCTGGCCACTTTCTGGTATGGCTATCGCTTCGACTTGGGTGGCAAGCACTACTACACCGGCTTCGCCAATGCCGGGCCCGGAAAGTATGGCAAGGCAGAGGAAAGCGACGGCCCAGATCCCGGCGCTGGGGTCAGCATTAGCCAGGCGACGTATGTGCTGGACGCAGTGGACGGCAAGCCGACCTGGACGCTGTTTCACGCCCAGCAGTGGGCCGGCGATTTCGGCGCGAACGAGAAAGCCGATCCGCTCGATGAGAAACGCAAATCGCAAAGCACCGAAACCAAGGACGGCCACCTGCTTCTGGCGGTGCCGACCACACGGTTCGCAACCGGCGTCAGCAGTCTGGGCTTCGCTATTTTCAGCTTCGACCCGAACAAGAACGACCTCGGCGATTACAAGGGCTGGGTTTACTTGGGTACCGTTGCGACCGGTGAAGACAACAGTGCAGCGTGCGACGACGGCGGGACGATGAAATGCGCCTCCAGCAGCGGGACGCTGAGCTTTGAACCGGACAAGACTGTTTCCATGCCGACGCTGCGCGTTGTCATGACAGGCACTGCCGTCTCCGGTCCAGGCAAGGTCCGTGTCCTGGACGCCGCCGATACGGTGACCTACACCTTCGACGCGTCCAAACAGCAGTACACCCCGCCGCTGGATCAGTGAGCACCTTCTGCCATCTGGCTTTTCGGCGGATGCGCCGGCCAGATGGCGGTAGCTCGAAGAACTGGTTAAGCTACTCCAACGGGGCCTGATGTTCAGGCGGGTTATTCGTGAGCGGCAATGGATGCTGCACTCGCCCGATAGACCGGATGAAATTGCCGGTTTGTGGCTTGCCAAGCGCAGCCACCATTGCCGCCCCCGGTGCCGGGGCTGGACTTGATCGTTATTGTCCGTTCCACCCCACAAGCAGCTGCGCTGCCTGTGGGCCGCGCCGTGTATGTGGAGTCACAGGATGGTGGCATGCGGCGGCCGCAACCGGCAGCAGTGCACGTCAGCTGGAGGCTTTCGTCTTCTTAACGACAACAGGATGTTATGGCTATGTCCAGTGAAAAAGCGGTCGTCGCAGTGACCGATGTGGCGCCCTACGCAGTTAGTGTGCTTTATCTGATTTACGGCATTGACGGAGATGGGGCTACCTCGTACGAGATCGATAATGGCGCGGTGGCAACCTTCTGGTGCGGTCAGCATTTCGAGCTTGAAGGCAAGCATTACTACACCGGCTTTGCGTACGCGTCGCCGAACAGGTATGGCAACGACCCTGCAGAGACGTTTCCAGATCCAGGCCAAGGCGTGTTCATCAGCCAAGCCACCTTTCAGCTGGTCGCGCCGGGCAGTGAGCGGCCGTGGATGCTGTTCCATGCGCAGCAGCACGTAGGCACCTTTGGCGGCTACGAGCGCGCCGATGCATTCGATGACAAACGTCCAACCCAATCGTTTGTACTGAATAACGGGCATCTGTTATTGGCAGTGCCGACGTCCAGCTTCAGTAATGGCGTGACCAGCAATGGACTGGCCTTGTTTACGTTCGATCCTTACAAGAACGATCTGGGCGATTATCAGGGTTGGGTCTACCGCGGCACGCTTGCGGCAGGTGAAGACAACGGAGCCTCTGTGGATGAAGAGGGTGGCGTTCCGCATGTCACCAGTACGGGAAATTTGCGTGTGCAATTCGATACAGATGCAGCCATGCCCGCGTTGGAGATCGCACTGCAAGGTACCGTCATCGCCGGCTCAGGTGAGATCCGCGTGCTTGGAGCAGGAGACATCGTGCGCTACGGCTACGACCAGCCAAGCGGCCAATACGTGCCTGTTGCAGGTTAAAAGTAGGGCGGTGCGGACGCTGCAGCTGCCGCATTGCGAAGTAAGAATGTTGCATCAACAGTTTTGTTAACCGCGAACTCAAGCTAAAGGACGAGCTCGGTTGACTCTGGCGGCACATGCCGCTGTTTCTCAACCTCAAGGAGTAAGACGAGATGGCCCGCGATTACACGAAATCCGAAAACTTGAACATCATCGAAAGCGAAGCAAAGCAGCGCCACATTCCGGTGGATGACTTTATGCGGTTTGCCTATATCGAAACCGGCGGAAAGTTCGACGAACAAGCCAGCCGTGGACCAAGAGGAGCCAAGGGCTTGTTCCAGTTTACGCCTGGTACTGCCGAGGCCTACGGTATCCGTGGTCAGGAACTCGACGCGGTCGCGAATACGGATGCGGCGGCACGGTTGTATCAGGACAACCAGAAGTCACTGACTCGGCAGCACGATCGCGACCACAATCCTTATCTGTCTGGCAAGCCGCAGCCGGATGGCCTGGACATGTATATGGCGCATCAGCAAGGTGCTGCCGGGTATCGCTCGATCCAGGCTGCCGTTGCTACCGGGGATTTCGTGCGAGGCGACACGCGCTCCAACATCCTCAACAATGTTCCTGGCGAAAAAGATCGGGCCGGTGCAAAACAGTTTGAGGCATACACCGGCTCGTCTCTGGCAGACTTCAAGAAGATGTCCGATCAGGATATGGCCAAGACCTTCGTCAAGTATTGGGACACCAAATTCGACCATATCTCGATCCCCGAAAAGGGTATCAAGCCGGTCTCTCCGGGTCAGACGCCGGATCGAGCACCTGAGACAGTGCCGCAGCGGACCCAGACCCCGACGCAGGCCACGCCAGCTGCACCCAAGCAAGATGCACCCAAGCAAGATGCTGATGGCATCAAGCTCACCGCCGCGCACGCGATGGGCATCGAGCATGACGATGTGAAGTACGCCATCAACATCAAGGGTCACAAGCTTTACCACCCCGGCGTGGACGGCAAGCATCTGGATCAGGGCTATATCGACTGCTCCGGGTGGGTGACCGAGCTGCAGAACGCCACCATGCGCGAGATCAATCAGAAAGCCGGCCAAGACGTGTTTGGGCGTCAGGATATGCTCGTGCAGGGCATGACCGGCTCGGGCGGCATCGTCAAGAAGGCCTTCGACAGTTCCGGGGTGCTACTGCAAGGCCAGGATGTATTCAAGCCGGGAGCGTTGAAGGAAGGCATGGTCATCGGCGTGGATGCCGGTAATACCAAGCACGAGCACTGGAAAGGCATCGACCACATCCTGATGGTGGTGCGTGATCCGAAGAGTGGCGAGCTGCAGGTCAGTCAATCCAGTGGCACCAAGGGTGTTAACACCCTGCCGCTGGACGATTATCTGGCAGCGAACAAGAACGCAAAACTATTTGTATCCGATCCTATCGCCAAGGCACGCGAACTTCTGCAGGACAGGCAGCAGACGCAGTCTCACAGTCAGGACGCACGCGATTCACTGAAGCCAGGCCAGCAGGGAAGCGATGTCAAGGACATGCAGCAGAGCCTGATCGCACTGGGCATCAAGGACAACAGCGGCAACCTACTCAGCGGCACCGGTTTCTATGGCGACAAGACCAAGGAAGTTGTCGCAAATCTGCAGCGCGAAAAGGGTATCGAGCCGACCGGGATTGCAGACAAAGCAACGCTTGAGGCACTGAACAAGCAGCAGGCCCAGGGTAAGTCGGCTACTGATCCGGGGCGTCACACCACTGCTGCCGTCAGCGATAACCCGCTGATGAAGCAGGCGATGGACCAACTTGAAAAGCATGGTCCCAATGGCGGTTTCAAGAATCGTGACGAAATGCAGCGGGCGGCTGGTCAGGTCGCGTTCGAAGCCAAGGTCAGCGGGATGTCGCGGATCGATGATCTGGTGGCAAGTACCGACGGCAAGGGTTTGATTGCGGTGCAGCGCAATCCGAACAATCCGCTCGACGTCAATCGTGCGTACGTGGACAAACAGCAGGCCGCAACTGTGCCGCTGGAGCAGAGCCAGCAGCAACTGGCGTCCGAAACTCAGCGGCAAACGCAGGAAGACCAGCGAACGCAGGCGGCAACGCAGGCTGCTCCGTCGCGGTAAGCGTTTGATATCGACCGTGCCTCACCAGGCGCGGTCGGTATCACGGAGGCCTTACATATCGACGTGGCGCACGATGAACGCGTCACGCCACGGCGGCTTTGTAACAACGTGGGCGGCGCCGTGTGAAGTCGCAACGCGCGAGGCGTTGGTTGGTGCACGCGTATTGCCGGCATCGCCAGGATGAGTTGCCTGAGTGGATGCATTTGAGCAGTGCCAGGGACCTGATCCGCATCTCGCATCTCAAGTACCAAATCTCAAGTCCCGGAACAAACAGGCTCGGGTCGGACCACCCAGGCAACAGCGAACTGCCGCAACCCTGACACGACCTATAGTGTCCAGATGGAGGTCGGCCTGCGTAGACCGCGTCAGCCACAGATCGCCCAGGCAACTCCTTGTACGTTGATCGCCTATGCTTCGCAAATGGCGCACACCCCTCCAGTCCACATTCCAACGGTGCCTTCGGGCTGCCAGAAGCCTGCACTGCGGTGGCTGTTACTTACAGGTTTGTTGGTAAGCACATGCTTCGCTGCCACCGCAGCGCCGGTCATTTCGCCGGCGACCACTGCTGCAGAAGCTGGCCTGATCGATGTGCGCACGCTTGCGCCGGAGATCGTCGTCGACATGCGCTATGCGGGAAGCGACAACTTCACCGGACGCGTGGTGCCTGGGTATCTCGCGCCGCGGTGTTATCTGTTACGCCCGGCAGCCGAGGCGTTGGCCAAGGTGGCGCGTACGCTCAAGGCGGCGGGATATCGCTTGCAGGTGTTCGACTGTTATCGGCCTGTGCGTGCGGTGCATGCATTCGTGGCATGGGCGGCGGATCTGCAGGATCAATCGACCAAGCTGCAGTACTACCCACGTGTGGACAAGCGGGCGCTGTTGGGCGACTACATCGCCGAGACCTCTGGACATAGCCGCGGCGCGACCCTGGACCTGGGCTTGCTCGACTGCCGGCGCGGTGCGTGTGATGCGGTGGAGATGGGCACCGACTTCGATTTCTTCGATCCGCGTGCGCATACCGATGCACCCGAGATCAGCAGCGCGCAGCGTGCGCATCGCCAGCGCCTGTTGCGTGCGATGGCCGCCGAGGGATTTGCCAACTATCCGATGGAATGGTGGCATTTCACCTTCCGTCCCGAGCCCACGCCTGATACCGCTTACGATGTACCGGTGGACTGAGCGCGCCCACGCTCAGCCGCAACGGCTGCCGGTCTGGTTCTACGCGTGCAGTCGGTCCATCACTCGTACACTGCGGTCTTTGGCGCGGTGTTTGCCGCTTGGCCGGCCAACCGTCACGGTGCGCCTGCTGCTTGAGGAATCGTCATGTCCGACCCGGAACGCTTTTTGGATATTGCCTGCCCGTATTGCGGGGAGTGGATTACGCTGACGCTGGATCTCAGCGGTGGCGATCAGCAGTACATCGAAGATTGCCAGGTGTGCTGCAAGCCGATTTCGGTCAACGTGCAATGGGACGAGGATGGCGAGGCGCAGGTGACCGCGCGTGGTCAGGACGACTGAAGCGGCGTTGCCGACCGGACCTTTGCTCTCAGAGGCAGCAGATCGGGTGACCTGCCGTACTTCCCTTCATGCAGGTGCCTGGCACGCAGCCGCCGCTGCCTCGTTCGCGCGCTCGTCCACCAATTCGGCTTGCGCCCGGAACCCTTGCCCTTAGCCGCTAGACTGGCATGCCTGCTGCCTGGATCGTCACGATGAATCTGCCCCTGCACTTCGGCCTGCTCGGTTCGCTGGAGGCCGGCCTGATCGCGCTGGTGCTTGGGGTGCTGTTGTTCGCCGCGGTCGAGTACATCGGCCGACGTCTGCAATTCACCCACGGCCACACGCTGGGAATCGCCTGCCTGCTTGCCGTGGCCATCGGTGCCGGCTACGACATCTGGAATCTCGTCTACACCAGCATTGTCCGGCTGGAGTCGCCGCTATATGCGCGGCTGGCATTGGCAAAGATTCACGACCCCAACGAACTGGGCTCGCGCGTCGTCCTCGAAGTGGCCGGTGCGATCGCCGGCGTTGTCGTGGGTTGGAAACTGTTCAGTTCTGGAAGCTGGGACGACGACATCCCGAACGCCTGAGACGTATCGAAAAAATGCGGCGCAGTTCGCAAAAATTTCCACGTTGAATGCGCTGCTTCTGTTTGACTCACCAGCCGCTAACAGGCGGCTACGCACAACGCTCGGCGCTGTGGTTAAAAGGATGTTTTGCGGGAAATCAGCGCAGGTTGAGCGTTCATTTGCGATGGGTAGGGTGGTGCCATGTGCGGCGATACCGTGCATTCCCAAGCCAAGGAGACCACCCAAATGAAGAATCGCAACCGCATCTCGCTGCTCGCCGCCACTGCCGCTCTTGCTGCCGCTCTGGCGCTGCCGGCCATGGCGCAAAGCACCTCTCAGGATGCCGCAGCGCAGTCGGGAAGTTCGGCAACCGGAGCTCCGACCGGTAGTTCGAATTCCGGCGGTGGTGGGCAAACCTGGGCCAGCGTGGATACCGACAGCGACGGCGCGATTAGCAAGCAGGAAGCGCAGGTCAACGCAGGGCTCGCACAGATCTTCGATCAAGCCGATGGCAATACCGACGGCAAGCTGACCCCGGATGAGTACAAGGCATTCGTCGCCAAGCAGCAGGGTGGTGGCGCAGCCGGTTCGCAGGGGAATTGATTGGCACCGTCGCGAGACATCCCTTGGATTTCTATCGATCGAAGAGGAGTTGCGTCTAGATGAGAAACAGCGAATGAGCCGCTTGCCGTAGAGCAGGCGCGCCATCGATCAGGATGGACACACGGGAGCGACCTGCCAGGGTCGCTCCCGTTTTCTTTACGTCATCCCCGTTACGGTGACACGGTCCAACTCTGGCCTTCTTCCCATGTTGCAGCTGCGCGTTACCTTACTGGCCGGCCTGTGCAGTCCGCTGCTCGCGTTCGCCGCGCCGCCGGAGTTGCCGCCGGCCACCGCGCAGCAACCGCTTGCGCCGCCTGGCAGCAATGCTCCGGCCATGTCGCCGTTGCCGATCGAGCCGCCGCCTCCTGCAACGACTCCGCTGTTACCCACCGATCCCTCTGGTCCGCCCCGCGCCCGGAGCGGTGCCGAGTCCTCCGTGGCGTCGCCTGCCGGGACGCTGGCGCCGCGCAGCTTCCGCAGCCTGGATCGTGATGCCGACGGCTCGCTGACGCCGACAGAGGCCGCTGCCGACCCGATCCTGCGCGAGAAGTTCGGCGACTTCGACAGTAACGGGGACGGACGCCTGTCGCGCGATGAATTTGCCAGCTATCAACCCGGACCGGGCGATGCCGCGGGCGACTGACCGCAGCAGCGCTGCGGTGCGCTGCTAGACTTACGCGATGACTTCTTTTGCACAGCGCGACGGCCAGGCGATTCAACTGGTCGGCTTCGATGGCGACGATACCCTCTGGAAAAGCGAGGACTATTACCGCAGCGCCGAAGCGGATTTCGAAGCGATCCTGGCCGGCTATCTCGACCTGGGCGACAGTCGCATGCAGCAGCACCTGCTGGCGGTGGAGCGGCGCAACCTGAAGGTGTTCGGTTACGGCGCCAAGGGCATGACGCTGTCGATGATCGAAACCTCCATCGAACTGACCAACGCCCGCATCGACGCACGCGACATTCAGCGCATCGTCGAGATCGGACGCGCCACGCTGCAGCACCCGGTAGATGTGATCGCCGGGGTGCGCGAGGCGGTCAGCGCCATCGCCGCCGACTATGCGGTGGTGTTGATCACCAAGGGTGACCTGTTCCATCAGGAGCAGAAGATCGCGCAGTCCGGCCTGACTGATTTGTTTCCGCGAGTCGAAGTGGTGTCCGAAAAGGACCCCCAGACCTACGCGCGCGTGCTCGGCGAATTCGACCTGCCGGCGCAGCGTTTCGTGATGATCGGCAACTCATTGCGCTCCGATGTGGAGCCGGTGCTGGCGATCGGCGGCTGGGGCATCTACACCCCCTACGCGGTGACCTGGGCGCATGAGCAAGAGCACAGCGTCGCTGCCGACGAGCCGCGTATGCGCGAAGTGCCCGATGCCGCAGGCTGGCCGGCCGCCGTGCATGCGCTGGATGCACTGGCTAGGCGGCACGCGCTAAGCTAAGCGCCGCGGCACGCGTCTGCGGTTAGAAGGAACGGTCGCGACCGCTTGGGGGGCGTACTCCGTGCCGACTCGCCTTAAACGGTCGCACTGCCGTGGCAATGGCTGGATCTTCCACGTCAGCTGCAGTGGCCAGGGCGGTCGTTACTGCGTCGCCGGTTTGCATATGCTACGAATCGACATGCGGGCACATTGCAGTGCCCGTCAACAGGACGTTCCGGCCAGCAGGCGTGCATGGCCGACTTTGGAGGGATTGCCCATGAACATGTTGTCCGTCACCCATCGTGCAGTGCTGGCCGTTGCGCTGGGGCTGCTCGCCGGCACCACGCCGCTTGCGGCTGCCGAGCTCGAAGAAGAAATCATCAACCCCAGCGAGGTGATCTTTCGCGACGGGCAGCCATACTACGAAGATGCGGGCGACTATGTGCGTCTTCGCACGCGCAAGGTGGGTGGGGAGATCGTGTATTTCCGCACCGTCCGCTTCGACAGTGAACAAGGCTATGTGGATGCGCACGGTGAGAGCATCGCGAAATTGCAGTCCCGCCCGACTGCAAGCGACCGCAGTTCTGCGTTTTCGGCCGATCGATATTCCGACGTCCGCTACGGCGGTGGCTATGGCGGTTACGGCTATGGCCGCGAACTACGGTTTGGTGCATCGCGCAACCGTCCGTATGGGCAGATCTACTACGGCAACGGCCTGTATGGGCCGGACCCGTACAGCAGCCCGCACAACCGCGATGCGCGCCAGCGTTACATCGGTCCCGGCTACGTGGGCTCTTGCGATCTGAGCGGCTGCCGCGAAGTGCGCACCATCGGCTTCTACGATCTGCGCTGACACGCGTATGGCCTGACACCGGCGCGAGCATGCGGCATCATCGGGGCATGCCTGTCTTACGCTCACCTCGGTTGCGATCGCTGCCATTGCTGGCGGCCCTGCTGGTTCCGGTGCCGGCGCTCGCGCAGGGCGTGCCTGCGCCTGATGCCGGTAGCCAGGCGCAGGAGGTCGCGCCGGCGGTGATGCCCGGTACCGGCGATGCGTGGGTGGACCAGCATCTGGCCGACATGGGTAGCTATGCGCAGCGCTACCCCGACAGTTTTATCGATGAGGTGGCGCGCTACACCCAGACCCCGCGCGGCTACGTGCAGGCACTGTTGCAGGTGCACGGCTGGCATGCCGGCGACATCTATTTCGCCTGCGCGTGGGCGCACACGGTGCAACTGTCGTGCCGCGACAGCGTGCGCGCCTACACACGCGATCATCATGACGGGTGGGCAGGCGTGATCACACGGCTGTCGGTGGAGCCGGATAGCGCGCATGTCCGCGCGCTGCGGCATGCCATCGTCGCCAGTTACGACCGCTGGGAACGGCCGATCACCCTGGACGCGCTGCTGCGTCGCCAGCTCGGCGATCATGCACAGCGGCTGGAGGCTGCGCGCGAGTCCAGCGAAGCGGCCGACGCCGCAGCGCAGGCGGGGTTGTAACGCGCAAGACGTGTCGCCGGCCCAGGCGCCCCCGGCTGTCTACGCGCCAACGCGCGGATGCGATGCTGCCGTGCAGCTGGTCGCCGCAGGGCGTGGTCGGCGAGAATGCGCTAACGCTGGCATCGGCCGGCCTCTGCCAAGACCACGCCATGCGCGATACCGTGTTTGTCTCTCCCGATCACATTCGCAGCCTGTTCGCGCAGGCGATGTCGGACATGTATCGCACCGAGGTGCCGTTGTACGGCGACCTGATGACGCTGGTGGCGCAGGTCAACGCGCAGGTATTGGACGCCGACCCGGCATTGGCGGCGCGGCTGCAGCGCAACGATGAGCGCGCACGGTTGGATCTGGAGCGGCACGGCGCCATCCGGGTCGGCACGGCGGCCGAACTGGCCACCTTGGGTCGCCTGTTCGCGGTGATGGGCATGCACCCGGTGGGCTATTACGACCTCTCCGTGGCAGGCGTGCCGGTGCATTCCACCGCGTTCCGCCCGATCGACGAGGCAGCGCTGTCGGCCAATCCGTTCCGCGTGTTCACCTCGCTGCTGCGGCTGGAACTGATTGAGGACGCCGCGTTACGCGCGCAGGCCGCGCAGATCCTGGAGCAGCGGCAGATCTTCACCAGCGGTGTCGTGGAGTTGATCGAACAGCGCGAGCGTGTCGGCGGGCTGGATGCCGAGCAGGCGCAGCGCTTCGTGGCCGAAGCGCTGGAAACCTTCCGCTGGCATGGCGATGCCACGGTGTCGTTGCCCACCTACCGCGCGCTGAGCGATGCGCACAAGTTGATTGCCGATGTGGTGAGTTTCCACGGCCCACATATCAATCATCTGACGCCGCGGACCTTGGATATCGATGCGGCGCAGGCTCAGATGCAGCGGGCCGGTATCGATGCGAAGGCGGTGATCGAAGGGCCGCCGCGTCGGCGCGTGCCGATCCTGCTGCGCCAGACCAGTTTCAAGGCGCTGGAAGAGCCGGTGGGCTTTGTCGGCGACGGCGGGCAGCCCGAGCACGGCACGCACACCGCGCGCTTTGGCGAGATCGAACAGCGCGGGCTTGCGCTGACGCCCAAGGGCCGCGCGCTGTACGACGCGCTATTGGCGCAGGCGCGCGATGCCGAGGGTGCCGGCAGCACCGGTGTCGATTACGCCACACGCCTGCAAACCGCGTTCGTGGCCTTTCCCGACGACGAAGCGCTGCTGCGTCAGGAAGGGCTGGGCTATTTCCGCTACGCGCTGACCGATGCCGGCCGCGCCGATCCGGCCCAGGTAGCTGCAATGCCCGGGGAAACCGCCATCGCGCTCGGCCTGGTCAGTGCCGATCCGATCATCTATGAAGATTTTTTGCCGGTCAGCGCGGCCGGCATCTTCCAGTCCAATCTTGGCGGTGCCGAGCAACGCGCGTACGCCGCGCATTCGAGCAAGCGCAGTTTCGAGCAGGCGTTGGGCGCGCAGGTGCATGACGAGTTCGCGCTGTATGCGCAGCTGGAACGCGCATCGTTGCTGGCGTTGGTGGTGTAAGGCAGCACCAATCGACGGTATCAGGTGGGTGTGTGAGGTAGCGGTATCCCGCAGTTTCAGTTGCTGCATGCGATATCGCCCAACTGCATGCACGACGAAGGGCGACTGATAAAGTTCTCAACGCTGTCTCGATAGCGGCAGCGTGTTGGCCACACGCCCCTGCTTTGACGAATGAGTTGGTGTTGGAGGGAAGTGACATCGATCGGATAGACCTAAGCTGATCAGAGCGCACCCAATCGAACTACCGCGCTCCATCCCCTGCTTGTAACCACGCACACCGACCATCTCTACTGGTCCTTGCCCGCCCACCGTCGCGGAACCTTGCGCGGCATGGATACCGCGTAAGAGCTGACAAGGACGTACTCGCAGCGTGTCCCGCGATGGTGGGCGGGCAAGGGCGCTGCAACGCAGCCGAAGATTATCTGCTCTGCACCCGACGGCATCTCAACACCGTTCGATTACCTCTCAAGGCGACCGGGATCTTGAGCTTCAGCGTTGCTTGGATGTTCCGAAGCCGAGTGCGTCGAGGGCGCGCTGCCCTCACCGCTGGCGGGACACGCCGTGAATCCGTCCCTGGAGGCTCGGTGGCGGCATCCATGCCGCCACACGGTCCCGCAAGCGGCGAGGGCATCGCACCTACCAACGTGGTCGTGTGCTGATGGAAACCAAAAAGCCTGTGACATCTGCCTGGCGATGAGCTTAGAAAAAAATCAGCGCGATCTGTGAACCAAGAAAAGACCGCACACGTCTGGCGGGTGCAGTCTTTTGCCAGTTGCCGCTCAGTGCGCCGCCGCCGCCGGGCGACGTGCCGCCGCGCGTTCGGCACGGCGTGCGCGCGCACGCGCGCGGCGCGCTTTCCAGCGCTCGCTCAGGCACGAGAAGATCACATACAGCGCCGGGGTGCTGAGCAAGGTCAGGCTCTGCGAAAACACCAGGCCGCCAATCATCGCGATACCGAGCGGGCGGCGCAGTTCCGAGCCTTCGCCCAGGCCCACCGCCAGCGGCACTGCCGCCAGGATCGCCACCATCGTGGTCATCATGATCGGGCGGAAGCGCACGATCGACGCCTCGCGTGCGGCCGCGCGCGCATCCATGCCATGCACGCGCTGCGCCACCAAGGCGAAGTCGATCATCATGATCGCGTTCTTCTTGACGATGCCGATCAGCAGCACCAACGCAATCATCGAGATCACCGACAGCTCGGTGTTGGTGAGAAACAACGCCAGCAGCGCGCCGACACCGGCGGCCGGCAGCGTGGACAGGATGGTCACCGGGTGGATCAGGCTCTCGTAGAGCATGCCCAGCACGATGTAGACGGTGAGCACGGCAGCCAGCAACAACACCCCCATCGAATTGGGGCTGAGCTGCACATTGAAGCTGTTGTCGCCGCTGAGGCGGATGCCGTCTGGCATGCGCAATCCGTCCACCGTGGACTTGATGATCAGATCCGCCTCGCCGGTGCTCACGCCCGGGGCGAGGTTGTAGCTCAGATCCATCGTGGTGTACTGGTTTTCGTGGATGATCTGCGGCGGCGCCAGCCCTGGGGTCTGGGTGGCCACCGCGGTAATCGGCACCATCTGCCCGGCACGGTTGGGCACGAAGATCTGATCCAGCGCCTTGGGCGTGGCGGTCTGCGAGGGCAGTGCGTTGACCACCACGCTGTACTGGTTGAGATCGGAGTAGATGGTGGAAATCGAGCGCTGGCCGAAGGCGCCATACAACGCGCCGTCGATCGCACCGACCGTGATCCCCAGGCGCGCGGCCTTGGCGCGGTCGATCACGATGTTCTGGCGCAGCCCGGCGGTATCCACATCGGTGCCGACATCGCGCAGGCGTGTGTTTTTCTTCAACGCCGCCTGCAGCTTGGGCAGCCATTGCTGCAGCTGTGCAAGATCGTTGCCCTGTAGCGACACGCGGTATTGCGCGCCCTGGCTGGTGCCGCCGCCGCCGTCGCTGGGCAGGTCCTGGATGGCGCGCAGGCGCAGGTCCAGATCCGGGTAGCGGTCGGCTTTGGCGCTCAGGCGTGCGACCACCTGTGCGGTGGTGTCGCGGCGGCCCTCATTGCGTTTTTTCAGCTCGATATTGAACGAGGCGCTCGACCCCTGGCGGCCGGAGCCCAGCCGCGCGCCCACGGTTTTTACCGCCGGGTCGGCCATCAGCATGTCGGTGATGCGGCGCTGGCGGCTGACCATGTCGGCGAACGACACCGTGGCGCTGGAATTGGCGCGGCCCCAGATCAGGCCGGTGTCCTGCGCGGGAAACGAGCCTTTCTTGACTGCGCTGCCCAGAAAAATGGTGGCGGCGATCAACAGCAACGGCGTCAGCGACAGCAGCAGTGCGTGGCGCAACGAAAAGTCCAGCGCCACGGTGTAAATGGCGAGCATGCGCTCGTGCATGCGGTCCAGCCAGGCGCCGAAACGGCCGGGTTTTTCGGGCTCGGTATGCGCCGACAAGAAGCGGCTGCACAGCGCCGGGGTCAAGGTCAGCGATACCAGCATCGACACTACGATCGCCGCCACCAGGGTCACGGTGAATTCGCGGAAAAACGCGCCGACCATGCCGCTGGCAAACAGCATCGGAATGAACACCGCCACCAGCGAGGCAGTGATCGACACGATGGTGAAGCCGATCTCGCGCGCACCGGTCAGGGCGGCCTCCAGACGTGGCATGCCTTCGTCCAGATGCCGCATGACGTTTTCGATCACCACGATCGCGTCGTCGACCACAAAGCCAATGGCGATCACCAGCGCCAGCAGGCTCAAGTTGTTCAAGGTGAAGCCCAGCACGTACATCACCAGCGCCGAGCCGGCCAGCGACAACGGCACGGTGACTGCGGCAATGAGCGTGGGCGCGAGCCGGCGCAGGAACAGCGCCATGGTCAGCACCACCATCGCCAGGCTGATCATCAGCGTGGCCTGCACCTCGTGCAGCGAGGCGCGGATGGTGGGCGTGCGGTCGAAGTAGGGCGTGAGCGTGGTGCCGGGCTGCAGGTAGGCGCGCAACTCGGGAATCTGCGTTTTGACCTGGTCCACGGTCTCGACGATGTTGGCGCCGGCGCGGGTGAAGGCATACATCACCACCGCCGGTTTGCCGTTGAACCAGGCGGCTTGATACGCATCCTGCTGGCCGTCGTAGACGGTGGCCACATCGCCCAGCCGCACGATGCGCCCGTTGGATTGGGTGGAGATCGCCAACTGCGCGAAATCGGCGGCCTTGGCCACCGAATCGTTGGCGATGATGGCCATGGTGGTGTTGCCGTCGGACAGGAATCCGGTCGGCGAGGTGACGTTGGCGGCGCGCACCGCGTTGCGTAGGTCGTCCGGGGTCAGCCCGAGTGCGTTGAGCGCACGCAGGTCCACGTCCACGCGCACTGCCGGCGTGGACGCACCGGCGATATCCACCGAGCTGATGCCGGTGATCTGGCGCAAGCGCTGCGCCAGCAGCGAATCGGCCACGTTGTAGAGCTCATCGGCCGACTGGGTGTCCGAGGTCAAGGCGATGGCGATGACCGGGTCGTCGTTCGGATTGGCCTTGGAGTAAATCGGCGTGCCGAGCCCGGAAGGTAGGTCCGATTGCGATGCATTGATCGCGGTCTGGATGTCCTGCGCGGCCGAATCGATGTTGCGATTGCTCTGGAATACCAGCACCACCAGGCTGCTGCTCTCCGAACTGGACGAGCGCATGCGGTCGATGCCGGGCAGCTGGCCCAGGTGGCGTTCCAGCGGCGCGGTGACGGTGGAGGCCATGGTGCTGGCATCGGCGCCGGACTGCGTGGCGTGCACGAAGATCACCGGGATCTGGATGTTCGGCAATGCCGCCACGCCCAGCCGTAGATAGCACATCAATCCGATCACGAACAAACCGATCGCCAGCAACGAGGTGCCGATCGGGCGCTTGATGAAGGGCGCGGAGATGTTCATGCCTGTGGCGCCGGGAATCGGGAATCGGGAGTCGGGAATCGGCAAGCAAGGCCAACGCAACGCCCGGGTGCGCGCGTGGGCAGGCGAGGCCGCAGGCCGGCAATCCGATCAGCAATCGCTGCACCAGTCCTCATGCAGGGCGCTCCGAGGTGGGTGCGGGGTTTGCGCCATCGCGGCGTGCGGCACGCTGCGCGCGCCATGCCCGCAAGCGCTCACCGGCGCGTTCCATGTACAGATAGATCACCGGTGTGGTGTACAGCGTCACCAGCTGCGACAGCAGTAAGCCGCCGACGATGGCGATGCCGAGCGGGCGACGCAGTTCCGAGCCGATGCCGGTGCCCAGTGCCAGCGGCAACGCGCCCAGCATGGCGGCGGCGGTGGTCATCATGATCGGGCGGAAACGCAGCAGGCAGGCGCGGCGGATCGCCTCGTGCGCGTTGGCGCCTTCGCGGCGGGCGTCGATGGCGAAGTCGATCATCATGATCGCGTTCTTCTTGACGATGCCGATCAGCAGCACGATGCCGACGATGCCGTCCACCGACAGGCTCAGCCCGCACATCATCAACGCCAGCAACGCGCCGACACCGGCCGGCGGCAGCGTGGAGATGATCGTCAGCGGGTGGATGTAACTTTCGTACAGCACGCCCAGCACGATGTAGATCACCACGATCGAGGCCAGCAGCAACCACACGATATCGGTCTGACTGCCGGTGAATTCGGCCGCCTTGCCGACGAACTGCGCATGCACCTGGGTCGGGATCTTGAGGTCTTCGCGTGCCTTTTCGATCGCTGCCACCGCCTGCGACAACGAGTGCCCCGGCGCCAGATTGAACGAGATGGTCACCGCCGGCAGCTGTTGCTGGTGGCTCACCACCAACGGCGTGTTGGTGACCTTGGCTTGCGCCAGCGAGGCCAGCGGAATGATGCTGCCGGCGCCGACCACGATGCCGGTGTTCTGGTTGCCCACGCCGGTGGCGGTGGACGAGTTGGACGAGGTCACCTGGCCGAAGCTGGTGGCATTGGTGCCGGTCAGTGCGCCGCTGCCGTTGCTGGCCACCGCCAGCTGATTCATCAATGCGGTGCTGCTGCGGAATTCCGGCGCCACTTCAAGCACCACGCGATACTGATTGAGCTCGGTGAAGATGGTGGAGATCTGGCGCTGGCCGAAGGCGTCGTACAGCGTGTCGTCGATGGTCTGCATCGGCACGCCGAGCATGCTGGCCTTGTCGCGGTCGATGGTCAGCTCCAGCGCACGGCCCTGATTGGCCAGGTTGTTGTCCACATCGGCCAGCTCGGGCAGCTTGCGCATCGCCTCGGTCATGCGCCCGGCCCAGGTGGCCAGCTCGGTGCTGTCCACGTCCGAGATCGAATACTGGTATTCGGTGGCGGCCACGCGGGTGTCCAGGGTGACGTCCTGCACCGGCTTGAGGAACAGCGCCACGCCCGGAATGCCGGACACTGCCTTTTGCAGGCGCGGCAGCACCTCGTCCAGGCCGTCGCGGTCGCCGCGCGTCTTCAGCACGATCGACAACTGGCCCTGGTTGAGCGTCGGGTTCATGGTGCCGGCGCCGATGAAGGCGGCCACGCCGGTCACCGCCGGGTCTTTCTGCAGCGCGGCGGCCACCGCCTGGGTGCGCTGCTCCATTTGCGGGAAGGCTACGTTCTGGTCGGCCTGCACCACGCCGGTGATCAGGCCGGTGTCCTGCTCGGGCAGCAGGCCTTTGGGGATCGCCACGTACAGCACCACCGTCAACGCCACCGCGCCGATCGCCACCGCCAGGGTCAGCGGCTGATGCGCAAGCACCCAATCCAGGCTGCGCTCGTACGCGCCCACCGTGCGTGTCCACAGATTGCTCTTGCCGGCCGCTGCTGCGCGTTCGTGCGCGTCCTCGCCTTCGGGCAGGGCGTCGGGCTTGAGCAGGTAGGCACACATCATCGGCGTCAGCGTCAGCGACACCAGCATCGAGATCACCACCGCAATCGACAGCACCCACGCAAACTCATGGAACAGCCGCCCGGTGACGCCCGGCATCAGTAGCAGCGGCAGGAACACCGCCACCAGCGACACGGTCAGCGACAACACGGTGAAGCCGATCTGCTTGGCGCCGATCTCGGCCGCTTCCGGGCCCGTCTTGCCCTGTTCGATGTAGCGCACGATGTTTTCGATCATCACGATCGCATCGTCGACCACGAACCCGGTCGCCACCACCAGCGCCATCAGCGACAGGTTGTCCAGCGACATGCCGGCGAACGCCATCACCCCGAAGGTGCCGGCCAGCGACAGCGGCACTGCCACCGAGGGAATGATGGTGGCCCACAGCCGGCGCAGGAACACGAAGATCACCGCCACCACCAGCGCGATGGTCAGCACCAGGGTGAACTTCACCTCGTGCACCGAGGCGCGGATGGTTTCGGTGCGGTCGGAGAACACCTCCAGATGCACGTCGGCCGGCAACACCGATTGCAGCTGCGGCAGGATGCTGCGGATCTGCTCCACCGTCTGCACGATGTTGGCGCCGGGCTGGCGGCGGATTTCCAGCAGCACCGCCGGCTTGCCATCGGCCCAGGCGGCGAGCTGGTCGTTTTCTACCCCGTCCACCACGTTGGCCACATCGGCCAGCCGCACCGGGCGGCCGTTGGCGAAGCTGATTATGGTCTCGCGGTACTGCGCCGCATCGGTGAGCTGGTCGTTGGTGCCGATGCTGTAGGACTGGGTCTTGCCGTTGAGCGAACCCTTGGGCGCACTGACATTGGTCTGGGTCAGCGCGCTGCGCAGCGACTCCATGGTCAGGCCCATGTTCGACAGCTGCGCCGGGTTGACCTGGATGCGCACGGCCGGGCGCACGTTGCCGGCGATCGACACCAGGCCCACGCCCGGCACCTGCGACAGGCGCTGGGCCAGGATCGCATCGGCGTAGCGGTTGACCTCGCGCAGCGGAAGCGAATCGGAGGTGAGCTTGAGGGTGAGGATGGCCGCATCGGCCGGATTGACCCGGTTGTAGACCGGTTGATACGGCAATGACGAGGGCAGGGTGGCCTGGCGGATCGCCGCCTGCACGTCCTGCGAGGCGATGTCGATGTCGCGGTCCATCGAGAACTGCAGAATGATCGTGGACAGGCCCGCCGACGAGTCGGAGGTCATCATCTGCAGCCCGGAGATCTGCCCGAACTGGCGTTCCAGCGGCGTGGTCACCAGCGAGGCCATGGTGGTCGCGTTGGCGCCGGGGTACTGGGTGGTCACGACCAGGCTGGGCGCGTCGATTTCCGGCAATGCCGACACCGGCAATTGCCGGTAGCCCAGGATGCCCAGCAGCAGGACGCCCGCCATCAACAACGAGGTGGCGATGGGGCGGCGGATGAAGATGGTCGAAAAGCCCACGGGGGAGTCCTTGCTGAAGACGTCAATCGGTGCCGGCGCGCAGGGCGCCGACGCGCACTGGCGGCGGGGTGTCCCGTCGCCAGTGGTCAGGCATTAGCGCGGGCCGCCGCCACGTCGGCCGCCGCTGCCGCCGCCCTTCTGCTTGTCCTGCGCCGCCTTGAGTTCGGCTTCGGTGGGCTCGGGCGGGGTTTCGCCCGGCTTGAGCGCGCTGACCTTGCTGCCCGGCTTGAGCCGGAACTGGCCTTCGGTGACCACGCGCTCGCCGGGCTTGAGGCCCTTGGTGACCTGCACATGGCTGTCGTCCACTTCCACGCCCTGCACCACGGTGCGCATCTGCGCTGTGTTGTCGTTGCCCACCACGTAGACGTAATCGCCTTCAGGGCCACGCTGCACGGCCTGGGTCGGCACCACGGTGCCGCCGGAGATGGTGCGCAGTTGCAGCCGCACGTTGACGAACTGCCCCGGCCACAACGCGTTGTCGGTGTTGTCGAAGATCGCGCGCGCGCCGAAGGTGCCGCTGTCGGCGGCGATGCGGTTATCGATGACATCCAGCTTGCCGTCGCCGCTGATGACGTGGGCATCGCCGCGGTCCAGCGCCGCTACATCCAGCGGGGTGGCCGCCTGGCCGCTGCGCACCGCCTGCAGCTCGCGCTCGGGCAGGTTGAAGGACACGTAGATCGGGCGGATCTGGGTCAGCGTGACGATGGTGGAGCTGGCGCTGACGATATTGCCAACGTCCACGCCACGGATGCCGGCAATACCGTCGATCGGCGCGGTGACGCGGGTGAACTGCAATTGCACCTGCGCCGAGCGCATCTGCGCATCGTTGGCCGACACCGCCGCCTCGTACTGCGCCACCTGGTTGCGTTGGGTGTCCAGGTCGGTGCGCGAGACGTATTGCTTGTAGGCCGGGTCGTTGGAGCGCTGGTAGTTCACCCGCGCCGTCGCCAGCAACGACTGATTCTGCCGCTTGGCCGCCAGCGCCTGGTCGTAGCTGGCCTGCAAGGTGCGCGGATCGATCTGGGCCAGCAGCTCGCCCTTCTTCACTTCCTGGCCTTCCTTGAAATTCAGGCTCATCAGCTGGCCGCCGACCTGCGGGCTGACCGTGACCGTGTTGAGCGCGGTCACGGTGCCCAGCGCGCTGGCATAGACCGGCACGTCCTGGGTCGTGGCGGGCACCACCGTCACCGGCACCGGGCCGCTGTTTTCAGTGCCATTGCCATCCGGCGCGTCCGCCTGCTTGCCGCGATTGCCCCCGCCCATCATCCGCATTGCGACAAACACCACGACGAGCACCGCTACGACCAGCAGTGTGATCTTCCAAAAACGCGACATGCGACAACTCCTGAGGGCGGGCCGGGCGCTTGGGGCGACCGTGGGGCGGCATTGCGAAGCATATCGTTGCGTCCGGGCAATTGAGCGTTACTGAAGTAACGGCTCATCGAACGAAACGCCTGCATGGTTCACGGATGCGTGCAGCGGCAACGCGTCAGAGGCGCTGCGGTTGACCGCCGGGCTGAATCGGCCCCCACCATGGCCCGGGAGCCGGTGGCGCCGGCCAACCAGGCCTTCGCCACCGGCCACGCTGCGCTCTGGCGGTGCGGTGCACTACAGTGAAGGCCATTCATTGGAGGATTCTCGATGCGCCATTCCCGCCTGCTGACCAGCGCGCTGCTGCTGGCCCTGCCTACGCTTGCCGCCGCACAGGCCGCGCCACGGCCCGAGGTCCAGACCGTCGCCAGCACGTTGCAGCCCAAGGTGGTGCAGTGGCGCCGCGACTTCCACCAGCACCCGGAGCTGTCCAACCGCGAGGAGCGCACCGCCGCCACCGTGGCCGCGCAGCTGCGCAAGCTCGGCCTCAAGCCGCGCACCGGCATTGCCCATCACGGCGTGGTGGCGATCATCAAGGGCGGCAAGCCCGGCCCCAGGATCGCGCTGCGCGCGGACATGGACGCGCTGCCGGTCAAAGAGCAGACCGGGCTGGCCTTCGCCTCCAAGGCCACCGCCGAGTACCGTGGCGAGCAGGTCGGGGTGATGCACGCCTGCGGCCACGACGCCCACACCGCCATCCTGCTCGGCGTGGCCGAAGCGTTGGTGGGCATGCGCGAGCAGCTGCCCGGCGAAGTGATGCTGATCTTCCAGCCCTCCGAAGAAGGCGCGCCCGGCAACGAAGAAGGCGGCGCCTCGCTGATGCTCAAGGAAGGCCTGTTTGCCGACTTCAAGCCGCAGGCGGTGTTCGGCCTGCATGTGTTCTCCAGCGTGCAGGCCGGCAAGATCGCCGTGCGCAGCGGTCCGCTGATGGCTGCCTCTGACCGATTTGCGATCAAGATGATCGGCCGCCAGACCCACGGTTCGGCGCCGTGGAACGGCATCGACCCGATCGTGGCCAGCGCCGACATGATTTCCACCGCGCAAACGGTGATCAGCCGCCGCGCCAACCTGTCCAAGCAGCCGGCGGTGTTGAGCTTTGGCGCGATCAAGGGCGGCATTCGCTACAACATCATCCCCGACGATGTGGAAATGGTCGGCACCATCCGCACCTTCGACGAAGGCATGCGCCAGCAGATCTTTGCCGACCTCAAAAACGTGGCCGAACACACCGCCGCCGCACACGGCGCCAAGGTGGATGCCAAGGTGCCCGACCAGGACGGCAACCCGGCCACGGTCAACGACCCGGCCCTGACCGCCAGGATGCTGCCCAGCCTGCAGGCCGTGGTGGGCGCCGACAACGTGTACGAGCCGCCGCTGCAGATGGGCGCCGAAGACTTCTCGTTCTACGCCCAGCAGGTGCCGTCGATGTTCTTCTTCGTCGGCTCCACCGCCAAGGGGATCGACCCGGCCACCGCGCCCAGCAACCATTCGCCGCAGTTCCTGCTGGACGAGTCCTCGCTGGACGTGGGCCTGCGCGCGCTGTTGCAGGTGTCGCTGGATTATCTGCATCAAGCTGAGACAGGCTGAATCGGGAATCGGGAATCGTGTGTAGTTGCACGATTCCCGCTGATCGTTGCCAATCAAGTGGGTCGGCGGGCTGCTTGAAGACCCGCTGATGCTGTCGCCAGCTCGGTGCTCCAGCGTTCGCCATATAGCTCAGGGCCAGTCGGCTCGGCCTAAAATGGCGGGATGAATACCCCAGAAGATTCCACCCTCGGTCGTGAGGTCGCTTACCCCAGCGGCTACGATCCGTCGCTGCTGTTTCCCATTCCGCGCGCTGCCGGTCGCGAGGCGATCGGCCTGACCGGCGCGTTGCCGTTCATCGGCCGCGACCGCTGGCACGCCTACGAGCTGAGCTGGCTGGATGCACAGGGCAAGCCGTGCGTGGCCACGGCTACCTTGCATGTGCCCTTCGATTCGCCGTCGTTGATCGAATCCAAATCGCTCAAGCTGTATCTCAACTCGCTCAACGCCACGCGCTTCAACAGTGCCGAAGCGGTGCGCACGCGCATCGTCACCGACCTGTCCACGCGTGCCGGCGCCGATGTATCGGTGGAATTCGGTTTGCCGCCGATCGATGCGGTGGGCGAAGGCGAGTCGATCGATACCCTGGATGTCAGCATCGACGATTATGGCCCGCCCAATGCGGCGTATCTGCGTGCGCAGACAGCGGCGGCCGTGGAAGAAGTGCTGACCTCGGCATTGCTCAAATCCAATTGCCCGGTGACCGGCCAACCGGATTGGGCCAGCGTCACGCTGCGCTATCGGGGCGCGCCGATCGACCGCGAAGGCCTGCTGCGCTATCTGGTGAGTTTCCGCGACCACGCCGAGTTTCATGAGCAATGCGTGGAGCGTATTTTCAATGACGTACTGACCCGTTGCGCCCCTGAGTGGCTGGTGGTCGAGGCGCGTTACACCCGGCGTGGCGGGCTGGATATCAACCCGCTACGGAGCTCGCCCAGCGTGCCTACGCCGCTGTCGATCTTTCGCGATTTGCGCCAGTAATCGGTCGCGTTCGAGGATCGCGCCAGCTTCACGGCGGCGCGATCCACGCTTAACAGCGCTCCGCGCACCCTGCAATCCTCGTGATGCACGAAGGAACGCAGCAATGAGTGCCGATAAAAAAGCAGATTTCTCCAATGTGACGTCGTCGGTCGATAGCACCGCCGACGTGACGCCTGCGCCGGATTTTTCCAGCGTGCGCACCAGCGTGCAAAGCACGGCAGAGCTGGTCGAGGAATCAGTCACTGTGCAGGCAGGCGACAGTCTGTCCAGCATCGCCAAACGTCACTTGGGTGATGGCGCATTGTGGCCGCGCATTTTCGAAGCCAACCGCGAAACGCTCAAGGATCCGGACAAGATTTTCCCGGGCCAGATCCTGCGTTTGCCGCACAAAGCGTAGCTGCCTACGCGATCGCTACTGCATTGCAAGGCGCGTGGCGCGTGGCGTGTGCGTCTTGCAAAAACATTCCAGAAACAACGATCTTTTCGATCATCGGAGATTGATCCATGCGTACCAAATCCGTTTCAAGCACGCTCGTGATTGCGCTTGCCAGCGTGCTCGCATTATCCGGTTGCAAGAAAGACGAAGACGCCAGCGTTTCGAAGGATCCCACCTCCGGCGCTGCCACTGAGGCGATGCCAGGTCCGGCTGCCACGCCGCCGGCCAGCGACCAAGCCGGGCAGAGCACCGCGACCGGCGCCGCCAGCACCGACACCGCAGCCGCGATGGGTTCTGCGGTGAGCGTCTCCAGCGTCGTAGTCGGGACCAAGGCCGCCGCTGACAAGACAGTGACACCGTCCGCCACCGTCGGCGCCAAGGACACCATCATCGTGTCGGTCAAGACCGATGGCAGCGCGAGCAACGTAGCGGTCTCGGCCAAACTCACCTACCAAGACGGCCAAGTGGCCGGCGAGCAGAACGCCACGCTGACCACCGCGGGTGCAGAAACCACCAATCTCAGCTTCAGCAAACCCGATGGCTGGCCCGCCGGCACGTACACCGCGCAGGTCATGGTCGACGGTAAACCGGCAGGTAGCGCGCAGACCATTACGGTCAGATAAGTGCCGTAATTGGCAGCCACCTGTGGCGACGGCTCTCTACGTGAGCGCCGTCATGTCTGCAGCCGGCAACGTCCGCCTGCATCAAACCGCAGCACAAGGCGCGATCGCAAGATTGCGCCTTTTTGCTATGCATTCAATCGGCAATGGATTCGTTACAGCTGCATCCATGTCGATTGGCCGTGTGGCGGGATGAAGCGTCCGCCTGTGGTCGCTTTACCCGGGCGCGGCTCAGACGCGACAATGCCGTGCTGATCCAATGCCGCGTCCGCCGCGCTGGCCGATCGGCGTGCCGCTAGCGACCCCCGTCGTGCACGCCAACGTCAACGTCGCCGGGCATCGGCGCTCCTCCCGACCACAAGAGCCATCGCACCTCATGTCGAAGACACCGAAGATCCTCTACACGCTCACCGACGAAGCTCCCTTCCTGGCCACGCAGTCGCTGCTGCCGATCATCGATGCCTACACTGATACCGCCGGGATCGTGGTCGAAACGCGCGATATCTCGCTCGCCGGTCGCATTTTGTCGTTGTTCCCCGAGAGCCTGACCGACGCGCAAAAGATCGCCGACGACCTCGCAGAACTGGGCGAACTGGCCACCACGCCGGAAGCCAACATCATCAAGCTGCCCAACATCAGCGCTTCGGTGCCGCAGCTCAAGGCCGCGATCAAGGAACTGCAGGCCCAGGGCTATGCGTTGCCGGCGTATCCGGACGAGCCCAAGGACGCCGCAGAAAAAGACATCAAGGCGCGCTACGACAAGGTCAAGGGCAGTGCAGTGAATCCGGTGCTGCGCGAAGGCAATTCCGATCGCCGTGCACCGCTGTCGGTCAAGAACTACGCACGCAAGCATCCGCACCGCATGGGCAAGTGGAGCAGCGATTCCAAGTCGCACGTGGCGCACATGGACGACGGCGATTTCTTCGGCAGCGAACAGTCCACCACGCTGGCCGAGGCCGGCACGCTGAAGATCGAATTCGTCGCTGCCGATGGCAGCAGCAGCGTGCTCAAGGACAAGGTTGCAGTGAAGGCCGGCGAGATCGTCGATGCCGCCGTGCTGAGCAAGCGCGCGCTGGCCAGCTTCATCGATGCGCAGATCGCCGATGCCAAGGCCCGCGACGTGCTGTTCTCGGTGCATCTGAAAGCCACCATGATGAAGGTCTCCGACCCGGTGCTGTTCGGCGTGGTGGTCGGCGAGTTCTACAAGGACACGCTGAGCAAGCACGCCGACGCGCTCAAGTCGGTCGGCTTCGATCCCAACAATGGCATCGGCGATCTGTACGCACGCATCGGCGCGTTGCCGGACGCGCAGCAGGCACAGATCAAGGCCGATATCCAGGCCGAATATGCGCAGCGTCCGGGCCTGGCGATGGTCAATTCGGACAAGGGCATCACCAGCCTGCATGTGCCCAGCGACGTGATCGTCGACGCCTCGATGCCGGCGATGATTCGCGACTCCGGCCAGATGTGGAATGCGCAAGGCAAGCTGCAAGACACCAAGGCAGTGATTCCGGACCGTTGCTATGCCGGCGTGTATCAAGCGGTGATCGACGACTGCCGCACGCATGGCGCTTTCGACCCGTCCACCATGGGCTCGGTGCCGAACGTCGGCCTGATGGCGCAGAAGGCCGAAGAATACGGCTCACACGACAAGACCTTCCAGCTGTCGGCTGCCGGTACCGTCAAGGTCACCGATGCCAATGGCAAGACGGTGTTCGAGCATGCGGTGGAAGCCGGCGATTTGTGGCGCATGTGCCAGGTCAAGGACGCACCGATCCAGGACTGGGTGAAGCTGGCGGTCGAGCGTGCACGCCTGAGCGATACCCCGGCCGTGTTCTGGCTGGACAAGGCGCGCGCGCATGACGCGCAGGTCATCGCCAAGGTCGAGACATATCTGAAGGATCACGACACCAACGGCCTGGACATCCGCATCCTGCCGCCGGTGGAGGCCACCACCTTCTCGCTGGAGCGCATCCGCAAGGGCCAGGACACCATCTCGGTCACCGGCAACGTGCTGCGCGATTACCTCACCGACCTGTTCCCGATCATGGAGCTGGGCACCAGCGCCAAGATGCTCTCCATCGTGCCGCTGATGGCCGGTGGCGGCCTGTTCGAAACCGGCGCAGGCGGCTCGGCGCCCAAGCACGTGCAGCAGTTCGTCGAAGAGAACTGCTTGCGCTGGGATTCGCTGGGCGAATTCCTGGCGCTGGCCGCGTCGCTGGAACATCTGGGCAACCGTTACAACAACCCGTCGGCCACCGTGCTGGCCAAGGCGTTGGACGTGGCCAACGGCCAGTTCCTGGACAACAACAAGTCGCCGGCCCGCAAGGTGGGCGAACTCGACAACCGCGGCAGCCATTTCTATCTGGCGATGTATTGGGCGCAGGCCCTGGCCGCGCAGACCGAAGACACCGCATTGCAAGCCAAGTTCGCACCGCTGGCCAAGGCGCTGACCGATAACGAAGCCACCATCGTGGCCGAGCTCAACGGCGCACAGGGCAAGCCGGTGGACATCGGCGGCTACTACCACCCGGACCTGGCCAAGGTCAGCGAGGCGATGCGCCCGAGCAAGACCTTCAATGACGTACTGGCGACGTTGAAGGCCTGATCCCCGCGCACCGCATGGCGGTGCGTGCAGTCAGTGCGATATGCAGGGCCCGCCTCGTTGAAAGGCGGGCCTTGTCGTTTCAGCGAAAGGGCGACAGCGCGGTCATTGCCCGGACCAAGCGGCGTGCACGCCGCGCCATGTGGTGCTCGGCGTGCTGCTGAGGTGCCGTCGCGCTCGCCACCGGCGCGCGCCGCGCGGTCTGCTCTGCCGCTTCGGCTTCGGCTTTGGCCTCGATTTCGATTTCGGTTCCGGCCTCGACCTCGGCTTTGGCTTTGGCTTCCACTGCCGTGCTGGCTTCTGCCAATTGCCGTGCAAGCGCCACGTCGGCAATGTGCCCGTGCTGGAACAGCAACTCGGTAAAGATGCGCATGATCCTGCTCCCACTTGAGTGGAAGCCACAGTAGGCGCAGGCTTGGCCCTGCAAAAGCGAGGTTTTTGCAAGTCTGTGTTGAATTCCATTCAAGGGTGAGCCATGTCGCGTCCGCCGCTTCACGCATTGCAGGGCTTCGTCAGTGCGGTGCGTCTTGGCAATCTGTCGCGTGCTGCCGCGTCGATGCATCTCACCGTCAGCGCGCTCAGTCACCAGGTGCGTGCACTCGAACAGCGCCTGGGCTATCGGTTGCTGCAGCGGCACGCGCGCGGTGTCAGCGCCACGCCGCAGGGGCAGCAGTTGCTCGACCGCATCGCACCGCATCTGGATGCGATTGCCGAGGCGTTCCAGCCGTTCGCCGCGCGCCGCGAAGACACGCTCACCCTGAGCATTACCCCGTCGATGGCCTCGGCATGGCTGGTGCCGCGCCTGAGTGATTTTCTGGCGGCCCATCCCACCATCGAGATCAATCTGCTTTCCAGCGAGCGACTGGTAGATTTCGAGCGTCAGCCGGACGTGGATGCGGCCATGCGCATCGGCGCCGGGCAATGGCCGGGCGTGATCGCCGAACCGCTATTCGACGAATGGCTGGTGCCGATGGCCAGCCCTGCGCTGATCGCGCGCATGGGTGGCATCGATGCGCAGCCGCTGCAGCAATGGCCGCTGCTGGGCGACCCGGATGGCGACTGGCCGCGCTGGTTTACAACCTTCGGTGGCGAGCCGCCACGTCGCTATGCCGCCGTGCTCGACGACTCCGAGTCCCATCACCGTGCCGCGTTAGATGGCGTCGGCGTGGCGATGGGGCGGGTGACGCGCGCACGCCTGTTGCTGGCATCCGGTCAGCTGGTGGCGCTGTCTGCGCAACGGCTCAAGACCAGCTGGTCGCATTACCTGGTGTACCCGCCACGGTCGGCCGCACACACCGGTTTTCTTGCGTTTCGCGCATGGCTGCAAACACAGGCGCGCGAACATGCCGCGCACGCGCAGCAGGCAGCGGTCGGCCCGCCTGCTGCGCTGCCCGCCCCGCGTCGCCGCAAGCGCTGAGTACACTGCTGCCATGAGCCAGCTCCCGCTACCGCCGCAATCCGAACGCCGTGCGCTGGCGATCGCGCACGCCGTGTACGAAGCGTTCGAGGACTACCACGCGCGGTTTTCCGAGATCACCGCACGTGCCAAGCAACGCTTCGAAGCACGCGACTGGAGCGCTGCGCGCGATGACGCCGTCGCACGTATCGCGCTCTACGACCAGTACATCACCGAATGCATGCTGCGCCTGCGCGCCGTGCTGCTGGGGCAGGCGCACGACCGCGCGTTGTGGATGCGCGCGCGCAGTCATTACGCCACGTTGCTGGCCGGGTTGATCGATCAGGAGTTGTACAAAACCTTCTACAACACGCTGACGCGGCGTTACTTCGGCACCCATGGCGTGGATGCCGATATCGAATTCATCGCGCTGGATATCGAGCCCACCGATGCCATCACCATGCCGGTCGCACGGCATACCTACGCCGTGTCGCCGGGTCGGCTGACCGACATGCTGGTGCGCGTGCTGGGCGATTACGCATTCGCCGTGCCGTATGCGCACCGCACCCGCTGCGCGGCGGCCATTGCGGTGCGTCTGCTCGACGATCTGGCGCATTGGGGCGAGCACCCGGTGCGCAGCGTCGAACTACTGGAGACGGTGTTCTATCGCGAACGTCGCGCGTATCTGGTCGGGCGTGTGTTCGGCGAGCATCGGTTTTCGCCGTGCGTGATTGCGCTGATCAACGACGGTGCCGGCTTGCGCGCCGAAGCGGTGCTGACCAAGCGTAGCGATGTCGCACAACTGTTCAGTAACTCGCGCAGTTATTTTCAGGCCGATCTGTCTACGGTTGGCGATGCGGTGGTGTTTCTGCGCAGCCTGCTCACCCACAAGCCGGTCGACGAGCTCTACACCATGCTGGGCCGCGCCAAGCAAGGCAAGACCGAGCGCTATCGCACGTTTTTCAGCCATTTTCAGGCGCAGCCGTCCGAGCAGCTGGTGCATGCCGATGGCACGCCCGGCATGGTCATGGTGGTGTTTACGCTGCCCAGTTATCCGCTGGTGTTCAAGCTCATTCGCGACCGTTTCGCCTATCCCAAGACCATGAGCCGCGCGCAGGTCGAAGGGAAATACGAATTGGTCTTCCAGCTCGATCGCATCGGCCGCCTGCTCGACGCGCAGCCGTACCGATTTCTGCGCTTTCCCAAGGCGCGCTTCTCGCCAGCGCTGCTGGAAGAGCTGCAGACCAGCTGCGCGATGAGTCTGAGCGAGGACGGCGACGATGTATTGATTGCGCTGTGCTACGTGCAACGGCGGCTGCGCCCGCTCAATTTGTACCTGCGCGAACAACTCCCCGAAGCCGCGCATGCCGCCGCGCTGGACTATGGCCAGGCGATCAAGGACATGGCGCGCAACAACATCTTTCCCGGCGACATGCTGCTAAAGAACTTCGGCATCACCCGCCATCAGCGCGCGGTGTTCTACGACTACGACGAACTGTGCCTGATCACCGACTGCACCTTTCGCGACTGGCCCACGCCCACCACCTACGAAGAACAACTCGCCGCCGAACCCTGGTTCCACGTCGGCCCACGCGATGTGTTTCCCGAGCGCTTCGCCTTGTTCATGGGCTTGCCGGCCTCGCAACTGGAGGCGGTCAAACATATCCACCCGGAACTGTTCGACCCGCAGTGGTGGCGCAACCTGCAAGCCCGGCTGCGCGAAGACGATTATCCGGATACCCCGCCGTATGCGGAGTCGCGGCGGCTTGCCTAGACCGTTTCGTTTACAGCGGCAGGCTGGTAAAACGTGCGATCAACCAATGGAGTAAGACAATGCAGTGGAAGCAACGGTTAGGTCTGGGCATCCTTTTTTCGCTGGCAGCAATGGGCGCGGCGCACGCCAAGCCGGAGGCTGCGCGTCTGCAGATCGAAGCAAGCATGAATGTCACCGGCGAGTTGACGCTGACCCCCGACGGCACCGTGACCGCGGTGGCGCTCGTCGACGAGGAGCGTTTGCCTGCAGCTGTCCGCGAGCGGATCAAGCACTCGGTGGCCGCGTGGCGGTTCGATCCGGTCAAGGACGATGGCAATGCCTTGCCGGCGCGGCTGCCGATGAGCTTGCTGCTGGTCGCCAAGCCTGGCGATGACAATCAATATCGGGTGTCGATCCGTAGCGCGCATTTCGGCGGCCAGACCCCGCAGGGCGTCAGCGCACAACCCAACGGCATGGCGCCGCCGCCCTATCCGGCCAATGCCTTCAGGGGCGGCGCTACCGGCGTGGTCTACCTGCTGCTCAAGATCGGACGCGATGGCAAGGTGGAGGATGTGGTTGCCGAACAGGTCAACCTCACCGCACTGGTTCCCGAGTCCAAGCGTGCGCGCTGGCGCAAGGAATTTGCCGACGCCTCCATCGCCAAGGCGCGCAGTTGGACCTTCACTCCGGCCACTGCCGGGTCTGAGCGCAATGCGCCGTTCTGGGAGATGCGCGTGCCGGTGACGTTCGACATCGCAGCGTCCGAGAAGGACCTGGATGCCAAGCAGAAAAAATGGCAGTCGTATCTGCCGGGTCCGCGTCAGACCGCGTCGTGGCGAATGCAGAACGACGCAGCCGCCACGACCGACAGCCCGGACGCACTGCCGGGATCGGGATTGTTTTCCGTCCGCGGCGAAGGCGTGCGCCTGATCACGCCGCTGCAGGAAGGCTGAGACGACTGGCGGTTCCGAATCGGCGCGGCGGGTGTCGCGCAGTCGGCCCGCCATCAGATCAGCCATCCGACGGCCGCTTGCACCACATACGACCGTCGAGCTCTCGGTCAACACTGCAGTTGATCGGCAACGACCGCGCGTCAGTTCGAGCGAGCTCGGAAGACCAGGTGCTTTCTCACGCGAACGCCGCCCACAAAAAAGCCCCGCAGTGCGGGGCTTTCTCGTCGCGCTAATCCAGACCGGCCTCAGCGCTTCATCGAACTGAAGAACTCGTCGTTGGACTTGGTGGTCTTCATCTTGTCCAGCAGGAATTCCATCGCTGCGATTTCGTCCATCGGATGCAGCAGCTTGCGCAGGATCCAGATCTTCTGCAGCAACTCCGGCTCGATCAACAGATCTTCGCGACGCGTGCCCGAGCGGTTGATATCGATCGCAGGATAGACGCGCTTTTCGGTGATGCGACGGTTCAAATGCACTTCGCTGTTGCCGGTGCCCTTGAACTCTTCGTAGATCACCTCGTCCATCTTGCTGCCGGTCTCGACCAGCGCCGTGGCAATGATGGTCAGCGAGCCGCCTTCTTCCACGTTACGTGCCGCACCGAAGAAACGCTTCGGGCGATGCAGCGCGTTGGCGTCCACACCGCCGGTGAGCACCTTGCCGGAGCTGGGCACCACGTTGTTGTAGGCACGTGCCAGGCGGGTGATCGAGTCGAGCAGGATCACCACGTCCTTCTTGTGCTCGACCAGGCGCTTGGCCCGCTCGATCACCATCTCGGCGACCTGCACGTGGCGCGCGGCCGGCTCGTCGAACGTGGAGGAGATGACCTCGCCGCGCACGGTGCGCTGCATTTCGGTCACTTCTTCCGGGCGCTCGTCGATCAGCAGCACGATCATGTGCACTTCGGGATGATTGCTGGTGATGGCCGTGGCCACCTGCTGCATCATCATCGTCTTACCGGCCTTGGGCGGGGAGACGATCAGCGCACGCTGACCCTTACCCTGCGGTGCCATCAGATCCAGGATGCGCCCGGTGATGTCCTCGGTGGACCCATCGCCACGTTCCAGACGGAACCGGCGACGCGGGAACAGCGGGGTCAGGTTCTCGAACAGCACCTTGTTCTTGCTCGCTTCCAGCGGCTCACCATTGATGGTGTCCACGATCGACAGCGCGAAATAGCGCTCGCCATCCTTGGGGAAGCGGATGCGGCCGGACAAATGATCGCCGGTGCGCAGATTGAAGCGGCGGATCTGGCTGGGCGAGATATAGGTATCGTCCGGGCCGGCCAGGTAGCTGGCTTCGGCGGCACGCAGGAAACCGAAGCCGTCCGGCAGGATTTCCAGCACGCCGTCGGCGGCAACGCCTTCGCCATGACGGGTCAGCACCTTGAGCAGGGCGAAGATCACGTCCTGCTTGCGCGCGCGCGCCACGCCTTCCTGGATGTTGAGCTGATCGGCGATGTCCAGCAGCTTCTGCGCCGGCATCCGCTTGAGATCGCTCAGCGAATACACCGGGAAGCCTTCCGGCACGGCCGGATGCGGACGCGCGATGAACGGCTCGTTGCTGCCATCGGAGGAGGGCATGCCGCCGCTCTCGTTACCGAAGCGATCGCGCGGGCCGCGGTCGCGGCGGTTGCGGAACCGGTCACGGCGGTTGCCCTGCTGGTTCTGCCCCTGACCCTGGCCTTGCTGGTTCTGACCAGCGTTCTGGCCCTGGCCCGGCTGCTGGCCTTGACCCTGACCTTGGGGCTGGCCCTGGCTTTGCGCCTGATTCTGGTTCTGCTGTTGCTGCGCCTGATTGAAGCGCTGCTGCTGCGACTGGCCGCCTTCGCGGGGCTCGCCGTGGCTGTCGCCGCCGTGGCTGTTACCGCTGTTGCCGGGCGAACTGCCGGCGCCTGCACCATCGCCGAACGTCTGCGCCGATGCCGAATTGGCAGCGTGCGACGGTGCCTGCGGGGCGCGTGGAGCGTCGGGTGCGGGGCTGGCGGGCAAGGGCAGATTGGACTGCTGTGCGCCGGCATCGTCATGGGAAGCGGCGGTCTTGCTCACGCGCGGCTTGCGCACGCGCTTCTCGACGGGAGCGTCGACGCTGCTCCCGGTATCGGAGGAAGGATGATCGGACAAGTGCGTGATTCCTCGCTAAGGTGCGAGCGCCCGGCTGGGGGGCGAACTATTGGTAGATGGGAGTCTAGAAGAAGTTTCTAGAGGGGTACGGCGGCGCACGAACGTGTGCCGGACCAACTGACACTATCACCGCGATGCGCAACCGCGCAAGCGTCCGCCGTGGCAGGGTTTAACTACCGGCGAACCGCAGGGCGCCCATCGCTGGACGCCCGTTCACTCAGGCAGCTGCGCCGCCCAGGGTCTTGTCGATCATCTGGGTCAGCTGGCCCTTACCGACCGCCCCGATCTGGCTTGCCTGCACTTGCCCGTCCTTGAACAGCAACAGCATCGGGATCGAGCGCACGTGGTATTTGATGGCCAGGGCGCGGTTCTGGTCCACATTGACCTTGGCAACCTTGAGCCTGCCCTGGTATGTATCGGCCAGATCGTCCAGCACCGGTGCGATCATCTTGCACGGGCCACACCATTCGGCCCAGAAATCCACCAGGACCGGTTCGCCGGATTGCAGTACTGCTGTATCGAAGTCGGCATCGCCGACATGTTGAACCTTGTCGCTCACGTTGGGTCTCCTGGAAACCAAACGGCCCACCCGGATCGGGCAGGCCGCCACATTGCGTTAAACTGGGGCATTGCGCGACTGAATCAAGTGTCAGTCCTGAAGCCGCGCTGTCCGCCACAAGAGCCGCAGTTTGCGACGCTGTCGGCATCGATGCAAGCCGCGCCCGGGCTGCCCAGGGCGCCTCACGAAGACGGAATAATGAGCGACAAACCGCTGACCGATTTGACTTTTTCCTCGTTCGACCTACAGCCGGCGTTGGTTGCCGGGCTAGAGAGCGCCGGGTTTACCCGCTGTACCCCGATCCAGGCATTGACCTTGCCGGTCGCGCTGCCGGGCGGCGATGTCGCCGGCCAGGCCCAGACCGGCACCGGCAAGACGCTGGCGTTTTTGGTGACGGTGATGAACCGCCTGCTGATCCGCCCGGCGCTGGCCGACCGCAAGCCGGAAGACCCGCGCGCGCTGATCCTGGCGCCCACCCGCGAGCTGGCGATCCAGATCCACAAGGACGCGGTCAAGTTCGGCGCCGACCTGGGCCTGCGCTTTGCGCTGGTCTACGGCGGGGTGGACTACGACAAGCAGCGCGAGCTGCTGCAGCAGGGTGTGGACGTGATCATCGCCACCCCGGGCCGGCTGATCGACTACGTCAAGCAGCACAAGGTGGTCTCGCTGCATGCCTGCGAGATCTGCGTGCTGGACGAAGCCGACCGCATGTTCGACCTGGGCTTCATCAAGGACATCCGCTTCCTGCTGCGGCGCATGCCCGAGCGCGGCACCCGCCAGACGCTGCTGTTCTCGGCCACGCTGAGCCACCGCGTGCTGGAGCTGGCCTACGAGCATATGAACGAGCCGGAAAAGCTCGTGGTCGAGACCGAAACCATCACCGCCGCACGCGTGCGCCAGCGCATCTACTTCCCGTCTGACGAAGAGAAGCAGACGCTGCTGCTGGGCCTGCTGTCGCGCAGCGAAGGTGCGCGCACCATGGTGTTCGTCAACACCAAGGCGTTCGTCGAGCGCGTGGCACGCACCCTGGAGCGCCATGGTTATCGCGTCGGTGTGTTGTCCGGCGACGTGCCGCAGAAGAAGCGCGAGTCGCTGCTCAACCGCTTCCAGAAGGGCCAGTTGGAGATCCTGGTCGCCACCGACGTGGCCGCGCGCGGCCTGCATATCGATGGGGTCAAGTACGTCTACAACTACGACCTGCCGTTCGATGCCGAAGATTACGTGCACCGCATCGGCCGCACCGCGCGCCTGGGCGAAGAGGGCGATGCGATCAGCTTCGCCTGCGAGCGCTACGCGATGAGCCTGCCGGATATCGAGGCTTACATCGATCAGAAGATCCCGGTTGAGCCGGTGACCACCGAGCTGCTGACACCGTTGCCGCGTGTGGCGCGCGTGGCGGTGGAAGGCGAAGAGGTCGATGAAGACGCTGGCGACAGCGTGGGCACCATCTTCCGCGAGGCGCGCGAGCAGCGTGCGGCCGAAGAACAGCGCCGCGGTGGCGGTCGCAGCGGTCCGGGCGGCGCCTCGCGCAGTGGCAGTGGCGGCAGTCGTCGCGACGGTGGCAGTGCCGATAGCAAGCCGCGTCCGCGTCGCAAGCCGCGCGTCGAGGGCGAGGCTCCGGTTGCTGCAGCAGCTGCAGCGGTCCCACCGGTGATTGCTGAAGCCGCAGCGGCTGCACCGTCCACCATCGACGTCGAGGGCGAGCGTGCACCGCGCAAGCGTCGTCGCCGTCGCAACGGCCGTCCGGTCGAAGGCGCCGAGCCGGTCGCATCCACGCCGGTGCCCGCACCCGCCGCGCCGCGCAAGCCGACCCAGGTGGTCGCCAAGCCAGTGCGTGCCGCCGCCAAGCCGGGCGGCAGTCCGTCGCTGCTGAGCAGGATCGGCCGCCGTCTGCGTTCGCTGGTCTCGGGCAACTGACCACTGGCGGCATCAATCGCATCGCCGGTCTTCGGCGATGCGACGTAAGCGCTGGCGCTCCGGCATAATCGCTGGATGACCGTTCTGCGTTTCGACAACGTCAGCAAGCACTACCCCGGGGGCCACCAGGCGCTGACTGATGTCAGCTTCGAAGTGGCCGATGGCGAGATGCTGTTCGTGACCGGCCACTCCGGCGCCGGCAAAAGTACGTTGCTCAAATTGATCCACCTCAGCGAGCGTCCCAGCCAGGGCGCCGTGCTGTTGGGCGAGCGCAACCTGCTCAAGGTGCGTGGCCGGCAGATTCCGCTGCATCGTCGCCAGGTGGGCGCGGTCTATCAGGACCATCGTCTGCTCAACGACCGCAGCATCGCCGAGAACGTGGCGTTGCCGTTGATCCTGCGCGGCACCCGCCGCGCCGAGATCGGCAAGCGCGTGCGCTCTGCATTGGAACGCATCGGCCTGGCCCATCGCGAAAAAGCCTTGCCGTCGCAGCTGTCGGCGGGCGAGCAGCAACGCGTGGGGATTGCGCGTGCCATCGTCGGTGAGCCGCGTCTGCTGGTGGCCGACGAACCCACCGGCAATCTCGACCCGGCACTGGCCGCCGAAATCATGCAGTTGTTTGCCGAGTTGCCCGCGCGCGGTACCAGCGTGCTGGTGGTCAGCCACGACCTTGCCTTGCTCAAGCAGATGCGCAAGCGGGTGCTGATCCTGGATCACGGCCGCCTGGTCGACGACATCTCGCCGCAGGATCTGGCCGAATGAGCAAGCTCGCCAATACCGAAGCCGTGGCGCCGTCGCGTTTCGGCGTGTGGATCGACCACCACCTGCACAGCATCGCCTTCAGCCTGGGCCGCGCGATGCGCAAGCCGTGGGCAACGCTGCTGACCATCGTGGTGATGGCCTTGGCGCTGGCGCTGCCGCTGGGGCTGTCGATCGCGCTGGACAACGTCAAGCTGTTGGCTGGCAGCGTGCAGCAGTCGCGCGAAATCAATCTGTTCCTCAAGGTCGATGTCGCCGCCGATGCCGCGCAAGCGCTTGCCGGCGAGTTGCGTGCGCGCACCGACGTGGCCCAGGTGACGCTGCGTACGCCGGAGCAGGGGTTGGCCGCGTTGCGCGAGAGCGCAAAACTCGACGAAGCCGCCGATGCCCTGGGCGAGAATCCGCTGCCGACGTTGTTGATCGTCACCCCCACCGATGCGGCCGACGACGCGCAGCTGGCTAGCGCGTTGCAGGCCTTGCCGCAGACCGACCAGGTGCAGCACGACGCGTTGTGGCGCAAGCGTCTGGATGGCTGGCTGCATTTCGGCGAACGCCTGGTGCAGGTGCTGTCGGCGCTGCTTGGCATCGGCGCGGTGCTGGTGGTCGGCAACACCGTGCGGCTGGACATTCAGTCGCGGCGCGAAGAGATCGGCGTGCTGCAATTGCTCGGTGCCAGCGATGGCTTCATCCGTCGCCCGTTCCTGTATCTGGGTGCGTGGTACGGGCTGGGCGCTGGCGCTGTTGCGCTCGCTCTCATCGCCGCCTCGGGCTTGGCATTGCGCGCGCCATTGGCCACATTGGCCGATAGCTACGGCAGTTCCTTTACCCTGCACGGGCTGGATCTGCTGCATTCTGTGATGGTGCTGATCGGCACCCTGGTGCTGGGTTGGCTGGGCGCCTGGCTGGTGACCGGCCATTTCCTTCGTCAGACCCGTCCCACCGAGACCTGAGGCCTGCCATGCATCCACCAGATCTCAAACACCTGATCAGCGACGCGCCACGTGTGATGGTCGTCGATGGTTCGAAGCTGGTACGCAAGCTCATTGCCGACGTGCTCCGGCGCGACCTGCCCAATGTGCAGGTGATCGGTTGCGCCAGCATTGCCGAAGCGCGCGCTGCGCTGGAGTCCGGTGCGGTGGATTTGGTGACCACCTCGCTGTCCTTGCCCGATGGCGATGGCCTGACCCTGGCGCGCAGCGTGCGCGAAGCGGCCGGTCAGGCGTATGTGCCGGTGATCGTGGTGTCCGGCGATGCGCAGCAGCATCTGGTCGAGCGCCGTTTTACCGAGTACGTCACCGATTATTTCGATAAGGCGCTGGGCCATGAAGCCCTGGCGACCTTTATCCGCGGTTATGTGCAGCCCGAGCCGGTGGTGGGCGCCACCGTGCTTTACATCGAAGACAGCCGCGTGGTGGCCGAGGCGACCAAACGCATGCTCGAGCGCCAGAGCCTGAAAGTGGTGCACGTGCTCACCGCCGAGGATGCGTTTGCGCTGCTCACCGCCGAATCACTGGGCCGCACCGAGCGCCGTATCGACGTGGTGCTGACCGACGTGACCCTGAAAGGCGAGCTCAACGGCCGCGATGTGGTCGAGCGCATCCGCATCGATTTCGCCTACGGCAAGCGCCGCCTGCCGGTGCTGGTGATGACCGGCGACACCAATCCGCGCAACCAGTCCGAACTGCTGCGTGCCGGCGCCAACGATCTGGTGCAAAAACCCATCGAAGAGCGCCTGCTGGTGACCAAGGTGTTGTTCCAATTGCGGCTGGCACGCCTGGAAGACCAGGCCATCACCCTATGACCGAAGTGGAAGGGCGTATCCAGCTGGAACCGTCGTGGAAGGCAAAGGTGGGCGACTGGTTGCTGCGCCCGGAGATGCAGGAGCTGTCGGCCTTTCTACGCCAGCGCAAGGCGGCTGGCGCGCGGGTGTTCCCGCCCGGCCCGCAGATGTTTGCCGCCTTCGATGCCACCCCGTTCGAGCAGGTCAAGGTGGTGATCCTGGGCCAGGATCCATACCACGGTGAGGGCCAGGCGCACGGGCTGTGCTTTTCGGTCCTGCCCGGCGTGCCGGTGCCGCCGTCGCTGCTCAATATCTACAAAGAAATTCAGGACGACCTCGGCATCCCGCGTGCCGATCACGGCTATCTGATGCCGTGGGCGCGCCAGGGCGTGTTGCTGCTCAATGCGGTGCTGACGGTGGAACAGGGCCGCGCCGGCGCGCACCAGAACAAGGGCTGGGAAGGTTTCACCGACCATGTGGTGGAGACGCTCAACCGCGAGCGCGAAGGCCTGGTGTTCCTGCTCTGGGGCAGCTACGCGCAGTCCAAGGGCAAGGTCATCGATCAGGCACGCCACCGCGTGTTCAAGGCGCCGCATCCTTCGCCGTTGTCGGCGCATCGCGGCTTTCTGGGATGCAAGCATTTCTCCAAGACCAACGAGCACCTGCAGCGTCGCGGTATCCAGCCGGTCGATTGGTCGTTGCCGCCGCGCAACGCCTTGGATACAACGTCGGCCGCCGGCTGAACAACCCTTGCGCACGCGCATTTCGCCACAGGTTTGTCACGGTCTGCGCAGGGGCGCAGTGGTAGCGTAGGGCTTGAATTCGGGGAGCTGCACGGTAGAACGCCGCCAAGGCTGAAAGCCCGAACGTCCTATAAATGGAACGCTGGGAACTCTTTCTGTACCCAGCAGTCCAATAGTTCGACTGCTAAGATGGTGCCTATGAACCAGACTACCTCGACTGCCCTTGTGGCAAACAATCTCCCGATTCCCAGTGCGCTCGGTTCGCTGGACGCCTACATCGGTGCCGTGCACCAGATTCCGGTGCTGTCGGTCGATGAGGAACAGAATCTGGCCCGCCGCTTCCGCGACGAGCTGGATTTGGACGCAGCGCGTGAATTGGTCCATTCCCATCTGCGCTTCGTGGTGCACGTGGCCCGCGGTTACAACGGCTACGGCCTGCCGCTGGGCGACCTGATCCAGGAAGGCAATATCGGCCTGATGAAGGCGGTTAAGCGCTTCGACCCGGAAATGGGCGTGCGCCTGGTCAGCTTCGCGGTGCACTGGATCCGTGCCGAAATGCACGAGTTCATTTTGAAGAACTGGCGCATCGTCAAGGTCGCCACGACCAAGGCGCAGCGCAAGCTGTTCTTCAACCTGCGCAAGTCCAAGACCCGTCTGGGCTGGCTCAACGCCTCCGAAGTGACCGCGGTCGCCAAGGACCTGAACGTCTCCGAGCGTGAAGTGATGGAGATGGAGTCGCGCCTGTCCGGCCGCGATATCGGCTTCGACGCGTCGTCGGATGAAGATGACGATCATGGTCCGCCTTCGCCGGTCAGCTATCTGGTGGCCAACGAAGAAGACCCGTCGCAGGCCTATGAGCGGCACGACAGCGAAGACAACCAGCTGCAGTTGTTGCGCGAAGGCATGGCCGGTCTGGATACGCGCTCGCGTGACATCGTTAAGCGCCGTTGGCTGGATTCGGAGTCCAAGGTGACGCTGCAGGAGCTGGCCGACGAATACGGCGTGTCGGCCGAGCGTATCCGCCAGATCGAAGCGAACGCGCTGAAGAAGATGAAGGCACTGTTCGTCGCCTGATCGGTTCGATCACGCGGTACATGCTGCACGAACGGCCCGGTTGATCCGGGCCGTTTGCGTTGTCGGTGTGCGGTTTCCACGGACTCCAGAAGCCTGACGCTCTGTCCAGACAATGCGGCCGGCATCATCGCTTTGGCCGATGACGACTACTCCGGCAAGCGGGCCACCGGCAGATGCCAGCCATAACGGATCGCCATGAAACGCAGGCCAAAGCACACGCCGGCACCGGTTGCCAGCGACCAGGCTTGCGGCACGCCGAGTACGTGACCGACCGCCACGAGTCCGCCACCGGCAAGCGCGGCGACCGCATACAACTCCGCTTGCAAGACTACCGGCGTTCGGGCGACCAGCAGGTCGCGTGCGATGCCGCCACCGATGCCGCTGAGCATGCCCAACAACGTGGCGCTCAACGGGCTGAGGTTGTAGTCCAGCGCCTTGCTGGTGCCGTAGACCGCAAATAGCGCCAGACCCGCCGCGTCGAAAATCTGCACCGGGTTGCGCAGGCGCTCCACTGCCGCATGCCAGTAAAACCCGGCGACACCGGCCAGGCAGGCGGTGAGCAGATACTGCGGGTGGACCAGTGCCGCCGGCGGGGTGGCACCGATCAACACGTCGCGCACGATGCCGCCGGAGACAGCGGCCGCGCATGACAGCACCAGCACGCCAAACAGGTCCAGGCGGTTGCGCACTGCCACGGTCGCGCCGCTCAGGGCGAACACGAAGGTGCCGAGCAGATCCAGCAGGAACAGGACAGTTGCCACACGTAGACCGTCGAATCAGGCCGCACAGCATCGCGCACGGCCTGTGCGCTGTCATCCGTCCTTGGTGTTGGGCGGCGGGTCGTCGGTTGCGCCACCGAAGATGATGCGTGCGGCGCGTTGGTAGCTCCAGTACGCCATCGCCCAGTTCACCAACACCACGAAGCGGTTGCGGAAGCCGATCAGGAAGTAGACGTGCGCGGCCAGCCAGAACCACCACGCCACGATGCCGGACAGCTTGAGCTTGCCCACGTGCACGATGGCGGCCATGCGGCCGATGGTGGCCAGGTTGCCGAAGTCCTGATACCGAAACGCGGCTGCCGTCTGACCGCGCTGGCGCGCACGGATCGCCTTGGCGATGTGCTTGCCCATCTGCTTGGCTGCCGGCGCCACGCCCGGCACCGGGCGACCGTTCTGCTGCACCGACGCCAGATCGCCGCCGACGAAGATCTCCGGGTGGCCGGGCACGCTCAGGTCCGGCGCCACCAGCACGCGGCCGGCGCGATCCAGCGGCACGCCCAGCGTGCGCGCCAGCGGCGAGGCGGCCACGCCGGCGGC
This sequence comes from Xanthomonas sp. WHRI 10204, assembly GCF_040202875.1. Classification (NCBI taxonomy): domain Bacteria; kingdom Pseudomonadati; phylum Pseudomonadota; class Gammaproteobacteria; order Lysobacterales; family Lysobacteraceae; genus Xanthomonas; species Xanthomonas sp. WHRI 10204. The sequence goes on from NZ_JBEGDW010000001.1 coordinate 75,208, forward strand.
CCACACCACGGTGCGCGCGGGGACGAAGCTGTCGCCAAGCTGATAGCCCAGCGCATCGATATGGGTCACCGGCGTGCCGGTGTGGACTTCCACGCCCAGCCGCTCCAGCTGCTTGCGCGCCTTGTCGGTGAGATCGTCGGGGAACGACGGCAACACGCGCGGGCCGGCTTCGACCAGGCGCACGCGCGCCTGGCGTGGGTCGATGTGGCGGAATTCGTTCTTGAGCGTGTGGCGGGCGATCTCGGCCAGGGTACCGGCCAGCTCGACACCGGTGGGGCCGCCGCCGACCACCGCAAAGCTCAGCCAGGCCGCACGCGCGGCTGGGTCGGATTCGGCCTCGGCGCGTTCGAAGGCCAGCAGCAGCTTGCGGCGCAGCACCAGCGCGTCGTAGAGGGTCTTCAAGCCGGGCGCATGTTCGGCCCACTGGTCGTTGCCGAAGTAGGCATGGGTGGCGCCGGTGGCCAGCAGCAGCATGTCGTAGCCGAGCGTCTTGCCATCGGTCAGTACCACTTCGCGACGGGTTGGCGCGATTTCGGCCACATCGCCAAGCAGCACTTCCACATTGCGCTGCTCGCGCAGGATGTGGCGCAGCGGTGCGGCGATATCCGGTGCCGACAGCCCGGCGGTGGCTACCTGGTACAGCAACGGCTGGAACAGATGGTGGTTTTGCCGGTCGATCAAGGTGATGCGGATGGCGGGGTCATCGAGCGCGCGGGTCGCCCACAAGCCGGCGAAACCGCCGCCGACCACAACCAGATGCAAGGGAGCGGGGGAGGGAGATGAGGTCATCGTAGGTCCGATGGAAGGCAACGCGGGCACGACAGGATGCCAAATTCCCAATGAACATGACGCGTTGGCGCCGCGTGGCTGCGGCATCATGTCGCATCCACTTTTGACGGCCATCGCATGTCCTCATTGCCACCGCCCTTGCCGCCGCTGCCGCCAGCCGCCATGCCCACCGCAGCGCCGGCTGTCCCGCCCGCGCCTGCGGCCAGGAAAAAGCTCAGCAGCGTGGCGATCGGCCTGATCGGCGTGCTGGCTTGCGCAACGCTGTTCGGGATCGTGGTCCTGGCAGCGAGCGTGTGGCTGCTCGGCATCGGCTGGTCGCTGTTTACCGATCAGGCGCGTACTGCACTGCAAGCCGACGCCGTGGTGCAGGAACATATCGGCCAGATCCACACGATGCGGGTCGATCTGTACCGCACGAGTCTGGCGGAGGGAAGCGAGGAGTTTGTGTTCAATGTGGAAGGCGATCGCGGCGCCGGCCGCGTGCAGGCCACCTGGGTCAGTGCCGACTCCGAGCAGGAGATTCTGACCGACGGAGAACTCATCCTGCGCGATGGCAGGCACTTCGCGCTGCCGGCCGCTGCCGATAGCGAGCTCGAAACCGAAACCGAATCGGAAATAGAAGCCGACTCGGAGATGCAAACCGACGCGGGCACGTCTTTGGAGGAACGCGCATGACCGACAATCCCGACAAACGGATCGCCTTGCTGATCGATGCCGACAATGCGCCGGCCGGCAAGATCGATGTGGTGCTGGCGGAAGTGGCGCGTTATGGCGTGGCCAACGTGCGCCGCGCCTACGGCAACTGGAAGAGCCCGCACCTGAAAGGCTGGGAAGCGGCCTTGCACGATTATGCGATTCGGCCGATCCAGCAGTTTGCCTATAGCTCCGGCAAGAACGCCTCGGATATGGCGATGGTGATCGATGCGATGGACCTGCTGTATGCGCGCAATCTGGATGGGTTTGCGATCGTCTCCAGCGATGCGGATTTCACCCCGTTGGTGATGCGTCTGCTCACCGATGGCATGAAGGTCTATGGTTTTGGCGAGAAGAAAACCCCGGCGCCGTTCGTCAATGCCTGCTCCAAATTCACCTACGTGGAAGCGCTGGGCGAGCAAGCCGCCGCGGCCCGCGATACCGCGGCCGGGCGCAAGGATGCCACCGCGCTGCGCAGCGATACGCGCCTGGTGCAGATGCTGCGCAACGCCATCGTCAGCGCATGCGAGGACGATGGTTGGGCGTTGTTGAGCGCGGTGGGCAAGCAGGTGGCTAACCAGGCTTCGTTCGATCCACGCAATTACGGCTATCGCAAACTCAGCGATCTGGTGCGCGCGATCGGCCTGTTCGAGCTCAAGCTGGACGAGCAGGCCTTGTGGGTACGCGATACGCCCAAGGGCAGCGACAATCGTGCGAAAACTGCCGTGCCTGCCGTTGCACCGGAACCACAAGCCACCCCCAAGCGTGCAGCGCGCGCAACAGCCAAACCTGCCTCCGGAAAATGACGATGACGCACGACGCGATGGCTCCCGCTGCACAGCCGACGATCACGCTCTGGGGGCGTCGCAATTCCAGCAATGTGCGCAAGGTGTTGTGGTGTGCCGAAGAAGCCGGTGTGGCCTATACGTCGATCGAAGTGGGCGGTGCCTTCGGCGGCAATGACACGCCGGCGTATCGCGCGCTGAATCCGAACGGCGTGGTGCCGACCTTGCAGGATGGCGCGGTGGTGGTGTGGGAATCCAATGCGATCGTGCGGTACCTCGCCGCGCAGTACGCACCGGCGTTGTATCCGTCATCGCCGGCCGAGCGCGCAGTGGGCGATCGCTGGATGGACTGGACCACCTCCACCTTTGCCAGCGTGTTTCGCGACCTGTTCTGGGGCGTGTTGCGCACACCCGAGGCTGAGCGCGATGCCGCACGTATCGCTTCAGCACTGGCGCAATCGGGCGAGCTGCTGGCACGCGCCGATGCGGCCTTGGCGCAGCAGCCGTATCTGTCCGGCGAGCGCTTCGCGATGGGCGATATTCCGCTGGGCAGTTTCATCTATGCATGGTTCGAAATGCCGATCGAGCGGCCTGCGTTGCCGCATTTGCACGCGTGGTATCAGCGCTTGCGCGCACGGCCTGCATACCAGCGCGGCGTGATGACGGCGCTGACCTGAGTTTCGAGCCACCGCTCAGGCCAGCGTTGTTTATTGCAGGCCCCGCACGCGCCGCCGACCTCACACGTTTCTCCAGTGAAGTGGGCCTTGTACATCGCGCGGCGCTGATAGCGCGCGTTGTCGTAGGAGCGCACCTGGGCGCGAGAGCAGTGCCGATAACGCAGCATCGCGCCCAGGTGCGCTCCTACAGAACCTGGGTACACCGCGCAGCGTGCGTCTGGCTGCAACTCCGTCTGCGATACGCCCTGCGCTAATACAGATCGATCGGGTCCACATCCAGCGACCAGCGCACGCGTCGCGCCTGCGGGAGCGCATAGATGGCTGGCAGCTGCGCATCGAGCAGGCGATGCAGCGCCGAGCGTTGCTGTGCGGACAGCAACAACTGGGTGCGCTGGAAGCCGGCGCGGCGCGGCATCGGCGCAGGCATCGGGCCGTAGCACTCCACGTCCGCAAACGCGGGCGATTGTGCGCTGGTGTCGGCCGTGGCCAGTTCGCGCACCGCCATCAGGAACTGGTTGGCCGCCGCGACATCCTTGGCTTCGGCGCGGAACAGCGCCAGATGCGCAAACGGCGGAAAGCCGGCGGCCTCGCGCTGCTGCAGTTCGGCATCGGCGAAGGCGTGGTAGCCGCCATTGACCAGGGTCTGCAGCAGCGGATGTTCGGGATGGTGGGTCTGCAGCCAGACCTCGCCGGGGCGATCGGCGCGCCCGGCGCGCCCTGCCACCTGGATCAGCTGCTGGGAGAGTTTTTCGGCGGCACGGAAGTCGGCGGAGAACAGGCCTTCGTCGATGCCGACCACCACCACCATGGTCAACCGCGGCAGGTCGTGGCCCTTGGCCAGGATCTGGGTGCCGACCAGGATGCCGGCATCGGTGCCGAGCCGGGCGAGCTGGGTTTCCAGGCTGTCGCGGCGTTGGGTGGTGCTGCGGTCGATGCGCACCACCGGGAATGCCGGAAACGCCTCGGTCAGCCGTTCTTCCAGCCGCTCGGTACCGATGCCCTGCGGCTGCAAGGCCAGGCTGGCGCAGGCCGGGCAGGCCAGCGGCGCCTGCTGGCGGGCGCCGCAGTGGTGGCACTGCAAGCGGCGGCCGCCGGCGTGCACGGTCATCGGGGTCTGGTGTAGCGGCGTGCTGCAGCGCTGGCAGGCAGCGGTCCAGCCGCAGTCGTGGCATAGCAGCACCGGCGCATAGCCGCGGCGGTTCTTGAACACCAACACCTGCTCGCCGCGCGCCAAGGTGGCGCCGATACCGGCCAGCACCTCCGGCGACAAGCCGTCCTTGAGCGGGCGCTTGCGCACGTCCAGCACACGCACACGCGGCGGGCGCGCGTCGCCGGCGCGCTGCGACAACCGCAGGTGCTGGTAGCGGCCGGAGTAAGCGTTGTGCAGGCTTTCCAGCGACGGGGTCGCGCTGCCCAGGATCACCGGCACGTCCAGCGCCTTGCCGCGCACCAGAGCGAAATCGCGGGCGTGGTAGCGGATGCCGTCCTGTTGCTTGTAGCTGCCGTCGTGCTCCTCATCGATCACGATCAGCCCGGCGTTGGGCAGCGGGGTGAACACCGCCGAGCGGGTGCCGACGATCAGTTTGGCTTCGCCGCGCCAGGCCGCCGCCCAGACGCGGGCGCGTTCGCCATCGGACAGGCCCGAATGCAGCGCATGCACCGGCACGCCCAGGCGCGCGCGGAAGCGGCCGAGCGTCTGCGGGGTCAGGCCGATTTCCGGGACCAGCACCAGCGCCTGCTTGCCGGCGGCCAGGCAGTCGGCAATCGCCTGCAGGTAGACCTCGGTCTTGCCGCTGCCAGTCACGCCGTCGAGCAGATAGGTAGCAAAGCCGGTGTGCGCCCGGATCGCGGCGGCGGCGGCGCGTTGTTCGTCGTTGAGTGCCGGGCCAGTGCCGGGCCGTGGCGCGATGGCATCGGCCGGCACCGCCACGCGTTCGGCGTGGCCGCGCTTGGCCAGGCTGCGTGCGGCCTCGCGCCACTGCGGCAGCAGCGGGTCCAGCTGTTCTTCGCCCACCGCACCGGTCTGCAACAGGGCGGCGAGCAGGGCGGGCCGGCTGCCCGCACGCAGGCTGCTTGCCCCGGTACGCCCGGCCTCGGTGAGCTGCCAGGCCCAGGCATGGGTGTCGGCCAGCGGCTCGCCGCGGCGCAGCGGGCCGGGCAGGGCACTGGCCTGGGCCTCGCCGAGGGGAGCATGGGTGTAACGGGCCAGCCACTGCAGCGAGCGGGCCAGTTCATCCACCAGCAGCGGCGCCTGGTCGCACCATTCCAGCGCCGCGCGCAGACCATCGGCCGATGTCAGCTGGCCGATCTCCACCACTACCCCGATCAATTCGCGCGACCCAAATGGCACCCGCACACGGCAACCGACCTGCGTTGGATCGGTCAGCGGGGCGTCGGCAGGTGGCAGGTAATCGAACAGCTGGGGCAGCGGCACCGGCAAGGCGACGCGCAAAGTGAGGACGGTGGAAGGCATGTGCTCAGTCTACCGACACTGTCCAGCACCCCCGACTTGCGCAATTTCACTCGTGAAGACGGTGTGATCACTTGCAGCGCCTTTCTGTGACCCAAGTGATAAATACGACGTAAACCTATGTGAGGCCTGAGGAAACGGGTTTATCCACACTGCCTGTGGATAAGCCTGTGAATTAGTCTCGTGCTCCACGCGGTGAAGGCGGATTCACTTGCCTTGGCAACCTCTTGGACATTTTTTCGCCACACATCGAAATTGAATATATATCAATAGCTTAGGCGTGAAACACGATTGCAACAAAGAAAAAACAACAGTTGACAGACGGTCGCGTATCGGTGTGTCTGCCGCTGTGCACAACGTGCGCGGGTAGCGCTCGCGACCGGATCGAGGGTCGTGTGATCTGTCAAGCGGTCGGCGTGGCGGACGTGCGTCGGTATCATGCCGGCCGATGCTGGAGTTCACATGACCGTAGTCCCCGACGCCCCCGTTACCCCCGCCGCACTATCAGCCTTTCTGCGGGGTGTGGAACGCCGGGGCCTGGTACTGGCGCAGCTGCAATGCGGCGACGTGGCGGCAGCCGAGCGGGCGTTGGCCGCTGCCCTGCGCGCTTTCAGCAGCCAGGCAGCGGGACGGCCGATGGCCGGCTGGCCGATGCGCTTCTGGAGCCTGCTGGCAACCGCGCCGCCACTGCGCCGCGAGCCCATGCCTGGCACCTGGCTGCCGCCCTTCACCGTACTGGGCCGGATGCAGACCCCCGACCGGCTGGCGCTGCTGCTGCGGATCGTGGCCGGGCTGGAAGAGGAGGCCGCCAGCGACGTACAGGGCATCGCGGTGGCGGACTATCGGCAGTCGCTGGCGCGTGCCTGTCCACGCGATGCGGCCGGCAATCCAGATGCACAGGCGTGGCGGGTGCTGGCCGAGGCGGCGCAAACGGAGCTGCGCGATCTCACCCCGTCTCAGCTGACCCGGCTCAGCCAATTGCGCGACGCCTCGCTGGCTGGCGTCGCGCTGCAACCCGCCATCCCGGCAGAGGCGCCGCCCGCGCCACGCCGCGCTACCCCGGCACAGGTCCGCCCCAAGCGGCAGTGGCAGTGGCCACAGCTGGATCGGCGCCATGCCGGTATCGCTCTGGGGGGACTCGCACTGGCGCTCCTGCTGACGGTGCTGGGCTGGTGGTGGACCCACCGACGGCCCAGCTTGCCGCCTGAGCCGGTCTCGCAGGCGCCGGCCGGCGTGCTGCATGTCACCGATGCCGCGCCAGTGGTGGTGGAAGAACTGCCGGCGTCCGACCTGCCGGACGCTCCTGCCGTCCTGGGCATGGATCCGCGCGACCAGACGATGCTGGCCGACCCGGATCTGGAGTTGGCGCGTGCGTCCGACTTTTACGCCTGGTACGCCGCCGGCCACCCGGTGCCGGCGGACGAATCCGGCGCGCATGCCACCGCGGCCGAGCAGCCTTCCGCCCCTCTGGAGACGGTCGATGACGACAACTAAGTGGTTCGGCCTGCTGATGCTCGCCAGTACCGGCATCGCCGGCGCGCAGGCCCTGCCAGCGGCATTGGACGAAAGCGGGCACACCGAACCTGCCAGCGCGCCCGCCCCGGCGGCAGCGCCAAGCGCCGCGCAGCAACGCGCGCGCTGGGCGGCACTGACGCCGGCACAGCAGGCCGACCTGCGTGCGCGCTATGCCGCGTGGAAAGACCTGACCGCCACCGACCGTGTGGTGTTGCGGCAGGCGCGCGAACGGCTGCACAGCCTGCCCGAGGACCAGCAGCGCGCCTTGCGCACCCAGTTCAGCGCGATGGATCGCTTGCATCGCGATGGCTGGCGTCTGGGGTCGCAGGTGGGCGCGTTCTATCCGCAGCTGCAGCCGCTGATCGGCTATGTGCCGGTCGACCAGCGCGAGCGCTTACTGGCGGTGCTACGCAGCCTGGATGCCGGCCAGCTGGAACAGCTGGCGGTCCTCGCCCAACGCACCCCGCCGCAAGACCGCGATGGGTTACGCGACGCCTTGCTGGCCGAAGCTCCGGCCAGCCGCGGCGCCTGGCTGAAGCGGCAACTGGCGCGCTGATCGCCGATGCGCGGTGTATTGCCGCGCTTTGGCGCGGCAAGTGCTCATCGACCTGCGTTGTGCGAATAACGCGGCCGTCAGTCGCGGAACCCGCTTTTCACCGCGCTGTCGGGCCCGTGCGACTGCAGCGCCGCAGTTGCAGTGCGCAGCGTCAAAGACGCGCCAGACTCGCCACCATCAAGAACGCGGCAGCAAACGTGACCACGACGAAATAGATGCTGCCCAGGCCGAGGTATTTCAGCACCGTGGTTGACCACGATTGGCCGTACACGTGGCGCTGCATCCCCAGCAGATACAGCGGCATCCACACTGCCAGCCCGAACTGCAGCAGGCCGATGCTCCAGGCAATCGGGGGAGCCACCTGCGTCACCGATTCCCTGAGCAGCGATAGCAGCAGCATCGCCAGCAGGTTCAGGCAAAGAAACGCATGGCTGTACAGCGCCACCACCAGATGTTCCAGATACACCCGCCCGCTGCGCAGGTAGAACACGCGTAACAGCAGCGCAAACAACGGCACCAGCACCAGCAAGGTGGATGGCACCGCTGCGAAGAACGCGTTGTAGAGCAGTTGCGGATTGCTGCGCAGGCGCGGCAGGTTGGCGCGGATGTGGTCGAGCTGCACGTTGAGCCAGCGGTTGGCGAACTGCGGCAACGGCGCAACCGTCAGCGGGTTGCTGACCGGGTCCCAGGGTTTGCCTCCCAGCGAAAAGAACGTGCTGTTGTCGGGCGCATCGACCGTCGGTGCGGCGCTTTCCAGCCGCGCGCCCTGGTGCAGTTGCGCCAGCCGCTTGCGCGCCTCGCTCTCGGCGCGGGCGATGCCGGCATCCACGCCGTCGCGCGCGATGCCTGCCGGCACTACCTTGCGGGTCTGGGTGAGCGTGCCGACGATCTGCGCACGCACCGCTTCCACCTGCGCCGGCGTGCGCGCATGCGCGAAGTCCTTCGGTACGGCGCTGTGCGTGGTGCCGGGCGCCGCGAAGTCGTCGTCAGAGGCATGCACTGCGATGCGTGCAATGAAAAAGGTCAACAGGCTCACCACCAGAAACAGCCGCATCGGCGCGACATAGCGCACCCGTTGCCCACTCAGAAACCGCAGTGCCACGCGGCCGGGCACCAGCAGATCGCGCAAGGTGCGGAAGATGCGCCCATCCAGGTGCCAGAACGACTCGAAGACTTCTTCTACCGCGTGCGCGACGCTGCGCACCGGGCTATGCGCGCTTTGCCCGCAGGCGTGGCAAAACGCGCCTTGCAATGCGGTGGAACAGTTTTCACAGTCCGATGGATGCAATGCGGTCGGGTGCAGTGACATGAGCCAGGTCCAGTCGGCGGTGATGGAGAGGCCGTGTGCCCGATGCGATACCGCGAAGGTCCACGCCTGGCACACGGTACAGCGTCAGCATGCGGCTGCCTGGAAACATCGGCAGCTGCTGTTTGTTGCCGCGCACATAGCAGCGAGCGCGGCGAGAACTGCCCAGGCGCGCGTCAGGGCGCAATCGGAAAGTACGCGTAAGATAGCGGCCCCACGCGACCCGGTGCCAGCGCCTCCCGGCACGGCCGTAGTCCGCGCAGCAATCGGTGTGTCATGTCTGTTTCTCCTGCCCCCGCGTCCGCGACGCCAGGCTTCGCCGCGGAAGTGCGCACCACCGGCCTGCTGGCGTTGCCGCTGGTGCTCGGTCACGTCTCTACCGGCTTGATCGGGTTTGTCGACAACGTCATCGCCGGCCACCACGGCACCGCGACGCTGGCGGCGGTGACCATCGGCACTGCGCTGCTGTGGCTGCCGATGCTGGTGCCGATCGGGACGCTGATTTCCTTGACCGCCTCGGTGTCGCAATTGCGCGGCGCCGGGCGCGAGCGTGAGATCGGCCCGTTGTTTCGCCAGGCGTTGTGGCTGTCGCTGGGGCTGAGCGCATTGATGTTCGCGTTTCTGAGCGTGGTGCCGCCGCTGCTGCCCACCTTCGGGATTGCGCCGGACATCGTGCCGGGTGCCACCGACTTTCTGCACGCGGTGCGCTGGGGCGTGCCGGCGCTGACGTTCTACTTCTGCATGCGCTATCTCAGCGAAGGCATGCACTGGACGCTGCCGACCATGCTGTTGGGGTTTGGCGGCTTGCTGGTGCTGGCGCCGCTGGGCTATGTGCTGACCTACGGCAAGTTCGGCTTTGCCGAGCACGGCGCCGAAGGCCTGGGCATGGCCTCGGCCATCACCATGTGGGTGCAGGCCAGCGTGTTCGCGCTGTATCTATGGCGCGCGCGGCGCTTTGCGCACCTGGAGTTGTTCACCCATCTGGAAGGGCCGCGTTGGCGCGCCATCGGCGATCTGTTGCGCACCGGGCTGCCGATCGGCATCACCGTGCTGATGGAAGGCGGCCTGTTTATCGTCACTGCGCTGTTGATCGGCCGGCTGGGCTCGACCGAAGCGGCGGCGCACCAGATCGCCATCAATGTGGCGCAGCTGTGCTTCATGGTGCCGATGGGCGTGGCCGAGGCCACCACCGTGCGCGTCGGTCACGCGGTGGGGCGTGGCGATCCGTTGGCCATTCGGCGTGCCACCTGGGCCGGTTACGCCATCGTGCTGGGCACGCAGGCGTTGTCGGCCAGTGCGCTGCTGCTTGGCCACGACGCCATCGTCGGTGTGTATACCAACGATGTGACGGTGGCCGCGCTGGCGTCGGTGTTGCTGCTGTTTGCCGCCACCTTCCAGTTCCCCGACGGCATCCAGGTGCTCTCGGCCGGCGCGCTGCGCGGGCTCAAGGACACCCGCGTGCCGATGTTCCTGGCGATGTTCTCGTATTGGGGCGTGGGCATGCCGATCGGCGCCGGGCTCGGCCTGGGATTGGGCTGGGGGCCGCAAGGCATGTGGATCGGCTTGATCCTGGGCCTGACCACCGCGTCGATTCTGATGGGCATGCGTTTCCGGCAGACCAGCCGGCGGCTGACTGCCGACGCGACCCCCTGACTTTCAGCGCATGCCGTGGGCGGTGCGCAGCCGGTATGCTGGGCAGCATTACGTACATGCAGCGTCTTTTCGACGGAGTTTTCCATGAACCACCCCGTGCGTCGCAGTCCCATCGCCAGTTTCTTCGTCGGCCTGTGGGACGTGATGAATTTCACCCGGCGCCTGATCTTCAATCTGGTGTTCTTCGGTTTTCTGTTCCTGTTGCTGCTGGTGCTTGTGGTGGCGATGGCGCGCGGCGACGGCACCAAGCCGCTGGCCGAGCGCACAACGTTGGTCATCAACCCCGAAGGCACCCTGGTCGAACAGTTCAGCGCCGACCCGGTGAGCCGCTCGCTGGCCAAGGCCGTGGGCGACAAGAGCGCCGAAGAGGTGCAGTTGCGCGACCTGGTGCGGGTGATCGAAGCGGCCGGCAAGGACCGCAAGATCGAGCGGGTGTTGTTGAATCTGGACAAGCTGCAGCCGTCCGGCTTCGCTTCGCAGCGCGAAGTGGCCGCCGCACTGCAGAAGCTGCGTGCTTCCGGCAAGCAGATCGTGGCCTTCAGCGAGAGCATGAGTCAGGGCCAGTACCTGCTCGCCGCGCAGGCCAACGAGGTCTATCTGGATCCGATGGGCAGCGTGCTGCTGGAAGGGCTTGGGCGCTATCGCCAGTACTTCCGCGAAGGCTTGCAGGACAAGCTCGGCGTGGACGTGCACCTGTTCCGCGTGGGCGAATACAAGTCCGCTGCAGAGCCATACATCCTCGACGCGGCCTCGGCCGATGCCAAGGAAGCGGATCTGTTCTGGATGAACGACGTGTGGCAGCGTTACCTGGCCGACGTCGGCACCGCGCGCAAGCTCACCCCGGCGCAGCTGACCGCCGGCATCGACACGCTGCCTGAAGGCGTGGTGGCCGCAGGTGGCGATCTGGCCAAGTTCGCGCTGCAGCAGAAACTGGTCGACGGGCTCAAGACCCGCGAGGACGTCGATGCGTTGCTGACCAAGCGTGGCGTGGCCGACAGCGATGCCGACAGCGGCTTCCGCAATATCGGCTTCAACGATTATCTGAGTCAGTTGCAGGCGCAGCGCTCGCCGATGGACAGCCGTCCGCAGGTGGCCGTTGTCGTGGCGGCTGGCGAGATCAGCGGCGGCGAGCAGCCGGCTGGCCGCATCGGTGGCGAATCCACCGCCGCGTTGCTGCGCCAGGCGCGCGACGACGAAAAGGTCAAGGCGGTGGTGCTGCGCGTGGATTCACCGGGCGGCGAAGTGTTCGCCTCCGAGCAGATCCGTCGCGAAGTGGTCGCGCTCAAGCAGGCCGGCAAGCCGGTGGTGGTGTCGATGGGCGATCTGGCCGCTTCGGGCGGGTACTGGATCAGCATGAACGCCGATCGCATCTATGCCGACCCGTCGACCATCAGCGGCTCGATCGGCATCTTCGGCATGGTGCCGAATCTGACCCGCGCGCTGGACAAGATCGGCGTGCACACCGACGGCGTGGGCACCACGCGGTTTGCCGGTGCGTTCGACATCACCCGTCCACTGGACCCGGCCGCCGGGCAGGTCATCCAGGCGGTGATCAACAAGGGCTATGCCGATTTCACCGGCAAGGTCGCGCAGGCGCGTCACCAGTCGGTGGAAGCCATCGACAAGGTCGCCCGCGGGCGCGTGTGGAGCGGTGCGCAGGCCAAGCAGCATGGCTTGGTGGATGCGTTCGGCGGCATGCAGGACGCGGTGGCCGATGCGGCTAATCGCGCCAAATTGAGCAAGGGCAAGTTCCGCGTGCACTACGTGGAAAAGCCGGCCACGCCGTTCTCGCAGTTCATGAGCGGATTTGCCGGCAGCCGCATGGGTGCGTGGATGCTGAGTGATTCGGGCATGGCGCGCGCCATGTTGGCGCGTTCGCTGCCGGAAGTGGACACGCAGCTGCGTTTCGTCGAAAGCGCCGTGCACGACAGCAAGGCCGGTGGCGCGCCGGTCAAGGCGCTGGCGTACTGCTTCTGCGGGTTCTGAGCCGGCAAACCACGCCACTGGATGTAGCGACGACGCCGGCCTTGTGCCGGCGTTGTTGTTTTTGTGTCGCCTGATGCCTGACGCTCACCTCATGCGAGCCGCCTGACAGCGGCGTCGCGGTGTTGATCGCGCCTATCGCGCCTCGCGCTTACTGCGTGGCGGCGTCGATGGCCTTGCGCTGATCTTCCGCGGCCTGGTCGGTAGCGGCCTGCACCGCGTGCGCCTTGTTCAATGGCTGCTGGATGTGGTCGCGCAAGGCGGTGGCCTGCGGGTCGGGCTTTTGGTCGGTGGGCGCCGGTTGCGGGCGCTGACAGGCAGCCAGCGGCAACGTCAAAACGGCGGCAAGCATCCAGTGAAGTTTCATCGTCGTGACCTCGCGAGCGGTGGCGGTATCCTAACGCCGGTGCCGCAGCTGCGCGTCAACTGCGCTGTAGCGACCGTTTTTCCGCGTTTTGAAAGAGGATCACCCACGTGACAACGCAGCGTTGGCGGCTGGATGGACAGACCGCGCTCATCACCGGCGCCAGTGCCGGTATTGGATTGGCCATCGCACGCGAACTGCTCGGCTTCGGGGCGGATCTGCTGATGGTGGCGCGCGATGCCGATGCGTTGGCGCAGGCACGCGACGAACTGGCCGAAGAATTTCCCGAGCGCGAGCTGCATGGGCTGGCGGCCGATGTGTCCGACGATGAAGAGCGTCGCGCGATCCTGGACTGGGTGGAAGACCACGCCGACGGCCTGCATCTGCTGATCAACAACGCCGGCGGCAACATCACCCGCGCCGCGATCGATTACACCGAAGACGAGTGGCGCGGCATCTTCGAAACCAACGTGTTTTCTGCATTCGAATTGTCGCGGTATGCGCATCCGCTGCTGACCCGGCACGCAGCTTCGGCCATCGTCAATGTGGGCAGCGTCTCGGGCATCACCCATGTGCGCAGCGGCGCACCGTACGGCATGACCAAGGCCGCGCTGCAGCAGATGACGCGCAACCTGGCGGTGGAATGGGCCGAGGACGGCATCCGCGTCAACGCGGTCGCGCCGTGGTACATCCGCACGCGCCGCACCTCCGGCCCGTTGTCGGATCCGGATTACTACGAACAGGTGATCGACCGCACCCCGATGCGCCGCATCGGCGAACCCGAAGAAGTCGCCGCAGCCGTGGGCTTTTTGTGTCTGCCTGCGGCCAGCTACATCACCGGCGAATGCATCGCGGTGGATGGCGGGTTTCTGCGCTACGGGTTCTAGCCTCACCGGCACACGATGCGGCCACTGTCAGGCGGCTGCGGCCGATCTGGCAACGGCGTGTAAACGAAAAGACGCTTAACCAGAGAAGGGCGCGTAATCCGCAACGCGCGCAACCAGAGGATTTCTGCGTCGGCACGGGATGCACTGGCACGGGAGACATCCCTTCCCCCGCATCGCGGGGGAAGGTGCCCGAAGGGCGGATGGGGGCATCGGTGATGCGCAGGCATGACGCACTCGCCACCGATCTGCTTCCGCACCCAACCGGTGCCGGCCGCCCGGGCTCGCGTAACGCCTGTCAGCTCCTTGCGCGCTGTGGTGATGGCAGACGTTGGCCGGGTGTTGCCGCCAGTCAGGGGAGTCTTTGCTATGTAAGCAGAAGAACCCCGCGTCGGCAGGAGATGCATCCCATCCCCCGCGTCGGCAGGAGATGCATCCCTTCCCCCACATCGCGGGGGAAGGTGCCCGAAGGGCGGATGGGGGCATCGGTGATGTGCAGGCATGACGCACTCGCCATCGATCGCCTTCCGCACCCAACCGGTGCCGGCCGCAAGCACGTGCTCGCGTGACGCCTGTCAGCTCCTTGCGCGCTGTGGTGATGGCAGACGTTGGCCGGGTGTTGCCGCCAGTCAGGGGAGTCTTTGCTACGTACG
>NZ_JBEGDW010000001.1:89627-89740 GCF_040202875.1 Xanthomonas sp. WHRI 10204
TACGTAAGCAGAAGAACCCCGCGTCGGCAGGAGATGCATCCCTTCCCCCGCATCGCGGGGGAAGGTGCCCGAAGGGCGGATGGGGGCATCGGTGATGCGCAGGCATGACGCAC
>NZ_JBEGDW010000001.1:89837-1054910 GCF_040202875.1 Xanthomonas sp. WHRI 10204
CGCTTCCCCCGCATCGCGGGGGAAGGTGCCCGAAGGGCGGATGGGGGCATCGGTGATGCGCAGGCATGACGCACTCGCCATCGATCGCCTTCCCGCACGCAGCCCTGCAGAGTCAGTCAGGGCGCAGCGGATGGATTGGCGCAGCGGCTTTCGTCCAGCACCCGGCGCATCTGGTCGTAGCGCTGCTTGCGCTCTGCCGATTGCGCCTCGTCGGAGAAACGCCAGGTCGCTTCGGCCTGCTCGGCGCGTTTGCGCCAGGCTTCGCACAGGCTCTGATCCGGCACCGGTGCGCAGCGGTCGGTGACCACTTCGCAGGCGCTGCCGCCGCCGGTTGCCGGCCCGCCGGCCAGATTGGTGGTCTGCATCGGCAGGCAGCGTGTGGCCGGTTCGCGGTCTTCGGTGAAGTAGCGGCCATTGTCGTGTGCGGTGCATTCGAACAACGGCGGCGGAGGCAGCGTGGAGGTGGGCGTCAGCGGCGCTGGCGTCGATGCAGCTGCCGGCGCAGCAGGCACGGCAGCAGGAATAGCGGGCGGCTGCCGTGCAGCTGGCGCAGCACGTACTGGCGCGGGTGCAGGCGTGCCGCCCGGTGCAAACGGCACCGCCGCCGGTGCGGTCATCATTTTCTTTTGTTGCTGCATGCCCTTCGGGCACGGCATGTTCTGCACGGTGAGCGCGCCGGAGGGATCGGTGCAGCGGTAGATGGCCACGTCCTGGGCGTTGGCGCCCGATACCCAGCCCAGCAACAGCATCAGCCACAAGGCGCGGCTCATGCGCCGCCGCAGTCGCGTTGCTGACGCGCTTCGATGCCACGTTGTTCGCGGCTGAGATCCTGGCGTTCGCTCTGCAGCGCGCTGTTGTAGCGGCGGATCAACTCCCAGCGGCGGTCTGCCAGCCGCGCGCAGACCTCTTGTTCGGGCAGGGCATGGCACTCGTCGCGGATCTGCACATTGCCGTAAGGCACGATCACCGTGCCGCCGTAGCCGCCGCCGTGGTAACTGTCCTGATAGCCGCCCTGATAGCTACCGCCGCCAAAGCTGGCACTGCCGCGGATGCTGCCCCGCCCGGCGCCGCCCTGCACCGCAATCGCCGGGCGCGGGTTGACCGAGATCGGTGGACGCTGGATACCCCCGCCGCTGATCGGCGGGCCAACCGCATTGCCCACATAGGCCGGCCCCCAGGTCGGCACCCAGCGCGGATTGCCTTCCGGGCTGTCGCTGGTATAGCGCTCGCCGTCTTCGGTGGTGCACTCGTACATCGGCTGCGGCGGTTGCACGGTGACGATGCGCACTTCGCGCGACGGCGCAGCCGGAACCGGGGCAGGTGCCTCCACGCGTTGCGGTCGCGGCGGTGGGTCCTGCGGGCGCTGCATGTCCAGCACCTGCTGGCGACCGCTGCTGCACGGCGCATCCTGCAGAGCCACGGTCCCGGTACTGCTGACGCAGCGGTAGACCCGCACGTTTGGGTCCGGCTTGGCGGCGGTGCTCGCTGCCAAGGCAGGCAGCGCGCAGGCCAGCAACAAAAAGGTTGGAAGAGTGCGCATGCGCCGAGTGTGCGCGCTTGGCGGCCGCGCAGCAAAGTGTGCGGACGGGCGCTGCTCAGGCCCGCGTGCGGGAAAGCGGGCGGGCCGGTGGATTCTGCGTCTGGGGCGTGGCGATGTGGCCGTTCGGCGGCCTGCTGCGTGACGTTGTCAGTGAGCGCTGGCGCTAGACCTGGGGCACGGAGATCTGTGTACGCTGGTTTGAAAGCGCCCTCGCCATGACATCACGTCGGTGCACACCAGCAACAGCTTGGTGTGATTGAAGCGGTGACCTTCGGTCGGCGCGTAGGCGCCGTGCACGATCTTCATGGTGCCGGGCGTCTCTCACCCGGCAGATGCCCGCTGCTGCAGGGCCAGAGGCCGCCCACATACCGCAAGCTCAGTCGCGCAGGCTCTGACCGGTGCGTGCATCGCGGATCGGGGTGGGCTGCGCCAGCCCGCCGACATCGCCCGCCACCACGCCATCGATGGTCGCCAGCAGCGCCGGGTCCAGGGCGTCGCGGCTGCGTGCTGGTGGCTCGCCGGCCAGGTTGGCGCTTGTGGACACCAGTGGCGCCCCCCAGGCTGCGCACAGCGCTGCCACGACCGGGTGCGCGCTGATGCGTACGGCCAGCCCATCATGCGTGCCGGTGACCCAGCGCGGCGCACGGGTGGTGACTGGCAGGATCCAGGTATGTGGGCCGGGCCAGCTGGCCAACACTTCATCCCGGCGGGCCGGCTCCAGCGCGTCGAGATCGACCCAGTCGCGCAGCACCTCAATGCCGGATGCCACCACGATCACACCCTTGTCGACCGGGCGTCGCTTGATCTCCAGCAGGCGTAGCACGGCAGCCTCCTGGGCCGGGTCGCAGCCCAGCCCCCAGACCGCTTCGGTCGGGTACGCGATCACGCCGCCCTTCTGCAGGGTGGCGACGGCGCTGTCCAGGCCTAGCGTGTGGTGCATGCGGGGCCTCAGCCTGCCGCCTTGCTCACGGTTTTCTTGACCACGCGCTTGGCGGCTTTCTTGGCCGCAGTCTTCTTGGCCGGCGCCTTCTTCGCAGCGGTCTTGGTGGCCGCTTTCTTCACCGCAGTCTTCTTGGCTGCCGCGTCTTTCGCTGCGGCATCCTTGGCCACCTTGGCCGAATCCTTCACTGCATTCTTCTTGAGCGTGGCCTTCTTGGCGCCGAAGCCCTTGCGCACCGGCTTGCCGGTGTCGGCCAGCAACTGCTGCACTTCTTCGAACGTCAGCGACGCCGGCTCGCGGTCCTTCGGGATCTTGCCATTGAGCTTGCCATCGCTGATGTACGGGCCGAAGCGGCCGTTGAGCACCTGGATGTCGCTGCCGTCGAATTCCTTGATCACCCGGTTGCGCGCGATCTCTTCCTTCTCTTCGATCAGGAATACCGCACGCTCCAGATCGATGGTGTACGGGTCGTCTTCTTTCTTCAGCGACGCATACACGGTGCCACGGCGTGCAAACGGCCCGAACCGGCCGATGCCGACGCTGACGTCCTGCTCTTTGTCCTGGCCCAACGCGCGCGGCATCTTGAACAGTTCCAGCGCGTCCTCGATCGAGATCGAATAGATGCTCTGGCCCGGACGCAGCGAGGCGAACGTGGGCTTTTCTTCGTCTTCCACGGTGCCGATCTGCACCATCGGGCCGAAACGGCCGATGCGCGCGCTGACTTCCTTGCCGCTGACCGGGTCGGCGCCAAGCACGCGCACGCTGCCGGCGTCGGTCTTGTCCAGCGAATCCTTCTTGTCCTCGACCAGTTCCTTGAAGGGGCCCCAGAACTTCTCCATCAACGGAATCCACTCGGCTTCGCCGCGCGACACCGCATCCAGATCGTCTTCCAGATTGGCGGTGAAGTCGTAGTCCACGTAGCGGGTGAAATGCCCGGACAGGAACTTGGACACCGCGCGGCCGACGTCGGTCGGGCGGAAGCTGCGGCCTTCCATTTCCACGTATTTGCGGAACTGCAGGGTCTGGATGATCGAGGCGTAGGTGGACGGACGGCCGATGCCGTATTCCTCCAGCGCCTTGACCAGCGCCGCTTCGGTGAAGCGCGGCGGCGGCTGGGTGAAATGCTGATCGGTGACGATGCGGTCCAGCGGGATGTTGTCGCCGGCTTTCATCAGCGGCAGCTTGCGGCCTTCGTCCTCGTCCTCGCTGCTCTTGGTGTCCTTGCCTTCTTCATAAACCGCCAAGAAGCCCGACACCACCACGGTGGTGCCGCTTGCGCGGAACACGTGGTCGCTGCCGGCCGACAGGTCGACGCTGACGGTATTGAGCGTGGCCGGAATCATCTGGCAGGCCACTGCGCGGCGCCAGATCAGTTCGTACAGGCGGCGCTCGTCGTCAGACAAAAAGCGCGCCACCTGCGCAGGCGTGCGCAGCGCGGAGGTTGGGCGCACTGCTTCGTGGGCTTCCTGCGCGTTCTTGGATTTGGTGGTGTAGGCGTTGGGCTGATCCGGCAACGACGCGGTGCCGAAATCGCGCGCGATCACGTCGCGGATTTCCGCCAGCGCGTCCTGCGACAGATTCACCGAGTCGGTACGCATATAGCTGATCAGACCGACCGAGCCTTCGTCGCCGAGCGCCACACCTTCGTACAACTTCTGCGCCACCTGCATGGTCTTGCGGGTGGTGAAGCCGAGCTTGCGCGACGCCTCCTGCTGCAGCGTGGAGGTGGTGAACGGCGGAGCAGGGCGGCGCTTGCGCTCCTTGCTGGCCACATCGGTGACATGCAGCACGCCTTGCGCGGCCTGCTGGATGCGCAGACGCGCAGCCTCAGCGGTGTCGCCGTCGGTCACAGTGAATTGTTCGAACTTCTGCCCGTCCAGCTTGATCAGGCGGGCGTTGAACGGCTGCGAGGGATGCCGGCAATGCGCATCGATGGACCAGTATTCGCGCGCGATGAAGGCTTCGATCTCTTCTTCGCGCTCGACGATCATGCGTAGCGCCGGCGACTGCACGCGGCCGGCCGACAACCCGCGCTGCACCTTGCGCCACAGCACCGGCGACAGGTTGAAACCGACCAGATAGTCCAGTGCGCGGCGGGCCTGCTGGGCGTCCACCAGATCGACGGCGATCGCGCGCGGCTTGAGCATGGCTTCCTTGATCGCGCGCGGCGTGATCTCGGTGAACACCACCCGCTGCATGGTCTTGTTCTCAAGCAGGCCGCGCTCTTTCAGGATCTCGGCGATATGCCAGCTGATCGCCTCACCCTCGCGGTCCGGGTCGGTTGCCAGATAGATGTCGTCGGCGCTCTTGGCGGCACGGGCAATGGCTTCGACATGCTTCTCGTTTTTCTCGATCAGGTCGTAACGCATCGCAAAGCCGTTATCCGGATCGACCGCACCCTCCTTGGGGACGAGGTCGCGCACGTGCCCATACGAGGCCAGGACGGTGAAGTCCTTGCCGAGGTATTTATTGATCGTCTTGGCCTTGGCGGGCGATTCGACGATGAGCAGGTGCTTGGGCATGGTGGCAAATTCTTGGGGCGGAGCCCGGGGGGCAGGTAGCGTGGCCTAATTGGCCGGTTGAGGGAAGCAGATCGGCCGTTTCCCACACGTTAACGCCCGGGGAGTACTCCCGGGCGTTCAGTTCTCTTATTAGAAAGATCACGGCGGACGCCGCCGTGTCAAGCGGCGGGCGCGGCGAACTGCTAGCTCTGGCTCATTCCGATCGTCGCCAGCATGATCACCACGACCACGATCGACAACACCAGCATCACCCCGTAAATGGCCAGCACCACGATCGACACCGTGTCCAGGCCGCGCGATTGCAGCTCCGGGCGGTCGGTGAAGGCCCAGCGGTCCACAACCAGCGTGTCGCAGATCTTGTCGTGCGGAGTCTGCTTGCGCTGCGACATGCCGGCCATGAAGGCCGCCACGACCGCGCCGATCCCCAGGGTGAGGACGCTGATCAGCATGTAGGCCAGATAGCGCAACACATTGCGCCAGAACCCGACCCGCGCTCCGTTGCTGTCGGCGCGCACGACCTTGATGCCGCAGGCGAGCTTGCCCAGGCTGGCCTGAAGCCGGCTGGACTGCATCCAGGCGAAATACAGCGTGGGGATGGCCAGGCCGATGCCGTAGGACATCACCACAATGGCGATGCCCAGCGCACTGCCGTCGTCCATCGACGACGCGGAATCGCCCATGCTGGTGCCGAGCGCCACGACGAACACCAGCGGAATCACGATCAGATAGACCGCGAAGGTGGTGATCAGGCTATCCAGGATGCTGGCCGCCACACGCCGCCATAGGCCCGCGTAGACCACTGGCGCGTCATGGGTGACGACTGCAGCAGCGGGCAGTGCCGCTACCGGGGTGTCCCAGGCACTTGGCAACGGCGTGGCGGCCGGGGCTGGGGGCGGTGGGGTGGTAGCAGCGGTCGCCGCCGGGGTTGGCACATGCGCGGCGGGATCCACAGCGCCAGGCGTGCCGGGCCACGACTCGTTGCCCTCGGACGCGACCGGCGCAGAGGCGGTCAATTGACCTGCTGGCGCGTGCTCAGCCGTGTGCGGCGGATGGTCTGCGGCGCCCACAGGCGCGCCCGTCCAGGAGACGGCTTCCGGCGACGCGCCGGAGTGAGTCGGAGATGGCCCAGACAGCGCATCCGCATCCGCCGCGGCAGGCTCTACCTGTCTCGACCAAGCCTGCGACGGAAGGTCCGTCGCCGGGGCTGCGGCAACCGGTGTCGCATCCCGGAGCGCTGTGTCAGCAGGCAGTGCGACGGCCGGCGCAGTCTCGCCCTGTTCGGGCATCGGCGCATCGGCGGCGGTGGGCGGGGATGCTGGCGCCAGCGTGTCCAGGCCCAGTTCGGACGCAACCTCGCTCAGGGTCACCCACTGCGGCAGACCTTCGCGCCAGACCAGACTGGTGTGATCGATGATGCCCTGCGACAGGCGCGCGGCAAGCGTGTCCGTGTCGACCGGCCCCTGGCGTTGCCGCTGTGCGTCGGCGTAGTACCACTGCGTCATGATGTCCCCTTGGATGATGCGTTGTGCGTGCAGCGACCGGTCAGCCGCGGCAGTCCTGCGGAAGTTGGTTGTCGTCGATCTCGGAACTGCACTGCCAGGTGCCGGCATCCGCATCGAAATCCAGCCACAGCGCCTTGCCGTCGATCTTGGGCGAGCCCGGCGCATGCAGCAGGGCCTCGACACCGCAGGCGCTGGTGTCGAAACGGCCGATCTGCACGCTGGTCAGGGTGCCGTTGGCGTAGTGCTCGGGCGTCTGGAAGCCGGTATCCCCATTCTCCGGGCAGCGCCCTTCGCGCGCGAGAAAGTCGGCGATCTGCGGCTTCAGTGGCGCCAATGCAGCAACTGCCGCGGTGACCTTGGCCCGTGTCTGATAGTCCTTGTAGGCCGGCAATGCGATCGCCGCGAGGATGCCGATCATGGCAACGACCACAAACAAGCCTGCCACCGCGCCCAACACCAACAGCAGTGGCCATGCTGGCCCCTTGGCAGGCTGGCGCAGGTGCGGTGACGCAGGGTTGACCGGCGGGGCGCCCGCTGCTGCCATTGGCAATGGCGGCGGGACCGTAGCGGCATGCAGATCCGTGGAAATCGGCGGGCCGAGCGCGTCGGCACAGGCGGCCAGCGGCAGCCACTGGTCCAGGCCTTCGCGCCAGACCAGCGTGTCCAGGGCAATCTGACGATCGCGATACAGGCCCAGCAGAACCTCGTCGGCCACCGGGCCACGCCGCTGGCGGTTGCCTTCGGCGTAATACCAACTGCTCATCCCCGTCCCCTCGCACGCACGTCCGTGGCGGCTTCAGCCTTCAGTGTACGGGTTCAGGCTCGTCCAGGAACATCTGGGTTTCCATCCAGGCATAGGCCGCTTCCGCGCCCGGCTGGTTGAACAACACCATCAGCACCACCCATTTGAGGTCGTCCAGATCCAGCTCGTCCTGGTCCAACGCCATGGCGCGGTCCAGCACCAACTCGCGCTGGTCGGCATCGAGAATGCGGTGTTGTTCGAGGAACAGCAGAAATCCACGGCAATCGACATCGAGCTTGTCCAGCTCCGGGCCGTGATAGATACGCACGGGGCCATCGACATGCGGACGCGCCACGCTTGGGCGCTGCTCGGAGAGCGCGTCCAGCCAGTCGAACGCCTTGCTGATTTCTGCGGGACTGAAGCCGGCCTGGATCAGGCCATTCTGAAGCGAGTCACGGTCACGGACCAGGTCCGCGTCTTCGCTGAAATAATGTTCAAACAGGTACAGCAGTACATCGAGAATGCTCTCTTTCATTGCCCCTCGGCCTGCGTCGCGCGACGCTGTGGAGGTGAAGAAACTAGGGATTGCGGGTATAGCGACCGTGCTCGGTGACCACGTCTCCCTCCAGTTCCATGATGAGCAGCATGGAGGACAGCGCGGCGGCCGTCAATCCGGTGCGTTCGACCAGGGAATCCATAGGGGTAGGGTCGTGGCCTAGTGCCTGCCACAAGCGCTGGTAGTCGGGGTCCGGGCGCGTGGAAGTGGTGGTGCGCGTCGTCCTGGGCACTTGAGTGGGGGCGGCCAGGCGCTCGCGCAAGGCGGTGGCCAACTCGCCCGACAGCAGTTGTAGTCCCTCGATGACCTGGGCCGGTTCCTGCGCCAGCGTTGCGCCCTGGCGGATCAAGTGGTGGCAACCGCGCGCGAGCGGGTTGTGCAGCGAGCCGGGCAGGGCGAACACCTCGCGCCCGGCTTCGGCCGCCAGGCGCGCGGTGATCAGCGCGCCCGAGCGCATCGCCGCCTCGACCACCAAGGTGCCCAGCGCCAGCCCGGCAATGATCCGGTTGCGCGCCGGGAAATGCGCGGCCACCGGCCCGGTGCCGGGCAGGTATTCGCTGACCACTGCGCCGCGTGCGGCAATGCGATCGCGCAATGCCTGGTGATGCGCGGGATAAGCCACGTCGGCACCAGTGCCGACCACCGCCACTGTGATGCCGTCAGGCTGGGCGAGCGCGGCGTCGTGTGCGATCGCATCCACGCCGGCGGCCATCCCGCTGACGATGCCCAGGCCTGCAGATGCCAGGCTCGATGCGAAGGCGCGGGTGTGGTCGCGTCCGCCAGCGGTGGCGGAGCGGCTGCCGACCACGGCCACGCCGGGATGCCAGAGTGCGTTGGGGTCGCCGTCCACGAACAGCGCCAGCGGCGGGTTGGCGATGTGGCGTAGCAGTGCAGGGTAGTCCGTGTCTTGCCAGCCGATCAGGTGGTGGCCGGGTTGTTCGCACCAGCGCAGCGCCGCATCCAGCGCTTGCGGGTCAGGCGTCTGCAGCCGTTCCGATTGCAGGTCGTCACAGCCGGCCGCGCGCCAGGCGCCGGGCCCGGCAGTCAGAACGTCGGACAGGCTGGCGAAAGAGCTCAGCAGCGCGCGACGCGGTGGGCTGCGGCCGCCAGCCAACAGCAACATCAACATTGCGCGCAGATCGGGAGAAGTGAGAGCCATGCGCACAGCCTGGGCCGAAAACGACGACGGCGCCCTCAGGCGCCGTCGCGTTACCGCATCGGACTTTCGGATTACTGCGCGTCAGGATGCTTGACGAAGTAGCCCAGGCCGGTTGGCTTGACGCTTTCCATCACCAGCGCATAGCTGACCTTGTCGAAGGTGCGGAACACCATCGCGTGCGAGGCATATTCATCGGGCAGGCCGACGGTGGAGCCGGACGGGCCGCTGAAATCGTCATCGGTACGCGAGAAGCGCGAATGCTTCACGCGGTCGCTGACGGTGCGTCCCTTGCGCCAGATCGAAAACACCGTGCCGTTGTTGATGCCTTCGCGCGCGCCGCCGGAAATGGCGATCACGTCGCGGGTACCGCCAACGATGAAGGCGTCGGAAATGGCCAGCACGCGCAGCTCGGTCTGCAGCGCCTGGTCGGACGGCGGATGCGGGATGAACTGCAGATCGTACGGCTGCGCTTCCACTGCCACGATGCGATCGCCGGCGCGCACTTCACGGCCGCTGTCCTGCAGCAGCAAGGTCGCCGCCTTGGAATTGCCGCCCGCCGCGCTGCGGGTGATGGTGCCGACGTTGACCTGCGCCATCTCATAGCCGAGGAACTCACGGCGCGTGCTCGGCGCGATGAAGTTCTTCCAGATGTTGCCGGAGCCGGCGGTGATGTTGCCCGCCATATCCAGGTCTTCGTTGGGCTTGGGCAGGCTGAACTTCACGGTCGGACGCACCACCGCAAAGCGTTGGCCCGGCTGAGCGTCTTCCAGGCCGACCACATAAGCGACCTGCCCGGTGGTGGCGCGCGAGCGTCCGCCTTCCAGGCCGACCACGTAGGGCAGCTCGTCGAAGTCTTCGACCACGCGAAGATTCTTCAGGAACGGCTCGACATCGGCCAGCGGAATCGCGTTGATCGGCGCTTCCTGGCGCGGGCCGGGCTGGATCGTGCCTTTCCCCACACGGTCCAGGTAGGCCAGGCTGATCACGTCACCCGGATAGATCAGGTGCGGATTCTGGATCTGTGGATTGGCTTGCCAAATTTCTGGCCACAGCCATGGTTTTTGCAAAAAACGCCCAGCAATGTCCCAAAGGGTATCCCCCTTGCGGACCACATAGGTGTCTGGATGCTCGCCCACCGCTTGCGCGGCAGCGTAGGTCGCGACGGTCAGCATCGCCGCAGCGACGACCGTACGAAGTCGGTTCAACATGAGTGCCTTCTTGCCTGATTCCCCAACAGGTCCGCGCACTATAGTCCAGAAACCGGGGCGCCACGCAAGCATTGCGCTAGAATGCCCCCGTCTTGCCGGCGCCGCGCCGGTGTTTCTGGACGGGTAACCCCATGGCTTTGCTCCCTATTCTCGAATTTCCCGATCCGCGGCTGCGCACCAAAGCCGTGCCGGTCGATGCGACCGAAGTCACCAGCCCGGCGTTCCAGACGCTGCTGGATGACATGTTCCAGACCATGTACGAGGCGCCCGGCATCGGCCTGGCTGCCAGTCAGGTGGATGTGCACAAGCGCTTCCTGGTGATCGACGTCAGCGAGGAAAAGAACACCCCGCAGGTGTTCGTCAACCCGGAAATCATCACCAGGCAGGGCGAGCAGGTGTATCAGGAAGGCTGCCTGTCGGTGCCAAGCATTTTTGCCGATGTCAGCCGCGCCGATGCGATCACCCTGCGTTATCTCGACCGCCATGGGCAGCCTCACGAGCTGAGCACCGATGGGCTGCTGGCGGTATGCATCCAGCACGAGATGGACCACCTGGACGGCAAGTTGTTCGTGGATTACCTGTCGCCGCTCAAGCGCGAAATGGTGCGCAAGAAGCTGGCCAAAATGCGCAAGCATGTGGCTTGAGGTCCGGGATTGGGGATTTGTGATTCGGGATTGGAAAAAGCGGGTTGTTGCTGGTCGTTGAGTCTGCTGTTTCAAATCTTCGGGCGCGGATCCTGGTGTGGTCTGTTTCTTGGCGTGAGTCGTCGAGTCGCCACTGCCCCGGTCCGCGTGCGCAGAGCCTTGAGATTCGGGATTCGGGATTGGATAAGCCGCTGCCCGTCGCGGCTATCGAATTGCTGTTTGCAACTCCCGCTTCTCACCGCGCCGATTGATGCTGGGCAATGCCGCTTTCTGCGCCGGTCGCCAAACCTGCTCGCCCAGCTGTCCACCCCATCTATCAGTTCCCCGCCGCCACCGTCCCGGCTAGCACATCCGCCGTTGCCAATCCCCAATTCCGACTCCCAAATCCCAGCCCTATGAGAATTGTCTTCGCCGGTACGCCGGACTTCGCTGTCGCCTCGTTACGCGTTGCCGCGCAACGGCATGAAGTGGTGGCGGTCTATACCCAGCCGGATCGGCCGGCCGGTCGCGGTCGCGGACTGACGCCGTCGCCGGTGAAGCTGGAGGCGATCGCGCGCGGCATTCCGGTGTACCAGCCGCAGACGCTGCGCTCGCCCGAGGCGCTGGCCACGCTGCGCGGCCTCAATGCCGATCTGATGGTGGTGGTGGCCTACGGGCTGATCCTGCCCAAGGCGGTGCTGGCTGCGCCGACCCACGGCTGCTGGAATGTGCATGCCTCGCTGCTGCCGCGCTGGCGTGGCGCCGCGCCGATCCAGCGTGCGATCGAGGCCGGCGATACCGAAACCGGCGTGTGCCTGATGCAGATGGAAGCCGGTCTGGATACCGGCCCGGTGCTGTTGTCGCAACGCATCGAGATCGGCGAGCAGGAAACCGGCGGCCAGCTGCACGACCGCCTGGCCGCGCTGGGCGCGCAGGTGCTGTCCGATGGCCTGGGCTTGCTGCGTGCCGGCATTCGCCCGGTGGCGCAAGCGCAGCCGGCCGAGGGCGTCACCTACGCGCACAAGCTGGACAAGGCGCAGGCGCGGCTGGACTGGGCGCAGCCGGCGCAGGAACTGGCGCGGCGCGTGCGTGCGTTCAATCCGTGGCCGGTGGCCGAGGCCACGCTGGCCGGCGAGCGGGTGCGTCTGCATGGCGCGGTGGCGCTCGAGTTGGCCCATCAACAGCCGCCGGGCACCTTGTTGGCCGCCAGCAAGCAGGGCATCGACATCGCCTGCGGGCAGGGCGCGCTGCGGGTGCGCGTGTTGCAGCGTGAGGGCGGCAAGGCGATCACCGCCGCCGATTATCTCAACGCGCGCCGCGACCTGCCGGCGCTGCGCTGATGGCCGCCGACACCGCGGCGGCCGGCGTCGCCTCACGGCTGGCAGCCGCGAAGGTGCTCACGGCCGTGTTCGACCAGGGCCGTTCGTTGAAGGCCGAACTGACCGCTGCGCTGCCTGGCATTGCCGATCCGCGCGATCGCGCGCTGGTGGAGGCGATCTGTTTTGCGGTGCTGCGGCGCCGCCCAGCCTACGACGTCGCCTTGCGGCAATGGCTGGAACGCCCGCTGCCGCCGCGCGATGCCGAACTCAAGGCATTGTTGATGGCCGGCTTCGCTCAGCTCGACGTGCTGCAACTTCCCGCGCACGCGGCGCTGTCGGCCACCGTGGAGGCGTGCCGCGCGCTGGGCCGGCCGCGCCAGGCCGGCATGGTCAACGCGATCCTGCGGCGCGCGCAGCGCGAAGGATTTCCGGCGGTCTCGGACGATGCCGGTTGGCCGTCGTGGTTGCGCAAGCAGCTGCGCGCCGATTGGGGCGTGCAGGCCGAAGCGATCTTCGTCGCAAGCGCGCAGATGGCGCCGATGTGGCTGCGCGTGCATCGCGGGCGCAGCGACCCAGCCGCCTATGTGGCGCGGCTGGCAGAGGTGGGCATCTCCGCACAGATCGACACGGTGCTGCCTGATGCGCTGCGGTTGCACAGTGCAGTGCCGGTGAGCCAGTTGCCGGGCTTTGCCGAAGGCGAGGTCTCGGTGCAGGACGGCTCCGCGCAGCAAGTGGCCGACGCGCTGACGCTGACGCCGGCGGCGCGGGTACTCGATGCCTGCGCTGCGCCCGGTGGCAAGGCGGCGCATCTGCTGGAGCGTTACCCGCAGTTGCAGCTCACCGCGCTGGATGTGGATGCGCGCCGGCTGGAACGTGTGCAACAGACGTTGCAGCGCACCGTGCCGAACGCGCAGGTCGCGCTGCATGCGGCCGATGCGGCCGATCCGGCGGCATGGTGGGACGGTCAGCCCTTCGATGCGGTACTGCTGGATGCGCCGTGTTCGGCCACCGGCGTGGTGCGTCGTCAGCCGGATGTGCTGTTGCACCGCCGTGCCGACGACATCGATGCGCTGTGCGCCCTGCAGGCGCGTTTGCTGGATGCGACGTGGCGCACGTTGCGTCCGGGCGGCCAGCTGCTCTACACCACCTGCTCGCTGCTGGCGCGCGAGAACCAGGGGCAGGTCGAGGCCTTCCTGCAACGCACGCCCGATGCGCAGGCGCAGTCCTTGGGTGCGCAGTTCGGCCATGCGGCGGGCCCGGGACGTCAGCGGTTTCCCGGCGAGCAGCACTGCGACGGTTTCTTCTACGCGCTTTTGCTAAAAGCGTCCTGATCGCGCGCCGATGCCGGCGCTCCCTTTTCGCGTCCCATTGCCGCCCGCCATGCTCAAGACCCGTGCTTCAAAGGATTTCTGGTTGCTGGCCATCACCGCGGTGCTGGTGATCGGTGCCGGGCTGGGGTTGCGTGACCCCTGGCCGTCGGACGAGCCACGTTTTGCGCTGGTCGCCAAGCAGATGGTGCTGAGCGGGGACTGGTTGTTCCCGCATCGCGGCAACGAGCTGTATTCGGACAAGCCGCCGATGCTGATGTGGCTGCAGGCGCTGTTCTACACGCTGCTGGGCAATTGGCGGGTGGCGTTCCTGCTGCCGTCGCTGCTTGCGGCGCTGGGTACGCTGGCCTGTGTGTACGACCTGGGGCGGCGGCTGTGGACCCGGCGGGTGGGGGTGTATGCCGCGTGGCTGCTGTTGTTCACCCTGCACTTCACCTTCCAGGCCAAGAAGGCGCAGATCGACCCGCTGGTGGTGTTCTGGATCACCCTGGCCAATTACGGGCTGCTGCGGCACCTGTTGATGGGCCCGGCCTGGCGCTGGTGGACGCTGGGCTGGTTTGCCGCCGGGCTGGGTGTGATCACCAAGGGCGTGGGCATCATCGCGCTGCTGATGCTGATCCCGGCCGGCATTGCCGCCGCACGCGGTTGGCCGGGTGTGCGCGTGCATGTGCGCGACCGCCGCTTCTGGCTCGGGCCGCTGTTCTTCTTCGTGGCGATCGCGCTGTGGTTCGTGCCGATGATGGTCACCGCGCTGACCGCCGGCCAGCCCGAATACCGCGTGTATCTCAACGACATCCTGCTGCGCCAGACCGCCAAGCGCTACGCCAGTTCGTGGGATCACGCGCAGCCGATCTGGTACCACCTGCAGAGCATGGCCACGATGTGGATGCCGACCGTCCTGCTGTTGCCATGGGCGATTCCGGCGTGGCGGCGGCGGTTGCGCCGGCGCGATGCGCGCTATCTGCTGCCATTGGCGTGGTGGCTGCTGGTGCTGGTGTTCTTCACCATCCCCAGCGGCAAGCGCGATGTCTACATCCTGCCGGCGTTGCCGATGTTCTGCCTGGCACTGGCGCCGTTGGCCGCGGGTTTGCTGCGCCGGGTCGGGGTGCAGCGGGTGCTGTTCGGTTTTGCGCTGCTGCTGACTGTGGTCTTCGCCGCAGGCGGGGCGGCGATGCTGATCGGGCACCCCGTATTCGAGCAGAAGATCATGGATAGCCGCGGGGTCGGCAGCGAAGCCACCGACCCGCTGGGCTGGCTGCTACTGGCGGTGGGTACCTGGGGCGTAGCGAGCCTGCTGCTGTTGCGCGTGCGCCGCTCCGCGCTGGCGGTGGTGTCGCTGCTGGGCGCGTGGTGGGTGGCGTTCGGGCTGGTCTGCTACCCGATCTTCAATGATTCCAGTTCGGCCGGTGCGGTGATGCGCGAGGTCGGGCGCCGTATCGGCCCGGATGCCCAGCTTGGCCTGGTGGCGTGGAAGGAGCAGAACCTGCTGATGGCCGACCGCCCGGCGCAGACCTTCGGCTTCAAGGTGCCATGGGAAGAACAGCTGCGACGCGGCGTGGCCTGGCAGGCCGAGCAACCGGGGCAGCGTTGGCTGATGGCGCAGGAGACGGCGCTGCTGGGTTGCGTAGACCGCAGTCGCAGCCAGCTGGTCGGTGTGGCCAATCGACGTCGTTGGTGGCTGGTGCCGGGCGATGCGGTGCGCGGCGACTGCGTGGCCAGCTCCACGGAGCGGGCGGTCGAAGAAAAGGAACAGGGCAACCTGGACGTCGAATGAGCCCTTCACGCGCGCATTTCAGGTCCTGCCTGCATCACGCCACTGCAGTGGCTGGCGATTGTCTAGCAGTCATTCATGCGGGACATCGTTAGCTTGGTCGGCGTCGCTGACGTGCAGTGCCTGTCTCGCCCCCTTCCGCCACCGATCTTTCAATGAATTCACTGCGTACCCAGCCCACTTCGCTCCCGCAGTCCGCACCCGTGGCATCGCGCGCGGGCGTGGGCATCGCCGAGCTGGGGGTGTTCACGCTGACCGCGTTGGTGGTGAGCATGCCCAGCGGCTTGCTGCCGTTCGGCCTGTGCCTGTTGCTTGGCTCGCTGGTCGGCTGGCGCAGCCTGCGTGCCGGCATCGCGGCGCGCAGCGGCGCGTTGCGCGCGGTGGGGTGGCTGACGGTGGTCGTGATCGCAATGTCGCTGCTGTCGATCGCCTTGTTCGAGCACGGCCTGCGCGATGTCGACAACCGCTCGCGCTTTCTGGTGCTGCCCTGGGCAGCGTTATGGGCTTACGCCTTGCAACCCCGCCAGGTCTGGCTGTGGCGGGGCGCATTGGCCGGCGTGTTTGCGGCCATGTTGATCGCATTGCTGCAGGTGATGAATGGCGCCGACCGTGCAGAAGGCTTTACCAATGCGATTGTGTTTGCCGACATCGCGCTGATGTTGCTGGTGGTGGTGGCGTTTTGTCGTCCGGTCGGCGCTGTGCGCTGGCTGGTCGCTGCGGCGGTCGCAGCGGTGGTGGTGATCGTGCTCAGCGGCAGCCGCGGCGTGTGGCTGGCGTTGCTGGCCACCGTGGGCGTGCTGGCCTGGGGCGCGCCGTGGCATAGCGCGCGCATGCGGCTACTGACCTTCGTCGGCGGTGCGGTGCTGGCGGTGGGCGTGGTCGTCAGCGTGCCCGCATTGACCGACCAGATGCGCCTGGGCGAGTTGCAGAGCGATCTGCAACGCTACGAAGTGGGCGACAGCGATTCGTCTGCCGGGGCCCGCATCGAACGCCTGCATGTGGCCTGGGATACCTTGCGCGCGCATCCGCTGACCGGCGTCGGTGTAGGTCGGTTCGATGATGCGATGCGCGAGTTGCCGGTCTGTGCCAGCGGCACCTGGCTGCTGCGCTGCCATCTGGGCCATGCGCATAACGATCTGGCCGAATGGGGTGCCACCCAGGGCGTGCCCGGGCTGTTGCTGCTGATTGCGGTCTATGGCGTGCCGCTGTGGGTGTTCGTGCGCTTGCATCGGCGCAGCGGGCAGGTGCAGTTCCGCGGGCCGGCGGCGGCCGGGGTGATGATCGTGATCAGCTATGCGCTGTGCGGGTTGACCCAGTCGATGTTCGCGCACCAGGTCTCGGCAAGCTTCTACTCGGCGATGGTCGGCATATTGGTGGGCCTGGCTGCACGTCAGGCACAGCCGGCAATGCCGAAGGCTCTCGGCAACGCGTAGTGAGCGGATGTGAGTTGGAGACGCTTCGCGTGTTCGGAAACTGATCGGCTGGAGTGCGGCCAACAAGCATCAAGACCTGCGCAAGCCGTCATGCGTCTGCCCGCCCATGCGAAGCGACTCATCTGTGCGACGAGTACGTGGCCACCGAGCGCATCGGTCGCGCCGCCTGGCGATGAGCGCAGCAGCCGTGCTGACCGCGCTCAGTCGCTGCGTTGATCCGCGGCGCGCGGCGGGTCCTGTACCGGCTGGTTGTGCTGTAGCAGCCACAGCATGATGGTCTTCTGGCGTACGTAATTGGCACGCACGTAGGCGTAGATCAGCCCGTGCCAGCCATCGCGAAACCCGCCGCGCAGCAGATAGCCGCGCCAGAAGCGCCAGGCCGGCGCCAACACCAGCTTGCTCCAGGTCGCGCGCTTGCCACGGGCGTAGTCATGCTCGGCCATCATCTGTGCGTAGCGCTGGGTCTTGGCCAGCTGCTGCATCAGCGACCGATAGGGGTAGTGGACCAGGTCGCCGCGCAAGGTGACCACGGCACCATCGACGCTGGCCGCTTCGTGGATCTCGCGCTTGCCGCGCCAGCCGCCACGGCGTCGGTCGAACAGGCGCAGCACGCGGTCCGGATACGCATTGCCGTGGCGCAAGAAGCGGCCGAAATACTCGGAGAGCCGCGCGAACCGGTAGCCGGCCGCGTCGGCAAAGCCGGCATCGCGTGCCGCCAGGATCGATGCGCGCAAACTGTCGCTGACGCGTTCGTCCGCATCCAGGCACAGCACCCAGTCGTGGCCGGCTTGCGCGACGCAATACGCCTTCTGGCTGCGGTAGCCATCGAAGGCGCGTTGCAGCACGCGCGCGCCATGCGCGCTGGCAATGGCAGCAGTGGCGTCGGTGGAACCGGAGTCCACCACCACGATCTCATCGCAGAATGCCAGCGAGGTCAGGCAGTCGCGTAGGCGATCGGCCTCGTTGAACGCGATAATGCAGGCGCTAATGCGAGGCCGTTCGTCGGGTGCGGTCGAAGAGGACATGTGATGGCCGATTACCTGCTGTTCGCAACGGAGCGTTACGCGTTGCCTATTCTGGCGCCATTGGCGCAGGCATTACAGGCCCGCGGCGACACGGTTGCCGCCTGGTACGAAGGCGGTGCGCGCGGACTGGTGCTGCCGGGCGTGCGCGAAGTGGGGTTGCGCGAGGCGTTGGCCCTGCGTCCGCGTGCGGTGTTCAGTGCGGCCAACTGGGTGCCGCCGTTTATTTCTGGCGCCAAGGTGCAGCTTTTCCACGGCTTCAACGTGCAAAAGCGCGAGGACAATCGCGGCCATTTCCGTGTGCGCGGCTTGTTCGATCTGTATTGCACGCAAGGCCCGGCCACCACTGCGCCGTTTCGTGCACTGGCGGCGCGCGAGGGCCATTTTGTGGTGGTGGAAACCGGCTGGCCCAAGCTCGATCCGGTGTTTCGCGATGACGGCGGGCACAGCGCCACGCTGCGTGCGCCCGCTAACGGGCGGCCGGTGATCCTGTTCGGTTCCACCTTTACCGAGCGCCTGAGCGCGGCACCTGTGCTGTATGAGGAAATCGCCGCTGATATCGCGCGCGGTGCGCACTACTGGCTGCTCACCTTGCATCCCAAATGCGCGCCGGAATTGTTCGACCGCTATCGCGCGCTGGCTGGTGCCAATGCGCGGTTTGTCGAGCCCGAAGAGGTCGTGGCGGCGCAGCGTGCGGCCGATGTGCTGGTCTCCGACACCTCGTCGATCGTCTCCGAGTTCGTGGTGCAGCACAAACCGGTGGTGACCTTCCGCAACCGCGTGCCGCAGCCGCATATGCTGGACTTTCAGCAGCCTGCGCAGTTGCCGCAGCAACTGGCGCGCGCGCTGGCGCCGGATGCCGAACTACGCGGCGCGCTGGCCAGTTATGCCGATGCGATCCATCCGTATCGCGATGGCAGATCGTCCGAACGGGTGATTGCCGCCACTGAGGATTTCATCGCCGGCAAGCTCGGCACACTGCGACGCAAGCCGCTGGGCGCCCTGTGGCGAGCGCTACAGATTCGGCGCGAACTCGGCTATTGGGGTCCGGCGCAGCGCTGATCGTCGGTCGTGGGCGATCTCCCTGCCGATCAGCGAGGCTGGTCCAATCAGCCATCACCAATCACCAATCACCAATCACCAGCGCAGCTTGCGCCGTGCCAGCGCAGCGCCCAGTTGCGTTTGCAGCGCCTGCGCCTGCGCCAAAGGCACAAAGCGCAAGCGCAAGGCCGGGCCGGTGGGACTGGCGCCGGCGGTGTCCAGCCACAGCGTGGCAGTGCCGGTCAGGCGATCCAGCGGCGAGCGTTGCAGCTGCAGCGCCTGCAGCTTATCCAGCTCGGCCAGCCGCCACCAGCGCTTCCACCAGCCGCCGCGTACCGCCACATAGCGCGCATCCACCGCATAGCCCATGCGGTGCACTTGGCGATGCGCCTTGAAGGCGCTCCAGGGCAGCCACAGCAGCAACCACGCAGCCTGACTGCCGAACTGCCACGCCAGCCCGGCCACCAGCGGCAGCAACATCAGCAGCGTCGGCAGGCTCAGCCGCCACCAGCAGTGCGTGGCGATTGCCTGCCACTGCGCCGGCGGCCACGCAATACCCGGCAGCAGACGCTGCAACAAGGCATCGCACCGCTGCGGCTCGGCGATCGGTGCCAGCTCTTTCAGCGCGCTATCGTGGTTGTCGCCGGTGTTGGTCACGGCGGTATCCACGCGCAACTGGCGGCGGCCAAACAGGCGATGCAGCCGGCTTTCATACACCGTCCACGACTGGATCCGCCGCAGTGCAACGCTGCTGCGGATCCGCGTCAGTAGGCCGCGCTCCACGGTGAGGCGCCGCTCCGATTCGCTGAGATGAAAGCCGTGGTATTGCGCCACGGCCAGGGCCACCGAGAGCGCGCGCATGGCCAGCAGCACTGCCACGGCGGCAATCACCACCAGGATCGTGGTCACCGCCGCCCCCGGATGGATCTGGCTGACGTAGCGGTACGCGATCTCGCCATTGGTCTCGATAAAGCTGGACGCCACGCGGCGCGGAATCATCTGATAGATCACGCCGAAACTGGCGGCAACCACCACCATGCCGCGGTTGGAAATCAGGCCCAGCCGGATCACTTCGCCCATCGGCAGGCGCAACAAGGTGGTGCGGTCGTCGGTCTGCACGGCAGCTGCAGCTGCATCGGCGTGGTGGGCGCGGCGCCGTATCAGATCTTCCAGCGCCAGCGCCTGATCCAGTCGCAGCACGCGCATTTCTGCTTCGGGTTTGTGCCCGCCGGCCGATTCCAGCCGCACTTCCGCCACACCGGCCAACCGGTGCAGCAGCGATTGATGCACCACCACGTTGTGGATGCGGGCGAATGGAATGTCGCGCCGGCTGCGCTCCAGCAGGCCGCTGCGGATCGCCACGCTGTCTTGCCCGATGCGATAGCGATAGGTGAAGTAACGCAGCACCGAAATCGCCACCAGCACGGCGATCACCACGGCGGTGGCGATGTGGTCGGCAAAATCGCGGCTGCCGTCGCGGCTGCCGAACACGACCAAGGCGACCAACGGAATCAGGAACTGGCGAATCTGCTGCAGCAGCACGAACACCCACGACAGCGGATGCAGGCGCTGCTCGTCGTGGCCGGGGTGCTCGATGGCATTCACAGCGCGTCGTCGTGGTGATCGAGCTGGCGGGCGAGGCGGTCGCGCAGATGTTCGGCATCGGCCTGATCCAGGCCGGACAGTGCCACCGCATTGAGCCGGCTGCCGGCGGTGTGCACCACCAGCGTGGTCAGGCGCGTGGCGCGTTCGATCGGGCCGCGGCGCAGATCCACGTGCTGCACGCGCGAGATCGGCACGCGCGTGTCGCTCTGCCACAGATGCCCGCGTTGCAGCGCCAGGCCAT
Organism: Xanthomonas sp. WHRI 10204; assembly: GCF_040202875.1. Lineage (NCBI taxonomy): Bacteria > Pseudomonadati > Pseudomonadota > Gammaproteobacteria > Lysobacterales > Lysobacteraceae > Xanthomonas > Xanthomonas sp. WHRI 10204. The sequence goes on from NZ_JBEGDW010000001.1 coordinate 110,390, forward strand.
GCTGGTCGAGTTTCCACAGCGTGAGCCGGTGCCTTTTGACTGCCAGCCATGCGCACAGCATCGCCAGCACCAGCGTCACGCCCAGCACCGCCGGCCAGTAGTGCCAGGCATGCAGCGCAGTGACGATGACACCGGCCGCGATCAGGCCGGCACAGCCACCGCCAAGTGCGCCATTGACCGCGGCCACGTAGGCGCCACGGCGTGGTAACTGCTGCCAGTGCGCGTGGTCCACCGGCGGTGTGTCGGCAGGCGCGGCGCTGACCAGGATGTCGGGGTGCGGCGGTGGAGCGTCGTGCACGAGGCGTGCCTGCAGAAGCGGTGCGCAAGCATAGCCGGGTGCCCGGTCAGGGCGCATCCGCTCTGGCCTTGGGTTGCAAGGAACTGGGTTGGACGGCTGACAGACGCCGTCGTGGTGCAGCGGGCAACCACGTTCGGGGGTCGAGAGTGTTTCTAGAGCGGCTAACGAAACGTAGCGAGCAATCGTCAGGTGGGCGTGGGCGGCGCATTAGAAACCGGAGTGTACGAGTGGTATATGCCGCACCGAGCACCGGCAGCGCCCGCCTGGTGGCTGCGCAGTCGTTTCGTTAGGCGATCCTCATCAGTGCGCGCGTTTGCGCTACACGGCGGGTCTCGCAGACCGACACCCACGCCGATGGCGCGCAGCGATGACGATCGAAACACGGAACTTCGTCAGGCAGACGTCAAAAGTAGGTACGCATTAGGCGCCGATGGCCGGATGCATCGGCCCCGGCACGCGCCTCCTGCGTGCCGGTGACACCCAGCCAGGCAGCCTGCTGCCCGCGCTTACTGCGCAGCCAGAATCAGCGCATCCACATCCAGCGCATGGCCGGCGCGCGCGGCCTTGGTGCGCAGATACTGCTCGTTTTCAGGGGTGATATCGCCGGTGATCGGGATGCGATCTTCGACAGCGATCCCCGCGGCGCGCAGCCGCTCGGCCTTGGCCGGGTTATTGGTCAGCAGGCGGATGCGGCCGATGCCCAGGCCGCGCAACATCGCCACCGCGCTGCCGTAGCGGCGCTCGTCCGGGCCGAAGCCCAGCTGCGCATCGGCATCGATGGTGTCCAGGCCTGCATGCTGGTAGCCGTAGGCGCGCATCTTGGCGGCGATGCCGGTGCCGCGGCCTTCCTGATCCAGATACAGCAGCACACCGCCGCCGAGATCCTTCAACTTGGCCAGGCCGTGCCGCAGCTGGTCGCCGCAGTCGCACTTGAGCGAGCCGAACAGGTCGCCGGTGAGGCACGACGAGTGCACGCGCACCGGTACCGCGCCCGACAGGTCGGGCTGGCCCACCACGATCGCCACCTGGTCGCGCTGCGCGACGCCGCCACGGAACACCACGAATTCGCTCATGCCCAGGCCGCGCAATGGCACCGGCGTGCGGGTGACGAGCTCAAAGCTGGCCGCAGCCGATTTGGCGCAGCCACTGCTCAGATCGTCCAGGCTCAGCGACTGGCATCCGGCAAAGGCGGCGTGGGCGTGCACGTCGCGCAGCTCCACGGCCAGCAGCGCCGGCAGCAACAATCCCAGCCGCGCGATCTCCACCCCGCCGGCATCCAGCGCATCGCCGGCCGCCCACTGCGCCGGCACCGGGGTGTCGCGCAGATAGGCCAATGCGGCGAGTTGGTCGTAGCTATAGTCGGCCAGGGCCACGCGCGCGCCCTGCGGCGCAGTCAGCCCCAGCACCTGGGCGCGGGTCGGCGTGACGAACAGATAGTGACGGCCCTGCGCGGCACGTGCGAACGCGGCATACGACTGCGCCGTGCTGCTGTCCAACGCCAATACCGCACGCGCCTGCCCGTCGGCGGCGGTCAACAGCACCGGCCGGCCGGCGCGCAACTCGGACGCGGCGCGCTCGCAGCGGATGGCTGCCGGGTCGCCGAAGGCCTGCGCGCTGGAGGAGGGGACGGGGCTGCTCATGCACGACTCCAGATGGGGATTGCCACGGCCGCTTCAAGGCGGACGCCGCCGCGCCAGTGCCGGCCGCATGGCGCCATTGTCGCGTGGTTCGCAACTGGCGGCTGCCACTGTCGGGTGGAACGCTGCATCCAGTGGCTGCGATTGAGTGACAGCACAGGCGCCGATTGGTTGTGCGCCGCGCGCGTTGTTCAGCGCCCGGCAATGCTTTCTAATTCGATCACCTCTCAGCTCAGCGGATCCCATGCGTCTTATCGACTGCAGCGAAGCGCGTCACGCCAGCGCGATCCTGGACATCTTCAACGAGGCCATCGCCAACTCGACCGCGTTGTACGACTACCGGCCGCGTCTGCCGGAGAGCATGGTCGGCTGGTTCGCCACCAAGCGCGCGGGCGGCTTTCCGGTGATTGGTGTCGAAGATGCCGATGGCACGCTGATGGGCTTTGCCAGTTACGGCACCTTTCGCGCCTGGCCGGCGTTCAAGTACAGCGTCGAACATTCGATCTATGTGCACCATGACCATCGCGGCAAAGGCCTGGGGCGCACGTTGTTGCAAGCGCTGATCGCCGCGGCCGAGCAGCGTGGCGTGCATGTGCTGGTCGGTGGCATCGACGCCAGCAACCAGGCCAGCGTCGCGCTGCACGAACAGTTCGGCTTTACCCATGCCGGCACCGTGCGCGAGGCCGGGTTCAAGTTCGGGCGCTGGCTGGATCTGGCGTTCTATCAACGCATTCTGGCGACGCCTGCAGACCCGCACGACGACTGACGCACCCGGCCCGGCTGCCGCGCTCGATCAGGTCGGCGCGGCGCGACGATCAATGCGGATGCCGCTCGGTCGCGTAGGGGTTGGCCTCGCCGCTGCCGGGTGGGCGCAGCGTGTAGCGCTTGTAGGTCCACTGATACTGCGCCGGGTCGCGCCGGGCGATCTGTTCGATGCCGGCATTGAGTGCGCTGGCGGCACGCACCGGGTCGGGGTCGGCCACTGCCGGGTCGGCCGGTTGCACGTGCAGGGCAAACTGCAGATCCCCGCCAGTGCGTTCGCACCAGCCGTACAGCACGGTGGCGCCGGTGCGCTCGGCCAGCCGGTTGACCAGGGTCATGGTCAAGGCCGGGATGCCGAAGAACGGCGCAAACACACCATCGCCCATCTTCGGCTGTTGGTCGGGCAGGATGCCGACCGCGCCGCCGTCCTTGAGTACCTTGAACAACTGCCGCACCGCCGGGCCTTCGGCACGTACCTGGCGCACGTTGTCGCCGCCGCGCGCCAGCTGCAGAAATCCATCGACCGCCTCCGACTCGGGCGGCCGGTACACGATGGCGATCGGCCCGCGCTCGGACAGCCACTGGTTGAGCAGCTCCCAGTTGCCGAAGTGCGGCGCCGCCACGATCACGCCACGTCCGGAGGCCAGCGCCGCGTCGTAGAGCTCCTGCCCGTTGCGTTGCAGGCGCGCCAGGTTGTCGGCCGGCGGGCGGGTCCAGGTGCGCAGCACTTCCAGGGTCTGGCGCGCGGTCGATTGCAGGATTTGCGCGTGCAGCTGCGCGCGCTGCGCGGCGGGTAATTCCGGGTAGGCCAGTTCCAGGTTGCGGCGGGCCACGCGGGCTTCGCGCGCGTTGAGCTTGCGCCAGCTCCAGGCCAGCGCATCGGCCACGCGTTTGAGCAGCGGCCACGGCAGGCGGCCCACGGTGGCGGCGGTGGCATAGAGCAGTCGGGCGCGGACATCAGGTTTCATCCGCGCAATTCTAAACAGCGCAGCCGGCGAAGGCCCGCGCGTGACAGTGCGGACAGCGCCGGGCATGCTGCGCGGCACAGTTTGCTGGGCGAGAAAACCGATGCTTGCATTGATTCAACGCGTTACCCGGGCCTCGGTCAGTGTCGAGGGCCAGGTCGTCGGGCAAATCGGCCCCGGGTTGCTGGCGCTGGTCGGCGTGGAGCCCGGCGACAGCGACGCGCAGATCCGGCGCCTTGCCGAGCGCCTGCTGAGCTACCGGGTGTTCGGCGACGATGCCGGCAAGATGAATCGCTCGCTCACCGACACTGCCGGCGGTCTGTTGCTGGTCAGCCAGTTCACCCTGGCCGCCGACACCAGTTCCGGTAACCGGCCGGGCTTCAGCACTGCGGCACCGCCGTTGGAGGCTGAACGGGCGTTCAATCAATTGGTGGCGATCTGCCGCGAAAATCACCACGCCGGGGTGGAAACCGGGCGCTTCGGTGCCCATATGGTTGTCGACCTGGTCAATGACGGCCCGGTGACCTTCCTTCTCAGACCCTAGCCAGCGCAGTTCTACCAGCGGTCCCGTCTTGATTCCGGCAGACCGGGCTTCACGCTGGTATAATGCTAGGTTCTCTTTCCAATCTCAAAGCCGGTGGCGCGAGCACTCATGGCCAACGAACGTCCTGCCCAGCAATCCGACATCAAGCTACTGATCAGCAAGGGCCTGGAACAGGGCTATCTGACCTACGCCGAAGTCAATGACCATCTGCCCGACGACCTCGTCGACCCGGAGCAGATTGAAGACATCATCAGCATGATCAACGGCATGGGCATTGATGTCCATGAAGTTGCCCCCGATGCCGAAACCCTGCTGCTCAACGATGGCAACACCGGCAACCGCGAGGTTGACGACACTGCCGCCGAAGAAGCCGCCGCAGCGCTGACTGCCCTCGATACCGAAGGTGGCCGTACCACCGACCCGGTGCGCATGTACATGCGCGAAATGGGCACGGTCGAACTGCTGACCCGCGAAGGCGAAATCGCCATCGCCAAGCGCATCGAAGAAGGCCTGAGCCAGGTCCAGGCAGCACTGGGTGTGTTCCCGCTGTCGACCGAAATGCTGCTCGCCGATTATGAAGCGCACAAGGAAGGCAAGAAGCGTCTGGCCGAGATCGTGGTCGGCTTCAACGACCTGATCGAAGAAGCCGATGCCGCCGCTGCCGCGTTGGCCGCCGCCGGCCCGGTTGCCGTCTCCGAAGACGATGCTGCCGACGACGACGACGCCGAAGATGGCGACGACGACGCTGCCGAAGAAGAGGCCGGCCCGACCGGTCCGGACCCGGTCGAAGTCGCCACGCGCATGGAGAACCTGGCCAACGAATACGCCAAGTTCAAGAAGATCTATGCCAAGAACGGTGCCGAGCACAAGCTGGTGGTCAAGGCGCGCGAAGACATGGCCGCCATCTTCACCACGCTCAAGCTGCCGCTGCCGCTGACCGACGCGCTGGTCACCCAGCTGCGTGGTGTGGTCAACGGCATCAAGGACCACGAGCGCAAGGTGCTGCACCTGGCGACCACCGTGGCACGCATGCCGCGCAAGGACTTCATCCGCTCCTGGGAAGGCAACCAGACCAACCTGGAATGGGTGGAAGACGCACTTAAGCGCAAGCAGAAGTGGTCGTCCGCGCTGCGCGACGTCAAGGACCAGATCGTGTCCGAGCAGCAGGGCTCGATCGAGATGGAAAAGGCCAACTACCTGACTCTGGGCGAGATCAAGGAGATCAGCCGTGCGATGGCCTATGGCGAAGCCAAGGCGCGCAAGGCCAAGAAGGAAATGGTCGAGGCCAACCTGCGTCTGGTCATTTCCATCGCCAAGAAGTACACCAACCGCGGCCTGCAGTTCCTGGATCTGATCCAGGAAGGCAACATCGGCCTGATGAAGGCCGTGGACAAGTTCGAATACCGTCGCGGTTACAAGTTCTCCACGTATGCGACGTGGTGGATCCGTCAGGCCATCACCCGTTCGATCGCCGATCAGGCGCGCACCATCCGTATTCCGGTGCACATGATCGAAACGATCAACAAGTTGAACCGCATTTCCCGTCAGATGCTCCAGCAGTTCGGCCGCGAGGCCACGCCGGAGGAACTGGCCAAGGAAATGGACATGCCGGAAGACAAGATCCGCAAGGTGATGAAAATCGCCAAGGAGCCGATCTCGATGGAAACCCCGATCGGCGACGACGAGGATTCGCATCTGGGCGACTTCATCGAGGACACCAATGTGGAGTCCCCGATCGACAACACCACCAACATCAATCTCTCCGAGACGGTGCGTGACGTGTTGGCCGGCCTGACCCCGCGCGAGGCCAAGGTGCTGCGGATGCGCTTCGGTATCGACATGAACACCGATCACACGCTGGAAGAAGTCGGCAAGCAGTTCGACGTCACCCGCGAGCGGATCCGGCAGATAGAAGCCAAGGCGCTGCGCAAGCTGCGTCATCCCAGCCGCTCGGAACAGTTGCGCTCGTTCCTGGACATCGACTGACCCTAGTCGTTGTTGGAAAATGGTCGCACAACAGCCCCGCACATGCGGGGCTGTTGCGTTTCAGGCACCTGCCCGGCGATGCTGGCCGGCAGCAGCGACGCAGATTCGGACGGCGTGGCTTCACGCCTTTGCGACGAAGCCGCACCGCAACGCACTATTAAGTGGATGTTTCCTGCAATCTCACGCGAGATTGCAACCGGCGCCTTACCTTCGAGCGCGACAGGAACCTGAGACCGTCCGATGAGCAGACAAAGCCGCTTCGAAACCACCACGTACTGCGAGCATGAAATCCGTGTACGCGTCGAACAGGCTTCGCCGACAGCCAAGTGGACACTGTGGGTCGATGTGTACGCTGACGGTGGCGGCACCCGTCTGCCACGCATCAACGACCGGACCCAGACCTGGGACACCTACCAGGACGCCATCGCGCAGGGGTTTCGCGCAGGTCGCCAGTTGATCGATAAGCAACGTCAGACAGTGGATGCTTGATGGTGCGGGTGTGTGGGTGTGTGGGCGCGTTTGTGTTGTGCAGGCATCTATCTACCAAGCGTCCAGCAGACACCAGGCGCCTGCAGAATCGCAGCAAGCGGGCGCAGATGCGAACACCCGCAGAGAAGACGGCGCCGCAGCAGACAAGCTCGCGGACAGACAGGTAAACTTGCTCGACTCCTGAGGGCCCGACGCATGGCATGCGGCACCAGCGAGCGCTGTGCAGCAGGGCCTATAGCTCAACGGTTAGAGCAGAGGACTCATAATCCTTTGGTTCCAGGTTCGAATCCTGGTGGGCCCACCAAAAAACAGTCCATGAATCGCTCCGGCTTTCCTACGACACCTTGCAGCCGTAACTCACGGTAGCAATAGGGGTGTCTATGAGCAGCAAGCGATACACCGAAGCGTTCAAGGTCGAGGTGGTCAAGCAGGTCACCGACCGTGGCCACTCAGTGGCCGATGTGGCCAGCCGGCTCGGCATCTCAATCCACAGCCTATATGGTTGGCGGAAGCACTAGGCCTACCCATCGTCCACGCATTCGGCGGCAATCGAACAGACCTCGGAGTTGCGGCGGGTCACCGACGAGCGAGACACACTAAAAAGGGCCGCAGCGCACTTTGCCAAGCTGGCCGGATGAAATACGCGTTTATGCTCGATCATGAGCGGGACTTTCGCCTTCGGAATATGTGCAGGGCGTTCGGCCTACACCCCGGCGGATACGACGCATGGCGGAGCGCGCCGATGTCGCAACGTGACAAGAATGACGCGCGCGTTCTCGGTCTGATCAAGCCGTCCTTGCTGGAAAGCGGCTGTGTGTATGGTGACCGCAAGATCAACTGTGACCTTCGCGATATAGCTGAGTCGTGCGGCAAGCATCGGACAGCGCGACTGATGCGACATGAAGGCTTGCGTGCCCAGGTCGACTATGGCCGCCGGCCCGGTGTTCGTGGCGAGAAACTGGCCGCCGTGACCAGCAATCAACTGGAGCGTCAGTTCGATCCTGGCGTGGCTAATCAAGCATGGGTCACCGGCATCACCTACATTCGAACGCACGGGGGTGTACCTGGCCGTGGTGTTGGATCTTTCCTCAAGGACGATCGTGGGCTGGGCGATGCAATCGACCATGCATACCGACCTGGTGCTACACGCATTGATAATGGCCGTATGGCGACGTCAGCCGCCTGCAGGACTACTGGTCCACTCCGACCAAGGCACACAGTTCACCGGGAACGACTGGCAGGACTTTTTGAAGGCACACGGCTTGGTCAGCAGCATGATCCGTCGCGGCAATGGCCACGACAACGCAGTTGCTGAAAGCTTCTTCCAGCTCCTGAAACGTGAGCGCACCAAGCGACGGGTCTATGTGATACGCGAGGAAGCCAAGTGCGATGTCTTCAGCTACCTCGAGATGTTTTACAACACGCGGCGACAGCACGGTCATAACGACGGGCTGTCGCCGGTAGAGTTTGGAAAGCAGCAATCATCATGAGGCTGCGGGGTGTCTACAGAAGTCGGGGCGATTCATTGCGCTGCTGGCACTTGAGCGCAACAAACCGAATTTGAAGCGCTTACGGGGTCCGTTCTGCGATGGCGGCTATGTCGGTGATCGCTTTGCAATGAGTGCGCGAGATATTGGGGGAGAAGTGCAGATCGCAAAGCAAAGCGAACTGCACACCTTCCGACCATTCGAATGCGATGACGCTCAATTTCTAATCCGCAGAGTGCCATCTCTTTTCGTATCAGCGGGTCCCCGCTTTACACGCCTTGACGAGCGTCGTTTATGGTTTGCTGTCGTAATTTTTGTCTTCGTAAATGGAGAAGCCGCCCCTGATTTCCTTTGCCTTCAATGGCGTACTCGAGAGCATCAAATCGAGCGCTTTGCGGGGAGTCAGCTTACCTTTCACGATGAAAGTCGGAAGTTCTTTCACATCCGTGTTTGCGACTTCGTCAGCATCGATCGATACTGGGCAACGTGTCAGTTCTGTGAACCGAGCAACTGCCTTGCCTAGGGGCATAGATGGGATGTTCACTCGGATCGCTTTATTTTGACAATTGTAAAAGCTTGGTTCCTGCGCAAGCACGGTCTGGGAACTTATCGCCGATGCTAGTAGCGAAACTATCAGGTAGATTTTCTTCAATTTATTATCCAAGCGTTATCATGGGATTTATCATTTAACTACAAATCCGGGCTGACATCCGCAATGCGCAAGTCATATTCAGCCTATGGATAGGGATGGTGGGGAGATATAATATAGTTAATAACTATACATTTAAAATATAGATTTGGCCCTGGCAACCTGCGCTACCTATCAGAGCCCGTTCAAAGTCTTCCGAGCAGCAAAGTCAAGTGGATCATCTGCAAACTGGCATTGAGCTTGCGCTCGCAGTTTTTCCATAGCCTTGGGTTCTTCTCCAACCATGCAAGTGGGTCGGCAGTGATTCGGTCAAGCCAGTCAATTGATTTCGTAAAATGTTACGTACCTCGTAATTACGTAATGCCGGCCGTCGCAGGAGGAGCCAGTGAGAGGCGGTTCTCATGCGTGATAATTCTGGCTGATTCCGTTGACAGTCAGGGCCACAGCTGCGCTCTGTTGTCGCATCCCGCGCCGCGCCGCGATGTTGGCATGGGCGAACCAATTGCCGCCGGTCGTCAAGACTGAACCCGTTGGGAGATCGGTAGCGCGTGAGGTGACAAACGCCTTGGGTTGGATTGGCATTGATTAGTCCTTTGGCGGTACTCAATCAGTATAGAGCTGAGTTTTGCACGCCCTCGCCAAGCTGCGCGAAGCTGCTGTCGCAGCTTACTTTTTTTCTATTAATTACGTTACCTTGCGCTTGATTTTCTTGGGCATGGCGCGTCGACGACAAACTCATAATCCTTTGGTTCCAGGTTTAAATCCTGGTAGGCCACCAGGCGATGCAAGCGATTTCGTCAGGTGTAGTGCCGATAAGCATCACGCCGGACCGGATCCAAGCTGCGTTCAAGTTCAATGGCATGTATGTGCCCACGATTTCGATAGATCGGCACAGTGGATCCATGACGATGAAAGCTCGGACACCTTCGAGGGAACTTGCACTGCGGTTGAGCCAGACCTCACAACTTCTGAGGCGTAGCCCGGACTTCGGGCTGCACGAAGCACACGCTGCTGTGTGCAGCTACGAGGCAGGTGCGGCAACGCGGCGGTACCGGCAGGTATGAACATCTCTGCCCGTGCCGCGGCTCGGCCGCAATGCTTAAGAATGCGCAGCCTTCTATAGGCAGCCATTGATTAGCGCTCACGATCACGCAGTTGCCGGCGCATTACAGGCTCAAACGATGCCTGTACTGCGCCGCCGGTTCAGCCGGGTAGTCACTGCACTAGCCGTCATCGTTAGCCGAGCAGATCTTTTAACCACTGTTCGACGCTGCGCGGCGTGCTGCCGAGCAATTGCTGGGCGCTGGTGGCGGGATTGATGGTGTTGGCAGGGGTTTGCCAAAGGGCCTGGTAGAACCCGGCGATGGCCATGGCAGCGGGGCCGAGCAGGGGCTGCAATTGCTCGCCGAATGCTTCGGGTTGCACGGATTGAAAGTGCACATCGCGCTTGAAGTGCTTGGCCATTGCTGCGGCAAGGTCTGCGCCCAGCAGGCCTGGTAGCTGGCCGACGCCGACCACACCGGTGATGGCAGACTGATCGAACAGCTGCGCAGCAACGTCGGCGATGTCCAGGTGCGAGCTCCAGGACACCGGGAAATCTTCCCGGATCGGATAACCGAGGACGCCGTTGGCGTGCACGCCGCCGATGACCATGGGCAGCAGCAGGTTTTCCAGATACAGGCGTGGGGCGATGACGGCGCTGGAGACGCGGCTGCGCTGCACGCCATCGATCAGGAGGGCGATGGCCGAGTCTGGGGCTGCCTGCAATGCGTTGTCCGGTTCATCGACGATGCTGCCGCTGGTGGAGATCAGCACGCGCGCGGGCTTTGCGGCGTCGATGGCCTGGACGATATTGGTGGCGTAGGCCACGCGCACGTCCTCGGGCGCCTGAGGCAGGTGTATGAAGACGCCCTGCGCGCCGCGATAGGCATCGGTCAATGAACGGACGGAGCCATTATCGATCTGCACCGAGGGGCCGGTGACCGCGTCGGCGTTGCGTACTGCGGCCACGGCCTGCTTGCCGGCCTGCAACAGCACATTGAGCAGCGGGGCGCCTTGTGCGCCGGTGGCACCATGGATGATGTAAGTCATTGGCATACTCCTGTGGACGTGAGAGGGAAGCTGTGGCGCAGGAGCATGGACGGCGGACTTCGGTTACTTCAACTGCACTAATGGCGCGCTGCTGAATGCAAGTCGGCGCGGAGAACAAGATGACATCCAGGCAAAGGGTCGAGGTTGGTGTGGTGCTGTATGCCAATGCGCAGCAGGCGGCCGTGCTTGGCCTTACCGATCTGTTTGCGGTGGCTAACCGGCTTGCAAGCGCGAGCGGTGCAGCCGAGAGCGCATCGATCCAGGTCACGCATTGGCAGCAGGCAACGCCCAGCGCTGTGCCGTCGCGTGTAATTGAGAGCGATACACACGTTGGTGCGCGCCTGTGTGCGTTGATCCTGCCGCCAAGTCTGGGCGATGCGCCCGATGAGGAGCGCAATGGCAGCCTGATTGGCTGGCTGCGCGCGCAACATGCCCAAGGTGTCATGCTGTGCTCGGTGTGTGCGGGTGCGTTTTTGCTGGCCGGCACCGGCGTGATGGATGGACGTCGCATGACCACGCACTGGCTGCATGCAGACGCATTGCAGCAGCGCTTTCCGGCGGTCAGGGTTGATTCGGACGAGATGCTCATCGACGAGGGCGATGTCATGTCCGCCGGTGGCGTGATGTCGTGGACCGATCTGGGTCTGCGGCTGGTGGATCGCCTGCTGGGGCCGGCGGTCATGCTGGAAACCGCACGCGTGCTGCTGGTCGACCCGCCGGGCCGGCAGCAGCGCTATTACAGCGTGTTTTCGCCACGTTTGACGCATGGCGACGCGGCCATCCTGCGGGTGCAGCACTGGCTGCAGGAGACCGGTGCGCAGGATGTGGCGCTGACCCGTCTGGCCGCACACGCGGGGCTGGAGGCACGCACCTTCTTGCGCCGGTTCCAGAAGGCGACCGGCATGACCAGCACGGAGTATTGCCAGCGGCTGCGGATCGGCCGGGCGCGTGCCTTGCTGGAAGCAAATGCCATGACCATCGATGCAATTGCGTGGGACGTCGGTTACCAGGATGCGGCGGCGTTTCGCAAGGTGTTCAAGCGCATTCTTGGACTGTCGCCCAGCGACTATCGGCAGCGGTTTGCGGGTGCAAGCAGTGCCAAGGCGACCTGAGCTTACCGGCCACTTTCTTCTTCGACGCGTGGCTCCAGCACGTCGAGCGGCGGTGGGATGTCGCTACCGGCCCGGTGATGTCGGTGGTGCCACTCGTCGTGATCACCGGGCGGGCGCATGCTGATGCATGGCATTCAACGCGAGAAACACCATGACCAAGGCCGTCATCGTCATCGATCTGCAGAACGATTATTTTCCCGGCGGCAAACTGCCACTGACCGGCATCGAACCGGCCGCAGCAAATGCGTTGTCGGTGATCGCCAATGCGCGCGACACTGGCGTTCCGGTGTTGCATGTGCGTCACGAGGCGGCTGCGGGTGCTCCGTTCCTTGTTGCCGGTTCGCAGGGCGCGCAGACCCATGACACAGTTGCGCCACAGGATGGCGAAGTGGTCATCGTCAAGCAGCACGTCAACGCCTTTCGCGAGACGCAGCTTGCGCAGCAGCTACAGCAACGCGGTGTGACGGACGTAGTGATTGTCGGCGCGATGAGCCACATGTGCGTGGATGCCTGCGTGCGCGCTGCCGCCGACTTGGGCTACACGGTGACAGTGCTGCACGATGCCTGCGCCACGATGGACCTGGACTTCGATGGCACCAAGGTGCCTGCGGCCCACGTGCACGCGACGATGATGGCGGCGTTTCAGTTTGGCTATGCGGCGGTGCGATCCACACAGGAGTATCTGCAGGGTCAGTGAGACAACGGCGCGCCCGGTACTGATGATGCAGACCGATTGCCGCGCGGGATGCGCGTGGCCCGGATGCGGTGCGCAGTGCATACAGTGCGCACCGCCGCGCGAATCCAGGTGTCCGGCTGCGACGAAGGGTCGCAGGTGGCGTGCGGTTTTTTCATTACACTTCGCGGGTGCGCTTCCGTTCCTTGCCCTTGTTCAGCATGATGCAGCGTCTGGCTTGCCTGGCGCTGCTATTGCTGTTGGTCGCGCCCTTGGTCAGCCGCACGCTCGAGAACGCCTCCGGCGTTCTGGACGGGCCGCTTTGCCACAGTCAGCCCTGGCCAGTTGGCGAGGCGGCCGATGCCGTCGGTGTACATGCCGCGCAGCTGTCGGCAGACGCCCAGGCCGGGACAGCCAAGCGGTGGCCGAGCGCCCAACACGGTCTGCACCATACCGATGGCGGCCATGCGTTTGCCTGCGATTACTGCCTGCTCGCCGCGCGGCTGCTGCCCTGGCTGCTGATGGCGTGCGTGCTGTTTGCGCTCCGTCGGGGTCGGCGTGCAGTTGAGCGTCTTGCCGCTGAGGCTCCATCAGCCGCACGCTGGTTGGCACATGCGCCACGCGGCCCACCGCTGTTTGCCTGAAACATCGGATGGAGAGCCGCACCCGTCAGCGGGTGTGATGTTGGATGTTCTGGAGCGTGTAGATGACCTACTTTGCTTTGCCGCCCCGCGCGGCGGCGACGCCTTGCCTTGCTCTTTTGACGCTGGTGCCGACACTGGCGTTGATTACCCCTGCCCAGTTGCGCCGGCTAACTGCAGCCGAGCCACAACAGCCGAGTCGGATTGCTTCGAGCGATGGCGTACCGAACGCGGAGCACTGCGACCACGCAGTTGGCGTACAACCGTAGCAGCGCCGGTGAATGACACGACGGACGAATGTGTGCGGCAAGGGCTGCGATTGCTGCCGATTCGCAATCAATGGCGCGCGATAGAACGGCATGCGCAAGGCCGCTCTTAATGGATGGGAATCAGGATGCAAGCAATGCGATCTGTGTGGAAGCGACGACTGTCGCACCTAATGCTGGGCTGTCTGGTCTGCGTATTGGCGGGATGTGGGCAATGGGGCGGCGGGTCCGCCCCCAATGGCGCAGACCTCAGCGCGATGGCGCGCGGAATGGATTTTTACCTTTACGACACCGAAGGCACGCCACGGCCATTGCGCAGTTTTCGTGGCAAGGCGTTGGTGTTGTTCTTCGGCTTCACCCATTGCCCGGATGTGTGCCCGACGACGCTGGCGCGTGCGGCGCAGGTCAAGCGCAAGCTGGGTGCGGATGCGGCGAAGGTGCAATTCGCGTTCGCCACGCTGGACCCGCAACGCGATAAGCCAAACGTGCTCAGGACCTACGTGAAGGCATTCGATCCGGACTTTATCGGTTTGACCGGGAGCGAGGGCGACATCCGGGTGGCGGCAGGCAATCTGAAAGTGAGTTATGCAAAAGTGCCGATGGGGCCGACGTACACCATCGATCACTCCACCCGCAGTTTTCTTTTTGATCGCGACGGACAGCTGCGCGTGGGCCTGGCCCACGAGCAGACGGTGGACTCGGTTGTGCACGATATCCGGCAAGTGCTCTAACTGACGTAAGAGCGACCTGCCGGCTTCCCGAATTTCAACGTCGATGACCGCGATGCAATGCGCTGTGGCGTACGCACGGCTCGACCCAAGGAGAACGAAATGAAATTACATCTGCTGATGGTGAGTGCATTGTCTGCTTTGTCGATAGTGGCCTGCGAGCGCGCACCTGCGCCCGAGGCCAGCCCGGCGCCCGCTGTTGTGGCACCTGCTTCGACCACGGCGCCGGCTATGGCTCCTGTGGTGGTAGCGAGCGGCGCATGGTCGCGCGCCACGCCGCCGGGCGCGCCGGTAGCGGGCGGCTACCTCACCTTGCGTAATCAGTCGGCAACGCCGGATCGCCTGGTGGCGGTGGAATCGCCGGCCAGTGCACAGGTGGAAATCCATGAGATGACGATGGATGCGGGTGTGATGAAGATGCGCCATCTGGAACAGGGGTTGGTCTTGCCGCCTGGAAAAGACGTGGTGCTGGGTAGCGGCGGCACGCATCTGATGTTCATTGCACCGCACGCGCCATTCGAACAAGGCAAGCCGGTGGTGGCTACGCTGGTATTCGAGCATGCGCCCCGCGTCGAGGTGCAATTCGACGTTCGTCCCATCGGCGCATCGGCGCCCGATGCCGAATCGCATGACCAGCATATGCACTAGGCAGCGTCGTTGGGAATCGATGTGCCAGCACGGCGGCGTGCTGGCAGCCAGGGGTCGTTCACTGCCAGGATCAGCTAGCCGATGGAAAGGTCAACAACTCCGTGTTGTGGTGTCGCGCGTTTTTTCCGGTTGCTGGAGGGGCCATGGGCGTCGTTGATCGTGCGCGAGCTGCTTGCGGGGCCGCGCCGGTTCACCGAACTCAGGCAGGTATTGCAGGGCATCAGCGCACATACACTGACCAGTCACCTGCGGCGCTTTGAGGCCTCCGGTCTGGTGGCGCGCACCGCGTATGCGCAGACGCCGCCGCGCGTGGTGTACGAACTCACGCCATTGGGTGAAGGGCTGCATGGCGTCTTCGATGCACTGCGAAAATGGGGCGAATCGCTGCCAGCAGACACTGTTGCGGTGACGCAACCGGAGGATGGCGTGGCAATGAGCATGCGGGAGATTGCAGCGGTCTGCCCGCTTGCCAGACCTTGAGCAAGCGTTTGGCACAAGCGCCACGGCATGGTCTGCAGATGCGGGCGGTGTCG
The DNA here is from genome assembly GCF_040202875.1 of Xanthomonas sp. WHRI 10204. NCBI lineage: Bacteria > Pseudomonadati > Pseudomonadota > Gammaproteobacteria > Lysobacterales > Lysobacteraceae > Xanthomonas > Xanthomonas sp. WHRI 10204. The sequence continues at coordinate 125,899 of NZ_JBEGDW010000001.1, forward strand.
TCGGGCGATTCCAACGGTTGATGCGTCGACAGCTGCAAATCCAAAGCAGCGAGCAACGTAGCGCGTCGATCGCTACCTGCAAACAGCATGTGGCTGGAACACAGCCACATGCTGCGCGACAGGTTGCCTAGAAGCGATGGTTCGCGGTGAATTCGACGCGTCGATCCGGGCCGTACAGCCACTGTGTTTCGGTGTAGTACGCGGTAGTGAAGTACGCCTTGTCGAACAGGTTATAGATACGTGCCGTCAGCGCCGTGTCCTGACGTACCTGCCAGCGTAGCGATACATCGGTGGTGGTGTAGCCGGGCAGTGCCAGCGCGTTGGCGGTATCGGCATAGCGCGTGCCCACATAACGCAGGCCCGCGGCGGCTGTCCAATCGGGCTGAAAGTTCCAGCTGAGCCATGCATTGGCGAGCCGTGCGGCGACATTGGGCGGGACGTTGCCTGCCCGCGAGATCGCAACTGCAGGAGCACCGGTGGCCTCGGTGAAGTCGTCGTAGCGGGCGCGTAATGCGGTTGCGTTGAGATCCAGTTGCCAGCCGTTGTGCGTGGCGAGCGAGAGCGATGCTTCGATGCCGCGCGTGCTTTGCGCACCGACCTGCACGCGCAGATCGGGGTCGATGGGGTCGCGGGTGAGCAAGTCGGATTTGCGGATGTGATACGCGGCCAGCGTCCATTCGCCGCGTCCTTGCGCAAATGCCTGTTTCAGGCCCACCTCGGTTTGCCGGCCTTGCGACATCCCAAACCGGCTGTTGGCCGGGCTGAGCATCAGCAAGCCGCCGACCGGGTCTGCGGCGCGCGCGTATTGCGCGTACAGCGCCAAGCCGGGCTGCAGATCGTAGACCGTGCCGATACGCCAGCCAACGTTGGAAAACGTGGTACTGAAGGCCTGCGTGCCGACGACAAGGTTCTGCCGATCGAGCGTGGTGTGGTCATAGCGCATCCCGCCCAGCACCGACCAGGCCGTGCTCAGTGCGAGCCGGTTCTCCAGGAATACCGCGTACTGCCGGGCACTGTTGCGATACCGCGGAATGGTGGGAATGTCGCTGCTGAAACGCCCGGGCACCGGTGCGTACGGGTCCACCGGACCGGCGCTGCCGACATAGGTGTTGTTGGTGTGCTGAAAGCGGCTGTCATTGGCATCGACACCGAACGAAAGCGTGTTGTCGAACCCTCCCACGCGTCCTCGCACGACGCTATTGGCGGTAAGCCCGGTCTGTTGTTGGTCGTGACCGATGGCCGTGTTGTCGGAGCGGTCGATCAAGCGCGTGGCGGTGTCGTAAAGATAGGCTTCGGCGTTGCGCCAATCGCGCTGGCTGTCGATGTGGTACAGGCGCATGCTGAGCGTGAGTGCGGAGGTGGGCGTCCATACTGTGTCCAGCTGGGTCCACTGGTCGCGGAAGCGGATGACGCCATCGCCGATGTTGTAATTCTTGTGGCGCAGCGCCGGTAGCTGGCGTCCATCCACCAGTGGCGTTCCGAAGTAGCGCATCGGCGTCTGATAGCCGTAGGCGTAACGCAGGGTGGTGTGCAAGGTGGGGGCGATCTGCCAGCGCAGTGCGCCGGAAAAAGTGGCATCTGCGGCGCGGCCACGGTCTACCCAACCGCCGGTGGTATTGCCGCTGACATCCATGCGGTAGGACAGTTCATCGGTCAGGCCGCCGCCGCTGCCGAAGGCCAGGCGTGCGGTGTCCTGGGTCCCGAGAGTGGCCTGGATGTCGTTTTGAATGGCACCGGCGCTCGGCATTTTCGGGATGATGTTGACGACGCCGCCAATGGCGCCATCGCCATAGATCACCGAGGCCGGTCCACGCAGGACTTCGATGCGTTCGATGGACCAGGTGTCGAATGGAAAGGTGACGCCCACGCCGCCGTATTGGCGCAGGCCGTCATATAGACGCATGACCGATGCGCTGTCGGTAAAGCCGCGAGTGGAGAGCGCGCTCAGCCCGTTGCCTGGATGCGCCATGGCACTGATGGCACCGGCGCGGGTAATGGCGTCGGTGACGTTGCTGTCGCCGCGTGCATCGAGTTGATCGCGGGTGATGACGTCCAGGCTTGCTGGTGTCTGGAACGGGCTCAGCCCCAGCGACGTTCCGGTCGATGCAGGTGTGTCGCGTATGGCTTGGTCCTGGCTGACGAAGATGGTGGACAGTGTGTTGGGCGTGTCCTGTGCGATTGCAGATAACGCAGTGCAGAGCAGTGGCGCGGCCAGGGCGCTGCGCAGCGCCATGGAAAGGCGGTGCGGGTGGGGCAAGTCGGTGTGCATGGACAGATCCAGGCAAGCGGCTCCCGTGACGGGTGCCGGTATCGAATAAGAAACAGGTACGCGAGTGCTGCCGCCTGCGCTGGAGCCCGTGTGCAACACAAGGCAGCCAGGCACCGCGGTGGTGTGGTCGGACGCGCGGGGCAGCGACACGTGGACGGCGACGAGTGCCGCCGATGCCATCCCTGTCGGTTGGACGTTTAAGCGCTGGCCGGCGGCCCGCGTGGAGCGTGCGCGTAGCGGAATCGCCCGGTATCGATCGGCAGCGTATCGGGCGAGGCGAACACCGGCGGAGCGGGCGCAGCAAGCGGCAACCATGCGGCAAGCAGCACCGGCAGCATGCGCGCCGCCAATGCGCAGTAATCGCATGCATCGTGTTGCCGGGTGTGGTCGCTGCCGATTGGCGCGCCGCCCCATGCGTGTGCAGTGGGTGTGGCTGCTTCGGCAATCGCGGCAACTGCTGTATCGCCGTGATGGCAAAGCTCGCTGACGATGGGAGGTGCGACGGCAGCCGCCTGCGCCAAGCGTGAGACAACCGGTGCCACGGCCATCAGCATGGCAGCCATGATGGCCAACCATACAAATGTGCGTAGAGGTCTCCGCCGCTGTCTCATACTGCGGATTCTATGTCAGCTGTGCGCACGTGATGCGGCAAGGCGATGCGTCGGCGGCATTTGGCGTGCTGATGACGATCCTGCTTTGCGCCGTGGTCGCCCGTGCTTGCCGCGCGGAGTATCTGTTCGGTTTTGTGCTGGGCATGACCTTCGTGTTCGGCGCGGTATTGCCATGCATCGTGTTCGTGGTGATTGCAACACTCTCTGCCGTTGCGCATTTCATGCTGTGGCCGGCGCTGCTGTGGGGCGTCGGCAAAGTGCGCGTGCGCCAGCCCCAGGTCTGATCCTGCGTCGGCATGCAGGGCTCTACTGGTGAGCTTCCTCAGGCCACCGCCGATGCGTACCGAACCTTGCCGCGCGGACTGCTCATCCCATCGCGCGGCTTGTCGTCGAATATACGGTTCGTATACGATGCGTATATTCCAAGCCGGGAGCCACCATGGGCATCGTCAATATCGATGACGACCTGCACGATCAACTGCGGCGCGCCTGTACCGTCACCAGCCGGTCGATCAATGCGCAGGCCACTTTCTGGATCAAGGTCGGCATGTTGTGCGAGATGCATCCGGAATCCTCGTTCCAGGACATCGTGGCGCAGGAGCTGCGCGCGGCGGGAGTGCGGCCGCAAACCTTGAAGCCGTCCGCGGCAAAACCAGGGCGCGCATGATCAAGTCGCCGGATGAGATCGCACTGATGGCGATCTCCGGGCAGCTGCTTGCGCAGGTGTTTCATGCGCTGGATCGGCTGCCGCTGGAAGGGCGCAGCACGTTGGAGCTCAATGCCTTTGTCGAGCGCATGATTGTGGATGCGCTCGACGCACGGCCTGCAAGCAAGGGGCAGTACGGGTTCGAATTCGTGCTCAACGCGTCGATCGACGATGTGGTTTGCCACGGTGTGCCGTCGGCAGACGATGTGCTGCGCAGCGGGCAGATCGTCAATCTGGATATCACGCTGGAAAAGAACGGTTTTATTGCGGATTCCAGCACGACGTATCTGGTGGGCGAGGTTGCCTATCCGGCGCGGCGGCTGGTGCAGACCGCCTATCAGGCGATGTGGAAAGGCATCGCTGCGGTACGGCCCGGTGCGCGCCTGGGCGATATCGGCCAGGCCATTGCGCGGCATGCGCGCGACCACGGCTATAGCGTGGTCAAGGAGTATTGCGGGCATGGCATCGGGCGCGAGATGCACGAAGAACCGCAGATCCTGCATCACGGCCACGCAGGAACCGGTTTGACGCTGCACGAAGGCATGGTGTTCACCATCGAGCCGATGATCAATCAGGGCCGCGCAGCGATCCGTTCGCAGCCTGACCAGTGGCCGGTGTACACCCGCGATGGCAAGTTGTCGGCGCAGTTCGAGCACACGGTGGCGGTGACGCGCACCGGCGTGCGTGTGCTCACGCTGCGGCCCGACGAAAAGCCGCTGTGCCCGGTGGAGTGATGCACCGCAACGCGTGGCGCGCGGCAGCTGTCATTCTGGCGATGCGCGCCTGGACCCGTCGGGGAGGCGTGGGATGAGCGGAGTGGTGTTGGTCTGCAGCAGCGTCTGTACGGTTGTTTCGACACCGATAAACCGTCTGCGTTGCAGCAGATAAACCACCATGAGCAGCGCCAAGAACATCAGCGTTACGCCTGGCTTGATAATGATTGCGGGGACCAGAATCCCAGCCACGATATACGCCATGGTCCAGTTGCAGTAGCCGGTGATAGTGATCTCGCGGTGCCTGCGGTCGACCGCGATGTGCCCGCGCATGATCGGTGGGTACATCGGGCCGATGATCACCAGAAACGTCTCGCGAAACGCGTAGACATGTTCGGACAACGGATGGAATCTCAGTTCCGGCCAGCGCGACTGATCGAGCGCATGTTCCACCTGCGCCAATGAAAAACAGTCCAGTGCCTGACGGCTTGCCGGAATCCGGCGCCGGAACACCGGCAATCCCCATCCGAAGTACATGCGGTTCCAGCTGATCGACAGAACGCCTTCGATCGCGATCACTACCAGCAGCAGGTTGAACATCGAGGCTCCTTATCGTGTATCGGCTACTGCTGCGGGGTATGGCGAGGGACTGCAGTCACTCGGTGCCACCGCCGACTGTAGCAACCCCGCATGTGGCACAGGCCATCGCGCATCCAGCGCGCAGCATTCAGGGGCGCTGTGGCTGCCAGATTGCGTCAGGTCAGCGAAGCTGATGCACACTAAGGGCGGCAAAAATGTAGCGAGTCGTCGTCAGCTGGGTGTGGACGGCGCACGCAGAACCGCAGTGTACGAGTGATACATGCCGATTCTGAGCAACCAACACACCCCCTCGACGGCTCCGCAGTCGTTTTGTTAACCACTCTGATTTTCATAGTTGAGGTCGCTACTCGCGACGTGCCGATCCAGCGACCCCCTGGTGCCATGCAGCCACAGTCTCACAATATCCTTCCTGCGCAGTCGTCCACTGCCGCGCAGCTGCGCCGACCCGTCGAGTGGTTGCGCCGGCAGTTACGTGCCAACGACCTGTGGTTTATCGGGCTGGCTGCGCTGGTGGGATTGGTCGCTGCCGCATTGATGGTGCTGCAGGCCGGGATCGCGCACGCGTTGCAGGCCTGGTTGTACGGGTTGGGGCCGGATGCGCGGCTCAGCACGGCAACCTCGATCACGCCCACGCAATTGCTGGTGCTTCCGCTGGGCGGGCTGCTGGTGGGCCTGGTGGCGTTGATGGCGCGACGGCGCAAGCGGCCGTTGGTGGATGCGGTGGAAGCCAATGCGCTGCACGGCGGGCGCATGTCGATGCGCGATAACCTGATCGTTGCGGTGCAGACCTTGTTGTCCAACGGCTTCGGCGCATCGGTCGGGTTGGAGGCGGCGTATACGCAAATGGGATCCGGCGCCGGCTCGCAGCTCGGTCGCATCCTGCGGGTGCGCCGCGCGGACATGCGCACCCTGGTCGGTGCCGGTGCGGCGGGTGCCATTGCCGGCGCCTTTGGTGCGCCGCTGGCGGGTGCGTTCTACGCGTTCGAGATCGTGATCGGCGCGTACACGCCATCGGCGTTGGCACCGGTGGCAGCTGCGGCATTGGCCGGCGCGTTCATGGCCAGCGCGCTGGGTGCAGCGCCGTATTCGTTACCGGCGGCGGTGGCGTACCAGTTGCAGCCACGCGACTACGCGATCTACGTTGCGCTGGGGTTGGTGTGCGCGTTGATCGGCATCGCTGTGATGCGTCTGGTGGCCGGCATCGAACGCAGCGTGGGGCGCTTCAATCTGCCGCTGTGGGGCCGCCCGGTCATCGGCGGGTTGCTGCTGATTCCATTGGCGATGTACTCGCCACAGGTGCTGTCCTCCGGCCACGGCGCGCTGCACCTGGATATGACCAGCAGCACCACCTTGCAGGTACTGGCCACGCTGTTGGTGCTCAAGTGCATTGCTTCCGGCATTTCGTTGGGCTTCGGCTTCCGTGGCGGCTTGTTCTTCGCGTCCCTGTTCATGGGCTCGTTGGTCGGCAGCCTGTTCGCAGTGGCCGTGAACCTGTTGGTAGGCGCGGCGGTGGTGGACGCGACCAGCGCCGCATTGGTCGGTATGGCCGCACTGGCGGCGGCGATCGTGGGTGCACCGATGACCATGGCGATGCTGATCCTGGAGGGCACGCACGACTTTGTGCTGGCCAGCGCGGTGATGGCGGCGGTGCTGGTGGCCAATACGGTGGTGCGTCAGGTGTTTGGTTATTCGTTCTCGACCTGGCGGCTGCATCTGCGTGGCGAAAACATCCGCAGCGCACGCGACGTGGGCTGGGTCCGCAATCTGTCGGCCGGCAAGATGATGCGCAAGGACGCCAACCACACCGCGCACGACATCAGCGTTGGCGAGTTTCGGCGGCGTTTTCCGCTGGGCTCTACCCAGCGCGTGGTGCTGGAAGATGCGGCCGGGCACTATGCCGGCGTGGTGCCGCTGGCGGTGCTGTATGCCGACAACGTGCAACCGGATGCGCCGGTCAGCGACTACGCCAGACATCGCGATGCGGCGTTGCTGGCAGACACCGACATCGTGGCGATCATGAAGGTCTTCGATGCAACGCAGGCCGACGAGCTGGCGGTGATCGATACCGACCGCCGGGTGCTGGGCGTGTTGTCCGAAGGCTTCGTGCGCAAGCGCTACGCCGAAGAGCTGGAAAAGCGCGAGCGCGAATTGATGGGCGAACGGGCCAGCGGCGACGACTGACGCCGTGTGCCGAACCCGGTGCGCTCGCGTGAGTGCTGGATTACGCCGACCAGTGCTGCGATGCGCGGCATCTACGACCACGCGACACGCGCCGGCCAGTGCGTGCACCGCGACGCGCGTGCGCCTACGCGAGTGCCACTACACGGCAGCTGGCGAGTTGGCTCGTCCGTTGGCTGTCGCGGCGGTGTCTGATGGGTGTGGCGCAAGCGCATGCGCGGCCATCAGCGCGGTGAGCCGGCGGTGGCAGTCGCGCAGGGCAAGTGCGGAGGCCGGCATGTTGCAGGCGTCGAAGGTGTGCGCTTCCGCCTTCCAGGCGGCGAGCAGGTCTTCCAGGTCACAGAGCAGGCTCGGCATGGGGAGGTTCTCCGATGGGCGTTCTGTACCTACGGCTGCTGACAGCGGACGGATGCAAGACCGCTGTGTTGCAGGCTGACTCGGTTATTTAACAGCGGCTAACGACACGACTGCGCTCATCGCCAGGTGGCGCTGCCGGTGCTCGGTGCGGTATAGACATGCGTACACGCCGGTTCTGAGCGTGCCGTCCACATTCACCTGACGACTGCTCGCAACGTTTTGTCAGCGGCTCTAAAGCCACAGCGCGGTGAGCCGCCCCAACGTGGGCACATCGCAATCGACATCAGCCGTGTGCCCCTCCGGCATCTCGCGGCCACCCACCGTTGTGTGCAGAGCGCCCGCGCCTTCGCTGGCCCGCGCACGTGATAACGCTGCATGCCGCTCACGCCGCCGTGCGCAAGCCACACGTGCGCGTCACGGCGGCGGGAGGAGGGTGTCTGTACGGCTTTCTGCTACAGGAGACGCGCATGCGCACTCAAGAGAACGATAACGTCCGGATCGACGATCCCAGCCCGCCTGCCGGGATCAAGGCGCCCGGCAAGAACGATGATCTGCTGCAGGATGGCCCCGCGCAGGACAGCGAGATCGATGACGACGACAGCATCGATGGCGATCGCGACGAAGACCAATAGGTCTGGATGCGTGGTGCTGCACGGCGCCGTGCACACGTGCAGCGGGGGCGTGATCGATGAGAAGCACCGCTGTGCGGATGTAGCCACCCGCTGTTGCGGATGCATCTTGTTGCGACGGTCCAGACGCCGCCATCGGCCTCTCGCCCGTCTGTGCTGCGCCGCTGGCATCCCCAGTGCAGCATGGGACGCGGATACGGCAACCGCCATGTGCGCATCGACCTCACTCGTAAGCACGCAGCGTCCGACCTACACTGCACAGCCTTCCAGACTGTTGAGTGCCATGGAAACGTTGCCGCCATTACCGACAATCGCACTGGGTGAATATCGCCACTTCAAGGGCGGTCGCTACGAGGTGCTGGGCGTTGTGCGCAGCAGTGAAACCCTGGAGCCGCTGGTGCTGTATCGGCCGCTGGACAGCGAGATCGGCCTGTGGGTGCGGCCGTACGCGATGTTCATGCAACAGGTGGACGTGGATGGCGTGATGCGTCCGCGCTTTGCGCCGGTGGCGTGATCGGCGCGTGCCGTGATGCGGTAGCTTGCAAGCGCCCGATAAGGCAGCCATGAGCACGGCCAAAGCGCCGCTCACCACGCCCGACGGGCGCTACCTGATCGTACGTGGCCGGTTGTGGCGCACCTCCGATCCACAGCTGAGTGCAGCGGTGCGCGCGAGGTTGGTCGCCGAGCTGATGGATGCACGTCGTGCGGTCAAGGCAGCCAAGCGTCACGACGATGCGCAGCAGCTGGCGCGCGCACGCGCCGAGGTCGATGCCGCCAAGATCGCCTTGGGAGAGCGCGGCCCGGTATGGTGGACCGACGGTGCCGACGACCTCACTCGGCATCTGGTCAAGAACACGCCGTATGCGGACTGGTTTGATGGTCTTGACGCCGCGCACTAGCGTGCACGCGGCAATATGCTGCGGAGGGTGATCGCCAACCGAGGCTACGGAACCGCAGCGATGGCAGTGCTGCACAGCACTACGCACATCCGCGTGGCGCAACCTTGCAAGAATCTGTCGGCTCAGTACGCAAGCTGCCACACGCACAGCCGCGACCAGTTGCAACGACCCAGCTCGATGCCGCCGGGCTGGGCCGTTGCTGCCTGCGTAGGCGACTCAGCCCAGGTCGCAGTTGCTCGGCTGCGGCCAGGTGGTGGCGGGCAGCATCGCCTTGACGGCTGCCGGTGCGGTGATGCCGATGGTGCTGGCACCGTACAGATCTTCAAGCTCGTCGATGCTGACGATGTAGCTGTCCAGCGAACCCAGATTGGCGCTGTTGGGAATCAGCCAGCTGATGGCGCGCGTGCCGCCGCCGGGGTTGGCGGTGATGATGGTCTTCCAGAAGAAATCCGGCGTGCGAATGCCGTGGCTGCTCAGAAAATAGTCGTTGCTGGTATCGCTGTAGATCACCCCGCCGTAGACCTGCACGCTGGCGATATCGCGGTAGCACTCGGCCACGTTCTCTGCGCGCACCCAGATGCCCTGATTGAAGCTGGACACCTGCGGCACGATGTTGGACATCAGGTTGGCGCGACGGATGTAGGTCGCGTTGTAATCCATGTGGTTGGAGGTCACCAGATGGCCGCGGTCGTAGCCGCTGCGCACGCTGGCATACGACGCCGCAGTGGTCTGTCCGCCGCAACCGCTGGGCAGCTCGGTGTCCAGATTGAAACTGGATGGACGCGCGGCCGATCCGGTGTCGGCTTGCAGTACGTATTCGTAGCGCAGCGCGGTGTGGTTGGTGCAGTCGTAGCGCAGCGTGTAACCGCCCTTATTGAGGGTGACGACTTGTGCCTGGGCTGCGGCACTGAAACCGGTGAGTAGCAGAACGGCAAGCAGGGTCCTGAAGCGCATGGGAGTGAATCTCCTAGGAATCGTTCGGACGCACAACGCCACCGCCGATTGCTCATTGAGCAGATCGACGTTCAGCGGAAAGTGCGCTGGTCGGGGGACAGGTTGGCTCGGTTTCTAGCGAGCACAACAGCTATCGCATGCAAATGTTTCTCGTTGGTGACGTAGGCGTGAGGAATGTGCACTTGCACCATTTTTTTCGATGAAGGTGCGATGTTCATCACACATTTTCGTGCATACGTCGCGCAGGCGATAAGCCAACGGTTATGCCTGGAACACATGCAGACGCGACGGCATCACACTTCACACCGCGGGCCGACAAGCACGCCGCGATTGGCGTCTGGGTAGCCACGGACGCCGAGAGTCGACGGTGGCGTCCGTACCCTCTGGTGCGTGGACACGATCGGTTTCCAGACTGCGAAGGTCATCGATGCGCCAAGCACGCGCGCGTCGCCAGGCAACGGCGCCGCATCACCACATCGTCGCGCCGGCGGACACAAAAACCCCCCTTCCGCAGTCCGTGCGAAAGAGGGGTATTTGCGCGTGTCGTGAGACACGCCGTTCGAGCGGTGGAGGTGCTATGCGACGTTTCTTTCCAGGTGCTGTCCGCTTGCAGGCTCCAGCTGGAACAGCGACACCAACTGCGTCAACGTGCCGGACTGCTTTTCCATTGCGCGTGCTGCGGCCATGGCTTCTTCCACCAATGCGGCATTTTGCTGGGTGGTTTCGTCCATCTGGATGACTGTCTGGTTGACCTGCTCGATGCCGGTGGACTGCTCGGTGGAGGCGGCGGTGATCTGCCCCATGATGTCGGTGACCCGATTCACGCTAGCCACGATCTCGGTCATGGTGGTGCCGGCGGTGCGCACCAGCGCCGAACCCTCGGCGACCTTGCCCACCGAGGCATCGATCAATTCCTTGATCTCCTTGGCCGCGCCGGAAGAGCGTTGTGCCAGGGTGCGCACCTCAGAGGCCACCACGGCAAACCCACGGCCCTGCTCGCCGGCACGCGCGGCTTCCACCGCCGCATTCAAGGCCAGGATATTGGTCTGGAACGCAATGCCGTCGATGACGCTGATGATCTCGGCGATCTTTTTGGATGAAGCCTCGATACCGCTCATGGTGCCGACCACCTGACTGACCACCTCGCCCCCCTTGGATGCCACGTCAGCGGCGCTGCGTGCGAGTGCGTTGGCCTGCAGGGCGTGTTCGGCATTCTGTTTGACGGTGGACGTGAGTTCTTCCATCGATGCAGCGGTTTCTTCCAGATTGGCCGCCTGCTGCTCGGTACGACGCGACAGATCCTGATTGCCGGCTGCGATTTCACCCGCAGCAGTATCGATCTCCGCCGAAGAATACTGGATGCGCCCGACGATATCGGTCAGACGGTCCACCGTGGTGTTGGCGTCTTCGCGCATGCGTGCGAACACGCCTGCAGCGTGTCCGTGCATGCGCATGGTCAGGTCGCCGCCGGCAATGGCCTGCAACAACTGCGACAGCTCGCCCAGGTTCTTGTCCGCAGTGCTCATCAGCTGATTGAGGTCGACCACGATCTGGCGGAAGTCATACTCAAACGCGGTTTCGTCGCCACGTGCGCTGAAGTCGCCTGCCGCTGCGGCCGCAGCCAGGCGCTTGATCTCGCCATTGACCGACAACAGGCTGGCACGCACATCGTTGATCGACTGGCTGATCACCGCTTTTTCGCCAGGCAACGGCTCCAGCTGCTGCGACAGATCGCCGGCGGCATAACGTTCGGTCAATGCCACGATCTGCATAGTCACCGCGATATGGCTGGACACCAGCGTGTTGCTGGCGCGCACCATGGTGCCGAACTCGCCCGGAAATTCCTGCTCGGCGATACGGTGGCTGACGATGCCTGCTTCGTGCTTGTCGCCCATCTCGGTCTGCGCCTGGATCACCCGACGTAGCTGATGTTGCATGCTATCCATCGCCTGCAGCAGCTGGCCGACTTCGTCGTTGCGGTCGATCGAAATGGTGTTGTCCAACTTGCCCGACGACACCGCATGCGCGATGCCTACCGCGCGATTGAGCGGCTGGGTGATGGCGCGTGCCACGATCCAGCCGAACCCGATGCATACCACCGCACCGACCAGGCCCAGCACCAGGCCACCGATGCTGGCCGCCACCGAACTATCCACCGCTTCCTGCACGGTCCCGCGGAAACGTGCATCGGCGCGCTTCTGCATGGCGGTGAGCGTAGTGCGGTAGCTGTCCAGCGCCGGTGCCATGGCGCTCATCTGTTGCGCATCGGGTTCGCGCTGCTCCACGAAGGCTGCCGCCACCCCATGGGCCAGCTGGTAGTACTCGTCGAACTGCTTGCCCAGCTGCGCCAGTTCTTTCGCATTGGCCGGGTCGGCCTTCTGCAATTTCACATAGGAGCTGTGGATGTCGTCAGCCACCGGTTTGGTGGCCGCCAACATGTCGGCATCGCCTGCGGCGGCCGCGCCGTTGAGCCCATTGATGAGCTTGTCCAGCGCGGCGACGTTGCGGGTCATCGCATCGAGCATCGGGAAATGTACGTCGCGCATCGCTTCCAGGCGATCGTTGTTGCGATGAAACACCAGCGTGCTGAAAGCGACATAGCCCGATAGGCAAATGATTGCCACCGCTGCCGGCATCAGGATTTTCCAGAACAACGGTAACGACAGAATGCGGCGCATGATGTGGCTCTCGAGCAGGAGGTGGATCACGGCTTCAGGACGACCTTGACGCTGGCATCCACGGCGGCGGCACTGATGTAACCGATCGCGCCCGGCGTGGCGGTCACCGCCTTCTTGACTGCATCGTCGCCGCTCACACGCTTCGGACGCTGCGCCTTGCCGGTGAACATCAACTGCGACCAGTAAGATTTCAGCTGCGCCGAATCGCGCGAGGCGACCTTCTTGTAGAACTCATCGCGCACCGCGACGCCTTCTTCCTGATCGATCGGCACGGCTGCGCCGCCGCCTGGCAGGCTGTTGGACTTGGCCAGAAAGATCTGCGACACCTGCGCCGCACTGAGACTGTCGGGGCCACCCTTGGCGGACATCACCACCACCACATCGGCATTGGCCGAGAACGCAAGCGACGACAACAGCGCAAGCATGCAGCCTGCGGAACACTTGGAAAATTTCATGGGGGCTCTCTTAGAACACGAAGTCGACGGACGCCGACAGCAGGTTGTAGCTGCCGCCCGGACGGAAGCCCGGCTGGATGTTGTTCAACGACCCGAACGAACCGGCGTTGTTGTTGATATGGCTGGCCTGCAGCTTGACCGCCATGCTCTCGCGCGCGTCCCAACGCAGCGATGCGGTGAAGCTGTGACGGCCGCTTTCGGCCTGCGCCAGCGCACGCGTCATGATGCCAACCGGGTCTTGGCCAGGCGCGATGGTCGGGCCCTTGCGATCGACGCTTCCGTAGGTGACCGACGGGGTCAGCGTGCCGAACCGGCCGCCGACGCTGAGGTAACCGGAGGTGGTCTTGCCGTTGAGCGAGGGCGAATAATCGGCCTGGATCACTTCGGTGCGCAGGAACCAGTTGCCCGGATCGTAAGCGTAGCCCACGCTGGCGAAGCTGCCGTCCACGTCATAGGTGGTTAAGCGATTGGCCAGTGCCGGATTGATGCGCTGGTAGGCGGTGAAGAGGCGGTCAAGCGACGGTGTATCGAAGTCGGTGGTGCCGACGATGTAGGCCGCACGAAACGTTGATGCGCCCGATTCCAGACCCAGTGCCAGGCCGCGCATGGCATGCACGTCGGCTTTCTTGGAGTCGATACGGCCGTAAAAACCCTGAACGCTGACCACGCTTTCGCCGGCATTGATGGTGTACACGCCTTCGATGCCGTCCATCGGCAATAGATAGTTGTAAACCTCATACGGTGGGCGCACCCACGGCGTGGCATAGCCCACACGCTGATATTCGGAGAGCATGTACAGCGGCGCGGTGATGCGGCCCAGACGCGCGGCAAACTGCGGGCCGAACTGGTATTTCACGTGCGCCAGCGTCACCTTCGGCGCGTAGTCGGCGCGCTCGGCGTACTCGCTGGTCACCTGCAACACGCCGGTGAACTTCTCGGTGAAGTTGGCATTGACCTGACCGGCAATCCGCGAATCCGGACGGGCCGAGGTGGAATGGCTTGCGCCAGCGCCTTGCTCGGTCTGGATGTCGGGTGTGAAGTCGGCCTGATCCTCGGTCGAGTGCACCACGCCCAGCGTGCCGAAGCCGCTGAAGGAAAACATCGAATCCTGCTGCGCATACGCGCAGGTCGACGAGGCCAGGGCGATAGCGCCGCTGAGCAGTTTGACGGTCAATTTCATTGCGGTCTCGGCTAAAAAGATGATGGACGCAGCGCCGGAGCGCAGCGGGCAGAACGGTGATGCGCGTCTCGGTGCGCTGATCCCCGGTAGCGGCCGCCTGTGTCATCGCTTTAGCGAGTTTTTTACAAATCGACGAAATGGTTAAGTTGCTGGGAAGATATGGAAATGAACGATAGTCCTACGCTATCGAACTGCGTCGCCAGAGTGTTTGGTGGCAGATCGCTGGCTGAGCGCGGACGGCACGTTCCGCAGCTCCTAGTGTTTGACACAGGCCAGGACCCATGACGGAACCATCGGTAGATCGCGCCTGTCGACACGGTGAACGGCATCGGCACCCGCATCGAGTTATCCAAGTCGACAGCAACATCGCTACGCCCAAGCAAGCAGGGCGTGGCGATGTTGTCCAGTCAATCGACCAGCGGTACTAATACGTTTTCGCTAGTGCTGCCGCTGCCACCGACTGAGTGCCATCGCTGCAGATCCGGCTGCAGCGCGCGATGCTGCGCGTTGGATCAGCTTACTGACCGGCAGTCGGTAACTTGACCACCACCTTGATCTCGAAGCGGAAGCCGGCCAGCCAGGTCACACCGACGGCGGTGACGGCGGGGTAGGGCGCCGGGCCCCAGTAGCTGGCCCAGCGGTCCCACGCAGCGTCGAACACGACTTCGGGGTTCACCATGAACCAGGTGACATCGACTACATCCTGCGATGTGCAGCCGGCGGCGCTGAGGATGGCATCGAGATTGGCGAACGCACGCGCGATCTCTGCGTCCAGCTCCGGCTCGGGCGAGCCGTCGTCGCGGCTGCCGACCTGGCCGGCGACGAACATCAATCCATCGGCACGCACCGCGGGCGAATACCGATGACGCTCATACAGCGCGTGGCGGCCCTGCGGAAAAACAACGTCACGTGTAGCCATGGGACTCTCCTTGGAAATGCAATAAAACGGATGCCCACCCTAAGCGCCTGGCCGCGCGCGATAAATCCGCAGCCTTGAGCAACACTGTTTGTAGAATCCAACTAATCTTGGCGCAGGAGTGGCGATGGATCGGTTCGATGCGATGCAGGCGTTTGCGCGTGTGGTTGAGACCGGCAGTTTCACCAAGGCGGCAGACACGCTGGAGATGAGCCGGGCCAGCGTGACGCACCTGGTGCAGCAACTCGAAGCGCGGTTGCGGGTGACGCTGCTCAACCGCACCACCCGCAGGGTGCACGTGACCGCCGACGGCGCCGCCTATTACGAGCGCGTGGTACGCCTGTTGGCGGACATGGACGATGCCGAAACCAGCTTGTCCGATGCATCGACGCTACCGCGCGGACGCTTACGTGTGGATGTGCCCAGCCCGTTTGCGCGCTTGATCCTGATGCCGGCGGTGCCGGCGTTTCATGCGCGCTATCCGGATATCCAGCTGGATATGGGCGTCAGCGACCGGCGCGTGGATCTGATCGGCGAGAACGTGGATTGCGTGGTGCGCGGCGGCACCATCGCCGATCAGTCGTTGATCGCGCGGCGGGTGGGTGATCTGCAGACCGGCGTGTATGCAGCGCCAAGTTATCTGCAACGGCTGGGCACGCCTGCGCATCCTTCCGAGCTGGAAAACACCCGCCACCGCTGCGTCGGTTTCATGCGTTGGGGTACCACCACCACCGTGCCCTACGCGATGCAACGTGGCGACGAAGCGGTGACCGTGCACGGCCGGCATGTCGTTGCCGCCGACGACGGTAATGCCTATCTCGCCGCCGGGCTGGCCGGTATGGGCGTGTTGTGGCTGCCGGTGTATATGGCCACCGCACACGTGGCCAGCGGCGAGCTGGTACCGGTGTTCGAAGACTGGCAGCTGGAGCCGATGCCCTTGTCGATCGCGTTTGCACCCAATCGCCACGTGAGCGCCAAACTGCGGGTCTTCATCGATTGGGTGATCGAGCTGATGGCCGCGCATGTGCATGTGGTGCGCCCGAGGTCGCGCTGAGTCGCGCGTGATGCGTTTGGTTTACGCAAGGGCGATGGCGCGGGGCATGTGCTACCTCACGTCTCATGGAAAATTGGGCAGCGCCTCCGAAGTGGCGGGTCTGATGCAGGTGCCGCTGGTTTATGCGTTCAAGCTCACTTCCTACGACTGACGTTCCGTCTCAACAGTCGACATGTCGAGGCGATGATTTGACCTCATCTGCAACTTGCACACAGCGACGCAGGCCCGGACGCACGCGCCGCGTCGTGAGAACATGCACGCCGTGGAGACGCAAGCGTGCGCTGCGCACGACGCAGCCAGTTCAACGCACGACCAATCCCATTGTCTTACTCTGCCAGTTCGCGTCGGACCGGATAACGCCAGCCGCTGATCGCCGCGAACGGCGAGCGCGCGTAGATCCATTGCAGGCGTGCATCGCCATCGGCGCGGAATGCGGCATCGCTGGCGAGCTTGCGGTCGAATTCGGCGCGCAGTGCGGCGTCGTGTTGCAGCAGCCCTTCGGTGAAAGTCACCAGCTCGGTGCCATACAACCCGCTGTCGGGACTGCCGGCATTGCGGAAGCGCCCACTGACCAGTAGCGAATCGCTGCTCTGCGGTTCGAGCAATGCAGCGGCCAACATGCGCATCGGTTGATCGGCTGGCACGCGAACGCTCCCCGCCGGGAAGGTTTCTTCCACGCGGCTTGGATGCGGTTGTTGCGTGTCGGCGTCCTTGAGGATGCGGATCTGCTGCACCACGCGTGTGCGTGGCTGCGACAGACGCTCGTGGCGGATGCCGTGGGCCTTGAGCAGGTCCACCACGTCGTCGTTGCCCGGTGGAATCCACCACGCCAGTGGATACTGCACCGCCTGCGTTTGCCGGTAGCCAATCACCGGCATCGTCCAAGTTTCATCGCGGCCTTCCCAGCGCAGCTCCTGGCGACCGGAAACCGGCGACAGCGCACGGGTATAGCTCACTCCCTTGAACGGTACCTGCGCTATCGGCTGCGGCAGGCGTTCCCATGCCACCATCAGCTCCTGCGGCCGCGCCGCGCGATCTGCCTGCTTGGCTGCTGCGATGGCATGCGCATCCCGGCCGACCAACCGCAGCGCCGCTTCCAGCAGCACGTAATCGCCGAGCACGCGTTGCCGATACGACTTCAGGTGGTGATTTTCCACCAGCACAGTGGGAATGCCGGCGAAGTCACCGTAGCCGGTGGAGTAGCGCGGGCCTTCCGGCGCGTGGCGCAGCCCGGAGCGCGGGTTGTCCTTGTCGACCAAGCTGGGGTAGATGGCGGGGGAATGGCCTAGCTTGCGCAGTGCGTCGCTGACCACCGGCGTGAAGCGCTGCTGCAGCCAGTCGGCGGTGGCACGTGAGCGCGCGTAGGTACCCCAACCGGCGTAGGTAAAGGTGATGTCATATTGATGATCCAGCCCATCGCTGACGTGCAGATCCAGATATAACGCCGGGTCGAGTGCGTGCAGCAGCGCCACCATCGCACGCGTTTCCGGCGCTTCCAGCGCGAGATAGTCGCGATTGAGGTTGAGGCCGCGCGTGGTGCTGTTCCAGCCCATCTGTTGCGGGCCACGCAGTGCTGCACCAATCAGCGGGCCGCGCTGTTCGTGCCCGTCGATATTGAGGATCGGCACGAAGACAAAATCCACATCGTCGAGCAGGTGGTCCTTGCCGCGCTGTGCGATATCGCGCAACAGCATCAATCCCGCGTCCTTGCCGTCGATCTCGCCGCCATGGATGCCGGCCTGCGCCAACACCACCGGCTTCCCGGGCTTGCCCTTGTGCGCACGGACCAGCAGCAACTCGCGCCCTTCGCCCGTTTTGCCGAACACTTCCAGCGTCAACACCGACGAGGCGGCGACCAGGCGCTCCAGCCATTCACGCGTCTGCGCATAGCTGGGCGTGCTCGCAAAATCGCTGCGTTCCACCGGGGTGCGCCACGGATCGCCTGGCCCGGCAATGAATGCTTCGCTTGCACCCTGCCACGCGCGCACCGGCGGTAGCAGCGCGGTGGTATCGATGGGCTGCGCGCCGAGCTGTGCGGCACTGAATAGCGCTGCGAGCAGGACGGTGGCGGAGGCAGCGTTGATGCGGCGCGTAGCGCGACTGACCGTAGGGCACGTGTTCGGTTGCGATGCCAGTGCGTCGAACAAAGGAGGATGCACAGCGGTCGTACGTGGATCGGGGCTCATGTGGGGCGTCGTGATTCCGTAGGTAGAGGCTGCAGTGATGACGCGCGAGACGGGTGTAGCGGTCTGCGCAAAGACATTGGGCGCGATGGACAGCGGCTGTCCTGATCAAGCGTGTCGGCCTTGACCAAGCGCGTTGCACGGCGGCTATGACGATGCCTGGAAATGCGAGCGCAGCGTGGTGCTGTTTGCGTAATATTGTAACAAGTATGTCGGCGCCCTCAAGGCAGCGGCACTGCAGTTGGAGTCTCACGGACGGCACATCCGACTCACTTTGCGAGCACGCACGCACACCAGATTGCCTCGAAGTAATCGCAGCCAAGCTCCCTCTGCACTGGGAGAAGGTCTGGGGTAAGAGGCCGCCGGCCAGCAGACAATCGCTCGCAGATAAGCGCTTTGAGCGGCGCTATCGCAAAGCCCCAATGCTGCAATAAGCCCACTCATGCAACGCTTGTTACGTGTGACGCCGAACCATCCTCAAATCAAGGTTGCCGACATGCGCGTCAACGCAGTCCAGCAACTACAAACTCAAGCAATCCGAGCTATGTGATAACGTATCACTTTGCTCGCCCACCCCATGCCATGCTCCCAAACCTGCAGCCAAACGCCGCGATTTCCATCCACGATCTGCACGTCGCCTATGCCGGGCGCGCGGTGGTGAAAGGGCTGAATCTGCACATCGCGCCCGGCAGCGTGTACGCGCTGCTCGGCGGCAACGGCGCCGGCAAATCCTCCACCCTGTCGGCACTGCTGGGCTTCGTCAAACCCGTCTCCGGCAGCGTGCGGGTAGACGGCATCGACCCGGTCGCCGCGCCTGGCAAGGCACGCGCGCGGCTGGCGTATCTGCCGGAAAACGTCGCGCTCTATGAGCATCTGAGCGCGCTGGAAAATGCCGACTACTTGCTTGCGCTCGCAGGGCAGCGCTGCAGCCAGGCCGACATCGGCCAGGCGTTCGCGGCCGCAGGCTTGCAGCGCGAAGCCTGGAGCCAGCGCCTTGCCGGATTTTCCAAGGGCATGCGCCAGAAGGTGGCCATTGCCGTGGCCACGCTGCGGCAGGTGCCGGTGCTGTTGCTGGATGAGCCGACCTCCGGTCTGGACCCGCGCGCCATTGCCGACTTCAACCATCTGGTCAGCGGCGTGCGCGAGCGAGGTGGCGCGGTGCTGATGGTCACGCACGATCTGCTGGGTGCGGTGGACGTGGCCGACCGGATTGGATTTCTCGAAGACGGCCGCATCGTCGAAGACCTCGGCGCCGGCGACAGCGGCTTCGATGTGCGCACCTTGCACGCACGCTTTGCACGGCCGCAGGAACGCGCTGCATGAGCGTGCATGCATGAGCCCTGTGTGGTTGGTCGCGCGCGAAGAGCTGCGTTTCATGGCCCGCAATCGCTCCGCCGCCATCGGCGTGGTGTTGCTGATGCTGCTGACCTTGGTGGCGGCTTTGACCGCCGCGCATCACCAGCGTGAGGTCACCGAATTCCGTGCGCGTCAGCAACAGGCTGCGCAGCAGGCCTTCGACGCGCAGCCGGACCGTCACCCACATCGGGTGGTGCACTACGGTCATTTCATCTATCGCCCGTTGCCGGCCCTGGCCGCGTTCGATTCGGGCGTGGATGCCTTCACCGGCAACAGCATGTTTCTCGAAGGCCATCGTCAGAACACCGCCAACTTTGGCGATGTGCGTCAGAGCTCGCTGCTGGTGCGCTTCGGTCAACTGACACCGGCCTTCGTACTGCAGGTGCTGGCACCGTTGATGCTGGTGTTTCTGGGGTATGGCGCGGTGGCTCGCGAACAGGAGACCGGCACGCTGCGCGTGTTGCTGCTGCAGGGCGCCACGCGCCGGCAACTGCTCGGTGGCAAATATCTCGCGCTGGCCGCCGTGGCCGGCGTCTGTCTGTTGCCGGCCTTGGTCGGCCTGATACCGATCGCGTTGCTGCCGGGCCAGGCGGTGCTGGTCGCGCTGCTGGTGCTGGCCTATGGCGTGTATCTGCTGGTGTGGTGTGGCCTGGTGTTGGCGGTGTCGATGCTGTGCCGGCGCGGCCGCGATGCGCTGCTGGTGTCGCTGGCGCTGTGGGTGTGGCTGGCCCTGCTGGTGCCACGCGTGGCGCCGGATGTGGCCAGTGCAGCGTACCGGTTGCCCACGCGGTTGGAGACCGATGTGGCGATCCAGCGCGACCTGCGCACGCTCGGCGACAGCCACAACCCGGACGACCCGCACTTTGCGCAGTTCAAACAACAGGTGCTGGCGCGTTACGGCGTACAACGGGTGGAAGACCTGCCGGTCAATTACAAAGGGTTGCTGGCACTGGAAGGCGAGCGGCTCACCGCCAGCCTGTTCGAACGCTACGCGGCGCGCGATGCACGCATCCAGCAACAGCAGAATCTGCTGGTGCGCACGTTTGCCTTGCTGAGCCCGACGGTGGCGTTGCGCGAGGTCTCGATGACCCTGGCGGAAACGGATCTGCGCGCGCACGAACGCTTTCTCGCACAGGCCGAGCGGTACCGATACACGCTGGTACAACAGCTCAATCAGCTGCAGGCCGATGCGGTGAGCATGGCCGACGACACCGCGCAGGATGCCGGTGCCGATCAACGCAAGCGCATTGCGTCGGCGCATTGGCAGCGCATTCCGGTCTTTACCTTTACCCCGGCGTCCAATGCCGACGTCGTAGGCGTGGCAGCTGCGCCGCTGGGTCTGATTGCAGCGTGGATGCTGGCTGCCTTGTGCATATTGCTGGCCGCCGGACGGCGCGTGGGAGTGGCACGCTGATGGTGCTGTGGAAATACGAAGCGCTGTTGTTGCTACGCGCGCGCGCGGCCGTGGCCGGATTGCTGCTGCTCACCCTGCTGACGGTATGCAGCCTGCTCTCCGGGCAGCACGTCATCGATGCGCAACGCGCCAACATCGCACGCATCGAACCGCTGCAACAGGAAGACAGCGCGGCAGTGGAAGCGTATGTCGCGCGCTCCAACGATGCCGGCAGCGCGGCGTACTACAGTTTCCACCCGACCTGGGACACGCCATCGCCATTGGCCTTCGCCGCAGTGGGTATGCGCGATGTGTCGCCGTACATCTTGCGGATACGCGCGCTGGGTCTGGAAGCGCAGATCTACGATGGCGACAGCTATAACCCCGAGCTGGCGCTGGCCGGGCGTTTCGATTACGCCTTTGTACTGGTGTTTCTGTTGCCGCTGTTCGTGATTGCGTTGCTGTTCGATCTGCGCTCCGGCGAGCGCGAGGCCGGGCGTGCGCGCATGTTGGCCGCATTGCCAGGCGCGGGCACCGCCTTGCTGGTGCGCCGGGTGGTGGTGCGTGCGGTGGCGGTGCTGGCGTGTTTGTGCGTGCCGTTCGCGATCGCTGCAAGCTTCAATGCGGTGCCGTTGCTGCAGCAACTGGCAGTACTGGCGCTGACCTGCGCCTATCTGCTGTTCTGGGTGCTGCTGGCGGTGGTGGTGGGTCGCATCCGTTGGCGGCCGGCCGCGCATGCGACAGCGCTGGCCACCTGTTGGGTGGTGCTGGCGCTGGTGGCGCCGGCCTTGGCGCATGTGGCGATCAATCAGGCAGTGCCGGTCAATCAGGGCACCGAAATTGCGCGGCTGCAACGCGAGGCGGTGAACCATGCCTGGGATATTCCTCGCCAGGCCACGTTGCAGCGGTTCTACGCAGGCAATCCACAGTGGGCGGATTCGCCGCCGTTGACCGATGCGTTTCACTACAAGTGGTATTTCGCCTTCCACGAAAACGGCGATCAGCAGGTCGCCCCGCAGGTCGCCGCCTATCGTCAGGGCTTGCTGCGCCGCGAAGCGCTCGCGCGGCGCGTGGCCAGTGTGTTGCCGCCGGTGGCAATGCAGGCCGCGCTCACGCGCTTGGCGCACACCGATCTGCAGGCGCAACTGGCCTATCAGGATCGCATTCGCGCCTATCACCAGGCATTGCGTACGTTCTATTACGGGTATCTGTTCCGCGACCGGCCGTTTACACGCGACGACTTCCCGCGTGCGCCGCGTTTCGACGCTGCCGCCAAGCCGGCGCCGCAGGGCAGCTAGGCGCGGCTAACGAAACAATTGCGCTCCGCGCCAGGCGTGCGCGGTCGATGCCCGGTGTGGCTCGCGCAACTCGCAGGCTCCGGTTCCACGCGCGCCGTCCACACTCACCCAACGATGGCTCGATCAGTTTTTTACCCGCTCCCAGTAGTCGCCAGGACGTGCGCCTGCGTTGCGCGTCGTGGAAGGTATGCCGGGGCCTAACGATACAGCTCGATGCGATCTCTCGATCGATCGGGGTCTTCTATCAGCCGCGTAGACGATGCAGCGTCGGCGGCTCGATCACTATGCTTTGACGCTAGCGCCGCATGACGTGTGGTGGTCGGTAAATACCTTGCACAGTGAATGACGCAAGCACCGCAATCACCCAGTGCTGCGCCGCTTCGAGGTGCCACTACGGCTGCGCTTCTTGCCGGCGGCCAGCGGTGCGGCGGTTTCGTCGGCCAGCACGCCGCCGTGTTGCATCTGCTCCAGCCACGACAACGCATCGACATAGCCGAGGAAGTGCTGCAGATAGCCGGGCGAGCGTTCGCGCATCAGGGTGATGCAGCGATGCACCAGCACGCTGGAATTGAGCGGGCCGGCATCCTTGGGGGCGTCCTGCAGCGATTGACGCACCTGGCTGGCAGTACGCAACGTGGTCCAGGTGCGGCGGAAATCGTCCAGCGCCGGCAGCTCCGGAAACAGCTGCGTATCGGCGGCCGCGGTCTTTCTGCTGTCCACCTCCATCAACGCGGCGTGACCTGCCAGCTGGTCGGTCAGGGCACCGAGCGGGCTACGCTGCGTTGGCTGCGACGCAACGCTGGGCTTCGTGCCGCGCGCAGTTTTTTTGATGGTGGCCGCATACGCATCGACCAGGCCGGCAAGCGTTTGTTCCAGTACCGCACGCACTGCATCGGCCTGCGTTTCCGCACGCGTCGCCAGGGTCTGCATCAAATGGAAGCGCACCGGGTCCAGCCGATCGGTGCCCTGACTGCGCCACCGCTCCAGGCGCGCGCGTGCGGATGCCGGCGTGCTCATCGTGTAGCGGCGGCCTGCGTGGGCGCGGCGCGCTGCGCACCGGACGGGCGCGCGATCGGGGCGATCTCCACGCGGCGATTCTTGGCGCGGCGCGCCTCGTCGGCGTTGGAGTCCACCGGTTGCTGCGCGCCGAACGCCGCAGCGAACACCGATGCGGCCGGCACGCCTTCGGCGATCAGTGCACGGGTCACGGTGAGCGCGCGTTGCGCGGACAATTCCCAGTTGTCGGCATAGCGGCGATTGCCGCCCAGTACCGGGCGGTCGTCGGTAAAGCCGCTGACCATCAGCAGTTCCTCGCGCGTGCTCAGGTACTGCGCCAATGGCGCCGCAAGCGACTTCAACACTTCGCGTCCTTCCGGCTGCAGTTGATCGGAGTTGAACGCAAACAGCACGTTGCCGCGAATGCCGATGCGGCCATCGACCAGCGTGACGCGGCCGGCAGCCAGCGGTGCGGCCAGCGCCTGTTCCAGGGTCTTGCGGCGCTGCGCTTCGGCCTGGCGCTGTTTGACCTCCTGATCGAGACGGCTGGACAACTGCAGCTGCACGCCGATCACCCCGACCAGGATCAGCACGAACGCGCCCAGCAGCACCGACATCAGGTCGCCGAATGCGGCCCAGATCGGAGTGCCCGATTCGCCGTCGCTTTCGATCTCGTCGCTCATGCCGGCTCCGTTGCGCCGGCATCGCTGCGGCGGCCCTCAAGCTGGCGCAGTTCTTCGATGATCTGCTTCTGCGACAGCATGCTGAGGTCGACCACCTCACGCGCCTGCGCCACGTAATACGCCAGCTGGTCGTCGCTGCGCGCCAACGAAGCATCCAGTGCGGTGGCCACATGTTGCAGACGTTCGTTGAGCTCGCCGGTGGAGCTGCTGAACAACTGCACCGCCATGCCGAAGGCTTCGCCCAGGCTGGCCACTTCCACCGCGCTGCCGCTGACGTGCGCGGCCACCGCACCGAGCTTGCCGGTTTCGCTGCCGATCTGTTCGGTGAGTTGGCTACCCACGCGCTGCAGCAGATCGGCCGAGGTGGTGACCAGCGCATCGACGGCTTCGCGTTGTTCGGTGGAGGCGTGATTGACCGCATTGAGCAAGGTGTCCAGCGTGGCCAACAGGCGGCTGCGTTCTTCCAGCATGGCGGTGTCGCGCACCATGCTTTCCGACAGGTTCTGGCGCAGCTCGGCCACCACATCGGCCGCGGCCTTGGGCGCTTCGGAGGCGATCTGCATCAGGCGCGAGACCTCGGCAATCGTGGCGCTGGTTTGCGCCTGCGCCTGCGTGGACAGTTCGCTGGCGGTGCTGGCCAGGGTGTCGCAGATGGCCTGCTGTTGCTGGGTGACGCGCTCGCCGGTCTGTTCCCACTGCGTGGCCAAGGTGGCGCTCATCGCGGTGAAGCGCTCGCTCCACACTGCAAGACGCTGCGCATCGCGCGCTTCCAGCGCGGCCTGCAGCTCGGTGTGCGAGTGCTGCAAGGTGCCGACCAGGTCTGCGGCATGCGTATCGAAGCTGGCGGTTGCGGCGGCCAGCGCGTTCTGGTGCTGGGTGGCCAACGCGGCGCTGGCGTCTTGCTGTTGTGCCAGCGCGTCGCTCCAGGCAGTGGCGGTCTCGCTGCTGGACTGCTCCATGCGCTTGGACACCGCATCCACCAGCGCGGTCGAACGCGCATCGAAGGTGCTGGCGAACTGCGTCAGTGCGTTCTGCAAGTCGTGCGTGAGCGTGTGATTGGCGCGCTGCTGTTCGGCCACCGCAGCGATCCAGGTGGCTGCCGTGGCGGCGGTGCTGGTCTCAAAGCCGCTGGTCAACCCGTCCAGCTGCTGCTGCACCGCCTGCTGCACGCCGTGCTGCAAGGTGGTGGTCTGCTCGGCAAGCTGTTCCAGCGTAGCCTGCAACTGCGTGCCGAGCGACTGGGTGGTGCGTTGTTGTTCGGCAAGCACCGACGCCCAGGTGTCGGCATTGGCGGCGGTGCTGCGCGCAAAGCCGTCATCGAGTGCGCGCAACTGTTGCTGCACGGCGGAGCCGACGCTGTCCTGCAGGGCGGTGCTGCGTTGCTCGACCTGTGCCAGCATGGCCTGCATCTGCTCGACGAGCGCCTGCTGCGTACGCTCCTGCGCGGCCAGTGCCGCCTGCCAGTGCTCGGCCGCAGTGCGTGCGCTGTCCTTGAAGCCGGCGTCGAGGCCATGCAGTTGCTGCTGCACCGCTGTGCTCACGCCTTCCTGCAATGCAGTGGTGTGCTGGGCGATCTGCGTAAGCGTGGTCTGCAGCTGCGTGTCGAGCGCCAGCTGTGCGTGTTCCTGCGCGGCAAGCGCGGTGGTCCACTGTTGCGCGGCGCTGCTGGCACTACGATCGAATCCGCTGCTGATGCCGTCCAGCTGCTGTTGCACAGCCTGGGTAAGCTGCGCGTGCAGCGCGGCGGTGTCGCGCGCGATGCTGGCCATGGTGGTCTCCATCGCCGGCTGCAACGCCGCGCCAACCGCGCGCGCGCTGTCTGCAACGCCGGCCTGCAGCGATTGCTCCATCGAGGTGGCCAGCCGCGTGTAGGCGGCTTCGGTTCTGGCATGGAACTCGGCCTGCTGTGCGGCCAGACGTTCGTCGGCGGCAATGCTCTGCTGCTCGATGCTGCCCATCAATGCCTGCAGGCGATCGATCAATGCCGGCATCAACGCGCTTTGTTGCTGCTGCAGCTTGAACACTTCACCGCGCTGGTGCGCGTCCGAATGCGGATGCAATTCGGACGCGATCTTCAGATCCAGTCGCTGCACGGCCTGCAGCCGCTCGCGGCGGCACAGCGCCGACAACAGACCCAGCATGGCCGAGGTGGCAACACCGGCGATGGAGGTGCCGAAGGCGAATGCCAGGCCTTCCACCGGTGCCGCCAGCGACCCGCGAATGGCCTGCAGGTCGGTGGCGCTTTGCAGCGCAAACCCGGTGCCCTTGAGCGTGGCCATCATGCCGAGCAGGGTACCGAGCATGCCCAGCAACACCAGCAGACCGACCAGATACGACGTCAGCACCGGCGCCGGCAACGCCACACGCGCACCCTGGATGCGCAGACGCACCGCATTGCGCAGGCTCGGGTGCAGCTGCTCCAGCCACGCGTCCAGCGCCGACGGCGCGGCGGTGAGCCCGGTCACTGCGGTATCCAGCGTGGCGCTGGCCTGACGATAGCGATACAGCTCCAGCGCACCGGCGAGATAACACGCGCCGATCAGCGCCGCGACGCAGGCGCCCAACGGGTTGTTACCCAGATAGCCGAACCCGACCCAACAAACCGCCAACAGGCCGACAAGAAACACACACACGTGTACAAAATTTTTGAACATGACGTCCCAGTTAGCGGGTACGAAGCGCTGCAAGCAGGCCTTCGATCGGGTGAAAACGAACATCCAGTTCGGCGAGCAACACGCTCTGCATGTCTTTACGAAATACATCCAGCCAGCCATCGGACACCGCGCGCGGCGCGATCTCCTGATCGGTTGGCGCGCTGTGCGCGTACGCGGCCTCGCGCAGGCGGTCGAAATGCGTGCCCAGCAGGCCCGGCACGGTGTTCAACAAGGTCTGCTCGCGCGGGCTCAAGGTCAGCTCCATCACCGCATCCACTTCGGCCAGCCGTGCCATGTCGCTGGACACCAGCGCCAGCAGGTCGCGCAGCCGCCCACGCAGATCGCCGGTGGCGGTGCGCATGGCACGCTGCATCGCCAGGTAGTGCTGCCGGAACGGCGCGTAGTCGGGCACCGGCGGCGCTGCCTCCGTGTCCGTCGTAGCGCGCGCTTCGCTGCGCAACCGCGCGACCAGCGCATCCAGATCGGCCACGCTGCTGGTCGCCAGGCCAGCGCGCACGCGAGCGCAGGCGTCGGCATCGAGCGGACGCGGTTCGGGCAGGTCGTCGATGTCGGGCAGCTTGCCATCCAGCGCCTTGGACACGGCCACTGCGCGTGTCCAGTCGATCCACTGGCTCAGCCGGTCGGCCAGCGCATGGTTGGACTGGGCGACGCGGACATCGCTGAGGCGTGCGAGCAGGCGAATGAACGCCGGGCCCGAGAGGGGCGCCCGTGGAGCAGCTTTCGCCATTGTTCCGGTCAAAGACCGCGCATTTTACACGGGAATGACAGCGGGTCGGCCGGCGGCACCGGGCGTGCGCTGCGGTGGCTGGTGACGTTCATGGTTGGGCAGAACTGCGGTCAGGGTGGTATTCGGGAGTCGGGCTGTGGCGGCAGGTGACTGGCCGGAGCGTCGTCAGCGCAGACGCCCGCTGCAATCGGTCGAGCCGGCAGCATCAGGTGAGACGGTTGCGGCGCCTGCGCTTGCGCCGATTCATGAACGATATTCATGACCGCATGCCGCCTACATGGCATCGCGCGGCGCGCGGGTTTGCTACAACCACAGCAGAGCAGCCGGCGCCCGCCATGCAAGGCTGGCGTCGCGCGTCAGGCACTAGCCATCGCGTCCAGGCACTCGCCATCGCCGGATCTGGCGCCATCGCAGACCTGCCGCTGCGGCGCAGGCCGCCCGCACCCCTCAGGAGCATCCGCATGAAGTTCGACACTCCCGCAGGACCCAACCCCAGCGACCAACTCAAGGTGCTGGGCCAGCCGGTCGACCGCGTGGACGGGCCGCTCAAGGTGACCGGGCAGGCCCGCTACGCCTATGAATGGCACGACCAGCCCGGGCAGATGGCGTACGGCTACATCGTCGGCGCGGCGATCGGCAAGGGCCGTATCACCGAGATGGACACCGCCGCCGCACGGGCGGCGGCCGGGGTGATCGCCGTGCTCACCTACCAGAACGTGCCCACATTGGGCACCGGCGAGTTCTACGTGCAGCGGTTTCTGGCAGCGCCGCAGGTGGACCACTACCACCAGGCGGTGGCCGTGGTGGTGGCCGACACCTTCGAGCAGGCCCGTGCGGGTGCGGCGCTGGTGCGGGTGCGTTACGCGCGCGAGCGCGGGCAGTACGACCTGGCCGCCCAGCAGGCCAGCGCCCCGGTGGCGCCGCAGGCCCCGTTCGGTGGGCCGCCACAGACCGCACAAGGCGATTTCGCCGCCGCCTATGCCGCCGCGCCGTTCACCGTGGATGCCACCTACCGCACCCCCGACCAGGCACACGCGATGCTGGAACCGCACGCCACCATCGCGCGCTGGGAAGGCGAGCAGCTGATCTGCCACACCGCCATCCAGCAGATGAACTGGGGCACGCGCGATCTGGGCAAGGTACTGGGCGTGCCGAAGGAGCGCATCCGGCTGCTGTCGCCGTTCATTGGCGGTGGCTTCGGCGGCAAGGGCACGGCGCAGGCGGATCTGGTGCTGGCCGCGCTGGCCGCGCGTATCACTGCACGGCCGGTCAAGCTGGCCCTGCAGCGTCCGCTGATGTTCAACAGCACCATCCACCGGCCCGCCACCATCCAACGCCTGCGCCTGGGCGCCACCGCCGACGGCCGGCTGACCGCGATCGGGCATGAGAGCTGGTCGGGCAATCTGCGCGGCGGTCGCAGCGAGCCGGCCACCTTGTCCACCCGCGCGCTGTATGCCGGTGCCAACCGGATGACTGCGGTTCGGCTGGCGGTGCTGGATCTGGCCGAAGGCAACGCCATGCGCGCACCCGGCGAGGCGCCGGGGATGATGGCGCTGGAAGTGGCGATGGATGAACTGGCCGAGCGCGTGGGCATGGATCCGGTGCAGCTGCGCATCGTCAACGACACCCAGGTGGACCCGGAACAGCCGCAGCGCCCGTTCTCCACGCGGCCGTTCGTGGCCTGCATGCGCAGCGGCGCGCAACGCTTCGGCTGGTCGCAACGCAATCCCACCCCCGCCAGCGTGCGCGATGGCCGGTGGCTGATCGGCATGGGCATGGCCAGCGCCATTCGCGGCGCGCCGATCTCCAAGGCAGGCGCGCGTGCGCGACTGGATCGCAGTGGCACGCTGACCATCGAAACCGACATGACCGATATCGGCACCGGCAGTTACACCATCGTGGCGCAGACCGCGGCCGAACTGCTCGGCGTGCCGCTGCAGCAGGTGGTGGTGCGGCTGGGCGATTCGAGCTTTCCGGAAACGCCCGGTTCGGGCGGGCAGCAGGGCGCTGCCTCGGTCACTGCTGGCGTCTATGCCGCCTGCATGCAGCTGCGCGAGACAGTGGTGCAGCGCCTGGGCATTGCCGCAGACCAGGCCCGGTTTGCCGATTGCATGGTGCATGTGGGCGGCCGCGCCATCCCGCTGGCGCAGGCCGCCGAGCATGGCGAGCTGGTGGCCGAGGACGCCATGGAATACGGCACGCTCAAGCAGCAGTACGCGCAGCAGACCTTCGGCGCGCACTTTGCGCAGGTGGCGGTGGATGCCGACACCGGCGAAATCCGCGTACGCCGGCTGCTGGCGGTCTGCGCGGCCGGACGCATCCTCAATCCCAAGACCGCGCGCAGCCAGGTGATCGGCGGCATGGTGATGGGCGTGGGCGCGGCGTTGATGGAAGAAATGGCGGTGGATACGCGGCTGGGCCTGTTCGTCAATCACGACCTGGCCGGCTACGAAGTGCCGGTGCATGCGGATATTCCGCATCTGGAGGCGCATTTCATCGACGAGGTGGACCCCACCATGTCGCCATTGAAGGCCAAGGGCGTGGGCGAGTTGGGCTTGACCGGCGTGGCGCCGGCGCTGGCCAATGCGATCTACAACGCCACCGGTATCCGCGTGCGCGACTATCCGATCACGCTGGACAAGCTGCTGGCGCAGCTGCCGCGCAGAGCGGGGTAAGTGCAGAAGGAAAAAAGCGGTGTGGCGCCGGCCGATGTATGCACCGGCGCCAGTGCCGTCAGCGAGCACTCGCGCGTTGGGTTGGCGATGGAGGCGATGCATCAAGCCGCGGACGATGCATCCATGCGGTAGCTGCTATGCGTGCGATTGAGCGCACCTGACACTGCGCGCTGCTAACAAAACCAAGGTGCTCATCGCCAGGTGTGCGCGGCCGGTGCTCGATGCGCATGTGCCCTTCGTACACTGCGGTTCTGAGCACACCAGCCGCACCCACCTCACGACTGCTCGCGCCGTGGTGTAGTCGCTCTGATTGGAAGTTTTCCGCATCGATACCAATGCAGGTCGGGCAGCGCCAGATCACCTGCCATGTGCGTCTCTGACGACCGTGTGCCGGTGATCGCCCACTGACAAGCACGACCGTGCAGTTGAGCTGTGCATTGCTCTACGCAGCATAAAAACCGTGCCGTTGGGCGAGCCTGGGCGCGATAGACACACCGTTCCAGCTGCCTCTGTACCCGTCTCTCTAACCAATTCAGGTTGTCGCGCACCGTCGCCGAATTACTTCTGTTTTGTAAGGTGAACGGGTATAAGCTGCCGGCCGGGGAACACCCCAACGAGGAACGCAATGGACCACTCCGACATGCAAGTGTCCGATCTGCTGGTCTTGGAGCTGCAAGGGTTCCACGACGCCTATGGCAGTGGACCGGACTTCTGGGACGCCTATCAACGCATCATGGGCGTGGCGGCGCAGGCCGGCGGCAACATGATCAATCTGGCCAACGAAATGGCCTCACTGGCACAAGGGCTCGGCGCAATCGATCGCGCGCAGCTGCTGTAACTGCCTCTCGCGGTCTGGTGCTGGCGTGCGGCTGCCGCCACTGCACCGTGCACGTTGTGCCACCGTCGCATGCGTGAGGATCCGCGTGCTCACCTCATCTTTCTGTCGTTTTCACGCACGCCTGCTGTGCGCATTTTTACGGTTTGCACATCGATGGCACGTTCGTGATCTTCGCCGGTCACGCAGTGTCGGTCGGGGCGCTATCGCAATGCGCTGGGCAGTGGAGATGCGACGCGCCTGCGTTGCCCGCCAATGCAGCGGCGCCCCCAACCCCGTGCCGGATGCGGTGATCCGGCACCTCGTTGAGGAGCTAAGGTGTGAGCGAAACAGTCGAAGGCGTGCGTGTGCATCTGGTCGGTGGCCCGCACGATGGGCAGATGCTATGTGGCACGTCATTGCCGGGCGTGATGCTGCCGGCGGCGTATCGCATGACGCCCTGGCCGGGCGGCCAATCCGGCATTCATTGGCACCGTGAGCTCAATCTGGCTTGCGTGCATGGGGCGCTGGCGGCAGATGAAGTGTGTGCAGCGCTGGGTGCGCAATGGCGTCGCTATCTGGCGACACGGCGGCAGCAAGCCGCTGCAGGCAAGGGCGCCGACGTGGCCAACGGGTGCGCGAAGACGGCGCTGGCGTGATGACGGTGGCGCCGGCCGAGTGCGCTGCTTTCTGCGTAGGACACGCATTGTTGGCGACGCCGAGGACGCGTAGCGTGTTCGCTGTGGAGCGGTCGCGTGCATACGGCAGCCGGGCGCTAGACAAGGCGAGGTCGATTCACTGACTCAATGATTCGCGGGTCTGCATGTGGTGCGACATCCGCAGCGAATGCGCGGCGTCAAAGGCAAACGCAAGCGCAATGCCGTGCGCTTGGCGGGTGAGGCTTACTCCGCGTCGGCGGGCGCCTTGGCCGGTGTGACCACGGCGTTGTCTGGCGCGCCGCGCTTCTTCTCACGGCGCAGCGGCGTGTCGCCCAGGCGCTCAATCGCGCCACCGGATTGCTGAAACGCTTCCAGGTCGGCAGCCAGACGCTGTTCGGACAAACGCGGCTTGCCCGGTTGGTTGCTCACGGTCATCGACTGGCGGCGGGAGTTATTCATCGCGAATCCTCATGCGTTGTAGAGCGTCAAGGGGATGCCCCGCCGGCGCTGATCGTCGTAGGTGGCACGCACGTCGCGGCAGTACGGGCCGGACATGACAAAACGCCGACAGATCGCCGGGCGCGTTTCATAGATCGAGCAGCACATGCGCGCGGAATCGATCGCCACGCACCAACCTTCCTCATCGCGCGCCATCACGTGCCAGCCTTGCGGTGTCACGCTGGTCAGATGCTCGGGGATACGGTCGGTTGGATCGACCATGACGGTGAGCCGGCAACAGACGGCATCGCAGCGTTCGCAGAGATTCTTGATGGAAAAGGCCAGATTGAAGTGAAGGCGACACCGGGCTCCGGCCGCAGTTGCACCATACACCCTGCAAGCGGCCGGATGTGAACCGGCGCCCGCAGGGCCCGCTATGACCGCGCACCAAGCGACGTGCGGGCTGAGCGGCGCGTCTCGGCGAGTTGCCCGCCGGCAGCAACGCACGCCGGCGACTCGGCAAAGCGCGGATGCACCGAGATGACGGGCGGCATTGGCGCCTGGACGCGCCGCTTGATCGATGCAGGTGACTCGCTGTGCTGACCTTGGTCGTCACGGTCGCTGAGCAACTGGCCTGAAGAATAGGCCCGCGCCGCGTTGCCTTTGTCACGCCGGTGCGAAGACGGGTTTCACCCCTGCCATTGATGGCGCGCCGTAGCGTGGTGGTGTCCGTAGCACGCATCAGGAGCACTGCCATGAACACATCCAAGCAGCCTCCATCCGCGCACGACCAGCCCGCAGGTCACGACCAGGACCACAGCGCCAAGCAGAAGCAGGACGCGCTGCAGGACGAGGCGGTGGAAGAAACCTTCCCGGCCAGCGACCCGGTATCGCCGTTCGTGCCGGCCAAACCGCTGGACTGAGCGCGGCGATTACGACCACTCAGCTGCCGAGGAGTGATAAACGCTGGCGGCGATCACAACCAGGAAGGTCCGGTCACTGACCGGGCCTTCCTGGTTCATGTAGTTGGATGCGACGCTTACGGCGTCAGGACCACCTTGCGGCAGTCGTCCTGCTTCTTGTCGAACAACGCGTAGCCCTGCGCTGCATCGGCCAAAGGCATGCGGTGCGAAATGATGGCATTGGGCTTGAGCTCACCGTTGCCGATACGCTCCAGCAGGTACGGCATGTGTTTTTGCACGTGCGTCTGGCCCATCTTGAAGCTCAGCCCCTTGTCGAAGGCATCGCCCAGCATAAAAGCGTGAATGAATCCGGCATACACGCCGGGCACGCTGACCACGCCGCAGCGCCGCGTAGCCGCGATGCATTGGCGGATCGCCACGCCGCTGCTGCCTTCCAGCTTGAGGTTGGTGAGCGCGGTTTCGATTGCGCTGCCTTCGGCCTCAAAGCCCACCGCCTCGATGCTGGCATCCACGCCACGGCCGTCGGTCTGCGACACGATCACATCTGCCGGGTCGTCGATCTCGTCGAAGTTGATCGGGATCACGCCGTAGGCCTTGGATGCAAAGTCCAGACGGTACGCATGCCGGTCGACCATGAAGATGCGTTCTGCGCCCAGCATGCGGCAGCACGCCGCAGCCATCAGGCCCACCGGGCCGGCGCCGAAGATCGCCACCGTGGAGCCCTGCTTGACGCCCGCATCGACGACAGCCTGATACCCGGTGGGCAAGATGTCGGACAGGAACAACACCTGCTCATCATGCAGCGCATCCGGCACCACCAGCGGCCCGACGTTGGCCTTGGGCACGCGGACAAATTCGGCCTGCCCGCCAGACAAGCCGCCGTAGAGGTGGCTGAAACCAAACAAGGCCGCAGGCGGGCGCATGTCCTTGTGATTCAGCGCGGCGCCCTTGCCGGTATTGGTAGTTTCGCACGCAGAAAATTCTTGCAGCATGCAGTGGAAGCAGCGCCCACACGCCACCACGAACGGAATCACTACGCGGTCGCCTGGCGTGACTGCGGTAACGTCCGGGCCGACCTCTTCAACGATGCCCATGAACTCGTGGCCGAGAATATCGCCATGGCGCAGGTCCGGAATCTTGCCGCGGTACAGATGCAGATCCGAGCCGCAGATTGCCGTGGCGGTGACGCGCAAGATCAAATCATCGCGTTCGACCAAAACCGGATCCGGTACGGTTTCGACCCGCACATCGCGTGAGCCGTGGTAGTTGAGGGCAAGCATGTGGATCTCCTGAAGGCCGACGGGGCGCGGCAACGCAGAGCAGTGTTTGCATCCGGTCGTTAAGCCAGTCAGCACGGTGCGTGCGCACGGTGTGCACGCGCTTGCTCGACGACATCGCGTTGATGCGCATGTCACGTCTGGATAACCCGCGCGCTCGCAGGCTGATTTCACGCGCAGCACTGCGTTGCAACGCAACTGTGGTGATGCAACCCCGACAATTCATGATCGCCACGTGCGATCACTCAGGAGACAGGCATGGGACTTTTCAAGATGGTGACGGCCGGCGCTGTGGGTTATGTGGCATATAAAGCTTGGCAGCGTAGTCAGGGCCTCGCAGCAGACACGCAACTCGAGCAGGGCGCACGGGAGGATCGCCAAACCGCGCAATCTGCCATCGGGACCACGCCGCCGCACGGCGACCCGCTGCGTGCCAGTGTTGGTGATGCACGCGACCGCCAGCAGGCGCTGGGCGCGTTGGCCATCTTCAACGAGCAGGAGCGCACGCTAGCGCAGCTGGCCGTGGTCAAGGGCGTCGAAGGCGAACTGCTGGATTTCGCACGCAAGATGGATGAAGCGCATAGCGCTGCACTGACCGACCTCAGCCGTTTCGCACCAGACCGCAGCGGTCCGCTGGGGCAGGCCGCATCCGCGCGTTCGAAGAGCGCACGCGACCAGCTGCAAGCGTTGCACGGGCAGGCATTCGAAACCCAGTATCTGCAAACCGCTGTGCGCAGCCACGCGCAGGCACTGGAACTGCTGGACAAACAATTGAGCAGCGAGCCGGGATCCAGCGATCTGGGCAAGGAGCTGCAGCGCACGCGTGAAACCATCGCCGAGCATTTGGACCATGCCAAGGCACTCAGCGCGAAGCAGACCCAGCCGCACTGAGATCAGCTAGCAGTACTGCAGAGTAGCTAGGAAACGGCTGCGCCGCCGCCAGGTGGACGTGATCGCCACTCAGTGAGGCATGTACCACTCGTACAACCGATTCTGAAAGTATCTTCCACGCCCATCTGGCAGAAGTCCGTGACACTCTATTAGCCGATCTAGAGCCAGCAACATCGTGACGTTCGACCAGGGTCATAGGCGGGTGGTTTGTGGGTCAAGTGACCGTCGGACGCGAGTATTGAACTCCAAGGTGATCATCGCGCAGCGTAGATAAGACAGGCAGCCAAAGCTGCCTGTCTTTTTGACTGAAGCATAGTGAGCGACTGCGCCTTGTGGTCACCTGGCGCAACTGAAGCAGTGCGGTCTTGCATTGGATTGAATCGGTAAGCCGAACAATGTGCTTCTCATGCTGTCGCGCAGGTGCCGGCATGATTCGAAGCCAGCGGCAACCCTATCTCGGTCGAACAAACCCGCATCCCCTACGGGTGACGCGGGCGCGATCACATCACGCGCGCGTTAAAGCGTGACAGCGCCGCCGGAGATCGTCAGTAGCGTGCCCGAGGTGTAGCTGGCTGTGTCGGCTGCGAGCATGACGTAGGCCGAGGCCAGTTCCACCGGCTGCCCAGGACGTCCCATCGGTGTCTGCGCTCCGAAATTCTGCACAGATTCTTCGTCCATGCCGGCGGGAATGAATGGCGTCCAGATCGGGCCGGGCAGCACTGCGTTGACGCGAATCTTCTTCTCGGCAAGCACGCCGGCTAGGCCGATGGTGAGATTGGCCAAGGCACCCTTGGTGGCCGCGTAAGGCAGGATGTTGGGGGTCGGCTTCTTCGATTGCACCGATGCAGTGTTGATGATGGAACCACCATCTTTCATCAAGGGCACAGACAGCTGCACCAGGTTGAAGACCGCGTGTACGTTGGTGTCGAAGGTCTTGCGCCACTCGTCCAACGTAATGTCTTCGAAGTTTTGGAAATATTTCTGATAGCCGGCATTGTTGACCAGGATATCCAGACCGCCGAAGGTGCTGTTGACCTTGTCGATTAATGCGGCTGCCTGGCTAGGGTCGCTGATGTCGCATCCCACCAACAGCGCCTTGACGCCGGCTTTCTCGATCAGTGCTCCGATCTTGTCTGCATCTTCCTGCTCGTCGGGCAGAAATGCGATGGCCACATCGGCGCCTTCACGTGCATAGGCGATCGCAACGGCCGCACCGATGCCGCTGTCGCCACCTGTGATCAATGCACGCTTGCCCTTCAGCTGCCCATGGCCGACGTAACTGTCTTCGCCGTGGTCCGGGCGCGGGTTCATCTTTTCGGTGCGGCCCGGGAAGCTTTGCTGCTGGGGCTTGAATGGCGGGCGCGGGTAATTGGGTACGGGCATGATCGTCTCCTGACGGTGGATTCGCTGACGTGCAACGCGTGAGTGCTGCGCTGAAAGCCAGTGTGGGCATGCAAACGTAAACATCAGGACTAGGCGATGTCGGCAGCGCGTGTGCTGGCGACCCACGCGTGGGTGGCGCAGCTGTCTGTTCGGTTACGGTATTGCGTTGATCGGCGTGCGCGTCGTTGCGAACTTCATGTGTTCTTGCTCACTGCATTCGATACTGAGCGCATTGTCAGGAGATCCACCATGTTTTTGCGCCGTAACGGGCTGTCGTTGTGTCTGCTTGCGCTGACCTTGTTTTTCATCGGCTGCCAGATCTATGCCGGGCTCCACGCCTACAACACGGAGCTACGCGAGCATGGATTGCCGACGCTGCAGCTGGCTGCCTATCTGCACAGCCCGCACTTCATGTCTGCGTTGTTCGAGAATTGGGAAAGCGAATTTTTGCAGATGGGCATGTACGTGTTGCTGACGGTCAAGTTGCGTCAGGTGGGGTCCGCGGAATCGCGCCCTCTCGACCCCGATGAAGAGCACACGTCGATCAAGCCAGGCTCTGCGCCGTGGCCGGTACGTGCCGGTGGGCTGTGGCTGCGCCTGTACCAGCATTCGCTGGCGATCACGTTTGGCATCCTGGTCCTGATGAGTTTTGTGTTGCATCTGATCGGCAGCTGGCGGCTGGAGCTGCTGGAACGTGCACAGAAGGGCCTGTCACCGATCAGCATGCTCGACCATTTCACCGATGCCGGGTTCTGGTTCGAGTCGATGCAAAACTGGCAAAGCGAATTTCTAGCGGTGTTTTCACTGGTGGTCTTGACGATCTGGCTGCGCCAGAAGGACTCGCCACAATCCAAACCAGTCGAGGCGCCACATTCGCAAACCGGCGGATGATGGTGGTGGCAAGCCCGCTGCGCAGACACTAGACGGACCCGCTAGAGAGCACTTCACGCCATCACACAGCGTCGTTCACCGCACTGCAATGTGCCTTTGCCTAGCGTGACATCACACCGTGACGCAGGAGATGCAGATGGGGACCGAACCGAAAAAACCATGGGGCCCTGACGCCGATCAGAGCAAGCCATTTACGCCGCAGGAAAGGCGCAACGAAGATGCGGACTGGAAAGTGCACGACATGCCCGACGAGGACCGTGACGTGAACAAGGCCGACCCGGAGCACGATTACGAACGACCGGACGGATCGGAAAAGCGCTGAGATCTTCTCGCAATTCGATAGCACAGCGCCCGCAAATGCTGACGTTGTGCTATCTGCCGCGTTGCGATGTCATGCCCGCACTCCACGCCGCGCAGCGCTGGAGCAGGCTCAATGGTGATAGCCCACATCGGCGGCGATCTTGCCGCGGAACACGCGATACGACCACACCGTATACCCCAACACCAGCGGCAACAGCACGACCAGGCCAACCATCGGAAAGATCTGCGACGACGGTGGCGCGGCCGCCTGCCAGATGGTGTAGCTCGGCGGTACCAGATACGGCCACATGCCCAGCACCAGCCCGATAAAGCCCAGCACGAAGATCGCCAGCGTCAGCAAGAACGGCGAGGCATCGCTGCGTGAGCTGTCGCTGCTGCGCCACAGCGCCAGTGCCACTGCCGCGGTCACTACCGGAATGGGCGACAACCACCAGAAGTTGCCATCCGCAAACCAGCGCGCCATCACGTGCGAACTCAGGAACGGCAGCCACGCGCTGACCAGCACCAAAAAAGTCACCACCACACCGACCAGCGGCTTGGTCAGCTGACGCGCCAGGGTATGCGTGCGCCCCTCGGTCTTGAGGATCAGCCAGGTGCTGCCGAGCAGCGCATAGCCGAACACCAAGGCCGCACCGGTGAGCATGGTGAAGGGGCTGAACCAGCCGAATACCCCGCCGATATAGCGCCCATTCTCCAACGCCATGCCTTCCACCAGCGCGCCCAGAATGATGCCTTGCGCGAATGCAGTGAGGATCGAGCCCGCGATGAACGACAGCGTCCACAGCCGCCGCGAGCGCTGCGCCTTGAAGCGGAACTCGAAGGCCACACCGCGGAACACCAGCGCCATCACCATCAATAGCACCGGCAGATACAGCCCGGACAGGATCACCGCGTACGCGGCTGGAAATGCCGCGAACAAGCCTGCGCCACCGAGCACCAGCCAGGTCTCGTTGCCGTCCCAGATCGGCGCGGCAGTGTTCATCATCAGATCTACTTCCTGCTCGTCGCGTGCGAACGGCGCCAACATGCCCAACCCCAGCACAAAGCCATCGAGCACCACGTACATCAGCACGCCAAAGCCGATGACGCCAAACCACGCCACCGGTAACCAATAACTCAGTTCCACGGTGCGTTCTCCTGCTCCAACGCGGTGTCTGCTGCCGACAACGGACGTGCTGGGGTGTGTTCGCCACCGGCCACGTCCGGGCCGTCGTGACTGGGGTGCGGGCCGGCGCGGACCAGCTTGGTCAGATAGAAGATGCCGAAACCGAACACGAACGCGTAGCCCAGCACGTACACCAGCAGCGACACCGCCACGGTGGCGGTCGATTGCGGGCCCACCGCGTCGGCGGTGCGCAGCAGTCCATACACCACCCACGGCTGTCGCCCGATCTCGGTGACGAACCAGCCGGCGACCAGGGCGATGAAGCCGGCCGGAAGCATCACGTTCCAGGCCAGGATCAGCGCTTTTGCATGCAGCCGGCCGCGCCACCAGGCAATGGCGGAAATCCACGACAGCAACAGCATCGCCATGCCCAGGCCGACCATGATGCGAAACGCAAAGAACACCGGCGCCACCGGTGGCCGCTGATCGCGTGGCACCGAGGTCAGCGGGGTGATCTCGCCATCGGTGCTGTGGGTCAGGATCAGGCTGCCCAGACGCGGAATAGCGACTTCATAGTCGTTGCGCTCGGCCTCGGCATTGGGCATCGCAAACACCACCAACGGCACGCCTGCGCCGGCTTTTTCGTTATGCCAGTGCGCTTCCATCGCCGCCACCTTGAGCGGCTGATGTTCGAGCGTGTTGAGGCCGTGCTGGTCGCCGACCATCACCTGGATAGGCAGCACGATGGCCGCAAACGCCACCGACAGCCGCAACATGCGCGCCGCCTCGGTCAGATGCACGCCCTTGCGCAAGTAATACGCCGCCACACCGCCCACCACGAAGCAGGTGGTGATGAACGAGCCCAGCGCCATATGCGCAAGCCGATACGGAAACGATGGGTTGAAGATGATCTGCATCCAGCTCACCGGATGCACGATGCCGTTGACCATCGCGTAGCCCTGCGGCGTATGCAGCCAGCTGTTGGACGACAGGATCCAGAAGGTGGACACCAGCGTACCGATCGCCACCATGCAGGTCGCAAAGAAGTGCAGCTTCTCCGACACGCGACCCCAGCCGAACAGCATCACGCCAAGAAAGCTCGCTTCCAGAAAAAACGCGGTGAGCACTTCATAGCTCAGCAGCGGCCCGATCACGCTGCCGGCAATGCGGCTGAGCTCCGGCCAGTTGGCGCCGAACTGGAACGCCATCACGATGCCGCTGACCACGCCCATGCCGAAGGAGACGGCGAAGATGCGCAACCAGAAAAAGTACAGCCGCTTCCAGCCCTCGTCGTGCGTGCGTAGCCAACGCCATTCCAGAAAGCCCAGCAGATTCGCAAGGCCAATGGTGAAGGCGGGGAACAACACATGGAACGAAATGACGAAGGCGAACTGGATGCGGGACAACAACAGCGCTTCCACAGGGATCTCCCTAGTGCCGGACGAGCGTGGGTACGTTCACGGCGACACTGGCGTGGCAAAGATGATGGTCATTGGTGATCGTGATCGTGGGATCGGGGCTGACGTACAACGTCAGCATCTCGGGAAAGCGCTGCGCTATCGCGTTGCGCCTCGTCATGCTGCGGACCGCAAGCGTGTGCGCATACGGCACTAAAGGGTGATCCGGCGTAGCGAGCGCAACTGCAAGGTGGCAGTACCGCGTTGCCGCGCCCGTTATCCGCGTGCCTGCCGTAGGCTTGCCTGCAACGGCGCGCCGACTACGCGCTGCGTAAATGCCGCAGGCAGCGTGGTGCCAGCCAGTCGGCAAGGGCCGCATTGGTCGAACCCGGGGTCAGACACAGTGCGTCGCGCACTGCCTTGATCGCCTGATGTTCGGTCAGCTCCGGCTGCGCGTTGTAGGCATCGCAGACGGCGCGCACAGTGCTTTCGGGGATGCCATCGAAGGAGTGATAGCCAAGCTGGCCACGCCGATGCTGGTCCCGCCAATACGTCAATTCGTTTTGCACATCGGCGTGGCGATGTACCGACACTGCATGCATGAGACACCTCGCTCGGCTAGGTCAGGGAGCAATGTTTGCGCGTTGAAAGTACGTTGCTGTGAGGATGGCCTGCACGCCGTCTCCACACGGCACGCGCCGCAGTGGATCACGTCTCAGGCCACTACGTTCACTGGCCGACTGGTTTAATACAGCTGTCGGCATCAGGTCACGTCACTTCCGGCCACACCACCGGTTGCGATGCAACAGCACAAGCGAACTGATCTATTGAGTTCAGCCCGGCTGCGCACTCCAAGAATGCGCGGCAACCATGCTGGCAAACCTTGCACTGTTTGGCGTTTCGGCATGCCCGGCGCGGCGACCGACCCCGACCATGACGCTTGGCACTGGCAAATTCAGGCCCGGCCGTGCGTACTTCGCGTATGACGCGGCGAGCTCGACTTAGGGGGAAGGGTGCCGTTCGATCACGATGGTCGTGACTGCAGCGTGCAATCTCGTGGTGATACGCAGGCGCACTCTTCGCGCCGCCGTCACAATTCTCAACTGAACATGTACTAGTCATTGCGGACAGAAGCGCTCATGGACCGTCTTTCCTGCGCCATCATCGACGACGACGTGGAGTTCTGCGATCAGGTGGTGGAGTTAGCCACCGATAGCGGCTTCCGTGCCAAGGGCATTCACACTCTTGGCGAAGCCAGCCGTTGGTTGGACAGCAATTTCCCCGATCTACTGGTCGTGGACGTTGGCCTGCCCGACGGCAGCGGTTTCGATCTCATCGAACGGTTGGACCCGGACCACACACCGAAGATCGTGGTGGTGTCGGGCGATTACGCCTATGAAACCCAAGGCCGCGCGCAGCAGTTCGGCGTCAGCGAGTTCTTGACCAAGCCGTTCGCGCCGGAGCGCCTGGAGCGCGTGCTGGGTGGCCTGCGTGAGGCGCAGCAGGGCAATCTGGGCATCATTGGCAATAGCGACAGCATCGTGCTGTTGCGCAAGGACATCGTGCGCGTGGCGCCGACCGATTTGAATGTGCTGGTGACCGGCGAGACCGGCACCGGCAAGGATCTGGTCGCCCGTGCCATCCACCGGGTGTCCGGCCGTCGCGGTCGCTTCGTGCCGGTCAACTGCGGTGCGATTCCGGAAGAGTTGCTGGCCAGCCAGCTGTTCGGCCACGAGCGCGGCAGCTTCACCGGCGCCGACCGTCGTCACGCCGGATTCCTGGAACAGGCCGCCGATGGCACGCTATTTCTGGATGAGATCGGCGAAATGCCCAAGCGGTTGCAGGTCTATCTGCTGCGGGCGATCGAATCGCGCAGTTTCATGCGTATTGGTGGCAACGAAGAGATTGCGCTGGATGCCCGCGTGGTTGCGGCCACGCATCAGCATGTGCAGCGCGAGCACGCGGTGCTGCGCGAGGATTTGTTCTACCGCCTCAACGAGTACCCGATTCAGGTGCCGGCGCTGCGCGAACGCCGCGGCGATGCGCGGGTGCTGGGGCTGCGCGTGATTAACGAACTCAACGTCAAATACGGCAAGCGCAAGCTGCCGACCAAGTCGCTGCTGCGCTACCTGGCGTATCACACCTGGCCGGGCAACGTGCGCGAGCTGCGCTCGTTCATCCACTATCTGTATCTGCGCTCGGACGGCGATCTGCTGACTGCGCCGGATGTGGAGCAGACCGTACCGCAGGCCGACGAAGACGGGCTGCTGATTCCGGCCGGCTGGACCATGCGTCAGGCCGAGGACGCCATGATCGAATCGGCCCTGGCGCGTACGCGTTTCAACAAGAAGGCGGCGGCACGCGAGTTGGGGATCAGCGTGCGGACGCTGCACAACCGGTTGAGCGACAAGGACGCGTAGTGACGGACGCTGCATTGCAGGGACGGCAGCGTGAGCTGCTGCATCAATTGCGTAACCGTCTCAACGTGATGGGCTTTGCGTTGTACTCCTTGCGCAGCGACACCTCCAAGCCAATGGAGACGCTGCGTAACGCGCATCAGTCCGCGACTGAATTGCTCAACCAGCTGGGCGAGCAAGAGCGTGCCCAGCAGCTGGCCGACGACCCGCACCCCGAGGCATCGCCGACAGCGCCACCCGACGACAACTGATCGGTAGTGCTCGTCTGACTGGGTGTGCTGGGTCTGCGATCTGGTAATGGTTAGCAGTCGTGTCGATGCGGAGGCGCTGCGCGTGCAGATGCAAGTGCATCCAGAGGTACAAGCCCATCGATGCTTCAGCGGTGGCCCTACTCGTATAACCGCCCTTCGGAGTCGAAGGTTTCGCGTGGCGAGGTGGTGCTGTGTCAGGACATGGAAGCACCCTTCGTGCGGAAGCTCGCCTGTCCGCGCTATGCATTGGTAGATAGTGACTTTGTGCAGATACTGGAAACGAGCTGGGTATGGTCCACGGACGTTTGCAGTCAATCTCAAAGAGCTGAGTGACGCCGACCAAACGATTGAATCGTCCAGTAAAGAGTTTCTATCGCCAAACTGAAGAGCGATGGACGCCGAACGATCCGCGCCGTGACCGTGCTAAGCCGCCAAGTGGCGAACCCGGCCACGGCATGCGCGCTGAAAAGCGTGCGTGCCGTGGTACCGAGCGCGGGCCGATTCCACTGGCGGTACGGCGCTTTCCTTGATCCACAGCGCCGCCCCTGCCAATAGCGCCTCCCCGCATGGTCGATCAGGCCGCCTTGCTGGTCCTGGCTACTTTCTGGTTGCCGCCTTGTTCGGCAAGCAGGGTCAGCTTTTCGTCGGTGGCCTTTTCTTCTTCCAGCGTGGCCAGCAGCAGCGGCAGCGCATCGCTATAGCCGAGTTGCTTGGCCATTGCCGCAATGGTGCCGTACGAAGCGATCTCGTAATGCTCCACTTTCTGTGCGCCACCGATCAGCGCGGCGTCGCGCACGGGGCCGGCTTCGATTTCATCGATCACCTCGCGGCTTTCTTCCACCAGGCCTTCCATCGCCGCGCACTTGATGCGCTTGAGCTTGATGCCCAGCACCTCGACCACCTGGTCAATGCGCTCGATCTGACCCTGGGTTTCTTCCAGATGGGTTTCGAACGCGTCTTTCAATTTTGGCTCGGTCGCAGCACGTGCCAAACGCGGTAGCGATTTGGTGAGTTGTTTTTCGGCGCTATAGATGTCCGACAGCTCGTGGATGAAAAGTTCTTCGATCGTCTTGATTGCCATGGGTGGCTCCCGTTGTTGGTCAGAGGTTTGAAATGTCGCGTTCGCCGCCTGGCGGTAACGCGGTTTGGTTGCTCGCGTTCGACAAACGCGAGCACGATGGTTTTCAGATACATGATTAGCCAGTCGGCCAAGGCGTCTGGCCTCAGGCCATATCGCGTGATCGCTAAGCTAGTCTTGCGAGTGTTAGCGCGATT
Source organism: Xanthomonas sp. WHRI 10204 (assembly GCF_040202875.1). NCBI lineage: Bacteria > Pseudomonadati > Pseudomonadota > Gammaproteobacteria > Lysobacterales > Lysobacteraceae > Xanthomonas > Xanthomonas sp. WHRI 10204. The sequence continues at coordinate 170,126 of NZ_JBEGDW010000001.1, forward strand.
GGTGGAAACGGTGATCCCGATGCGATGGCGGCCTGTGCCGTAACGAGTGCGTGCACGCATCGCTCACGTGGGCGCGCGTTAGAGCACGCCAAGAGCTGGCGGACAGGTGTTTCTACGTGAGCGTGCGTGCATCGCGGTCGCCTGCATCGGGCTGTACAGATGCGACGCGGCATTACTACGAATGCCGTCTTACTGAGATAACGACAGGCCATGCGCAGGCAACATATCGGCGATGGCATGCATGTGGGTGGCGTGTGTGCATGCGGCATAGACGGATGCGCTACAACGCAGTTCACACGCCTGCACGAGATGTCCTATGACCCCGCTGGATAAACCGTTACGTCGTGAGCTACAGATCGGCGACCAGGCATATACGTTGATCATCGACCCCGACGGGTTGAAGCTGGTCGAGAAAAGAAAAACGCAAGGGCGTGCGCTTGCGCTGGGACGCGCTGATCAATGGCGATGCCGCACTGGCCATCGCCTTGAATGCCTCACTCGGCGATGGGTGAGGCGTTCAAGGCGCCGTGCATAGCACCGCGACGACCCGCTTGGCTCAGGTCGTCGGAAACAACTGCGCCAGCGTGCGTACTGCCGCTTCGGTTGCGGCCCGGTCGGGAGTTGCATCGGCATTATTGAAGTCGTTGGCGCCCTGCGCCTGTACCAGCAGCCCGTCGCGACGCGGCACCACATTGAGATTGTGGCCGCGCCAGACCAGACCGTAGGTGACCTCCGGCTGCGGGATCAGCCGTGCGGTCTGGCCACGCACCGGAATCACACTGTCGTCGCCCAGCAGTGCACGCGCGCCGTAACCGGTGGCGTTGATCACGATTTTTTCGCGCAGGTCGGCAAACTGACGCGGATCGTCGAAGCTGCGCGTGTAAAGCTCGCCGCCCGCCTGCAGAAAATCCTGCAGCAACAGCCGCGCATATGCGCTGATGTTGAAGGTCAGCTGGCTGTAGCGCCGCACGAACGGCACCGGGAACGGGTGGTTGCCGGCAGTCAGTGCTTGCGAGCGCGGGCCAAGGTCGTGCAGCAGCGTGCGCTCCAGTGGCGGGTAGTCTGGTTCGTGCGCCTCGGCCGAGGTGACCGGTTGATCGAACGGCACATCCGACAAGGCATAGCCATCGCGCCATTCGATCGGCTCGCCGGGCAGGCCGAGCAGGGTCTGATATCGGCGAAACGAGATCCGCGCCATCTCTTCCCAGCGCGTCTTGAAATCGGCTGTGGCGTGCTCGCTGGTGCAGACGCGCGAATCCGGCGACCACACGCCGGTGGCATAGAACGAGCGCACGTCCGGCAGCCGCTCGCGGGCATAAATGCGCACGCGCAGGCCGGCGCGTTGCGCTGCCACCGCCGTGGTCAGCCCAATCGCGCCACAGCCGATCACTGCCAGCTCGCGCACGTTTGCATCGGCCGCGCGCACCAGTCGCAATGTGTGTTCGGCCGCGCCCCACGACAACGACCAACCGCTGCCGCCGTGCCCGTAGTTGTGCACCACCGTCTTGCGCCCGATGCGTTCTGCCTCGATGCGCGGACCCTGCGCACGGAACGGCCGCGTGCAGCCGTCGATGGCGATGATGCGATCGACCGATGCGCGCATCGGCGTCAGTGCGGGCGTGGCAGCAAAGGGAATCGGCAATGCATCGGGCGGCGGCAGCGGTGTGGACGGCGCAATGGCCGCCTTGCCGGTGGCGGCCCAACTGCCGGTCGAAGCGGCCGCAAGCGCAAGGCCTGCGCTGTGCAGAAAATGACGGCGGTGCATGCGACTCCTGCGCGGTGGTGTGGAGGGTGGTCGACCGACTGCGATGTAAGACGCGCCGGCGTCCCGCAGCAACACAGCGGGGCCACCCGATGGCAACGCACGCCGACCTGGCACGACAGCGTGCTAGGCCGCATGCCTTACGGCAACCAGGCAAGCGGTCTGTTGCTTGCCTGTGTCGAGCATACCGCGCAGGCCTTGGCCTGCCGACCAGCCAGGTCGGGTTTCGTCCTGCGATCCCGGCACTTGAGGTGGCGCTGACGGCCATTCGTCGCCCAGGGCTTTCGCAGCGGCACGTGCCGGCTATGCTCGCTCCCGTCCCATCTCCGACGAGTCCCTGCCGTGTCTGCCAGCGTCTTTCTGATCGTGCGTATCGTATTCGCCTGGGCTGCCGCGCTGGTGGTGGCGGGCAGCATGTGGGCGCAGCTGTTCGGCTCTACCGGCGCGTTCTTCGGCCTGATCTGCATGGTGCTGTTGACGCTGGCATTGATGAGCGCGATTACCCATGTGCGGCGCGTCCGCCTGATCGCCGGACGGTTGGACCACGACACCTTGTCCACGCGGCAGCGCCGCCAGATCGAAGTGCCGCTGGAGGCGCAGGCCAGCTTTGCGGTCGTGGAAGAGGCGGTGCGTGCGCTGCCTCGCGTGCAGGATGTCGAATGCGCGCCGGGCAGCCTGCTGATCCGTGCCAAGATCCGCCGCTTCGACCCATACGCAGGCCGCAAGCCTTCGCGCTGGAATCTGTTTGCGCGCTTTGCCATCACCCACAACCAGGTGCTGGTGACGATTGCGCCGGGGCAGGGCACCAGCAGCGTCACCGTGTTGTGCGAGCCCGATGCCGGCGCCTGGGTGGACCTGTTTGCGGTGGACGAAGGCAGTAACTTCGAGAACGCCGAAGCGATGAATCGCGCGGTGGTGCGCCGGGTCGGCGAGCAGCGTCGCGACGAGCAGGCCGCCGCCGAGCAATCGGTGATGGAAAAGGAACTGGCCGTGGCGCGCTTGAACCTGCTGCATGCGCAGGTGGAGCCGCACTTTCTCTACAACACGCTGGCCAGCGCGCAGGTATTGGCGCGCACCGACCCGCCGCGCGCCGACATCATGATCGGCCACTTGATCCAGTACCTGCGCCGCTCGCTGCCCAGCGCGGACGATGCCACTTCCACATTGGGCGAAGAACTCGAACGTACCCAGGCCTACCTGGAAATCCTGCGCATCCGCATGGGCACGCGGCTGGCGCTGCAGGTGGAAGTGCCATACGAGCTGCGCGCCCTGCAGGTGCCGTCGATGATGTTGCAGACGCTGGTGGAAAACGCCATCAAACATGGACTGGAACCCAAGTCCGGCGGCGGTACCGTGTGGATCCTGGCGCGCCGCCTGGACGAGCACCAGGCCACGCTGACCGTGGCCGACGATGGCCAGGGGTTCAACACCCATAGCCACGGCACCGGCATCGGGCTGAAGAATCTGCGCGAGCGGCTGCAGCTGATCTACGCCGGCACCGCCAGCTTTGCCATCGTGTCCAATTTCCCCAGCGGCGTGGCGGCCACGCTCACGCTGCCCTTGCCGGCGCAACCGGCCGCGCCGCGCCCGCCGCCGCTGCCTGACGCCGCCACGACCGAGCAGGTGCAGGCGTGAGCGCGCTACGTGCGGTGATTGCCGAAGACGAAGCGCTGCTGCGGCAATCCTTGCTCGCGCTGCTGGCCGAGGTGTGTCCGCAACTGCAGGTGGTTGGTGAATGCGAAGACGGCGCCAGCGCGCTGGAGACCATCGCCACTCAGCAGCCGGATGTTGTGTTTCTGGATATCCGCATGCCCGGCCTCACCGGCATCGAGGTGGCACGCGCGATGCGCGAGGTCAGCCCGCGCACGCAGGTGGTGTTCGTCACCGCCTACGATCAGTACGCCATCGATGCGTTCGAACACGGCGCGGTGGACTACCTGCTCAAGCCGATCAACCGCGAACGCCTGCAGGCCACCTGGCAACGCGTGCAGCAACGCGCCGCCGCCGGGCAGCCGGACGGCAGCCTGCTGGAAGCGCTCTTGCAGCGCCTGTCGGCACGCCCAGCAACGCCCGGCGTCGCGCCACCACTGGCCTGGCTCACTGCCACCAGCGGCCGCGAGACGCGTTTGATCGCACTGGATGAGGTGGCGTATTTCCAGGCCGATCAGAAATACACCACGGTGATGACGGCCGGCGCTGAGGCGCTGCTGCGCACCCCGCTGCGCGAGTTGCTCGATGTGCTCGACCCGCAGGTGTTCAAGCAGATCCACCGCTCCACCATCGTCAACATGAAGGCGGTGGCTTCGGTAGTGCGCGATGACACCGGCAAGGGCCGGCTGGCGCTGCGCGGGCGCAGCGAAACGCTCACCGTCAGCCAGCCGTTCATGACCCTGTTCCGCGGCATGTAATCCCCCGTCTCCCCCATACCGCATCGACAAGAAAGGATTGCTTCCATGCGCCTGATCGCCTCCCTGGTGTATTGCCTGCTCGCCCTGGCCGGCTGCCACGAACGCAACGGCACCACTTCGATCACCCGCGCCACCAGCGATGGCCGCGACGTGCTTTTCAGCAAGACCTTGGTCACCGACGCCGAGACCAATGTGCATTGCCTGGCCAGCAGCAGCGGCCAGTGCCATTACCTGATCTATGAAGAGCAGTGCCCGGCTGCCACGACCGCCGCCACGGCCAGCGGCGGCACACCGGCGCCGGTGTGTGCGCGCAAGACGCTGGACAGCTTTGCGCTGCTGCCCGGGCAGGTCCGCGCGCTACGCGGTCTTCCGGCGGCAGCCCACACCTGCGTGGACCGCAACGTGCCCGCTGCCGAGTGCCACGGGTAAGCCGCAGCACGTGGCAGCGCGGCAGTGTTGCGTAGTGCAAGCAACAGCTGCGAAGGGCGCACGGATGCGCGCGCCGTCGCATCGCTGTGTCGCGTAGAGCCTGAATACGCACTGACGACAAGCGGCCGCTTCTGCGATCATTGTCGGCTTGTTGCCGGTTTGCGGCGCCCTCACTGCCAGGCTTTTCATGTCCGAACATTCGTTGCGCCGCGACGTCGGCCCTTTTGCGCTCATGCTCACCGGGCTGGGCTCGATCATTGGTTCCGGCTGGTTGTTCGGCGCCTGGCGCGCGGCTGGGCTGGCCGGTCCGGGCGCCGTCTGGGCCTGGATTCTGGGTGCGGCGATCATCACCACCATCGCGCTGTCCTACGCCGAACTGGGCGCGATGTTCCCCGAATCCGGCGGCATGGTGCGTTACAGCCATTACTCGCACGGCTCGTTGGTGGGCTTCATCGCCGGCTGGGCGAACTGGATCGCGATCGTTTCGGTCATCCCGGTCGAAGCCGAAGCCTCGGTGCAGTACATGGCCTCCTGGCCGTGGGCCTGGGCGCAGGGTCTGTATGTGCAGGCACCTGGCGGAGCTGGCGAGTTGTCGGTGCCCGGGCTGCTGATTTCGGCGGTGCTGGTGCTGGTGTATTTCTTCCTCAATTTCTGGAGCGTCAAGCTGTTTGCGCGCTCCAACACCTTGATCACCGTGTTCAAGCTGGTGGTGCCGGCGGCGACCGGCGTGGCCTTGATCGCCAGCGGCTTCCACAGCGAAAACTTCAGCGTCGGCATCCATGGCGATGCCCACGTGATCGACCTGGCGGCAGTGCTCACTGCGGTAGCCACCGCAGGCATCGTCTTCAGCTTCAACGGCTTCCAGAGCCCGGTGAATCTGGCCGGCGAGGCACGTAATCCGGGCCGCAGCATTCCGTTCGCGGTGCTCGGTTCGATCGCGCTGGCCACGGTGGTCTACGTGATCCTGCAGGTGGCCTATATCGGCGCGGTGCCGCCGGATCTGCTGGCCAAGGCCGGCTGGCACGGTATCGATTTCCGCTCGCCGTTCGCCGAGCTGGCCATCATCGTCAACCTGCATTGGCTGGCGATGCTGCTGTACATCGATGCGTTCGTCAGCCCCAGCGGCACCGGCATCACCTACACCGCCACCACCGCGCGCATGGTGTACGGCATGGAAAAGAACGGCACCATGCCGGCCGCGCTTGGCAAGCTGCACCCGGTGTGGGGCGTGCCACGCATGGCGATGTTCTTCAACCTGGCGGTGTCGTTCGTGTTCCTGTTCTTCTTCCGCGGCTGGGGCACGCTGGCGGCGGTGATCTCGGTGGCGACGATCATTTCCTATCTCACCGGGCCGATCAGTGCGATGGCGCTGCGTCGCCACGCGCCGGAACTGCATCGCCCGCTGCGCATCGCTGCTTTGCCGGTGCTGGCCGGCGTCGCGTTCGTGATGGCGACCGAGCTGCTGTACTGGGCGCGCTGGCCGCTGACCGGCGAGATCATCCTGCTGATGGTCGTGGCGCTGCCGGTGTACTGCTACTACCAGGCCAAGCAGGGCTGGCCGGATCTGCGCCGCAATCTCAAGGGCGCGGCCTGGATGATCTGCTACCTGCCGATCATTGCGCTGCTGTCCTGGGCCGGCAGCAGCGATTTCGGCGGCCATGGCTACCTCAGCTACGGTAGCGACCTGGCGGTGGTCGCCGCAGTCGGTGTGGTGTTCTACATCTGGGGCGTCCGCAGCGGCTGGCGCACCCCGTCGGTGGAACAGGCGGTGGCGCGGGCTTGAGTTGGCGTGTCAGCGGATGCGGGTTGGAGACCGCTGCGCCCAGCAGACCGTGCAGATGGAGCTTGATCGTAGCGGGGTTCCCGCCTACGATGGCGTTGCAAGCAGATCGCACTGGAACATTCGCCGCGATCCAATGACATAAAAAACGGCCGGTGCACTGCGCACCGGCCGTTCTTGTTTGGAGTAGTCACCGTCTACTTACGACGTGCTGCAGCGACATCCATCGCTGCAGCGGTGCGCTGGTCGCTTAGGCGTTGACGACCAACCGTGGCGCGCCATCGAAGCGGTCCAGGTCGCGCAGCAATTCGGTGTAGCGACGCAGGCGGCCCATCTCACGCATGTTGACGATGTCCTCGTGGCGCAGTTCGCGCTTGGAGGTCACTTCCTGCTTGTAGTGCAGCACTTCCGGGTAGCGACGCGTCATGTCCAGCGCGTCGGCAACGCACTCGACCGAGTCTGCATCCGGCGCCACCCGCGCGCGGCTGTTGAAGGCGCGCAACCAGCGTTCGAAACCGGCGCTGTGATCGAACAGATCGGCGATGTACCACATGATGAACAGGATCGACGCCCACGAGGTAAAGATGATCACCACGCGGCTGAAGGTCAGGTGGTAGTCGTTCTGCCACAGCTGATGCGTGATCACGCCCAGCAACACCAGCGAAATCGCCTGCCAGCCGATGATCGAGGCGATCACCCATTGTTTCTTGGCCACCTTGAGCAGATCGAGCTCTTCGTCGAGCTGCGTGTCGGTCTTGTCGCGCCAGTAGACGACCTGCTCGTCGAAGGAGCGTCGATGGAGTGCGTTGTCCTGCAATAGCAGGCCTAAACCCTGAAACAAAGCGATCATGACAAGCTCCTAACGGATGACTGGTACGAACGACTTGCTGCACCGGCGGTTGCCGGTGCCCTGGAGCGACCGACGCGCCTTGCGCTGCATGACAAGGTCGGACGGCTCTAGTTCTAGCACTTTCGCTGTGCATGGCAATGCCTGCGGCGAACCTGCGGCCGCGCAAAGTTGCGCACTTGCGCACAAAACGCTGAATTCAGGCGGTTTGTCTGCAGTGCCATGGCATCGCGCGCGCGTTGCATCGCCACTCTTGTTGCACTGCACACTTGCTAATGCGGCGATCCCGCGCGTGATTGGCTTGGGCAGGCTGGGGATTTGCAGGCTGGGGATTGGGACGCGTCGGCGGGGGGGGCGAGCGCGGCTATCAAAACGACGGCGCCGCCTCGGGGTGGGCGCGGCCGGTGCTCGTCATCGGCACTGCACCACCTGACGACTGCGCTATTAGGTGATGGTCGCTCCAAGCGCGGGCGCTGCGCCCACGCAGCCGGCTAAACAAAAACGACGGCGCGTGGCTGTGGCTGACCGGTGGATGAGGCAGCTGTGGCAGGGTAGCCGCGCACTGACGTGATCATGCAGGCGCATCCGTATCATGGCGGCATGTCAGCCGTCCTGCGTACCCTCACTGCTCCCGCCGCCGAACAGATCCGCCGCTGGGTGCTGGGCGCGTTTCCGCGTGGCCAGAGCACCATCGAATACGACCAGCCGCTCGGCGATCCCGGCATCTTCGGGCCCGACAGCGTCACCTGGCGCGTGCACTCCGAATTTCCCGGCATGTTGTCTGGCGGGTTATGCGCATTGATGCTGCAACTGTTGCATCCGCGCGCGCTGGCCGGGGTCTACGACCACTCCAACTTCCGCGCCGATCTGGTCGGTCGGCTGCGGCGCACCACCAACTTCGTTGCCGGCACGACCTACGCGCCGCAGGCCGAAGCCGAGCAGCTGATCGCGCGCGTGCGCCGTATCCATTCGCATATCCGCGGCCACACCGCCGACGGCGTGCCGTACGAAGCCAACGACCCTGCGCTGCTGACCTGGGTGCATGTCACCGAAGCCTACGGATTTCTGCAGGGCTGCCGGCGCTATTGCCGTGATGTGCCGAGTGCCATTGCCGACCGCTATTACGACGAAGCGCGACGCGTGGCCGAAGCCCTGGGCGCCACCGACGTGCCCGCCAGCGAGGCCGAGGTGGAGGCGTATTTTGCTTCGGTGCGCAGCGAGCTGCGCATGGACGCACGCTCGCGCGAGGTGCTCGACATCCTCACCAGCATCCAGCTGCCGGTGCCTGCGGCAGGGCTGTCGCGGGGCGTGTTCCTCGGTGCCGGCACTGCGTTATTGCCGGTCTGGGCCAGCGACATGCTGGGCCGCACCACCACCCAGCGCGCACAGGCACGCGCATCTGCCCGCCTGCTGCGTAGCCTGTCGCCGTTGTTCCGCACCGCGTTGCGCGACGGCTTATCGGCCCGTGCCTGCCGGCGCATGCAGTTGGAACCGGCGACGTTGCTGCAGTGGCCTGAGTAGCGGTTTGGCAGGTGGGAGTTGTGTGTGGCTTGCGTGCTGGTTTGGTGCTGCATGGTGCTGCGTGTGCGGTTACATCGCCGCGACTACCGACCCTCACCCCAACCCCTCTCCCGGTGGGAGAGGGGCTTGTCTGCGGCGTCTTCTCGCAAGGCTGCAATAACCGATCAATCCTGCAGTGAATGACCTGCGGTGTGCCTGCGCATCCGGCACCAAGTTTGTCTCACGCAGCGATTTAACCTGCGGCGTGCCCGAGCGAGCGGCCTGCAACGTCCTCTCTCGCGGTGATTGAGCTGCATGTAAAGAGCAATCGGCAGCCAAGACCCTCTCCCCCGAGAGATGCGTTTGGGTGAGGCAACAGCGCGCGTGGGGCGACAACGCCAGTAAAGAGCAATCGGCAGCGAAGACCCTCTCCCCACGAGAGATACGTTTGGGTTAGGCAACAGCGCGCGTGGAGCGACAACGCCAGACATGTCTGGCCGACATCAGGCCGACACTGCAACCTACTGCACTGACCCCGCTGCGAGCGATGGACGAGTGAGCAGCATGACCGTCCGATGATGGCAGGCACGCCTACAGTCGCGGTTACATCGCCGCTTCACGACCAACGCCGGCACTTACCAGATCTTGACCCGCTGCTCGGGCGCCAGATACAGCTGTTGATCCTGCGTCACATCAAAGGCCGGGTACCAGGCGTCCAGATTGCGCACGGTCTGCGCGCGGAAGCGTCCGGGCGCGTGTACATCGGTGAGCACCGCATTACGCAGTGCAGCGTCGCGGTACTTGCCACGCCAGGCTTGCGCAAAGCCGAGGAAGAAGCGCTGATCCGGGCTGAAGCCATCGATAGTCTGCGGCTGCTTGCCCTGCAGCGACAACTGGTAGGCATCGTACGCGGTGGCCAGGCCGGCGACGTCGGCGATGTTTTCGCCTAGCGTCAGCTTGCCGTTGACCGCCAGATCGTCAAACGGCTTGTACGCGCCGAATTGCGCGGCCAGCGCATTGCCGGCGGTCTCGAATTTCTTCAGATCCTGCGGCGTCCACCAGTTGTGCAGCTCGCCGTGTTCGTCGAACAGTGCGCCCGTGTTGTCGAAGCTGTGGCTGATCTCATGCCCGATCACCGCGCCGATCGCGCCGTAGTTCACCGCATCGTCGGCGGCCGGGTCGAAGAACGGCGGTTGCAGAATCGCGGCCGGGAAGAGCAGGCGATTTTCCAGCGGCACATTCAGCGCGTTGACCTCCTGCGGCAGCATGTACCACTCGCGATGATCGACCGCCTTGCCCAGCTTGGCGATGTTGCGGCGATACTCGAACAGGCCGGCGCGTTCCACGTTGCCCAGCGCATCGTCGCGACGCACGTCGAGCGCGCTGTAGTCGCGCCAGCTGTCCGGGTAGCCCACCGCCACGGTCAATCCGGCGATCTTGGCCTTGGCGTGCTGTTTGGTCTCCGGCGTCATCCACTCCAGCGCATCGATGCGCTTACCGAATGCAGCGATCAGGTTCTTGACCATCTCTTCGACGCGGGTCTTGGTTTGCGCACTGACGTACTTTTGCACGTAGCGCTTGCCGACCGCTTCGCCCAATGCGGCATTGGTGGCATCGATCCCACGCTTCCAGCGTTGGCGTTGTTGCGGCGTGTCTTCCAGGGTGGTGCCGTAGAACGCAAACTGCTCATCGGCAAACGCCTTGGACAGATACGGCGATGCACGATCCAGCGCACGAAAACGCAGATAGTCCTTCCAGGTCTGCAGCGGCTCGGACTGCACCAACGCCGACAAGCCGCGCACGGCCTGCGGCTGCCACACAATGAAGTCCTGCTGCGCCTTCAGACCGGCGGCATCGAAGAACAGCGGCCAGTCCAGGCCGGGAGCGTTCCGCGCGAAATCGGCCTGTTTCCAGGCATTTGCGCCCGCCTGCACGTTGTTGGTCTGCTCGGGCGTGGCGTGCACGCGCGCGATTGCGACTTCCAGGGCCAGGATGCGCTCGGCCTTGGCCGGGGCATCGTCGATGCTGGCCAGTTCCAGCAGCTTGACGATGTGGGCGCGGTAGGCATCGCGCAGCCGCGCCATGCGCCCGCCGTCCAGGTAGAAACTGCGCTCGGGCATGCCCAGGCCGCCTTGCACCAGGTACGGCGCGTAGCGGCCGGGGTTGTGCAGATCCTGCGAGACCCACAGGCCGAACAGACGGTCGGTGTAGAAATTCGTCGAGTTGAGCAGGTCCACATCGGCGCGTAGCTGCCCACCGAGGGTGCGTGCCAGCGCCTGCTTGTCTTCCAGCTGCGCGATGGCGTCGAGCTCCGGCTGCACCGGCCGCACGCCCTTGGTCTCGATGCTGGCTTCGTCCATATAGGCGGCGTAATAGTCGCCGATCTGCTTGTCCTCACCGGTGACGCGGTCGTTGGCGGCAGCGCCTTCGATGATGTCGCGGCTGTGGCGCTCGGTGTCGATGGCGATGCTGACGAAGCTGTTCAAGCTGGAGCGGTCGTCGGGAATCTGCGTGGTCTTGACCCAGTTGCCGCTGGCGTAGCTGAAGAAATCGTTGCCCGGCGCCACGCTGCGATCCATGCCTGCCATATCGAAGCCGAAATCACCGAGCTTGGGCGTGCTGGGGGCGGGCGTGGTGCGGGTGTCGGCCGCTGGCGCCGCGCCATCGCGGTGACAGGCTGCAGTGGTCAATGCCGCAGCAGCCATGGCAGCGATCAGGACAGGGCGGTGCAAAGAAGCCATGCGGCGCAACTCGGAAACAGGAACAAGGACCGCAGTGTAAGTGGCATGCGGTGCCACGTCCCGATTTGAGGGCAGGCGCCTATGCATCCTGGCGCGTTGTGGACACGCTCGGTTCAGCGCCGTCGCTGATACCAAAAACCCAGCGCGTCGCGGGTCTGCAGCATGCGGCGCCCGCGCCACAGGAAACGCAGCAGCAAGCCCAGGTGCTCGCGCTTGGAAAAACTGCGCAGCTTGCGGTCTGATGTGTGCACGGTCTGGCGCAGGATCACAAAGCGCCCGCACCGTGCCAGCGCACGGCTCAAGGCCACATCTTCGCCGGCGTAGTAGCGCGTATCGAAGCCGCCCGCGCTGACGAAGGCCACGCGCGAGCAGAACAGAAAGCAGCCGGGCGCGATGCCGGCAACGCGGAAAAACCAGCCGAACGCGGCTTGCGCTGCACGTTCGAACCACACCCGGTCGCCCTGCAGATGCACCTGCGCACCGCCGCCCACCGCGCCGGCCTCCAGTGCAGCCAGTGCGGCGCCGACCACCTGCGGGTTGATCAAGGTATCTGCGTCCAGAAACAGCAGGCGCTCGCCTTGTGCGGCCTGCGCGCCTGCATTGCGGGTCGCAGCGATATGCCGCAGCTCGACCTCCAGCACTTGTGCGCCGTTGTCGCGCGCAATGCGTGCGGTGTCGTCCTCGCAGGCATCGGCCACCACGATCGCTTCATAGTCCAGCTGCATCACCTGTGCGCAGGCACGCAGGCACTGCAGCGTTTCGCCGATCAGTGCAGCCTCGTTATGCGCGGGAATCACGAAGGACAGCATGGGACGTGGTGTGAGCGATGATGCGCTGAGTGTGCAAGCAGCGGTGGTGCGATGGCGTGAGTGCATGCGATCGGCACAGCCATAGCGTGCTCGGCCGGACGTGGCCGTCGGGGCGAGGTACGCATGTCTGCCGCCTGTGTTTCTTCGTGCCGGCGCTGTGCACAGACGCTTTCAGCAGTCCAGCGCGAAACCGCAGCGATTGCTGCGGTTTCGCGATCATGGCTCAGCGGTTGACCGCGCCCATCATCGCTTCGGGGTAACGCGTGCCGGCCGCAGCCTGCGCCGGGAAAATCGCATCGATGCGCGCCAGTTCGTCGGGCATCAGTGCCACATCCAGCGCGGCGATGTTCTCGTCCAGATATGCCGCACGCTTGGTGCCGGGGATCGGGATCAGGTCCTGGCCCTGCGCCAGCACCCAGGCCAATGCCAGTTGCCCGGGTGTGATGCCCTTGTCGGTGGCGATCGCCTTGACCTGCTCCACCAACTGCAAATTGCGGGTGAAGTTGTCGCCCTGAAAACGCGGCGAATGCCGGCGGTAATCGTCCGCGTCGAAGTCGTCGGGCGATGAGAACGCGCCGGTGAGAAAACCGCGGCCCAGCGGCGAGTACGGCACGAAGCCGATGCCGAGCTCACGCACGGTGGCGAACACGCCGTTGTCTTCCGGCTCGCGCGACCACAGCGAGTATTCGGTCTGCACCGCGGTGATCGGGTGCACGGCATGTGCGCGGCGGATGGTGGCTGCGGCCGCTTCCGACAGCCCGAGAAAGCGCACCTTGCCCTGTTCGACCAGACGCGCCATCGCCCCGACGGTGTCTTCGATCGGCACGTTGGGATCCACGCGATGCTGGTAATACAGATCGATGTGCTCCACGCCAAGACGGCGCAGGCTGGCCTCGCAGGCGGACTGCACGTAGGCCGGGCTGCCATCGATGCCGCGCACCGACGGGTCGTTGGGATCGAGCTTGATGCCGAATTTGGTGGCCAGAAACACTTCGTGCCGGCGGGATGCGATCGCCTTGCCCACCAGCACTTCATTGGTGTGCGGGCCATACATGTCGGCGGTGTCGAGCAGGCTGATGCCGCGGTCGAGCGCGCGATGGATCACCGCGATCGAGGCAGCCTCATCGCTGCGGTCGCCATAGAACGCGCTCATGCCCATGCAGCCAAGGCCGAGTGCGGAAACGGTGGGGCCGGAACGGCCAAGTGTGCGGGTTTGCATGGTGGGGGAAGCTCCGTGCAGCGAGGTAGGCGGGGAGAGTGGCGTGGCGTGCGTTAGCGCGATGTGGCCCACGCGCGAATGCTTGAGGCCGGTGAGTGGAGGGGAGATGCCTTTTTGCTTGGGAATTGCAGCGACGTGCAGTTTCCAAGGGTTTAACGGCGGATGCGCTGAGCAAGGGTCCATTTGTTGAAGGCGCTGATTGCAAGGCAGCTTCGCGTAGTGAACAGCGTTTGCTGCAGCATTCGATGACCTGTGGCGACACACAGCGTCTGCGTCTCGTTGCGCTTGCCGTATCGCCCACCACGCGCGACGTGTTGCCGACGCCGCCATCGGCACCCTGGCCTGGCCTGGTGCCGAACACTGCGCTCGCGATGTTGCAGAACATCATGCTGTCGTCGACGCACGGCACGATCTCGCATTGCCACGCGATTTAGGTATCACTGAGTGCAGTGCGCGCAGCCGCAGCGATCCGCCAGCGCGGTCACACGACGCAGTCAATGCCAACGACATCGGCCAAGCTGCACGCCTGCTCTCGGCGCCACGGCAGCAACCGCACCGTCAAACAAACCAACGCCCGCGCGTATCGAGCCGCCTCAAGCCGGCCCAAACGCGCGGGCGCTGCGATGATGGCCTTAGTCCTTGAGCTTGTTGGCAAACTCAGCGACGCGCTTGCCGAGCAGCTTTGCGGTTTCCAGATCGCCGCTGCGCGGGGCTTCGTCCGGCGAGGCATCGGAGGGCGAGATTGCCAGCGCGCCGCCCCAACCGGCGGTCCAGTTGATGTCCTGCGGACCGTGCGCCTTGGTGTTGGACGGCGGCAGACCGGTGCCGACCCAGACCTGCCCGTGCTGCTGCGACAAGGTCCAGAAATACTGGATGGTGGCGTACTTGTCGCCGTTCACCGAGGCCGAGTTGGTGAAGCCGGCGGCCACCTTGTCCTTCCATGCCTGCGCAAACCACGGCTTGGAGCTGTCGTCGGCAAACCTCTTGAACTGCCAGGCCGGCCCGCCCATGTAGGTGGGGCTGCCGTAGATGATCGCGTCGGCTGCGCCGATCGCCTCCCAGGCGTCGTCGGGCAGTTTGCCGTCCTGGTCGATGCGGTACAGCGTGGCCTCGCCGACACTGGCGGCCCCTGCATGCACGGCTTCGGCCTGCTTGACGGTGTGGCCGTAGCCGCTGAAATACACGATGGCGATCTTGCTCATGGACGCTCCTGCTGAATGAGGGAGGCCGATTGTGCGCACACCAGTCGCGACGGAAGAATGACCACGTGCGGGACGAACTGTTGCCGCGGCCGCTTGGGGCGGCCAATACAGCCACTACACCGCCACCGGACAGGCGCAGCCGGCGTTCTGTGCTCACATATTCCGGTTCTGAGCGCGCCACCCACACCAACGTAGGATTGCTGACGCGTGTTGTCAGCCGCTTTAGCCAGCCGGCGGCGTCAGGTGCGGCGTGTGCCAGGCGCGCTGCCACACCAACGACGATGACTGATCGCGTGTTGCCAACCGCGCTTAGCCGGCCGCCGGCTCGGCCAGGCATTCGAGCAGGTAGTCGATGAAGCTGCGCACCTTCGGCGCTAGGTGGCTGCGGCTGGCGTACACCGCAAAGATGCCGATCTCGCCGAGTTGGTAGTCGGGCAGGATGCGCAACAGGCGGCCGCTGGCGATATGCGCATCGGCCAGGAAGTCCGGCTGCATCACGATGCCCTGGCCGGCCAGCGCGGCCGCATTGAGCACGTGGCCGTTGTTGGCGCGCAGCCCGCCGTGGATGCGTACATCGACATCGCCGTCCGGGCCATGGAAGCGCAGCTCGTCGCCGCTGGGCGAGTATTGGTACAGCAGACATTCGTGGCCGGCCAGGTCGGACGGGTGCTTCGGCGTGCCGGCGCGCGCCAGATAGGCCGGCGCTGCGCAGGGCAGCAGCCGAACCTTGCCCAGTTGCCGCGCGATCAGCATCGGCGCCGGCTGGCGGGTGATGCGGATGGCCACATCGAAGCCTTCTTCGACCATATCGACCAGGCGATCGGTCAGCGACAGGTCCAGCTCCACCTGCGGGTAGCGTGCGCGAAAGCCGGGCAGCAGCGCGCCCAGACGCTCGATCCCATAGCTCACCGGCGCATTGACTCGCAGCACACCGGACGGCTCCAGCGCCTGCGCGCCGATGGTGGCTTCCAGGTCGTCCAGATCGGCCAGCAACTGCAGGCAACGCTGGTAGTACGCCGTGCCGGCGCTGGTCAGGCTGACCCGGCGCGTGGTGCGGTTGAGCAGGCGCGTGCCCAGGCGTTGTTCGAGCGCGGCGACCTGGCGGGTGACGTTGGCGGTGGAACGGTCCAGCGCATCGGCGGCGGCGCTGAAGCCGCTGCGTTCGGCCACCGCGGTAAACACGCGCATCGCATCGAGGGTATCCATGGCCGTTCCGATTGTTTCTTTGGTTGCAATAAATTATTCGAATCCGATGTATTTATCAGATTTTAGTAAGTAATAGGCTGTGTGGGTCCTCAACGGAGTGCCCGTCATGTCCACCCACCTCGCACCGCCTGGGACTGCTGCCTACGGCGCAGCGCTGCTGCGTATCAGCCTGGGCGCCCTGTTCCTGGTGCATGGTCTGACCAAGCTGTTGGTGTTCACCCCGGCCGGCACCGTGGGCTACTTCCAGTCGCTTGGCCTGCCCGCCGCGCTGGCCTACCTCAGCATGGCGCTGGAACTCGGCCTGGGCCTGGCGTTGCTGTTGGGCCTTTACGCGCGCTGGGTGGCGCTGCTGGGCGTGCCGTTGCTGTTGGGCACCATCGTCAGCGTGCATGGCGCCAACGGGTTCGGTTTCTCAAACCCGGGTGGCGGTTGAGAATATCCGGCGCTGTGGGCGGTGTTGCTGGTCGTGCAATCGCTGCTGGGCGATGGCGCGCTTGCGCTGAAGCCGGCGCGCTGAAGCCTGTCATTTTGAAGTCTGTCATTTAAGGAGCCACGCATGAGCCGCATGCCATCGTTGTACATCTCGCATGGATCGCCGATGACGGCGTTGCAGCCTGGCCAGGTCGGGCTGCGTTTGGAAGAACTGCGGCATCTGCTGCCACGGCCGCGCGCGATCGTCGTCGCCACCGCGCACTGGCTTGGCCGTCGCCCGCTGGTCAGCGCTGCCGCGCGGCCGGCGACCATTCACGACTTCGGCGGTTTTCCTGCGCCGTTGTACGAGTTGGAGTATCCCGCGCCCGGGGAGCCCGCGCTGGCGCAGCAGATCACCCGCCGCCTGGAACAGGCCGGCCTGCATCCGCAGCTGGACTCGCAACGCGGCTTCGATCACGGCGTGTGGGTGCCGCTGCGCTTGCTGTACCCGGCGGCCGACATCCCGGTGGTATCGGTGTCGATCCAGCCCGAACTCGGCCCTGCCCACCAGTTTGCGGTGGGGCGCGCGCTGGCACCGCTGCGCGACGACGGCGTGCTGGTGATCGGCTCGGGCAGCATCACCCACAACCTGCACGATTTTCGCCACGGCTATAGCGTTGAGCGCGAGGCGCCATATGTGCGCCCCTTCATCGAATGGACCGAGCGCAAACTGTTGGAAAACGACATCCCCGCGCTGCTCGACTATCGCCGACAGGCGCCGTATGCCGAGCGCGCACATCCCAGCGACGAGCACCTGTTGCCGCTCTATGTCGCGATGGGTGCGGCCGGTGGCGACCACCTCGGCGCGCAGCGGATTGATGCCGGGATCGATCTGGGCTTTCTGGCGATGGATCTATATCGCTTCGACGGCGATGCCGCGATTGCCGCTTGATCGGGGTGTGAAGGCAGTGCCGCTGCCGCGGCGGCACTGGAGCACTCACGGCAGCACTTTGGCCCACGGCGGTAACGGCGTGACTGCCGTGCCGCAGCATCGAGTGCATCACTGCGACGCCGCAGCGATAAGGGCATTCGGCGGTTGCGTAGCGCTGACGACATCACCGCGGCACCGCAGTGTTGAGGCATGACCACAACACAGAAGCGTTGAGGCATGACTGCAGCCCCGCAGTGTTGTGGCATGACCACAACACCGCAGCGTTGAGGCATCACCGCAGCCCCGCAGCGCTCTGAAGCATTCACGATCTGCTGCGGTGCAGTCTCATAGGCTGAGACGCCCTGGCTGCATGCTGCCCGCGTGAAAATCCTCGACAAGCTCGCCGTCCTCGCCGACGCCGCCAAATACGATGCCTCGTGCGCCTCCAGTGGGGCGAACAAGCGCAATTCGCTCGGTACCGGCGGGATCGGCAGTACCGAAGGCATGGGCATCTGCCACTCGTACACGCCCGATGGCCGCTGCGTGTCGCTGCTGAAGATATTGCTGACCAACTTCTGCATCTTCGACTGCGCGTACTGCGTCAATCGCGTGTCCAGCAATGTGCGCCGCGCGCGCTTCACGCCGGAAGAAGTGGTCACGCTGACGCTGGACTTCTACAAGCGCAACTACATCGAAGGCCTGTTCCTGTCCAGCGGCATCATCCGCAACTCCGACTACACCATGGAACAGCTGGTGGAAGTGGCACGGCAGTTGCGCGAGGTGCATCGTTTTGCCGGCTACATCCATCTCAAGACCATTCCCGACGCCGCGCCCGAGCTACTGGCCGCGGCTGGCCGCTATGCGGACCGTCTAAGCATCAATGTGGAGTTGCCGACCGAGCAGGGCCTGACCCTGCTGGCGCCGGAAAAAAGCGTTGGCGGCATTCGGTCGGCGATGGGCGAGCTACGTTGGCGCATCGAAGAAAACCAGCTGGAGCGCAAGGCCGAAAAGGTGCGCCGGGCCAAGCCGCCGCGCTTTGCGCCGGCAGGCCAGAGCACGCAGATGATCGTTGGCGCCGACGATGCCAACGACCGCGCCATTTTGGACACCAGCCATAACTTGTACGGAAATTACCGCATGCGGCGGGTGTATTACTCGGCCTTCAGCCCGATCCCGGATGCATCGTCCAAGCTGCCGCTGCAGGCGCCACCGTTGCAGCGCGAGCATCGGCTGTATCAGGCCGATTGGTTGCTGCGGTTCTACGAATTTTCGGTAGAGGAAATCGCGCCTGCACAATCCAGCGGCATGCTGGACCTGGATGTGGACCCCAAGCTGGCCTGGGCGCTGCGTAACCCGGAGCGGTTTCCGGTGGATCTGAATGTGGCGCCGCGTGAAATGTTGTTGCGGGTTCCGGGGCTGGGCACCCGCAATGTGGAGCGGCTGCTGTTGTCGCGCCGGCATGCACGGTTGCGGGTGGGCGATCTTGCGCGGTTGCGTGTGCCGATGAAGAAGCTGCTGCCGTTTGTGAGTGTGCTGGACCATCATCCGCGCCAGCGCCTGGACGATCCGGCGCGGTTACGTGCGCAGTTGGCGCCCGCACCGCGGCAGGCAAGTTTGTTCGATTGATGCTCCTGCCTTCTCCCATCGGGAGAAGGTGCCCGAAGGGCGGATGAGGGTGCGCCCGCAGGTATGAGCTGGACGTTCCTGATTGCTGCTACGAATCCCCAACTTCGGTCGCCGAATTCCTGCTCCAAGCGCTTGGGCGCCTTGCGGCGCGGGTGATGTGTCTTGGCAAACGTCACCAAAACCGCCATCGCCTGATGCGATCCTGCGCCGGAGCGACAAAGCGATACCAACTGCAAAAAGCAGCAATACAGATGCAAGACACAACCAGAGTGCCGGCGACGAAGCGACAGCCGGATCGGAAATCTTGAGGTCAGGTGTACGTAATGTTCAGCGCTGAGGTCGAACCACCGTGGAGTTTCGAGGCGTGGCGTGCGTTGGCGCGGGCCGGGTGGTGTGCGCAAGTAGAACCGGACGATGTGGCATGGAACGGTGGGGCGCAGGGTGGGTTGTTGGTGGGGCAGGGGTTGCTGGAGTTGCCGTTGACCGTGCCGCCGCCGCGGGTGTCGGCGGACTTCATGCAGCTGGCTGCATCGGTGTTGTGTCATCGCGATCCACAGCGGCACGCGGTGCTGTACCGGTTGTTGTGGCGAATCGCTTCTGGCGAAAAGGCGCTGCTGGAGCGCGCCACCGATGTGGATGTACACCGGCTTCGACAATGGCAAAAGGCGGTGCAGCGCGATACGCACAAGATGAAGGCATTCGTGCGCTTTCGGCGGTTGCCTGGAGAAGAGGAAGATTTCGTGGCCTGGTTCGAACCCGAGCATTGCATCGTGGATCGGGTGGCGCCGTTCTTCGCGCGGCGGTTTGCCGGCATGCAGTGGGCGATCCTCACGCCATACCGCAGCGTGCGCTGGGATGGTGAGGCGTTGTCGTTTGGCGATGCGGCGGTACGGTCGCAGGTGCCGGCCGACGACGCGCAGGAAACCTTGTGGCGCACGTACTACGCGCACATCTTCAATCCTGCGCGGCTCAACCCCACCATGATGCGGCAGGAAATGCCGCAGAAATACTGGAAAAACCTGCCCGAAGCGGCGCTGTTGCCGGAGTTGATCCGCGAGGCGGGTGTGCGCGTACGCGAGATGGCCGAGCGTGCGCCCGAGCCGGTGCGGCGGCGCGTGCCAGCGGCGCCCGCGCCCGCCGTGGAAGTTGCAACGCAAAGTCTGGCGCAGTTACGCACGGCCGCGCGCGACTGTCGCCGCTGCGAGCTGTGGCAACCGGCGACGCAAACGGTGTTCGGCGAAGGGCCGGACGATGCATCGGTGATGGTCATCGGTGAACAACCCGGCGACGAAGAGGATCTCAGCGGGCGTCCGTTCGTGGGCCCGGCCGGGCGTCTGTTCACCATGGCGCTCGGCGAACTGGGCGTGGATCGCCAGGCCTTCTACGTGACCAATGCGGTCAAGCATTTTCGTTTCGAGCAACGCGGCAAACGGCGCCTGCATCGCAATCCGGAACGTGCGCATGTGCAGGCATGCAGTGGCTGGCTGCAGGCCGAGCGCGCGCAGCTACGGCCCGCACACATCGTTTGTCTGGGAGCGACTGCGGCACAGGCAGTACTGGGGCCGGGCTTTCGTTTGATGCAGCAGCGTGGGCAGTGGCAACGGCTGGACGACGGCACGCCGGTACTGGCGACGGTGCATCCGTCCTGGGTGCTGCGACAAGGCTCCGAGGCGGCGCGCGAGGAAGGTTATCGCGGCTTTGTGGAGGACCTGCGGCTATTGTTGGCGCCGCCGAGTGCGGCAAGCGATCTGGCCGAGGCATAAAAAAAACGCGTGCAAATGCACGCGCATGGTGTCGGAGAACAAGACACCAAGTGAGGTCGCCGGCATGCCGACGACCTCGTTACCGCCGCTTCGCGGTTGGGTCGCGCGTCTTGCAACTGCACGCGCATGAATCGAAGCATCGATGGGCCAATGGATACGACCAGGTCGTACCCACAACGACTGCCCATCGATGCCATGCAATCACGCACTAGCGCATGTAACGCTGCGTACCCACCGACAAACATTCAATCCGTTCGCATCGGTGGGAGATAGCGGCATGCGCCAGCGACGTGCCTGCAGTTACGGCATCAGCACCTTGTCGATCACATGGATCACGCCATTGCTCTGGTTGACGTCGGCAATGGTGACGGTGGCGGTGTTGCCCTTGACGTCGGTGAGTGTGACCTTCTTGCCATTGAGCTTTGCGGTCAGCGGCTCGCCCTGCACGGTGGTCAGCGTGGCGCTACCACCACCGGCCTTGATCTTGGCGATCAACGAGGCCGCGTCCACCTTGCCCGGTACCACGTGGTAGGTAAGCACCTTGGTCAGCATCGGCTTGGATTCGGGCTTCAGCAGCGTGTCCACCGTGCCGGCCGGTAGTGCGGCAAACGCAGCATTGGTCGGGGCGAAGACGGTGAACGGGCCGGGGCCCTTCAGGGTGTCGACCAGGCCAGCCGCTTTGACGGCTGCCACCAGGGTGGTGTGATCCTTGGAGTTGACCGCGTTGTCGACGATGTCCTTGGTCGCCAGCATCGGCGCGCCACCCACCATCGGATTGGACGCAGCGTAAGCGGGAGCCATCGCGCTGGTGAGGGCAATAGCGGTGGCAATGGCAAGCGACTTGAATGAGGTCTTCATGAGGCATCGATCCTTTGGGTGAGCGATTACCTGGATGGCAATCGTGGATCTTGATACGCGGCCAGATGCGGCGCGGATGCATCACGTGGTTTTTACATAAAGATGCTGCGCTGCACCGTTGTCATAATCCCCAGTAGCGAAACGCGATCGCGTGGCCCGTGGTTGAGTCTGTTCGATCAGCAATGCCCGCACATTCCGACCGACGGTTGAAAAACGCCAAGGCGAAACTGCAATACAGGACGCGCAATCAGGCTGTCACTAACAGCAGCTAACCAACCAATTGTGCAGCTGCCAGACGGACGCGGCCGGTGCTCGGTGCGGCATGTGCCACGCGCACACTGCGGTTTGTTCGCGCCGTCCATACCCACCTGACAACTACTCGCTCCGTGTTGTCAGGCGCTGTAAGTCCAGCGTCGTCGTCGCTATCGCATGACCTCCCTAATGCTGCACGAATGTTCGCGATTGGAAAAAGCGACATCGGTCAGTGCGATTAGTCTTGACGCCCTTGCGTGATAATCCTTTCTAAGGCGCTGTAGACCATGAAGTCCAAAAAAAGAGAATCCAATCGACTGGTGCTGCCGACAGTGTGGGTGGCTGGCGCGCTGGCGTTATTCGGCATTGCACACGCTTCAGCCGTCATGCCAACGCCTGCGCCATCAGCGACCGCTGCTGTCTCTGCGAGTGACAGTTATCGACCAGGGCAGAAATGGATTGTGCCGGGGGAGTGGGAATTCACGGTTGATTCTGCGCGCGTGGCCAAGGTGAAGATTCCCAACCACGGCGGCGGCTCGTGGCTTCCCACGCAAGTGATCCTGCTGACCTATAGCTACAAGAACATCGGATTCGACGATAGCGCCAACTACAAGGACAGTGGCCCGTCGACGCTGGCGTTTTCGAAAGCGCATATCGACGTGTCCGATGCCAACGATGCGGACAACGGCGGCGCAGGCAATTACCCCGTGCGCATCAAGCTCGTCGGAGACGCTGACGGTCAGACGCCCGGGCAGGAGATGCTGGGCGCGCAGTGGCCGTATGCTTTCAAGAAAAAGGTCACGGCGGTCAAGGTGACGGTGAGTCACTACGACTCCAAGCTGAAATTGCATGAAGCGACCTTCCTGGTCCCGGTCGAGGGCGCTCGGCAATCGACGCCGCACGCGAACAGGCACGTGCACCACAGCTGATCCTCGGTCGGCCAATCCGCGCGGGCATGCCATCGGCATCCGCGACGTCGCGAGCGATCATGTGCCGGTCGCTTTCTACGGCACCGCGTTCTAAGCGACCGAGCGACTGTTGGCGTTGGCAATGGATCGATCGCCTGCCCGCTGCCCGCAACGCGCAGGCGCAGGTGCATTGCGGGCCTGTTGCAGTGCCACGATGGCGCAGCGGTTCATCGTGCTACAGGCCATCTGTCTTGACGAAGCACCGCCGCATCGTTGTGTCGGCCTGTCCTTCCGGCAGCCACAGTGGCTGATCGATGCACACCCGCCACAGCGCTGCAGCACCACACCCCTGTGGCGGCCATGCACAGGACCACGCCCAGGCCCAGGCGGTGCAGTGGTTTCATCACCGGTTGCAAACCGGTATGGTCCCGTCAGTACGTGGTTGTGCGTCGCAATATGACGATGCCGCACGTGCGGCCGTTTCTTCTTCCGGGTTTTTATGCATTCGATCGATGTCGTCCTCGCCATGTTGCTGGCGGTCGCGGCCAGCGGTTATCTGATCCGCATCCTGCCGTTCTCGCTGCCGTTGCCGCTGGTCCAGATCGCGCTAGGCGCGGTGGTCTCCGGCGTGTTCGATGCGGGGCACGAGCTGGAACCGGAGCTGTTCTTCCTGTTGTTCCTGCCGCCGCTGCTGTTCCTGGACGGCTGGCGCATTCCCAAACAAGGCCTGTTCCGCGACAAAGCGGCGATCCTGGAACTGGCGCTGGGCCTGGTGGTGTTCACGGTGGTCGGGGCGGGGTTGCTGATCCATTGGCTGATCCCGGCGATGCCGTTGGCGGTGGCGTTTGCATTGGCGGCGATCATCTCGCCGACCGACCCGGTAGCGGTGTCGTCGATCGCCTCCAAGGTGCCGATCCCCAAGCGCCTGATGCACATCCTGGAAGGCGAGTCGCTGCTCAACGATGCTTCGGGCCTGGTGTGCTTCCAGTTCGCGGTGGCTGCGGTGCTCACCGGCACCTTCTCGGTGGCGACCGCTTCGCTGACCTTCCTGTGGGTGGCGTTGGCCGGGCTGGCGCTGGGTGTGGCCACTACCTTCGGGCTGAGCCGGATCCAGGCCTGGATCTGGCGCCACTTCGGCGAA
Organism: Xanthomonas sp. WHRI 10204; assembly: GCF_040202875.1. Lineage (NCBI taxonomy): Bacteria > Pseudomonadati > Pseudomonadota > Gammaproteobacteria > Lysobacterales > Lysobacteraceae > Xanthomonas > Xanthomonas sp. WHRI 10204. The sequence continues at coordinate 193,919 of NZ_JBEGDW010000001.1, forward strand.
GAACCCGGTTCGGCGATCCTGGTCAACCTGCTCACGCCGTTTGCCGCCTACCTGCTGGCCGAAGCCTTCCACGCCTCCGGCATCCTGGCTGCGGTCGCGGCCGGCATCACCATGAGCTACGTGGAAATGGCCGGCAACGCACCGGGGAACATGCGCCTGCAGCGCTCGGCGGTGTGGGACACGGTGCAGTTCACCTTCAACGGCATCATCTTCGTGCTGCTGGGCGAGCAGTTGCCGGGCATCCTGGATGGCGCGGTGCGCAGCGTGCAGGAAGCCGGACACCTCAATCCCTGGTGGCTGGCGGTGTATGTGGCCACCATCAGCACCAGCCTGATGGCGTTGCGCTTTGTGTGGGTGTTTTTGTCGCTGCGCTGGAACATCTTCAAGGCGCAGCGGCGCGGCGAGCAGCATGTCAGCCCGCCGTGGCGGATTGTGGTGGCGGTGTCGCTGGCGGGCGTACGCGGCGCGATCACCCTGGCCGGCGTGCTGACGCTACCGTTGATGCTGGAAGATGGCTCGCCATTTCCGGCCCGCCAGCTGGCGATCTTCCTGGCCGCCTCGGTGATCCTGGTGTCGTTGCTGGTGGCCAGCGTGGCACTGCCGCCCCTGCTGCGCGGACTGGAATTGCCGGAAGAAGAAGACGAGCAGCAGAAAGAAGACCTGGCGGTGAAGGCGGCCTCGCAGGCAGCGCTGGAGGCAGTGGAAAGGCTGCGTCAGCGACTGGTGGAAGACAGCGCCCATGCCGAGCGCTACAACGCCGCCGCCAACCAGGTCAGCCAACGCTACCAACGCAAGCTAGGTGCAGTAGACATGGCCGAAACCGACCCGGAAGAAGCCGGTGCTTACGAGCAGGCCTTGCGCCAGTTCCGGCACGCGGCCTTGGTGGCCGAACGCAACGAGTTGTTCAAGCTTGCGCGCCGTCGCGAGATCTCCGACGACCTGTCGCGCAGGCTGGTGCGCAATCTGGATCTGATCGAGTCGCGTAAGCGGGCTTGAGGGACGGGACTAGCGGGTCGGGAGTGGGGATTCGCAAGAGCCGGGCAACGGCACGCCGGTCGTAGGGGCGCACCTGGGCGCGACGGGGCGGTACGTCGGGTGCGCGCTCATGCGCGCAGGGAATCGGGAATCGCAAGAGCCAGGCCGGTAGCCACGATCTTTCGTAGGAGCGCACCTGGGCGCGACGAGGCCTTACGTGTGATGCGCGCTCTCACCCTCTGGTGAAGCGGGAATCGTACAAGCACCCGTACCCGTACCCACACCCGCCATCACGGCGCCTCGGGAGACACCATCCCATCTGACCCCCTCCCATCGTCACGGCGCACCGCCTACCCTGGGCGCTTATCGTTCCCGTGCAAAACCCATGACGCCCATCGTTTCCATCCAGGGATTGAGCAAGACCTACGCCGGCGGTTTCCAGGCCCTCAAACAGGTGGATCTGGAGATCCAGCGCGGCGAAATCTTCGCGCTGCTCGGCCCCAACGGTGCCGGCAAGACCACCTTGATCAGCATCATCTGCGGGCTGATCAACCCCAGCACCGGCAGCGTACTGGCCGATGGCCACGACATCGTGCGCGACTATCGCGCCGCGCGTGCCAGCATCGGGCTGGTGCCGCAGGAACTGGCCACCGATGCATTCGAAACGGTGTGGGCCACGGTGCGTTTCAGTCGCGGCCTGTTCGGCAAGCCGGCAAATCCGCAGTACCTGGAAACCGTGTTGCGCGAGCTCTCGCTGTGGGACAAGCGCAACAACAAGATTTCCACGCTGTCCGGCGGCATGAAGCGGCGCGTGTTGATCGCCAAGGCGCTGGCGCATGAGCCGCGCATTCTGTTTCTGGACGAGCCCACCGCCGGTGTGGACGTGGAACTGCGTCACGACATGTGGCAGATGGTGCGGCGCCTGCGCGAGCAGGGCACCACCATCATCCTGACCACCCACTACATCGAGGAGGCCGAAGACATGGCCGACCGTGTCGGCGTCATCAATCGCGGCGAGCTGGTGCTGGTGGAAGACAAACACACGCTGATGCGCAAGCTCGGCAAAAAGCAGCTCACGCTCAGCCTGCAATCGCCATTGCACACGCTGCCCGCTGCGTTGGCAGACTTGCCGCTGGAACTGTCGGCCGATGGCAACAGCCTGATCTACACCTTCGACACCCAGGCCGAGCAGACCGGCATCGGTGCGTTGCTGCGCCGACTCAACGAGCACGGCATCGACTTCAAGGACCTGCATTCCAGCGAGAGTTCGCTGGAAGAAATCTTCGTCAACCTGGTGCATGGCGCTCGCAACGCGGAGGTGCGCGCATGAACCGGCATGCGATTGCAGCGATCTATCGTTTCGAAATGGCGCGCGCCTTCCGCACGCTCACTCAGTCGATCGCCTCGCCGGTGCTCTCGACCTCGCTGTATTTCGTGGTCTTCGGCGCGGCCATCGGCTCGCGCATGGGCGACATCGACGGCATCAGCTATGGCGCTTTCATCATTCCCGGGCTGGTGATGCTGTCCTTGCTCAACGAGAGCATTTCCAACGCCTCCTTCGGCATCTACATGCCGCGTTGGGCCGGCACCATCTACGAGGTGTTGTCCGCGCCGGTGGCGTGGTGGGAAATCGTGATCGGCTACGTGGGCGCTGCGGCGACCAAGTCGGTGATGCTGGGTTTGTTGATCCTGCTCACCGCGCGCCTGTTCGTACCGTATGAGATCGCCCACCCGGTATGGATGCTGGGCTTTCTGGTGCTCACCGCGCTGACTTTCAGCCTGTTCGGTTTCATCATCGGCATCTGGGCCAACGGCTTCGAAAAGCTGCAGGTGATCCCGCTGATGGTGGTGACGCCGCTGACCTTCCTGGGCGGCAGTTTCTATTCGATCAACATGCTGCCGCCGTTGTGGCAGAAGGTCACCTTGTTCAACCCGGTGGTGTATCTGATCAGCGGTTTCCGCTGGAGCTTTTACGGCAAGGCTGACGTGCACATCGCGGTGAGCACCGGCATGACGTTCTTGTTTCTGGTGGTGTGCCTAGGCGTGGTGGCGGCGATCTTCCGTAGCGGCTACCGGCTCAAGGCGTGAGCACGTTGCGGTTTCGGTACTGCCGGAATCGCGGCGCGACAGCACTGGCTGTCAAAAGCTGCATGCGACGAGCTAGATGGAGCTCATCGAGATGGCGAGTACGCGACTCCGTTACAGCGCCGTGCGTTGCGATACGTGTATCGCGACGGCTTCAGCACCGTGGACGGAGCAACTGCCCGGCATCGCAGCACAGCGGTATGACAGAAATAAACCGGAAATCGACTGCGCAGCCTCTGTGAAGCGCACATTAGCGTTCATCGCTTCGTTTTTAACCTGATCACTATGTAGGCTGGGGGTACGTCGAATAGATAGCGCGGTTAGCTTTAGATACGAGCGCATCAATGAAAGCATTTCGCACAATGTAGCTCAGCGATCAAAACGTGGCCCACGAGTGACATCCTGTGGGAGAAAGTTGTCACACAAACATGTGATGTGTTCGACAACGCTGAGGTTTGACTTGCTGGGCCACTGTGCGGATAGACTGAGCCTCCCAACTCTTCATATGAGCTGGCTTATGGACTTCAGTCGCAACGGACGCCCCCTCTCCTGTGCCTTGGCCATGACATTGGCCGCAGGGGTTTTGACTTCGGGACTGGTGGCGTGCGCTCAACCTTCGGCCTTGCCCCAGGAGACCACTGTGCCAAACCCCCCAAGCCAGGCCGCGATTGAGGCCGAACAGAACAAAGCTGCCGCGGCATCTGATATTGCGGCGGACGCGGCGGCAAGGGTCACGCCTCGGCTTGTCGATGAAGGCGCTTACCCCGAGTTGCAGGCTGGTCCCGCGTTGACCGCCCCCACGCTGACCAACGCGCTGGCTCAGTTGGCGCGGGCTCTTCGCTCCCAAGCCGACACGGCTCCAGCAGCTGTTGAGCAGGCCATGGAATTGAAGTTACCTCCTGATAGCAAGGGGCGGCGCTATGGGGTCAAGGGCACATTAGGGCAGGGTGTCTACGAGTTGGCGGTCTGGAAGCCTTACGCCAGGCACCCTGGACACTTGATAGAAGTGTCTGTCGGTCCGCCTGGCTCATGCGAACTCACCATGGACGCGGTGCAGGCTCCCTTGGTGTCGGCGGGCTTTCGAATGACCAAGCCGGGTTTTGGTGACGACCATCGAATCATGTTCGACAAGCAGGCCGGCCAGAACCTTGGGGTCTACATCGCCGTCAAGACAGACAACCGCAACGATCCGCACTGTGTTTCGAGAGTGACCTTCGAGTTGGAGCCAATCGATGGTTGATCCACGTGTCGAGCAGCTGCTCAACGAGGTAGAGAAGCAGCCCGGGTTGCCGCCTTCGGCTGCTCGGGACTTTCGCGAGGCTGTCGAAACCTCTCCCTATCTTGCGTCTGCGATGGCCCAGGCCATCGAGAGCGGCAGTTTGCGTCACCTGTCGGTGTCAACCCGGCCGAACGAGGGCGGGCACTACGACGCGAGCACGGGCACGGTCAACGTCAGTGCGGATGTATTCCAGAGGACCAAGCAATCGGATCGCGTGGATTTGCTGGCTGGTGTGTTGGGTCACGAGACCGGACATGCGTTGATGGCCAAGTCGGCTGAGCACTCGCGATACAAGCTTGCCTACGGCATTGATCAAGCCCTCAAGGAGGGAGCCCAATACGGTGAGCCGGTGGTGGATGTCACTCCTATAGCCAAGGAATATCTTGCCTCTGCTCGCCGGGACGAGGGCCTGGCAGAGTTGATGAGCATGAACTCTGTGGCGAGCCGGGTAGCCACGACCACCGGCGAAGTCAACCAAAAAGTTCTGCTTCGTCGGCTGGACCCCACGACCGCCTGCGTCACCAACGACCAGTTGGAGCCCGGCGTCCGGCTGGATAAGCATGGATTGCAGCTTACGCAGGGCCGCATCGCGAGTCCTGCCGTGGAGGCGGTGGCTGAGTGCCATTTTGACAAGGGCGGCAGCACCTTGGGGCACAAGGGCACCTCGGCCTATCAGGCCTACTACACCGCTTACGCTATTGGTGCTGGCGCCGACATCTGGAAAGATCGTGCGAATGTCACGGCGCAGCCGATGCCTAAGTTGGGCTACAACCTGCAGGAGCTGGGGGTGAGTGCTCAGCAAGCCGAAGATGCGGGTATTGACCTGGGTGGGGTGGGCAAGACGTTCGGATTTGCAGACACCTCTCGGGGACAAGTGCGTCCAGTGGAGGTGCGGCAGCTGGGCGCAGGCAACAGCAATCGCCCGGAGTTGATGTCATACAACGAGGTCCAGCCGCAACGGATTTTGGCCGACAACCCGACACACCCGGACCACTCCACTTATCAACAGATCCATTCCTGGGTGCGTGGCACGGGAAACTGGAACGACGAGGAAAGCAGAAATGTCTCGGCTGCGCTTTACAAGCAGCAGGTGGACGACCCCCTCATTAAACGGGTAGATGGGGTCACCGGGGGGCTGGGGAAGGATGGGGCCCACAACGTTTTTGCGGTTTACGCCCCACATGGAATGGAGGTCGCGCCAATGTTCCATACCCATGTCGATGGCCGTCAAGCCGCGCAAGAACCGGCACAACAGAACCTTCAGCAGGCCGAAACCATCAAGCAGGATCAGGTCCGCCAGCAGGCGTTGGAACAGACGCAGCAGCAAAGTGCCCAACAAGAGCAAGGACAGCGGATGACCATGGGCGGTCCTTGAAAGTGCTTACCGATTTGGCCGCCTTTAATTGCAAGGGCTCTAGTGAAATGAGTTAGCGCGATTTTTCATTTTGCTGGTTAGCAGTGCCTCCAGCTCGGCGTCATCCAGCACGTGGGCACCTGTGGAAACGAACGAGGTTGACCACTCGCTGCCTTCGTTTCGCCTCTTTCCGCCTTGCGGTTTTCTTGGCTTTTGCTTCTCGTCGCTGGTTGGCTAAGGGCGGCTAACAAACCAAGCGCGCAGTCGTCAGGAGCTGCGCACGGCGCGCTCAACATTGCGGGTACGATTGGCCAATGCCGCACCGAACCCCGACCGCGCTCACCAGGCGGTGAGCGCAGGAATCGGTTAGCTGTGCTTATTCGGCAGGCGCAGCGTCGGGCTTGGTATCCAGGTAATACGCCACCACCTCACCCTTGACCTTCATCGTCATCGGGTTACCGCGACGGTCGCGCGCCTTGCCGACCTGCACCTTGATCCAGCCTTCGCTCATCGAGTATTCCTCCACGTTGTCGCGTTCGACCCCGTTGAAGCGCACGCCGATACCGTGATTGAGGACGTCGGCATCGTGGAACGGGCTGCGTGGGTCGATGGCCAGATGATCGGGAGGGGTATCGCTCATGGGGAAGGCGTCATGACGGACCGGGATAGCCGTCTTCGGCCGCACAGGATACGGGCCTGTGCCGGGAAGACCAGCCCTGATGCCACAGACGCGCTCGCCCGCCGGTTTGCTTGCGCCGCGTGAGGCGTCACACTTCGCACCTGCAATCCTTGAGCGAGACCGCCATGCCCGACAACAGTGCCGATTACGAAGACGACGAAGGCCTGCCGCCCGAGACCGACGAAGACGATGTCGACGACCATCCGGCGCGGGTCTGGAATTTGCTTGTGCTGATCAACCCGGGCGACGAAGACACCGCACTGGGGCAGTTCGACGCCTGGCGCGAAACGCAAGCCGAGGCGGACGACGATGAGGGCGACGATGCCTGGCTGTGGGCGCTGAAGGACGCGATCGACTGGCGCTCGGGGTTTTATGTCGACTGGAAGGATACCGATTCGTTCATTGCCGCCATCGACGAACTGAGCGCGCGCTGGAACTTGCGCATCGCGTGGGGCGGCGATCTGGACGACGAAGACTTCGCCAACGGCCTTGGCGTGCCCGACCTGATGGCGGTGGCGTTCGACCGTCTGCGCGAGCACGGCTATTCGCTGTGGAACTGGAACACCGGCGGCGATGCCTATGCCGGCTGGATCGCGCTGAGTCGCGACGACGAGGCGATGCTGGCACTGACCTCGCTGCTGGACGTGGAAGTGCGGCTGGGCAACGAGGCGTTCTAAGAGCGGCGAACACAACGTAGCGAATAGTCGTCAGATGGGTGTGGACGGCGTGGAGGAACCGGAGCCTACGCGTGGTCCATGCTGCACCGAGCACCGAGCACCGAGCACCGACCGCGCCCGCCTGGCGGTGAGCACGGTCCTCTTGCTTAGCTGCTCCAAGCCAGCCGCACGCCTGGTGCCGGAGGTGGCGTGCACCACCTCCGGCACGCTTGCCGATTACTGCCGCGCCATCAGCGACACGTTGTTGAACCCCCCTGTGCCGCCGACCAACTTGATGTAGTAGGTGCCGGTCTGCGGTGCGGTCAGCCGTAGCGTCTGCGCGCTGCCGGTGCGTGCGGATTTCAACTGGTAGCTGCTGGTGGTCGGCTCGACGTCGTAGCTGAGATACAGCGCGACGTTGCCGCCGCCACCGAAGCTGAGCACATTCAAGGCGCTGCCGGCGTTGGCGGTAAAGCGGTAGGTCTTTTCCTCGCTTTGACCGCCGCTCTGGCCGGTCAGGGCATCGCGGTTGGTCAGGCTCACGGTGACCGGTATGCAGGCGCTGCCGCTGCAGCTGTTCTGCACATAGTCCAGTGCCGCGGTGGCATCGACAATCCCGGTGCCGATCGGGCGACCGGTCGGTGGTCTGACCGGGAAGGCGCGCGCAGTCTGGCGCAGCATGGCTTCCATCTGCGCAGCGGCCAGCGGGGTCTTGCCGGAGGCGGCCAGCGCGCTCTGTACCAGGGCGGCCACCGCGGCCACATGCGGCGTGGCCATCGAGGTGCCAGCAAAGCCGATGTATTCGTACTCGCCGGAGGTCGGCGTGGTCTTGCCGCTATAGCCGGTCGACAGCACCACCCCGTCCCAGCCGCCGTTGCCGGTGTCGTCGGTGGCACCGCCGCCGGGGCCGGACAGGTCCACGCTGCTGCCGAAATTGGAGTAGAACGCGATCCCGCCGGTGATGCGGGTGGCGCCCACCGTGATCACGTTGCCGCAGCTCGACGGGCTGAACTGCGAGGCGTTACTGGCCTCGTTGCCAGCCGCCACCACCACCACAGCACCATTGGCCACTGCGGTGTCGATGGCGCTCTGGGTAGTGCTGTCGCATGTGCCCGGGCCGCCCAGGCTCAGGCTGATGACCTCGGCCGGATGGAGATTGTCCGGGACGCCGTCGATATGGCCGCCGGAGGCCCACACCATGGCATCGGCGATGTCCGAGCTGGTACCGCCACATTGGCCGAGTACGCGTACCGGCAGGATCTGCGCGTCGTAGGCAGCACCGGCGCCGCCGATCGTATTGTTGGTGAGTTCGCCGACCGTGCCCGCGGTATGGGTACCGTGCCAGCTACTGGAGCGCGCCGGCAGTCCGCAGAAGTTGTCCTCTTCGGTCCAGTCGCCGTAGTCCAACGCGCCCGGCACGCGGGCGTCGCTGTCGCGCCGGGAGATCGCCGCGTTGCTGATGAAGTCGTAGCCCGGCAGGATGTGGTCGTTGTTCTTCAGGTCCGGATGGTCGGGCAGGATGCCGGTGTCGAGCACCGCCACCACCACGCCGGCACCGGTGGAGCTCTCCCAGGCTTGTGGAGCGCGAATGCCGCCGATGCTGTCCTGCAGATGCCACTGGAACCCGGCATACAGGCGGTCGTTGGGGGTCACGGCAGTGGCGGTGGCCTGCGGCGTCGCTGCGACGGCACCGGCCTTGAGCCTGGGCCCGGCTACGTCATCGACCGCGCGCAGCATGCGATCGAACTCGGCGTATTGCACTTGTGGGTCGGCGCGCAGTTCGGTCAGCAACTTGGCCTGGTCGGCGCTGCTGAGCGTGCGCGCAAGGTCCAGCAGGCTGGCGCCGGTCCCGGTGCGCCGCAGCACGCGTGCGTTGAGCGGCGTGGCACGCGCGGCACCGCTGGCCGCGCGCAGGACACCGGCGCGGTTGGCGGCTGCAGACAGGATCGACAGGCGCGAGCTGTCGGACGGCACGCTGCTCTTGTATTTGACGATCAGCCGGGCGGGGAGTGCGGTGGGGGAAGTGGCCGTAGGCAGGCCGCGCAGGCTGAGTTGATCGGTGGCCGCATGGGCCTGAAACGTGGCCGTGGCCAGGATTGCGCTCAATAGCAGGGGCTTGAGCGGCAGCGAAGCGTTGTTCATGGGATGGCTCTCGCAAGAATCGATGGAGTTAAGGGGAAGACGTGCACGGCGCGGCGCAGGAGTTACAAGTCCACGCCGAAGCCCAGGCCTGCCGACGAGTCGCTGCCGCTGAACGCGCCGCCGAGGCTGAACGAGGCGCGCTCGCCCACCTTCTTGGCGTAGCCGATGGAGAGCGCGCGTTCGCCGCTCTGGAAGCCGGCGCCGACGGCTATGCGCCCGCGCGCACTCTGGGTGCCGGCAGCATTGATGCCCATGTTGAGCATCGCCGCGCTCATTGCGCCGATGCGGTCGATGCGGCGATCCATCGTCTGAAAGCGCCGTTCGCTGCCATCGCGCAATTGGGTGAAGCTGTCGCTCAGCGCCGACACCCGGCTGTCGGTGTAGCTGTTGGCCGAACTCAGCGTGCGGCTGTTGCCGGCGTTGAGCTGGGCCACGTTGGCGGCGTCGGTGTCGCTTTGTCCGGCAGCGACGTTGGTGATCTGGCGCGCGTTGCCGGCGCTGCCGACCGAGACGCTGTTGGCGCGATCGGCCACCGCGCCACGTCCCAGCGCGACTGCGTTATCGGCGTCGACGCGCGCGCCCTGGCCGAGCGCGGTACCCGAGGCTGCGGTGACGCTGGCGCTTTCGCCCACGGCGACCGCGTTGGTGGCGGCGGTGGCGATGGTCGTATTGGCGCCGACTGCGGTGCTGCCGTCGGCGTTGACCCTGGCATTGGCACCGAGCGCGGTGTCCTGCGGGCCGTAGGCCAGCGCGTCGGCGCCGACCGCCAGGCCGTTCTCGCCATTGGCGGTGGCGGACGAGCCGATCGCCACGGCGTTGGTGCCGCTGCCGACCACCGGCGCCAAGCTGCCGCCGCCGACCGCCACATTGCCCGCAGTGACATTCTGCAAGGCACCGATGCGGCCATCGAAACCGGTCAAAGCCGCATCGATGGCGCCCATCGCCTCGCCGATGTTGCCGTAGCTCGCGCCCTGCACCAGGTAGCTGCCGCTGATCAGATTGCCGGTAGGGTCGAAGACGCTGCCGGCGCCCAGGGCGGTGGCCACGCTGCGCAGCTGTGCCAGGTTGACCGCGTCGGTGGCCTCGCTGCCGGCGGCCACGCTGGTGATCTGCCGGGTCAACCCGGACGCGACATCGCCCACCGACACGCTATTGCTGCGGGTGGCATGCGAATACGCGCCCAATGCGACTGCGCTGCTGGCCGAGCGGTTCCAGGCATCGTCGACCCAGTCGCCGACCTTTGCGCCATAGCCGATGGCGGTTGCATCGACGCCGTTGACCTCAGTGTCGGCACCGATCGCGGTGCTGTTGGGGTTGAACCAGGAGGTTTCGGCATTGGCGCCGAGTGCCACGCTGTTGGCGGTGTAGGTCACTGCACGGTGGCCGATCGCCACCGACTCGGCATCCTGGGTCAACGCGAACCCGCCGATCGACACGGTGTTGGCCGCGAACGAGCCGGCACTGTGGCCGATCGCCACCGAATCGGTGTTGCCCGGCAGGTTGGGGAAGATGTTGGCGTTGTAGCCAATGGCGATGGCGTAGTCGGACTGGGTCTGCGCACCCGCGCCCAGGGCGATCGCGCCGGTGCCGGTGGCTGCCGTGATCCCGATGCTGTTGCCTGCGCTCTCCGCAGCGGTGCTGATGCCGCCGATCGCCATGCTGTCGGTGCCGCTGGCCAAGGAATTGAAACCGATGGACACGGTACTGTCGGCGACCGCGCGTGCGCCGTTGCCGAGCGCACTGCTGCCCAGCCCGATCGCCTGCGAGCGGGTACCGATGGCGGTGGCGCCCTGCTCCAGTGCGCGTGCGCGATGTCCCAGTGCAGTGGCCTCGAAGACGCTGGCTTCGGCACCGCTGCCCACGGCGGTGGTCATCGCATCCAGCGCCTTGGCGCCGCCGCCGAGCGCGGTGGAGACGAAGCCGGTGGCTTCGGTGGACTCGGCGTGCACGGCGAGAATATTGCCGCCGTCGTCGTAATCGAACACGTCGGTGGTGCCACCCACCGCAACCGCCGATTCGCCGGTGGCCGCTGCCGCGTAGCCGGCGGCAATGGCGAACTTTTCGGTGACCGTGGCACCGGCGCCCAGTGCGATGCCTCCCTCACCGAGCGCATTGCTTGCTTCGCCGATCGCCACTGCATACGGCTCAGCGGCGAACGCGCCCACATCGGTGGTGGCGTCGGCGCCGCCGACGATATGGAAATGCTTGCCGGTGTCGGCAGCATCGTCCTGGTCGGCATCGGCTTGCGCCGTGGTGTCCTGGTCGGCCGCGATGGCGGATGCATCGGTACCGGTCTGACCATCGGTGGCGGCAGCGGCGGCAGCGGCGGCAGCGCCGACCTGCGGGGTGGCGACCTGCGCCATCACCGCGCTACTGCTGAGCAGCAGCGCGGTCAGGACCGCAGCATGCAGCAGCACGCGCTGCGGACGTGTGCCGGCATGGGGGTGCGGCGCGGTGGTGGTCGCGTGCCGGGCGCAGGCCCGGTTCGAGAAGCGATCAATCTGGCTCATGGAGATTCCCTGGCGCGTGGATGGAGTGGTCGACCGCTGCACATCGGCTCCCAGACATCCCCACGTGTCTTGGAATTCCGTACATTTCATGTTGCGGGACAACGCAACATAGTCATGCGCTCCGCCACGTGTCACCAAGCCACGATTGCATCCACTCACCACGAATGTGAGGATGCAAAAACACTCAAAGACGTCCTGTCGTGATGCTGTCTGCCGCAAAATCCAGGTTCGTGTCGCGTTGGTTGGCCACGCGCTGGCGCGAGGAGCCGATCGACCGACGGCAGGTGGCCTTCCTGCAGCTGCTGCTGATCGCCATCGCGCTGTACAACCTGGGCGATGTCGGATTTTTTCTCTACGTCGCGGGATTGAGCCGCTTGCAGGCCAGGCCAGATCTGGCCTGCGCGTTGGCCGGGACTGTGCTCACCGCGTTCGGCGCGCTGGCGGGCGTGCCGATGATCCGGCGCGGCCGCAGTGCCGCAGGCGTCAAGGTCTTCATTGCCGCCGCGTTGCTCGGCACCTTCGTCACTTACGTGCGGGTCGACATCTTCGACCTGCTGACCAATCCGATGCCGGTGATTGCGTTGGTGCTCGCCGGCATGGTGCTCGGTCGGCGCAATCTATGGCGCGTGTTTGCGCTGCTGGCGACGGTGTGTGCAATGGCGCTGGCCGCACAATTGCTGTGGTTCCCGCCATCGCGTTCGACCTGGGGCAATGTCGGGCTGGGACTGCTGACGGTTGTGGTGTATCTGCTGATCACCTTGATGCTCGATCGCACCATCGCCGCGCTGCGCGACAGCCTGGTGGAATCGGAACGCCGCCGCCGCGAACTCGAAGCGGTGAACCGCAAGCTGGTGCGCGAAATGGCAGAGCGCGAGCGGGTGCAGGAGCAGCTGCTGCACACGCAGAAGATGGAAGCGCTGGGACGCCTGGCCTCCGGCGTTGCGCACGATTTCGATAATCTGATCAACGTCATCATCGGCTTTGCGCAGCGTCGCGATGCGCTGGAAGGCCGTGGCGAGGCGCCGTTGCTCAAGACGCTGGAAAACATCGAAGCCGCATCGCGACGCGCGCTGACTGTCAGTCGCAGGATTCTCAATTTCGGCCGTGCCGAACCCGGCATTGCGCGCCTGTTCGATGCGCGCCACGCGCTGCTGGAGATCGAACCCACACTTAGGCAACTGTTCGGCCACGAGATCCGCCTGCAAGGCATCGTGCCGGGGCCGCCGCTGTGGATCGCGATGGATCTGGACGAACTGGAACTGGCATTGCTCAACATCGCCGCCAATGCGCGCGATGCGATGGACGGGCAGGGGCTGTTCCGCATCGACGGCGAGCAGCAGGCCGGCATGGTGGTGCTGCAGTTTTCGGACACCGGCCCGGGGATTCCCGAGCAGCTGCTGGCGCGCATTCTTGAGCCGTTCTACACCACCAAACCGGCCGGCAAGGGCACCGGTCTGGGGCTGTCGGTGGTGAACGAAATCGTCATCGCCGCCGGCGGGCGTGTGGAGGTCGGCAACTCGGGCGATGGTGCCTGTATCCGCCTGTTGTTACCGGCTGCGGCGGCGCCGGAGCGAGCGAATCGTGCCGATCAGCTAGCCAACAGGTAACCCATTCCGCGCGAGGACAGCAGCGGAAACGCCGGCGCATCCGCTGCGGTGATGCGCGCGGCCTTGCGCCGCAGGCGATGGATCAGCATCTCCAACCGATGCAGATCGAAATCGCCGACGCACGCTTCCAATGCCGACACCAGCGCATCGCGCTCCACCGCCTGGTCGCGCTGTGCATCCAGGCAAGCCATCAGGCAGCGTTCGAGCGAGGTCAGGACGACAATCCGCGCATCCGGCGCGACCAGGCACCAGCCATCCGATTCCAGGCGCCACGCCGGTTTTTCCGCGCTGCTGGCACCGGCCGGGCGCAAGCGACGCGACAGATTGCGCAGCGTCAGCGCCAGGATCTCCGGGTCGGCGGGTTTGCGCAGGAACGCGTCGGCGCCACTGCTTAGCGCATGCACGTGGTCCGAGCGGCCGCGGTTGCCGGTGAGCACCACGATGCCCAGGCCAGTGAACAGCGAACGCAGATGCGCGACCACGCTCAGGCCGCTCTCGTCCGGAAGCCCAAGGTCCAGCACCACCATGTCGAAGGTCTGCTCCAGCATCAGCCGGTACAGCGCCCCGGCCGTGCCGGCGCCACTGACCGCGAATCCGAACTCCTGCAGGCCGGGAATCAGGATTTCTTCGCGCAGAACATCGTCGTCTTCAAGAACGGCGACGCGCAACATGGACGGCAGCTCGGAGGGCGGGACGCGAACAGACAATGCAACGGCTCCGGAAGATGGGTCGCTTCGATAGTGACAGGCTTGTGCGTGGGCACGGAAGCGGCTTCGCCGGTCACACGGGTGTGTGCGCCACAGGCGTCATCGGGTTGCAAAGATGCATGCGTTGTATGCGCAAGCATGATGCGCAGTTGCAGCGCCATGCGTGTTTCGCCTGCGCGCGACTCGCGTTGGTTGCGTCATCGTGCTGATCTGCGCTGCTGTCTGCGGCGTTAGGTGTGCGGCTTGCGGTTTGATGTGGCGCTGCAACACCTGGAGACGCCGGCGTGCTGCTGCCAGCCAACGCACAACATTGCCGGTCTCGCGCGATGGCTGCGGCCATGCGCATTCGGCGGTGCCCGTCCCTGTCGCGTAACTGGCGCGATCGCTGGATCGGCGCTACGGCACCTCACCGCGCGCCTGCGCACGTGCATTGGCAATCAGCGCCTTGAGCAGTGCGCGATCGGTATGGCGGGAGATGGGGATGGTGCCCAGGGCGATGGCCTCCAGGCGTAGCGATGCGGGCACGTCGTAGTGCGCACCACTGAGTTTGTTCTGGAAGGCGCGGCGGGGAATACCCAACCGCGCCGCCATGGCATGCAGCTCGTCCAGCGTATCGCCGAGCAGGTGCGCCCAGCGCTGGTTGCGCCACAGATGCACCGCATCGTCGATGTAGACAGCCATCGGCCGGGTCAGGCCTTCTTGGATTTCTTCGGCTTTTTAGCGGCGTTCTCGCCGTCGGCGTCGTCCGTTGCGGCATCGGAGCTGGCGTCTGCGTCTGCCGCGCTGTCGTCGTCGCTGGCAGCGTCGTCGCCAGCCGCCTCTTCTGCAACGGCGTCGGTGCCGGCATCGTCGGCTGCGTCTTCGGCCTCGCCGTCTTCATCGGCATCGGCGTTCTGGAATTCGGCCACCAGCGTGGTCAGATATTCCTCGGCGGTCTGGCCTTCTTCGGCGGCCAGGTCGTCGATCATCTGCTGCAGCTGGGTCGAATATTCCAGCGAGATGGTCTTGCCTTCGGCTTCCTGCAGGTTGGCCAGGTGCTTGAGCATGGCCAGCATCGGAACCGGGTTGTCGGCGCTGCCCATGGTCTGGCCGCCGATCGACAGCATCCACTCGCTGCCACCCTGCAGACCGATCGCTGCCACGACACGGCCGTCGGCGTCCTGCAGCACGGCGTGGTTGGTGACCTGGGGCGCCTGGCCCAGACGGACGATGGGGCGCTTGGGGAGCTGCTTCTTGCGCTTGTCGCGCTTGGCCTTGGAATTGCGGGACACGGTGTTCTCGACGCTGGGAATGGCCGGCCATTCTAGAACGTGCGCCGCACGATGCGATGAGTCGCGGGAATCGGCAGGGTCACGGGCCAGGCGGAGTCCACGCCCCAGGTGCGATTGCCTGGCAAATTCTGGAGCTCAAATCCCGAATCCCGCAGATCTGGTCAATCCCGAATCCCCAGCGCCAATCACTGCCCCTCCACCGCCACCCGCGGCGCGGCCACCGCCGCTTCGGCCGCCTTGGCGAGCGCAGCGGCCGAAGCCACCTGTGCGCTGGACGACATCCGCGGTGCGGCCGGGCGTGCAGCGGCCGTGCTGGCCGGCACCGGAGTCGCCTCCGCGGCGCCCTTTGCTGCAGCCGGCGGCGTCGTGGCCGACGCAGCCGGCGCAGCACCGGCTGCTGGCGCGCCCACCGTGGCCGTGCCGGTAGTAGCAGCGGCGCTGAGGTCCGGCACCTGGGTGTCGGCATCGTGCACCGACTTGCCCAGCGCCACGCCCTGTCCGGCGCCGGCCAGCGCCGCCTGTTCGGCGTCCTGGGTCATCACCACGATGCTGATGCGGCGGTTGATCGGGTTTTGCGGGTCGGTCTTGTCGAACAGCACCGATGACGACAACCCGACAACGCGGGTCACCTTGGCATCGGACATGCCACCAACCACCAGCGCACGCCGCGCGGCGTTGGCACGGTCGGCGCTGAGTTCCCAATTGGTGTAGCCGGCATCGCTGCTGTAGGCGGTGGTGTCGGTGTGGCCGGTGATGCTGATGTGGTTGGGCACCTGATTGATGAAGCTGGACAGCTCACGCAGGATGTCCACCGTGTACGGCTTGAGCTGGTCGCGGCCGATGTCGAACATCGGGCGGTTCTGCTTGTCCACGATCTGGATGCGCAGGCCATCGGGCGTGAGGTCCAGCAGCAACTGGTCCTTGAACGGCTCCAGCGCCTGGCTCTTGTCGATGGCTTCCTTGAGGTCCTGCATCAGCGCTTCCAGGCGCTTCTTGTCCTTGGCGCGGCTGTCCACGTCGGTATCGGCCGCGTTGTCGCGCTTGCGGCCCATCTCGTCCTTTTGCCCCTTGGCCATGTCGGCGGTACCGCCGAGCTTGATCATCGAGGTGCTGGCGCCACCGGGGCCGTTCATGCCGGGCGACGGCGCTGGCGATTTGCCGGACAACGGGCTGGGGTTGCGGAAATATTCGGAGATCGCCGCGCGCTGTTCCTTGGTGGTGGCGGCCATCAGCCACAACACCAGGAAGAAGGCCATCATCGCGGTCACGAAGTCGGCAAACGCCACTTTCCAGGCGCCGCCATGATGGCCGCCGCCCTGCACCTTCTTGACCCGTCGGATGACGACGGTGGATTTGCCCTCGGCCATGACCGCGGTCCTACTTGATCGTCTTCAGGTGCATTTCGAAATCGCCGAAACTCGGGCGCACGTTGGACG
This sequence comes from Xanthomonas sp. WHRI 10204, assembly GCF_040202875.1. NCBI lineage: Bacteria > Pseudomonadati > Pseudomonadota > Gammaproteobacteria > Lysobacterales > Lysobacteraceae > Xanthomonas > Xanthomonas sp. WHRI 10204. The sequence goes on from NZ_JBEGDW010000001.1 coordinate 210,620, forward strand.
GCAGGGTCTTGCGCGCAAATTCCAGTGCAATTTTCGGGTTGTAGCCACGCAGGCAGGCCAGCAGCGCGGTCTTGACCGCTTCGTACATGCGCCCGTCCTGATCGGCGCGCGCTTCCATCGCCGCCGACAGCGGCGCCACGAAGCCATAGGCCAGCAGGATGCCCAGGAAGGTGCCGACCAGCGCGGCGCCGACGTGGTGGCCGATCTCTTCGATCGGGCCGCCGATCGACCCCATGGTGATCACGATGCCGAGCACCGCCGCCACGATGCCGAAGCCAGGCAGGCCGTCGGACACCTTGCTCAGCGCATGCGATGGCGCCATCGCTTCATGGTGGTGCTTTTCCAGCTCCAGTTCGAGCAGCGGTTCCAGTTCGTGCGGCTCGATGTTGCTGCCGATCATCAGGCGCAGGCAGTCGGTGATGAAATCCAGCAGGTGATGGTCGGCCACCACCTTGGGGTAGTTGCCGAAGATGGTGCTGTCCTGCGGTTTTTCGACATGGTCTTCCAACGCCATGAACCCATCGCGCCGCGCCTTGTTCAACAGCTCGTAGATCAGGCTCAGGGTGTCCTTGTAGTCGTCGGACTTGTAGCGCGGACCCTTGAACACGCCCAGCACGTCGGCGACGGTCTCCTTGACGATCTTGGCCGGCGTACTAACGAGGAACGCGCCCAACGCCGCGCCGCCGATGATCATCAGTTCGTACGGCTGCCACAACGCGCCCAGCTTTCCGTGCGACAGCACGTAGCCGCCGAGGACGCTGACGATGACAACAATGAAGCCAACGATGATGAGCATGGCGAAGCCGGAAGCAAGCTGGGAGTGCTAGTTGTTTCGGCTTGCGCGGCGGATTCTTGAAGTGCACGGCGTGAAGATGTGCGCTGTAACTGAACGCTCAGCCGATTGTCGTGGCGGCCTCATGCACGCATTTCAGCGCATCGCCGCCCCTCAGCGACAGCGGCGCGTCGCCGGCATATTCGCGGAATCGATTGCCCTGGGCGTCGGCAAACCGCATGCCGGAGGCGGCCTGGGTACCGGGCAGGGCCAGCATGCGGCCGGCGAAGATCAGCCGCACCGCCCGGTGGCCGGATCGAAACGGCCGGCGATCGCCCGCTCGCCGCAGCGCCAGCCCACTGCGTCTGCGAGGTGGGCGGCATCAGAGGCCGGCGTGGTGCTAGCTGCGGTCGGCACCAGCCGGGATGCGGCATTGCCTCAGCCACGCTCCCGGACCGGTCGCTTCCATCAGGCCGGCTGTGCCTCGGCGCCGTCACGATGCAGCGGGTTGGGCAGCGCCTGGCCGTTTTCGGTAAAGCCCAGCGACACCGAGTTGAGGCAATGCCGCTCGCCGGTCGGCGGCGGGCCGTCGGGGAACACATGCCCCAGGTGGCTATCGCAGCGTGCGCAGACGATTTCGGTGCGGATCATGCCGTAGCTGATATCGCGGATTTCGCGCACATGGGCGACATCGTAGGGTGCGAAGAAGCTCGGCCAGCCGGTGCCGGATTCGAACTTGGCGCTGGAGCGGAACAGCGGCAACCCGCACAGCCGGCAGGTGTAGACCCCGTCGAGCTTGTTGTCCAGGAAGACCCCGCAGAACGGCGCCTCGGTGCCATGGTGCAGCAGCACGCGCTGTTCCTCGTCGCTGAGCCCGGCGATCAGGGCATCGCGCTGGGCGGGGGAGGGAGGGGTCAGGTCGAACTGGCTCATAGGGCTCTCGCATGCGCGCGCTGGCGACGTACCGGCGTCTGCACAGGTGATATGGGCACGGCGGGCCCGGTTCAACCGTGTTGGCTGGCGACGGCCGGCGACGGCCGGCGACCAGCGACCAGCGACCAGCGACCTGCGACCAGCGACCGGTGAACGGTGAACGGTGAACGGGGAGCCGGGAGCGGGGAGCGGGGAGCGGGGGCGCAACGCTGGCCGACCCGTTCACCGGTCGCTGCTGCCCGCAGGCGCTCCCAGGCGAGGGCACACGCTCGCCGAGTTTTCGCGCAGACGTGCGGGGATCGGCGTGGTTGCATCGGTCGTTCTGCCGAACTGTCGTGGCGGCAATGCGCACCTGCGGAGCGCTTGCGGGGCAGGGGAGCATTGCCGAAGAGGGATGGAACAGTGAGCACCGGGGGTCTGCCAACGGTGGTTCCCATGCCTGATCGGGATCCGCTGCCGCAGACACCTCTGTTTCGCGCCCGGATAGGTCCGTTTCCCGGCACCTGGATGGTTCGTCGAGCACCGACGTTCATGTGCCGGCCGGGCACATCCATTGCCACGCAACGGTGGCGCCCCCATTCCGTAAGTGTCCCTACTCACTGCGGCGGCTGACATGGCGATCCATCCTTCCACGCGCGCCCTGATCACCTGCGCCCTGCTCGGGATTGCCGGTGCTGCCCTGGCGCAGTCCGCCACCAGCACGCGCTCGTCGAACACGCTGCAGCCCATCGCGACGCCGGCCCACGCGCAGCCCAAAGTGGCGCCGCCGCGCGCGCTGCAGCCATCCAATGCGTTGAGCCCGGTGCCGTCACAGCTGAGCCAGCGCCCGGCCGCTCCCAGCATCCCCACGCGTGGCCCGGCCGCAACGCCGGTTGCGCCAGCGGGCAGTCAGGTACCGACCGCCACGCCGATGGTCTACGACCGCAACGGGCGTCTGCTGCAAGGCATGCAGCCGGCCGGCCCCAACCGGGTGCTGGATACCAAGACCGGGCGCTACTACGACGCCGTCCCGGCCGGCGACGGCATGCGCGTGGTGCGCTGACGGCAGCAGTAGTGCCTGCCGACTGTCAGCCAGTGGCAACGCCGGCATGCAGTGGCAACGTGGTCAGCGCCGCAGGGTGACTGTGCTTATCCCATCAGCGGCCATCCAGCAGGCAGATGCTCAGCCGACACACTCCCCGCACATCTGCCGCCAGCCGCCAGCCGCCAGCCGCTAGCCGCCAAACACCAAACACCAAACACCAAACACGAAGCGCCAAACACAAAGCGCCAAACACAAAGCGCCAAACACAAAGCGCCAAACACAAAGCGCCAAGCCGAGCCGGCCACCGCCGCAGCGGCATTGCCACCGGCCCTCGCGAGCCGCACTTTCGAATCCCCAATCCCCAATCTCACCCCTCAATCGGCAACGCCAGCGTCTCCTTGACCTCTTCCATCACGATGTAGCTCTTGGATTCACGCACATGCGGCAAGGTGAGCAGGGTGCTGCCTAGCAACTTGCGATAGGACGCCATTTCGCTGATACGGGCCTTGAGCAGGTAATCGAAATCGCCGGACACCAGATGGCACTCCAGCACGTTGGGCAGCTTCAACGCGGCGCGGCGAAACTCTTCGAAGATGTCGCCGGATTTGTAAGCCAGGCTGATCTCCACAAACACCAGCAGGCTGGCCTTGAGGTAGTGCGGGTCCAACCGCGCGTAGTAGCCGGTGATGGCGCCGTCGCGCTCCAGCCGGCGCACGCGCTCGGTGCACGGCGTGGTCGACAGGCCGACCCGTTCGCCCAGTTCGGTAAATGAAATCCGCCCTTCCTGCTGCAGGATGCGCAGGATCTTGCGGTCGATCTTGTCCAGCTCGCGCGCGCGGGTGGCCATGGGGTTTGTCTCCACAAGCTTTGACAGGAAGTTTCACTGCAAAGGCGAGTCGATTCCAGAAATCGCACTGCCTGGATCGCAATATACTGCGTCTAACTGTCTCCCCCAGCGCATGCTTGTGGGGGAATACCCTTTTCAGGAGAGCGACATGCGGGTGCTCATTCTCGGTAGCGGCGTTATCGGCACCACCACCGCGTGGTATCTGGCCCAGGCGGGCTGCGAGGTCACCGTGGTCGACCGCCAGCCGGCGTCTGCGCTGGAAACCAGCTATGCCAACGCCGGCCAGCTCTCGTTTGGCTACACCTCCCCGTGGGCCGCGCCGGGTGTGCCGGGCAAGGCGATGAAGTGGCTGTTCGAGCAGCATGCGCCGCTGTCGATCCGCCCCACCCGCGACCTGCGCCAGCTGACGTGGCTGAGCCAGATGCTGCGCAACTGCACCGCCGAGCGCTACGCGGTGAACAAGGCGCGGATGGTGCGCATGTCCGACTACAGCCGCGACTGCTTGAACGCGCTGCGGGCCAGCACCGGCATCGAATTCGAAGGCCGCCAGCTCGGCACCACCCAGTTATTCCGTACCCAGCAGCAACTGGACGCCGCCGCACAGGACATCGAGATCCTGGCCCAATACGGAGTGCCCTATGAGCTGCTGAGCCCGGCGCAGATCGCGCAGTTCGAGCCCGGCCTGGCCGGCGGTGGCGCACAGATGGCCGGCGCGCTGCGCCTGCCCGAAGACCAGACCGGCGACTGCCGCCTGTTTACCCAGCGCCTGGCCGAGCTGGCTGCGCAGGCGGGGGTGCAGTTCCGTTATGGGCAGCAGATCGAGCGCCTGGAACACAGCGGCGGCCGCGTCACCGGCGTGCAGATCGATGGCCGTCTCGACACCGCCGACCGCTACGTGCTGGCGCTGGGCAGCTATTCGGCCGACCTGCTGCTCTCGCTCGGCCTGCATCTGCCGGTCTACCCGCTCAAGGGCTATTCGCTGACGATCCCGATCGTCGATGCCGCGCGCGCGCCGACCTCCACGGTGCTGGACGAAAGCTACAAGATCGCGCTCACCCGCTTCGACGACCGTATCCGCGTCGGCGGCATGGCCGAGGTGGCCGGCTTCGACCTGTCGCTGAACCCGCGCCGTCGCGCCACCCTGGAAATGGTGGTCAACGACCTGTATCCCGGCGGCGGCGATCTGGCCCGGGCCGAGTTCTGGACCGGCCTGCGCCCGGCCACCCCGGACGGCACGCCGGTGGTGGGCGCCACCCCGTACGCCAACCTGTTCCTCAATACCGGCCATGGCACGCTGGGTTGGACCATGGCCTGTGGCTCCGGCCGTTACCTGGCCGACCTGATGCAGGGCCGCACGCCCGAGATCGATACCGAGGGCCTGGACGTATTCCGTTACCTGTCCACGCGCAGCCAGCGCCCGCAGCGGGAGGCCGCGTAGTGCGTCCTGCGCAAGCGTCGATCGATCTGGATGCAGTGCGTCACAACTACCGCCTGGCCAAGCAGCTGGGCGGCGGCAAGGCGCTGGCGGTAGTCAAGGCCGATGCCTACGGGCACGGCGCGGTGCGCTGCGCGCAGGCGCTGGAGCCGGAGGCCGACGGCTTTGCGGTGGCATGCATCGAAGAAGCGTTGGAACTGCGCCAGGCCGGCATCCGCGCACCGATCCTGCTGCTGGAAGGTTTTTTCGAGCAGGACGAGCTGCGCCTGATCGCCGAGCATGATCTGTGGACGGTGGTAGCCACGCCGCAACAGGTACGCGCGCTGGCCGAGTTCCAAAGCCCGCGCCCGTTGCGTATCTGGCTGAAGCTGGACAGCGGCATGCACCGGCTGGGGCTGTCGCCGGAGGATTTTCGCGCCGCCTGGCTGCGTCTGCGCGGGCTGCCGCAGATCGCCTCGCTGGTGTTGATGACGCATCTGGCGCGCGCCGACGAGCTGGAATGCAGCCGTACCGACGAACAGGCGGTGGCGTTCGCGCTCACCGCTGGCGGCATGCGTGCGGAAACCAGCATTCGCAATTCGCCTGGTCTGCTGGGCTGGCCGGCACTGCGCAACGATTGGTCGCGCCCGGGCCTGATGCTGTACGGCGCAAACCCGTTCCCGCAGGACACCGAGATCACCGCGCAACTGCGCCCGGTGATGACGCTGCGCTCGCGCATTATCTCGGTACGTGACCTGCCGGCCGGCGAGCCGGTGGGCTATGGCGCGCGCTTCGTAGCCGAGCGGCCGACGCGCGTGGGCGTGGTGGCGATGGGCTATGCCGACGGGTACCCGCAGTTCGCGCCCAACGGCACCCCGGTGCTGGTGGATGGCCAGGTGTGCCCGCTGATCGGGCGCGTGTCGATGGACATGCTCACCGTGGACCTCACCGATCACCCGCAGGCCGACATCGGTGCCAGTGTCCAGCTCTGGGGCGATGCGCCACGCGTCAGCCCGCTGGCGACGCAGTGCAACGTCAGCGCGTATCAGTTGCTATGCGGACTCAAACGCGTGCCCCGGGTGTATGTGGGCGAGGCTGCAGCAGTGTGAACGACACGAGTGCTTTGCCCCTCATCCCAACCCCTGTCCCGAGAGGAGAGGAGAAGAGAGGAGGGGGGCTTCAAGCAGCAGCTCGCCCGCTTGCCCTTCTCCCGCCGGGCGGGAGAAGGTGGCGCGCAGCGCCGGATGAGGGGATAGGCGAAGCCTCGTGCAGGCTGGGCGCTACGAGTGCTTCGCTCTCCCGCGGGGAGAGGGGCCTGAGCGGCAGCTCGACTGCTTGTCCTTCTCCCGCCGGGCGGGAGAAGGTGGCGCGCAGCGCCGGATTAGGGGACGGCCGGAGCCTCGTGCAGGCTGGGCGCTACGAGTACTTCGCTCGTCCCTCACCCCAACTCCTCTCCCGCGGGGAGAGGTGCTGAGCAGCAGCTCGACTGCTTGTCCTTCTCCCGCCGGGCGGGAGAAGGTGGCGCGCAGCGCCGGATGAGGGGACGGGCGAAGCCTCGTGCAGGCTGGGCGCTACGAGTGCTTCGCTCACTCCAACCCCTCTACCGAAGTGAGAGGGGTTCGAAGCGTCAGCTCACAACCCAGCCGTACTGCGATCGCCGCGGAACTGCTTGCGTACCCAGTCGTCGATCATCGCTTTCTCGAAGCGCAGCGGGTCGCTATCGGTCAGGCGTGGGCCGCTCATCAAAAACGCCGAGTCCACCAGCTTGCGTTCGCCTTGGTCGATCACCTGGCCGTCGGGACCGGTCAGCGTGTAGGTAAAGCTCAGGCGCGGCGGATAGATGTCCTTGACCACGCGCACGTCCTGCATGCGCGGCCCGTGCCAGGGCTCGTACTGGCCGGCGCGGCGGATGTCGGTGATGGTCACGCTCAGGTGCTGGCCATCAGGGAGCTTGCGGGCGGCACTCTGCTGGAAATGGGTCGCCAGCTGGGTCACCCAATCGCCGCGCTGCGCTTCCCAGCGGTTGCCGCTGAAGCGCACTTCGGAGAAGTCGGCCGGGTCGGTCCAGCGCACGTCCACCTTGCCATCGCTGCTCAGCGCACGTGGCGCCTGCGGATCGGTGACGTTGCGTACGCGGGCCTGCACACCGGTCGCCGCGAGCAGTCCTGCCAGCAACAGGCCGGCGCCGGAAACACTGGAAAGTTTCATGGAAAGCCTCCAAGCGGAAGGTACGTTGCGTACCAGGTGTCAATGCAGTGTGGGGCTGCACCAGGCCGCCCGCAACGCACGCTGCGCGCGGGGGCGTCTTGCGTTGCCGCCCGGTTAATCCGCACCGCAGCGACCATGACGGCGAGTTCACTGCGCCTGCGCCCGCGCTTCACGGCACAGGCCGGAAGATCGTTCGCATGGACACCCACTCTTTTCGCACAAAGTCAGTTTCTTCGGCGCCGGCGCATATGCCGGCGGACGTGCGCCTGCAGTTCATCGACTGGGCAAAACAGCACGGCCACAATCCCGCCACCGGGGCCGCCGCCTTCGTCGCCTTGCAAAGCGAGGTGGACCTGGACCTGGCCACGCGCGCCCTGCACATGGAACCCGGTACCGACCCACGCGATGCGTTGCGCGAGCACCTGGCCGGGCTTGCACGTCAGGTCGATGTGGCAGTGCAGTTTCCGCCGGTGTACGCCTACACCGCCGCGACGGGTCTGGCCTATCGCTACTCGCTGATGCTGGTGATCGCCGAGGACTGTGTCGAGTGGACCGCGCGGATCTGGCAGGACCTGGATTACCAGGGAATGCTCACCGGCCGTGGACAAGGGCCGCGTGCCAATTACACCCAGCTGGCGCGCATGGCGCTGGAAAACGAGCTTGATCAGGAGCGCCCGCGTTATGTCCAGGCATGAATTGGAACTGGAACTGCCGCTCGGGGCGCAGGTGGCAACCGGCGACGACGGCTTCAGCCAGCGCTGCCGTGGCGAGTGCGCAGAACTGGGGTTGTCGCGGGTGAGGCTGCTACTGCTGGATGCCGACTACGCACGCTCCACCGCCTGGCGCGAAGAAGCGCAGCGCTGGATGGACGAGCAGTTGCGCCGTGAGGGCGAGTGGGTATTTCGCGGGGTGATCGCCGGCATCGTGGTGCTGGCGACCTGCATCGCCCTGGCCGCAGCCACGCTGTGGTGAGCCCGCGACACAGGGGCGGAATGGCGCCCTGCAATGGCGGCGTGAACCAGCCCGGCCCCCTGTGCACCCGCTGACGACATCGGCCGTGGTTTCATCTGCCCGTCATCCGCTCCGGCAGCATCCGTGGTTTCCGATTTGAGCACCTCATCTTCCAGCCCCGATCTGGCTGCCGCCTTGCCGGCCGTCATCGCCGAGCCGTTTCTCGATCCGGCGATGTATCACGAGATCTTCCACAACATCGATGCCGGTTTCTGCGTCATCGACATGGTGTTCGAGGGCGAGCAGGCGGTCGATTATGTGATCCGCACGACCAATGGCGCGTTCGAGCGCTATACCGGTCTGTCCAATGCGCTCAATGTGTCCATTCGCGACATGCTCCCCGAGCATGAGCAGGAATGGTTCGACCGTTACGGCCAGGTCGCCCGCACCGGCAACCGCATTCACTTCGAAATGCAGGCCAAAGCGCTGCGGCGCTGGTACTCGGTGGACGCGTTCCGGGTTGGTCAGCCGGAGCAGGCGCGGGTCGCGGTGCTGTTCATGGACATTACCGAGCGCAAACGCGTGGAGCGCGAGCTGGCCGAAAGCGAGGCGCGTTTTTCCGCGCTGGCGGACGGCCTGCCGATGCCGGTCTGGGTGTTGGACGCCCAGGGCGTGGTGCGCTTCGTCAATAGTGCGTACGGCGAATTCTTCGGCCTGGATATTTCCAGCGGCACCGTGTCGGCATGGAGCGAATTGCTGCACCCGGACGATCTACCTGTCTTCCAGTTCGAGCTCTCCGCCGCGCTGGAAGAGCAACGCGGCTTGCGTGCGCTGGTGCGTGCGCGCCGCCACGACGGGCAGTGGCGCTGGATCGAAATGACCGCCACACCGCGCTATTCGGCCGATGGGCGTTTCATCGGCCTGGCCGGCAGCAGCCCGGACGTGACCGAGCAGCGCGAAATCGAACTGGCCCGCGAGCAACTGCTGGAATCGGAGCGCAGTGCGCGTAACGAAGCCGAAAGCATGGCGCGGCTGAAGGACGAGTTCCTTGCCACGCTGTCGCATGAGTTGCGCACGCCGCTGACCACCATCCTGGGCTGGAGCGAGTTGTTGTTGCAGCGGGTCGAAGAAGGACATCCCAATTACAAGGGCCTGTCGGTGATTGCCAGCAGCGCACGTGCGCAGAAGCGGCTGATCTCGGACATGCTCGACCTCAGCAGCATGTTGCTGGGCAAGGTGCAGCTGGAAGTCGAATCGCTGGACCTGGCCGAGCAGGTGCGCGAGGCGCTGAGCACGCAGGAACTGGCCGCCGACGGCAAAGATCAGGTCATGGAACTGCATGTGCCGCCGACACCGTGTCTGGTGCTTGGCGATGCCACCCGCTTGCAGCAGGTGTTGTGGAATCTGCTCTCCAACGCCATCAAATTCACCCCGGCGCACGGCCGCATCGATGTCACCATCGAACGCGACGACGGGCACCTGCTGGTCTCTGTGCGTGATTCCGGCGACGGCATCGCGGCCGAGTTCCTGCCGCACCTGTTCGGCCGCTTCCGTCAGGCCGATGGCACCACCACGCGCCAGCACGGCGGCCTGGGGCTGGGTCTGGCGATCGTGCAGCAGCTGGTGGAAATGCACGGTGGGCAGGTCGGCGCCACCAGTGGCGGGCGTGGCAAGGGCGCCACCTTTACGGTGCGTCTGCCCGAGCATATTCCCGATCAGGCCAAGCGCCCGCGCCGCGAGTTGCGTCGGCGCCTGATGTCCGAACAGATCGTCGAAGCGCGTGCGCTCAACGGCCTGCGCTTGCTGGCGGTGGAAGATCAACCGGACATGCTCGATTACCTGCGTCGCCTGCTTGAAGAGCAGGGCGCCGAAGTGGTTACCGCCGGCAGCGCCACCGATGCATTGGCATTGATCGATCACCGCGGCCACGCACGCTTCGACGTGATGCTGACCGACATCGGCATGCCCGGCATGGACGGTTACGGATTGATCCGCACCGTGCGCGATAACCTGGGTCTGGATGCCCATGCACTGCCGGCGGTCGCGGTGACCGCACTGGCCCGCGACGACGATCGCAAGCGCGCGCTGGACTCCGGGTTTCAGGAACACTTGGCCAAGCCGTATAGCGTGGCGCAGTTGGTCACTGCGGTCCGTGCGGCGCGCGAAGCGGTGGAGTGATACCGGCGCGGCGGCAACGTCGCGCAGCTGAAGGTGTCGCCACAGGCACGGGGCGCTCGGTTTAGGCGTGGACTGCGTGAGATCGCCGCCCATGCATGCGCGGTGCACACATCAGGCAAACACAGGTGCAGCGTTGTTTGCTGCATTGTTCACGCACGATGGCCTAGCGTGATGCGCTCCGCTCTGGGAGACATCGCGATGTCCAAATACGCCCCGCACGTGTATTGCGAACACGTGCAAATCGCCACGCTCGAACATTGGGTCTCATTGCTCAACGGACAGGAGCGTGTGCGGATCGAGCTCGACGACGGCAGCATGCTCAGCGGCACCGTCGCAGTGCGCCCGACCATCCAGACCTATCTCGATGACAACGGCAACGAAGGCGTCAACGGGCAGTTGCGGCTGGATCAGCTGGATGCCTCGCAGGAGCCGCACTGGATCTGGATGGATCGCATCGTGGCCGTGCACCCGCTGCCACTGGGCGACGATCCACAGGTCATGCCGTGACGCGGGCGTGTTGACGATGTATTTACTTCTTCCTGGGCGGTTGCCGGCATGATGGCCGACTGTCGCAACTGTTCAGGATTGGCTCGCAATGCATGCACCCCTGCTCCCGCTCATTCGCTGGCCGCTGTCGTTGCTGGCGGTTGCCGTTCTCGCCGGATGCGGCGACACCGCCACGCTGGCCATCGAACAGGGGACCGGGCCTGACCCGCAATTGCCCGAGCCGGTCAAACGCCTGATTCCCACGGTGAAGGTAGCCCCGGTCAAGCGCTGGGCCGCCAACGCCAAACCCATGGCGGCCGACGATCTGCAGGTCAATGCCTTTGCGCGTGATCTCGATCACCCGCGTTGGGTGTACGTGCTGCCCAATGGCGATGTGCTGGTGGCCGAAACCGCCGAACCGCCCAAGCCTGAGGATGCCGAAAGTGGCGGCGGTCTGCGCAAGAAAGTGCAGGGCGCGGTGATGAAGAAAGCCGGCGCCGTGGTGCCCAGCGCCAACCGCATCACCTTGCTGCGCGATGTTGACGGCGACGGCGTGGCGGAGGTGCGCACGCAGTTCATCAGTGGGCTGTTCTCGCCGTTCGGCATGGCGCTGGTCGGTGACCGCTTCTACGTGGCCAATGCCGATGCGCTGGTGAGCTTTCCGTACAAGCCGGGCGACACGCACATCAGCGCCAAGCCCACGTTCGTGGCCAATCTGCCTGGCGGGCTCAACCACCATTGGACCAAGTCGCTGCTGGCCAACGCCGATGGCAGCAAGCTCTACGTGGGCGTCGGGTCCAACAGCAATGTGGCCGAAAACGGCATGGAGGCCGAGCTCAACCGCGCGGCGATCCTGGAGATCGATCCGGCCACCGGCAGCAGCCGCGTGTTCGCCAGCGGGCTGCGCAATCCGGTGGGCACCGCGTGGGAACCGCAGAGCAAATCGCTGTGGGTGGTGGTCAACGAACGCGACGAAATCGGCAGCGATCTGGTCCCGGACTACCTGACCTCGGTGCGCGATGGCGGCTTTTACGGCTGGCCATACAGCTACTACGGTCAGCACGTGGATGAGCGGGTGGAACCGCAAAATGCCGAATTGGTGGCCAAGGCGATCAAACCGGACTACGCGCTGGGCCCGCATACCGCTTCGCTTGGCCTGACCTTCGCCAGCGGCAGTTTGCTGCCGGAGCGTTTTCGCCAGGGCGCCTTTATCGGGCAGCACGGCTCGTGGAATCGCGACCCGCCCAGTGGTTACAAGGTGCTGTTCGTGCCGTTTGTCGATGGCAAGCCCAGCGGGACGCCGATCACCGTGTTGGATGGATTTCTGGACGCCGAAGGCAATGCGCAGGGACGCCCGGTTGGCGTTGCACCCGACAACAGCGGTGCCTTGCTGGTGGCCGATGACGTGGGCAACGTGATCTGGCGTGTGACGCCGAAAGCGCGGTAAGCGAGGGCGTTCGCAGGCTTTATTCCTTCTCCCGCCGGGAGAAGGTGCCCCGCAGGGGCGGATGAGGGTACGCGCGCAGCCTCATGGACATGCCGCATAGCATGGCTTCGCCCCGTACCCTCACCCCAACCCCTCTCCCAAGGGGAGAGGGGCTTTGTTCCTTCTCCCGGCGGGAGAAGGTGCCCGAAGGGCGGATGAGGGTACGCGCGAAGCCTCGTGGGCATGCTGCATAGCGTGGCTTCGCCCCCGTACCCTCACCCCAACCCCTCTCCCGAGGGGAGAGGGGCTTTGTACCTTCTCCCGTCGGGAGAAGGTGCCCGAAGGGCGGATGAGGGTACGCGCGAAGCCTCGTAGACGTGTGCGTATTGGGCTTCGCCTCACACTCTCATCTCAACTCCTCTCTCGAGGGGTGAGGACCTTTGATTTGTCGCCGCTTTCCTGTTGGTGAGCAGGATTCTCCGAGGTGACGGTTCTCTCCGGGCAGCCGTGCTTGGCGACCAGGAGCCATTGGTGGTCGCAACAATGGCGGCCTTAAAAAACCGGGCATTTGCCCGGTTCTTGGTGGACATGCGGTGCGGGCACCATGGCCATGCAGCGTAGATGCCGTGGCATTCAACGTGGGCACCACATCGTCAATGGAAGCAGGACAGCCAACGCATCCGTGCCTGCCTAGCCAATCTCTTATGCGCGTATCGACGAGCAGCCACTAGCCAGATTTCAACAAGATGCTGCTAGCCGAACCGTTAACCGATACCACACACACGTGCCGCACGCAGTTCAATTCATCTACACAAAGAACCATGCTCAGCGTGGCGCCTCTGGCGATGCACTGAAGCGGCGTGCGTAGCCGCGCTCTTCGGTGATGCGGATGACGTCGGCGTCGGCCATTTCTGGCGCGCCGTAGACCGCGTAGGCCACGCTGCCGTCGTCGCGCTCACCGACCTGATGCAGGCGGTAACGGGGGCGACCGGCGCCGGTGTTTTCGGGGTAATGCATCGGTGGCGGCGTGTCGTCCAGGTCCATTTCGCTGTTGTCGACGACTCCACCTACGAACAGGGCTCGCATCGCGTATCTCCGGTGTGGGCTTGGCTTCCAGCCTAGGCCGGCAGATGTTGCGTGCGCATCAACGGTCCGTATAAACAGCGCAAGGCAATCCGTTCGCAGGTCACGCAATGGACGACCCGCGTCAGCGCATGGCAAGCACGGATCGCGTGGCGAGCACGGGCGGCAGGCAGGGCTCCCTTACAATGTTGGCCTGTTCCCGACCTGATGATCCGATGGCTGGCCCGCACGATGCCCCGCTTCAAGCCCTGTTCCTGCCCTTCGCCCAAGGCGCGCTGCCGTGGCCGACAGGCCCTGTGCTGTTTCTGCGTGCACGCGACGGCTTCCCGCTGCGCGAGCACGCGTCCGCCGACGCGCTGACCTGCGAGCAGAGTTTCCGCCCGTTTGCGCAGGCGCTGGAGGGCAGTGGCTGGAGCGTGCGCGAAGAGAGCGAGATCGAGGCCGACAGCACCCGCTACGCGCTGGTACTGGTGCTGCCACCGCGGCAGCGCGAAGAAGCGCGCGCGTTGTTTGCGCGCGCGCTGGCGCTGACCGCGCCCGGTGGCCGGGTCGTGGCGTGTCAGTCCAACAACGAGGGCGCGCGCTCGGGCGAGGCCGATCTGCGCCAGCTCGCCGGTCTGGCCGGCAGCCTGACCAAGCACCATTGCCGCACCTACTGGACCGCGCCGCTGCCCGCCGACACCGATGCCGCGCTGCAGGCGCGCTGGGCGGCGCTGGATGCGCCGCGCAAGATTCTGGATGGACGCTTCGTGAGCCGACCGGGTGTGTTTGCTTGGGATCGCATCGATCCTGCGTCGGCGTTGCTGGTCGAGCACCTGCCCGCCACCCTGGCCGGGCACGGTGCCGATCTGGGTGCGGGGTTCGGGTATCTCTCGGCCGAAGTACTGGCGCGCTGCGCCAAGGTCACTGCGCTGGATCTGTACGAAGCCGAAGCGCGTGCGCTCGCGCTGGCGCGACGCAATCTGCAGGACATCGCGCATCCTGCGCAGCTGCAGTACCTCTGGCAGGACGTCACCGCCGGGCTGGCGGCGCAGTACGACTTCATCGTCAGCAACCCGCCATTCCACACGCCCTCGCGCGCCGATCGCCCGGACATTGGCCAGCGTTTCATCGCCGTGGCCGCGCAGGCATTGCGCCCGGGCGGGCAGCTGCTGCTGGTGGCCAACCGGCATCTGCCTTACGAGCAGGTGCTCAACGAAAGCTTCGGCCAGGTACGCGTCGCCGCCGAGCGCGGCGGCTTCAAGTTGATCGCTGCCGTGCGCGGCAAGGCGGCACGCGCATGAAGCTGGTCAAACACATCGCCAATCTCGGCTATGGCAGCCGCAAGCAGGTGACTCAGCTGTTTCGCCAGGGCGCCGTGACCGATATGCAGGGCGAGGTGCTGTATGCCGACGACCAGGTGGAGCACGACGCCATCCGTATCGACGGCGAGCCGTTGGACCCGCCGCCGGGTTTCAGCCTGTTGCTGCACAAGCCCAGCGGTTACACCTGCTCGACCAAGGACACCGGCCGGTTGATCTACGAGCTGCTGCCACCGCGTTTTCGCTCGCGTGCGCCAGTATTGGCGCCGGTGGGGCGGCTGGATCGCGAGACCAGCGGCATGCTGCTGATGACCGACGATGGCGCGTTGCTGCATCGGATCATTTCGCCCAAATCCGCACTGGACAAGGTCTACGAGGTCAGCCTGGCCGAAGACCTGCGCGGCGACGAAGCGGCGCTGTTCGCCAGCGGCGAGCTGCTGCTGGAAGGCGAAACCAAGCCATTGCTTCCCGCCGAGCTTGAGGTACTTGGCGCGCGCCAGGCACGGCTGACCTTGCACGAGGGCCGCTATCACCAGGTGCGCCGCATGTTCGCCGCCGCCGGCAATCACGTGGCGGCATTGCATCGCAGCCGCATCGGCGGCTTGTCGCTGGACGCGCTGCCATCGGGCCAATGGCGTGCCTTGGAGGCAAGCGATCTGGAGGTGCTGTTCGGGCGCGGAGCGACTGCATGACGGCGGCCACGCCGCTGCCGTTTCGCCCGCAGGCGGTGATCTTCGATATGGATGGTTTGATGCTCGATAGCGAGCGCGCCATCACTGCCTGTCTGGCGCAGGCGGCCGATGCGCAAGGGCTGACAATCGAACCGACGTTCTGGTTGCAGATGGTCGGTACCGGCGATGTCGCCTGCCGCCGTCTGCTTGGCGAACGCGTCGGCGACGCCGCTGCCGAACGCATGCTGGCGCGTGCTCAGCTGCTCTATGACGCCGTCGCGGAACTCGGCATCCCGCACCGGCCCGGCATCATTGCGCTGCTGGAGTATCTGGCTGCGCTCGGCATGCCACGTGCGGTGGCGACCTCCACCCAACGCCCGCTTGCCTTGCGCAAGCTGAAAGCGGCCGATCTGCTGTGGCGCTTCGATGCGGTGTGCACCGCCAGCGATGTGCAGCATCCCAAGCCGGCGCCGGATATCTACCTGCTGGCAGCGCAGTCGCTGGGCGTGGAGCCTGCACACTGCCTGGTGCTGGAAGACTCGCCGACCGGCGTGCGCGCTGCACTGGCGGCAGGCATGACCCCGATTCAGATCCCGGACCTGCTCGAACCCGATGCGGACGTGCGCGCGTTGGGCCATCGCATCATGCCCTCGCTGGGCGATGCGCAGCGCCTGCTGGAAGCGCAACTGTCGGGCTGATCAGCGGGTGGGTGTGAGCCTCCGAAAAAGCCTTCGTAAAAGCGTCTGGAACGCAGCGCCCAAATGACAGGCGCAGCAACACGTGTTGGCGATCAGTCCACCACGCGCGGGCGCTGCGTGCTCAACCATCCAAGCCTCTCTCCCGTCGGGGCGAGAAGGCACGGTTCGCGTGCCACTGGTGCGCGTACTTTGGAGCGCCCGCGTCGCAAACGCGGGCTGGGGCGCAGAGCGGGGGGGGAGAGTGTGAGTTCGAGCAAACCGACCCACGCCACACCACACCACACCACACCATGCATGGACAACGCTCAAAGCGCAGCAGCAGCAGCAGCAGCAGCAGCGGATGCACGACGCGCGTGCTGATCTCCAAGCTTTCGCCTCACCGATCCCAACGTCGATGTCGTGCATGACGAACACCAAAGACCGGCAAGCACGCGCGTCCCCGCGTCGCAGCAGCGCGCTGCAAAGCGCATCACCCAAGCCGTATCCGCAGCACGCCGTTACACGTACTGCATCTTGCGCGACATGCCGCCATCGACGATGAAGTCCTGCCCGGTGACAAACCCGGATAGTTGCGGCGACAGCAGGTACACCGCCAGCTGCGCGATGTCTTCCGGCGTGCCCACACGTCCGGCCGGATGCTGCGCATGGTCGCGTCGCGAGAGCTTGGGCGCACGACGACGCTGCGGTGCACGCCAGGCATCGGTGCTGATCCACCCCGGACTGATGCTGTTGACGCGCACCTGCGGGCCTTCGCTCAGTGCCAATGCGTGGGTAAACGCGACCAGGCCACCTTTGGCCGCTGCATAGGCTTCGCTATGCGGCTCCGACTGCCAGGCGCGGGTGGAGGCGATGTTGACGATCGCACCACCGCCATCTGCCTGCGTCAGTGCAGGCAAGGCATGTTTGCTGCATAAAAACGCGCCATGCAGGCTTGCCAGGCGCCGATTCCAGTCATCCCATTCCAGCTGCGGCAACGGCGCAACGTGCGGGTCAGGTACGCCGGCGTTATTGACCAGACCATCGAGTCTGCCGAAGCGCTTGTACGCCGTGGCGATCAGACGCGCGGCCTGCGTCTCGCGTGCGGCATCGCAACGCACGAATGCACTGCGTTGCGGCAGCGCCCAGTCCTGCAGACAGGCCTTTCCGGCAGCGGCGTCCAGATCGCCGATCACCACGCTGCCGCCGGCACCGAGCACGGCCTGCGCAATGCCGCGTCCAATGCCTTGCGCGCCACCGGTGATCACCACCACGCGGTCCTGCAGTGGTGAGGGGTTCCATGCGGAAACAGCGGGAATCAGGGCCATGGCGTGCGCGCATAACGAAAGGGTGCGGCACTGTAGCGCGCGGCATGTCAGTGCTGCAGCAACACCGGCGACGCGTACGGCAGCGACGCGACCGTGTTTTTCACGGGCATTTCAACGGATTGCCGCCGCCGCACGCTGCCGGCGTTCGGCCCCTGCTGCACGCATTGGCGCGCGGCAGGGCGCAGGCTCAGTGTTGGGCGCCGTTCAACACGCGTTCCCAGCCCGCTCGGCCCAGCCGTTCCAGCGTCTGGATATTGCGCTCGACAATCACGTCCGGATCCGGGTACGCCGCCACCGCACGCTCCACGCTGTCCTCGCGCAGCAGGTGCAAGGTCGGGAAGGGCGAGCGGTTGGTGAAGTTGGCCACATCGTCCAGCGCGGCGCCTGCAAATTGATAGTCGGGGTGGAAGCTGGCCACCTGCAGGATGCCTTGCAGGTCCAGCGCTTCCACCGCCGCGTCGGCATTGTCGAGGAAGTCGTTGTACTCCAGGAAGTCGGTGAGCACGTCCGGATGCACGATCAGGGTGGTGTCGATCTGCTCAGCCGGCGTGTCGCGCAGCAGAACCAGTTCTTCGGCCAGTTGTTCCAGCAGCGCCTCGGGCGTGCTGGCGTCGCTGAGCACCAGCCGCACCTGTTCCTTGACGTACACCGCCTTGGCGAACGGACACAGGTTCAGTCCGATCACCGCGCGTTCGATCCACGTGCGGGTAGCGGTCAACGGATCGGGCGTGGCAGGCGTGGTGGTCATCGTGGCGGCGGCGTGATGGCGCGCCAGTGTATGCGATCGCTGCCGAAGCGGCCGCGCAGGCCGAGTCATCGGCGATGACGCAACAGACGCAACCGATGCTGCCCGGCGCCATGCGGCCGCGCACGCGCAATCAGCGTGCGTCGCTATCGTCGCTGCGCGGCGCCTCGCCAACGTGCGCACCGACATGCGCGCGCAAGAACTCCACCGACACCTGGGCGACGTACTCGGCCAGTGGCGTCTTGTGCGGCGACCCGATGGCATGCGCGCCGCTGTCGAAGGCGATCGCCTGCTTGAGCGGGGCAGCCGTGCCCAGCGCATCGAACATGGCCAGCATCGCCGGCACCGAGGCAATCTGATCTTCGTCGCCATTGGGCGCGCGGTAATAGCCCAGCAGCACCGGGCAGCGCACCTGTGGCCACGGCGGCGCGGCGGCGAGTGCGTCGAACAGGCCGCGCAAGCTACGAAAGCCGTCCGGGTGGATGGTGTCCGACCAATACGCTAGTTCTTCAGCGCTGCGCGGGTACGGGTCTGCGATCGGTGCATCGGCGTCGCAGAGCCGATCGAGCAAGCCCGCATTGACCGGCTGGATGCCGGGCGACCATGCCACCACCGCCGACACCTGCTCGGGATGCTGCGCCGCAAGCCAGAGCGCCAAGCTGCCGCCCATTGATGAGCCGACAATTGCCACACGCTCGCCCATCCGCCGCGCCTGCGCCAGAGCCTCCAGCGCAGAGCGTTGCAGCGCCGCCGTCGTCAGCCCCTGCATCGCATCGGGTGCACTGCCTCCATGGCGGGGCCAGCGGTGCACGTAGCCGTTGGCACCTAGCGCATCGGCCATCTGCTCGGGCAGCGCGCCGGCCTCGCCCGGGCTTGCAGAAAACCCATGCAGGAACAGCAGCGCCACTGCGGTACGTGTCTGGGCAGCGCTGCGCCAATGCCAGCGCGCCGCATTGCCGGGCTTCAACTCAGTGCTGTCGTTGGTGTGCATGGTGGGCCAGCAGTGCGAGCAGTTCGTGGGCGTTGATCGGCTTGGATAGATAACCTGCCACGCCGGCGGCTGCCGCTTCGCGTATCGAATCGGCGCGCGTATCGGCGGTCAATACGATGATTGGCGGCAGCGCGGCAATCGCATCGCGGGCCTGGCCCAATGCATCCCAGCCGGAGGTGCCGGGCATGTGCAGATCCAGAAACACCAGATCCGGCGCGGCCTGGGCGATGCGCTGCACCGCATCGGTGCCATCGACATGGAAGCTCACCCGATGCCCGGCGCGCGTCAGCAGATTGCCGATCACCAGGCGATTGGTGTCCATGTCCTCGAAGACCAGGCAATGCAACGGTGGCACGGTCTGCGCATGGTGCGCCAGCGCATCGCGCAGGCCGAGCGTGCGGCTGCTGTCGGCCGCGGCCACGGGTAGCTCGAAGATCCAGCGGAAAATGCTGCCACCGGCGGGGTTGTCGCTCACCGTCAGGCTGCCGTGCATCGCATCGGACACCGACAAGGCGATATACAACCCCAGTCCGACGCCGCCCTCGGCACGGCTGAATCCGGTGCTGAGCTGGGTGAACGGGGTAAAGATGTAGGCCTTCTTGTCGTCGGGCACACCGATGCCTGTGTCGGTGATCGTCGCGGCGATCGACCAGCGCTGCTGTAGCTGGGTGGCTTCGATCAGCAACTCGACCGCGCCACCGGCCGGGGTGAACTTGATCGCATTGATGACCAGGTTGCTGATGACCTGCTCGATGCGGCCCTCGTCGCCCAGCACATGGGGCGTCTCCGGTGCCTCCATGCGCACGCTCAGCGACACGCCCTTGGTGGATGCGGCGGTCGCGCAGACCGCTTTGACGGTGGTCAGCACGTCCAGCATGCTCAGTGGCTTGCTCTGCAGCTGCAGCCGCCCACCGTCGATGCTGGCTACGTCCAGCACTTCATTGACGCGGTGGCGCAGCGCGGTCGCATTGACCGTCACCGCCTGCATCAGGTCGCGCTGTTCGGCTGGCATGCCGTCGGTATCGATCAGCTGCGCGCAATTGATGACCGCATTCAACGGCGTGCGCAGCTCATGGTTCATGGTGCTGATGAAGCGGCTTTGCGCATCGCGCGAGGCCAGCGCCTGCAGCGCCACTTCCTGCATCGCAAGCACGATGCGCGCCACCAGCAGCGGCAACACCATGCTGAGCGCCACCGCATACACAAAGTACGCCGGCCGCGACAGCCAGTAGCCGCTGGGTGCGGTCAACAGCATCAGCACGAAGGTGCTGAGCAGCACCGGCAAGGTGGCGCGTTGCCCATAGCGCGCCACCGCAGCGATGGTGATGAACGGCAGAAACGCGTTCAACGACATCAACAGGATGAAGGCCAGCGTGGTCTGGATGCCGATGAACAACAGGCTCATCGCAAAGCCCATCGCATCCAGCCACTCACCCGGCGGGATGATCCGGCGCCGCACCAGCACCATCCATGCCACCGAGACGACCCACACGGTCACTGCGGTGGGGAAGACGTTGTGCGCATCCTTGACCAGCACCGGCTGTGGGCCGTACAGCCAGCCCAGGCACCACAGGGTCACCATGGTCTGCACGATCACGCGGCCGACGCAGGCGCGGTATTCCAGAAACGACTCGAACAACCGCACGAGTCTGTCGTTGCGCAACTGTCTGGCCGCCAGAATCAGGCCGGTCGCTGCGTGGTTGGGAGTGCTACGCATGAGGGTCCGCGTCGTCGATGGGAAGGGTGCGCCGGTAGCGCTTGACCAGTAGACCTGCGGCGGTGGCCACGGCCGTGAAGCGGTGCGCAAGCGTGTCGCTCAGCGCGTCGCGCTCCACCTCGCCGCGCAGCTGGTCGCAGGCCTTGAGCAACTGCTGCGAGCCGGTCAACGAGATGGTGTTCTTCAACGAATGGATCTGTTCCAGCGCCTGCGCCTGGCTGGTGTCGGCAGCGCCGAGCGTGCAGCGCGCAATGGCGTGTTCGATCTCCACCGCAAAGGCGTCGGCAAAGGCCGCTGCAGCCACCGGATCGAGGCCGGCGATGGTGTGCAGCGTCGAGCCGCTTTCGATCTGCGGTTGCGCGTGGATCTTGGTCGACTGCACACCGCCTGCGGCAGACGCGTCCGCCTGCCGGGCGTGCAGGCGATGCAACAAGCGGGTGAGCAGCGAGCGCATCGGGGCCGCTAGCCCTGCAGCCCGTTGCGGCGATGGTGATCCACGCAGGGATGCCGCAGGCCTCGGTTGCCCCACTGCGCAGCACCTGCAGATGTCTGCAGGTGCGCGTCGGTCACCGCACTCTCAGGCATCGCTCAACCACACTCAGTCGCGAAAGTTGTCGAACTGCAGCGGCTGCTCGAAATCGGCTTTTCTCAGCAGCGCCATCGCGTCCTGCAAATCGTCGCGCTTCTTGCCGGTGACGCGCAGCTTGTCGCCGTTGATCTGCGCTTCGACCTTGAGCTTGGCTTCCTTGAGCTTGGCCACCAGCTGCTTGGCCTGCTTCTGCTCGAGGCCCTGCTTGACCGTGACCTTCTGCCGCGCGCCGGCCAGATTGGTTTCCACATCGCCAAAGTCCAGGCAGCGCACATCGATGCTGCGCGCCAACAGCCGCGCCCGCAGGATGTCGGTCATCTGCTTGAGCTGGAAGTCGCTGGGGGCGGACTGGTTGATGACCTTGCCGTCTTCCAGTTCGAACTTGGCTTCCACGCCCTTGAAGTCGAAACGCGTGTCCAGTTCACGGTTGGCCTGGTCTATCGCATTGGTCAGTTCGTGCTTGTCGACTTCGGACACCACGTCGAAGGAAGGCATGCAAAGCTCCTGTTGGCTGAAAACAGCCGCCATTCTAGGCCATCGTGCCGCGATGGCCGTCATCGACGCATGGCGGTCGGCGCGCTGCGACGGCGATAATGCGCCCATGCCCAGCACCAGTTCTCCGCTCCCCGCCATCGCCTGGATGGTCGCCGCCGTGGCCTGCTTCTCGCTGATGGATGCGGCGATGAAGCTGCTGGCTGCGCAGTACCCGCCGTTGCAGGTGACGCTGTTGCGTGGCGCCGCGTCGCTGCCGTTCGTGCTGGTGTGGGTGTTCGCCACAGCCGGGCCGCGTGCCATCTTGCCGGTGCGCTGGGGCCTGCATCTGCTGCGCGGGGCCTTGGGCATGGTGATGATCGGCTGCTTCGTCTACGGCCTGAAGCGCATGCCGCTGTCCACCGCCTACACCATCTACTTTGTGGCGCCGTTGCTGGTGGCCGCCTTGTCGGTGCCGCTGCTGGGCGAGCACGTGGGGCCGCGGCGCTGGACGGCGATCGGCATTGGCCTGGTCGGGGTCATCGTGGTGCTGCGCCCGGGCGTGGGCGGCTTGGTCTCGCTGCCTGGCCTGATGGTGCTGCTGGCGGCCACGGCCTACGCCATCGCCGCGGTCACGGTGAGCCTGCTGACCCGCACCGATACGCCGCAGTCCATGGTGGTGTGGTTTTTGCTGTTCATGGCGATCGGCGCCGGGGTGCTGTCCATCCCCGACTGGGTGCCATTACAGGCCAGCCACGGCTGGCTGATCGCCGGCATGGGCCTGGCCGGCGCGCTGGGGCAGATTGCGCTGACCCAGGCGTTCCTGCGCGGCGAGGCCTCGATGATCGCGCCGCTGGAGTACACCGGCCTGGTCTGGGTGATCGGCTGGGACTGGCTGCTGTGGCAGACCTTGCCCGACGGCTGGACCTGGACCGGCGCCGGCATCATCGTCGCCAGCGGCCTGTATTTGTTGCGGCGGGAGCGGATACGGCAGACCGATCGGCCGTTGCCGCTTGAACGGCCGTGAGTGGGGATTGGGGATTGGGGATTCGCAAGGGCAAGAGCGCTGCGCTGTTACGCCTCCCTAATCCCAAACCATAGAACCGAATGGAATGACGGCCGTAAACATTGACTGGTAGGCTTCACGACCCCCCAATCGGCCACCCGCGGTGATCCAGTTTCAGGGCCTGCACAAGTCTTACTCCGTCGACGGTCGCCAGATCGTGGCGTTGCACCCGCTCGATCTGCGGATCGGCCCCGGCGAGGTGTTCGGCATCATCGGCCATTCCGGTGCCGGCAAATCCACGCTGATCCGGCTGATCAACCGGCTGGAAGAGCCTAGCGGTGGGCGATTGCTGATCGGCGAGGAAGACGTCACCGCGCTGGATAGCCAGGGCCTGCGTGGCTTGCGCCGGCGCATCGGCATGATCTTCCAGCACTTCAACCTGCTGTCCTCGCGCACCGTGGCCGGCAATGTCGCCTTTCCGCTGGAACTGGCCGGCACTGCGCGCGCCGAGATCGATGCGCGGGTGGCCGAGCTGCTGGCGCGGGTCGGCCTGCAGGAGCACGCCAACAAGTATCCGGCGCAGCTGTCCGGCGGCCAGAAGCAGCGCGTGGGCATTGCGCGTGCGCTGGCCACCCGCCCGCAGATCCTGCTGTGCGACGAGGCCACCAGCGCGCTGGACCCGCAGACCACCGCCTCGGTGCTGCAACTGCTGGCGCAGATCAACCGCGAGCTGGGCCTGACCATCGTGCTGATCACCCACGAGATGGACGTGATCCGCCGCGTCTGCGACCGCGTGGCAGTGCTGGACGCCGGTAAATTGGTGGAAACCGGCCCGGTCACCGAGGTCTTCCTGCATCCCAAACATGCCACCACGCGGCGCTTCGTGTCCGAAGCCGAGCACGTGGACGAGGCCGAGCTGCACCGCGATTTCGCCGCCGTCGGCGGGCGCGTGGTGCGGCTGACCTTCCTGGGTAACGGCACCTATGAGCCGGTGCTGGGCCGCATCGCCCGCGAGACCGGGGTGGACTACAACATCCTGTCCGGGCGCGTGGACCGCATCAAGGACACGCCGTATGGCCAGCTCATCGTCGCCCTGACCGGTGGCGACCAGAATGCAGCGCGCGCCGGCTTCGTCGCCGCCGGCGTGCACGTAGAGGACCTGCGCGTATGAACCTGCTGCCGATCGCCGCCGCTGGTGGCTTCTTCCGCAATCTCGATGCCGCCAAATGGGGCGACATCGGGCAGGCGACCCTGGACACCTTGCTGATGCTGGCCGGCGCGCTGCCGCTGACCTTGCTGATCGGCCTGCCGCTGGGGGTTGCGCTGTTCCTGTGCGGCGCCCCGCAGCTGCGCCGTCGCCCGGTGCTCTACGGCGCGCTGGCGCTGGTGATCAACCTGCTGCGCTCGGTGCCCTTCATCATCCTGATGATTGCGATGATTCCGCTCACTCTGACGCTGATGGGCACCTCGCTCGGCGTGCGCGGCGCGATTCTGCCGCTGGTGGTGGGCGCCGCGCCGTTCTATGCGCGCCTGGTGGAAACCGCATTACGCGAGGTGGACCGCGGCATTATCGAAGCCAGCCAGGCGATGGGCGCCACCACCCGCCAGCTGGTGCTGTGGGTGCTGTTGCCAGAAGCGCGCCCTGGCTTGATCGCCGGCGCCACCGTCACCACCATCGCGCTGATCGGATTCACCGCCATGGGCGGGGCGATCGGCTCCGGCGGCCTCGGTGATGTGGCCTACCGCGAGGGCTATATGCGCTCGCATGCGGACGTCGCGTTGATCACCGT
This sequence comes from Xanthomonas sp. WHRI 10204, assembly GCF_040202875.1. Classification (NCBI taxonomy): domain Bacteria; kingdom Pseudomonadati; phylum Pseudomonadota; class Gammaproteobacteria; order Lysobacterales; family Lysobacteraceae; genus Xanthomonas; species Xanthomonas sp. WHRI 10204. The sequence continues at coordinate 235,225 of NZ_JBEGDW010000001.1, forward strand.
CATCGCCTTGCTGGTGCTGGTGCAGCTGCTACAGATGCTGGGCGACCGTTTAGTAGCGCGCTACAGCCGCCGCTGAGCCAGTCGCGTCGCCGCACGCGGCCGGTAGATGCGACGCTGCATGCCGCTGCGGCGTCTATCGCTGCTGCGGGCTGCAGGCGGATGCGCTGGCACCGCCCCGGTGTGTGTCTTGCAGGCACAGCCCCTGCGGGCCGCCGCATCGCCGCTGCACCTGCGGTCTGCTAGGTTTAACGCCTGCGGCCTGTCCGCATTCCTCCTCCCACGGACCCTTTCATGAGCACATTTGCGTTTCGTTCCCTTCTTGCTGCGGCCACGCTGGCATTGGCGTCCTGCGGCGGCAATGGCGGCAGCGGTGGCGACACCCTCACCGTGGCCGCCACCGCCGTGCCGCACGCCGAAATCCTGGAAGTGGTCGAACCGCTGCTGGCCAAGCAGGGCGTGAAGCTGGACGTGCGCGTGTTCAACGATTACGTACAGCCCAACGACCAGGTCGTGCAGAAGCAGATCGACGTCAATTATTTCCAGACCGAGCCCTATCTGGACGCCTACAACCGCGACCGCAAGAGCCAGCTGGTGACCGTGGTCGGCGTGCATATCGAGCCGTTCGGTGCGTATTCGCGCCGCTTCAAGGCGCTGGCCGATCTGCCGAGCGGCGCCGACGTGGTGATCCCCAACGACCCGAGCAACAACAGCCGCGCGCTGATCCTGCTCGACAAGGCCGGGGTGATCAAACTCAAGGACCCGAGCAACGCGCTGTCCACCCAGCGCGACATCGTCGACAACCCCAAGCAGCTGAAATTCCGCGAGCTCGATTCGGCGATGCTGCCGCGTGTGCTGGATCAGGTCGATCTGGCCCTGATCAACACCAACTACGCGCTCGATGCCGGGCTCAACCCCACCCGCGACGCGCTGGCGATCGAAAGCAAGGAGTCGCCGTACGTGAACTTCCTGGTGGCGCGCGCAGACAACAAGGACGACCCGCGCGTGCAGAAGCTGGCCAAAGCATTGACCAGCCCGGAAGTGAAGGCCTTTATCGAGCAGAAGTACAAAGGCGCGGTCCTGCCCGCGTTCTGAGCGCGATAACGACACGGCCGCGTGCACCAGTTGGTGCGCGTGGCCGATGGTCTGGGCGGGCATGCAGCATGCGCAGAGCCCCAAGTCTGAGCTGCACGCTCTGATCGCCCCGTCCATCCGTGCCCGACGGCTTGCAACAACGCCGTCTTCGCGGTTTGAAAGAGCGCAACGACAAAGCGCGAGCCTCCAAACGGAGCTCGGCACTGTGGCGACGGTTGTCGCCCATCCTTGAGCCATTTGTGCGTGCGCGCTGCCGATGCGGGGTGGGGACTGCGCATTCCCTGCAACCGCACCCACTCCGCAGCTATGCCCTCGGCACTGCATGCGATGCTGCCGAGATGCGGCGTCTGACGCTTGCGAATCCATGCAGTGCGATGCGGGCGCAGACGGCCCACCCAGCCGCTCATCACGCCACGCGCTGCCAAGTAAAGGCGTGCAAGCGTACGCGGCCGATTGTGCGTGCAGCGCCGAACACGCGCGCCTGACGCAGGCGTAGTAGCGTGGTCGGCCATCTTCTTCGGCCATTGACGCGATGCCCCTGCTTCTTGCCATCCCGCTGGCCGTGATCATCGCCCTGGCGGTGTTCGCGGTGCTGTTTCCGTTATCGCTGCTGCAACGTTTCCGTGTCGGTACTGCGCGGCGCCAGGCGCGTGGCTGGTTGTTGATGATCAATCTGGCCTCAGCGGCGCTGTCCAGCGTGTTGTTCGTCATTTTTACCGCGATCGCCGCGGCATTCTGGCCGGGTGCGATCCGTCATGCCGCCTTCGGTTGGGCCTGCGGGCTGGCGCTGGGTGTGCTGGCCTTACGCCTGACCCGCTTCGAGCGTACCGCCCAAGGGTTGTTCTATCGACCCAATCTCTGGCTGGTGCTGGCATTGACGGCGCTGGTGGTGGTGCGGGTGATCGCCGGCATGGTGCAGGGCTGGCGCAGTGCCTGGCAGGGCGTGGCATGGCCGGTCGATGGCTGGCTCAGCCACGCCAGCCTGTTGGGCGCCGCCGGCGTGCTGCTCGGCTACGCACTGGCTTACGCCACCTTGTTGTGGTGGCGTTGGCGCGCCGCGCGGTTGCGTGGCAGCGTCTACTGGCGTTGAAGCGCGACGCGCACGCCAGCCAGCAATGCCGAATGCGTCGATGCAGGCTGGCGTACGTGGATGTTGGACATAAAAAAACGGGCCTTGCGGCCCGTTTTTTCGACTCAAACGTTGTGTGTCGCGACGTGCTTAGAAGCGCGCGCCGACACCGAAGCCAACGGTCCACGGATCCAGTTCCAGCTCGCTGCCGGTACCCTGGCCGCCGACACGCAGTTCCGGACGCGAACGCATGTAGCGGGCGTCGGCACGTGCGAACCAGGTGGAGTTGATGTTCATGTCAACACCGACGGTGCCGATCACGCCCTTGGCGGTATCCAGGCCCACGTGCTGACCGGTGGTCGACGCCGCATCGATCTTCTCGTTGCTGAAGTTCGACTCGTAGTAGCCCACGCCCACGAACGGACGGAACACGTTGTCGGCCTGGCCGAAGTGGTACTGGCCGCTGATGGCGATCGGCTGCTGCTCGACGGTGCCCACCTTGCCCACGCCATCGGCGTTGACGCGGTGATTGAACTTGTCGGCAGCGCCCCACACTTCAACAGCCCAGTTGTCGTTGATGTAGTAGCTGGCGCTCAGCGTCGGTGCCGGGCCGCCATCGACGTCCAGGCCCGGAGCCGGATCGTTCTTCGGCTTGATCAAGGCGACACCGCCGACCACTGCCCAATGCTTGCCGGACGCGCTATCAGCGCTGGTGGAAGTCGAGGAGGTATCACCGGTATAGGTGGTGTCCTGCGCGAACGCGGACGGTGCAATCGCAAGTGCGGATACAGCAGCCAGGCTCAGGATGGAAATGGCACGCATTGGGGGTCTCCTCGCATAATTTTTGTTAGGCCCGTGGAGTGGGCCGCGCCAAAGCTATTCCTGAAAATCTGAATCCACGCCCACCTGCGACTCGCTAAAATTTCGTTTGTTCAGGAACTTTCCCAAGAAGGCCGTGGTTGCGACATGCAAGCTGAAAAAGACATTCACGCAGATGCGATTGCCGTGACGAAAAACGCCGTGCGTGACGGCTTGCCAGCGCACATTCCTAACGATTGCCGTGTCTTGGTGCTCGGCTCGATGCCAGGTATCGCCTCGTTGGAGGCGGGCCGCTATTACGCGCATCCACGCAATCGGTTCTGGCCAGTGATGCATGCCCTCTTGGGTATTGATGCTGCCGCGACGTATGCCGCACGCATGCAGGCATTGAACGCACAGGGTGTCGGGTTATGGGATGTGATCGGCCAATGCGCGCGTCGCGGCAGCCTGGATGCTGCGATCGTCGCAGACAGTGTCGTGGTCAATCCGCTGCCTGCGTTGCTGGCAGGTTTGCCGCAGCTGCGCATGGTGGCCTGCAATGGCGCCGCGGCGGCGCAGGCCTGGCATCGCCATGTACAGCCGGTGTTGTCGCAGGACGCGCGCAGCGTACCGCTGCTGGCCTTGCCGTCCACCAGTCCGGCCAACGCGGCCTGGTCGTTGCCGCGTTTGTGCGCCGCATGGCAACCGGTGCGCGATGTGCTGGACTGATGCGGCGCTGGCCCACGTCAATGAATCGCCGACGATGGCGCGTGTCTGCGCAATGCGCGCCCGTCAGCGCGTGCGCATGCAACCAGCACGTTGCCAGCTGCCGCCATAAGTCATGCCAGCGTTCGGCACAGGCAGCCCGCAGCGCGTGGCCGCACAGTGCAGGCAGCACAGGAAGGAGCACCGCGATGACGATCAGACATGCAATCACGATGGCGGCAACGCTCGCACTGGGCATGCTCACTGCCGCAGATGTGGCGCTTGCCGACGAGATGCAGTGCGATGTCAGCAGCGATTACGACCTCACGCTCAATCCGCGCAGCCTCATCCTGATTCGTAGCGCCGGGACGCCGCAGCGCCTGGTGATGCGCCAGGGCGCGTTGTTCGTCGATGATCGCTGGGTGACGCTGAGTGCAGACGACCGTACCCGCCTGATCCAGTTCGAGCGGCAGACCCGTGAGGTGGTGCCGCTGGCGCAGGAGGTCGGGCGCGAGGCCGCCGACATCGCGGTCACCGCGCTCGGCGAAGTGGCGGCCGGGTTCAGCCGCAGTCCCGAGGCGACCCGCGCGCAACTGGCCAGCGTGCGCGAAAAGATCGATCTGCGCTTGAAGCAGAGCTTCAGCAAAAGCCAGCTCACGCCCGTGAATATCGACGACGACATCGGCGCGCTGGTCGCCGAGGTGTTGCCGCAGTTGATCGGCGATGTGATCGCCGGTGCGGTGCAGTCCGGGCTCACCGGCAACGATATGCAGCTGCGTTCGCTCGATGGGCTGGAAGCGCGCATCGAGCGTCTGGTCGAGCCGCAGGCGCGTGCATTGCGCCCGCGTGCGCAGCGCTTGTGCGACCGCGTCGAAGCGCTGGATGGGCTGGACAATGCGCTGGCGTATCGTTTGCCCTCGGGCGAGCCACTGCACCTGTTGCAGGTGGATCGACGCGCCTCGAAATAAGCATGCACCTGCGTGCGCGGACGCTGCATCCTGCGGGCTGTGCGATTTTTTCGATGCCAATGGTTGGCGCTGCGGCCCGTGGCCGGCCACAATAGGGGTTTCCCCATCTGTTGCCGGAGTTCCCCGTATGGCCGAAATCAAGGAAGCACTTGTCCCCGATATCGGTGACTACAGCGACGTCCCGGTAATCGAGGTGCTGGTGTCGGTCGGCGATACGGTCGCGAAGGACCAGAGCCTGGTCACGCTGGAATCGGACAAGGCCACGATGGAAGTGCCCTCGTCGGTGTCCGGCGTGGTCAAGGAGATCAAGGTCAAAGTCGGCGATTCGTTGTCGCAGGGCGCCCTGGTGGCGCTGATCGAAGTGGCCGATGCCGGCGCCGACACTGCGGCCAAGCCGGCCGCTGCCGCGCCTGCTGCTCCGGCCAAGGCTGCGCCCGCCGCTGCACCGGCACCTGCTGCCAAGGCCGCGCCGGCTGCACCTGCCGCCGAAGGCGGTCTGGTCGAAGCGCGCGTGCCCGATATCGGCGACTACACCGATATCCCGGTGATCGAAGTGCTGGTTGCCGTCGGCGATACCGTCGCCAAGGACCAGAGCCTGGTTACGCTGGAATCGGACAAGGCCACGATGGAAGTGCCGTCCTCGGCCGCCGGCGTGGTCAAGGAGCTCAAGGTCAAGGTCGGCGACACGCTGTCGCAGGGCAATGTGGTGGCGATCATCGCTGCCAGCGATGGCGGCGCCGGTGCGGCGCAATCTCCGGCCAAACCCACCACCGACACCGCCGAAACTGCCGGCAAGGTCGAGCCGGTCGCGGTGTCGGCTGAGCCGGACAAGCTGGCCCAGCGCGAGATCGCGCAGGTGCAGGGCGCACGTTCCAGCGACGCCTCGCAAGGCAGCCAGCCATCGGCCGGCAACCCGAGCAGCCCGCCGGTGACCTTCGACGCCGACAGCGTGCTGCCGTCCAAGGTGGCCTATGCCAGCCCGGTGGTGCGCGTGTTCGCACGCCAGCTGGGCGTGGATCTGAACCAGCTCAAGGGCAGCGAAAAGGGCGGCCGCATCACCCGTGAAGACGTGCAGCGCTTCGTGAAGGCCGCGCTCACCGGTGGCGCGCCTGCCGCAGCCGGTGCCGCACCGGCCGGTGGTGGCAATGGCCTGAACCTGCTGGCCTGGCCGAAGGTGGACTTCAGCAAGTTCGGCGAGACCGAAACCCAGCCGCTGTCGCGCATCAAGAAGATTTCCGGTGCCAACCTGGCGCGCAACTGGGCCATGATTCCACACGTCACCCAGTTCGAATCGGCCGACATCACCGACCTGGAAGCACTGCGCGTGGCGTTGAACAAGGAAAACGAGAAGGCCGGTATCAAGCTGACCATGCTCGCCTTCCTGGTCAAGGCCAGCGCCGCGGCGCTGAAGAAGTTCCCCGAGTTCAACGCCTCGCTCGACGCAGCCGGCGAAAACCTCACGCTGAAGAAGTACATCAACATCGGGTTTGCCGCCGATACGCCGAATGGGTTGGTGGTGCCGGTGATCCGCGACGTCGACAAGAAGGGCGTGCTGCAGATCGCCCAGGAAAGCGGCGAGCTGGCCAAGAAAGCGCGCGACGGCAAGCTGGGCCCGGCCGACATGAGCGGTGGCTGCTTCTCGATCAGCTCGCTCGGCGGCATCGGCGGCACCGCGTTTACGCCGATCATCAATGCGCCGGAAGTGGCGATCCTGGGCGTGTCCAAGTCGGCGATGCAGCCGGTCTGGAACGGCAAGGAGTTCGTGCCGACGTTGATGCTGCCGTTGTCGCTGAGCTACGACCACCGCGTCATCGACGGCGCGCTGGCGGCGCGCTTCACCACCTATCTCAGCCAGGTGCTGGCCGACATGCGTCGCGTCCTGCTGTGAGGACTGCACTGCTGACGATCGCCGTGCTCGGCATGTTGCCGTGGACCTGCGCGGTGGCACGCGAGTGTGACAGCACGCTGGGGCGCGGCTGGCCGCCGGCCGTGGGCAACTACGGCACCGCGGTGAGCACGCTGCTCGACGGCGGCAACAAGCCGGCATTGTCGTTGCTGACCCTGCCCACACGTGGCGTGGAAAGCGGCGTGTCGCTGGTGCCGGGCAAGGACGGCGCCGACTGGACCCTGCGCCACAGCCGCGCCGACGAGCGCGTCTACAGCTGGGTCAGCCAGAGCGATCGCGGCAGTGTGCAGTTCCGCACCGAGCAGACGCCTGAAACGGTCGAGATCCCGATTCCGGCGGCGTTGGCCAAACGGCTGGTCAGCAACTGGACCGCGGCCTTGACCCAACTGGCACCGAGCGGCCGCACCGCGCCGGTGACCGAGGGCGAGGTGCTGTCGTTCCAGGTCGAGGGCGTGCGCTACAGCGGCACGCGCCCGAGTTGCGGCGCTGGCGAACTGCTGCTGCAACAGGCCGCGCTGCTGATCGAAGCCAGCGACGGCAAGGAAAAGAAGCGCGACAAGCGCTGGACCCAAATCGAATCGTCGCTGGATGAACTCCAGCAGACGCTTGCCGGCACAGCCGGTTAAGCCACAGGAGAAGCAAATGGCGGTCATTGAAATCAAGGTTCCTGACATCGGCGATTACAGCGATGTCCCCGTCATCGAAGTGCTGGTCGCCGTGGGCGACAGCGTGGCCAAGGACCAGGGCCTGGTCACGCTGGAATCGGACAAGGCCACGCTGGAAGTGCCGTCTTCGGCTGCCGGTGTGGTCAAAGAGCTCAAGGTCAAGATTGGCGACAACTTGTCCGAAGGCGCCGTAGTGCTGCTGCTGGAAACCGAAGGCGAGGCCGCCGCGCCTGCGCCCGCCAAGGCCGAGACCAAGGCCGCCGCGCCTGCAGCTCCCGCGGCCGCCGCACCCGGCAGCAAGCCGCCGGTGACGCCGTCGCACCGCGCCCCGGCCGAGCCGGCAGCGCCCAAGCCGGCGCTGGCCAGCGGCAGGACCGCGGACATCGACTGCAAGATGGTGGTGCTCGGCGCCGGCCCCGGCGGCTACACCGCTGCGTTCCGCGCTGCCGACCTGGGCCTGGACACGGTGCTGATCGAGCGCTACGCCAGCCTCGGCGGCGTCTGCCTCAACGTCGGCTGCATCCCGTCCAAGGCGCTGCTGCATGCCGCCGCGGTGATCGACGAAGTGGCCCATGCCGGCGATTTCGGCGTGGACTTCGGCCAGCCCAAGATCACCCTGGACAAGCTGCGCGAGTACAAAGAAAAAGTGGTCGGCAAGCTCACCGGCGGTCTGGCCAGCATGGCCAAGCAGCGCAAGGTGCGCACCGTCACCGGTGTGGCCAGTTTCGTCTCGCCCAACGAGTTGGAGATCGTCGGCGACGACGGCAAGACGCAGCTGCTGCGCTTCGAGCATTGCGTCATCGCCGCCGGGTCGCAGGCGGTGAAGCTGCCCAACTTCCCGTGGGACGACAAGCGCGTGATGGACTCCACCGACGCGCTGGAACTGCACGACATTCCCAAGACCCTGCTGGTGGTTGGCGGCGGCATCATCGGCCTGGAAATGGCCACGGTGTACAGCGCGTTGGGCAGCAAGGTCACCGTGGTCGAGTTCATGGATCAGCTGATGCCGGGCGCCGACAAGGACCTGGTCAAGCCGCTGGCCGATCGCCTGAAGAAGCAGGGCGTCGAGGTCCATCTCAAGACCAAGGCCACCGACGTGAAGGCCGACAAGAGCGGCATCACCGTGTCCTTCGAAGCGGCCGTGGAGGGTGAGCAGCCCGGCCTGCAGGCGACTGCATTCGATCGCGTGCTGGTGGCCGTGGGCCGCTCGCCCAACGGCAAGAATATCGGCGCGGAGAAGGCGGGCGTCACCGTCACCGAGCGCGGCTTCATTCCGGTGGACCGGCAGATGCGCACCAACGTGCCGCACATCTTCGCCATCGGCGACATCGTCGGTAACCCGATGCTGGCGCACAAGGCCACCCACGAAGGCAAGCTGGCCGCTGAAGTGGCGGCCGGCGAGAAGAAGGAATGGGTGGCGCGGGTGATTCCGTCGGTGGCGTACACCAACCCGGAAATCGCTTGGGTCGGCGTCACCGAGAACGAAGCCAAGGCCAAGGGCCTGAAGGTCGGCGTGGCCAAGTTCCCGTGGGCCGCCAGCGGCCGCGCGATCGGCATCGGCCGTACCGAAGGCTTCACCAAGCTGATCTTCGACGAAGACACCCACCGCATCATCGGTGGCGCCATCGTCGGCGTGCATGCCGGTGACCTGCTGGCCGAGATCGGCCTGGCGATCGAGATGGGCGCCGAAGCCGAAGATATCGGCCACACCATCCACGCGCATCCGACCCTGAGCGAATCGGTCGGCATGGCGGCCGAGGTGTACGACGGCACCATCACCGACCTGTACATCCCGAAGAAAAAGTAACGGCTCGCCTCGGCTGCTGTCAGCAACGCCCCGCCTTGTGCGGGGCGTTGTCGTGATGGGGATTGGTGCGCGTGATCGCTTTTGCTGTGGTCGTGGTCGTGGTCGTGGTCGTTGCCGTTGCCGTTGCCGTTGCCGTTGCGGTGCCGTGCCATGCGTGTGGTAGGGGTCAAGTGCATGCGGCGCTACTGCGCACGCGCGGATTTTTCCGCGGTTTCCAGCGTGGTACGCAGCCGCATGTGGCGAACAGGCTTGGCGGCTGCACTCGATCGCATGCGTCGACAATGCTGACCCCTGCAAGCGGATTTAGCAGGTCATCCGGCAGCCTCCAGTCTGGGCGCGTGGCGATCGTGCATCGCGCGCGCGCCAGGCAGGGCTGACGCCGCAGCACATGGCATTTCCACAGTGCGATCTCCATGGCGCTTGCACAGCCCGCAGCGCGCTTGCACCATCGGGTCGCGGACACGCCGTTCGCAGCTCAGGGACGACCCCGATGTCGAAGATGCGTTTGCCGGCGCTGCTCGCCGCTGCTGGCTGCCTGTGTGCCTCGCTGTGTGCGTACGCACAGACCACCGTGATCACCGCCGCGCGCCTGCTGGACGTGCAGACCGGCCGCTATGTGGACAAACCGCAGATCGAAGTGGCCGCCGGCCGCATCACCCGCGTCGGTCGGCAGGGCGATCCGCTGCCGGCCGATGCGCAGCGCATCGATCTGGGCGAGCGCACGCTGTTGCCTGGGCTGATCGACATGCATGTGCATCTCACCGTGGATCCCACCCTGGGCGGCTACAAGGGCCTGGAGTACACCGACAACTTCTGGACCGTGGTCGGTGTGGCCAATGCCGCAAAAACGCTGCGCGCAGGCTTCACCACGGTGCGCAATGTCGGTTCGCTCAACTACGACGATGTCGCACTCAAGCAGGCGATCGAGCGCGGCACCGTGCCCGGCCCGCGCATCGTGCCGGCGACCTACGGCATCGGCGCGACCGGTGGCCACTGCGATGCCACCGAATTCCCGCCCTCGGTCAAGGTCAGCGGCCCCGGTGTCGCCGATGGTCCGGACGCGATCCGCGCCGCGGTGCGGACGCTGCGCAAACACGGCGCAGAAGTGATCAAGTTTTGCGGTACCGGCGGGGTGCTGTCCAAGACCGACAGCGTCGGCGGGCAGCAATACAGCCTGGAGGAAATGCGCGCGCTGGTGGACGAAGCGCACCGGCTGGGCCTGAAGGTCGCCGTGCACGCGCATGGCACCGCCGGCATCAACGATGCGATCCGCGCCGGTGCCGACACCATCGAGCACGCCAGCCTGGCCGATGCGGAGTCCTTCAAGCTGGCCAAGGCGCACGGCACCTGGTTTTCGATGGACATCTACAACGACGACTACATTCTGGCCGAGGGTGAAAAGAACGGCCTGTTCGCCGAATCGCTGGAAAAGGAGCGCCAGATCGGGCGCAAGCAGCGTGAGACCTTCCGCGCCGCGCACGCAGCCGGAGTGAAGCTGGTGTTCGGCAGCGATGGCGGCGTGTATCCCAACGGCGACAACGCCCGCCAGTTCGCCAAGATGGTGGAGTGGGGCATGACGCCGTTGGAAGCTATCCGCGCCGCCACCGTGGATGCAGCCGAGGCCCTGGGGCGCAGCAGTGACGTCGGCGCCATCGCCCCGGGCCGCTACGCCGATCTGATTGCGGTCAGCGGCGATCCGCTGCAGGACGTCACCGTGCTGCGGCAGGTAGAGGGCGTGATCAAGGGCGGCGAACGCGTCGCCGAGTGAGCACCCTGGCGCTTGCCGGTGCGTAGCTGCAGCGTGCCGCTGGTTGACGATGCCCGCGTCGTTGGTGCGCTGATCGACAACCGACTCATCGAGTAGCGTGGCAACGCGATCAGAACTGGAAAGAGCACGCAAAACCGCGCATCCGCAGGCAAGGGCGGCATGGGCGTTACAAGCCGGCCGATGACATGGCTGCGCAACCGCGCCCCAGAGCGGTTAGCAGGACGTAGCCAGCAGTCGTCAGGTGGGTATGGCGGCACAAGCCGGCCGATGGCGTGACTGCGCAACCGCGCCCCAGAGCGGTTAGCAGGACGTAGCCAGCAGTCGTCAGGTGGGTATGGACGACGCGGACGAACCGGAGTGAACGCGTGGTCCATGCCGCAGCGCGCACCGGCCGCCCCCGCCTGGCGGTGAGCGCAGTCGTGTTGTTGGCCGCTCTTACTCGGAACCGGATGTGGACGACATCCCTGCGAGCGGCCACGTCTACGCACGCTGCCAACAGCGTGGGCGCCCGCTCAGCCGCTGCAAGACCCCGTCGCCCCGTCTTGCACGAGGCATCGTGGCTTGGGCATGCTGCAGGTGGAAGCTGTCCGGATGTCCGGCCATGCAGTCCATCACAGGGAGTGTCGATCGATGCGCAAGGCCGTGCTCGGAATAGGGATGAGCTGCATGCTCGCGACGGTGACCGCCGCAGCTGCGTCCACGCAGGACGATCCGGAGATGGCGGCGGCGCTGGCCAAATGCCCAGGTGCGGCGGCGTTCGTGCGCGCGCAGGAGCAGGCCAAGGCGGATGTCGCGACGGCCACCCCTGCCGAGGCGACGGCGGCTCCCAGCGACCCCGCATTGCGCGCGCGGTTGCTGGAGATGGAGCGCCTGGATCAACAGGTCCGCAACGGTGACTGGTCGCAGGAAGCGATGGGCAAGATGGTGGCGATGGACGCCGAGCATCTGCCGCAGATGCGTCGCATCGTCGCCGAACACGATGGTTTGCCCAGCGTGGCGCAGGTCGGACGCGACGGCGTGGCCGCCGCCTGGCTGCTGGTGCAGCATGCCGACGCCGATCCGGCCTTGCAGGAGCGCGTGCTGGGCACGCTGACCCGGCATGGCGCACGCGGTGGCGAGGTGTCGGCGCACCAACTGGTGTTGCTGACTGATCGCGTGCTCATCGCGAACGGCAAGCCGCAGCGTTACGGCAGCCAACTGATCCCAGAGCAGGGACGTTGGGTATCCAAGCCGATCGCCGATCCAGCGCAGGTGGACGTACTGCGCGCCGGCATGGACGAGATGCCGCTGGCCGACTACGTGTGCGTGGCCACGCAGCTGTTCCCGGTGCCGTCGACGCCGCCCGGCAGCTGAAACGCAAACGGCCCGCACAGGGCGGGCCGTTCGCTTGCAACAGTGGCGCAGATCAGAACGCGAACGTCACGCCTGCCACCGGGCCCTTGAACTCCTGCTTCAGGCCGATCAGGCCATCGCTGCCGCGCTGGTCGACATCGAGCTTGAACCAGTCGTAGCCGGCGAAGATGCCGAAGTTCTTAGTGAAGCGGTATTCGGCAATCGCGTTGGCTCGGCTCAGGTCGCCCTCGTAGTCGTCGAAGTTGCCCCAGCTGGTGTTGAGGTACTGGCCCTGCACGTTGAACAGCCAATGCTCGCTCGGACGCGCGGTGAAGCGGACGCCAACCACCGGCGCAACGCCATCGGCCTTCTCGTCCAGCACATCGCCGGAGAACACGCTGCCCAGATCGGCATACGCATTGGCTTCGACCTTGGCGTATTCGGCACCGATCTGCAGGCCCAGGCTGAATTCCGGCGAATCGATCACCGAGTAGTCGTACACCAGGGTCGCGACCTGATACTTCAGCTCACCCTTGATGAAGCTACCGGTCGGCACGGTCACGCCACCGGCGCTCAGATCCTGGGTCAGGGTCTCGCGGCGATCCTTGTCGTACTTGAAGTAATCGAAGATCAGGCGCTGACGGGTGCTGATGCGGAACACGCCATCGACGCGCGGCTCCCATTCCTTGCCGCCCAGCTTGAAATCTTCGTTGACCGACACATTGTTGCCTGCCACCAGCGTGTTGCCACGGATGGTGTTGTCGTTGTCCACGTTCATCGCACCGAGGCGAATCTGGAAGCGGTCATCGCTATCTTCGGCGTGCGCGGGGGCGACGTAGGCGACGGCCAGAACGCACGGGATCGCCAGTGCGAGAAGGTGTTTCATGGGGAGCTCCGTAATCTTGGAATGGTCAGGCCGATGGGCCAGTGGCGCGCACTATCGATAAGGCGGCGTCTTTCGAAAGTGAAGAACTCGTCGCACACATGTGAAGGCCGATATAGCAATCGGACAAAACGGTCCGCAAGTCCAACAGGCATGGGCATCGCGCGCAGGGCGCGGCAAATCCAGGGTTGAAGACGACCCGCGCAAAGTGTGTCGCAGTGCATACCATCGGGTACGGTCATGGCCGCCAACTGCGCAACGGATGACGTTTCACACGCTGCTGTGCCCCGAACCCAGTCACTGCACAGATCGAAATATCGTGCAGTGCGGCGGATTGGACCGCGGATGGGAAAGTGTCAGGGTGCGACAAAATGCGTAAAAAGCGGGAGCCCCGGTCTCCCAGGGCTCCCATACGCGACCTGCGGCGGTACCTTTCGACGAGGATGTGCAGGCCTCGCAGGTTCTGACCGTCGGTTTGTGGCAAAGTTCCCACCCGCCGCCACGACGCATGCTTGGTGCATTGCAGCAGCGAATGACTTCTGCCGGTTGTCTCGCAATTTGTCCCATTGCTATACTTTCGCGGCTCGACGAGGCGCAACTGCGCTTCCCCCCTCATTCACACGTAAGGTAACCGTAGTGCTGAACTCCGTTGACGCGGGTCGGCGGTTGATGCTGCGCGCTGCGGTATATCCGCTTGCTGCTGTAGCTATAACCAGTCTGGGGTTGCTGTTGGTCGGTCCCCGTTACTCTGCCGGTCTGGCATTGACCGGGTTTGCGACGGTACTGGGCGGTTGGGTTGCGGCACGCACCGCGCTCGGTGGCGGCATCCAGGCAGCCGGCATCGCGATGGTGCGGTTGGTGCTGGCGATGGTGCTGAAGTGGGTGTTGGTATTTGCGGCGTTGTCGCTGGGCTTTGCCCTGTGGCGGTTGCCTCCTCTGGCTCTGTTGGCAGGTATCGCCATCGGGTTGATTTTTCAGGTTCTGGCTCTGGCCAGGCGTTGATTCGAACTTAAAGGGCTCCAGACACATGGCGGGCGAGGCAGCAACACCTACCTCCTATATCCAGCATCACTTGCAGAACCTGATCTATCCGGTTCGCGAGGGTGGCGGCACGTTTTGGACCATCCACGTCGATACCCTGGTCATGGCCGTGTTGATGGGCCTGGTCATGGTGCTGGCGTTCTGGACGGCGACCCGCAATGCCACGGCCGGCGTGCCGGGCAAGTGGCAGGCATTCGTGGAAATCTGCCTGGAGTTCGTCGACCGGCAGGCCAAGGACACCTATCACGGCAGCAGCAAGCTGGTGACGCCGATCGCGATCACCATCTTCTTCTGGATCCTGTTGATGAATCTCCTCAAGATGGTCCCGGCCGATTTCATCGCCATTCCGCTCGGTTGGGCAGGCATCCACGCCTGGAAGCCGGTGCCCACCGCCGACGTCAATGCCACCTTGGGCATGTCGATCAGCGTGTTCTTCCTGATGATCGTCTTCTCGCTGCGCTCCAAGGGCGTCGGCGGCATGACCAAGGAATTCCTGACGGCGCCGTTCGGCAAATGGATGATGCCGTTCAACCTGCTTTTGAACATCGTCGAGTGGCTGAGCAAGCCGATTTCGTTGGCGATGCGACTGTTCGGCAACATGTTCGGCGGCGAGATCGTCTTCCTGCTGATCTGGGTGCTGGGCGGTGCGGGCATCGCCGGCATGGTCGCTGGCGGCGTATTCGGCCTTGGCTGGATGCTGTTCCACCTGTTGGTGATTCCGCTGCAGGCCTTCATTTTCATGATGCTGTCGATCGTGTATCTGAGCCTTGCGGAAGACAGTCACTGAGTTTCGCTACACCCTTCATACGCTTCATCTCGATTCATCCATCACCCTTAGAAACTTTCGTTCGGAGATCACCATGTACCTCGCCGTCCTGACCAACCTCGCTCAAGTCCAGAGCTCCACCGTCCTCGCCGTCGGCATCATGATCGGCCTGGCCGCGCTGGGTGCCGGCCTCGGTCTGGCCATCATGGCTGGCAAGTTCCTGGAATCGGCCGCGCGCCAGCCGGAACTGATTCCGGTGCTGCAGGTGCGTATGTTCATCACCGCCGGCCTGATCGACGCCGCGTTTATCATCAGCGTCGCCGTCGGCCTGCTGTTCGCCTTCGCCAACCCGCTGGCCCAGGTGTTCATCGAGCGTCTGTCGCAGGCTGCCGGCTGATCCAGCGGTAGCAGGATGTGGATGCAGCCAGTGCGGCTGCGCCCGCGGATGAAGGTCGGAAAGCGTCGCCACTGCGGCGGCGCTTTCACCCCTAAACAGCGATTGAGCGACCCATGGATATCACCCTTACCATCTTTGCCCAGGCGCTGGCCTTCGCCGGTCTGATCTGGATCGTCGCGACCAAAATCTGGCCGCCGCTGCTGCAGGCGATCGAAGAGCGTCAGCAAAAGATCGCTGAAGGTCTGGCTGCCGCCGATCGTAGTCAGAAGGATCTGGCGCAGGCCCAGGAAAAGGTCAACGAAGCACTGAAAGACGCACGCACCAAGGCCAACGAGATCATCGATCAGGCCCATGCGCGCGCCAATCAGATCATCGAAGCGGCCAAGCTCGAGGCAATTGCCGAAGCCAACCGTCAGAAGGATCTGGCCCAGACCGAAATCGACGCATCTGCCACCCGTGCCCGCGAAGAACTGCGCAAGCAGATCTCGGTGCTGGCGGTCAGCGGCGCCGAGAAGCTGCTCAAGCGCGAAATCGACGCCAACGCCCACAAGGCGCTGCTCGACGAGCTGGCGGCGGAGATTTAACCGATGAGTCAGGCCCTCACACTTGCCCGTCCCTACGGCCGTGCCGCGTTTGCAATCGCGCGTGAGGGCGGCACGTTCGCGCCCTGGTCCGATGCGCTGGCGTTTTCGGCGCAGGTGGCCGGCGACCCACGCGTGGCTGCGCTGCTGCTCAACCCGGCCCTGCGCCAGGAACAGGCAGTGACGTTGCTGGCGCCGCCGCAGGCTGGCGAACACTATCTGCGTTTCCTCGGCCTGCTGGCCGATGCGCATCGGCTGTCGCTGTTGCCGGAAGTGGCGGGGCTGTACGAACAGCTGCGTGCCGAGGCCGAGCATGTCGTCAAGGCGACCGTGACCTCGGCCACCGAGATGACGCCGGCCGAGCTGGACACGATCGCCGCTGCACTGAAGAAGCGTTTTGGCCGCGAGGTGGACATCACCACCGCGGTAGATGCATCGCTGATCGGCGGCGCGGTGATCGACACCGGCGACGTGGTCATCGACGGCTCGCTGAAGGGCAAGCTCGCGCGTCTGCAAAGCTCGCTCGCCCACTGAATTCACATAAACGCATGGCCCTCGCGGCCGGCACCTAGGACTGAACGATGGCAACCACGCTCAACCCCTCCGAAATCAGCGACCTGATCAAGACCCGCATCGAGACGGTCAAGCTGTCCGCGGAGTCGCGCAACGAAGGCTCCGTGACCAGCGTGTCCGACGGCATCGTGCGCATCTTCGGCCTGGCCGACGTGATGCAGGGCGAAATGATCGAACTGCCCAACAACACCTTCGCCCTGGCGTTGAACCTGGAGCGCGATTCGGTCGGCGCCGTGGTGTTGGGCGATTACGAAAACCTGCGCGAAGGCGACGTGGCCAAGACCACCGGTCGCATCCTGGAAGTGCCGGTGGGTCCGGAACTGCTGGGTCGCGTGGTCAACGCACTGGGCGAGCCGATCGACGGCAAGGGCCCGTTGGGCGCCACCCAGACCGCACCGGTCGAGCGCGTTGCGCCGGGCGTGATCTGGCGTAAGTCGGTCGACCAGCCGGTGCAGACCGGTTACAAGTCGGTCGATGCGATGATTCCGATCGGCCGCGGTCAGCGCGAGCTGGTCATCGGCGACCGTCAGACCGGCAAGACCGCGCTGGCGATCGATGCGGTGATCAACCAGAAGGGCACCGGCATCAAGTGCGTGTACGTGGCGATCGGCCAGAAGGCCTCGACCGTTGCCAACATCGTGCGCAAGCTCGAAGAAAACGGCGCGCTGGCGCACACCGTGGTGGTGGCTGCGACCGCGTCCGAATCGGCCGCGATGCAGTACATCAGCCCTTATGCCGGCTGCACCATGGGCGAGTACTTCATGGACCGCGGCGAAGACGCGCTGATCGTGTACGACGATCTGTCCAAGCAGGCGGTGGCCTACCGCCAGATCTCGCTGCTGCTCAAGCGTCCGCCGGGCCGTGAAGCCTACCCGGGCGACGTGTTCTATCTGCACTCCCGCCTGCTGGAGCGCGCAGCGCGCGTGTCCGAGGAATACGTGGAGAAGTTCACCAACGGTGCGGTGACCGGCAAGACCGGCTCGCTGACCGCGCTGCCGATCATCGAAACGCAGGCCGGCGACGTGTCCGCGTTCGTACCGACCAACGTGATCTCGATCACCGACGGCCAGATCTTCCTGGAAACCGACCTGTTCAACGCCGGTATCCGTCCGGCCGTGAACGCCGGTATCTCGGTGTCGCGCGTCGGTGGTGCGGCCCAGACCAAGATCATCAAGAAGCTGTCTGGCGGCATTCGTATCTCGCTGGCGCAGTACCGTGAGCTGGCGGCGTTCGCGCAGTTCGCCTCGGACCTGGACGAAGCCACCCGCAAGCAGCTCGAGCGCGGTCAGCGCGTCACCGAGCTGATGAAGCAGAAGCAGTACGCACCGATGTCCATCGCCAACCAGGCGTTGTCGATCTACGCCGTCAACGAGGGTTACCTCGATGAAGTGCCGGTCAACAAGCTGCTGGCGTTCGAAGAAGGCCTGCATGCGCACTTCGCCAACACCCAGGGCGAGTTGATCTCCAAGATCAACAGCACCGGCGGTTGGGACAACGACATCGAAGCCGCGTTCAAGAAGGGCATCGCAGAGTTCAAGACCACCGGCACCTGGTAAGGCGCCGGGATTCGGGATTGGGCATTCGGGATTTGTAGGATCGGTGGTTCGGGGCGTTGGCCCATGTCGAATCACCGCTGCCGAATCCCAGATTTAGGAATTAGAGAGTCGTGAAGTGGGACGCGGGAGGCTCTGGCCATTCCCGATTCCCGATTCCCGATTCTCACGAGCGGAGCGAGCAATGGCAGGCGGACGCGAAATCAAAACCAAGATCAAGAGCGTGCAGAACACCCGCAAGGTGACGCGCGCGCTCGAAATGGTCTCGGCCTCCAAGATCCGCAAGGCGCAGGAGCGCATGAAGACCTCGCGTCCGTATGCGCAGGCGATGAAGCAGGTGATCGGGCATCTGGCGCAGGCCAGCACCGATTTCCAGCATCCGTTTCTGGTCGAGCGTGAGCAGGTCAAGCGGGTCGGTTACATCGTGATCTCTTCCGACCGCGGCCTGGCCGGCGGTCTGAACAACAACCTGTTCCGCAAGATGTTGGGCGAAGTGCGCCCGTGGCAGGACAAGGGCGCCGAGATCGACGTGGTGACCATCGGTCAGAAGGCGTCGGCGTTCTTCCGTCGCATCAAGGTCAACATGGTTGGCAGCGTGACCCATCTGGGCGATAGCCCGCAGGTCGAGCAGCTGATCGGTGTGATCAAGGTGATGATCGATGCCTTCATCGACGGCAAGGTCGACCGCGTGTATCTGGTCTACAACCGCTTCGTGAACACCATGACGCAGAAGGCCAGCTTCGATCAGCTGCTGCCGCTGCCGGCCGCAGAGCACAAGGTGGCGCATCACGATTGGGACTACCTGTACGAACCCGATGCGGCGACCGTGCTGGAGCACGTGATGACGCGCTACATCGAGTCGCTGGTGTACCAGGCCGTGCTGGAGAACGTCGCGTCAGAACATGCCGCGCGCATGGTGGCGATGAAGGCCGCCAGCGACAACGCCAACAAGATGATCGGCACCTTGCAACTGATCTACAACAAGGCACGTCAGGCGGCGATCACCCAGGAAATTTCGGAAATCGTCAGCGGCGCGGCCGCTGTCTAGCCGGGAATGGAGAATCGTGAAACGGGAATAGGCAAGGCTTCGGTGCTCTTGATCTTCCCATTCCTCATTCTCGATTTCCCATTCCCGACACAAGAATCGAACAGACATTAGTGGAGTTATCCAAATGAGTCAGGGCAAGATCGTTCAGATCATCGGCGCGGTCGTCGACGTCGAGTTCCAGCGCAACGAAGTACCCAAGGTCTATCACGCGCTGAAGGTCGAAGGCACCGCCATCACCCTGGAAGTGCAGCAGCAGCTCGGCGACGGCGTCGTGCGCACCATTGCGCTCGGCTCCACCGACGGCCTGAAGCGCAACCTGCTGGCGACCAACACCGAGCGCGCCATTTCGGTGCCGGTCGGCGCCGGTACGCTGGGCCGCATCATGGACGTGCTGGGTCGTCCGATCGACGAAGCCGGCGACGTGCAGGCAGCGGACCATTGGGAAATCCACCGCGCCGCACCCTCGTACGAAGACCAGTCGTCCAGCACCGAGTTGCTGGAAACCGGCATCAAGGTCATCGACCTGATGTGCCCGTTTGCCAAGGGCGGCAAGGTCGGCCTGTTCGGCGGCGCCGGCGTCGGCAAGACCGTCAACATGATGGAACTGATCAACAACATCGCCAAGGCGCACTCGGGTCTGTCCGTGTTTGCCGGCGTGGGCGAGCGTACCCGCGAGGGCAACGACTTCTACCACGAGATGAAAGATTCCAACGTTCTGGACAAGGTCGCGATGGTGTACGGCCAGATGAACGAGCCGCCCGGTAACCGTCTGCGCGTGGCGCTGACCGGCCTGACCATGGCTGAGTACTTCCGCGACGAGAAGGACGAGAACGGCAAGGGCAAGGACGTGCTGCTGTTCGTCGACAACATCTACCGCTACACGCTGGCCGGTACCGAAGTGTCGGCGCTGCTCGGCCGTATGCCGTCGGCGGTGGGTTACCAGCCGACCCTGGCCGAAGAAATGGGTGTGTTGCAGGAGCGCATCACCTCGACCAAGAGCGGTTCGATCACCTCGATCCAGGCCGTGTACGTGCCTGCGGACGACCTGACCGACCCGTCGCCGGCGACCACCTTCGCCCACTTGGATTCCACCGTTACGCTGAGCCGTAACATCGCTTCGCTGGGCATCTACCCGGCCGTGGATCCGTTGGATTCCACCAGCCGTCAGATGGATCCGCTGGTGATCGGCAACGAGCATTACGACACCGCCCAGCGCGTCCAGCAGACCTTGCAGAAGTACAAGGAACTGAAGGACATCATCGCGATCCTGGGCATGGACGAGCTGAGCGAAGAAGACAAGCAGTCGGTGTCGCGCGCACGCAAGATCGAGCGTTTCTTCAGCCAGCCGTTCCACGTGGCCGAAGTGTTCACCGGCTCGCCGGGCAAGTACGTGTCGCTGAAGGACACCATCCGCGGCTTCAAGGCGATCTGCGATGGCGAATACGACCACCTGCCGGAGCAGGCGTTCTACATGGTCGGCAATATCGAAGAAGCCGTCGAGAAAGCCAACAAGATGAGCTCCAAGGCCTGATTGATCCCAGCCGCTAGGCGGCTGGAATCGGGAATCGGGAATCGGGAATCGTAAAGGCGGGTGATAGGTGAGTTGGAAGTCACGGGAATCTGGAAATGCGCGCAGTCAGCCGCTCTTCCGATTCCCGATTCCCGATTCCCGATTCCCCGCCTCACTACAGTGAGGCACCATGAGCACTATTCGTTGCGACATCGTCAGCGCCGAGAAGGAAATCTTCCACGGTGAGGCGACGCTGGTCGTGGCCACCGGCGAACTGGGCGAGCTGGGCATTGCGCCCAAGCACGCGCCGCTGATCACCCGCCTGAAGCCGGGCAAGGTGGTGGTCACCACCGCCAGCGGCGAACAGCTGGATTTCGCCATCTCCGGCGGCATCCTGGAAGTGCAGCCGCAGGTGGTGACCGTGCTGGTCGACACCGCGATACGGGCGCAGGACATCGACGAGGCTGCGGTCCGCAAGGTCAAGGAAGAAGCCGAGCGTTTGCTGGCCAACCGTGGCGACACGGTGGACGTGGCCCAGGCGCAGCGTCAGCTGGCCGAGGCGACGGTGCAGCTGCAGGCGCTGGAGCGGTTGCGCCGCACCCTCAAGCACTGATCGATTGCCTGCCCCATTGTCTATTGGCAAGCGACATGCTTCAGCTGTAATGCCGCAGGCAGATGTGGATTGGAAACGCCGACCTTTCGTGTCGGCGTTTTCGTTTTGGGAGATGCGCCTGCGTGGCACAAGGCCGCGTGTTGTGGACAGCGCGCACACTGCGTGGCTCGTCGCTATGCAGCGCTTCGCTGCGCCATGGCATGGTCACCCCCGACATTGAGGACACCCCATGACCCGCTCGATCGATGGCTTACGCGGTTATGCACTGACGTGCACGCTTGCGGTTGCACTGATGGGTTGCGCGCTTCCGGTACGCAGCCAGCCGCCGCTGGATCCGCTGCTGGATCGTATCGTGCAACGCAACGCAATGCGATCGGCGATGCGGTGGCGCTGAGCAAGTGGGATAGCGGCAAGCCGGTGCTGGACCAGGCGCGCGAAGCGGCGGTGCTGCAGAGCGTGCGCGATCAGGCGCCGGCACACGGGCTGGATGCCGACGACGCGGCGCGCTTCTTTGCGGCGCAGATCGAGGCCAATAAATCGGTGCAATACGCGCTGTTGAATCGTTGGCATGAACGTGGACGGGCACCGGACACTGCTCGCCCGGATCTGGCCGCGCTGCGCGCGCGCCTGGACCAGTTGCAGGGCGAGTTGCTCGATGCGCTGGCCGATGTCGCAGCGGCGCGCTCGGCGGCGCAATGCTCGGCCAGCACGGCACATGCGGCGGCACATTACGCTGGGCAATGGCAGCTGGATGCCTTGCACCGCGCGGCACTGGTGCGTGGCCTGGGCGACTTCTGTCAGCAGGCACCCGCCAAGAGCTAGCGCGGTATGGTCGGCACACGGCGGCTTGGCGCAAGGCGACTGCCGTAATGATGTTTCAGCAAGGTCGACGCAGTTCCATGCGAACCAATCCGCCGCAGAGTGCCGCGCGGCTTCCACCTCGATCGCAATCCGCCTGTAAAACGCAATCGAGGTGATGAAGCCGGCAGCGGGGCAATGTGCATCGCTTGCTGGCTGCTGTTTTCCTGCAACAGATGGGGTGTGCTGTCGCCGTGGTGCGCAAAGGCGGCGCGTTGGCAGATGCCGCTCTTAAGCTTCGTCAGCGTGTGGACGGCGCACGCTTGGTGGACGCCTGCAGTGCGCGCCTTGTTGAGTGACTTAAGCGGGAAACAGTCGGCTGCCTTGGTTCAACGACGCGCGCTCCAGCCTTGGTCGCCCGCGTGCGTTCAGCGATACACCACATGCCGGCCGAGAAAGAACGACACGATCGCCAGCCCGCCTTCGACCAGTGGCTTGGCCAGCCAGGCTTGGCGCAGGCCGACCAGATCCACCGTCGCCGACAGCAGCCAGGTGCTGATCAACGTCAACGCCAGCCACATCACCGCAAAGCGGCGGAAACGCTGCCAGCCCAGCCGCGCGCCGCCTTGCTGGGCGAAGGTGTAGCGGCCGTTGAGCCAGAACCCCAGCACCGCGCCGCTGATGCGCCCGAGCAGATTGGCCGGCACCGTCGGCATGCCGGCGGCGGTGGCGGCGATGAAGATGCCGCAATCCACAGCCAATTGCAGGCCGCCAATCAGGGTGAACTGGCTGCCTTGGCGAAACAGGCTCATGCGTGCCGGGGACGAAGAAAGGGCGCCCATCCTAGCGGCCGTAGTGCTAAAAAAGTTGTCATCGCGTGTTTAAGAGCAGCTAACAAAACGACTGTGCTCGCCGTCAGGCGGGCGCGGCCGGTGCTCGGTGCGGCATGTACCACTTGTACCCTCCGGTTCCTCCGCGCCGCCTGCACCCACCTGACGACTGCTCGCTACGTCTTGTTAGCCGCTCTAAGACATCGATCGAGCACGCGGTTTTGCATGGCTGCGACTAGAATTTAGCGCATCTCCCGCCTTTGGAATTTTTGATGACCCTGCCCCTGCACGTCGTGATCCTGGCTGCGGGCGAGGGCAAGCGCATGCGCTCGTCCCTGCCCAAGGTGCTGCAGCCGTTGGCGGGCCAGCCGATGTTGGCGCATGTCATCGCCACCGCACGGCAGCTGCAGCCGGCCGCGATCCATATCGTCTACGGGCACGGCGGCGATCAGGTGCGTGCCGCATTTGCCGGGCAGGCCGATCTGCAGTGGGCCGAGCAACAGCAGCAGCTGGGCACCGGCCACGCGGTACAGCAGGCGATGGATGCGATTCCGGATGCGGCCACCGTGCTGGTGCTGTACGGCGATGTGCCGCTGATCCAGAGCGAGAGCCTGCTGCAGTTGCTGCATGCGCCCGGCCGGATGGCGGTGCTGGTGGCCGAGCTTGCCAACCCCACCGGCTATGGACGCATCCTGCGCGATGCCGAAGGCAAGGTGGCGGCGATCGTCGAGCAGAAGGACGCAAACGACGAGCAGCGACGCATCCGCACCATCAATACCGGCATCCTCACCGCCGAATCCACTGCACTGCGGCGTTGGCTGGGTGGCTTGTCCAACAACAATGCGCAGGGCGAGTTCTATCTCACCGATGTGTTTGCCAGCGCCGCCGCCGATTTCACCCCGGCCGACATGGTGCATGTGGGCGACCCGCAGGATGTGGAAGGCGCCAACGACCCATGGCAACTCGCTCAGCTTGAACGCGCCTGGCAGCTGCGTGCGGCGCGTGCGCTATGCCTGCAGGGCGTGCGCATGGCCGACCCGGCGCGCGTGGAGCAGCGCGGCACGGTGCAGGTGGGGCGCGATGTACAACTGGACATCGATGTGATTCTGGAAGGCGATGTGACGCTGGGCGATGACGTGGTGATCGGCCCGTTCGTACGGCTGCGCGATGTGACGCTGGGCGCCGGCACCCAGGTACGTGCGCACTGCGATCTGGAGGGCGTGGTGACCGAGGGTGCGGTGATGATCGGCCCGTTCGCGCGGTTGCGTCCGGGCACGCTGTTGGCCGATGGTGTGCATATCGGTAACTTCGTCGAGACCAAGAAGGTCACGATGGGGGTGGGCAGCAAGGCCAACCACCTCACTTACCTGGGCGATGCAACGATCGGCAGCAAGGTCAATATCGGCGCCGGCACCATCACTTGCAACTACGATGGCGTGAACAAGTCGCAGACCACCATCGGTGATAACGCGTTCGTCGGCTCCAACAGCGCGTTGGTGGCGCCGATCGAGATCGGAGCCAATGCCACCATCGGTGCGGGCTCGGTGATCACCCGCGACGCGCCGGCCGGCCAGCTCAGCGTTGCGCGCCCGCGTCAGACCGTGATCGAAGGCTGGGAGCGGCCGACCAAGAAGTAGCATGGAGCGCTATCGCGGTGCGGACGCATGAGACAGCAGTTGTGCTCTGCTGCAATGGTGGACTGCGTTGCGGGCCATGACGGAAGGTGCACGATGCAGCTACGACCAGACACGCTGTTGATCCTGCTACATGGCGCAGCTGATCGAACGACGGCACAGCCGCGTGGCGGGCGAGGTCGTTCTTCGGAAGTGGCATGGACCAATCGCACATTGCCGTTCGCCGGCCGCATCCATCTGACGATTGCGCGCTACGTGTTGTTGGCTGCTCTTGGCGTGCTGATGCTGCAGCCGGGCATTGCAGCGGCGTCGAGCTATCGGCTGTATCTGGCGCCCGATGGCAACGATGCGGCGGCAGGCACCGAGCCTTCGACCGCATTGCGCAGTCTCGGTGCTGCGCAGCAACGCTTGGTCGAGCGACGGCCAGCAGCGGCGGTGGAGGTGGTGATCGCCTCGGGCACCTATCTTCAACAGTCGGTGCAATGGACCTTTGCTAACGGCGCGCCCATCCGGTTTATCGCCGCTCCCGGCGCTGCCACGCCGCCGCTCTTCGACGGACGCGGCGGCGCGACCTGGTTCGCCTTGAAAGGCGGTCGAAATGCACCGACGCGGCTGACCTTCGATGGGTTGAAGGTCAGCAATTACTGGATGGCGCTGGATCTGGGAAGCAGCAAGGCCAACGAAGACGGTAATAGCGGCAACACGATCCGCAACATGCAGTTCGCACGGATCGGTGGGCGCTATGGCCGCAGTGCCGAGGCCGCATATTCGTTTGCAGCGATCCGGCTGCAACAGTCGCGCGACAACCGCATCGAACACAATCGCTTTGAGTCGATCGAAAACGATACCGGCACCTCGGGCTTTATCCACGCGCTGTATCTGGCGCGGCACTCATCCGGCAACCGGATCGAGGGCAATACGTTTGTGGACGTCAACGGCGATGCAATACGCACGCGCGATGCGTCCGACCAGACCTATGTCGGCGGTAATCACTTTCTCAGGGCTGGCAAATACGCCGCGTTTTCCGACTGGTTCAAAGCCGATGGCGAGTGTCCCTCGCAGGGCGGCGAGTTTGTCGGCAATACCGTGGGCATCGGTTACTACCGTGCCATCGATGCGACACGTACCACCGGTGCAGACGATGCATGTGGCGCGCTTAAACGGCCGCGCATTGCAGAGCGTGGCACGCTGAAATCCGGTTGATGGCGCTGCACTCATAAAGCGATTACGCGCGTGTGTTTCAGTCACTGTCTGCGCGGCGGGAGCGGTCCTGCCGGCCCGGCAATCGATCAGGTAGCGGTGTCAGCTCACGCGTTCGAGCGGGCAACACGGTGTCGCGAGTGGATGCCTACGCAGCCGATGCCGAGGGCAGCAACAAGGTTACACACAGGCCGCCATGCTCGCGGTTGTGCAGCGAAATACGCCCGCCATGCGCTTCGGCAATCTCGCGGGTGAGCGCAAGCCCCAGCCCGGTTCCATTGCGTTTGGTCGAATAGAACGGCATCAGGGCATTGTGCAAGACCGCTTCGTTCATGCCATTGCCGCGGTCTAGCACTTCGATCCGCAGCCACTGCGATACACGTGTCACGCGCACCGCAACGTCGCTATTGGGCGGCTGCGCTTCGCTGCAGGCCTCATGTGCGTTCTTGAGCAGATTGAGCATGGCCTGTTCGATCTGCGCTGCATCGATACGGCTGCTGACATCGCTAAGGTCGCCTTGCACCTGGAACGGAATCTGTTGTCGCAGGCGTTCCAGAAATGGCGCCCAGGCGATGGTCTGCAACTGCGGCTGTGGCAGTTTGGCAAAGCGCGCATAGCCGCGAATAAAGCCTTCCAGATGACGCGCGCGTTCTTCGATGGTTTCGAAAACCGTGCCAAGGCGGTCGGTGCGCTCGCGCCGCAACAGCTCGGCGCCGGAATGCGCCAGCGAGGCGATCGGTGCGAGCGAGTTGTTCAATTCGTGGCTGATCACGCGGATGACCTTCTTCCAGGTCTGCACTTCCTGCCGACGCAATTCGGTGGTCAGGGTGCGGATCAGCAGTAACTCGTGGCCGCGGCCATTGAGGTGGAAGCTGCGCCGCGAGAGGTGGTAGATCTGCTCGTCGTCCTCGTCATCGCCGTCCTCGCGCACGGCGAACAGGCAGTCGCCGCCGCGTGCCAATGCGTCGCGTAGCTCGCCAGGCATGCGTTCGAGCACGTCGTCCAGATGCTGGCCTTCGAGTTTGCGTCCGCCGTAGAGCAGTTTGCGTGCCGCATTGTTGGAAAATCCGATGCGGCGCAGCCCATCGCCGCCGGCCACCACCAGCAGCATCGCGACAGGGGTGTTCTGCAGCATGGTGTCGAGCATCAATTCGCGCTGCACCAGAT
Organism: Xanthomonas sp. WHRI 10204; assembly: GCF_040202875.1. Classification (NCBI taxonomy): domain Bacteria; kingdom Pseudomonadati; phylum Pseudomonadota; class Gammaproteobacteria; order Lysobacterales; family Lysobacteraceae; genus Xanthomonas; species Xanthomonas sp. WHRI 10204. Next base: position 261,929 of record NZ_JBEGDW010000001.1, read on the forward strand.
CGCGCCGTTGCGCGCGCAGCACGTCGCCGAGTTCGGCATGTGCCTGCACCAACTGCGCCAGTTCGTCGGTGCCGCGCCAATGCACGCCGAAGTTGTATTCGCCATCGCGGTAGCTGCTGGTGGTACCGGCCAGTGCGCGGAACAGCGAGCGCATCGGTGCGGTAGCGCGGTTGAGGCTGAACCACATTGCGGCCAGCAAAACGACGACCGAAATCGCAGCCACCTGCCAGCCGCGATCCAGCCAGTACGCCATGAACCACGGCAGCGCGGCCGCCAGTGCCAGCACCGGCAACAGCCGTAAAAACAGGGCGAACGTGAAGGAGCGATGCCGCATGCGGAGATTCATTCCGGTTTGATGCCGTAACGGTCCATGCGCCGGTACAGCGCCTGCCGGCTCAATCCCAATTCTGCGGCAGCCTGCGCGATCACGCCTTGCGCGCGTGCCAACGCCTGTTCGATGCGCGCGCGATCGGGCTCGCCGGCGACTGCCGCTACCGGCCGCGCCGCGGCGGCGCGTGGCAGGTTCAGATCGCTGGCTTCGATGCGCGCACCTTGCGCGAGCAGCGACGCACGTTGCAGCACGTTGCGCAGCTCGCGCACATTGCCCGGCCACGCGTGCCGTTGCAGCGCATCGCGCGCCTGTGCAGACAACGGCTTGCCGCCCGCCAGGAAATACTCGGCCAATGGCGCGATGTCGCCCGGACGTTCGGCCAGTGCGGGCAGCGCGATTTCCACGGTGTTGAGGCGGTAGTACAGATCCTCGCGGAAGCTGCCATCGCGGATCATCGACGGCAGGTCGGCATTGGTGGCGCTGATCACGCGCACTTTTGCATGCCGCTCGCGATTGGAACCCAGCCGCTCATAGCGCCCGGTTTCCAGTACGCGCAGCAGTTTCATCTGGCCCGCCAGCGGCAGGTTGCCGATTTCGTCCAGGAACAGCGTGCCGCCATCGGCCGCCTCGAACTTGCCTTCGCGCGCCTTGTTGGCACCGGTGTAGGCGCCGGCGTCGGCACCGAACAATTCCGCCTCGATCAAGTCGCCCGGCAGAGCGCCGCAATTGAGCGCGATGAAGGGGCCATGTTTGGTTGCCGAGTTGGCTTGGATGATCTCGGCAATCTTTTCCTTGCCGCTGCCGTTGGGGCCGGTGATCAGCACCGGCAGCTCCGAGCGTGCGACCTGACAGGCGAGCGCGATGGCCCGTTCGCTGGCGGGGTCGGCGAAGACCGCGCCGCGCAGATCGTAGCGCTGGGTCAGTTGCTCACGGCCGCGGTGCTCGCGTTCGCGGCGGTGCGCCAGTTCGCGGCGCGCCTCGGAGAGTTCGAGCAGATTGTTGACCGTGGTCAGCAGCTTGGTGTCGTCCCACGGTTTGGCGATGTAGTCGGCGGCGCCGGCCTTGACCAGGCCGACGGCGCTGCCCAGATGGGTCCAGGCGGTGAGCAGGATCACCGGCAGATCCGGATGACGCTGGCGGATCTGGGTAAACAGCGCCTCGCCTTCTTCACCGGAGGTGGTGTCGGCGGTGAAGTTCATGTCCTGGATCACCAGGTCGAACGCCTGCTCGTCCAGCAGGGCCAATCCGGCCTGCGGCGATGACGCATGCCGCGTTTCGATGTCGTGCAAGGAAAACAGCACCTCCAGCGCGGTGGCCACGGCGGTGTTGTCGTCGATGATCAGGATATGCGGCATTGCGCGCTCGAAAGGCGAAAGGTGTTGGGGAAGTACTTGCCACAGCATACGGCGCCAGCCGGTGTCGCCGCACACCGCGTGCCGCAAGCCGATGGCGATGGCAACGGACGTTGCGACGGGGCAGTGCGCCGGCATAGTTGGCGCTGGACGTGCGACAGGCTGGCGCGCGTGCCCCCGGCTGCAAGCGACGGCTACCGCAGCGCTTGTGGTGGTGTCGGTGGCGCGGGCGGCAATGGTGGCAGCAGCGATGCATACATCTGCGCGGTCCAGGTCAGGCTCAAGGGCACCTGCCCGCGTGCCACCTGGACCTGCACTGGACGGCCGGCGGCAGCGCGTAATGCGTGCAGCAGTTCTTCCACGGTGGCGATGCCGCGGCCATCGGCTGCGCGCAGGGTATCGCCCTTGCGCAGCTGCAGTACCAGCGTATCGCTGGCCTGCGTGACCAGCAGGCCGGCGGCTGTGGCGGTCAGCGCCAGCGTCTGTGCGTTGTGTTGCCAGTGCAGTTGATGATCGTCGATACGCAGTGCGGTGCGCTCAGTCACTTCGCTACGCGTCTGCGTTGTGGGGCGCACGGAGGTGCCACTGCCGGCATGCAGCGTGCCGCTCATCGTAGCGATGGCGAGTACAGCGGCGACGATACGGGGATGGACGATCGGACGCATAGGGAGAGAGTCCTTGGGAGGGAAGTATCGCGGTTTGTCGGCATGCGCAGCTGACCAGCGGCCGGCATCGCCGGGCGCCAGGGTGTGGTGATGGGTTTGAGGCAGCGTCCCATGGTGTGCTCAGGCGCTGCGCGTAGCGACTGCCGGCGGCACTAGCGCCGCGCGACGTGCGGGCCAGAACACGGCAATCTGGCCCAGCATCCACAGCGTGAGCGCGCCGATCGGCAGGTAGATCAACGGCAGGCGCGGCAATTCGTAGCGGGCCATCAACCACAGGTTGATCGAGTAAGCCATCAACATGCCGAGCACGATCCCGACCGAGGCCAACAGAAAATTCTCGATCTGGAAGTAGCGCAGGATCTGCCCACGCGTGGCACCGAGTGCACGGCGAATGCCGATCTGCTTGGTGCGCTGCTGCACCCAGAAACTGGCAAGACCGACGATGCCCAGTGCGGTGACGATCAGCAGGGCGATGCTCATGGTGACGAGCAGCCAGGACATGGAACGATCCTGGCGATAGAAGTCGCGACGCATCTCTTCCAGCGTCTTCTTCTCCTCGATGATGCGACTGTTGCTGTTCTTCTCCAGGATCGCGACCGCTTGACGCAGTACCTCCTGGCGTCGATCCGGATCGGTTCTCAGCAGGTAACGATGCCCATCGTTGTAGGAAATTTTGACTGGGGATAGCATCGAGTCGTCATAGGAAGCCTCTCCACCATAGTCGTTGACACGCGCGAAGTGCTCCACGATGCCGACGATCTTGCTTGGCGTGTCTTCGGTATAGATCGACTTACCCAATGCCGATTGCCCGGGAAACAATTTTTCCGCTGCGCTCTTGGTAATGATGACGCTGGGAATGGTGGCTTTCTCGTCATTGTTCCAGCTGAATTCTCCTTCGGTGAAACGCCGCCCCTGCACCAGCCGCAGGCCGAGCGTATCGAGCGTCTGGGAATCGCCATGGTAGGTATTGAGGTCAACGGTCGGGACCCGTTGATCCGCGGTCAGCTTGATACCGGTGACCCACATGCTATCGCCGAACGGGACCTGGCTGACCGAGGAGGCGAACTTCACCCCTGGAATAGCGCGCAGCGCAGCCAGGTCGGTTTCGGTCAATGCATTGGCGTTTTGATCTTCCCCGATGCCAGCGATGCTGATGCTGACGATTTCGTTTTCGGCCAGGCCGCTGGGGCGCTGTATGCGCTCTATTCGGTTGCCGATGAGGAACAGTGCGTTGGAAATGATGGCGCAGCTCAGTGCTATCTCAAGCACGATCAATGCGGCAGCCGTCTTGTGCCGTTGCAGCGTGGATAGGATGGGGCGGATTTCCATGAGCGTGTCCTTTCTGGTTGCTGGCTGCGGCCGACGCGACGAAGGTCGTATCGGCCGACAAGGCATCACTGAGACTTGAGTTGAATGGCAGGAGCGACCTGGCAGGCACGCCATGCCGGTAGCATTCCAGCCAGGATGCTGGCGAGCAGGGCCATCGCAAAGGTGCTCAGCAACATGGCTGGATCCAGATGCGCGAGATCGGCATAGCTGCTGGGCTGTTGTCGTACGCCCCAGAGCCCCAGGCTGGCCAGGCCGAGACCCAGCAGGCCGCCGGTCAACCCGATCGTCCCGGCTTCCACCAGCGCTTGCGCAAAGATGCTGCGTTTGGTCGCGCCAAGCGCTCTGCGCACACCGATCTCCCCGCTGCGCCGCAAAAATTTGGCCAGCATCAAACCAATGGTGTTGACCAGGCAGACCAGCAGAAACCCGAATGCCAGCCAGGTCTGCAGGCGGACATCGCTGGGCACCACTTTCTTGAAGTCCAGCCATTCCATCAGGCTACGCAGCTCTACATTGTTGGGTCGCTCGAAGCGACCGGCACGCCGTTGCAGATCGGAATAATTTTCCAGGTACTGGCGATAGGCGACGGCTTTCTGTGGACTGTCCAGCTGTACCCAATACTGGACCCAGGCACAGGGCTCATTAATCCCTTTTTCTTCCGTGCTGGACCCCGAGCTGTTACCCCAGCAGGAACGCGAGCCGGTCGTTGCGAACTTTTGCTCGACTGCTGTGCTGAATGGAATGAAGATCTGTTCGATTTTGGAGTACCTGCCGGTGTTGATGTCGTAGAACTTTGGGGTAGGACGCCAGTCCTTGAGGACACCGACGACGCGCAACGCGTTGCGATTCACGCGCACGGTTCGGCCCACGCTGTTTTCGCCGTGGAAGAGCTGCTTGTTCAGCGCTTCCGACAGCACTGCGACGCGTGCGCGGCTGCCGTCATCGCTGGTCGACCAGGCGCCGCCATACAGAAAGGGCACGTCGAACATCGGGAAAAAGTCGGTCGAGGTATAGCGCGCATCGATCGAAAATGGGCGTAGTGATGCATCGTCGGGTTCCAAAGCCACCTTTCCGCCGCTCATCATCGCCTGATGATCTGCGCGCTTCTCGCGGAGCAAGGCTTCTGCGTCGAACCGTGTGAACTGCTCGAGTGCTTCTTTACTCCGGTGATCGCGCGAGCGCGCATCCAATTGCGGGATGAAAATCGTCTGGCTCTTGCCGGGCAGCGGATCGCCGGACAGGATGTAGAACACGGTCAACGTGGTCATGCTGGCGCCGATGCCCAGCGCGATCGCCAGCACCATCAGCGCGGTGAGCACCTTGTTGCGACGGAAGCTGCGCAGCGCGAGATTGAAGTAATAGCCGAACATGGGGGCGGTCCTTATTCGGCCAGGCTTGCAGTGGCGGTGGGCGCGCGCATCAGGCTGGGATTGCGTTCCAGGTCAGTGGCCTGGCCGTCGACGATGTGCACGTTGCGCTGCGCGCGTGCGGCCAGTTCCGGGTCGTGGGTGACCATCACGATGGTGGTGCCCTGGCTGTTGATTTCTTCCAATAGCTCCATCACCCCGCGTGCCATCTGCGAGTCGAGGTTGCCGGTGGGTTCGTCGGCCAGCAGCAGGCGCGGGCTGCCGGCCAGCGCGCGTGCGATGGCGGCGCGCTGCTGCTGGCCGCCCGACAGTTCGGTGGGGTAATGCTTCAGGCGCGAACCCAGCCCGACCTTGGTCAAGGCGTCTTCGATGCGCTGCTTACGCTCGGACGCGGGCATGCCGCGATAGCGCAGCGGCACGTCGACGTTGTCGAACAGGTTGAGGTCGGGGATCAGATTGAAGCCCTGGAAGATGAAACCGATCTTCTGATTGCGCAGCCGCGAACGCGCGTCGTCGGAGAGATGGCTGACGTCTTCGCCATCCAGCAGATACTGCCCGCTGGTAAAGGTTTCCAGCAGTCCCGCCAGGTTGAGGAAGGTGGTCTTGCCCGAGCCGGACGGCCCGGTCACCGCGACGAATTCGCCTTCGCGCACATGCAGGTCCAGCGAGCGCAGCGCGTGCGTTTCCACCTGTTCGGTGCGGAAGACCTTGGAGACCGCTTGCATCTTGAGCATTGCCGATTCCTTTGCGAAAGAGAGTGCGACGAAGAGGATTGAATGAATCAGTGAACGGTGACGCGCGGCGCGTCGCCAAAATTGTCTGCACCGGACACCACCACGCGGTCGCCGACCTGCAGCCCGGACAACACCTGCACCTCGCCCAGGCTGCTGACACCCGTGCGCACGGGGCGGCGCACTGCGGTGTTGCCATCCATCACATAGGCGTAGCTGCCGCCGGATTGTTCGACAAACGGGCCGCGTTCGACCTTGAGCACATTGCGACGCGTGTCCATCACCACGCGCGCGCTCATGCGCTGACTCTGGCGCAGGCCCGGCGGCTGCTTGTCGGTAAAGCGGATGCGTGCGGTGACTTCGCCGTTGACCACTTCCGGCGACACCGCCGAAATGGCACCGGGGAAGGGTTCGCCGCTGCCGCTGGTGAGCTGGGCCGGCATGCCGATCGCCAGATCGCGCGCGAAGCTTTCCGGCACCTTGATCTCCACTTCAAACTTGGATAAATCCACCACGCCCAGAATCGGCGCGTTCGCCGCCACCTGGGTGTGTTGCACCGCCTGCACCTGGCCGACCTGGCCATCGAACGGCGACAGCAGCGTAAGTGCATCGACCTGGCGCTGCACCTCGGCCACCACTGCGCGTTGGCGGTCGGCCAGCAAACGTTTGTTGCGCGAATCCAGATCCGCACCCTGGCTCTTCAACGACGCATCCCGCTCGGCGTGCTGCAGGTCGATGTCGGTTTTCTTCAAGGTGTCCTGCGCCTTGGCCAGCTCCACCTGCGGCACCGCGCCGCCGTCGTAGCCGCGCTGATAGCGCTCCAGGTCGCGCGCGGCGGCCTGCTTGTCGATCTTGGCCTGGTCGGTGAGCTTGCTGGCGTTGGCACGGGCGAGCGTGGCGTCCAGCCCTGCGCGGCTGGACTCGGCTTCCAGTCCGGCCAGGGTGGCTTGTTCCTGCGCCAGCTTGCTGCGCAGTTCCGGGCTGTCGATGCGCGCCAGCTCCTGGCCCTGCTTGACCACATCGCCGGCCACCACGCTCAGCGTCACTGTGCCGGCCGAGATGGCGTACAGCACCGGGCTGTTGGCGGCGATCACCCGGCCGTCGGCGGCGATGTCGCGCACCAGATCGCCCTGGCTCACCGTGGCGATCCGCACCCGGCTGGCATCGAACGAACTGCTGCCCGCGCTCCACGCGCTGATCGCCCAACCGATACCGGCCAGCACCGCCACGGTGGCGACGCTGGGCCACAGCCAACGGCGCCATGGCGCGTGGTGGGCGGGGGTACGGAGAACCTGGTCCTGGGCAGAAGTGTCGCGAATCATGGTCGGCGTGCTCGGTGGCGTCACGCTGACAACGCAGGGCGCGTGCCAACTGCCAAGTGGCTGAAATAAAAGACATTCATCCCGGACGGGCGCGTGTCCGCAGTGTCCGCGGACACTTGCGCGGACACGCTGTCCGGGCACGGTCATGCAGTGGACAACAGCGGACACGCTAAAATGCCGGCCTTCTTCCTAAAGAGCTGTCCCTATGTGCGGCATTGTTGGAGCGATCGCCGGGCGCGATGTGGTCCCGGTCCTGATCGAAGGACTCAAGCGCCTGGAATACCGGGGCTACGATTCTTCCGGTATTGCGGTGCTCGATGGTGCGCAGGTGCGGCGGGTGCGGCGGACCGGGCGGGTGGTCGAGATGGCGCAGGCGGCGCAGGCCGAACAGTTCGGCGCAACGCTGGGCATCGGCCATACGCGCTGGGCCACCCACGGCGGCGTCACCGAAGCCAATGCGCACCCGCACATCAGTGCCGGCGTGGCGCTGGTGCATAACGGCATCATCGAAAACCACGAAGAGCAGCGCGAAAAGCTGCGTGCGCTCGGCTACAGCTTCGAGTCGCAGACCGACACCGAAGTCATCGCGCATCTGATCCATCACCATCTGGCCGACGCGGGCGATTTGCTCAGCGCGCTGCAGCGCACGGTCAAGGAACTCACCGGCGCCTACGCGCTGGCGGTGATGAGCCAGGCCGAGCCGGAGCGGTTTGTCTGCGCGCGCATGGGCTGCCCGTTGTTGATCGGCGTGGGCGAGGGCGAAAACTTCGTCGCCTCCGATGTCTCGGCCATCGTGCAGGCCACCCGTCAGGTGATCTTCCTGGAAGAAGGCGATACCGCCGACCTGCGTCGCGAGGGCGTGCGCATCTTCGATGCTAACGACGCGCCGGTCGAGCGCCCGCTGCATCTGTCCGATGTGTCGCTGGCATCGCTGGAGCTGGGGCCGTTCCGCCATTTCATGCAGAAGGAAATCCACGAGCAGCCGCGTGCGCTGGCCGACACCATCGAAGCGGCGATCGATGCGAAGGGCTTCCCGGCGTCGTTGTTCGGTGCCAACGCAGATGCGGTGTTGCGCGAGATCGAAGGCGTGCAGATCCTGGCCTGCGGCACCAGCTATTACGCCGGCATGACCGCGCGCTACTGGATCGAAGCCATCGCCGGGCTGCCGTGCAGCGTGGAGATCGCCAGCGAATACCGTTACCGCGCTGCGTACGCCAATCCCAAGCATCTGATCGTCACCATTTCGCAGTCGGGCGAAACGCTGGATACGATGGAAGCGCTGAAATACGCAAAATCGCTGGGCCATCTGCATACCCTGTCGATCTGCAACGTGCCCGAGAGCGCGATCCCGCGCGCCAGCGAACTGGTCTGCTACACACGCGCCGGTGCCGAAATCGGGGTGGCCTCGACCAAGGCCTTCACCACCCAGCTGGCGGTGCTGTTCCAGCTCACCATGGTGCTGGGCAAGCTGCAGGGTCGCATCAGCGAGGCTGAAGAAGCCGATTATTTGGAGCAGCTGCGCTTCCTGCCCGGCAGCGTGCAACACGCCTTGAATCTGGAACCGCAGATCATGGCCTGGGCCGAGCGCTTCTCACCGAAGGAAAATGCGCTGTTTCTCGGCCGCGGCCTGCATTACCCGATCGCGCTGGAAGGCGCGCTCAAGCTTAAAGAAATCTCGTATATCCACGCCGAAGCGTATCCGGCCGGCGAGTTGAAGCACGGCCCGCTGGCGCTGGTGGATGCAGCCATGCCGGTGGTGGTGATCGCACCGAACGACCGGCTGCTGGAAAAGGTCAAATCCAATATGCAGGAAGTGCGCGCACGCGGCGGCGAGCTGTTCGTGTTCGCCGACCAGGACAGCCACTTCAGCGAGTCCGAAGGCGTGCACGTGATCCGCACCCCGCGCCACGCCGGCGTGCTGTCGCCGGTGATCCACACCATCCCGGTGCAGCTGCTGGCGTATCACACCGCACTGGCACGCGGCACCGACGTGGACAAGCCGCGTAACCTGGCCAAGTCGGTGACGGTGGAGTAACGCCAGCGCTGCTTGCGTGCAGCGCCGGCGTCCATCCGGGAGTGCGCGCTAGCGGTTGAGTGCTGCGCAGGTGCTGGCGTCAGTGCTTGTGCAAAGCATGTTGCCGTTGCCAGGCCGGGGCTCATTGATCAAGCGCTGCGGTTCGCCTCCGCCCGCAGTGCGATTGGCGCGGATCAGCGAGTCTTTGACGTTTTCATTCTGAATTCGAAACGCCGGGACGATGTTGTTCTCCAGCAGCGAATTGCTCACCCGATCCCACAGCCCAACGCTGCCGCTCGCACCGGTGGCAAACCGGTTGTTGCGGATGATGGCGGTACTGAGAACGGAGCCGGTGTACGTGCGGTTCTGCAGATCTTCGCCTTGGCTGATCATCCGATTGCCGCCATGTACGGTAAACGTTGCGGTCGAGTCTTGCGACGACAATGGATTCGTCGTCGCCTCGGCGGTGACCTCATTGTTGAGCATTTGCGAATGCCAACCGGGTAGCAGCGCCTGGGCATCGGTGTAAAAACCGTTCGGCTGCACCAGGCTCCCGCCGAAGCGATTAAAACGGTTGTACGCATGGATCACATCAGCGGATGGATAAAAGTTGGTGACAGGGCCGGACCCGTTGTAATCGTTGTTGACGAACAGCATCCTGCCATTGGTCGTCACGATGCTCACATCCGATTGCTGATCAGGGGGGATCTGCCAGGCGCTGTCTAGGGTGACGGTGTTGCCGAGAGTCAGCGGGTTGCCTGTCAGGTAGCGCTGCTGTCCAGTGCCTTTTCCAGCAACGATCATCGCTGAGTTGCCGTCGGCATTGCAGCGGTACGGCAAATCGATGGCTTGCCTTGCCAATGTCAGTTGTTTCGCCGAGACCGCAGCAGCCTTCCCGAAGTAGTTTCCGGTGCCTTCGTCCATCGTGAGCTGCCACGGTGGGGGCTCGGCGTCGACTGGGTATTGATTGGCGTTGTTGGCGTAATACACATCCCGGCTTGGCGCGCTGAATTGCAGTTCCGACGGTGTACCGTAATAGGGCGCCCCTGCGGAAATGTTCCTGTTGTGGGTGATGAGCGCGTTCTGCGCGTCGTGGTTAAACGCCAGCGCCGTCTCGTGCCAACGCAAGGTATTGCCCTGCACTGTCACGCCATAAACATTGCTGTCCATGAAAATCGGTTTGCTACTGGTGATGTCGTTACCGGAGATCTGCAAGTTGGACGTATCCATGGCCTTGATGCCGGTCGTGTGCGGATCGGTTCTTGTCCGATCTGACGACTTGCCGAGTGTGATGATTGAGTCGCGTACGAACGGAATCGAATGCAGGTCCTCGACGGACATGTGTTCGAACAGGATTGCACTGCCTTCGCGCAGATTCGGCGCATTGATGGAGAGATCGCGTATGCCATACACGCCAGCGGCATAATTGATCGGGCGGCCACATTTAGGTTGTTTGGCCTGGTTGTAGGCAGTGGAGCCACCCTTGAAGATCACCGCCGGCGCATCCTTTCTGCCGACCACCTGCGGAAAGTTCAGCACGGTTGCCTGCTTGCCCGCACCTGCGATGACTGTGTGGTTGGGGATATTGTCGAAGCCTCGGCCGGACAAGGTGTAGCTGCCCGCAGGAATGGACACCACGCCACCCTTTGCATTGGCCGCGCAGGCGAATGCGGCCGCAAAGCTGGCGTCGTCCGAAGCGCCGTTGCCGATGGGCGGCGCAACATTGCATCGGGTTTGCGGCCAATTGGTTGCATACCCGATGTTGATACTGGTGATGGTAGTGCGCGGCGCCGTGCGATCCGGTCCGCTGCCGAAGTTTTGATAACGACTCCACGCGCTTGGGCCACCAGAGCCATTGTGTAGATACAGCTCATAATCGCCTTGCGGCACGTCGGCGGGAATGGCAAAACTCTGCACATACATGCCTTCCTTCGGATTGGAGAGATCTGCGCTCAGGATTCGCTGCACGCTTCCGTTTCTGACCAATGCGATCCGTACCGGTTGGCTCGATGCCGACATTCTGCCCAGTGCCGTGCCGAAGACGTTGAGTCTGCCGCCTGGAGACGCACCACCGCCGACGTTGCCTTGCACGAACCAGATATCCGGCGCATTCACCAGCGTTGTCGCACCGGTCCCGATGCCGGTGACGATCCGATACGCGTAGACGCCGCGCGCACGATCGGGCAGCTGAAACTTGAGTGATTGCTCGGTGGCCTGGCTCGGCACCACGTTGATCCAACCACTGTTGGTGCTGTCGGCGACATCCAATGGGCTGCCTACTGCGCCATCGTCGAGCCGGGTAAGGCGCACTGTGGCGGTTGGGTTGAGATTGCCGCCGCTCACGACAACCGTCTCGTTGCGATCGACCGGCTGCGATGCCCAGAACGTCATTGCGGTACCTGGCGGCACCTCGTCAGGCCGTGGATAAGCAAACGATGCAGGAGAAGCCGCGCCTCCCGTGCGCGCTTGGTTAGCGCCCAGATCAGGCCGTTGGGATGCGCTGCCATCAGTGCTGGCAAGGCAAAGCGTCACTGCGATAAAGGCCGTAAGTTTGGAGGTTTTTACACCCATGTCGGATCACTCCTGATGCGGAAGCGAAGGGCTTCCGGAACGTGCGACCACCACGCGATGCGTTGCGCAAGGATCGTGCAAGACGGTTCAACGGTTATTGCTGGATGACGACAGCGGTGCATCGCACACGCGCATGCGCCTGCTAAAACCGCAGAACCATGATGCTCAGTGGCGTGGGGCTCGCCGAGCAGCGGCCATCCTAGAGATGCGCAGCTGTTTGAATGCGAACAGATGTCACACAGTCGTGCTCGCTTGGTTTCAATGTCTCGCTGCGGGAGCCAAGTCACTCTTTGAGACATGTGAAGGCGATGTGGGGTGGTCGCCCGCTGCCGCATCGCGCTGCGGAATCGTTCGCTTCCCTCCGCCCTCGCGACGGAATCATTCTGCGATGCGATGCGATGCGATCGGCAAGCCAGCGATTGCGAGTGGAGCGTGCATCGCCGTGGTTGCGCCGTGGTCGCGAGGCGAAGACGTCTCTGCTGTTGCGAGTAGCGCGGGTCGATTCGCGCAATGACCATACTTGCCTGACGGCCGGCAGCAGCTTGATCAGCGATTTCTGGCGCTCGACCACAGCCTCTGCCAACGCTTTGGCCCAGGTTATGCATAAGCTCCTTGCGAGGGTCCACACCACGCAGGAGGACGTATGCACGAGTCTTTCAAACAGGGGGCGCCGGCCGAATTGTGGCAGGCGTTGGTGCGCGAGGCGGGGCAGCGGATCGCACGTCCGCTGGACGAGTCGCGCGAGCATTATCTGGTCTTCGTATTGCTGCGCTTTCAGCGCGATGCGCATCTGTTGTCGCGCACGCAGGCATTGGCGTGGTTGCACGCGCAGGAGCAGGTCGGCAGCGTGCGTGCCGATTTGTTGCGGGATGTGGGCGACGGCTGTCTGTTGATTGCCGGGCTGTTTCCCGGCCTGGCACAACGCCGCCGGGTCAGCGTGGACTACTTCATCGATCTCGGCCGCGGCGCCTATTCCGACGTCGCCGACACCCGCTGCAGCGATGCAAGCCTGTTCGCGCAACTGGCCGATAGTTATCGCGAGTTGGTCCGCATCCTTGCTGCGTTACGCACGCCACCCAATTGGCAACCTGGGGCGGGCGGGATCTTGCATGCCTGAGCAGTGAGTCTGGGCAGGGGTGGTCCCGACACACGCGTCGGGCCCGCCCCGACTGCGATTGCCCGCGTCCGCGCGCACACTATTCCGGCAGGCAGATCCGCCGGGTGAGTGCCATTACCTAACGATCAGTGCCCTGCAGTGTTGATCGTCGTAGCGTCGATACGCTGCGGCGCATCGTGCGCGCAGCATGGGGGACATGCTGCGCGTCGCAATCATCCAGAGGGACGTGGATTCATGAAGACGTGTATCGCGGCGGTGCTGTTGGCACTGCCTGGGCTTGCTGTTGCACAAGACCTGCCGCCGGGCTATGCCGGTGAGGGTGGAATGACGCTGCAGGAAATCGACCCTGCCATCTATGCGTATCACTACGACCACGGCTTCGTGGGCGAAGATGCGATGGGCTGGGATCCTGCACTGCAGTTCGCCTGGTCGCGCATCGCCGCTGCCGAGGTTTGCGCGCAGCAACCGCCATCGGATGCGGTGATCGCCAAGCTGGTGGAGCAGTACGGCAAGGATGCCGTGGTGCACCAGACCAACGGCATCGGTTTCCATGCAGCGCAGATGCGTGCTTCCAGTACGTTCTGTACTCCGACGCGTCATGCAGAAGCTGTCGCGGTAGTGCCCGCGTTTGCGGGCGGGGACTTTTCTACCGCAACCGCGTATGTCGCTGCTGCCGAGGCGGGGACGCTAGTGGTGGTGGCAGCAGACGGGCAATCCTCGTCACAGGCGCAGGCCGACGTAGCCGCGGTCGTTGCACCGTCGGCAGATTGGGCGTTGCTGCTGCCGTTACATGCCACCATGCGTGTCGGCTCGAACGGTCTGCCCAATGGCGATGAAATGCTGCGCGTGGTGCGCCGCGGGCATACCGGAGCGTTAGTGGGGTTGCAGATCGCGACCAGCTTGTTTGCACGCGGCGTTACTGTATCTGCCTTCAGCAAGGGTCAGCTGAAAGGCGAGAAGATGGAAGGTGTGGGCAATCCCGGTTATCAACTGCAGCGCGATGCGGTCAACGCGCATTTGAAGACCTACTTTACCGGGCATCCGGCAGCGCTGCCGGTGGATCGGTTCCCATTGCAGGTGCTGATGTCCGACTGGCTGCTGGTTTATCAGAGCCTGGCCGACACCAAATCGCCCTACGAATTACGCTACGCAGTGACGATCGGTGGGGAACGCACGGGCCTTCTCAAGCGCAAGGCGAGCCCAGTCAGTCTGGACTGTACGCCCACACCGCGCACCGCCTCGTTGGAAGAGTGGGAAGCCAACGATTACGCATTGGTCAAAGAGGCCGCACAAGCCTATAGCGACGAATGCGCAGCGAAATTCGCCGAGCAGTTGCCGCAGTGGTTCCCAGACAGAGCGACTGTGACTGCCTCCAACTGATCAGCACCAGACTTGAAGGCAACTGACCGACACGGCTGTCTGCACAACGGAATGCGTGAAGGTTGAAAAAATGCCCGGGTAACCCCGGGCATTTTTGTGCATTACGCCAGCGGTGTATTGGAAATGATCTCCACCCAATAGCCGTCCGGGTCCTTGATGAAAGCCAGGTGCTTCATGCGGCCCTCTTCCAGGCGTTTTTGGTACGGCACGTTGAGGCTGTCGAAGCGCGCGCAGGCGGCGTGGATGTCCGGTACCGAGACGCAAATGTGACCGAAGCCGCGTGGGTCGCTGTTTCCGTCGTGATAAACCGGGCCGTCCTGGGTTTCGGTGCCGTGGTTGTGGGTGAGTTCCAGCACGCCGGGGATGCCGGCCATCCATAGACGGCGAGCTGCGTCTTCGTCGGGAATCGCTGTGCCTTCTGGCAGCAGTGCGAGAAAGTACAGGCTGAACTCTGCTTCGGCGAAGTGGCGCGCATCCAGCAGGCGGAAGCCGAGTACACGCGTGTAAAAGTCCAGTGAGCGTTGCGCATCCTTGATGCGCAGCATGGTGTGGTTGAACACGAAACCGCTGGTTTCAGCGGGCGCGGTGCTGGCGCCGGGAACGTGTTGCAGATCGGTCAGAGGCATGTTGGGTTCCTTGTTGAAATCGGGGGCGCAGGTCAGTGCTGCAGTGGGGGCCGATGTTAGCGAGGCAATGATTGTCGGCGTGTCTGCATTGCGCGCGTCGGTGATCTGGCCGCCACGCGCTGTAGTCGATCATTACTTTATGTCTACTTTTGCCTGCGTACAGGCCGTGCGCATGGGCCGGAGCGTCCAGGTCCATGCGCACGGCTGTGACCATCTCAAAACCAGATGCGCACGCCGGCGATGAAGCGGCTGTCGCGTGCCGGTTCGTCATCCATCGTGGCGCGCTGGGCCCGGTTGCCGAAGCTGCGCTGATGGACCCAGCCGATGTAGGGCGCAAACCGGCGCGTGATTTCATAGCGGAGGCGCACACCCGCTTCGAGCTGCTCCAGTCCGCTGTCGATGCCGCGCTGCGTATCCTCGCTCAGTGCGATGTTTGCTTCCACACGCGGCTGCAGGATCAGGCGGTTGGTGAGCAGCACGTCGTATTCGCCTTCCAGGCGCAGGGCCGCGCGACCTTGGCTGCCCACGAAGAGAGTAGCCTCGGTTTCGAACTTGTACGGCGCCAGGCCTTGCACGCCGAATGCTGCCCAACTGCGATGGTCGGTGCCGATGTCCTGACGCACGCCCACCAGGACATCCCACCAGGGCGAGATAGCATGGCCGTAGAACGCTTCGACCGACGCATCTTGCGTGCGCCCCTGTTGTCGCTCGCCTTCGCTGCGTAGCCAGAGCCGGTTGATGTCTCCACCGATCCACGCGCGCGCCTCCCATTCCTGGCCGCTGCCGCGATTGCTGTCGAAGGCCTCCATTCGATCGAGCAACACGTACCGGTTGACTCCCGTGCCATGCATCGCGTGGCTGTGCAGGGGTACGAAGGCCGCTGCGATGTCTTCGGCAGTCGGCGCTGGAATCGGCTCGCGTGGCAGTGCGGTGCTGTGGATGGATGCATGCGTTTGCATCGGCACGTTTGTAGGTGCGTCGTGATGCATCTGCGCATGGTCCATAGGTGTGTGATCCATCGGCGTCTGCTGCGCGGGGGATTCATTCATGGAAGCGTGATTCATCGCCGCGTGATCCATGGAGCCATGCTCCATGCCCGCGTGCGACATGTGGCTGTGATCGGCAGGCGGTTTTGATGCGGATTCCTGCGTGTCGGCATGCTGCAGCGCCGGTACATCTGTGTGTGCTGCATGCTGTGCAGCGTCGTGGTTAGCAGCCTCTGCAGGCGATGGCGCCTGACCGACGTGCTGCATGTGCGCGTGGGCCATCTCCATGGCAGGCAGCGTGTGCTGTGCAGTTGCCGACTCCGCATCCGACGCTGTCACCGTGTGCGAATCGGCATCGTCAGCTTCGGCCGTCATCTGCATTGCATGCACATGCGGGTCGTGCGCGGTGTCGTTGCTCGGCGCATCCACATGCTCCTGTGCGGCCAACGATGCACTGAACAACCACGTGCTCACGAACAGTGGGCGTAGACGTAACGCGCTCATGCGTCCACCCGCACTTCGCGCATCATGCCCGCTTCCATGTGGTAGAGCAGATGGCAGTGGTAGGCCCAGCGGCCGAGCGCATCCGCGCGCACGCGGTAGGTGCGGCGTGTGCCGGGCGGCATGTCGATGGTGTGCTTGCGCACCTGGAAATTGCCGTTGGCATCTTCCAGGTCGCTCCACATGCCGTGCAGGTGAATCGGGTGCTGCATCATGGTGTCGTTGACCAGCACGATGCGCAGCCGCTCGCCGTAGCGCAGCCGCAGTGGGTCGGCCGAGGCGAAGGCGATACCGTCGAAGGACCAAGCGAATTTTTCCATGTGGCCGGTCAGATGCAGCTCGATCTCGCGACCAGGCGCGCGGCCATCCGGGTCGTCGAACAGGCTGTGCAGATCGCCGTAACACAGCACGCGGCGGCCGTTATCGCGCAGGCCTATGCCGGGGTCGTCCAGTCGCGGTGCAGTGGCATTGCTGCGCATGTCGATCAACGGATTGCCAGTTTCGCTGGCGGGGTGGTGCGGTGCTTTGTTCGATGCGCTGTCCGGGGTGTGCGCATGCTGGGCCGGCATCGGCATCGCATGTCCGGCATGCATGTCGCCCTGACTGGCATCGTCAGCATGCATGGAGTGATCGGCATGCCTCATGCCATCGCCATGCCCCATGTCCTGCATGGTCAGGATCGCGCGTGGGTCCAGTGCGGGAATCGGTGCCTGCAGGCCATGCCGCACTGCCAGCGTGCCGCAGGCAAATCCGGTGCGGCCCATGTCCTGCGCAAACAACGTAAACGCGTCCTGGCCGGTCGGCTCGATGAGCACATCGAAGGTTTCGGCCGCGGCAATCCGCAGCTCGTCCACGCTGACCGGATGCACGTATTGGCCGTCGGCGGCGACCACGGTCATGCGCAGGCCGGGGATGCGGATGTCGAAGTAGGTCATCGAGGAGCCATTGATGAAACGCAGCAGCACCTTTTCGCCGGGGGTGAACAAGCCTGTCCAGTTGCCGGCCGGCGCCACGCCGTTGAGCAGATAGGTGTAGGTGTTGGCGTTGACGTCCGACAGGTCGGTGGGTGTCATGCGCATGCGCCCCCACATGCCGCGGTCGGCCAGTGTCGCGCGCAAGCCGTCTTCGCGCGCATCGCGCACAAAATCGCCCACCGTGCGTTGCGCGTAATTGTCGTGGCTGGGCATCTGTTTCAAACGGCGGAACAGCGCCGCCGGGTCCAGGTCGGTCCAGTCCGACAACAGCACCACATGTTCGCGATCGTGGCGGTACGGCGGCGGTGTCAGCGGGTCGATGACGATGGCGCCATACAGACCAGCCTGCTCCTGGAACATCGAGTGGCTGTGGTACCAGTAGGTGCCGGATTGGCGCAGCGCGAAGCGGTAGTGATATTCCTGGCCCGGCGCGATGCCATCGAAGCTCATGCCCGGCACGCCGTCCATGTTGGCGGGCAGCAGCAGGCCATGCCAATGCACCGAGGTGGGCTGGTCGGTCAGCGCATTACGCACACGCACGCTCACCGTGTCGCCCTCGCGCCAGCGCAGCGTTGGCGCAGGCAGACTCTGATTGACGGTGATGGCAGGGCGCGTGCGCCCGGTGAAATTGACCGGCAGCCGGCCGATCTGCAGCGACTGGCTGCTGCCGCGCAGGACCGGCGTGGAGACCGCGACGGCCGCACGCGCATCGGTGCGCCACAGCCCGGCGCCTGCGGCAAGCCCGCCCAGGGCCAGGCCCTGCACAAAACGGCGCCGGCTGATGGCGGGCGTGGATGTTGGATCGAACACAGGGGAATCGGAAGACATGTCACCTCCGGCGCGTCTGCAACAGCAGGCAGACGCAGCGCATCGCTGGGAAATCCCGCGCGCGAGTACGCGGGGCGAAGCATGCGTGGAATGGCCGATGGACGCGGTGCGCGATCGTCAGATCAGGCGGACGACGCACGTATCGTCGAAGCGTTCGCGCAGCCCCTGCCGATGCTGAGCAGCGGCGACGCAGCGCTGATGAAGCGCGTCGTGTCGTATCGGCCGTTAGCCGATGGGAGGTCGAACCGGTTGTTCGTGTGCCGGGCTGGCACGGCCTTCGTCCAGGGCGGCAGCCACCGCGGAATGGCCGAGCAGCCCTGCCGGGACCGTAGGCAGGGTCAGCAAGGCCAGGCTGCCGTGTTGCAGGCAGTCACAGGTGCCCAGCTTGCAGCAGTCGCTTGCGTGCGCGTGTTGGGTCTTGTCGGGCAACGGCGCCGTATCGGGCGCTGGCATGGCGTCATGGCAAGGCATTGCTGCTGCCATACGCGCCTGCATCGCGTGCGTTGCCACCTGCGGCCTGGCCATGTCCGGCATCGCCATGCCTACCGACGCCCACGCGCCGGTGGCCGTATTGGCGACTAGGCACAGGCATAACAGCAGGCGGAACAGGCAACGCAGCACGGGCGGTCGGGGCTGGCAAAGGACGCTGCGAGCATACCACCGGCCCGCAACTGTCCGCCCGATGACTGCCCGCCCCGGGTGCGCGCCTGGCGGCGGTAGAATCGGCGTCTCTTTCGCATCACGTCCGTGCCCATGTCGCAGCGCCAGTGGGTGGCCGCCGCCATCCAGAAGATCGAGGCCGATTTCAATCGTTCGGCCGACACCCATTTGATTCCGATGGACCTGCCGGGCTATCCGGGCATCGACCTGTACTTCAAGGACGAGTCCAGCCACCCCACCGGCAGCCTCAAGCACCGCTTGGCGCGCTCGCTGTTTTTGTATGCGCTGACCAATGGCTGGCTGCGTGCAGGGCGCCCGGTGATCGAGGCCTCCAGCGGGTCGACTGCAATTTCCGAAGCCTATTTCGCGCGCTTGCTGGGGGTGCCCTTCATCGCGGTGATGCCGGCCTCGACCTCGCCGGAGAAGATCGCCGCGATCGAATTCCAGGGCGGCCGCTGCCATCTGGTGGAGCGTGCCTGCGATCTGGACAGCGCCTCGCACCAGCTCGCGCGCGAGACCGGTGGGCACTTCATGGACCAGTTCACCTACGCCGAGCGCGCTACCGACTGGCGCGCCAACAACAACATCGCCGAATCGATCTTCAAACAGCTGGCCGAAGAACCGCATCCCATCCCCGACTGGATCGTCTGCAGTCCCGGCACCGGCGGCACCAGCGCCACCTTGGGGCGCTATGTGCGCTATCGCCGTCATCACACCCGCATCCTGTGCGTGGACCCGGAAGTGTCGGTGTTCTTCGACGGCTATTGCCGCGCGGTGGACGGGCAGTGCCCCAAGGAGCTGGCGATCACCGGCGGCTCGCGCATCGAAGGCATCGGCCGGCCGCGGGTGGAATCGAGCTTCATCGCCAGCTGCGTGGATGAAATGATCAAGGTGCCCGATGCCTTGAGCCTGGCCGCGATGCGCCACGTCAGCGCCACCTTGGGCCGTCGCGTGGGCGGTTCCACCGGTACCAACTTCATCGGCGTGCTGCACGCCGCGCAGCGGATGCGCGAGGAAGGCCGTCAGGGCTCCATCGTCAGCATCCTGTGCGATGCCGGCGAGCGTTACGCGCACAGTTACTACAACCCGGCCTGGTATGTGGAACGCGCGATCGATGTCACCGACAGCGATGCGGCCATTGCCGGCGCGGTCAACGGCGGCGCATTGCCGCAGCTGCCTTGTGCTGCGCTGGAATGATCGCCATATCGGGAGCCTGCTGACGCGCGCCGCGTGTCGGCAGGTGTCACCAGACATCTTCGTCATCCCTGATCCAGTCCACCGCCGGAGCGCCTCATGACCAACCCGCTGCTCGACCTGTCCGGACTGCCGTCCTTCGATGCCATTCTTCCTGCGCACGTGAGCCCGGCGATCGACCAACTGCTGGCCGAGGCGGAAGCGGCGGTGAAGGCGGCCGAGCAGGTCAGCCCGGTGAGCTGGAACAGCTTCGTGGTGCCGCTGGACGATGCCACCGAGCGGTTGTGGCGCGCGTGGGGCCAGGTCGGCCACCTGCAGGCGGTGATGAACACGCCCGAGCTACGCGAGGCCTACAACAGCAATCTGCCCAAGGTGAGCCGCTTCGGCAGCGCGCTGGGCCAGAACCTGGCGTTGTACGCGCAGTACAAGGCGCTGGCGCAATCGCCGGAAGCGGCCGATTACGACGCCGCACGCCACAAGGTGCTGGACAACGCGCTACGCGATTTCCGTCTCGGCGGCGCCGAGCTGGACGACGAGGCCAAGGCGCGCTTTGCGCAGATCCAGGAAGAGCTGTCCGCGTTGGCGGCCAAGTTTTCGCAGAACGTGCTCGACGCCACCGACGCATGGTCGTACGTGACCGAAGACGACACCCAGTTGTCCGGCCTGCCGGCCGAAGTGATCGCCGCCGCCCGCGCTGCCGCCGAGAAAGATGGCGTGCCGGGCTGGAAGTTCACCTTGCAGATGCCGTGCTATCTGCCGGTGCAAAGCGATGCCGACAGTCGCGACCTGCGCGCGCTGCTGTATCGCGCCAACGCCGAGCGCGCGTCCGAATTCGGCGATGCCGCGCTGGACAACAGCGCCAATATCGATCGCATTCTCGCTCTGCGCGCGGAGCTGGCGCAGCTGCTCGGGTTTGCCGGGTATGCCGACTATTCGGTGGCCACCAAGATGGCGCAAAGCCCGGATGAAGTGATGGGGTTCCTGCGCGACCTGGCGGTGCGCGCCAAGCCGTATGCGCAACGCGATCGCGCCGAACTCGAAGCCTTTGCGCGCGACGAACTTGGCCTGGACGACCTGCAGGCCTGGGACCTGGCCTACGTCAGCGAAAAGCTCAAGCAAGCGCGCTACAGTTTCTCCGAGCAGGAAGTGAAGCAGTATTTCACCGAGCCGAAAGTGCTGGCCGGCTTGTTCGACGTGATCCACAGTTTGTACGGCCTGCGCGTCAAGCCTGACAGTGCGCCGGTCTGGCATCCGGATGTGCGTTTTTACCGGCTCGAAGATGCGCAAGGCGCGTTGGTCGGCCAGTTCTATCTGGATCTGTACGCGCGCGAAGGCAAGCGCGGTGGCGCGTGGATGGACGATTGCCGCAACCGCCGCGAGACCGCCAATGGCGTGCAGACGCCGCTGGTGTATCTGGTGTGCAACTTCGGCCGTGGCAGCGGCGATGCACCGGCCACCTTCCGTCATGGCGAAGTCACCACGCTATTCCATGAAATGGGCCATGGCCTGCATCAGCTGCTCACGCGGATCGGCGAGCTGGGTGTGGCCGGGATCAACGGCGTGGAATGGGATGCGGTGGAATTGCCCAGCCAGTTCATGGAGAACTTCTGTTGGGAATGGGAGCGCGTACAGGCGATGACAGCGCACGTGCAGACTGGCGAGCCGCTGCCGCGCAATCTGTTCGACCGGCTGCTGGCCGCGCGCAATTTCCAGAGCGGCATGTTCACCGTGCGGCAGCTGGAATTCGCGTTGTTCGACATGCAATTGCACAGCAGTTTCGACCCGGCTCAGGACAGCGTGCTGCAGCTGATCGAGCGCGTGCGCGATGAGGTCGCCGTCAATCGCCCGCCGGCGTGGAATCGCTTCCCGCATCAGTTCAGCCACATCTTTGCCGGCGGCTACGCGGCTGGTTACTACAGCTACAAATGGGCCGAAGTGCTCAGCGCCGACGCCTACGCCGCGTTCGAAGAAGCACCCGAGCAGGTGGCCGAGACCGGTGCGCGCTTCCGCTTTGAGGTGCTGTCGCGTGGCGGAAGCCGTAGCGCTGCCGACAACTTCCGCGCCTTCCGTGGTCGCGCGCCCAGCATCGATGCGCTGCTGCGGCATAACGGCATGGCGGGCTGAGCGGGCCAGTCGTGCGCCTGCCATCGCTGGCAGGCGCTGCGTTCGCAAGGCAAGCGTTCGCAATGCAGTGAGGTGGGTTGTCGTATAAGCGCAGCAGCGCGGTCACCCAGGTGGCCGATGCGCGACTGGATCAGCACATCAAGGAACGTGCAATGCAGCAACGTCTGTCATGGAGTTTGGTGGTGTTGATTGCCGCGGCGGTACCGGCCGCGGCGCAGCACGCCGGTCACGCCAGCAGTCTGGCTGGCCTGCGCGCAGGCCCGGGCGAGGAATACCGGCGCGTGGGCGAGGCCAGCGCCGGCAACGCGCTCACAGTCTATGGGTGCCTGAAGAACGGCAGATGGTGCGATGTGCGTGCGCCGGATGCGCGCGGCTGGATGCCTGCGCAAGCGATCGCGCTGGAGCGCGGCGATCTGAGCCGCGTGGTGCCGAAACTCGAGTTTTCGCTGGACGCGTATTGGGACGCGCATTACCGCGGCCGCGAATGGACCGTGGAGAGTGAGCGCGCGCTGTGGCGCGACCATTCACCCGGCAACTCGCCGGCGCTGGAAGTGCGTGCGCCCGGTGAGGGCCTGCCGCAAACCGGCGCCCCCTCCATCGCAAGACGCGCCAAGCAGGAGACACGCGTAAACACCGAACGGACCAACCGCGAGCGAGCCGAGATTGATGCGGCCAGGAGCTTGCAGTTCAAGCGCGATCAGGCCCGCACGGCGTGCCGCAGCAGGCAGCGCGCACAAGAGCGGAGCGCTGCCAGGGACGCGAATGGCCAGCCCGCCAGCAGCGGGACCTCGATGGAAGATTGCGACCGCTTGCGGGACGAATAAGACACCGCACCTGCGTCTTGGCACAGGGCGGTAACGCGTGATTGCACGTCGCTGCTTTCACATAGGCATGTCGTCAACATGCGCGCTGGCAACGCTGTTCTGGTGCATCGCGGTTGCTTGAAGTTGCACCGCCCGTCTTTCCACTGATGGACGAGGGGCAAGCCCTTGCACGGCGCGGACACGGATCGACTCTCCGTACCCGCGTGGCTGCACAACGCGATTACACGCGTTCGCATGCAGCCATCACGCCCGCCCGAACACCAGTGTGCCGTTGGTCCCGCCAAAGCCGAAGCTGTTGGACATCACCGTGTTCAAGGTCGCTTCCTGTGTCTGCCGCAGGATCGGGAAGCCTTCGGCGCGCGGGTCGAGTTCGTCGATATGCGCCGAGCCGGCCATGAAACCATCGCGCAGCATCAGCAGGCTGTAGATCGCCTCATGCACGCTGGCTGCGCCCAACGAATGACCGGACAGCGCCTTGGTCGACGACAGCGGCGGCACGTTGTCGCCGAACACCGCGCGCACTGCGCCCAGTTCGGTGACATCGCCCAGCGGTGTCGAGGTGCCGTGCGTGTTGAGGTAATCGATCGGGCGATCCAGCCCCTGCATGGCCATGTGCATGCAGCGCACCGCGCCTTCGCCGCTGGGCGCCACCATGTCCGCACCATCGGAGGTCACGCCATAGCCGAGCAGCTCGGCATGGATGCGTGCGCCGCGTGCGATGGCGTGGTCATAGTCTTCCAGCACCAACATGCCGCCGCCGCTACCGATGACGAAGCCATCGCGCTGCGCATCGTACGGGCGCGAGGCCACTGCCGGGCGATCGTTGAAGCCGGTGGACAACGCGCCCATCGCATCGAACATCACGCTCATGGTCCAGTGCAGTTCTTCGCCGCCGCCGGCGAACATCACATCCTGCGCGCCATGCCGGATCAAATCCGCCGCCGCGCCGATGCAGTGCGCCGAGGTCGCGCAGGCGGCCGACAGCGAATAGCTCAGGCCACGAATCTTGAACGCGGTCGCCAGCGAGGCCGACACCGCCGAGCACATCGTACGCGGCACCATGTACGGGCCCACCTTGCGCACGCCGCGGTTACGCAGCAGGTCGGCGGTTTCCACCTGCCATTGGCTGGACCCACCACCGGAACCGGCGATCACCCCGGTGCGCACATCGCTAACCTGTTCGGCACTCAGGCCCGCATCGGCAATCGCATCGCGCATGGCCAGATAGGCGTACGCAGAGGCGTCGCCCATGAAGCGTTTGAGCTTGCGGTCGATCAGTGCTTCCAGATCCAGCGTGACCGCACCGCCCACCTGGCTGCGCAGACCGGCCTCGGCATGGTCGGGCAGGGCGGTGATGCCGGAGCGGCTTTCGCGCAATGCGGTGGAGACGGTGTCCAGGTCATTGCCCAGACACGAATTGATGCCCATTCCGGTGACGACGACACGACGCATCAGAAGTTCTCCGTCGAAGTGAACATGCCCACGCGCAAATCCTTGGCGGTGTAGATTTCGCGCCCGTCCACCAGCATGCGCGCATCTGTCTGCGCCATCACCAGCTTGCGGTTGATCACGCGGCTCACATCGATCTCGTAGCTCACCAGCTTGGCGCTGGGCAGCACCTGCCCGGTGAACTTGACCTCCCCGCAACCCAGCGCGCGGCCGCGGCCTGCAGCGCCGATCCAGGTCAGGAAGAAGCCGGTCAGCTGCCACATCGCATCCAGCCCCAGGCAACCGGGCATCACCGGGTCGCCGATGAAATGGCAACCGAAAAACCACAGGTCGGGGCGCACATCCAGCTCGGCGCGAATCACGCCCTTGCCGTGTGCGCCGCCGGTGTCGCTGATCTCGGTGATGCGGTCGAACATCAGCATCGGGTCGTTCGGCAGCCGGCCGCTGTCGGGTCCGAACAATTCCCCGCGCGCGCTGGCCAGCAATTGGTCGCGCGAATACGCACTTTGACGAGTCATGACAAACGTTTCCTGCAAGGAGCGAATGGCGAAGCCGGCAAGGGTGCATGAGCCGGCGCGGTTCAATCAAACGTTTTATCCGTACGCATGCGTGCTGTTTTCAGACGATTGCGCGCTGCGGCACGCAATGGGGTACGTGGCCACCTCGACCCGGCACACGCAATTCATCCGTCGGCAACAGCGACATCGGGACGCCGCCATGACGGTCCAGCGCGATGGCGAAGGCGACAACCGGCGACGGTCGCGCCCGTTTCGTGCCGCTTTGCCGTGAGTACTGGATCAAGGCGTGAGACGCGGCTGCTCTATCATGGACACAGCCCTGTTAAGAGACACCAGCTTGATGCGCAAGATCGTGCACGTGGACATGGATGCGTTCTACGCGTCCGTGGAGCAACGTGACGATCCCAGCCTGCGCGGCAAGCCGGTGGTGGTGGCCTGGCGCGGTGCGCGCTCGGTGGTCTGCGCGGCCTCCTACGAGGCACGCACCTTCGGCATCCGCTCGGCGATGCCGGCGCTGCGCGCCGAGCGGCTCTGTCCGGATGCGGTGTTCGTGCCGCCGGATTTTGCGCGTTACAAGGCCGTGTCGCGGCAGGTGCGCGAGATTTTTTATCGGCATACTGATCTGGTCGAGCCGTTGTCGCTGGACGAAGCGTATCTGGATGTCACGCACGCCAAGACCGGCATGCAGCTGGCCACCGAAATCGCGCAACTGATCCGCACCCAGATCCGCGACGAAACCCGGCTCACCGCATCGGCCGGCATCGCGCCGAACAAGTTCCTGGCCAAGATCGCTTCGGATTGGCGCAAGCCCGATGGTCAGTTCGTCATCGCACCCAGTCGCGTGGATGCGTTCCTGCTGCCGCTCAAGGTCAATCGCATTCCGGGCGTGGGCAAGGTGATGGACGGCAAGCTGGCGGCGTTGGGCATTGTCACTGTGGCCGATCTGCGATTGCACCCGCTGGAAGAATTGCAGGCGCATTTCGGCAGCTTCGGACACAGCCTGTATCGCCGTGCGCGCGGCATCGACGACCGCCCGGTGGAGCCGGATCAGGAAGTGCAGTCGGTGTCCTCGGAAGACACTTTCAGCGAGGACCTCGCGCTCGATGCACTGGACCCGCACATCCTGCGCCTGGCCGAAAAAACCTGGCTCGCCACGCGGCGCACCGAGCGGATCGGGCGCACGGTGGTGCTGAAACTGAAGACCTCAAGCTTTCGCATCCTGACCCGCTCTTACACGCCAGATCAGCCACCCAACTCGCTCGAGGCATTGGCGGACATTGCGCTGGCGCTGACCCGGCGTGTGGAGCTGCCCGACGACACACGCTATCGCCTGGTCGGAGTGGGGTTGAGCGGTTTCAGCGATGCCGAGGAAGGCGCGGTGCAGGGAGAGTTATTCGGCGAGATGTCGCCGGCGCAGTGAGTGCAACGTCGTGCCTGCGATGCCGTGTGGTAGAGCAGCTACCAAAACGGCTGTGCTCAGCGCCAGGCGGGCGCAGCCGGCGCTCGGTGCGGCACTACCACACGAACACCCCGGGTCTGAGCGCGCCGTCCACAGCCACCTGACAACTGCTCGCGACGTTGTGTTAGCCGATCTCAGCCTGCTGCATGCAGCGATGACTGCAGCACGCATCTTCATCGCGCACGCTGACACGGTCTGAATCCAGCCGCTCGTACACTGCAGTCCGCTCCCCAACGAGGCGTTGTGCATGTTTCCGTATCCGCTGGTGATCTTCGACCTGGACGGCACGCTGGTGGACAGCGCACCCAATATCGCCGAAGCGCTCAACGCCACCTTGCACGAACTCGGGTTGCAGCAGTTCAGCGAGGCGACGATCCGCGGCTGGATCGGTGAAGGCGTGCACGTGCTGCTTGCCACTGCCTTGCGCGAAGCCGGCGGCACGCACGATGCCGATACCGCGATGCCGGTGATGATGCGTCACTACGAAGCCAGCCTGCTGCATAACCCGCAGCTGTATCCCGGTGTCGGCGAGGCGTTGGCCGGCCTGCGCGAGGCCGGTGCCACGCTGGCGTTATGCACCAACAAGCCGTCGCGGTTCATCGCGCCGCTGCTGGAGCATCTGGGCATCGCTGCGCAGTTCAGCAGCGTGCTCGGTGGCGATTCGCTGCCGCAGCGCAAGCCCGATGCCGCGCCGCTGCTGCACCTGGCCAGGCAATTCCAGCACGCACCGCAGCAGTGCCTGATGGTTGGCGATTCGGCCACCGATGCAGCGGCCGCAAACGCAGCGGCAATGCCATTGGCGATGGTGCGCTACGGCTATCTGCGCGGCTTCGATGTGCAGAGCTCCGGCGCGGTGGCGATCATGGATGACATGCGCGAGCTGCTCGCATTGACCTAGAGCGACCGACAAAACGACCGCGCGGCTGCCAGGCGGACGTGATCGGTGATCGGTGCAGCGCGTCCTGTTTCCGTCGTGCGGTTCTAAGCCTAGCGTCCGCATCCAACCGACGATCGCTTCGTAGCTGCTGCTAGCTGCGTCTGGTGTATGGCGCGACGCGACAATGCGGTCGACAGCGGAGTGGGCGCGCTAGCTGGAGTTCGCAGCGGAATTTTTGTGTGGCGTGCCGCTGACGTTGCGACCAAGTGCTGCGCGTAACGCTCGCAGCCATCGTGTCAGGCACTGCCGCACTGCACCGATACCAGACGCTGCAACGGCGCTCCACCCACTGCGTTCGTTCAATCCTCGCGCGTCTGGCTCGGATCCGCAGCGTCATCGTGTCCTTCGAGCATGTCGCCGTGCGTATCGTCGTTGTCCGCCCGCGCGTAGTGCACGGTTTCCACCGGCCCGGCGACCGCGCGGCCGCGCACCGGCAACAGCGCACTGGCCGTTTCGTATTCCGCCAGCAAGGCATGCCGACGCGCTTCCGGCACGTCCTGCCAGTGGCAATCGGTCAAGGCGCCTTCCAGCGAATACAGCAGATTGAGGCTGGGCTTGAAACCGGCGCGGCGGACTTTGACGAAGGCGCCCACCGCGCCCACCGCCTGCAGATCCTCCTGCGTACGCAGACCGACCTGGCGCAGCCACGCCGCACTTTTCGGGCCGATGTTGCGCAGCCGTTCGGTTGTCACGTCAACGCACCGACGAAAATCTGCGCGATGGCTTCCAGGCCCTGCTGATCGTCGGCGTCGAAGCGATCCAGCTCCGGGCTGTCCAGATCCAGTACGCCGATCAACGTATCGCCCTTGACCAATGGAATCACCAGCTCCGAGCGCGATGCCGAATCGCAGGCGATATGCCCGGGAAACGCGTCCACGTCGGCAATGCGCTGGCTCTGTCGGGTGCTGGCGGCCGCACCGCACACGCCCTTGTCCAGCGGAATACGCACGCAGGCCGGCAAGCCCTGGAACGGCCCCACCACCAGCTCGCGGCCATCGTAGAAATAGAAGCCGGCCCAGTTGAGCGACGGCAGCGAATTGAAGATCAGTGCGGCCAGATTGGCGGCGTTGGCGATCCGATCCGGCTCGCCGTGCACCAGGGCTTTGGCCTGGGCGGTGAGCTGGGCATATTGTTCCGGCTTGCTGCCGGTCAGCGACGAGGTGGCGAACATGGCCGAAGTTTAGCAGCGGCCATCCGCAGCGGCATTGCGACTCAGCCGCGCGTTCGGATCCGCACGTTATGCTGCGCGCCCTCTCGGCAATGGCGGCCCGGCCGCAGGATCGAACGCATGCAGCACCCTGCGTTGTACGTCACCGGCACCGACACCGGCATCGGCAAGACCATGGGCAGCACGGCATTGCTGCATGCGTTGCGCGCGCGCGTGCACACCGCGGTGGGGATGAAGCCGGTCGCCAGTGGCTGCGAACAGACGCCGGATGGCTGGCGCAATGAAGACGCGCTGGCACTGCAGGCGGCCAGCGACCCGCAACCGGACTACGCCACCCTCAACCCCTACGCCTTTCCCGCACCGCTGGCACCGGAGCTGGCCGCCGCCGATGTCGGCGTGACCCTGTCGCTGGACCCAATCGCGCAGGCGTTTGCGCAATTGCGTCGCCAGGCCGAGGTGGTGGTGGTCGAAGGTGTGGGCGGTTGGGCCGCGCCGCTCAGCGCCGATCTGGACCAGGCCGATCTGGTCCGCGCGCTGCAACTGCCGGTGGTGCTGGTGGTCGGCGTGCGGCTGGGCTGCATCAACCACGCGCGCCTGACCGCTGCCGCCATCGCCGCCGACGGGCTGGAATGCATCGGCTGGATCGCCAACGCAATCGACCCGCAGATGGAGCGCGTCGAAGAGAACATCCAGATGCTGCACCAGCGGCTGGCGATGCCGTGCTGGGGGCGGATTCGTTGGCGCCCGGGCGCCGATGCCGCCAGCCAGGCGCAGGAGCTGCGGCTACCGATCTAGCCGCGCCGGCCGCAAGCACGCCAGTACCACTCGCCGCGCGCAAGCCGCGGCGACAGATGGCCGGCAAACGCATAATAAAAAAGCCCGACAGAGGGAGGGATCTGTCGGGCCGGATTGCATGGGGGGAGGGACCCATGCAAAGACGCTGAATTTTTGGTGGCGGTTAGCTTCGCCGTGTCTTGCCTGCTGCGCCGGCCTGCTCGCTGCCGGTGTCGAACTGCTGCTTGGCAAACTGCCCAAGCTCGCTGGACATCTTCAAACCCATCCCGACCACTTCCTGGTTGGCCGAGGCCAAACGTTCCAGGTTGTCGCGGGCCAGTTGCAGACCTTTCGGCCAGAGCGTCTGGTAGGCACCCAGGTCGCGTGCCTGCGCAAACTCACCGAAGAAACTGGTGGTGGCGGTGACGTTCTGCTCCAGCGTGTCCAATGCCAATTGATTGGCACGTGCTGCAGCGGAGGCGAACTGACTGGTAAAGCTGTTTTCGAACTGCGCCGACATTGCGAACCCCTTCGGGAAAGCCGTGACCGTTTGTTGCGTTGCAGCATACGCGGATATTGTTGCGATGCAACACGTTTCCTGAAGTTTCCCCAAACTTTGTTGGAAGTCTTTGCAATTCAATCGGTTGGAAAGACGTCAAAAACGACGAAGCCGCCCAGAAGGCGGCTTCGGGTCGAACAGTGCGCATGCGGTCAACCGCGGTAGCGGCAGCCGGACGTGCAGGTTTCATGCACCACGATCTCGCTCAACTGCGGCAAGGCCGGCTTGAGCTGCTGCCAGATCCAGATCGCCAGCCGTTCGCTGGTCGGGTTCTCCAGCCCCTCGATGTCATTGAGGTAGTGGTGGTCCAGGCGGTCGTAGATCGGCTGGAAGGCCGCCTTGATATCGCCGAAATCCATGATCCAGCCGGTGTCGGCGCCCGGTTCGCCGCTGACGTGCAGCTCGATCCGGAACGAATGGCCATGCAGCCGGGCGCACTTGTGGCCGGGCGGCACATTGGGAAGCCGATGCGCGGCTTCGAGCGTAAAGACTTTGAAGATATCCATGACGGTGATCGGCAAGCAGTAACGAAAGGGAAGGGCAGGTGCCGGCGTGGTGCCGGATCACGCAAGGGTCCGGACCGACCGGGCCCGATACAAAGCAGGCCTGGATACAACGCGAGCCTGATACAACAAGGGCCGCATGGCGGCCCTTGTGCTCAGCAGACGCCGTCTATCAGGCGCCGCGGTTGGCCGGACGGCCAGCGCCGCCACGGCTGTCGCGCCGGCCGGCACCTGCGCCCGCATTGGCCTGACGCGGCCCGGCGCTGCGCTGGCCACCCGGCTTCTTCGGGCCGGCATGTGCATGCGCCTGACGCGGTGCATCGCCATGCGGACGACGCGCGTGGCTCTTGCGCGGTGCGCGATCGCCGCCCGGCTGTTCAGCACGGCCCGGGGCGCTATTGCCCCAACGGATCGGGGTCTGCGGCTCGTAGCCCGGCACGTCGCGGATTTCCACGTCGCGGCCCAGCATGCGCACGATCTGACGCAGCAGCTTGGCTTCGTCCTGCGCCACCAGCGAAATCGCCTCGCCGGTGGAGCCGTTACGGCCGGTGCGGCCGATACGGTGCACGTAGTCCTCGGCCACCATCGGCAGGTCGTAGTTGATGACCTTCGGCAGCTGGTCGATATCGATACCGCGCGCGGCGATATCGGTGGCCACCAGCACGGTCACGCGGCCGGCCTTGAAGTCGCTCAGTGCACGCATGCGCTGGCCCTGGCTCTTGTTGCCATGGATCGCCGCGGTCTTGATGCCGGACTTTTCCAGGAACAGCGCCAGCTTGTCGCTGCCATGCTTGGTGCGCGCGAAGACCAGGGTCTGCTCGCGGCTGTCCTGCGCCAACAGGTGCAGCAGCAGATCGCGCTTGCGCGCGCCATCGACCGGGTGCACGCGGTGGGTGATGCTCTCGGCCACGGTGTTGCTCGGGGTGACCTGGATCTGCATCGGGTTGCGCATGAACTCCAGCGCCAGCTGCTTGATGTTCTCTTCGAACGTGGCCGAAAACAGCAGGGTCTGACGGTCCTGGCGCGGCAGCTTGGTCAGGATGCGCTTGATCGACGGCAAAAAGCCCATGTCGAGCATGCGGTCGGCTTCGTCCAGGATCAGCACTTCGATGCCGGACAGGTCCACGCTGCGACGCTCGATATGGTCGATCAGACGACCCGGGCAGGCGATCAGCAGGTCCACGCCACGACGCAGGGTGTCGAGCTGGTTGCCCATGCCCACGCCGCCGTAGATCACCGCGCTGGGAATGCGCAGGTACTTGCTATAGCCGCGCAGGCTGTCATGCACCTGGGTGGCCAGCTCGCGGGTCGGGGTCAGGATCAGCGCGCGCGGCTTGCGCGGGCCATTGACCGGCTGCGGGGTGGTGCCCAGGTGCTGCAGCAGCGGCAGGCCGAACGCGGCAGTCTTGCCGGTACCGGTCTGCGCGCCTGCCAGCAGGTCGTGACCAGCCAGCACCAGCGGGATCGCCTGCTGCTGGATCGCTGTGGGGGTTTCATAGCCCTGCTCGGCCAAGGCGCGCAGCAGGAAGGGCGCAAGGCCCAGGGATTCAAAAGACATCAGGAAGCTCCAAGTAAAGCGTCGCCACCAGGCCAGGCCCGGAGCGCAAACGCATTGCAGATGCAAAAAGTGAGGCTCGGAGCGTTCCCGTGAACCGCGCTGCGAGATGGTGGAACAACCCGATCAAGAAGCGATGGGTTTGTCGGCACCACGAAAGGCGTCGGGTGGGGCGGGCGAGCGGATCGATCGATCCTGGCCTCGCCGGCGGTCCCAAAGGGAAACGGACGGCCGCATGCAGACCGGGCAAGTGTACGCGCGTTTGGCGCGCTGCACAAAAGACCGCGTCTGCGGTTGGGCTACGGGTCAGTTGTTTCAGGTGCAACCACTGTTGCAACAGGTCGTACAATCGGCCGATCAGCCACAGCAACAGGATCGTCATGAAGCTAGGTTCCCTGAAGGAAGGCGGCCGCGATGGCAGCCTGATCGTGGTCTCACGCGACCTGAGCAAGGCCGTGCATGCCACCGGCATCGCGCCGACGCTACAGCGCGCGCTGGAAGACTGGAGCAACGTCGCGCCACGGCTGAACGCCTTGTCTGCCTCGCTCGATGACGGCAGCGCCGATGGCGTCTTCGATCTGGATCTGCAGGCGCTGGCCGCGCCGCTCCCGCGCGCTTACGAATTCGTCGATGGCAGCGCCTACCTGCCGCATGTGGAGCGGGTGCGCCGCGCGCGCAATGCCGAGGTACCGGAGAGCTTCTACACCGATCCGCTGATGTACCAGGCCACCAGTGCCGGCTTCTACGGCCCGCGCGATGCCATCAAGGTGATCAGCGAAGACCACGGCATCGATCTGGAGGCCGAAATCGTGGTCATCACCGACGACGTGCCGATGGGGGCCTCGTCCGAACAGGCGGCCGCGCATATCCAGCTGATCGGCCTGGTCAACGATGTCTCGCTGCGCAATCTGATCCCGGCCGAGCTCGCCAAGGGCTTTGGTTTTGTGCAGTCCAAGCCGCGCTCGGCGTTGTCGCCGGTCTTCGTCACCCCCGACGAGCTGGGCGATGCGTGGCGCGACAGTAAAGTCCATCTGCCGCTGGTGACCCACGTCAACGGTGCCTGGTTCGGTGCGCCGGAAGCGGGCAACGACATGCAGTTCGATTTCGCCCAGCTGATCGCCCATGCCGCCAAGACCCGTCCGTTGTCGGCCGGCACGATTGTCGGCTCCGGCACCATCGCCAATCAGGACACCACGCTGGGCGCGTCGTGTTTTGCCGAACAGCGCGTGGTCGAGACCTTGCGCGATGGCAAGCCGAGCACGCCGTTCATGGCGTTCGGCGATGTGGTGCGGATCGAGATGTTCGATGCCAGCGGCGCCAGCATCTTCGGCGCGATCGAGCAGCGCGTCGAACGGCAGCCATTGCCATGACGCGCAGCGTCCTGCCGGCGGGCGCGGTCACTGGCGGCCGCGCATGAGCGCGGCGCTGGAGCTGTTTTCGTACTGGCGTTCGAGCGCGGCGTATCGCGTGCGCATCGGGCTGCACCTGAAGTCGCTGGCCTATGTCACGCACCCGGTGCATCTGGTGCGCGACGGCGGCGAGCAGCATGCCGCCGCCTACGCGCAACTCAACCCGCAGGAGCTGGTGCCGACGCTGCGCCACGGCGCGGTGGTGATTCCGCAGTCGCTGGCGATTCTGGAATATCTGGAAGAGGCCTTTGCGGACAGTGCGCCGCTGTTGCCAGCCGCCCCAGCCGACCGCGCCCGCGTGCGCGCGCTGGCGCAGGTCATCGCCTGCGATGTGCACCCGCTCAACAATCTGCGCGTCACCCACTACCTGGAGCGCAGCGTTGCGCTGGATGCGGCGCAACGCCAGCAGTGGACACGGCACTGGATGCAGTGCGGTTTCAGCGCGCTGGAAGCGCAACTTGCGCAAGACCCGCGCACCGGCACGTTCTGCCATGGCGAGACGCCGGGCCTGGCCGATTGCGTGCTGATCCCGCAGCTCTACAACGCGCGTCGGTTCGAGGTCGATCTGACACCGTATCCCACCTTGCAACGGATCGAACGACAGTGCCTGGCACTCCCGCAATTCGACGCTGCCCGGCCAGAGGCCCAGCCCGACGCGGCGGTGTGAGTGCAGCGAGATGTTCGGGCGGCATCAGTCCTTCGGCCACCGTCCCTCACAGGCAGGGGGCGTGCGGCGCGTTGAAGCGGTGCCTAGTGTTGAAGCGGTGCTTAGTAAGGCGAGGGCTTGAACGACAGGCGTGATCAGCGCCAAACCCCGGCGACGGGCCGCGGCAGAAGCAGAGCAGTCACAGCGCGCCGCAACGCGCGCGTCAAGGCTCATGTCCTTCTCCCGCCAGCGGGAGAAGGTGGCGCGCAGCGCCGGATGAGGGCGCTGCCGCATTCCCAATCAAATAAACCCGTGACTGATCTTCGGCGCCGACGCTGCCTCGTAATCCGCATACGGGTCGTGCTCGCCGGAGCCGCCTTCGGACAGGCGGAACTTCAGCGCCAAGCCATCGCGCGAATCGGCTGCACGCAGCGCTTCTTCCTGCTCGATCTCGCCGGTCTTGACCATGCGGAACAGGCATTGATCGAAGGTTTGCATGCCTTCTTCCAACGACTCTTCCATCGCCGCCTTGACCTCGTGCACCTGGCCGCGACGCAGCAGGTCGCGGATCATCGGGGTATTGAGCAACACCTCGGTGGCGGGGCGGCGGCGGCCGTCCACGCCCTTGACCAGACGCTGCGAGACCACCGCGCGCAGATTCAGCGCCAGGTTCATCAGCACGTTCTTGTGCGCGCTTTCCGGGAAGAAATTGAGGATGCGCTCGATGGTCTGGTCGGCGTTGTTGGAGTGCAACGTCGCCAGGCACAAGTGTCCGGTTTCGGCGAACGCGATGGCTGCCTCCATGGTCTCGGCATCCAGGATTTCGCCGATCAGGATCACGTCCGGCGCTTCGCGCATCGCATTCTTCAGCGCGCTCTGGAAGGCGTGCGTGTCCAGGCCCACCTCGCGCTGGTTCACGATCGACATCTTATGTTTGTGCAGATATTCGATCGGGTCCTCGATGGTGAGGATGTGCCCGGTGGTGGTGCTGTTACGGTGGTCGATCATCGACGCCAGCGAGGTCGACTTGCCGGAGCCGGTCGAGCCGACCACCAGCACCAGCCCGCGCGGGGTCATGATGACGTCCTTCAGCACCTGCGGCAGATTGAGCTCTTCGATGCTCGGGATCCGGCTGCGAATGGCGCGGATCACCATGCCCACCTCGCCACGCTGCTTGAACACGTTCACGCGGAAGCGGCCGGCATCGGGCAGGGCGATGGCCATGTTGAGCTCGAGCTCGCGCTCGAACTGCGGCACCTGGCCTTCGTCCATCAATGAGTAAGCGATTTTCTTGACCATCCCCGGCGGCAACCCCGTGTTGCCGAGCGGGTAGAGCTTGCCTTCGATCTTGATGTACACCGGCGCGCCGGTGGTCAAGAACATGTCCGAGGCATTCTTTTCGGTCATCAGCTTCAGGAAGTAGCCGATATCCATGCGCAATGGTTCCCCAACAAACAGCAGCGTCTCGTTGCAAGTCCGCCGCAGGCTTCCGACAATGGCCGTGCTCGAGACTTCCTCGCTACGGCTCCCCTAATGACGGCTAGCTTCGCATACTTGCGGCGATCCCTGTATGGCATCGCCTGTTTCATGGTTCTTTCCTCTCCGGCCACCGCCCAGGTGGCACCGGAGCTCACTGCCGCCGAACAGGCCGTACAACGCGCCACCCAGGCCGATGCCGACCAATACGCCCCGGATCTGGTCAATCTGGCCCGCCAGGAATTGATGCAGGCCCAGCAGGCGCAACTGGACAAGCGCCAGCGCAAGGAGGTGCCTCAGATCGCCCTGCGCGCCGCCGCCGATGCCGATCTGGCCAAGGCGCGCAGCGAAGAGGCCGTGGTCAGCGCCCAGCTGGAGCAACGTCGCAAGGAAGTGGCGCAGCTGCAGAACACCCTCAACACCGGGGAGAACGGCCGATGAAACTGCGTCCCTTGCTTTACATCGGTGCGCTGAGCCTGGCCACGCTGTCTCCGCTGGCCATGGCCGCCAAGGACGACCCGCAGGCCGACGCGCTCAATCGGCGCCTGGCAGCGTTGCAAAACGACCCGCAGACCAGCGATCTGGCCCGCTACGAGCGGCTGCAGGCCCAGCAAAGCGTGGCGGCACTGGCCGAGGCCAAGCGCCGCGACCGCGATGCGCTGGTGTTTTTGGCCGACCGCCGGGTCGAGATTGCCGAGCTCACCGCCCGCACCGCGCTGGCCCGGCGCGAGCTGGACCGCCTGGAAGGCACCCGCAACGATCTGCTGATCGAAGCCAGCCGCCGTGACGCCTCGCGTGCCCGGCAGGAGGCTGAGCGCTTGCGTGTGCAGGCGCAGATCCAGGCCGAGGAGGCCGAGCGCATGCGTCAGGCCGCCGAACAGGAAACCCTGGCCCGCCAGGATGCCGAGCTGGCGCTGACCAGCGTGGCCGGCAAGCAGACCGCCAAGCTCAATGCCGCCCAGCAGAAGGCCATCCAGCTCGCCCATGAAGAAGCCGAGTTGGTGGCCGGCGCCAAGCTGCCGTCGTCCAAGGTGGACAGCCGCGGCGAAGTGTTCTCGCTGGGCAGCGGCGCGTTCGGTGGCAAGGCGGCCTTGTCCGGCGATGCGGCCGGGCAGGCCAAGGCGTTGGCCGAATATCTGAACATCGGCAAGAAGGGGCGGGTCAGCATCGTCGGTTTCGACAGCGATGCGGGCACAGCCAAGAAGCATGCCGAGGCACTTCGCGACGCGTTGGTCGCTGGCGGTGTCGCGGCATCGCGGCTGCAGGTCAGTGGTGGCAAGGGTGCCGCCAGCAAAACGCGTGCGGCCGAGGTCGTTGTAGCGCCGTAGTGCAAGTGGTTGGAAGTTAAGGTCTTTTAACCCGGGCATGACGCCCGGTTGAACCGCGGTCACTGATTGCGCCAAGGAACGGCAAAAGCAGCCGTTCCGGCCTTGAACCCCCTCCGCGACCGGCGTAGGGTCGTACCTCCGGGCAGCAACTCCGCCGCCCGGAAAGTACGGAGGGCCGGGCCAGTGACGCAAGGGCACGCAGCGACGCAAGCGGTTGGAACAGATGGTGGTTTCGTCAGTGCGTCTGCCGTTGTGACCTTTGCCAACGTGACTCGTGGGTCTTCCATTCCCAAGCAGCGCCCTGTGCCGTCCGCGGCCGGGGCGTTCTTGTTTTAAGTGAAGGAGGTAACGCCATGTTCGAAGGGCAACCGCAGACCGAAATCGACGCATTGATCAAGTCCGATCCCGAGTTCAAGCAGCTGTACCAACGCCACAAGCTCTTGAACAAGAAATGCATGGATGCCGAACTTGGGGTACTCCCCATCGACGACGTGACCTTGGGTCAGATGAAACGCGAAAAATTGCAGGCCAAAGAAAAACTCACCCGGATGTACGACCAGCTCACGCACTGATCCTTCCCCACCGTTAGAACAAGTTCACCGTCGCGGGCGGTGGCAGCCTCCTCGTCGGCTGTCACCGTCCGCGTCTTTCGTTTTGGCAGAGGCCTGTTGTGCGACGTACTGCTCTTTGTGAGCGGTTGAGCACGCTCGTTCATGGGCGGGCACGATCGTTTCCCGCCTGAATGAGCATTCCCCGGCCGTTCGTCGGATAATGATCGGCCTAGCCCGCGCGGCGCAGCGACGATATCCCGATGGCGATTCATTCCTCCGTACTCGAACTGATTGGCAACACGCCGATCGTCAAGGCCCAGCGCCTGGACACCGGCGTCTGCGAGCTGTTCCTCAAGCTGGAGGCGAACAATCCCGGCGGGTCGATCAAGGATCGCATCGGCCTGTCGATGATCGAAGCGGCCGAGCAGCGCGGCGACCTCACCCCCGGCGCCACGCTGGTGGAAGGCACGGCCGGCAATACCGGCCTGGGTCTGGCGCTGGTGGCGCAGCAGAAGGGCTACCAGCTGATCCTGGTGGTGCCGGACAAGATGAGTCGCGAGAAGATCTTCAATCTCAAGGCCATGGGCGCCAACGTGGTGCTGACCCGTTCGGACGTGGCCAAGGGCCACCCGGAGTACTACCAGGACCTGGCTGCCAAGATCGCCGCCGAAACCCCCGGCGCGTACTTCATCAATCAGTTCGGCAACCCGGACAACCCGGCTGCGCATGAATTCGGCACCGGCCCGGAAATCCTGGCGCAGATGGACGGCCAGCTTGACGCGATCGTGTTCGGCTGCGGCAGCTCCGGCACCATGACCGGCCTGTCGCGCGCCTTCGCCACCGCCTCGCCGCACACCGAACTGGTGCTGGCCGACCCGGTGGGCTCGATCCTGACCCAGTACATCGAAGAAGGCACGGTCAGCGAGAAGTCCGGCAGCTGGCTGGTCGAAGGCATCGGCGAAGATTTTCTGCCGGATATCTCGGATTTTTCGCGGGTCAAGAAGGCCTATTCGATCAGCGATGCCGAAAGCTTCCACACCGCACGCGAGCTGCTGGCCAAAGAAGGCATCCTCGGCGGCTCGTCCACCGGCACCTTGCTGGCCGCAGCGCTGAAGTATTGCCGCGAGCAGACCACGCCCAAGCGTGTGCTGGTGTTCGTGTGCGATACCGGCAACAAGTATCTGTCGAAGATGTACAACGACTACTGGATGCTCGACAACGGTTTCCTGGAGCGCCCGCAACATGGCGACCTGCGCGACCTGATCCTGCGCCCGTACAACAAGCGCGACACCGTCGTCGTGGGTCCGAAGGATCTGCTGACCACCGCCTACCAGCGCATGAAGCTCTACGACGTGTCGCAGCTGCCGGTGATCGATGATGGCCAACTGGTCGGCATCGTCGACGAAAGCGATGTGCTGCTGCATGTGTATGGCGATGAAGCGCGCTTTCGCGATCCGATCTCCACTGCCATGGTCAGCAAACTCGATCGCCTGGATGTCGCTTCCCCGATCGAAGCGCTGCTGCCGGTGTTCGACCGCGGCCAGGTCGCCATCGTCATGGACGGCACGCAATTCCTGGGCCTGATCACCCGCATCGACCTGCTCAACTACCTGCGTCGCCGCGTGCAGTGATCGCGCAAGGCCGCGCGTGTCGGTGAGACGCGCGGCATTGGCCGTTCAGACCTGCTTGATACAATCGCCCACTTTTTCCGGGAACCTCCATGTCCAACCGCACTACCAAGAGCCACGATGGCGAGCGCACATTGGCGCTTGCAACGCTGGCGATCCATGGAGGGCAGTCGCCAGATCCCAGCACCGGCGCAGTGATGCCGCCGATCTATGCGACGTCCACCTACGCGCAGTCCAGCCCCGGCGAGCATCAGGGTTTCGAGTACTCGCGCACCCATAACCCGACGCGGTTTGCGTACGAGCGCTGCGTTGCCGCGCTGGAAGGCGGCACGCGCGCGTTCGCGTTTGCCTCGGGCATGGCCGCCACCTCCACCGTGATGGAATTGCTGGATGCCGGCAGCCACGTGGTGGCGATGGACGACCTGTATGGCGGCACCTTCCGCCTGTTCGAGCGCGTGCGCCGCCGCACCGCCGGCCTGGATTTCAGCTTCGTCGACCTGACCGACCCGGCCGCCTTCGAAGCCGCGATCCGCCCCGATACCAAGATGGTGTGGATCGAAACCCCGACCAACCCGATGCTCAAGCTGGTCGACATCGCAGCGATTGCTGCCATCGCCCGCAAGCATGGTCTATTGATCGTGGTCGACAACACCTTCGCCTCGCCGATGCTGCAACGCCCGCTTGAGTTGGGCGCCGACATCGTCGTGCATTCGGCCACCAAGTACCTCAACGGTCACTCAGACATGGTCGGCGGCATCGCGGTGGTTGGCGACAACGCAGAACTTGCCGAACAACTGGCCTTCCTGCAGAACTCCATCGGCGGCGTACAAGGCCCGTTCGACAGCTTCCTCGCCCTACGCGGATTGAAGACCCTGCCGCTGCGCATGCGTGCGCACTGCGACAACGCACTGGCGCTGGCGCAGTGGCTGGAAACCCATCCCGCCATTGAAAAGGTGATCTACCCCGGCCTGGCCTCGCACCCGCAGCACGCACTGGCCAAGCGCCAGATGTCCGGCTTTGGCGGCATCGTCTCCATCGTGCTCAAAGGCGGCTTCGACGCAGCCAAGCGCTTCTGCGAAAAGACCGAACTGTTCACCCTGGCCGAATCGCTGGGCGGCGTGGAAAGCCTGGTCAATCACCCTGCCGTCATGACGCACGCCTCCATCCCAGTAGCCCGCCGCGAACAACTCGGTATCAGCGATGCGCTGGTGCGGCTGAGCGTGGGGGTTGAGGATGTGGGGGATTTGCGTGGGGATTTAGAGCGGGCGCTGGCAAACCGGAGTTGACGACGTGATAGACGGCAAAGGCCCAATTCGGGATCTGATTCTGAATTTCTCGCTAGTGAGTAGGCTGACACGACGTGATGTCCGTGGACGATATCAGGGCTCAACCTTCGGCGTCTTATGGTCACTGGCAACGCCTTTGATGCTTTTGCTTGCGTATTGGTTCGTACTGGGTTTTGTGCTGCAGGCGAAATTCGGTATGGCGCCACAGAAAATGTATCCGATTATTCTATTTTCCGGGTTGATTATTCATTTATTTTTCGCTGAAGTGATTGGGCGCTCCTCCGGCCTTATATTTGAGCACAGAACGTATGTGAAGAAGGTAGTGTTCCCGTTAACGGTCTTGCCTTGGATGACGCTGGGAACCGCAACTTTCCACTTGTTAGTAAATGTTACAATATTGCTTATTGGGCAAATTCTCATAGCGGGCAGCTTGCCTCCTACATGGCCATTGTTATTTTTAGTAATCTTGCCGTTATTTCCTATTATGCTTGGCCTTGCATGGTTTCTCTCAGCGCTATCAGTATTCTTGCGTGATATTCAACAAATAGTGCCCTTGGCGTTAACGTTGATGATGTTTCTTAGCCCCATCTTTGTGCCTATTGAGATGGTTCCAGCCAAGTACGTGGCATTTATTTATTTAAATCCTATTAGCATCATCGTTGTTTCTGTACGTGATGTTATAATAACAGGGCGTCAGCCTGACTTTTGGATGCTTGCTCTTTATACTGCTGTGAGCATACTCGTAATGCTCTTGGGCTATGCATTCTTCTGTAAGACCCGGAGGGGGTTCGCCGATGTGCTCTGATGGGGTCATCTCGGTTCGAGAAGCTAGTAAAAGCTTTCTGATGTACGATAAGCCGTCGCATCGCCTCTGGCAGATGCTCTTTGGGAGTAAGCGTCGTTTCTACAAAGAGCATGTCGCCCTCACAGGCATAAATTTTGATGTCCAAGCTGGCCAAACACTCGGTCTGGTTGGCAGGAACGGTGCTGGTAAGTCGACCTTGCTGAGTATGCTCTGTCAGACGCTTAGTCCGACTTCTGGCACCTTACATGTGAAGGGTAAGGTCGCAGCACTTCTTGAACTAGGAGCAGGTTTCAATCCTGAACTCACAGGGCGGGAGAACATAGATCTGTGCGCACAGATCTATGGATTGACAGAAGACCAGATAGGAGAGCGGCGAGACGCTATCATCGCGTTCGCTGATATTGGCGAGTACATAGACCGCCCCGTGAAGACCTATTCAAGTGGAATGTTCACTCGTTTGGGTTTTTCAGTCGTAGCCCACGTTGATGCAGATATCCTTATTGTTGATGAAGCACTTGCAGTGGGTGACGCTTATTTTGTGCAAAAGTGCATGAGGTTTCTGCACGGATTTCGCGAGGGAGGCGGGACGTTGATATTTGTGAGCCATGATATGGGCTCAGTGACGGCTTTATGCGATCGCGTAATCTGGTTACGCAATGGGGGGGTCTACATGGATGGCAGCCCGAAGCAAGTTGCTGCCGCCTATCTGGCGGATCTGTATAATGCAGAATCGCCACATAGCAGTCCTGATGTTGAAGTCAACGAGAATGTAGCGGAAAGGGTTTCCAACCTCGACGTACATGACGCTCGCTTGCCTTGGATTAATCAGACAAATCTGCGTAATGACATTGAAGTGCATCCCTTCGCTACGTCCCACGACTTTGGGGTTCGAGGAGCGCGGTTTCGCCAAGGGGTACTTCAAGACATTGAAGGGCGTGCACTGTCCTGGGTTGTTGGAGGCGAGCTGGTTAAGCTGACGCTGGAGGTTGTGCTTGAGGTAGCGATCAATCGCCTCTTAATCGGGTTTGTGGTTAAGGACTCAAAGGGGCAGCCACTCTTTGGCGACAATACCCATCTGACCTATTTGAATCGCGCGGTCGCAGGTGGGCCGGGGGAGAGTTTTGTGGCTGAGTTCGTATTCCGGATGCCAATTCTTCCTGCTGGGGACTATGCGGTGAGCGTAGCCGTCAGTGACGGAGCTCAACAGGAGCACGTGATGCATCAGTGGATACACGACGCCATGATCCTGCATAGTCGCGCTTCAAGCGTTTCAGCCGGGCTTGTCGGCATTCCCATGCAGAGCATTCGGCTGTCGCGATTTACGGAAAAGGGCCGATGACTCGCGCCAA
Source organism: Xanthomonas sp. WHRI 10204 (assembly GCF_040202875.1). Lineage (NCBI taxonomy): Bacteria > Pseudomonadati > Pseudomonadota > Gammaproteobacteria > Lysobacterales > Lysobacteraceae > Xanthomonas > Xanthomonas sp. WHRI 10204. Next base: position 304,225 of record NZ_JBEGDW010000001.1, read on the forward strand.
TAACTTCGATGCGCTTCGCATACTTGCAGCATCTGCGGTCATCTTCGGCCATGCTCATCCTTTGTCTGCCTCGCCTGACGTGCTTCTCCTCGGCGAGTCGGTGCAGAGCGTGGCAGTCAAGATCTTCTTTGTTATTAGCGGTTATCTTGTTGCAAAGAGCTGGCTGTACGATCCTAATTTTTTACGTTTCATAGCACGTCGCGCACTGAGGGTTTTTCCAGGGCTTATGCTCTTGTTGGCTCTCACTACTTTTGTTTTGGGCCCTTTGTTTACGGCTCTGCCAGCAAGCGATTATTTTAGATCTATAGATACTTGGATGTACCTTGGAAAAAATTTCCTGCTCTATCCGGTATACGCGTTACCAGGCGTCTTTGCTGCAAATCCATATCCAGTCGCGGTCAACGGTTCTCTGTGGAGCTTGCCAGTAGAGTTTGCGATGTATCTTTTTTTGCCATTAATTGCAGTAATTACAAGGTTAATTAGGTCAAGAATTGCATTCGTCACATTAATGCTGGTTTTGGCTGTGTTATTATTTTTAAGTCTAATTTTTTTCCCTGCAGAGAGTCAATTGGTTGTATGGGGAAGCGGATCAAGATCTTTCGCAAATGTGGCGCCATTTTTTCTCATAGGCTCAACGTTTGCCATGTCCAGGTCTCAGCGTTGGATCAGATTGGACTGGGCAATTTTTTTTATTTTTGTAGTCGGCCTGTTACAGCCGAGTGGATATTGGGTCATGCAGTTTTTCCTGATGCTCATATTGCCTTATGCGACGCTAGCGTTTTGCCTCTGCAAAACTCCGGGCCTTTCCGGTGCGGGTAGGTATGGCGACCCCTCGTATGGAATATATCTTTACGGATTCCCAATTCAACAAGCTCTTTTCTCGATATTTGGGCCTCAAATGGGCGTGTGGGCGAATGCGCTTTTATCATTTCCGATTGTGCTGTTGCTTGCGTTTATTTCCTGGCACTTTGTTGAGAAATACGCTTTAAAGATCAAGCCCCGTGGGCCAAATTCATTATTAACCAAGTAGGACGCTCATGCATACAGACTGCATTCTGGTCACCGGCGGCGCTGGATTTATCGGTAGCGCAATTTCTCACCATCTTAGAGAGAAAGACGCCCGCCCGGTGGTCGCGATCGATAATCTTCATCCCCAGGTGCATCCCGGTCAGACGCGCCCTGCGGATCTACATCCAGATGTCGAGTTGCTAGTGGCGGATGTGTGTGAAACAGCGACTTGGGATAGCTTTATGGCGATATGGCGCCCATCATTAGTCATTCACCTCGCAGCCGAGACGGGCACTGGTCAATCGCTACACGAAGCGTCACGGCATACACATGTAAATGTGACCGGAACCGCTCGGATGCTCGACGCGTTTGCTGCAGCTGGACACGTGCCGACACGCATTGTCCTCACCAGCAGCCGAGCGGTATACGGCGAAGGCGTCTGGCAAAGATCAAATGGACAGCTGCAGCATCCTGGCCAACGACCCAAAGAGATGTTGGATCGCGGACAATGGGATTTCGAGGATGCGGTCGCGCTTCCTTTTCGTGCTGATTCTACGCCGCCCAATCCCACCAGCGTCTATGGCGCAACCAAACTAGCACAAGAGCATATCGTAAAGGCTTGGGCGCTGAGCTTTGGCACAGAGGCGGCAATCTTGCGTTTGCAAAATGTATACGGCGCCGGGCAATCACTCGACAATCCGTATACAGGAATCGTCTCCTTGTTCTCGCGTCTTGCCAAAGCAGGAAAAAGTATCCCGCTGTATGAGGACGGTCTCATGCGTCGAGACTTTATTTACATCAGCGATGTTGCGGACGCAGTGATAGCGGCCGCACGCGAAGAGATAGCTGCTCAGCGTATTCATGACATTGGCTACGGGCAGCCCACGACGATCGCTGACATTGCTAACGTAATAGCGCGCCACTATGGCGCGCCTGCTCCTCATGTCTGTGGGAAGTACCGGAATGGAGATGTTCGTCATGCCGGTTGTGAGGTTGGTCCGAGTTTCGCACTCAACTGGAAACCCGAAGTCAGCATGGAGCAGGGCGTACGGCAGCTCTGTGACTGGATCGATGCCCGCATGGCTGGAGGAAATTAATATGGGTAAGCAAGACCTCCCTAAACTGGGGCGCCTGAGAGTTCACTCCGTCCTATATGGCAATGAGCCGAATCGGGTTGCGCAAGCGATCTCGCACCTTGAGCGTGCGGCTCGTCTTGCTTTAGCCACTGGCGTTTTTGACCAAGTCGTGCTCGCTTATGGCGACTGTTCACCCCAAGAAAGCTTGCGGGAAACAGTACTAATTAATAAATTTGACGGATCAGCACTCGCGGATGTGGAGTATCACTTTTTCGATGCGAATCTCGGCTCTGCTCACGGGCATAACCGGCTTCTTGAAATCGGCGGTTCCGAATTTGTCTTGATCATGAACCCTGACATCATGATGGCTCCCAATGCGATAGTGGAGCTCGCGCGGCCATTTTTGGATGCAAAAGTGGGAATGGCAGAAGCAAAGCAACTACCCATCGAGCATCCCAAGCAATACGACGCCGCATCCGGCGACACGGGCTGGGCCGCTACTGCATGCACTCTCATACCTCGACGAATCGTTAGCATGCTAGAGGGATTTGATCACAGCACCTTTTTTCTCTACTGCGATGACGTCGATTTTTCCTGGCGTGTCAGACTTTCTGGTCACCGAGTCGTTTACTGTCCGGCGGCCTCTGCTTTTCACGATAAACGCCTCGGCGAACGTGGAGCATGGGCGGTAGGCTGGGCAGAAAAATACTACTCTGCGGAGGCAGCTATGCTTCTTGCTTACAAATTCAGTAGAGAAGACCTTGCAGAGCAAATTGCAACTCACTTTGAAACAAGTGGGGATGAGGTCTGGCTGAAAGCTGTGCGCGAGTACCGGCGCCGGCAGTCTGCCGCAGAACTTCCTGCCCAACTTGATTCAAGTCATAAGGTTGCGGTATTTACCAACGGCGCCTACGCGTCCCACCGGTTTGTAATGTGATGGATATTTACGATAACGGATTTTCAGACGATAACGTCTACGGCCATATCGCCAAGCTGCTGGCACGGTTCGATCCTGAGCCCGGCGACCTTTTTCTGGATTTTGGTTGTGGCTTCGGTCGCTTGGCAGAAGTGGTTAGCTCACGTCACGGTTTGACCTACGTGGGCTTTGATATTAATGAGCCAGGGTTGGAGTCGCTTCGGGCTCGAGGCTTCGACTCTCATTTCCTGAATCTGTTGGAGGGGGAGCAAGCCGAGGCCTTGATAAGGTCAGTAGTTCCGCAAGGGAAGCGCATAGCAGCGATCTGCATAATCGATACGCTGGAACATCTTGCGGATCCGCTGTCTGCCGTCGAGTTGCTTGGAAAAATTGCCAGAGAAAAAAATACTCCTCTACTTGTTTCGGTGCCCAATGTAGCCCACGCTGACATAGCTGCAAAATTGGTCGCTGGTCATTTTGACTATACCGAGGCAGGCCTGCTAGATCATACGCACATGCAGTACTTCACCAACGCGCGCTTTGGAGCGTTATTAGAGTGCTCTGGGTGGCATGAGGTTCATCGGAAAGATGTGTTGATGGTTCGTAGCGATCAGCATTTCCCGGCGCAGCTTCCCACCCTATCTACGCACGCACCGTTGTCCATGTTGCTTGCCGGTTTGAGGCGGCAGGCAGATGATTATGGTAACGTCAACCAGTTCGTGCGAGCTTTTCTTCCGGGGCCGGAACCTACTAGACCTCGGGTGTTGCCATACGCCACTGGCAAAGATGAGTTAAACCGTCCCTTTCTGAGTGTCGTCATCCGTACGGTAGGCAAGCGCATATCGACTTTGCGTGAGTCCTTGCTGTGTCTGTCTGCTCAAACTTCTCAGGATTTCGAGATCGTTATCGCAGGACACAAACTCGATATTGATCGCCAGATCGCTGTGGAAGCCGTAATCGAAGAATTGCAGGATACGCTGCGTAAACGTACGCGATTAATTCGCGTTGAAGAGGGTGGGCGTTCCGCTCCCTTGAATCAGGGGTTTTTGGCTGCGCGCGGCCGTTACGTGGCCGCATTTGACGATGACGATTTGGTGTTTGGCGATTGGGTAGAGACGTTCGCGACCCTGGAAAAGGGTCATGCGGGTCAGCTCTTGCGTGCCACTGCGATCGCACAAGATTGGGATAGGGTCCGCCGTTCGGATGGCACAGCGGCCTCGCGCGCGATTAGTGGCATGCGAGCATTGTATCCGCCTAGATTCGAGTTGCTGGCACATATAGTCGAAAATCGCACTCCTCTGCATTCCATCGCATTCCCGCGCGTGCTTTTCTCTGATATGGGCTATAGGTTTGATGAGCGGTTGAGTACTGCAGAGGACTGGGACCTGATCATCCGAGTAGCTCCGCTCTGTGGTGTAGCGTGCGCGAGTAATATCACGGCGATGTACCGGCTATGGAAGGATGGTGATAGCTCTGCAAATCATCATGATGCGTTCGAATGGAAAAGTAATTATTTATCAACTTTGCGCAAACTTGATGACGCTCCGCTACTCCTGCCCCCAGGATCAGCTACGCGTCTTAGACGCATGTTTCTCGATCTGGAGCGGCTGCAGGGTTTTGTAAGCTTCGATCCAGACAGTACAGTGCTTGCGGATCCGCCGCTCGACGATAGGGATCGGTTAGAGGCACTTCGCGAGCGCTACCATCAACTGACACATTCCAGGTCATGGCGGATCACTGCGCCATTGCGAGCCGCGATGCGTCGTATCCGCAGGTTGCATCGTTACTCGGAGCCCAAAGTGTGGATGATGAGCGAGCGTGATCTCGAATATCAGATTAATCAGATACTGTCGTCGTCTTCTTGGCGCTGGACGCAATTGCTTCGCATGGCCGGCCGGCGCTAAAAATCAGGGGATCACGTGGCTGTTTTTCGCTCAATTGCCGGACTGATGTCCAATGAAAAGATTCAGGCTTCCATAGCGATTTTAGTTGTGGTTATATTGAATATAATGACATTCAAAGGTCATTACTTAGGGGGTTACGCATTTCCCTGGGATTTTTTGGGCGGCTATCATGCACAGTCCTTCGGTTGGTTCGATCAAGGGAGTATTTTCCACCCGCCGGCTTGGCTGCCGTGGAGCGATCTGGGCTTCCCTTCTTCAATGGCCTTGCAGTCTGGCGCGTGGTATTTGCCGCTCGCTATCCTAGATGCACTTGGTATTCCTTATACCGTCAGGGTCGCTGTTTCAGTTCAGTGTGTTCATGTTGCGATCGCAGCGCTCGGAATCTATGCGTTGTGCCGTAAGATTGGCTTGGGTTTCGGAGTTTCTCTTCTCGGTGCTTTGGCTTATCACGCAAGTGCAACGTTTTATTCAAATCAGCAGCATGTAGATATAGTCCGGGCAGCCGCGCTTGTGCCTTGGTTACTTTATTTTCTACATCCCACCACGCTCTCCCGGTACTGGGGCGTGCCGATAGGGGCAATAGTTCTTTCGCAACTCCTAATCGCCGGTTATCCAGGAAACTTAGTCGCCGCAGCTTATGCGTGTGCGGTGTGGTGTTTATTTTGTTTGCCGCTGTTGCCGCTTGGGTCTCGTTGGCGCTATGTACTGAGTGTCGCTTGCTTGGTGACGATTGGCTTAACCATTTCCATGGTGAAGTGGTATCCAGTACTGATCAATTTGGGGGCGGTCGGCTTTGAGCGTTGGGAGCCTCATCCAATAGAGATTCCTTTCCTGGAAACTTTGCTGTTCGCTTACGATCGTGCTTTCTTGCCTAGTGACATTACGATGCGTAGTCTTTGGCTACCTCTTAGCCTCCTGCTAGGCATAACGTTTTTAAGAGTCCGCGAGTGGTCGGCGAGAACCGGTGTTGCACTCGTGTTGTTGGCGCTATTCATGGGAATGCTGGCGCCAACTTGGGATGTATTACTACGAATTCTTCCGGGAATGACCGCCAGTCGCTGGCTGATCTCCGACTGGCGACCGATACTCCAGATAGGCCTGATTTTGATGGCATGTGCGGGATGGCAGGCTTGGTTTAACACGACATGGAGCCGGCTGGCACTACATATAAGGGTGTCAGCCGCGTTCAGCGTTTTGATGTTTGCTGCAGTGATGGCCCAGCGCATGGGGTACACCAAGTGGGAAGCTCTGCCATTGCTTGCGGTTGCAGCGGTCATATTGTTAGCCGCATCCTGGCTTGCCAATAAAGATGAGGGTTTTCCACGATTTCCTCGTATAAGGATTGCATCGAGTTTCGGACTGCTAGCTGCTGTGTTGATATGTGCGGCTTTGCAGGGACTGCACTACAACTCAACACAAGCAGCGTCTTGGCGTATGCCATGGAGCGAATCCCGTGAAATTGAAGTGTATGGAAAAACAGTTGAGGATTGGAAGCAGGTTCAGCCAGCTTCTCCGATGCGGCGACCAGCCAGAATGCTGATTGGTGACTTTGATACCCCGCAGGCTGCCATCGATCATAGGACGAGTGAGCTTTATAACCAGTGCTGGTATGGTCGAAGCTATTGCGTTTTTGGTTATAATAATATTCGTATGTCAATGCCTCATAAGCGTTTTGTCGAGGCCCTTCAAGGGCCCTCGGGCGGCGCGTTGCTCGCGTTCGTGTCGGAGCCTCAACAGCTATGGATCGACAACGGAGGCAATGATGTTCCTCCTCATCGCCAAGGAGTAGCGTTAGTTGGAAGTGATTTAACTGGTATAAACGTGGAGTTTTCAGGATATAAGTCCGATCGGCTTGATTATTTTATCAAGACGCCACGCGCAGCCAGCTTTACTGAAAATGAAATATGGTGGAAGGGTTGGGAATATAGATACTGTTCGAGTTCTGGTTGCTCTGAGTGGAAAGACACTACCGAGGGTAAGGCGTCTCTCAGGCGTTGGACTGTGCCTGCCGGCGAGTGGCATGTTGTCTTGAGGTTCAAAGACCGCAGTATCAAACAAGGCATGGGCCTTGCGGCGGCTGGATTCATAGTCGCGGCGCTTTGGCCAGTAATTGCTTGGCTACGGCGCCGGCGAAACAAGAAAGTTCGGGCGGATAGGCAAAATTTAGAAGTGTAAATTTTCTGGTGATTAACTAATTGTTTTTAAAAGTTAGCTTTAACTATGGGCAGGGTAATGAGGCCTCGACAGGTCGTTCGGTTGACCTGTCGAGGGATGCATTTTATATGTATGCGCGGTCTGTCCGTCAGTGTGGGGCTTCTTACTGATCAGGACTGCGGACTCGGACATCAATCCCATGCTGCTGCTAGAAAATCCTGTTCTCTGCGCAGTATTTTTTTTCTTCTTAAATTCAGGAGTAACGTTGCTGCAGTTGGATGCCTGCTTTTTAAATTTTGAAGTCAGGGCCGTCGGTAACGCTTCGGGATGTGGTGACATGTGCGGACAATCTACATACAGGCTTTGCCTGCAATTATCTGATGTCAAGTTTTGTGAAATCGTCCACGTTTGATCGTGCTTCCTTACCGCCCTTTCGCTTGATTCTCATCGAGAGACGCAGCGCTTTGCGCATATTTTGGCAACTCGTTAGATATAAATTTTTTTTATCTTGTTGTTCCTGGTAGTGCTGTGCTTAGCGAGGGCGGCGCATTGTGCTTAATCTACTTCGCCGAATTACGCCATCCGAAGACCGCGCGTGACAATACAAATGTCAGAGGGATAGTAACCGTGATAGCCGCTAGGGGCGCAAAAGCAGGTTTAAAACCAAAGTGCTCTACCCACGCCGTCACTAAGAAAAGGCTTGTCAGGTATTGCGCCAGATAGACGAATGGAAACATTAATAGTGATCGCCAACCACGGTGTGTCCTAAAGACAAACAGACGGTTGATTAGAAATGCAATAATGATGCCAGAGATATAAGAAAGAGTGTAGGCGGCTTTGTAGGTGGTTATCTGAAGCAATGCAAGATATGTAGCATAAGTAACAGCTGTATTAAGGCCGCCCGAGATAAGGAAGCGAACGAGGCTGGATTTTGCGATTAATTTTCTCGTCCACTGCAGCGCGCGCATGCTCATCGATGCCGTGCACGCACCAGTTCAGTGAATACGCTGTATTCCCGGATGTAATCGGCAGAATCATAAAAATGGGAGGCAAATACAAGCAGTACGGCATCTTCGGAGTATTTGTACTGTATGCCCCACGTCATGGGTGGTAGGTAAAGACCTAAGTTGGGCTTGTCGAGCAAAAACTGTTCGCGATGGTCGCCGTCATCCGCCACTACTTGCACGGAGCCTTTGACTGCGATCAAAAATTGGTGACAAGCCAAGTGCGCGTGTTCGCCACGTGTTTCCTCGGTAGGCACGTTATAGACAAGGAAGTAGCGCTTTGGCGTAAATGGAATTTCCCTTTCGAACTCACCGACTGAGAGACTGCCACGCATGTCGGCGATCGCGTTAAAGGTGTGAAGTTGTACTCCCCGCACAGACGATGACTGGACGCCGGGCATTGCTCCTTGCGCGTGCAGCTTCTCATTGGCGATGGTGCCGGTGTTGGCATAGCCCACAATCTTGGCCGGGTTGCCGACTGCAATGGCATTGGGAGGGACTGAGCGCGTAACAACAGCACCCGCGCCGACCATCGCGTTGCGTCCAATGCGCACGCCGGGAAGGATGGTGGCGTTGGCTCCTATCGATGCGCCCATCTCGACCACCGTCCGCAAAAACGCTTCGGGATACACCTTGCTTCGTGGGCGGAGATCGTTGGTGAACGTGGCGTTGGGACCCACGAACACGTTGTCTTCGAGGGTGAGTCCATCCCACAACTGGACGCCGCACTTCACCGTAACGTTGTCGCCAACGACGACGTCATTCTCGATGAATACTCCGTCGCAGATATTGCAACCGGATCCTATGCTGGCCCCGGGTAGCACGTGGGCGAACGCCCAGATGCGGGTGCCATCACCGACAGTCGTCGACTCGCAAAGTCCTCTTTCGTGCACATAGAAATTCATTTTTGTTTTCCGGGGAAATCGAGTTGCAGGGAAACAATGTTGAGAGGCCGCTGCTTGGTGTTCTCGTACGCCCGCCAAGCGTAATTGCCTACAATGCCGATGCCCAACGTATTGAGCGCACCGAAAAAGAGTATCGCAAGCATGGACATGGAGTAGCCCGGCACTTCATAGCTGCCTGCAAAGCGCGCAATAAGCACTGCTAATCCAAGAAGCGCCGCGACACCTAATCCGAGCATCCCAGCGCCCATGAGGATGCGTACTGGCAGGTCCGAGAAGGCGAATATGCTGTCCATGAGGTACGTTATTTTTTTCTTCAGTGTCCAAGCGCTACTGCCATGCTCGCGTTCCAGGCGGGCATAACCGATGAACTCACGGCGTCCGCCGAGCCAAAATAACAGACCAAGTAGGCTGCTGTTCGCTTCTCCTAGCGCAACGAGGCGGTCGCGAAACGCTGCCGTCAACGCGAACACGTCGACGCCGCCGCTGGGCACATCCGGCTGGACAAGGCGTCGATAGATGCCCCAGAAAATATTGGAGGCGAGTTTGCTCGGGCCTGGGTCGACGCGACTGACACGTTTTCCAAAAACGACATCGAGTGGCTTAGTTGACAGCGCTGTAAAGAACTCGCGCATAAGCGATGGCGGCTCCTGCAGATCAGCGGCCATGACTCCAATATACTCGCCCTTGGCCTCAGCGAGGCCGCAGCGGATGGCCGCGAAAGCGCCGAAGTTGCGTGATAGCAGGAGTAGCTGAGACTGGAATGCAACGGAATGAAGGCCCTCTTCCAGCCGGGTGAAGCTGGCATCCGGACTGCCGTCGATGACAAACACGACTTCAAATGGCCCATCCAAGCTGACAGCCAGGGCATCCAGCGCTACAAGCAGCGACGGTATTGATCCCTCGTTCTTGTAAACGGGTATCACCACTGAATAAAGCGGCTTCACCACGAGTTGCAGGCCTCGATCACTTGAGACACTTCGGCGTCGGTGAGTTCTGGGAAGCAGGGCAAGGTGACCACGCACGCGCACGAATGGTCCGTGGCCTTCAGTAAAAGGTCATCGAATTGGCCGGCAAACAACGGCTGACGATAATCGGGCGTCGGATAGTGCACTTCGCTATTAACGCCAGCATCGGCAAGATGTTTTTGAAGCCCAGCGCGATCGCTGGTATGCACCACATAAAGGTGGGCAACGAAGTCATTGCCACTGGTCGGCGGCACCAAAATATTGAAATGTTTGATTTCGGTAGAGTAGCGATTAGCAATGTCTCGGCGGCGAGCATTCCAGTTATCGAGTAGCGGCAACATGACGCGCAAAAAGGCAGCCTGAATTTCGTCTAAGCGGCTGTTACGGCCGCCCCGCAGTTCGTTGCGATACTTCGCTGTCCAACCGTACTGGCGCAACTTGCGGAGCGTATCTGCGATGGCTGGGTCGTTGGTGGTGACGGCTCCGCCATCACCTAATGCACCCAAGTTCTTAGTTGGGTAAAAGCTGAAGCTGGCCGCCTTGCCAAACGTGCCAGCCTTGCGACCCTGCGCGTCCATAGCTCCGTGCGCCTGTGCGCAGTCTTCAAAGATGGCAAAGCCATGCTTGTCCGCCAGCGCAGTGAAGGCATCCATTTGCGCTAGCCTGCCGTATAGGTGAGTGACGATAACAACGTCGATCTTTCCCGTCGCGAGTTCGGCCTCGAGCGCCTCAGGTGCCATGGTGCATGTGATCGGGTCGATATCGATGAAGACTGGCTCGGCACCACACGCAAGTACGGCGGTGGTGCCGTACATGGCCGCGTTGGCAACCACTGCCACGCGTTTGCCATCGCTGACTCCCAGGCTACGCAGACCCAGCTCAAGCGCCTCGGTACCGTTCGCAACGCTCACGCAGTCGCCAGCGCCACACCAATCCGCGAATTCCTTTTCGAACGCTTTCACATTCGGCCCAAGCACGTAGTAGCCGCTGCCAATTGCTTTGACCGCGGCCTCTTCAAGTTGCCGTGCAATTGGGCCGATGTGACGGTCGAGAGCATTGACTGGAACGAGCGTGGTCATGGATATCCTGAAAGAAATGTAAGACTAAGGCGACGATTGAGTCTCCCGAAACAAGGCTTCAACTTAGGGCAGATTCGAGTTCGGGGAGAATCTGGAATAGGTCACCCACCAGCCCAATATCCGCAATCTCGAAGATCGGCGACTCCGGATCCTTGTTGATCGCCACGATGGTGCCAGCGTCCTTGATGCCGGTCAGATGCTGGATGGCGCCGCTGATGCCGATTGCCACGTACAGTTCCGGCGCGATGATCTTGCCGGTCTGGCCGACCTGCAGCTCGTTAGGGACGTAGCCGGCATCGACCGCCGCGCGCGAGGCACCGACGGCGGCGCCGAGTTTGTCGGCCAGGCTGTAGATGTGCTTGAAGTTCTCTGCCGAGCCCACGCCGCGGCCACCGGAGACCACGCGCTTGGCGCTCTGCAGGTCGGGGCGGTCGGAATTGCCTGCTGCCAGGTCGATGAACCGAGTGTGGGTCGGCAGTGCGACCTCGATGCTGACGGACTCGACTGCTGCGCTGCCGCCGCTAGCCGCTTCCGGCCACGAGGCGCTACGCACGGTCGCCACGACGATCTGGTCGGCCGGAGCCTTCACCGTAATGATGGCGTTGCCTGCATAGATCGGGCGCTTGAAGGTGTGCGCATCTTCGACGGTCATCAGGTCGGAGATCTGGTTCACGCCCAGCAGCGCCGCCACCACCGGCATCAGGTCCTTGCCGAAGGTAGTGGAGGGGCCGAAGACATGGGTGTAACCCTGACCGGCCAGCTGCGCGATCTGGGGTCCAAGCACCTGAGCAAGCGCGTGTTCGTTGGCGGCGTTGGCCACGGTCAGTACGCGGGCGACACCCGCCAGCTGTGCGGCCTGGGCTGCAACGGCGGCAGGATCGGCCGCCAGCACGACCACGTCGATCGACTCGGCCGATACCGCCAGGGCCGCGCTCAGGGTCTTGGCGGTGGCCGCATTGAGCTGGCCGTTGAGGTGTTCGGCGACGACAAGAATCTTGGCCATTACAACAACCCCTTCTGCTTGAGTGCTGCCACCAGTTCGGCGGCGTCCTTGACCATCACACCGCGGCTGCGCTTGGCCGGCGCCGCAAAGTGGGTGGTGGTGAGACTGTCGTGCGCGTCCACGCCCAGATCAGCGAATGCCAGGGTGTCCATCGGCTTGCTCTTGGCCTTCATGATGTCCGGCAGCTTGATGAAGCGCGGCTCGTTCAGGCGCAGATCGGTCGTGATCACCGCTGGCAGATCGACCTCCAGCGTTTCCAGGCCAGCATCGACCTCGCGCGTCACCGTGGCCTTGCCATCGGCGACCACCAGCTTGCCCGCGAAGGTCGCCTGCGGGCGGCCCCACAAGGTGGCCAGCATCTGGCCGGTCTGGTTGGCGTCGTCGTCGATGGCCTGCTTGCCCAGGATGACCAGATCAGGCTGCTCTTTTTCGACCAGCTTCAGCAGCGCGCGTGCGGCGGTCAGCGGCTGGATGGCAGCATCGGTGACCACATGGATGGCGCGGTTGGCACCCATCGCCAGGCCGTTGCGCAGATGTGCGGCAGCATCGGCTGGCGCCAGGGTGGCGACCACCACCTCGGTGGCGATGCCGGCATCGCGCAGGCGCAATGCTTCTTCCAGGGCGATTTCGTCGAACGGGTTGGGCGAAAGCTTGACGCCGTCGGTCACCACGCCGGAGCCATCCGGCTTGACCTGAATGCGGACGTTGTAGTCCACCACGCGCTTGTAGGCGACGAGGATTTTCATCGTGTACGAGATCCTTCAGCTATTGCGGGAAGGCCCGGCCGCGGCGGCAGGCTCGGGAGTGCGCCCATTCTAACCGGGGAGCATCCACCATGCGATGGCGTATGGATGCTGCGGTGCGTCAGGAGAGCCATGCGGAGTCGCTCGCGCTTAAGCCCGATATTGCCGTGAGCGTATATCCTGTGTGGCTTGAAAACGCAGCGCGTTTGGCGCGCGACCAGGAGGGGTAGACAGTGGCGACTTGGCTAGTAACAGGCGGTGCCGGCTTCATCGGCGGTAATTTTGTTCTTGAGGCGGTCTCCCGCGGAATTCGCGTGGTCAATCTGGACGCGCTGACCTACGCAGGAAATCTGAACACGTTGGCGTCGCTGGAGGGCAATGCGGACCACGTGTTCGTCAAGGGCGATATCGGCGACGGAGCGCTCGTCACCCGACTGCTGCAAGAACACCAGCCCGACGCCGTACTGAACTTCGCAGCCGAAAGCCATGTGGACCGCTCGATCGAAGGCCCGGGCGCCTTCATCCAGACCAATGTGGTCGGCACCCTGGCGTTGCTCGAGGCCGTTCGCGACTACTGGAAGGCATTGCCGGACGCGCGCCGTGACGCGTTCCGTTTTCTGCACGTGTCCACCGACGAGGTCTACGGCACGCTCGGAGAGACCGGCAAGTTCACCGAAACCACGCCCTACGCGCCTAATTCGCCGTACTCGGCTTCCAAGGCAGCGTCGGATCATCTGGTGCGTGCGTTCCACCACACCTACGGGCTGCCGGTGCTGACCACCAATTGCTCGAATAACTACGGCCCGTACCACTTCCCCGAAAAGCTCATTCCGCTGGTCATCGCCAAGGCACTGGCGGGTGAACCGCTGCCGGTCTACGGCGATGGCAAGCAGGTCCGCGACTGGCTGTTTGTCAGCGACCATTGCGAGGCGATCCGGACCGTGTTGACCAAGGGCAAGGTCGGCGAGACCTATAATGTGGGCGGCAACTCCGAGCGCCAGAATATTGAGGTCGTGCAGGCGATCTGCGCGCTGCTGGATCAACATCGTCCGCGCGAAGACGGCAAGCCGCGTGCGAGCCAAATCACCTACGTCACTGATCGGCCAGGGCATGACCGTCGCTACGCGATCGACGCCTCCAAGTTGAAGAACGACCTGGGTTGGGAGCCTGCGTATACCTTCGAGCAAGGGATTGCGCAGACGATCGAGTGGTACCTGACCAATCAGTCGTGGGTACAGGGTGTGTTGGACGGAAGCTATCGTCTGGAACGCATCGGCGCGACGGCATAACACTCCACCTTCAGTGTCCGCACAGATGTGCGGACCTCCCAAGGAAGCTCTCATGACACAACGCAAAGGCATCATTCTGGCGGGTGGATCCGGCACGCGCCTGTATCCAATCACCAAGGGCGTCAGCAAGCAGTTGCTGCCGGTGTATGACAAGCCGATGATCTATTACCCGCTCAGTGTTCTGATGCTGGCGGGCATCCGGGATATCCTGATCATCAATACACCGCATGAGCAGGCGTTGTTTCAGTCGCTGTTGGGCGATGGCTCGCAGTGGGGCGTCAATATCCAATATGCCGTGCAACCGAGTCCCGATGGACTGGCGCAGGCGTATCTGATCGGTCGCGATTTCGTCGATGGCAAGCCGAGCTGCCTGGTATTGGGCGACAATATTTTTCATGGTCATGGGCTGACCGAGACGCTGCAGCGTGCCGATGCGCGTGAGCAGGGGGCGACAGTCTTCGGTTACTGGGTCAATGATCCGGAACGTTACGGCGTTGCCGAATTCGATCAGCAGGGCAAGGTCATCGACATTGCCGAAAAGCCGGAAAAGCCCCGCTCCAACTACGCGGTCACCGGTTTGTATTTCTACGATGGCAAGGCCAGCGACTATGCTGCGGCGCTGAAGCCATCGCCACGCGGTGAGCTGGAAATCACCGATCTCAATCGCTGCTATCTCGATGCGGGCGACCTGCATCTTGAGCCACTAGGGCGTGGTTATGCGTGGCTGGATACCGGTACGCATCAGTCGTTGCACGAAGCAGCCAACTTCATCGAGACCATCCAGATGCGGCAAGGCCTGCAGGTGTGTTGCCCTGAAGAAATCGCGTTTGGCCAAGGCTGGATCGATGCCGAGCAACTGGAGCGTCTGGCAGCGCCGCTGCGAAAGAACGACTACGGCAAGTATCTGCACGAATTGGCGTTACGAGGAGTTGTTCCATGAAAGTGATTGAAACCAAGCTGTCTGGCTGCGTGGTGATCGAGCCGGCAGTGTTTGGCGATGAACGCGGCTATTTTTTCGAAACCTGGAACGCAGAACGCTTTGGTCAACAGGGCTTGCCGACACGGTTCGTGCAAAGCAACGTGTCGACTTCGGCCAAAGGCGTGCTGCGTGGCTTGCACTACCAATGGCCCCGGCCGCAGGGAAAGCTGGTCAGCGTGCTCGAAGGCGAAGTCTACGACGTGGCTGTCGACGTACGTCGTGGCTCGCCCACTTTTGGTCAGTGGGCGGCAGTGATATTGAGCGCAGAAAACAAGAAGCAACTCTGGATTCCGGAAGGCTTTGCGCACGGCTTTGCGGTGCTGTCAGAGCGTGCGGTTTTCAGCTATCTGTGTACTGACGTCTACGTCAAGGAAGCCGATGCAGGTGTGCGGTGGGACGACGCGGCAATCGGGATCGACTGGCCGATCAGCGATCCGGTGCTCTCCGCCAAGGATGCAGTTGCGCCGTTCCTGGCCGATATGCCGGTCGAGCGCCTGCCGGTGTTTTCGCCGTGACCACCTTGGTTTTCGGCGCAAATGGGCAGGTCGGCACCGAATTGCTGCGCGCACTTGCTGTCGATGGTGCGGTGACCGCGACCACACGCAGTGGTCAATTGCCTGATGGTAGCGCCTGCGAAATCGCGGATTTCGACGTGCCGGACACGTTGACCGGTTTGCTGGATCGCCTCCATCCGACTGCTGTGGTCAATGCCGCCGCCTATACGGCGGTGGATCGTGCCGAGCAGGACCGCGACAGCGCCATGCGTGCAAATGCGCAGTCTCCAGGCGTCATCGCGCAGTGGTGTGCCGTGCACGACGTGCCATTGGTGCATTACTCCACCGATTACGTCTTCGACGGGCAAGGCACTGCGCCCTATCGCGAAGAATCGCAAACTTCGCCGCTGGGTGTGTATGGCGAAACCAAGCTCGCTGGTGAGCAGGCGATCCGCGCGTCAGGCGCTCAGCATCTGATCCTGCGGACTGCCTGGGTGTACGCCTCGCATGGCGCCAACTTCCTGCGCACGATGTTGCGCGTGGGTGCAGAGCGCGATGAGCTAAGCGTGGTTGCCGACCAGATCGGTACGCCAACGCCGGCTGCATTGATTGCCGTTGTCACCGCGCAGCTGCTGCGTCAACGCAGTCCCGGCACATCGGGCACCTGGCACCTGACTGCTGCCGGCCAGACCAGCTGGCACGGGTTTGCCGAGGCCATCTTCGAGGAAGCCGTCGCGGCGGGTTTGCTGGCGCGCGCGCCGCGTGTCGTGCCCATCACCACAGCGGACTACCCGACGCCAGCAAAGCGACCTGCATACTCGCGGTTATCGATCGACAAGCTGCAGAACGATTTCGGCATCGTGCTGCCGCAGTGGCAAGCTGGGTTGCAGCAGGTGATTACCGAGTTGGCTGCGGCCAAACGCTGATTGCAGCGGCCAGGCGGCAGTAATACTGCGCACCAGATTCACAAAGAAAAACAGCCGGGAATCCCGGCTGTTTTTCTAAAACAGATCCTGCAGGCGACCGATCAGGCGCGCCCGTAGGTATCTTCGAACCGTACGATGTCGTCTTCGCCCAGATAGCTGCCGGACTGCACTTCGATCAACTCCAGCGGCAACTTGCCCGGATTGCGCAGGCGGTGAGTCACGCCCAGCGGGATGTAGGTACTCTGGTTTTCGGTCAGCAGCAGGACTTCGTCGCCACGGGTGACTTCAGCGGTACCGCTCACCACGATCCAGTGTTCGGCGCGATGGTGGTGCATCTGCAAGCTCAGCACTGCACCGGGTTTGACGGTGATGCGCTTGACCTGATGACGTTGGCCCATGTCGATCGAATCGTAGGCGCCCCACGGACGATAGACCTTGCGGTGCCAGGTGGCCTCGGAACGGCCGGCCGTCTTGATCTGGCCGACCACGTCCTTGACCTCCTGGATGCGATCGCGGTGACCGACCAGCACGGCGTCCGGCGTCTCGACGACGACCACGTCTTCCAGGCCGACCATGGCGATCAGGCGCGAGCCGTAGGCATAGGTATTGCGGCAGTCCACCTGGATCACGTCGCCATGATGCGCATTGCCGTGGGCGTCCTGCTCGGACACGTCCAGCAGCGACGACCACGAACCGACATCGTTCCAGCCGGCATCCAGCGGGACCACGACCGCATCGGCGGTCTTTTCCATCACCGCGTAGTCGATCGAATCCGACGGGCTGGCCGCGAATGCGTCCTTGTCCAGACGAGTGAAGTCGGCATCGCGCTTGCCGTTTTCCCAGGCTTTCTGGCAGGCATCGGCAATGGCCGGGTGGAACTTGCGCAGTTCCTCCAGGTAACGCGAGGCACGGAACAGGAACATGCCGCTGTTCCAGTAGTACTCGCCGCTGGCAAGGTAACCCTGCGCGGTGGCCAGGTCGGGCTTTTCGACGAAACGCTCAACGGCAGTGACACCAGTACCGGCACCGGCCTTGATGTAGCCGTAGCCGGTCTCGGGCGCTGTCGGCTTGATGCCGAAGGTCACCAGCTTGCCTTGCTCGGCCGCAGCAGCAGCTGCCGTCACCGCGGCCTGAAACGCGGCTTCATTCTGAATCACATGATCGGACGGAAGGACCAGCAGCAGCGGGTCGGCCCCGTCGCGCATGGCTTCCAGGGCCGCTACCGCGATCGCCGGTGCCGTATTGCGTCCCTTGGGTTCCAGCAGAATCGCGGACGGCTTTACGCCGAGTTGCTGCAGCTGCTCGGCGGCCATGAAGCGATGTTCTTCGTTGGCAACCACGATTGGCGCATGGCCTGCGACCGGAGCCGAGCGCAGCCAGGTGGCCTGCAGCATGCTCTTGTCGCCGACCAGCGGCAGGAACTGCTTGGGATAGGATTCGCGCGACAGCGGCCACAGGCGCGTGCCGGAACCGCCGGACAAAATGATGGGGAGGACGTCGCTCATGGGCGGGGGAAACTCCAAAGTGCGTCTATAGGTGGGAGAGGAGATGAATCAACCGCGCAGCAAGTCTGAAATCTCTTGCGTGCGGCTTTCCAGCAGTGCAGCGTCGCCGCGGGTTTCCACGTTCAGCCGCAGCAGCGGCTCGGTGTTGGAGCTGCGCAGGTTGAAGCGCCACTGGCCGAAATCCGCACTGATGCCGTCGGTGTAGTCCAGTTCGGGCGACAGGTCGGCGTAGTGTTCCATCACGCGGGCGACCGATGCCTTGGCATCGGCGACCTTGAAGTTGATTTCGCCGCTGCACGGGAACTTCTGCATGCGTGATTCGACCAGATCGGCCAGCGAACGACCGGACTGCGACACCAGCTCGGCGATCAACAGCCACGGAATCATTCCGGAATCGGCGTAGGCAAACTCGCGGAAGTAGTGGTGCGCACTCATCTCGCCGCCATACACGGCGTTTTCGCTGCGCATTTTTTCTTTGATGAAGGCATGGCCGCTCTTGCACAGCACCGGAATGCCGCCGGCTTCTTCGACCTGCTCGACCGTGTTCCAGGTCAGGCGCGGGTCGTGCACGACTTTGCCGCCCGGCTGCTTGGCCAAAATGGCCTGTGCCAGCAAACCGACCAGGTAATAGCCTTCGATAAAACGGCCGGTGTGATCGAAGAAGAAGCAGCGGTCGAAATCGCCATCCCACGCGATGCCGAAATCTGCGCCGTGTTCCTTGACCGCCTTGGCGGTGGCAGCGCGGTTTTCCGGCAGCAGCGGGTTCGGAATGCCGTTGGGGAAATTGCCGTCCGGCTCATGGAACACGCGCAAGAATTCGAACGGAAGGTGCGGTGCAAGCAGATCCACGATCAGGCCCGCGCCGCCGTTGCCTGCATTGACCACCAGCTTGAGCGGCTCGAGCGTGCTGCGGTCGACGTAGCTGAGCAGGTGCTCCAGGTAGGCAGTCTTGTCGGTGCGGCTCTGCTCGCTTGCGGTGGGCTCGCCGGCTGCAGCAGTATCGGCAGCGACCGTGTCGCGGATCGCGAACAGGCCGGTATCGGAGCTGATCGGCCGCGCTTGCTCGCGCACCAGCTTCATGCCGTTGTAGTCCATCGGATTGTGGCTGGCAGTGACCATCACGCCGCCGGCGGCCTTGAGGTAATCGGTCTGGAAATAGACCTCCTCGGTACCGCACAGGCCGATGTCGATCACCTCGCGGCCGCTGGCGCGCAGGCCTGCCGACAGTGCTTCCTGCAAGGCCGGGCTGGCCAGACGCACATCGTGGCCCAGGACCACAGGCCCTTGATCCAGCTGCGCCGCCAGTGCCACGCCGATCCGACGGGCCAAGTCCTCGTTGAGTTCATCCGGCACGCGGCCGCGAATATCGTAGGCCTTGAAGGCGGGTAGCGTCATGGGCAATTCCTGAAGTGGGGGACACCCGAGTTTAGCGGGTGCGCCGTGTCTTGGGTGTGGCGGAATTGCGACCGGGGACAGGGAACAGTCAGCGGATAGAATGACCGTTTCACATCAGCGAGGTGAGGGCGGTGATGCGCAGCAATCAAGAGGGTAAGGCAGGCGGTAAACGCTATGCCGATGCAACGACGGCGCTGGATGGCGTGTTGGCCGATGGCCAGACGCTGGCGGTGGGCGGCTTTGGTTTGTGCGGGATTCCCGAAGCCCTGATCGCTGCCGTACGCGACAGCGGGGTCGGCGGATTGACGGTGATTTCCAACAACGCCGGCGTCGATGGATTCGGGCTTGGTCAACTATTGGCAACCCGGCAGATCCGCAAGATGATTTCGTCCTACGTTGGCGAAAACAAGGAATTCGAGCGCCAATATTTGGCAGGCGAGCTCGAGCTTGAGTTCAATCCGCAAGGCACCCTGGCCGAGCGCCTGCGTGCGGGCGGTTCGGGAATTCCCGCGTTCTACACTGCCACCGGCTACGGCACCATCGTGGCCGAGGGCAAGGAGACCCGCGAATTCGACGGCAAGCACTATGTGCTGGAAACCGCGCTGCATGCCGATGTTGCGCTGGTCAAGGCATGGCGCGCCGATACCGCCGGCAACCTGGTGTTTCGCAAGACCGCGCGCAATTTCAATCCGGCCTGCGCCATGGCCGGTCGCATCTGCATTGCCGAGGTCGAGGAGATCGTGGCGCTTGGCACCATCGATCCGGACCACGTGCATCTGCCGGGGATCTACGTCGACCGACTGGTGCTCAACACGGCGCCGGAAAAACGCATCGAACAGCGCACCGTGCGCGAAGGACAGCAGTAATGGCCTGGACCAGAGATCAGATGGCCGCACGCGCGGCGCGCGAATTGACCGACGGCGCTTACGTCAACTTGGGGATCGGCCTGCCGACGCTGGTGGCCAATCACATCCCCGACGGCGTGGACGTGTGGTTGCAATCGGAAAACGGCCTGCTCGGCATCGGCCCGTTCCCCACCGAAGATGAAGTGGACGCGGACCTGATCAATGCCGGCAAGCAGACGGTGACTGCGCGTGCCGGTGCCAGTTACTTCGGCAGCCATGACTCGTTCGCGATGATCCGCGGCGGCCATATCGATCTGGCGATTCTTGGCGCGATGCAGGTCACCGACCGCGGCGATCTGGCCAACTGGATGGTGCCCGGCAAGATGGTCAAGGGCATGGGCGGCGCGATGGATCTGGTGGCCGGCGTCAAGCGCGTGGTGGTGCTGATGGAGCACGTGGCCAAGGATGGCAGCCACAAGATCCTGCCGGCGTGCGACTTGCCATTGACCGGCGTGGGCGTAGTCGACCGCATCATCACCGACCTGGCCGTGTTCGATGTCACCGCCGACGGATTGGTCTTGGTGGAGGCTGCCGATGGGGTGGGGCTGGAGGAGTTGCGCGCCAAGACTGGCGTGAGTTTCACCGCGCAGCGATAAGATCGGCCGAGCTGACTGCCCGCAGAGCGCCGTTATGGCGCCTTGCGGGCGTAGCGATAAGGGGTTGCCGATATGGGTTCGCTCACTCCTAGAACCTGTTCGATCGTTGTGAGCCGATGTCCGGACTGCTCCACCGTAACGCCAACAAAACGTTCAACCGCATGTGCCAGGGTTCCGTCGATCTGGCCTTGCTCGCTCTCAAATTCGCTCGGATGCAGATGCGCATCGAGCAGTGGACGCAGCGCTTCGAGTCGGGCCCAGAACATGCTGCCCGACGCAAACTGGCTTTGCTCTACCACTGCGGTGGTGCCGGTGCGAACGGCGAGATAATCCAGGGCGTCGGCATTGGCCCCGACAAAGTCGGCGACCGGCAAGACATGCTCTGCGGGCGCGACGAGCCCCAACAAAGGATCGGTCGCAAACGCATCCACGATTGCACTGACGTGGCGTTGCGCCAACAGCGCTGCAAGCATTTCACGTCGCCAGACTTCGCCGTCGTTGCGATGGGTCGATTTTTTTGTATGCAGCTTGACTATCAGTTGTTCGCCTTCGTCCAGCAGCCGATTGGCAACATGCAGAAAAGGCAGAACGTCACGGCCACGGTTCTCGAAGCCTTCCACCTCAGCGTGTAGCTCGCGTTGCTCCACGCGCTGACGTACTTGCTTGGCCAGCGTGGGTTCGGTGGTGATCACAAGTCGCAGCGGTACATCCATTTGAACGATTGCATCGAGCATTTCGTCCAAAACGTCCAGATACCAAGCGTGCAAGACGATGCAAAATGTATGTTTGCCTGACGTTGCAGTACGTTCGGTTGGAGCAAGCAACGCTTGCCGTGTTGCCTCCAGCCAGGCATATCCGAGACGCGTGTCGGGCTCGAGCACCGCGCCTTCTGCCCATTCGTTCCAGGCATTGATAAAGACCGTGCGGTGCACTGGTGGTGCGTCGGCGAGGCGATGCTGCACGGTGTACGATAACCAGTCGCGATATCGGCGAGGTGATGCGTGCAGAAAGACGCGTCCTTTTCCCGAGCGACGCGGCTCATTATCCCAACCCGGATTGACGCCAGGATAGAGCGTGTAATCGCGCAACGGGCGCTGTTCCATGTCACGCGCCAGCTCTCGCCAGTCGAGCACTTCACCGTTGAAGTCGAAATTTATCAGGCGCTGCTTGGCGGCGACCGACGGCGGGGTACTCATGTTCGGCGGAAACTCGACGGCTGCATCAAAGCCGATATCGCGTGGATCGGGGCGTTCGAATCCCTGTGCGTAGGCAAGATGGATTTCACCGATGCCGTTGTCACGACACCAGGCGCGCCAGCGCGCTGCCGTCTGCGCTGGCTCTGGTAGCAAATGGGGGCGGTAGACGAGCAAAAGTGGATGCCCATCCACACGCAGGTACTTCGGGTTGCGCATGTAGGACGCGACATGCGCGATGAAAGCGAGATCGTCATCGGCATCGTGTGCCTGATCGATCAAGATATCGTCGCCGCGCCCGTCCCAGCGACGTGCCCACTTCTCGTTCGCCCAGCAAAGGCAAAAAGGCAGCGTGATCGAGTGGTCTTCGTGCCACTGGCGGATTGGCATTTCCAGCAGCGTCTTGCCCGCAAACCAGTAGAAATAAAAGCAAAACGCACCCAGGCCGTATTCCTGCGCCAGCCGTGCTTGCTCACGCAGGACTTGAGGATTTCGAAGGTCGTAAAAGCCCAGGTCAGCGGGCAACCTGGGTTGCTGATGCCCCTCGAACTGCGGAAGGGCGCGGGTCACATTGCGCCATTCGGTGAATCCTTTGCCCCACCAGGCATCGTTTTCCGGAATGGGGTGAAATTGCGGCAAATAGAATGCAACCAGAGTGGCTGGAAGCGTCGCAGGCAGAGTGGCCTGGCGATATGGAACGTAGCCGATCGCTGCTTCATCGCCACGGACGACGGCGCGTCGCGAGGCATCGTAGCCTGTGCGTCCTCGCTCGGGCTCCGGCACCCATCCAGAGTGTCTGTCCAGAAACCACAGGCGCCAGCGGTCACGCGTTGCTTCGCTCAACGGCAGTGCACGAAACGCAGCGCGCAGCAGCCCGAATAACTGCGTACGCGCGCGTGAGCGCGTAGAGCGAGCAGGTGCACTCATAGGTTCTGGTAGTTCGGCCCCGAACCACCCTCCGGGGTGACCCAGGTGATGATCTCGTAGGGGTCCTTGATGTCGCAGGTCTTGCAGTGCACGCAGTTGGCGGCGTTGATCTGCAGGCGCTTTCCGCTGGGGCTGGCGGTGTCTGCGACCATTTCGTAGACGTTGGCCGGGCAGAAGCGGGTGCAGGGGTTGTCGTACTCCTCCACGCAGCGGGTGGCGCAGACATCGGTGTCCAGGACTTTCAGATGCACCGGTTGGTCTTCGTCGTGTTCGGTGGCAGCGAAGTAGACCGCTTGCAGGCGGTCGCGCGGTGCCAGTTCGCGGGTGACGTAGTCGCGCTTGGGTTGCTCGTACTCGCCGATCTTGTGCAGCGCCGACCAGTCCGCCTTGTTCTTCAGGGTCCAGGGCGAGGCGCCCTTGAGTGCGGTTTCCCAGGCGGCATTGAGCAGGCCGAACCACAGGCCTTTCTTGAAGCCGGGTTTGATGTTGCGGACTTCCTTCAGCTCAGCCATCGCGTCCGAGGCGCGCAGTTTTGCATCGAAGCCCTGCGGGGCCAGCTGCGATTGCACCAGGTGTTCGGCGGCGAGCATGCCGCTACGAATCGCCTGATGGGTGCCCTTGATCTTGGGCACGTTGAGCAGGCCGGCGGTGTCGCCGATCAGCAGCGCACCGGGCATTTCGACTTTGGGTAGCGACTGCCAACCGCCGGTGACGATAGCGCGCGCGCCGGCCGACAGGACGCTGCCGCCTTCCAGTAACGACTTGATCAGCGTGTGGTTTTTCCATTGCTGGAAGGCTTCCCACGGTTGGTACTTCGGGTCGCTGTAGTCCAGCCCGCTGACGTAGCCAAGCGCGATCTGGTTGTTGTCCAGGTGATACAGAAAGCTGCCGCCGTAGGTGCGGTTGTCCGCGGGCCAGCCGATGGTGTGCACGATCTTGCCGGGCGTGACGCGGCCTTCGGGCACCTGCCACAGCTCCTTGATGCCGATGGAATAGCCCTGCGGGTCGCTGTCTGCGGTGAGGTCGAAGCGCTTGAGCAGGCGCTTGGTCAGATGCCCGCGCGCGCCTTCGGCCAGCACGGTGACCTTGGCGCGGATATCGATGCCGGCGGTGTAGCCGGGCTTGTGCGAGCCGTCCTTTGCCACGCCCATATCGCCGATGCGCACGCCCACCACCTGGCCGCTATCGTCGTGCAGCGTTTCGGCGGCGGCAAAGCCGGGGTAGATTTCCACGCCCAGCGCTTCGGCCTGCGGAGCGAGCCAGGCGCACATCGCGCCCAGGCTGACGATGAAGTTGCCGTGGTTGCGCATGCCCGGCGGTACCACCGGGAACTTGCGCGCGCTGTCCTTGCCGAGGAACCAGAATTCGTCGTCGGTGGCGGCCACGCAGATCGGCGGCGGGTTATCGCGCCAGCCGGGCAGCAACGCGTCCAGCGGGCCGGGTTCGATCACCGCGCCGGAGAGGATATGCGCGCCGATGGTGCTGGATTTTTCGATCACACACACACTCAACTCTGGGTTGAGCTGCTTGAGCCGGATCGCGAACGATAGCCCGGCCGGACCGGCACCGACGGTGACGACGTCGTATTCCATGACGTCGCGCTCGACCGTCTCTGACGCTTGCGCGCCGATTCCCGCTTCCGACATTGCTCCGCTCCCGTTGGCTCGATGGCTGGGGCGTATTTTCCGGGATTGCATGTGATGGCGGCAAATCGCGTTGATTCATCCGCCTCTGCCGGCGTGCCCCGGCGCGCGCATGCTAGCGTTTGCGCATGAAACTGCACGTTGCATTGCCGGGAGCTCAGATCCATTGGTGTCGTGGCTGGTTGCAGGCCGCGCAGGCCGATGCGCTGATGCAGGTGTTGCTGGAACAGGTGCAGTGGGAGGTGCATCGCATCCGCATGTTCGGGCGGGTGGTGGATTCGCCGCGTCTGAGCAGCTGGATCGGCGATGCCGATGCCAGTTATCGCTACTCGGGGACAGAGTTTGCGCCGCAGCCGTGGCTGGAGACGCTGCAGCCCGTGCGCGCCCGTCTGCAGGATGAAGCCGGTTGCCCGTTCAACAGCGTGCTGGTCAATCGCTACCGCAGCGGAGCCGATGCAATGGGCTGGCATAGCGACGACGAGCCGGAGCTGGGCGCGCAACCGGTGATCGCATCGCTCAGCCTGGGGGCGGCGCGACGGTTCGCCTTCAAGCATCGCGATGATGCGGCATTGAAGCAGACGCTGGAACTCGGCCACGGCGATCTGCTGTTGATGGCCGGCGAGACCCAGCGTCACTACAAACATGCGTTGCCGCGCACTGCGCGCCCGGTGGGGGAGCGCATCAACCTGACCTTTCGTCACATCGGGGTGCGCGCGTTCCAGCGATAAGAGCGGCTCACATAACGTAGCGAGCGCTCGCCTGGTGGTGAGTTAGGTGGTTGTGTCGTCTGCATCTTGGTGGATGCAGTCAGAAGCCCTGGTCAAACGCTGAGTGGGTTGAGTGGCGGTGCCCTCACCGCTCGCGGGACACGCCGTGAACCCGTCCCTGGGGGCTCGGTGGCGGCATCCATGCCGCCACACGGTCCCGCAAGCGGTGAGGACACCGCACCAGAGGGTTGATCGGTAGCTTCTTAAAACCCTGCACACCGACGATCTCGACTGGCCCTTGCCCGCTCACCGTCGTAGGACCTTACGCGGCCTGGATGCAGCGTAAGCGCTGACAAGGACGTACTTGCAGCGTGTCCCGCGATGTTGGGCGGGCAAGGGCCTTGCAGCCAGCCCGCAGATCAGCCGCCTTGCGGCAGCCAACAGGCGGGCGCGGCCGGTGCCAGGAGTCGGTATGTCCCACTCGTAAATTCCGATTCCACGCATTGTCCGCACCCACCTAACGACTGCTCACTAGGTGTTGTCAGCAGCTCCAAGTCCGTCGCTTGCGCTTACAACGAACGCGGCAAGTTCTGGCTGTCCTGTTGTCCGGTGGTCAGCGTCCAGCCAACCAGCTCGGTGGTGACCTGGGTCAGCGCCTGCTCGAAGGCGACGGCCACCGCAGCGGTGTCGGTGCTGGCGGACGGGCGTGCGACCAGAAAGGTGCGCGAGGCGGCCACGCGTTGATCGGACGAATGCAGCAGCTTGGCGTTGAGTTCGATGGTGGCCGAGGGCACCGACTGGCCGGCGTAATCGGCTTCGAAGCGGCGCACGTCGATCGCCAGCTTGTAGTCCGAGCGGATCCCGGCGCCGATGCGCGCAACCCCCGCGATCTTGCCGGAGTCTTCGAACGCACGCACCACGCTGTCTTCCAGCATGTCGGTGGCCGGTTGCGCCCAGCCGGCGCCGTGGTAGACCTGCACTTCGCCTGGCGTGGGGCGCACGTTGATGCGCGGGCTGTCGATGATGCGGGCAGCGCTCGGCTTGGCGACCGACAGCTGCCAGGTCACCTGCGGCCAGGTGGGATTGGGCGTGACGCGCACGGTGGGTGCGTAGATCGTGGCCGGCTTCTGGTCGCCACCGGTCAGGACCGAGCAGCCGCCCAGCGCCAGCAACGAGACGCACAGCAGGGGACGCAGCAGGCGCATGGCAGTCATTTCGGTTCGAACTCCTTGGGTGCGTCGCGGCCAAGCAGGTAGCGCGCAGGGTTGTTGTCCAGTTTGTCGCTGACCCGGCGCAGGTCGCGGATCAGACCGCGCAATTCGGTCAGTGTCGGTCCGAGCTGGCCCAGGCCATCGTTGGCAAAACTGTTGATGGCCGCGCGGTTTTCGCCAAGGATGTTGTCGGCGTTACCGGCGGCCGAATCCAGCTTGACCAGCGTTGCGTCCAGCTTGTTCAAGATGCCCGGCAGCTGCTGCACCAGGTTCTGATCCAGCCGCTTGATGGTGCCGTTGGTGGTGGTCAGGGTGGTGTCCAGATTGCGCGCGGCATCGCGCGCGCTGACGATCAGCGCCTGCATGCCTTCGTCGCGGTCGGCGATGCCGCCGCTGATCTTTTCCAGGTTCTGCAGCGTGGCCGAAATGCTGGCCACGTTTTTGTCGGAGAGCATTTCGTCCATGCGCTCGACGATGCGGTTGGCGGTATCGGTGATGTTCTGCAGCGCCGAGGGCGTGGTTTGGATGATCGGCGCATCGCTCTTGTCGATGGTGGTCAGCGTCGGCGCCTCCGGCGTGCCGCCGGAGAGCTGGATGATCGACGGGCCGGTCAGGCTGGTGATGGCCAGCTTGGCGCGGGTATCGCTCTTGATCGGTGTGGTGGAGTTGACGCGCACGTGTGCGACCACCTGGCGCGGGTCGTTCGGGGCCAGCGTCAGTTCGGTGATCGAGCCCACCGCGATGCCGTTGTATTGCACCGGGCTGCCGACCGACAGGCCGGTGACCGCCTCGCGGAACACCACGCGGTACTGCTGCCAGGTGCGATCGGAGGAGTACTTGGCGGCCCACAGACCGAACAGCAGCAAGGCCAGGCCTGCCACGATGGTGAAGGCGCCGATCAGGACGTAATTGGCTTTTGTTTCCATGCTCAGGCGGTCTCGGTGGAGTCGGTCTTGGCCGCGCGCGCGGCGCGCGCGCGCGGACCGTGGAAATATTCCTGGATCCAGGGGTGATCGATCTGCTCGACCTCGGCCAGCGGCGCGTTGGCGATCACCTTGCGATCGGCCAGCACCGCGATGCGGTCGCAGATGGCGTACAGCGTATCCAGGTCATGGGTGATCAGGAACACGGTCAGGCCCAGCGCCTGCTGCAGCGTTCGGATCAAGCGGTCGAAGGCGGCCGCGCCGATCGGGTCCAGCCCGGCGGTGGGTTCGTCCAGAAACAGCAGCGGCGGGTCCAGCGCCAGCGCACGCGCCAGGCCAGCGCGCTTGCGCATGCCGCCGGACAATTGCGAGGGCAGCTTGTCCAGTGCATCGGCTGGCAAGCCGGCCAGCTTGATCTTTAGCAGCGCCAGTTCGAAATACCAGCGCTCCGGAAACTCGCCGTGGTGTTCCTTCAACGGCACCTGCACGTTTTCGCCAACGGTCATCGACGAAAACAGCGCGCCGTCCTGGAACAGCACCCCGGTATTACGGGTGATGTGCTGGCGGTCGACAAAACGCCCGGAGCGCGCATCCGCGCCCAGCACCTGAATGCTGCCGGCATCGGGCTCGCGCAGGCCCAGGATGCTGCGCATCAGCACCGATTTACCGGTACCCGAGCCGCCGACCACGCCCAGAATCTCACCACGGCGCACGTCCAGATCGAGCTCTTCGTGCACGACCTGGCTACCGAACCGGTTGGTCAGCCCGCGCACGGAGATCGCCAGCTGGTCGTCGTCGTCCGTCTCTGTGCCGGGATTGGTGACTGGGGATTCGAGATTGGTCACAGCACCGCACTCCCACATCTCAGGGCGCCAACAGCGCTGCTGCCTTGCAGGAATCCCAAATCCCGACGATCGAATCTCGGCTCCATCACCACCCCATCTTCATGAACCACAACGCCGCAATCGCGTCGAGGATGATGACCAAGGAAATCGTCTGCACCACCGACGAGGTGGTGCGTTCGCCCACCGACTGCGCGGTGCCACTGACCTTCAAGCCTTCCAGGCAACCGATCAGGCCGATCACCAGCGCGAACAGCGGTGCCTTCGACAAGCCGACCAGGAAGTGTCGCAACTGGATGGTGTCGTGCATGCGCGCCAGATACATCTGCGGCGGGATATCCAGATCGAATGCGCCCACGGTGACGCCACCGGCCAGGCCGGCGATCATCGCGATGAAGGTCAGCAGTGGCAGGGTGAAGATCAGCGCCAGCAGACGCGGGATCACCAGCAGGTCGATCGGGTCCAGCCCCAGCGTGCGGATGGCATCGACCTCTTCGCGCGATTTCATCGCGCCGATCTGCGCTGTGAACGCGCTGGCGGTGCGCCCGGCCAACACAATTGCGGTCAGCAGTACCGCAAATTCGCGCAGGAAGGCGATGGACACCAGCTCGACCACGTAAATTTCCGCGCCGAAGTCGCGCAGGATCGTCGAGCCCAAAAACGCGATCACCGCGCCAACCAGATACGACAGCAGCACCACCAGCGGCACCGCATCCAGCCCGACCTGCTCCATGTGGTGCACGGTGGAGGTGAGGCGGAAGCGGCGCGGCTCGTGGATCAGCCGCATGATCTTGACCAGGTTTTCGCCCAGAAAACTGTTGAGTTCCAGAATGCCCTGGCCGACGCCATGGGTGGTGCGACCCAGGCGGTCGAGTGCGGCGACAAAGCCGTAATCGCGCTTGGGCTTGGGGCGCTCGTCGTTGAGTTCTTCGATGGTGCACACCAGCGCCTGGTGTTCATCGCGGAAATCGATGGCGTCTTCTTTCAGCCCCATGCGGCCGGCAAAGCGCAACAGTTGCAGCACGCCGGCCGAATCCAGTTGCTGGATGCCGCGCGCGTCGATGCGACGCACCCCGTCGGGCACCGCTTGCAGCAGTTCGGCCTGGGGCAGGGCGGTCGCCAGGACCCAACTGCCGGCGAGTCGGACCTGTGCCTGATCCTGCGAGTCTTGTTCGATGCGTGGAGGTTGCGGTTTGATCATTGGGTGGCCTGTCCGTGGCGCCAGCATACAGGGCCGGTGTGAGCGAATGATGGGGGCGCCTTCGCTGCGACGGCCTCGGATGGACGGAGGGCGCGCCGGCCACGTGCGCTGCGGCATACACTGACGTCCTCGCCGTACGGCGTTTTTCCGATCCGACCCGCCACGCATGTCCGCTGCCACCGTCGTCCTCCCGTCCGCCAGTGCCACCTACGCCCAGCGCGTCGCCTTTGTGTCGGAAATCGCCGGGCGTCTGCATTCCTATGGCACAACAGCGCAGCGCCTGGAGGCCGCGGTGATCGGGCTATCGCAAAAGCTGGGGCTGGATTGCGAGCCCTGGTCCAATCCCACCGGCATCATCTTGAGCTTCAGCGACCCGACCAAAGCGATCGGTTCCAGCGACATCACCCGCGTGATCCGGCTGGCACCGGGCGAGAACGATCTCTACAAGCTCAGCGTGGCCGACTACGTGGCCGACAGCGTGGCCAACGGGCGCATGAGCATTGCGCAGGGCCACACCGCGCTGCGCCGCCTGGACCGTGAAGTCGATCGGCGCGGCAAGACCTTGCAGGTGCTGGCCTTCGGTCTGGCCGCGGCCGGCGTGGCCGGGTTGTGGAAGCTGCCCTGGCTGGATATCGCCACCGCTGGCGCGATCGGCATGTCGATCGGCCTGCTGACCCAATACACCGACAAGCGCGCCGCCACCAAGGAAGCCGGCGAAGCGCTGGCCGGCCTGTTGGCTGGCGTGGTCGCCGCGCTGGTGGCATCGCTGGTCGGGCCGTTGAATCTCAATACGGTCATCATTGCCTCGCTGGTGGTGCTGCTGCCAGGCATGTCGCTGACCAATGCATTCAACGAGCTGGCCAGTCAGCACTGGGTCTCCGGCACGGCGCGTCTGGCCGGTGCGGTGACCACGGTGCTCAAGCTCACGGTAGGTGCCGTGATCGCGGTGACGCTGACCCAATTGGTGGGCCTGCACCCACAGGTGGCTGCCTTGCGTCCGCAGGCCGGTTGGGTGGAATGGGCGTCGTTGCTGGTGGCCGCTTATGCGTTTGCGGTGTTGTTCAAGGCCAATCGGCGCGATTATTTATGGATCATGGCCGCAGCGATGTCCGGTTATGTCATTGCGCGTTATGCCGGGCATGCCTGGGGTGGCCCGGCCGGAGTATTTGCCTCGGCCATGGCATTGACCGCCGCCGGTAATCTGTTTGGGCGGGTGGTGCACAAACCCGGTGCGCTGATTCGATTGCCGGGCATCATCATGCTGGTTCCCGGTAGTGTCAGCCTGCGGGGTTTTTTGACCCTGGTGCAACAGCAGGATGTCAGTGTCGGACAAGCCGCATTGTTGGCGGTCACCAATATTGTGATGGCATTGATGGCCGGTTTGCTGTTTGGCAATTTGCTGATTCCAGCGCGCAAGAATTTATGAGCGGCCAGAAAATCACCCAATAAAAACGCCGGCAATGCCGGCGTTTTTATTGGTCTGGATCAAGCGGCCTTGGACTTCTTGGTGGCGCGCTTAGTGACCGTTTTACGTGGTGCGGCCTTCTTTGCCGATGCCTTCTTTGCACCGCCACCGATCTTGCTGATCAGGAAGTCTTCCACCTTCTTGCCAGCAGCGGTCAGTTCGGCCAGCCAGCGCGGCTGCTTGCCGCGACCGGTCCATGTTTCCTGGGTATTGGACGGGTTGCGGTACTTCGGTGCAACCTTGCCCAGCTTGCGGCCAGCGCGCGGACCCGGCTTGCTGGCGGCGGCCGGACGACCCGGGCCGGCGCTGGCGGCGGTACCAAACAATTCTTCGATGGAATAACCCTGCGCTTTAGCCGCGCGGGTCAGCTGCGTGCGGACCTTGGCGATCGGGGCGCGCTTGGCAACCACGGTCTGCTGCTTCTTTGCATTTTTGATCAGTGCGCCCAACTGCTTGGCCGACAGGCCAGAAAGATCGATCGACATCGCGACTCCGGAAGATTGAGAGAGAAAGAATGCCGATCCTTGGCAGCGGCGGCCATCATAATGTCAGAAAACCCGCATGACAAATGCGCCGAAATAATTCGGCGCCTTGTGTTCATCCGATTGGAGCGGAATTGCCCTGTTTGATCAGCACCCCAGGCGGGAGAATAATCCGGCCTTATCCAGGTTTTCTGCCGATTCGGCGGTGCGGGCGCGATATTCAAATGTGCCGGCTGCCAATCCACGTTCCGAGACGACCACCCGATGCGGAATGCCCAATAGTTCCATATCGGCAAACATGGCGCCCGGACGCAGACCACGGTCATCCAGTGCGGCATCGAGACCGGCGGCGATCAATTCGTCCAGCAACGCCTGGGCAGCAGCGACCACCTGGGCGTCCTGCTTGGGGTTGATCACGCACACCACCACCTGCCACGGCGCCATCGGCGCCGGCCAGACAATACCGGCCTCGTCATGGTTCTGTTCGATTGCCGCAGCCACGATGCGCGAAATGCCGATGCCGTAACAGCCCATCTTCATCACCGCGACCTTGCCGTTTTCGTCGATGACGGTAGCCTGCAGCGCCTGTGCGTACTGGCTGCCAAGCTGGAACACGTGTCCCACTTCGATACCGCGGGCCAGACGCAGCTCGCCGCCATCGGCAGCGCGTTCGCCGTCGATGACGTTGCGCACATCGGCCACCGTCTCCGGCTCGGGCAGGTCACGGCCCCAGTTGACGCCGACAAGGTGGGCGCCAGGTACATTGGCGCCGACCACGAAATCGGCCATGGCCGCGACATCGCGATCGGCCACCACGCGCACCGGGCGGGCGGTCTTCAGCGGCCCCAGGAAGCCCGGCTCGCAGCCGAGGTGGTCGCGGATTTCGGCCTCGTTGGCCAGACGGTAGTCGGCCAGGCCGGCCACCTTGCCCAGCTTGATCTCGTTGACCGCGTGGTCGCCACGCACCAGCACCAGCACGAAGCCGGCGCTGGTCATCACCGCCACCGACTTGACCGTGCGCTGCAACGCGATGCCCAGCAGTTGAGCGACGTCTTCGCAGGTCTTCTGAGTGGGCGTTTCGACCTGGCGCATGCTTTCGGTCGCTTCCGGACGCGGACCCGGCAGCGCGGCGCTGGCGGTTTCCACGTTGGCGGCGTAATCGGAGGCCGTGGAGAACGCCAGCGAGTCTTCGCCGGAGTCGGCGATGACGTGGAATTCCTGCGAGGCATCGCCACCGATCGCGCCGGAGTCGGCCTGCACCGCGCGGAACTCCAGCCCCAGGCGGGTGAAGATGCGGGCGTAGGCTGCACGCATGTTGTCGTATTCGCGCGCCATGTCCGCATCGGTGAGATGGAACGAGTACGCGTCCTTCATCAGGAACTCGCGCGCGCGCATCACCCCGAAGCGCGGGCGGATTTCATCGCGGAATTTGGTCTGGATCTGATAGAAATTGAGCGGCAGCTGCTTGTAGCTGTTGATCTCCTGGCGCGCGAAGTCGGCCGCAGCTTCTTCGGCGGTGGGGCTGTAGCAGAACTCCTGCTGCTTGCGGTCGCTGATCTTGAGCAACTGCCCGCCGAACTTTTCCCAACGCCCGGTGGCGTCCCACAGCTCACGCGGCTGGATGGTGGGGAACAGCACCTCCACGGCGCCGGCGCGGTTCATTTCCTCGCGCACGATCGCCTCGACCTTGCGCAGCACGCGCAGGCCCAGCGGCGACCAGGTGTACAGCCCGGAGGCCAGCTTGCGGATCATGCCCGCGCGCAGCATCAGACGGTGGCTGACCAGCTCGGCGTCGGCCGGGGTTTCCTTGGTGGTGTGCAGGTGGAACTGGGAAAGACGCATCGGGCTTCGCTTGGGCGGAAAGCCCATAGTTTGCCAGTGTCGCGCCCTGCCGGTCATGGGCGCATACCTGCGCGGCGGGAGTGGTCGGCGTTCGGCTTGCCTGGTCAGGCGGTCGTAACGCCGGATCGTCGGCCTGCGGTGTGAGCCCGACCACAGTCCTGGAGACGAGGTCGCGCGGCCCTCGAAACGCACTGCGCCACCGCCGCGGCGCGTTTTGTCGCCGCCCAGCGGGGTGACGGCCGCTCAGGCTGTCCAGCTCGAACTCAGGTGGCCGGGCCGCCGCCAGTCGCTGCTGGCTTGCAATAGGCCTTGGCGGCGGCTTCGGCCAGATTACGCTGCGCGGCGCGGGCGTCCGGGTCCAGCGCCGTGCCGGGCTTGCCGTCGGTGCCGGCGCCCATGGTCACCTCGCCCTTGCCGCTGAGCAGCTCAAGGTTGCGGCGTGCGGTGAGGCAGTCGGCCGATTCCGGGGTGGCGGTCTCTGGCGCGGCGATGGCCGCAGTGCCGCTGCGCGCGTCGATCCGGCGCGATTCGTAGCGCTGGCCGGTCGGCGGCGGGGTTTCGGTGTAGTGGGTCACGCCCTTGGCGTCCTTCCACTTATACAGATCGGTAGCGCCTGCAGCGGCGCTGACCAGCAGCAACAGGGCGCAAAGCCCGGACGACAGGTGCATGTGGCTTCCCCTGGATGATTCCAGCCGCGATTGCAGCATCCACGGCCCGCGCTGGCAAGTGAGCGCGCTGCGGGATGCGGGCGCGCTACCGCCGGACGGACCTCAGGCCCTACACTTGTCGGATGGATGAAATGAGACCGCCCCCGCGCTCGCGCACGATTTACCTGCTGCCGAACCTGTTCACCACCGCCGGGTTGTTTTCCGGTTTCTACGCCATCATCGCCGCCGCCAATGGTCAGTTCGTCCAGGCGGCGATGGCGGTGTTCGTGGCGGCGGTGATGGACGGGTTGGACGGCCGGGTTGCGCGCCTGACCAATACCAGCAGCGAATTCGGCGTGCAGTACGACTCGCTGGCCGATCTGGTCAGCTTCGGCATGGCCCCGGCGCTGGTGATGTATCACTGGTCGCTGTCGGCGCTGAAGTACGACAGCAACGTGATGGGACGGGTCGGCTGGTCGGCCGCCTTCCTGTATGCGGCCTGCGCGGCGCTGCGGCTGGCGCGCTTCAACACCCAGGTCGGCGTGGTCGACAAGCGCTGGTTCATCGGTCTGGCCAGCCCGGCAGCGGCCGGGCTGATGATGTCCTTCGTATGGGCGTTCGCCGACGACAGCCTGGGCTTCGACGGCGAGCAGCTGCGCTACGTGGCGCTGGCGGTCACGGTGGTGTCGGCGCTGTTGATGGTCAGCCGGATCCGCTTCTGGAGCTTCAAGGGCGGCGCGCGTGGCCCGCGTGCCGACCGCGTGCCGTTTCTGGCACTGGCGGTTGCCACGGTGGTGATCGCGCTGTTGGTGATCGACCTGGCGCGGTCGTTGCTGGTGATCGGCGTGCTGTATGCGTTGTCCGGCCCGATGATGTGGCTGTGGCGGCGTTGGCGGCGTGTCCCCGAGCTTCCATGAGCCGGCGTCCATGAGCGAGCCAGCGCACGAACCGGTGTGGTCGGACCTGCAGGTGTCGTGCCTGCAGGCGATGGGGCACACCGTGTATCTGGATCGCGACACAGCCGATGCTTTGCCTGCGCCGGTTGAGGTGATCGACCACGCGCCGGTGTCTGCGCCAGTGCGTGCGCCGCGTGTCGCGCAAACGGCTCCGGCTGCTGTACCGGCGGCGCGTCGCTCGGCGCCGACTGCGCCGGCCGAGTCGCGTGCGTCTGATGTACGTTCGGCAGCTGCACCGCAACGGCGTGGCCGCGTTGGTCTGCCCGACCGTTTGCAGATGGCGTTGCTGCGCGCGTCCGGTTGCAACCCGGGCGACCCTTCGACGCAAGCCTTGATGGCCTCCTGGCCGTTGGCCGACTTGCGCGGCAATCCTGCCGCCAAGCGCGCGCTGTGGCCGCAGCTGCGCGCGCTGCGTCGCCGTCAGGACCCGGCGTGAGCGCAATGAACGCGCCGCTGCCCGCGCCACTGCGTGCCATGCGCGAAAGCGATCTGGACGCGGTGATGGAGATCGAGCAACGTGCCTATCCGTTCCCGTGGACGCGCAGCATCTTTCGCGATTGTTTGCAGGCGGGCTACCCGGGGTGGGTGATGGAGCAGGGCGGCCAGGTCATCGGTTACGGCATCATCAGCATCGCCGCCGACGAGGCGCATGTCCTCAACGTCTGTATCGCGCCGGAAGCGCAATCGCAAGGACACGGGCGTGTGTTGTTGCGCGCCTTGATCAAGGGCGCCTGCGACCGCGGCGCGCGACGCGCATTTCTGGAAGTGCGCCCGTCCAATCCTTCGGCGATTGCGCTGTATCACTCCGAAGGCTTCAACGAGATCGGGCGGCGCCCGCGCTACTACCCCTCCAATACCGGACGCGAAGATGCGTTGGTGATGGCGATCGAGTTGTTCTTCGAAGGGTTTTCCTGAGCGCTGCGGCAGCCTCGCCTTCGCGGGCTGCCCATCATCGAATCGATTGCAGGTAACGATCGCGCGCATGGCGTTGTGCGTGCGTGGATGGGTGTGCGCGTATGACAAACATGGGCTTGCTTGCGCATAGGCTGCTGTGGACAGCCGATAACGTCTGCAAGATGCACGCGTACGGGTTGACTGTGTACGCAACCAGCGCCACGTGGCCTGTGCTCTTGAACATACAGCAACGCCAATAGAGCCATCGATTGACGCTTGGTCTTGGATCACGATGTCTTGCGCACGGCTCGCATCATGCAGTGCATGTATGCGGATGTATCGCTCAGTTGATCGCCTGCGTCATGCCTGTTCTACGTGCGCTAGGCGATTGTGCACCGCACCTCGCACGTTCGTGTCGGTTCCCGCTTGCTGTATTGCGTGCGGGCAGACGCATCAAGCGCATGTGCGTCTTGCACGCGCTATCCAGTCAGTACGTTGCAATGGATGCTTTCGCTGCGAAAAAACACGCCCATGTGATCGCAACAGCATGGTGTGTTGAAGGCATGTCCAACTGCAATGCGACACGCAGAATGCTGCGCTGCAGTGTCCCTGGCGCTGTCTCTGCGTGTCTTGATTACAGCGTTTTGTCTTCTCTTTGGTGTCCCGCAACCGTTTGCGTGACTGCGCGTGCACATCGAGGCATTGCTTAGATACAAGCGATTGCGATGCTCCTAGTATCCGTGTCGCGGAGCTGAAAATTACAGAGATGAAAAGTACGTTCCGCAGTCAATAGACGAGGAATGTGCCGCCGCGCGGCGCATCGAACCCATTCGAGGGAGACATCAAGATGAAGCCGAAATTTTCGACGGCGGCCGCCGCGTCGCTGTTTGTCGGGTCGTTGCTGCTCACCGGCGTTGCAAGCGCCGATCCTGCGCTGGAAGCGGCGACCACCGGGTGGGCGACGCAGAACGGCGGTACCAAGGGCGGCTCGAAAGCTGCCGCTGCCAACATCTACACCGTCAAGAATGCTGCCGAGTTGAAGAACGCGCTGAAGGCCAGCGTGGGCAGCAACGGACGCATCATCAAGATCAGCGGCATCATCGATGTCAGCGAAGGCAAGCCTTACACCAAGACCTCGGACATGAAGGCGCGCGCGCGTCTGGATATCCCGACCAAGACCACGCTGATCGGCATCACCAGCAATGCCGAAATCCGCGAAGGCTACATGTACGTCAAGGCCAACGACGTCATCATCCGCAACCTCACCATCGAAAATCCATGGGACCCGGAGCCGGTCTGGGATCCGGATGACGGCAGCGCCGGCAACTGGAATGCCGAGTACGACGGCCTGACCGTGGAAGGCGCTACCAACGTATGGGTGGACCATGTGACCTTCACCGATGGTCGCCGCACCGATGATCAGAACGGCACCGGCAACGGCCGCCCCAAGCAGCATCACGACGGCGCGTTGGACATCAAGCGCGGTGCCAACTTCGTCACCGTTTCCTACTCGGCGTT
Organism: Xanthomonas sp. WHRI 10204; assembly: GCF_040202875.1. Lineage (NCBI taxonomy): Bacteria > Pseudomonadati > Pseudomonadota > Gammaproteobacteria > Lysobacterales > Lysobacteraceae > Xanthomonas > Xanthomonas sp. WHRI 10204. Next base: position 341,522 of record NZ_JBEGDW010000001.1, read on the forward strand.
CAAGTCGCACGAGAAGAACGGCCTGATCGGTTCCAGTGACAGTCATTCAAGCTTGGACAGCGGCAAGCTCAAGGTCACCATCCACAACACCCTGTTCCAGGACATTGCCGCGCGTGCACCGCGGGTGCGTTTTGGCCAGGTGCATCTGTACAACAACTACCACGTGGGCAGCACCAGCAATAAGGTCTACCCGTTCTCGCATGCGCATGGCGTGGGCAAGGAATCGAAGATCTTTTCCGAGCGCAACGTGTTCGACATCAGTGGTGTGAGCAGCTGCGACAAGATCGCTGCCGACTACGGCGGCAGCGTGTATCGCGACCAGGGCTCGCTACTCAATGGCAAGGCCTTGAGCTGCTCCTGGAACAGCAATATCGGTTGGACTCCGCCATATACCTACAGCCTGCTGTCGGCCGACAAGGTAGCTGCGGACGTCAAGGCAAAAGCCGGCGCCGGCAAGCTGTAAGCGACAGCACCTGCTGCAAAGCGTTGCCACGCGCAGTGCACGAAAACGTGCGCTGCGCGTGGCTCGTGGTCATTCCAAAAACGCAGGTGCAACATGATGAAAATGTACTTTTAAATAATGTACATAAGCATTAGCATCGGTCGGGTTCGCTAGGGGACTGGCCTGTTGGCCTGGGCGAACACACGGGGAACACGTCGCGTAGCGGCGTGTCATGCATCACTCATTCAAGAGATTTCATCACCATGTCGAACGCATCGACTGTTGTGGGACGTACCGTTGTGGGCGTTGTATTGAGCGCCGCGTTGTTGTCGACCACCGCTTACGCAGCCGACCCTGCGCTGGAGGTTGCCACCACCGGCTGGGCCACCCAGAACGGCGGCACAAAAGGCGGTTCCAAGGCGGCGGCAGCGAATATCTATACCGTCAGCAACGCAGCACAATTGAAGGCCGCACTGAAGGCCAGCGCTGGAAGCAACGGGCGCATCATCAAGGTCAAGGGTGTCATCGACATCAGCGAAGGCAAGGCCTACACCAAGACCTCGGACATGAAGACGCGTGCGCGTCTGGATGTGCCGACCAAGACCACCTTGATCGGCGTCGGCACCAACGCAGAAATCCGCGAAGGCTATTTCTACATCAAGGCCAACGACGTCATCGTGCGCAACCTCACCATCGAAAATCCGTGGGATCCGGAACCGAAGTGGGATGCCGACGATGGCGACAACGGCAACTGGAATGCCGAGTACGACGGTTTGACCGTGGAAGGCGCCACCAACGTGTGGGTTGACCACGTGACCTTTACCGATGGTCGCCGCACCGACGATCAGAACGGCACCGCCAATGGTCGCCCCAAGCAGCATCATGACGGCGCGATGGACGTCAAGAAGGGCGCGAACTTCGTGACCATCTCGTACTCGGCCTTCAAGTCGCACGAGAAGAACAGCCTGATCGGCTCCAGCGACAGCGCCTCCAGCACCGATAGCGGCAAGCTCAAGGTGACCATCCACAACACTTTGTTCGAAAACATCTCCGCGCGTGCACCGCGGGTACGTTTCGGCCAGGTGCATCTGTACAACAACTACCACGTGGGCAGCACCAGCAATAAGGTCTACCCGTTCTCGCATGCGCATGGCGTGGGCAAGGAATCGAAGATCTTCTCCGAGAACAATGCCTTCGACATCAGCGGTGTGAGTAGTTGCGACAAGATTGCCGGCGATTACAAGGGCAGCGTGTACCGCGACCAGGGGTCGTTGCTCAACGGCAAGGCGTTGAGCTGTTCCTGGAACAGCAACATCGGCTGGAAGCCGCCGTACACCTACAATCTGCTGTCTGCCAACAAGGTGGCTGCGGACGTCAAGGCCAAGGCCGGCGCAGGCAAGCTGTAACTGCTGCTGCCACACGCAGCGCTGCAAGGGTTGCAGCACTGTTCGTCATCACACAACGCCCGCAGCGATGCGGGCGTTGTGCGTTTGCACGATGTGCCGATCGAGGTCTGGATGTCCTGCTTAGGGGTCGTCAGCGAAGCCAAGACGCGATAGCACGCTGCCGCCACGCGTCCAAAGACCGATTCGCGATGCGGCCCGGAAGCGGCCCGCAAGCGGCCAGGGCATCGCACTTCAACTAACCCATGGCTGAGAACAGACGCAACGGCGCAGGCGCGCCCGCCTCAGCAAGCGGCAGGACGCGTCGGCAAAAGTGCATTCAGTCCTGCGCTGCGTTGTTCGCGCTCTGGCCCGGCGTGCACACCGGCTTTTGACGCTTGTCCACCAGCTTGCCCATCAGTCGGTCGCTCAGCGGCAGCATGTCGCCGTTGAGGCGCCAGTCGTAGATCACGCTGAAGGCCAGGACACGCGCAACGTACTCGCGGGTTTCCTTGTAGCTGATGGTCTCGATCCAGAAGTCCGGTTCGAAGCCCGGCCGTTGCGATTGCCAGCGGCCGGTCGGGCCGGGTCCGGCGTTGTACGCGGCGATGGTGAGATACGGCAGGCCATAGGTATTGAGCAACTGGCGCAGGTACGCGGTGCCGATGGCGATGTTGGTATCCGGCTCGTACAGACTGGCGGCACCCGCGTAGCCGGGCAGGGCGATGCCCTTGGCCACTGCCGCGCCGGTGCCGGGCAATACCTGCATCAGGCCCATCGCATTGGCCGGCGAACGCGCACGTGGATTGAAGATGCTTTCGGCGCGGATCTCTGCAGCGACCCAGGCCGGATCGATGGCGTTCTTGGCGGCCTCGCGGCGAATGCTTTCATCGTGATGTAGCGGGAAACGCAGCGCATACAACCGTTGCTCGTCCGGCTGTTTGCCGAGCGCAAACACCGCGCGGTCGAACCAGCCGTTGTCGCTGGCTACCTCCACTGCAAGGCGGCGCTGGGTGTCGTCGAAGCGGCTGGCGGCATCGTTCCACTCGGCCACCGCCCAGCCGGGGCGATCGATCTGGAACAACGCAATTGCACGGGTCAATGCCGGGTCGCGCGCCACTGCGGCCTTGGCCTGCGGGCTGTCCTTGGGCTCCCACGGGCACAGCCGATATGGCTGCTGCAGGCGGTCGGCGGCCAGGAAGCCGTGGAAGGTGGGCGACTGCGCAGCGGCGCGATACAACGGCTGTGCTGCCGCCGCCGAACCGGTCTTCTCGGTGAGGCGCGCTTCGAAATACTGCCAGCGCGAATCGGCGCGCTGGCTGGCCGGCATCTTGCGGATGGCGGCCAAGGCTGCAGGCCAATCGCCACGTGACATCGCCTCGCGCGTGCGCCATTCGTGCAGGCGCTCGTCGTAGGCCGCATCGGGCACCGCGTTGAGCCTGCGCGCTGAATCCGGCAGGTAGGACGCCACCGTCCACAACGCAATCTGATACAGCACCTGCCCGCGCTGCGCGTCGCTGAAACCCAACGCGCTGGCGAACTGCGGCAACTGTTGCTCGGCGGCATCCGGGTCGGTCTTGGCCAGCTTGGCCAGGCCATCGACGGCGATGTTGCGGCTGCGCTCGGTCTTTGGCCAACCCAGTGCACGCGGGTGGACCTTGTCGAGAAAGGTAGCGTAATCGGTGGCCAGTGCCAGATCAGCCGCCGGCAAGCCACGCGCCGCCGCACGCATCACTGCAGGCAGCTGCGCATCGGCAGCGGCTTCCACACGCTCCCAGCGCAGTGCCGGGGTGAGTTCGCCGCGCGACTCCAGCCCCGCCACCACCGACTCGCACGCATCCGGCAACGCCTTGCCGTTGCGCCACAGGGTGAGCGCATCGCGGCTCCACTGTGCGTCCAGCTTGCCGGTGGCCTGGCGCGCGGTCAGCTGCGCGCAGCGCAGCCCTACGTTATCGGTGGTCTTCCAGTTGGCCAGTAACGTGGGCCAGTCCTGGCGGCGCGCGACCGCCGGCAACCAGGTGCTACGGAAACTCTCGGCCACTGGCTGGCCTGCGTAGCGCTGCAAGAACCCCTGCGCCTGCGCGTTGGAGACGTTGTCGATGTTGCGCTTGAGCGTGGCGTACTCCAGCCAGCCGTACAGCGGATGGCGGCTCAATGCAGAGAGCTGTGCGGGATCGGATTGGCCGCGCTCTGCGGCGGCGATCGCATCGCGCATGGCAGTCAATTGCGGATCCAGGCTTTGCGCATGCAGCGCAGTGCTGCCAAGGCACAACAGGCCGACGAAAACAGTGGCAAGACGCGGGAAATAAGTCATCGCGCGACTATACCGAAGCACGCCTGAGCGCTTGAGTGAATACGCATCGCGCCTGACAGCATGCGGCCTATCGATGCCGCTGTGCGTTCGTCGTCTGGACGATGCGCTTGCGCGTTTCTATCGGCATCTGCGCTCACACCATGCACTGCGACGCGCATCGCAGTGCTGCACCGCCAGATTGCGGTGCGTTAAGGTTTCGTTTACAACTTGGGCCGGACCGCAGGGCACGGGGGCGTGCGGACACTTAAAGATCCTTCTGGAGAGAGAAAGGATGAAGCGTCTGATTGGCCCGTCTCGGTCATGCCTGGCCGTGCAGTTGTCGTTGTGTCTGATTCCCACGCTGGCCTGGGCGCAACAGCCCGAGGCGACCCCCGGTACGCGCACGCTCGATAGCGTGCAAGTCACCGGCACCCGCATCAGGACTGCCGAGCTGCAAGGCCAGGTGCCGATCCAGACGCTCAACCGCGCCGACATCGAGCGCACCGGCCTGACCTCGATCGGCGAAGTGCTGCAGGAACTCACCGCGTCCGGTTCGGCGCTCAACGCCAAGTTCAATTCGTCCGGCAATTTCGGCTTTCCGCCCGACGGCGGCGGCGTGGGCGCGGGTTCGGCGCAGGTGGATCTGCGCCACCTCGGCTCCAAGCGCGTGCTGGTGCTGGTCGATGGCATCCGCTGGGTCAACGAGTCGTCCGCCTCGGGTGTGGGCTCGTCGACCGACCTCAATACCATTCCGCTGGCGATCGTCGAACGCATCGAAGTGCTCGAAGATGGCGCCTCGTCGTTATACGGTTCCGATGCGATTGCCGGCGTGGTCAACATCATCACCCGGCGCAGCTTCGACGGTGCACAGGTCACGCTCAACTACGGCCAGTACGGCAAGGGCGATGGCGCCAACCAGGGCGTGGATCTGGCCTGGGGCACCAGCGGTGAGGATTTCAGCCTGTTTTTAGGCGCCAGCTACGTCAAGCAGGACCCGATCTATGCGCGCGACCGTGCGCAGGCACGCTTTCCGATCCCGGGCACCGGGCTGACCTTCGGCAGCTCGGCCACACCGGATGGGCGCTTTCAGTTCGTCGACCCCACGACCGGCGCGCGCCAGAACCTCACCCCCAATGCCGGCGTCGGCACGCCGCAATACGACGGCAGCGCTGGCTGCACGCGCAGCGACGACTACCACTGCTTCGGCACCGCAGACCGCTACAACTTTGCCGAGCAGAACCTGCTGCTGACACCGTCCGAGCGCAAGGGCGTGTTTGCGCAATTCCGCTATTACTTCAACGACGACGTGCAGTGGTACGTCAAGGCGTTGGGCAATCGGCGCGAGTCGACCAACCAGGCCGCGCCGGAGCCGATCTTTCTCGGCCCCGATGCCGGCACCGGCAATCCGCTCGCCGACAACATCGTGATTTCCGGCTTGAATCCGTTCAATCCGTTCGGCTTCGATCTGAATTCGGCCACCAACCTGATCCAGATCGGCCGGCGTCCGGTGGAAGGCGGGCCGCGTCGCTACGAGCAGCAGGTGGATACGCAGTACTTCGGCACCGGGCTGGTGGGCACCTTCGAAGCGGCCGCGCGCACCTGGTATTGGGACGTCAACGGCATGTACAGCAAGAACAAGGCCGAGCAGACCAACTACGGCAGCTACAACCTGTTCAACATCAATCTGGCGTTGGGCGATCCGGCTGCATGCGCGGCGGTGGCTGGCTGCGTGCCGCTGGATATCTTCAGCGGCGCGGGCAGCATCACGCCGGACATGTTGCGCTGGATCCAGCCGGTGGTGCGCGACCGCAGCCAGAACGAATTGAGCCTGTTCACTGCCAACCTCAGCAGCGAATTGTTCCCGCTGCCGGGCGGCGCGGTATCGTTTGCCAGCGGCTACGAATACCGCAAGTACGAAGGCTCATATCAGCCCGATCCGCTCACCGTGGCCGGCCGCTACAACGGCGTGCCGTCGTTGCCGACCTCCGGTAGCTACGACGTCAACGAGGCGTATCTCGAGCTCAATATTCCGATCTTCGCCAACTCGTCGTTGGGCGACAAACTCGATCTGAATATCGCCGGTCGCTATTCGGACTACTCCACCTTCGGCGGCGAATTCACGCCCAAGTACGGCCTGCGTTGGCAGGTCACCGACGAGTTGGTGTTGCGGACCAGCTACGCCGAAGGCTTCCGTGCACCGACCATCGGCGAGCTGTTCGGTTCGGCCGCGCGCGCCGATCTGCAATTGTCCGATCCCTGCTCGATCGGCCTGGGCGGCACCGCCCCGCGCGGCAGTGCGGCCAACTGCGCCGCACTGGGCGTGCCGGGCGGTTACCAGCAGGCCAACCAGCAGATCTCGGTGACCACCGGCGGCAACGAGCAGCTGGACCCGGAGCGTTCGCGCAGCTTCAGCGCCGGCTTTGTGTTCAGCCCGGGCTTTGCCAGCAACGCCAGCTGGTCCGACCGGCTGGACATGGAAGTGACGTTCTATCGCCATCATGTCGACGGCGCGATCCAGGCCATCAATGCGCAGACGCAGCTGGATCTGTGCGTGGACACGCTGGATGCGCTGTACTGCGACGGCATCGGGCGCGCGTCCACCGGCGGCATCAATGCCTTCAACAACCGGCTGACCAATCTGGGCTCGATCAAAACCGATGGTTGGGATGTGGATCTGTTCTGGACGCTGCCGGAAAGCGCGTTCGGCCGCTTCAAGTTGTCGTGGCAAAACACCTTCGTGGGTCGTTACGAAGCACTGGGTGCGGCTGGACAGCGGCAGCCGCAGGGGCCAGGCATCGAAGTGGTCGACAGTGCGATTCCCGAGTGGACCAGCAATGCCGTGCTGGATTGGTCGTTGGGTAATTGGACCGCATCGTGGACGGCGCGCCACATCTCCAAGCTCACCGAGCAATGCGGCGATGCGGTGGAATTTGCGGTGTGCTCCGATCCTGCCATGGGTACCAATCGGCTGGACGCGATCACCTATCACGATGCGCAGGTGGGGTATCGCGTCGATTGGCTCAAGGGGCTGCAACTCACGGCTGGCTTGAACAACGTGTTCGACAAAGATCCTCCGCTCTGCCTGTCGTGCTCGCTCAACGGCTATGACGCATCCACTTACGACATTCCCGGTGGGCGCTTCTGGTATGCGCGTGTGGATTTGAAGTTCTAGGGCGGCCGGATGCTGCGTGGTTCTTCAGTGAGAACCACGCAGGCTGATTGGGTGATCGCGGCGACACAGATGAGTGGTCGTCGCACCACACATGGTTATGGCAGGTGATGCGCAGGTGCCGGTTGCCTGCGTATCGCAGCGGTGTGAGCGCGTGGTCGTGCAGTCGTTGTCGTCGATTCGCGACAACGACTGTTTCAGCGCGGCTCTAGCTGCCGATAGTCCGGCAAGGCGATGCTGTTGGAATCGCGCGCAAAGCGGTTGTTGATGACGCGTCGGACAAGCGGGGTGCCAGCCAGGCGCATCGCGCCGCGCAGCAGCGTCAGTCCAACGGCGGAGTGCGGCCAGAGCAGACGAGGGACGATCTTGGGAACGTTCTGCCCCTCTTTGACGAACGGGCGCATGATCCGTTCGTAGTGCGTAAACGCTTGCGTCGGTGCGCTGGCCTGGGCAAGTTCGCCCGCCAATACATAGCTGCCCACCATCGCCAGCGTCGTGCCGATGCCCGATAGCGATGTGGGACACCACGCGGCATCGCCGGTCAACACTACCCGGCCGGCGGACCAGCGCGGCATGCGCACCTGTCGCAATACCTCGAAGTAGAAATCGTCGACATCCTTCATCGCCTCGAGAATGCGCGGGAATTCCCAGCCATCGTTGGCAAATTGCGCTTGCATGTAGTGCCGTTGCCGCTCCAGGCTCCATGCGTTCTCGCCCTCGGGCCGCTTCTGCAGGCCGAGATAGGCGCCCAGCTTGCCGTCCAGGGCAGGCTTCAACGTCGCGCCGCGCCCACCCACCGTGTTGTATTGCCTGGCATAGGCACTGTCGTGCGGGAGTCGGGGGATGCTGAAGTACGCAATGGTCATGTCCATCCAGTACGGCACGTTCTCGCCGGGAAACACCAGCTCACGCGTGTGCGCACCAACGCCTTCGGCGACGATGACAGCGTCGTAGCGTGCGGAGTGGCCGCTGTGGAAGGTGACGTCGACGCCGTCCTGGTCCTGCGCGAGGTCGCAAATGCTGTCGCCGAAGCGGTAGGGCACGCGCTCGCGGCTGGCGTCATACAGGATGCGCGCGAGGTCGCCGCGACGGATTTCCAGATCGGCAGTGGGCCCGCCGTCGGTGTCGGACTCGTCTGCCTTGAAGCGCGCAATGACGCGATTGTCTTCGCTCACCCAATCGGTGCCGAGTTCCTTGGTGCTACGTTCGAATGCACGCGCCTCCAGTCCCATGCGGCGCAGCACCTCGCGCGCATTGCCGCGCACGTCGACGTTCTGGCCGCCATCACGAAACGCCGGCGCGCGTTCGACGACGTCGACCTCGACTCCATAAGCATCGAGCCACCATGCCGCAGTGGTCCCGGCGACGCTTGCGCCACTGATGAGAATCCGACGGGCCATGGTGCCGCTCCTGCAGTGAATTTATATCACGCATGATACTTAAATATCATGCGTGATGCTATTCGCTTGCGGCGGTTTCCAGATTGTCGATCAGTCGGCCAAGCAGAACGGTCAGCAGCGCGGCTTCTTCGTTGGAAAAGCCCGAGACGCCGACGGCATTGAAGTGAAGCAGCGCGGTGCGCCCGGTGGCAGCGGCGTCTTGACCGGCATCGGTCAGCCGAACGGTGGCGGCGCGTTTGTCGCTGGACAACGCCTCGCGCGCAATCAGCGCCATCGCTTCGAGCTTGTCCAACAGCGCCACCATCGCAGGCTGCTTCACTGCGGAGTGGCGCACCAGGTCCCGCTGCAGCATCGGGCCTTTCCACGACAGCAGCAGCAACGGTGCAATCAGCGCAAGCGTCAGCCCGTGTTCGCGCAGGCGCGCGTCGACACTGCGATTAAAGACGCGCGCGGCATGGTTGGCCAGATAGCCGGGCGCGATGGCGGCTTCCGGGTGGATGTCCGAGTTCATGCTCGAAGCATATCCCACGCGTGTGGGGCGATGGCACCGCGCGACTGGGGCTATTGCGCGGTGGCGCAGCGTGGCTTGCCCGTCATGGCAAGGCGCCTGTTTCGACGATGGCGCAATGCTTGCGATGGGCTGCGGATGCGCGACGCGTCAGAACGCACCCGGGCATCCGCAGCCTTCAATCGTGGCCGATCGTTATCGACGCACCGGCGCGTCGCCGGCGATGTAGTAATCGGCCGTGCTGCGCGCCAATGGCGCACGTCCCCGCATGCGGTCGGCGATCTTCTCGGCGATCATGATCGTGGTCGCGTTGAGGTTGCCGGTGATGATGCGCGGCATGATCGAGGCATCGATGACGCGCAGGCCTTCCATCCCATGCACGCGGCCTTGTCCATCTACCACGGCCATGTCATCGGTGCCCATCGCACACGAGCACGACGGGTGATACGCGGTTTCCGCCCGCGAGCGCACAAACGCGTCCAGCTCGGCGTCGGTCTTGCAATCGGCGCTGGGACTGATCTCGCGTCCGCGGTAAGGGTCCAGCGCGGGCTGCGAGATGATCTCGCGGGTGATGCGGATCGCATCGCGAAATTCCTGCCAGTCCTGATCGGTGGACTGGTAGTTGAAGAGGATGGACGGATGCTGGCGCGGGTCGCGCGACTTGGCGTGCACGCGCCCGCGGCTGGGCGTGCGCATCGAGCCGACATGCGCCTGAAACCCATGTTCCTTCACCGCATTGCTACCGTTGTAATTGATCGCCACCGGCAGGAAGTGGTACTGGATGTTGGGCCAGTCGAACTCGTCGCGCGTGCGGATAAAGCCGCCGGCTTCGAACTGATTGCTGGCGCCGGTGCCGGTGCCGGCAAACAGCCACTCGGCGCCAATCGCGGGCTGGTTCCACCATTGCAGCGCCGGATACAACGACACCGGTTTGGTGCAGGCGTACTGGATATAGACCTCCAGATGATCCTGCAGATTCTGGCCGACGCCGGGCAGGTCGTGGACCAGCTGGACGTCGAGTGCGCGTAGCAGATCCGGTGCGCCGACGCCGGAGCGCTGCAACAGCTGCGGTGAAGCGATGGCGCCGGCACAGACCAGCACTTCGCGGCGTGCATGCGCATCGATGCCCTCGCTGCTGTTGCCGACCAGGTAATGCACGCCGATCGCGCGCTTGCCGGCAAACAGGATGCGATCGGTGGTGGCGTGGGTGACGATGTGCAGGCCATCGCGCGGCTTTGCCATGTCCAGATAGCCACGCGCCGTGCTCGCACGACGACCCTGTGGCGTCACGGTGCGGTCCATCGGCCCGAAGCCTTCCTGTTGGTAGCCATTGAGATCGTCGGTACGCGGATAGCCTGCCTGCACGCCGGCATCGACCATCGCGTGGAACAGCACGTTGTTGTCGTTCTTCGGCGTGGCCACGCTCACCGGGCCTTCGCCGCCGTGATAATCGTTGGCGCCGATGTCGCGCGTCTCGGCCTTGCGGAAGTAGGGCAGCACGTCGCGGTAGCTCCAGTCTTCCAGACCCGGGCGTTTGGCCCAGTGGTCGAAGTCGAGCGCGTTGCCGCGGATGTAGCACATGCCATTGATCAGCGACGAACCGCCCAGGCCTTTGCCGCGCCCGCATTCCATGCGCCGGTTGTCCATATGCGGCTCCGGCTCGGTTTCATAGGCCCAGTTATAGCGGCGGCCCTGCAGCGGAAACGCGAGTGCGGCCGGCATCTGGGTACGGAAATCCAGCCGGTAATCCGGCCCGCCCGCTTCGAGCAGGAGCACCGTCACGCCGAGGTCTTCGGTCAGACGTGCAGCCAGCACGTTGCCTGCCGAGCCGGCGCCGATGATGATGTAGTCGTATTCGCGTTGCATGGTGGTCTCCTGATGCGTGTGCGGTGCAGCGGCAGTCAAGGCACTGCGCAGTCGTTGTTCTGTGCGCGGCAACGTGCCGGTGCACGCAGCGCGTGTGTCGGGCGCAACGCACGCATCCATCGATCGCGTGCGTTGCGGCGTAGGCCGCTTAAAACACCGATGCGTAGCGTTCCAGCTCGACCTGTATCGACTTGGTGCGCGTATACGCCTGCAGGGTCGCCAGGCCATTTTCGCGCCCCACGCCGGACTGCTTGTAACCGCCCACCGGCATGGGTGCAGGCGACTCGCCCCAGGTATTGATCCAGCAGATGCCCGCTTCCAGACGATGGATCAGCCGGTGCGCACGCGCCAGATCGGGCGTGACCAATCCGGCGGCCAACCCGTACGTGGTGGCATTGGCACGGGTCACCGCTTCGTCTTCGTCGTCGTAGGTGAGCAGGCTCAGTACCGGCCCGAAGATTTCCTCGCGCACGATCGCCATCACGTCGGTGCAATCGCTGAAGATCGTCGGTGCCACGTAATAGCCGTGCGCCAGCGCACCGTCGCGTAGCCGCTCGCCGCCGCAGAGCAGGCGCGCACCTTCGGCCTTGCCCTGGTCGATGTAGTCCAGCACGCGCTGCATGTGCGCGGCGCTGACCATCGGGCCAAACGTCGTGTTCGTATCGAGCGGGTCGCCGATATGGATGCGTTGCACGCGTGCCAGCAGCCGTGCTTCGAAGGCGGTACGCAGCGCACGCGGCACGAATACGCGGGTGCCGTTGGTACACACCTGCCCGGAGCTGTAGAAGTTGGCCATCATCGCGATGTCGGCGGCCAGATCCAGATCGGCATCGGCGCACACGATCAACGGCGATTTGCCGCCCAGCTCCATGGTCACGTCTTTCAATGACGAACTCGATGCGCTGGCCATCACCTTGCGCCCGGTCGCGGTGCCGCCGGTGAAGCTGATCTTCTCGATCTGCGGGTGTTCGGTAAGTGCGGTGCCCACGCTGGCGCCGTCACCGGGCAGCACGTTGAACACGCCATCGGGCAGGCCGGCTTCAGTGAAGATTTCGGCCAGCTTGAGTGCGGTGAGTGGCGTCACTTCGCTGGGTTTGAAGATCATTGCATTGCCAGCCGCCAGCGCGGGCGCGGCCTTCCACAGTGCGATCTGGATCGGGTAATTCCACGCACCGATCGCGCCGACCACGCCCAGCGGCTCATGCCGCGTGTAGAAGAAGCTGCCTTCGCGCAACGGCACCTGCACGCCTTGCAGCGCCTGCGATACGCCGGCGTAGTATTCCAGCACGTCGGCGCCGGTGACGATGTCCACGCTGCGCGTTTCGCTCAGCGGCTTGCCGGTATTGAGCGTCTCCAGCTCGGCCAGCGCGTCGTTGCGCTCGCGCAGCAATGCCACCGCGCGCAGCAGGATGCGCGAGCGCTCCACCGTCGTCAGCGCTGCCCACACGCGTTGGCCGGCCTTGGCGCTATCGACCGCGGCGTCCAGATCGTCGGCGCCAGCGTTGTGCACATTGGCCAGCACTTCGCCGGTGGCGGGGTTGATCACTTCGAACGTGTGGCCGCCGCGGGCGGGAACATATCGGCCGCCGATGTACAGCAGCTGGTCGGGGAAACGTGGCATGACAAACCTCCTTGGGACGGTCGCCGCAGCGATGCAACTCAACGCGTGAGGTGCAAAAACTGCAGGTGACGCTCGTATTGATCGATGATGTCGTTGATGATTTGTTCGCGGCTGTAGCCGACCAGGTCGTAGTCCTGACTGCCTTCGTACAGATAGACTTCGGCGCGGTAATAGCGCTGGTTGCGGAAACGCTGCGCCACGAACGACGGAGTGAGATATCCGCGCATCACCACCTGGTAGCGGAAGCCTTGTTGTTCGCCATGATCGACGCTGATTTCCATGTCGCCGTCGTCGACCCGGCTGCTGACCTTCCAGCCTTCTTCCTGCAACTGCGCGGCCACCGCTTCGATCGCCGGGCGCACCTGGTCGTGCATGAAGCGGTAGACCTCATCGCGCGCAGGGAAGTGCATCGCCTGGCCCAGGCGCTGGCGCCAGCCACCGTGATGACGCGATTGCCCGATGAGCGGGCTGGGGCTGTAGAGCTGCGCACGTTTGCGCTGCGATTCTTCGCTCAGCGCGCGCGACAGGCCCCACGCCATCAGCAGCAGTACCGCAGAAAACGGCAGAGATGCCAATACCACCGCCGATTTCAGCGCGTCCATGCTACCGGCCAGCAATAAACCTGCAGTGACCACGGCGGTCAGCACGCCCCAGAACACGCGCAGCCAGCGCGGGCCGTCGTCGTGCGGCTCGCCGCCGTGCGAGGACAGCGTGGACAGCACCACGGTGCCGGAGTCGGCAGAGGTGACAAAGAACACAAAGCTGATCGCCACCGTCACCGTGATTACGGTGCGGCTCCACGGGTAGTTTTGCAGCAGCGAGTACAGCACCGTCTGCGGCGCATCGATGGCTTGTTGCGCCAATGCGCCCTGGCCATGGTGCAGCAACTGATCCAGCGCGCTATTGCCGAAGATCGACAACCACGCCAGGGTGAATCCCAGCGGGATCAGCAACACGCCCAGCACGAATTCGCGAATGGTGCGGCCGCGCGAAATGCGCGCGATGAATAAGCCGACGAAGGGTGCCCAGCCGATCCACCACGCCCAGTAGAACACCGTCCAGTTGCCCAACCAGTCGGCACGGCCGCCATAGGCATAGACGTCGAAACTCTTGCCGACCACGCTGCCCAGGTAGTCGCCCAGGTTCTGCATCAACGCATTGAGCAGATATTGCGTTGGGCCGGCAAACAGCATGAACAACAGCAGCGCGATCGCCAGCAGCATGTTGATGTCCGACATCCAGCGCACGCCTTTTTCGACGCCGGACACCGCCACCACAATCGCCGCGCCCATCATCGCCACGATCAGCGCGACCTGCACCCAATGCGTATGCGGCACATCGAACAAGGTGCTCAGCCCGGCATTGAGATGCAGCACGCCAAAGCCCATGTCTGCGCCGATGCCGAACACCGTTGCCACAATGCCCAGCGCATCCACGGTGTAGCCGATCGGCCCGTTGATGCGCTTGCCGATCAGTGGATACAGCGCCGAGCGCAATGCCAGCGGCAGGTTGTGGCGAAAGGCGAAATACGCCAGCGCCATGGCCGCCAGCGCGAACACGCCCCAGCCGTGCAGGCCCCAATGCAGAAACAGCAATTGCATGGCCTGACGTGCGGACGCTTCACCGCTGCCGGTGCCACCTTGAGGCGGCTGCAGATAATGGGTCAGTGGTTCGGAGACGCAGAAGAAGAACAGCGTGATGCTGATACCGGCCGCGAACAACATGCCGGCCCAGGAGAGATAGCTGAATTCCGGTTCGTCGTGATCGGCGCCGAGCTTGATGTTGCCGTAACTGGAGAGCGCAGTGCCCAGCACGAACACCAGATACAGCGTCATCGCCAGCAGGTAGTACCAACCGACATTGCGCGAGGCCCAGGTCTGCGCATCCAGCAGCACGCGGCCTGCGTCCAGCGGAAACAGCGCCACCAGCAAGGCGAATGTGCACACCACCGTCGCCGCCAACAAAAACACCGGCCGCAAGGTGCGCACCGGCAACGGCTGCGGTTCGACTGCACTCATACCGACGCACTCATAGGATGCGTATCACGTGACGTGCTCCCAACGAAAAACCGCCTGCGTTATCGCACAGGCGGTGTCTAGGGGGTGTCGTCGGTCGAGTTCGCCAGTGCGAACCCGTCGGCACTTTGCGTGCGCTAGCGCAGCAACTGTAGCGGAACGCGGATGTCCATGCCCACTGCCAGATGATCGGAGAACGCGGCAGGAATCGCTTCGGTGTGCTCGATCACCAGACTGTCGCTGACCAGGATATGGTCGATCGCCCGGTCCGGGCGCCAGCTTGGGAAGGTGTGCACCACGCAGCTCGGCGGCTGCAATCGGGTATGCCGATACAACGCCTGCATCTCTGGACGGTCGGCCACGCAGTTGAAGTCGCCCATCAGCATCGCGTTGGGATGCTCGGACAGCAGCTCGGCGATGAAGGCCAACTGGGCCATGCGCGAATTGGCGCCCAGCGACAGATGCGCCACCGCAACCGCGAGCCCATCGCGGCCTTGCCCGAACTTGGCCAGCAGGATGCCGCGCCCGCCGATGCGGCCGGGCAGGGCGTGGTCCTGGACTTCCAGCGGTTCCAGCTTGCTCAGCAAGCCGTTGGCACTGGACGCCACCCCACCCATGCGGCGGTTGGGCTGGTGGCTCCAGTAGTGGAAGCCGGCACGCTCGGCCAGATAGTGGGTCTGGTTGGTGAAGCCCGAGCGCAGGCTGCCCGGGTCGGCCTCCTGCAGGCCGACGATGTCGCGGTCGCCGGCCAGCTTGGCGATGCTGTCCAGGCTGGTGCGTTTGGCCCCCAGCGGTAACGCGTGCGACCAGCTGCGGGTGACGTAGTCGCTGTAACGGCGGGTGCTGGAGCCGGCCTGGATATTGGCGGTCAGCACCCGCAGGGTGCGCGAGTCCGAAGCGTTCACGATGCGGCGGTCGCCTCGATCACTTGGCCAGCGTGGCGCGTTCGCGCGCGATCAGGTGATCGGCGATGCGCAGCATGTCCGGGAAGCTCTTGCCCTTGACCAGGTACTTGCCGTTGACGATCAGCGACGGCGTGCCGGTGATCTGGCTACGGGTAGCGAACTGCTTGGCGCGGTTGGTCTTGGCCGAGACGCCGAAGCTGCTCATGGTGTCGATGAAAGTCTTCTGGTCCACGCCGTACTTGGCGTAGAACGCGGCGATGTCCTGCACCGAATCCTTGCCGCGCTCGCCCTTGAGGGTCTGGTCGACGTGGATGGCCTTGTACAGCGCTTCGTGGGTCTTTTCCTGCACGCCCAGCGTCTCGGCGGCGTAGAACGCGCGCGCATAGTCATCCCACGGGCCACCGAACATCGCCGGGACGTAGACGAAATGCACGTCCGACGGCAGGCCGGCCTTCCACGGCCCGATCAGCGGCTGGAACGCGTTGCAGGCCGGGCAGACATAACCGAACACCTCGGCCACTTCGATCTTGCCGGCAGCCTGCTGGTACGGCTGGGCTGCCTGGATGTCCACATAGTCGGTGCCGGCGACCGGCTCGGGGCCGTTCGGTGCGCGCGGAGCGGCGCTGGGCGCGGCGGCCGGCGGCGTGGTGGCGCTTTCGCCAACCGCAGGCGGGGCGGCCGGATCGGCAGCCGGGGCAGCGGCAGGTGCAGACGCCGTCCCGGCAGCCGGCGTAGCGGCGGCAGGTGCGGTGTCGGACGAGCCGTCCTGGGCCTTGCAGGCGACCAGGATCGGCAGCAGCGCCATCAGCGTCAGGGCGAAGCGGGTCTTCATCGGATTGGATCTCCAGCGTGGGGCGAGGAAAGGGCCGGACGGCCGCGGGGCGCATGATGCCACGGGCCGCCGTCGGTGGCGGTTACGCGGTTCAGCGCTTGGCAGCTGCGGCGTGCTCGCGGGCGATGAGGTAGTCGGCCACGCGCAGCATGTCCGGGTAATTGCGCGCGCCGATCAGATAGCGCCCGTTGACGATGATGGCCGGGGTGCCAGGCAGCTTGCTGCGCTTGGCGAAGTCGCGCGCGGCATCCAGCTTGGCGTCCACCGCCTGGCTCTTGTAGGTCTCGACGAAGCGCTGCTGCGGCACGCCGTAGTCGGCGTAGAACGCCGCCAGTTCTTCCGGTGCCACGTTCTGGGAAGGCACGCTCTGCTTTTCGTGGATGGCGTCGAACATGGCGCGGTGGCTGCGCTTGGCCACGCCGAGGATGTCGGCGGCGAAGTACGCGCGCGCAAATGCGTCCCAGAACCCGCCAAAGGCTGCCGGCACCGGGGTGAAGCGCACGTAGGACGGTTGCTTGGCCGCCCAGGCTTCCAGCGTCGGCTCGAAGTGCGCGCAATGCGGGCAGGTGTAGCCGAACACTTCCACCACTTCGACCTTGCCGGCCAGCGGCGCATACGGCTGGCCGCCGTCGATCAGGGTGTAGTCCTCGCCTTCGACCGGCGGCGCCGTCTTGTCGGCGGCGCAGGCCACCAGTGGCACCAGGATCAACAACAGCAGGGACAGGCGGGAAAGCAGATTCATGCAGGCTCCGTGGGGATCTCAAGAGGGGGCGGGAAACGACGACGCCGGTCGCGGGACCGGCGTCGTGACACGGTGGAGCAGGTGGGCGCCTCAGCTCATGAGCGCGCCGGTGTCCCGGCAGGCGTCTGTGCAGCGGCGGCATCGTCGGCGCGGTCGTGCAGACCTTGCAGATAGCTGGACAGCGCCTGGATCTCCTGCTCGCTCAGCGGGCGTGCCACCTGCGCCATGATATTGAACAGCGCCGGATTGCGCTCCTGGGTGGTGCCGGCCTGGTAGTCCTTCAGGCGCCGCGCCACGTAGTCGGCATGCTGGCCACCCAGGCGCGGATACGCCGGGCCCGGATTGCCGCCACCGGACGGGCCGTGGCACGCCATGCAGGCGGGGACGCCGCGCGCGATGTCGCCACCGCGGTAGAGCTTTTCGCCGACCTCGTAGAACTTCATGCCCTGATACGGGCCCTCGGCGATCACTGCGTCGTCGGCGACCCCGGCGGATGCCTTCTGGGTGGCGAAGTAGGCGCCCAGGTCGCGCATGTCCTGCGCGGTGAGGTCCTTGACGAACGGCACCATCACCGCCGACATCCCGCTATTGCGCTCGCCGCTGGCGATCAGGGCCACCTGATGCGCAACGTAGCGCTCGGTTTGCCCGGCGATGCGCGGGTACATGGCTACCGCTGGATTGCCGTCGGGGCCGTGGCAGGCGGCGCAGGCGGCCGCCTTTGTCTGCCCGGCCTTGGCATCGCCCCAGGTGGTCTTGGCCAGATCCACCTCCAGCGGCGCAACGCGCACGGGCGGTGGATCGGGGATCGGCGTGACCGCCGATTGCGCAAACGCCACGGCGGCAATGACCGGCACGGCGAGGGCGGTGAGGACTAGCACACGAGCATGGCGCATCAGCTAAAGCTCCGTATGGACCCGGCCCGCGCGCGTTGGGTGCTGGCAGTGGCAGGCATGCTTGGATTATCGACACGCCTTTGCGCCAGGGTCAACGAACAGTGCAGCAAAACCGCCGGGCCCGAACGTGCGATCCTAGTGAGATGTCGCTCCTTATCGAACAAGCCCGCTACCACCTGTCCGCCCATAACGCCCGGCAATTGCCCGACGATGGCGGTTACGAGGTGGCCTTCGCCGGCCGCTCCAACGCCGGAAAATCCAGCGCACTCAATGCGCTGACCCGCCAGAACGCGCTCGCTCGCGTGTCCAAGACCCCCGGCCGCACCCAGCAGCTGGTGTTCTTCCAGATCCAGCCCGAGCGCTATCTGGTGGATCTGCCCGGTTACGGCTACGCCAAGGTGCCGCAGGACCTGCAGGCACACTGGCAGGCCTTCATCGACCGCTATTTCCGCACCCGCGAGGCGCTGCGCGGCCTGGTGGTGGTGATGGACATCCGCCATCCGCTCAAGGATTACGATCTGCAGATGCTCGGCTACGCCGCCGAACGCGGCCTGCCCGCGCACGGTTTGCTGACCAAGGCCGACAAGCTCGGCCGTGGCCAGCAGATGCAGACCCTGCAGAAGGTGAAGAAGGAAGTGACCTCGCGCTTCGGCGACAGCGTGACCGTGCAGACCTACTCCGGCGAATCGCGCCAGGGTGTGGACGAACTGCGCGGCATCGTCGGCGGCTGGCTGGGCCTGGGTGTGGAAACGCCCGCGGCCGAGTGATGCCTGGCGGCCGCCACGGCCGCGTCCCTTTGATGCGATGCAAGACGGCGAGCCAGTGCTCGCCGTCTTTGTGTGTGCCGGTCGGTACGGGCCTGTCGGCCGCCAGGGTCGACCGGTGTACCGGTTGCGGCCGGCTGGCGCATAGGCGGCGCGGTGGACTGCGGTGATGCGCACTGCGGCTCATCCTGCGGCATGCGCATGGATGGAAATCTCAGACCCGGTCGATGGCGGCAATACTTGCATGCCCTGCGGGTATAGTGCGGGCCTTGCGGTGGCTGGGAAGTATCCCCACATCGTCCCACCCCTTCACGTTTGCGAGCCTGCCCTTGTCGAGTCCCAGCCACGTCGCCGAAACGCCGATTACCGAACGCGCGGAACTGGTCCAGGTGCTGGCCTCCGGCGAGAAGCCCAGTGCGGACTGGCGGATCGGGACCGAGCACGAGAAGTTCGGCTTCCAGCTCGATGACCTGCGCGCGCCCACCTTCGAAGGCGCGCGTGGCATCCAAGCCTTGCTGACCGGGTTGACCCGTTTCGGCTGGGAGCCGGTGCAGGAAAACGGCCACACCATCGCGCTGCTGCGCGACGGTGCCTCGGTGACGCTGGAGCCGGCTGGCCAGCTGGAACTGTCCGGCGCGGCGGTGGAAACCCTGCATGACACCTGCGTGGAAACCGGCACCCATCTGGACGAAGTGGCCCAGGTCGCCGGCGAGTTGCAGCTTGGGTTCCTGGGCATGGGCTTCCAGCCTAAGTGGCGGCGCGACCAGATGCCGTGGATGCCCAAGGGCCGCTACCAGATCATGAAGAACTACATGCCCAAGGTCGGCTCGCTCGGCCTGGACATGATGACGCGCACCTGCACGGTGCAGGTCAATCTGGATTACGCCACCGAAGCGGACATGGTGCAGAAGTTCCGCGTGTCGCTGGCGTTGCAGCCGATCGCCACCGCCTTGTTTGCCGATTCGCCGTTCACCGAGGGCAAGCCCAACGGCTACCTGAGCTATCGCTCGCACATCTGGACCGATACCGACGCCGATCGCACCGGCATGCTGGATTTCGTGTTCGAAGACGGCTTTAGCTACGAGCGGTACGTCGATTACCTGCTCGATGTGCCGATGTATTTTTCGTATCGCAACGGCGTCTATGTCGATGCCAGCGGGCAGAGCTTCCGCGATTTCATGCAAGGCAAGCTGCCGGCATTGCCGGGTGCGTTGCCGACGCTGCGCGACTGGTCGGACCACATGACCACCGCATTTCCGGAAGTGCGCCTGAAGAAATATCTGGAAATGCGTGGCGCCGATGCCGGCCCGTGGAATCGCCTGTGCGCGTTGTCGGCGTTCTGGGTGGGGCTGTTGTACGACCAGACCGCGCTCGATGCGGCCTGGGACCTGGTCAAGGATTTCAGCCCGACCGAACGCCACGCCTTGCGCGACGGCGTGCCCAAGCACGCGCTGGGCCTGCCATTCCGCAACGGCACCGTGCGCGACCTGGCGGTAGAGGCGGTCAACATCGCCCGCGAAGGCCTGCGCCGACGCGCGCGCTTGAATGGCGATGGCCAGGACGAAACCGGCTTTGTCGACGTGATCGCCGAGATTGCCGAAAGCGGCGTCACTGCCGCCGAGCGCAAGCTGGCGCTGTATCACGGCGCCTGGAACGGCGATATTGACCGTGTATTCCGCGAGTTTGCGTACTGATTGAGTGATGTGCGGTCAACTGCGCGTCGTGATGCGGCGCGTGTTGCTGTGGGTCAGTGCGTGAGCGGTTAGCTGTCGGTAGTGAAGCCCTGGTTGCGTGCTGATTCCACCCTGGTGCCCTGATGCGCACGGTCGCCCACATTCTCCGCGTGGGTGACCGACGAGCGCGTTACCAACCTTGGCTCGGCGCGACAGTTTGGTCGCCAGCGGAGTGCGTTGCCCCATGATGCGCGCGATGAGGCCACTGCTGGTCGTGCGCGCTGATCCCTTGTCCCCGTCGGTTCCGGTCTGCGTTCAGCGCCGCTCCGGCATGCACGGCAGGCGCACCGTTACGCGCAGCCCGCCATGGGCGCGATTGTCCAGGCGCAGGTCGCCGCCATGCGCCAGCACGATGCTGTGCGCCACCGACAAGCCCAGGCCGATGCCACCGGTACCACGGTTACGCGAGGACTCGCCACGCACGAACGGCAGTAGCAGTTGTTCGCGCTGGGTGGGGTCGATGCCGGGGCCGTCGTCGTCGATCCACAACACACCATCTTCGCCATCGCGGGTGAGCTGCAGGCGCGCGCACTTGCCGTATTTCAGTGCGTTTTCGAGCAGATTCATCAGCGCGCGGCGCAATGCCAGCGGGTCGCCGTCCAGAGTGATGGTCGGGCCGGGCAGCAGCACCGCGTCGGCGCCGATATCGGTGGCGTTGTCGACCACGCTCTCCACCAGCAGGCGCAGATCCAGCGGCGCGCGTTCGCCGCGATGGCGATCGTTCTGGATGAAATCCAGCGCCGCGGAAATCATCGCCTTCATTTCGTCGATATCGGCCAGCGCCTTTTCGCGCAGTGGCGGTTGCAGGCCGTCCAGTCGAAACGACAGCCGCGCCAGCGGCGTGCGCAGGTCGTGCGCGATGGCCGCCACCATGTGGGTACGTTCGTTGATCAGCCGGTTCAGACGCCCCTGCATCGCATTGAACGAATCGGCGGCGCGGACGATCTCCGGCGGGCCGCTGCGTTGCAAGGCGGCGGCGTGGGGATTGCGGCCCAGCCGGTCGGCGGCTTCGGCAAAGCGCTTGATCGGCGCCGACAGTGCGCGCGAGAACCACCATGCAAGCGGCACATTGGCGAGCAGGCCGGCCAGGAACAGCAGCACGATATGGGTCTTGAACTCAGCCGACAGCCGCCGTCGCGGCGACTCCACCGTGCGCCAGCGGCCATCGGGCTGCTGCAGGGCGGCGGTGAAGCCATCCAGCAGCGGCACGCCGGGGGTGAGGCGTTCGCTCTCCCAATCGTCCGGCGCCTGGTCCATGCGCAGCCCATTGCCGAACGGCGGGTCGCCAGCTGGGCGGCCGGACGCCCATTCCGGCGACATCCGTCGTATACCGTTGCTGTCCGCGGCACTGGCCGCGTGCTGCCGTCGCGGTCGGTCCGCGGCAAGCTGCGGGCTCTCGCGGTCGTCGGCACTGCGATAGAACCGCACGCGTTGCGCGTCGACATCCAGCCAGTGGGCCAGCAGCATTTCCGCGAAGGCGTCGCGCACCTGGCCAGGCGGCGCTGTTGGCACCTGCACGCTGTCGTGCACCTTGAGGGTCTGGGTGCCGGCGGGCATGCGCGTGGACAGCAGCGCCACTACTTCCGGCGGGTGCACCGGCGGCTCGTAGACGGGGGTGCGCATCACCAGCAGGGCGATGCCGATGGCCTGGGCGGTGAGCAGCGCCACCGCCAGCAGGACGAACGTGCGGGCAAAGATCGACAGCCCGCGACGTGCCGGTTTACTCACAGACGCGAGACGCCCGGCAGCAGCATGTAGCCTTCATTACGTACGGTGCGAATCAGTTCGGTATGGACGCGCTCGTTGATCTTGCGGCGCAGGCGGCTGATCTGGCTGTCGATGGCGCGGTCGTAGACGTCGGTATCGCGGCCGCGCGCATAGTCCAGCAACTGGTCGCGGCTGAGCACGCGCTGCGGGTGCTCGACGAAAGTGCGCAACAGCGCGAATTCGCCGTCGGAGAGATTGATGAAGATGCCGGTGGGGTCGCGCAGGTCGCGGCGCACCACGTCCAGGCGCCAGCCGGCGAATTCGTAGACGTTTCCGCGCTGGTCGGCCTGCTCGTTGCTGGCTTGGCTGCGGCGCAGCAAGGCGCGCACCCGCGCCAGCAGTTCGCGCGGGTTGCAGGGTTTGGCCAGATAGTCGTCGGCGCCCACTTCCAGGCCGATGATGCGGTCGGTGTCGTTGCCCAGCGCACTGAGCATGATGACCGCCGGCGAACCGCGTTCGCTGGCCAGGGCGCGCGCTGCGCTCAGCCCATCTTCTCCCGGCATCATCACGTCGAGTACGATGAGGTCCGGGCGGCGTTGCGCCATGCGCGTGCGCATGTCCGCCACGTTTTCGGCAACGTCCACCTGGTAGCCATGCGCGCTGAGGAACTCGCCGATCAGCTTGCGCAGGTCCGGGTCGTCGTCGACCACAAGAACGCGGGGTTGTTGCATGTCCATGGGAATCATCGTCGGTGGCGCGGAGGTCGGTCCGCGCAGGGTGGTGGCTACCGGATACATGGTGCTCGCAGGTGCAAGGCTGGAACCCACATCATAAACATCAAATTTGTCAACTATTGGCACACGTGCAAGGCAACATGACGGGACGGGACATCACGCAGGACACCATCGCTTCGACACTGCGCCATCCCGATGGCGGGTGCGTGCATGACAAGGCGTTTCCGATGATGCGGGTGATCAGTCGCGACAACGGCGTGGGCCTGACCCGCGACATGGTACTGATGGCGCAGACCTTGCGCGCCGGCGGCGTGCCCGTGCAGGAGCTGGGGTTCACCAGCCAGCGGTTGCAGGACACCGGGCGCGAAGCGCGGCTATGGGCCAGTCGCGCGCTGTTCGGGCGGGTGCCGCTGCAGATCTTTTCCGAGCGTGTGTATGCGCGCTGCCTGCCGCTGGGGCAGATCAACCTGCTGGTGCCCAATCCGGAATGGCTGCTGCCCAAATGGCTGCCGTTGCTGCCGAAATTCGACGCGGTGCTGTGCAAGACCCACCATGCCGAGCGGATTTTCCAGAGCCTGGGCTGCACCACGCGTTTCATCGGCTTTACCAGCCCGGATCGCCACGATGCGCAGGTGCCGCGCCAGCGTGCGTTTTTCCATCTGGCCGGGCGCAGCACTGCCAAGGGCACCCGCGTGCTGCTGGAGACCTGGAAGCAGCATCCGGAGTGGCCGCTGCTGACGGTGGTGCAAAACCCGCGGACTGCCGGTAAACCAGTGGTGGCGCCGAATATCGATCACCGCGTGCGCTATCTAGACGATGCCGAGTTACGTCGGCTGCAGAACGCACACCTCTTCCACATCTGTCCCTCCGAGGCCGAAGGCTTCGGCCACTACCTGATGGAAGCGCTGAGCGTGGGTGCGGTGACCTTGGCCACCGATGGCGAGCCGATGAACGAGCTGGTCAAGCCAGAGCATGGCGTATTGATTCCGGTGGGCGACGTGCGCCAGCGACGCCTGGCGTCGTATTACTACGTGGACGCAGCGGGCATCGCGCAGGCGGTGGAAACCGCGCTCGTCATGCCGCAGGCCGCGCTGGACACGCTGTCGGCCAATGCGCGTGCGTTTTATCAGGCCAATGATGCCGCCTTTGCAGCGCGCTTCCGCAGCGCGGTACTGGCATCGCTGCCGGACCATGCGCCGCAAAACGCCGTCGGCATTGCGCCGGTAGTGGTCGATCGTTGAGGGATCGACGCGCTTGTCAGCGCTTGTGGTCGTTACGACTGCATGCCGTTGCTCATCAACGGCATGCGCATCTTCCTCGTGCGTGAGTTCAAGCGGACGCTGCCATCGAAAGGTTGCAGCGTCACTGATGCTGCGAAGTTCACCCCGCTATTCGATCGCGCCGGCGCGCTGGCAGGCTTGCTTGGTACTCACAGTCACGGCGTCGAATGCATGCAATGTACGACCGATTAGTCGCCGGCTAGGTACAGCGCAGCGATGCCGAAATCCAATTGCAACGAATCGATCAAGCACTCCTACTGCACCACTCACGGCGCGGTCGTTTCGCTGTGCAGTTCCGCAATGCAGGGCGACACAAATAGATTGCCGCGATATGCGCCGGCCAGCGTCCTGGCTGCGACGACTGCCCAGACCACACCAAGCACGGCCACCAGGGCGACGCCGAGCAGATTGAAGAACATCAGCTGCACTAGCGCGCCAAGTTTCAAGGTGGCCACTGCGTAGACGCCAAGTGGAAAGGTAAAACCCCACCAGCCCAGATTGAACGGCACCTCGGCACGGAAATAGCGTGCGGTGATCAGCACCGACAGCAGCAGCCACCAGGCGCCTAGGCCCCAGAACAGCACGCCGCCGATCACGCCGATGCCCGCCGCGATCTGCCCGAGCTCGGCCAGCCCGTGTGCAGCGAAGATCGCCGGGGCGTCGGCGCCCATCACCAGCATGCCCAGCGCACCGGTCGCGATTGGGCCGAGCGACAACCAGCTCGATGCCGCCATGCTGGCCGGCGGCAGCTGATGCAAGGCCATGCGCAGCAGCAGGATGACCAGGATGCTCATCGCCACCGGCACCGAATACGCCCACAACGCATAGCTGGCAATCAGCACCGCGAAGCGGCTGCCTGCATCGGCAAGGTGCGGAGCCAGCAGCCCGCCGCTGGCCGCCGCCACTTCGGCCGCCACCACCGGCAACAGCCACACCGCCGTCATCTGCTCGATGCGGTGCTGCTGCCGGGTGAACATCAGATACGGCACGCCCACTCCGCAAGCCACGGCCATCGCCACATCCGCCCACCACAGGGCCTCGGCCAGCGGCAGCACGGCGCTGCCCCAACGTGGCAAGCCGTACAGCAACAGACCGTTGATGATGGTCGCCAGGCCCATCGGGATGGTGCCCAGGAACATCGACGCGCTGGCGTGCCCGAAGATCCGTCTGGCTTCATCGAAGAACAGTACCCAACGCGCGGCATACAGCAGCGCGAAGACGACAAACAGCGCAACGTTGCACATCCACAGGCGCGCGCCGATCGCCGCCAAGCCTGGAACAGGCCACGGCAGTTGCCCGAGCGCCAGGGCAAAAATGCCGGTGCCCATGGTGACGGCGAACCAGCTCGGGGTGAATTGACGGATGACCTCACGCGGGCCGGACAGTGCTTTGAAGGGGCGCAGCCACTGGGTGACTGGGAGTGCAGTGACGGTAGACATGGCGGCATGTGACGCAATGGGGAGGGCAGTGGCAACAGTGTCGAGCGCCAGTCCATAGCTGTAAAACGGGTAATATTTCTAATCAATACTTGTAAGGCAGGTAGATTGTGCGTCTGACGCTGCGGCAACTTCAGATCTTTTGCGCCATCGCCCAACATGGCAGCACCACCAGTGCCGGGCTGGTGGTGGCGTTGTCGCAGTCGGCCACCAGCGCGGCGCTCAATGAGCTGGAGCATGCGTTGGGCACGCAGTTATTCGATCGCGTCGGCAAACGCCTGGTGCTCAACGATGTCGGCACCGCGCTGCTGCCGCAGGCGCGCAAGCTGCTCGATGGCGCACACGAGATCGAAGCGGGTTTCGAACCGGGCACCACTGCCGCTAGAGGTCGCTTGAAGATCGGTTGCAGCACGACGATCGGCAATCATGTGTTGCCGCTGGTGCTGCATGCGCTACGCAAGCAGGCGCCAGCGCTGCGCGTGGATATGGAAAGTGCCAATAGCAGCGCGATCGCGCGCAAGGTGGCCAACTTCGAGTTGGACATGGGGTTGATCGAAGGGCCTTGTCATTTGCCGGAGCTGCGTGCGGAGCCCTGGTTGCTGGACGAACTGCTGGTCGTGGTCGGTCGCCGACATGCGTTGGCCAAGCAGCCCAAGGTCACGCTGGCCGACCTGCGCGACGCCGACTGGCTGTTGCGCGAGCCAGGCTCGGGCACGCGTGAAGAGGTCGAGCAGTTGCTGCTGCGGCATCTGCATGCGTTGTCCGATACCCGCCAGATCGGCAGCTCGGAAGCGATCAAGAACATGGTGGTGCAGGGCCTGGGTGTGAGTTGCCTGTCGCGCTGGGTTGTGGATGAGCTGATCGCAACGAAGAAGTTGAAGCCGCTGAGCGGCGGGCTGCCGCGACTGACCCGGCGGTTCTTTCTGATCGCGCATCGCGACAAGTTTTTTTCGCCGAATCTGCAGCGCTTTCACGACGCCTGCCTGCAGTTCAAGCTGGAGCGGGGCGAGCCTGCGCACCGTTAGGCATCGGCCATGCGCTGCTGCGCAATCGCGTGCGGCAATGCAGCAGGGTGATACGCGCAGCAACGCCTGGATGTGACGCGAAGGCGAGGCGGCGATGATGTGAGCGCGGTCACCTTCTGTTGCGTGCAGTGTGCGTATCGACTGCTCAATAGCCCTCGACATCGCTTTTTCCATACAGATGCCTATACTGCCCCCCAGTATCTTGGGTCGAGGGCCGGCATGCCGCATTCGCCGCTGGAAAAGAAACGCGCACTGGCGCGGGTACGGCGGTTGCGTGGGCAGTGCGATGCACTTGAGCGTGCGTTGCAGTCGGGCGCAGACTGCGCCCCAGTGCTACAGCAGATCGCCGCGATCCGGGGGGCAGTGAATGGGCTGATGTCGCAGGTGCTTGAAGCGCATATCCGTGAAGACTTCGGGCATGCCGCTGCGTCCGATGCACAACGCGCCGAGCGGGTACAGGACTTGCTCGGCCTGGTCCGGTCTTACCTCAAATGAACTCCCACCGGGCCGGCGCATGCCGCGCCCGTCCTCGAACATCCTCGTCAGGAGCGCTATCCCAATGAAATCCCGTGCAGCAGTCGCATTCGGACCCGGCAAGCCGCTGGAAATCGTCGAGATCGACGTCGCACCGCCGAAGGCCGGCGAAGTGCTGGTCCGCATCACCCACACCGGCGTGTGCCATACCGATGCCTTCACGCTGTCCGGCGATGACCCGGAAGGTATCTTCCCGTCGGTGCTGGGCCACGAAGGCGGCGGCATCGTCGAGCAGATCGGCGAAGGCGTGACCAGCGTCAAGGTCGGCGACCACGTGATCCCGCTGTACACGGCCGAATGCCGCAAGTGCAAATTCTGTCTGTCCGGAAAGACCAACCTGTGTCAGGCCGTGCGTGCCACCCAGGGCAAGGGCCTGATGCCGGACGGCACCACGCGCTTCTCCTACAACGGCGAGCCGATCTTCCACTACATGGGCTGCAGCACCTTCAGCGAATACACCGTGGTGCCGGAAATCTCGCTGGCCGTGGTCAATCCCGAAGCGCCGCTGGAAAAGGTCTGCCTGCTCGGCTGCGGCGTCACCACCGGCATCGGCGCGGTGCACAATACCGCCAAGGTCAAGCCGGGCGAAAGCGTGGCGGTCTTCGGGCTGGGCGGCATTGGTCTTGCGGTGATCCAGGGCGCGGTGCAGGCCAAGGCCGGGCGCATCCTGGCCATCGATACCAACCCCGGCAAGTTCGACCTGGCGCGCAGCATGGGCGCCACCGATTGCATCAACCCGAAGGACCACGACAAGCCGATCCAGGAAGTCATCGTTGAGTTGACCGACGGCGGCGTGGATTTCAGCTTCGAGTGCATCGGCAACGTCAACGTGATGCGTTCGGCGCTGGAGTGCTGCCACAAGGGCTGGGGCGAGAGCGTCATCATCGGCGTGGCCGGTGCAGGCCAGGAAATCAGTACCCGCCCGTTCCAGCTGGTGACCGGCCGCGTGTGGCGCGGCTCGGCCTTCGGTGGTGTCAAGGGACGTACGCAATTGCCGGGTATGGTGGAGCAATCGATGAAGGGCGAGATCGATCTGGACCCGTTCATCACCCACACCATGCCGCTGGAAGAGATCAACGAGGCCTTCCATCTGATGCATGAAGGCAAGTCGATCCGCACCGTGATTCATTTCTGACCGTACGGCCAGGATCGGCGCGCGGCCGCTTCCGCGCACGCAGTACCCGATACCCGGGAGGGGCATGATGACTACCGTGTCGATTCATCCGTCGGTGGACAGTGGAGTAGCGCGTGGGGCGGCCGGCGGCTTTGCAGGCGGAACCCTGCAATGCCATTGCGCCAGCGACAAGGTAACCGTGGACGTGGCGGCGCAGACCGCGCACAACCACGCTTGCGGCTGCAGTAAATGCTGGAAGCCGGAAGGGGCAACCTTTTCCGTAATCGCGGTGGCGCCGCGCGACAAGATCACGGTGACCGCACATGCGGAGAAGCTCAAGATCGTCGATGAAAGTGCAACGATCCAGCGGCATGCGTGCACCGGCTGCGGTGTGCACATGATCGGCCGCATCGAGAAAAAGGATCACGCGTTCTACGGTCTGGATTTCATCCACACCGAACTGTCGCAGCAGTCGGGCTGGTCGCCGCCGGGGTTTGCGGCGTTCGTGTCGTCCATCATCGAAACCGGTACGCCGCCGGAGCAGATGGAAGGCGTGCGCGCGCGGCTGACCGAGCTGGGCTTGCAGCCGTACGATTGCCTGTCGCCGGGATTGATGGACGCGTTGTCGGCCCAGGTGGCGCGTCAGAAGGGTCTGCTGCACTGACCCACCCGCCGCGCAGCCGGTGACGCCGGCTGCGCGGTCTTCTTTACGAAGGAATTCCATGGAACGTATCGAACACCGCGCATGCTTCGGCGGTTGGCAGGACGTGTACCGGCATCAGTCGCAGGCCTTGGATTGCAGCATGACGGTAGGGGTGTATCTGCCGCCGCAGGCCGCCGAGGGTCCGTTGCCGGTGCTGTACTGGCTCAGTGGCCTGACCTGCACCGAACAGAACTTCATCGGCAAGGCCGGCGCGCAGCGCTACGCGGCCGAACACGGCGTGATCGTCGTGGCGCCGGACACCAGCCCGCGTGGCGACGATGTGGCCGACGCGGAGGGCTACGACATCGGCAAGGGCGCCGGTTTCTATGTCGATGCCACGCAGCAGCCGTGGGCAGCGCATTACCGCATGTACGACTATGTGGTGAACGAATTGCCGGCGTTGATCGAAGCGACATTCGCCACCACCGGTGCGCGTGCGATCAGCGGCCACTCGATGGGCGGCCATGGCGCATTGACCATCGCGCTGAAGAATCCGGGCCGCTATCGCAGCGTCTCTGCATTTTCGCCGATCGTGGCGCCGAGCCAGGTGCCGTGGGGCGAGAAGGCTTTTGGGCACTATCTGGGCGACGATCGCGACAGCTGGAAGGCGTATGACGCCACCGCGTTGATCGCACAGGCGCAGGAGCGTTTGCCGCTGTTGATCGATCAGGGCGGGGCGGACGAATTCCTGGAAAACCAGCTGAGAACCGGGTTATTCGAAGACGCGGCCAAGGCTGCGGCGTATCCGGTGACCGTGCGGATGCAGCCCGGGTACGACCATAGCTATTACTTCATCGCCAGCTTTATTGGCGAGCATATTGCGCATCATGCTGCGGCATTGCGTGGTTGATTGTTTCGTTGCGTAAGTAGTAGTTGGCTGAGTGAGTAGTAGTGCGTGTGCGATAGGGCGACGCACGGTGGTGCGCGTGGCGTGGCGTTGCTGTGTTGTGCGTTCTGGTGCCGCGCATCAAGCGGCGACCCGATGTCCCTTCTCCCGTCGGGAGAAGGTGCCCCGCAGGGGTGGATGAGGGTACGGGCCGCAGCTTGGTGCAGAAAGTGATTGCCTGAGAGGCTTCGCGCCGTACCCTCACCCCAACCCCTCTCCCGGCGGGAGAGGGGCTTTAAGCGGCACGATGCCTCTGACCGTACCTAGCGCAGTTGCTGCGCAGCGTGTCTGCCTATCTGATACACGCCGTCAACGTACGTCGCGCATTTCCCAGTGATGGCCGGCCAGGGCCTGCATGCGCTGCTTGAACAGATCGCCGGGGATGCTGGTGGTGGCGACCAGGTCGATGCGCAGATCGTCCTGCTTGCCGGTGACGGTGGCCGATGGATCGGTGATGCCCAGGCTGGGGTCCACCTCGTCCGGGTCGGCCTGCAGTTGGCGCCAGCGATCGAACCAGGCCGGGTCGCGCAGTGCGGCCTGCAACTGTTCGGCAAACGCCTCGGCGCCGTTAGCGGTGAAGCTCACCGACGGCGCGCTGCCGCGGGCGAGCTTGGGGTCGGGCAGGCTGATCGAGTAGCTGACAGGCATGGACACACTCCGTTGAATGACGGCGGCACACTAGCCGAGGGCGGGTGAGAACGCCGTCGAAGGCCATGCGTCGTGACGCGCTTGCCTCAGGCGGAAAAACGGTGCGGTTCGGCGGCGAAAGCCACCGCCAGCGCGCCCTTGCCCACGTTGACCATGCCGGTCAGGCTCATCACGCTTTCGAACAATTCCACGCCATGGCTCTGGCAGGCGGCCTGCAGCGCGGCATAGCCGGGCAGGGCATGCAGCTCGGCCAGCTCGCCGCCATAGCCCACGCACACGGTGGGTGTCATCAGGCCCTCGCGGAGCTTGCGCACGGTGAAGCCGAACAGCTTCTCGGCCGACGGCTCGAAGCCCTTGAGCTTGGCAACCGGTTCGGTGACGCCGCGATACGCGCGCAGCACCGGCTTGATATCCAGTGCGCTGCCCAGCGCCGCGCCGATCAGGCCCACGCTGCGATCGCCCTTGGTGCGTGCACGTGCGCGCAGGTAATACAGATCGCGCGGAATCATGTAGCCGTAGGTGTGCTCGGCCAACTGCTCCAGGCGGGTGCGGATCGCTGCAACACCCTGGCCTTGCTCGCGCAAGCGCACCGCTTCCACCGCGGTGATGCCCTGGCCGGCAAACAGGTTCAAGGTATCGATCACGCGCAATGCGAAAGGCGAGCTGTGACCTGCGGCCTGACGGATCGGCTTGTAGTCGTTGAGGATCGCGAAGCTGGCCTGCATGGCGTTGTCGTAGATCTGGCTGCGCAACTTGGAGATGGTCAGGCAGAACACGTGGTCGTAATCGATGACCAGACGCTGCAGAAACAGATCGCGGATCTGGTTGACCGAAAACGGTGTGGTTTCTGCCTCGTGGCCGCGCTCGGCCACATGCGCCTGCAAAAAGCTCAGCGTGGCTTCTTCATCGCGATGATCGGCCAGCACGGCCTCGCCGATACGGACGCTGATCGGCAGCACGATCACGTTGTTGCGTTGGATGAAGTCCTGCGGCAAATCGCACGCACTGTCCACCACGATTCCGATGCGCATCGTCGCCCCCTCCGGCTGTTGCGTCGTTTCCAACTGCGAACGCTATCGCAAAACGGTCGCCGCGCGTAGTCCAGCGGTCGGACCGGCCATGCCGGGAGGCAGCCAGTGGCACCAAAACCTGTCTATCGAAGGGCGGTTCTTTACGATGCCCGCGGTGATCTGCGCGTCGGGCGTGTGGTGACTGTGCAGATGGACACGGCATGGTCGGTCCAGGTGGATTGGCAGGGACAGCGCCTCGCACGCAGGAACAACGAGACGGCAGCGTCCGACCAGCGCAGCCTCCGGCCACCGGCGTCCACACGACGACACGGGCATGTGGCTCTGCACCATTTGCGTGCGGCGCCAGGCCACACACCTGAGCGGTACATGCTGGACCGACAGGAAGTTGGGTACGAACTGAGGACCAGGGCACGCTCGGCGTGCAAGGTAGCGCCCGCTATCGCGCTTGGCACGGCTGTCCTGCCGGAATCGCTATAGCTCCTGCCGCAGTGCCGCTGCTAGGGTCGGCCGCAACCGCTGCAGGGCGGGTCCCGGGAGCGCCGCACTGGCGCCGCCGCGCTGAACACCATGGAGAGTCCACATGCACACCACCCCATCCAACACCCTCACACAAACCGGTGCGCAGGCGCCCACCACACGGCGGCGCGCATCGCGCTGGTGGAAGGCCGCGCTGGCGATCGGCCTGGTGGCGCTGGCACCGGCGGCACTGGCCGGGCCGTACAAGATCTTTGGCAACCACTATGCGTGGGTCAATAATTTCAACGATCCCAACAACATCATCCAGGGCACCTTCGGCACCGGTAGCACGCCGGAGCTCACCGTCACCTTCAACTTCGCCGACTACAACCTGTATGGATATCCGGCGATCGTGCGCGGCTGGCACTACGACTGGAATCCGACCAGCGACAAGCTGTTTCCCAAGCAGATTTCCTCGATCAACTCGTTGCCGTTCAAGTTCAACTACAGCGCCGGCGGCACCAATCTGGCAGGCGATTTTGCCTACGACATCTTCTTCCGCTGGGACACCGCCAAGGGCAACCCGCAGCTGGAAGTGATGATCTGGGGCGACCATAACTCCTGGCCGATCGGCACGGTGACCGCCACCAAGGTGATCACTGCAGGCGGGCGCACGTTCGATCTGTGGGAGGGTTTCAATTCCGGTGCCGGCTACTATGTCTACACCTTCATCCCGACCGGCACCGCCGGCCAGCCGACGCTCAAGACCAGCGGCAATCTCAACATCGATGCCAAGCCGTTCTTGACCTGGCTGCAGAACAATCGCTCCAAGGATGGCCGCTACAACAACAGCATGTATCTGCATGCGGCCGAAGCTGGCTTTGAAGTAGTGCGCGGCAATGGTTGGGCCAAGGTCAGCGCCACGATGGATGCCAAGTAACAGCCCCTGATGAGCGGCGCATGGACCGTCAGCGATGCGGTCGGTCCATGCAGCGGTGTGTCGTTGACGGTATGTACCGCCGCCCGCGCCGCTACCGGCGACTGCTGCCGGGTTCAGCGGCATCGCAACAATGGCGTGGTCGTCTGTGCGGCGCATGCAACGCATGTGCCGCGCATCGGATGAGGCCACGGTGATCGGTCTGCAGGGATGTCCATGTCCGCGCCCCGTCAGTGCGCGGGCATCCGGTGCGGCGCGAAGGCGTCGTTGCGCCGGATGCATCCACGGTCATCGCCCACCCGCTGGCGTGTTGCCAGCTGGCGAGCGTGGCCCGCCTATCCATCATCGGAGTTCACCTCATGCACGTGCACGAACGTTTCCGTTTGCCCTTGCGTCGCGGCTTACTGCTGCACGCCACCACGCTGGCCTTGGTACTGGTTGCCTCCAGCGCCAGCGCGGCGACCGGCGAGACCAAGGTTTACGGCACGCAATACGCTTACAACAATAATTTCAACGACAGCAACAACAACATCAAAGCGACATTCGGGTCTGGCAGCACGCCCAGCCTGACGGTCTCCTACAACTTGCCCAGTGGGCAGTTGTACGGTTATCCGGCCATCTGTCGCGGTTGGCATTACACGATGAACCCGGCCACCGACAGCTATTTCCCGCATCAGGTCTCGAAGGTCGGCAGCCTGAGCGGCACGCTGGCCTTCACCACCAAGGGCAGCGGGCAGACCGGCGACTTTGCCTACGATCTGTTTTTCCGCAAGGACACCAGCAAGGGCAATCCGCAGCTGGAAGTGATGATCTGGGGCGCCAACAATTCGTACCCGCTGGGCACGTTGACTGCGTCCAATGCATTCACCTCTGGCGGCGTGACCTACGATCTGTGGGAAGGCAATAACTCGGCCGCCGGCTACTACGTCTACACCTTCATCCCACATGGCAGCGCCGGCAACAGCAACGCGCTTCCGGCCAAGGGCAACCTCAATGTGGACGTCAAGGCGTTTTTGACCAGATTGCAGACGCTACGCGGTGGCGATGGCCGCTACAGCAGCGAGCTGTATCTGCAGGTGGTGGAAGGCGGTTTCGAGGTGACCGGCGGGATGGGGACGGTCTCGCTGACCGGCTCGATTGCGGCCAAGTAAATGCTATGACTCTCCATCGATGCGATGTCGCGATGACGTAGTCGATGCATGCGTCGCGCGACGTGGCGTATGTGTGTGCGTCACCTGATGCGGCGCCTCAAAAGATGACACCGCCAGCTTGAGTCATGGTCACCACTGCACGTGCGTGTGTGCAGTGGTGGTCATGTAGGTAGTTCCAGGCCGCAACCGATTTAGAGCCGCTAACAAACCGACAATGCTCACCGCCAGGCAGGCGCGGCCGGTGCTCGGAGCGGCATGTGCCATGCGTGCACTCCGGTTATGAGCGCGCCGTCCACATCCACCTGACGACCGCTCGCTGCGTTTTGTAGCCAGTCTTAGAGCAACTAAAAACGACGGTGCTCAGCGCCAGGCATGCGCGGCCAGTGCTCGGCGCGGCATGTGCTCAGCGTCCACTCCGGTTTACCCACCTGGCCACTGCTCGCTACGTCTTGTTGGCCGCTCCTAGAGCGCCACTAACTGGATGCTGTCGAACACCACCGCGGGGCTGAGGAAGCCGTTGTCCGGCGATCCCGATGCAAGCCCGATCTCGATGCGGTTGCTGCCGGCCTGCAGTGCCGAGGCGGGGATGTCCACCTCATACAGCGTGTTGTTGCCGCGCGTGGTGCCACGGGTGATGCCGCGTGTCTTGGGTTGGTTGGGTGCGGCAGGAAGCGGGCCATTCCAGCGCGCGTTGACGGCGATCTGCGGGCGCGCGCTGACCTGCGCCAGCGGCACGAAAATACGCAGGCGATAGCTGCGCAGTTCATTGGAGGCCAAGGTGAAGTCGATGCGGCTGGGCGTGTTGATGCTGCGCCACTGCACGGCCGGAAAGCTTCCCACGCTGCTCGACCCGACGGTGTAAGTGACCGGTGTCCAGCGCATGCGCGTGTCGGAAGGGTGTGCGCGCGGCAACAACTCGGCATGGCGAAATCCGGCCGGCGTGCCGTCGAGCACACCAATCTGCCATTTCACCGTGCCCGGCAACGCCACCGCCTGCAAGGCCGCCTGCGCGGTGGCATTGGCGAATACTTCGACATCGCGTTGCGCCACTTCCAGTTCGCCTTGATACAGCGTCATGCGATAGCGGCCCGGCCGCACGCCGGCAATCTGGTAATCGCCGCTGCCGTTTGCAGTGGCCCAGTATTGCGCCTGCTCGTTGCGCAGGCCGACCACGGCCGGCTGGCCGGACAGCACGCCGCTGACCCGCCCACCCACCGCACCACGCCCGCTGCCGGCCAGATAGCCGCTCAATCCCAGGGTGGCATCGACAAAGTCGGTGCTCAGCTGCGCACTGCTCGGTGCGCCGCCATCGGTAAACAACAGTCCGTACACACCCTGCAGGCCGCCGCGAAACGCTTCGGTCTGGGTATGGTCGGAATACATGTAGTTGTAGAGCTCATGCGTTACGCGGGTTTTCTGCGTGGCGATGTCCTTGAAGAACGGACCACCAGCACTGCGCTCGCGATTGCCCATCAGCATGAACACCGCAATGCCCGAGCCGCTGACGCCATGCACCTGGTCGTCGATCATGCGGCGCGCCGAATAGAACTTGGAGCTGGTGCGTCCGTCCGGCAGCAAAAACACGTCTTCGCCTTCGATCACGGTGCCGACATTGGAGTCGGGTTCCTGCTGCGCGGTGGGCAGCTTGGCGACGTTCAAGCGCGCGATGAAGCGCAGCTCGCCCACTGGCAGCAACGTCGGCGCATAGGTGGCCATATAGATCGCATTACGGCCCTTGCGTGCGATGTAGTAATGGGTCAAATCGCCGGCCTTGGCCGACACCACGATCGCCCCGCCCACGACGCGTGCCTCCACGTTGGCACTGCCCAGTCCCGAGGCGATATGCGAGCCCTTCGATTCGGTGGTCTGCAGCTCGTTGTCGCGGTAGCGCATCGACACGATGTCGCCGTTGTTGGCGTTGACCGAAAACACCAGCTCGGCGCCGGTGTCCACCACCACGCGGTCGCCGCTGCGGGTGAATCCGAAGGCGGCCATGGCAGGCACGCTGACGCTGCCGTACAGACACAGCGCGCATGCCAGCGTGCGCAGGATGGAGTGGCGCATGTTCAGTTCCTTAGAGCAGCTAATAAACCTACGGTGCAATCGCCAGGCAAGTGCGGCCGGTGCTCGGAGCGGCATGTACCACTCGTACGCTCCGGTTCTGAGACGCACCTGACGACTGCTCGCTACGAGGTGTTAGCCGCGTTTAGTTGAGGGGAGGGCGTGGCCGTGATGCCGATGCGCGATGCTAGGCGGGCTGGACCTTGGCTGCGACCGCCGAAGATGCAGAGCGTGCGCCCGGTTCAAACTTCAGCAATGAATCCAAGTGCGGGTCACGCTTGTACTGCGACCTGGAGACGGCGCGTTGCTGCATGACCGCGATGGCTGCGTTTGGTCGCAGCTGTTTCAGGGCTGCTCGGCTTGGCTCAGCGCGTCACGTGCGCTGGCGATGGCGTCAATCCATTGGTCGCGTTTGCCGATCACAAACCGGTGCTCGTCGCCGTTGTCCACCTGCACGGCCAGCGACGTCGGTGCCACTGGCAGCAGCCCGAACAGCCGTGTCCAGCGCGGTTGCAGCGACACGATCTGGCTCAGCGGAACGGTGAGCGAACGCGTTTGCACATTGAGCGCGTGCGGCTGGAACAACAGCGCGTTGGCGGTGAGGATCAGGCGTCCGCCCACCGCCTCGATCCCGCGCTGCAGATTGGCCGGTGCCTGGCGCAATACCACGCGCTGGATCGAGCGCAAGCCGCCGCCTTCAAACATCATGTCACTGGGAGGGGTCGGCGGCATCGCAAGCACGGCGCGGCTGCCAATCCCATGCACCTTGCGCGTTGGCCAGGCGGACCTGCCAGTGCTGGGTGTCGTCGCTCAGGCAGGTTGCCGTGGCCTGCAGTTGCGTGCCGAACCACCGCGGTGCGCTCAGTTCGGCGATACCGGTGGTGGCATCCTGGCTGAGCAGCATGCTGGTGGTGGAGATCAGCGTGCGCTTGTTGAAATCCAGGACGCGCCACTGCTCGCCGTCCATGCCGTCGACTTGTACAACGGCCAGATAGCGGCTGCGGTCCGGCGAAATCACCACCTCGGTGCCGCCGGGGAGCTGCTTACCGCTGCGGGTGTCGATCAACACGCCGGCAAAGCTGTCGCCATCACGGTGATGCAGCAACACGTAGGCATCGCGGCGATCGCAATAGCGGTACTCGGCGCCATCCAGCGGCTCATCGTAGGGTGGGCTGTCGTCGAACAGCTGGGTGCCCGCATCGGTTTTCACTTCCAACCGATGCGCCCCCACGCGCCGCACGCGATCGCCGGCGCCTGCGGCAATGGCGGCGGTTTCCTGCGCTGCATCGTCCAGATCTTCGCAGTGCAGCGTCAGTGCTGTGCGGGCAGGTGTCGTGGCGGCAGCAGCGATCGCCCCGGCACTCGAAGGCGCTGTATCGCGTCCACATGCACCCAGCGCAAGTACGGTGGAAAGGGCGGCGCAGCGGGTGATGGTCGAAACCAGAGGGGTAGGCATGGCAGTCCAGGGCGAACGGGATCAATCAACCAGCATCAATCAATGAGGGGCGCTGCAGGCATTGCGCGGCGTCGAGGTCGCAATAGCGCATCGCAGCCAAAGGACATCACGCCGCCGATGGCATACATCAGCACGTCGTGCAGCGTTGCGGTGTTACCGAGCGCGATGTAGGCCGCACTGCCTGGGCGCAGGCCGAGCCGGTCGGCCAGATGGATGGCCTGCAAGCCTTCGATCACGCAACCGATGCCCACGGCCAGCAGGCAGGCCCATCCGGGCGGGCAGCCAAACACGCCACGCAGCCCGCAGTAGACCAGTGCCACGGCGAGTACATCGCCCAGGCTGCCGCGCACCCACGCACCGCCGATCCATCCGGCAGCGATCGCCACTTCGATCAGCAATAGCGCCACGGCCACCAACACGTAGCCCGCACGCGCGCGGAATGACAGGTCGCTCATGGCGTTTTTGCGGCCGGCCGCTGACGGCCCATGGTGAAGGAACTGACGAGCGGAATGCGGATGCCGCGCTGGCGGTCGTTGACGGTGACCTGCACCTGCCAGCGGCCGGGCGGGTCGCTGGCCTCCGCGCGCACGCCCAGGCTGACCTGCGCCAGATAGACATGGCGCGGATCGCCCTCGATCTGCGTCTGCAGACACGGCGCATCGACGGTGTTCTGCTCGGCATGCCCGGTGGGGTCGATGACGCGGATGCTGCACACCACATCGGCGCGCCGTTGCGCATCCAGCCCCGGGTTGGACAGGAAGATCAGCACGAACAGCGTGTCGCCGGTGGCGACGTGGTCGACCTCATTGAAGTGCGGAGCGGTGTCGCTGGGCGTGTTCCATTTCTGTTGCCAGTCCGCATCCGGGGTCAGCAGCAGGCTGGCGCCCATGTCCTGCACGGTCTTGCGGCTGGGCGATTCTGCAACCGCTTCGCCCTGCGCGTTGATCCATCCAGATTGCGCCATGCCCGAGAGCGGCATCAAGCCCAGGGAGGCAGCGATGATGGATGGCATCAGGCGGCGCGGCAGGCGCATCGGCAGTCCTTGCGAATGGTGCCGGCACGCTGCCGGCGAGGGTGGATGCGCGGGCCGATGCATGCGCGGGCCTGCGCTGGCGAAACCATTGCGATACACGACACGCATCCACACAGGCAGCACGCACGTGGGACAGTGAAATGTGCAGCAAGCAGTCCCCAGCTGAGCGTGGCCGGCGCAGAAGAATCGCAGTGTACGAGGCGTCCATGTCGATTCCGAGCACCGGCCGCACGCACCTGGCGGCCGCCCAGTTGGTGTGTTCGCTGGTCTTATTTCAAATACGCACGCGGTAGCGGTCCAGCCTGCTGCATGTAGCGGTCGCGCAGTTCGGTCTGACGCGAGCGCATCGGCATCTCGCGCCCGCCCAGCCACACCTGCTCGGCGTAATGCGCCACATCCAGCGGGTCGCCGTCCCACAGCACCAGATCGGCCTGCTTGCCCACTGCGATACTGCCGATACGATCGGCCACGCCGAAGATCTCCGCGGGCACGCGGGTCAGCCCGGCCAGGCCGGATTCCCACGGCAAGCCATTGGCCACCGCATTGCCGGCCAGCTGACGCAGCTTGCGTGCGTTGTGCGAGGCATCGCCGCTCTGGGTAAAGCTGACCTCCACACCGGCGGCGCGCAGACGCGCGGCGTTTTCCAGCGTGGCGCCGATCTGATCGAAGGTCGATGGCAGATCCGCCAAGGCGTTCACCAACACCGGCACCTTGGCCTGCGCCAGTTGCGGCGCCAGCTTCCACGCTTCGGCACCACCGGCGATGGCGATGCGCACCTTCTCGCGCTGCGCCCAGCGCAACAACTGACGGATGTCGGCGGCGCGTTCCACTTGCACCACGATGCGTCCTTGCCCGGCCAGATACTTGGCCAGCACGCTGCGGCCCATCGGGGTCAGCAAGGCATGTGGCGAATCCGCCGGCACGCGGCCGCGCGCTTCGGCCACCAGCTGATCGAGCAGCATCCATTGCGCGGCACGCGAGCTGCCGGTGAGATCGGATGCTGCCGCGCCAATACGGATGAACAACGCATGCGGGCCGACCGGGTCCGGGCTGCCGTCCAGTCGCACGATGCCGCCCTGGCCGGCGATGAAGGCGCCGCTGGTGGTGGCGCCGAGCGCGGTGAAGCCGATGCCTTCCACGCGCGCCACCGGCACCAGCACCGAGTCGGGGTTATAGGCCAGGGTGACGTCGAACTCGGGGCGCATCGGTTGCTCGGCCAGCTTGAGGCCGCTGTCCACGGTGCTGTCTTCGCCGGACACTTCTTCGATACCGATCTCGGTGATGCCGCCGAACAAGGCCGGCGTCAGCGGACGTCCCTTGGCATCGACCACGCGGCCATCGGCAGGCGCGGCGAGGTTGCTGCCGATCGCGCGGATCACGCCGTTTTGCACCAGCACATCGGTGTGTTGCAGCGTGCCCTGCGCGGTGGCGGTGTGCACGGTGGCATCGCGGATCAGCACCTGCTGTGCGACGGCGGGCAGTGCCAGCGCGGCCATGACCAGCGCGCTCAACGCGCGCAGACGCGGGCGTGCGAACCAGGCGCGGCTCATCGTGCCACCTCCTGGCCCAGCATGAAGTCCGACACCGGCTGCAGGGCGCGGTTATGCCGGTCGTAGACCTGCGCGCCGTCGATATACACCTGTTCGGCCAACGCATAGGAGCTGAAGGGATTGCCGTTCCACACCACCACATCGCCCATCTTGCCCGGCTCCAGCGCGCCGGTCTGTTGCTCGATCCCGAGCGCCTTGGCGGCGTTGCTGGTGAGCCAGCGGATGGCGCGTTCGGGCGCAATCTCGGTGCCGCTGCGGCGTGCGTTGGCGATCACCTTGGCGGCCTCCTGGTTCAAGCGCTGGATGCCTTCTTCCGAATCCGAATGCACGATGGCGCAGCTATTGGCCGGGCGGTCGACCATGGCGATGTTTTCCTGGATGCCGTCGAAGGCTTCCATCTTGAAGCCCCACCAATCGGCCCACAGCGCGCCGCAGACGTTTTCCTGCGCCAGCCGGTCGGCCAGCTTGTAGGCCTCCACGCCGTGGTGGAAGGCGGCGATGTGGAAGCCGAATTCCTTGGACAGGTCGAGCATGGTCGCCATTTCGTCGGCGCGGTAGCAATGGATGTGCACGCGGATATCGCCGTTGATGGCGCCGGCCAGCGTGTCGAGTTTGAGGTCGCGCTTGCCGCCGGCATCGCCGCTGCTGTCGTTGTCGCCGCCGCTGCTCCACCAGTGGCGCTTCTTGGTGGTCTTTTCAGGCGCGTTCTTCTGCAGATACTCGGCCGCGTCAATGAACGCGGCGCGGTAGCCGGCCACATTGCCCATGCGGGTGGCGGGGCCGCCCTTTTCGCCGTAGACGCGCTTGGGGTTTTCGCCGCAGGCCATCTTCAGGCCCCACGGCGCGCCGGGAAACTTCATGCCCTGGTAGGTGGTGGAAGCCACGTTCTTGAGCGTGACGCCGCGCCCGCCGATCAGATTGGCCGAGCCCGGCAGGATCTGCAGCGAGGTGATGCCGCCGGCCAGCGCGGTGCCGAAGCCCGGGTCCTGCGGCCAGATCGAATGCTCGGCCCACACGTTCGGGGTGACCGGTGCGGTCATCTCGTTGCCATCGCTATGCGCGCTGACACCGGGGCTGGGATACACGCCCAGATGTGAGTGCACGTCGATGATGCCGGGCGTGACCCACTTGCCGGTGCCATCGATGCGGCGCGCGTCGGCGGGCGCTTCGAGTGCGCGGCCTACTGCGGCCACCTTGCCGTCGCGCAGCAGCACGTCGGCATCGTCCAGCCGCTGCCCGGTGCCGGTCAGCACCGTGGCGTGCTGGATCAGCACCGGACCGGACGCGAGCGCGTGGTAGGTGCTGGGGTAGGGGTCTTGCACAAACCGCGATGCCGCAGACGCAGGCCCGCACAGCAGCGCCGCGCCAAGGGCGGCGAACAGAATGGAACGCATGGATTTCCCCGGTGAAACGAAAGCGTAGGCCGCAAACCTAGCCGCCAGCGCCGTACTTGCCAAGTGCTGGAGGTCGGGGAGCGGTGGCCTCATCACATGCGCACGTGCATGCTGTGCCGTATTCGTCAGGGGGAACGTCGATGATTGCCAAAACAGAGCGCAACAAACAGGCCGATGTGGTGCTGGCCTTCTGGGAACTGGCCGGCTCCGCGCGCTGGTTCACGCATAACGATGCGTTCGATGCCAACTTTCGCCAGCACTTCAGCGAGCAGCATTTTGCCGCTGCCCGCGGCGACTACGCGGACTGGATGGCGCGTGCCGAAGACGCACTGGCGCTGTTGATTCTGCTGGATCAATTTCCGCGCAATGCGTTCCGGGGCAGTGCGCACGCCTACGCTACCGACGGGCTGGCGTTGCGTTATGCCAAGCGGGCGATCGAGCAGGGGTTCGATCAACAGGTCTCGGCGCAATTACGGCTGTTTTTCTATCTGCCGTTCGGGCACGCAGAGGATCTGCAGGAGCAGGCGCGCGCCATGCAGCTGACCGCTGCACTGGACGATGCGGAAGCCACGCGCTGGGCGGCGGAGCATCAGCAGATCATCCAGCGCTTTGGCCGCTTTCCGCACCGCAATACGGTGCTGGGGCGCGAGACCACCGCCGAAGAGCAGCAGTTTCTCGATGACGGTGGATTCGCCGGTTGAGCACCGGCGTGGCCTG
Organism: Xanthomonas sp. WHRI 10204; assembly: GCF_040202875.1. Taxonomy (NCBI): domain Bacteria; kingdom Pseudomonadati; phylum Pseudomonadota; class Gammaproteobacteria; order Lysobacterales; family Lysobacteraceae; genus Xanthomonas; species Xanthomonas sp. WHRI 10204. Next base: position 383,940 of record NZ_JBEGDW010000001.1, read on the forward strand.
TCCACGCCAAGTACGTTGAGACCGAATCTGCGCCCCCTGCGCGATGCCGCAACCGGCATCGCATAGGGGGCAGCAACCCGATCAGCAGCCGCCCGGCAATCCTTCCGAGCGCCAGCCGGTGCCTTCGCCGAGCAGCAGATAGAAGCCGTAGCTTTCGTAGCCGCTTTCCGACAGTACGAAGTCGAGCGTGCCATTGCCGTCGATATCGCCGAACTGCAGCAGGTGCGTGCGCAGTGGCAGGTCTTCACAATCGTCGCAGCCGCTGACCGCGCTGCCGCGGCGGAACTGCCAGCGGTTGCCGTCGTGTTCAAAGATCGCCAGCACGACGAGCACGCCGGTCGGGTTGTCCGGGTTGCCGGTCTTGGTCGGGTGGTTGGAGGTGAGCACCGCCACGCGCCGCTGCGGCTGCTGTGCATCGGTCACGATCTGCAATGACGCCGTGTCCTGCGCACGGTCCGCAGTGAAGGCTGCCAGCGCTTTGGACAATTCCGCCGGCTTGACGGTCTTGCGCAACTGCGCGGTATCGCCGGCCTGACGCAGCAACTCGGCCTGTTCAGCAGCGGTGGCGGCGCGGCCGGCAAAACGCTTGCCCGGATTCAGATCCACCGTAGACAACAGCGGCGAGTGCAACAGGGCAGGGTTGCCCTTCAAGCGCAGTTTCGAGGTGCCGCCGCACATGCTGTTGTCGTCAACGGTCAATGCAGCAAGCCGCACGTTGGCGGTGGAGACACCGTTATCGAAGGCCTGCAGCGGCTGGCTCAGCAGCGACTTGGGCAGGGTGGAATCTTTGGCCACGGTCTTGCCCAGCCACACCGGAATGTATTCCAGCGGATCCTCGGACGGCTGGCTGTCGTAGGTCTGCACCAGCAGCACAGCGCGGGTGGGTTCGGCGGCCTGTGCGGCCAGCGGCAACAGGGCGGCCAGGGCGAGCGCGATCAGACGGGTTTGCATGTAGCGAAGTCCTTGTAGGTGTTGATCCATGAAAAAACGGACGCTCCAAGGAGCGCCCGTTTCGGTATGCAGTGGTGCGTGGCGTGCCTGGCCGCGCTCAGTATTTCGCCACGCCGTTGTCCACCTCGTCCGACCAGGCGTCGATGCCGCCGGTGACGTTGTAGACGTTGCTGAAGCCCAGGCCGCGGAAATGCTCGGCCGCCTGCAAACTGCGCCCGCCGCGATGGCACAGGAACGCCAGCGGGGTGTCCTTGGGCAGTTGCTCGATCGCCAGGCGCTCGTGCGCATCCAGGGTGCGGAACGGTGCATTGACCGTCGCCAGGGCACGTTCGTCGGCAGGACGGACATCCACCAGGGTCAGGCTGCCGGCCTTGAGGCGGTCGTCGGCATCGCGCACCGACAGCTCCTGCACCGGCTTGGGCGCGTTGGGATTGTCGATGGCCAGGCCACGGCCACGGATGTCGTCCACCCAGTCGATGGTGATGCCGTCGGCGCGGCGCGCGCTGGCCAGGTCGAACTGCACGCGCAGGCCGTTGGATTCGGCCGCGATGGCGTTCGGGTTGGTCGGCGCCAGCTGGAAGTTCGGCTGGAAATTCGCATCGATGGCCAGCGTCAGCGACGCATCCGGTGCATCGGCCAGCGCGCCCTTGAGCATGTCCACCGCGGCCGGGGTGATGGTGATCTTCGGCGGGCTGCGATCCGGCGCCTGCAGGCCGAGCATCGTGCTCAGCTCGCCGCTGTCGGCCATCTGCAAAATGATGTCGCTGCCGCCGATCAGCTCGCCATCCACGTACAGCTGCGGAATGGTGGGCCAGTCGCCGTACGCCTTGATGCCCTCGCGGATCTCCTGGTCGGCCAGCACGTTGACGTGGGCATAGTCGATGCCCAGTCCGTCCAGCACGCCGATTGCCTTGGCCGAAAAACCGCACTGCGGCATGCTGGGCTGGCCTTTCATGAAGAGCACCACGCGGCTGGATTGCAGCAGCGTATCGATACGGGAACGCAGGGCGGGATCGAGGGACATGGCAGCACTTCGGTGAGAGCGTGGAGACTGGGCATTCTACGCCGCGTGGCATCATGCGGCATGACCACGCCGGAAACGCTGTATCGCATCCCCTCCCACCCCTACCGCTGGGTGGGCTTGTTTGCCCTCTCGCAGGTGGCGGTGGCGGTGCTGTGGTGGCATCTGGGCTGGGCCTGGGGCCTGCCTGCGCTGCTGCTGTCGCATGCGGTATTCGTGGTGCCGGTATTCCTGCCGCGCGCACGCTTGTACGCGCCGGTGGTGGCGCGGCTGCCCGGTCACGCGCCGCAGGTCTGGCTGACCATCGACGATGGCCCGTCCGACGACACCCCGGCCATTCTCGAATTGCTCGATGCCTACGATGCCAAGGCCACCTTCTTTGTGGTTGGTGCGCGTGCCGAGCAGCGGCCGGAGCTGGTGCGCGAGATCGTGCGCCGCGGGCACGGCATCGGCAACCACAGCCATACCCATCCGCAGGCCTGGTTCTGGGCCTTGGGGCCGCGCCGCATGGCGCAGGAAATCGGCCTGGCGCAGCGCACCCTGGCCAGCATCACCGGGCAGGCGCCGCGGCTGTACCGCTCGGTGGTCGGCATGACCAACCCCTTCGTCGCCTCGCCGCTGCGTGCGCACGGGCTGACCCGCGTGGCCTGGAGCGCGCGCGGCTTCGACGGCGTGCGCTGCGAACCGGACGCCACTGTTGCGCGGATCGTGCGCGACCTGCGCCCCGGCGCGATCGTGCTGCTGCACGAAGGCGCCGCGCACGGCCATAACCTGACCATCCTGCGTGGCGTGCTGGACGCGATGCGGCTACGTGGGCTGGTGGGAATCGTGCCGATGGCCAGGGCGTCGAGCAGTTGCAACGACTCTCACAGTTCCTAGCTGAGCGACATCCTCAGATTCAGCGATGGCGGTGACGATGGCCCGCCTTCGCGCAAGGGTGCGGTGGTGCGGCGCTTTTGCGGGGCGCTGCTGTTGATGCGATGGCGTTGAACCGGATCAAGCGTGGCTTAGCCTGATCGGCATGGCGCTGGATCAGGCGCTGGGTGCCGCTGCTGCTGGAGCCGGGCGCGTTGCCGCTGCGGGAGGCGTGGTTGTGCTGGACTCGGGTGTGGGCGACTGGCGACCGGCCGGCATGCCGCTCGCTGCGCTTGCTCCGGTTGGCGCACGACTGCCGCCTGCCCTGGCTGCTGCAGCACTCGGCGCAGCCGCGGCAGGGCTGCGTGCGGCGGCCGCAGACGGTGCTGTCGGTGCGGTAGGTGGCGGGCGCGCCGCCGCAGGCGCGGGTGTGGCATTGGTCGGCGACGGGCTTGCCGGGCGTGGCGCGGTGCTGCCGGCGATCGCGGCGTCCATGCCGCTGCGCCGTTCGCGCTCGCCGGTGAGTTGCGCCTGCAGGCGCGCCGTACGCGCCGCGCTGGGGTCGGGGATGTCCGCAGAGGGATTCAAGGTGGTGCTGCGAATGCGATCCGCCTGCGCTTGCGCGGCCATCTGGTTGAGCGGCAGATAATCGCTGTGGAAGTTCAGTTCCACCGAAGAACTCAGATCCAGATCGGTATTCATTTCTTCGGTGCGCTGCGAGCGCTGGGTGGAGACATAGCCGATGTTGTTCTCGATCTCCGCACTCGCGCCCCACGCACCCATCCCGAATTTCCCCGAGGCCTTGACGCGGTTCTGCATGCTGAACTGGCTGCCGCGGTCTTCATTGGCGGCACTGCGCGTATCGATATGAAAACGCATCGCGGCATTGATGCGGCCGCTGTCCACCACGATGCGCTGCATGCCCATCGCCACCATCGTGGCCAGCATCTGCTGGCGCTGGCGGGCCAGGTAACGGCGTGCCAGTGGAACCAGCTGCTCCGGGTTGGAGGCGTCCACCGATTCGTCGTCGGCCAGACCCAGCGTTGCGCGGATGTCATCGGCCACCGGCATGCTGGCGCCGGAACGCAGGCGGAGCCGCTGTTGGTCCTGTTCGTCCGGGTCGGGCATGTCGGCTGGATCCGGTGCGTCGTATTCGATCGCTTCGGGAAAATGCTCTGCCACCCACTGGCGAACCTGCGCGAGACCGAATTGGGTGCGCTCGAAACCGCTGGCCGACGCCGAAACGGCGCCCAGCAGTTCGACGTATTGCTGCATTTGCTGGGCGTTGGAGTCGAGCATCGCGCGAAACACGCCGTTGATCAGATCGGTGACAAAGCGTGGAAACGACACCGCGTTGAGCACGCCGCGCGTGGTGTCGGCAATCCGCTGCGCAGCGTCGCCGAATGCGGGTTGCTGCTCTTGCGCGCGCGCCAATACCGCCGGCGCGGTCCGAGCGATCTGTTGATCGGCGGCATGTTCCTCGGCAAGCAGATCGGCTGCCAACGCCGACACTGTCACCATGGAGCGTGCCAGCGCCTGACGGTCGTGCGGTGTCAGTGCCTGGTAGTGAGGCGCGCGTTCGAGCACCTCGCGCACGGCGGCGCGAACCCAGGGCTGTGGCGCATGCCCTGGCGGCATGCGCGATGCGGTGAGCGAGATCGGCGGCAGGATGCGGGCGGCAGGCATGACGGGGCCTCCAGGCCTAGGCCGCCGGCTGCGGAAGCGACAGCAACCAGCGCTGCGCCGCCGCCATCACTGCGCCATCTTCGGCGCGTGCGGCCTCCAGACCGAGCGGCATGGCCAGGTCCTGTGCGGCCAGCCATGCCAGCACCTGCTGGCCGTTGCGCCCCTGCTCGGCGAAGGCCTGTGAGTGCGCAGTGCCGGGATTGGCCACGCCGATCAACATCCACAGCGACTGCACGCCGAAGGCCAGTTGCAGTTGGCGGTCGCGCAGCATGCCCAACGCAGCGTTGAGATTGTCCACGATCTCGCGCGCGGCCATCGCCGCCATCGCATCGGCACGCTGCGACAGAAACTCGCCCATCGCCTGCGCGGTGGCGGCCAGGGCGACGTCTTCGCGCATGTCGCGGCCATCTGCCTCGGCGACGATCGCAGTGCATAACGCCTGCATCAGACGATCGAAATGCGGTTGTTCGAAAACGCGCTGGAAGATCGCATTGCGCTCGGCCGCGCTGAGTCGTTCGCGGCGGCTGCGCCAGAACGTGGCCAGCGATTGCGTGCCAGGCCCGAGCGGCTGGGTGATCGCGCCGCTGGCAAACAGCGCGGCGATTTGCTCGGCAGCCGGCAAAACGCCAGCCTGTTCCAGCGCAGCGGCAAAATACAGTGGTGCAACTGCCAGCAGGCGCGGGCGATCCTGCGCATTCGGTGCGCCGGGCGGCAGGTCGATCTCGCCCAGTTCGGCCAATGTGCGGGCCAGCGCCGCGTCGTGCACCGCCACGTTTGCCTGTGCCAAGGCCAGCGCCTGCAGCAAGGTCGCGTAGGGATGCGGCCAGGCTGCAGCGATGCGGGGTGCAGAGGGCGGGCGCATGCGGCGATTCCTCAGACGGCCGGTGCGGCGGCAGGACGACCAGCGGCCGGCGGCGGATTCGGGTTGAACGGCGTGGCATTGCCCTGGATGCTGGCGATCATGCCGGGCGAGGCCAGTTTTTCCATCGGGAAGTAATCGGATTTGAAGTTCACCCGCACCTCGCCGGTCAGTTTTGCCTTCATCTCCTGATCCGAGGACGACTCTTCGTTGACCGAGGATTGCACCGTGGTCATGTGCCGCTGCACATTGGTGTTGACGGTGCCGGCAGCCCCCCAGCCCAGGTTGATGCCGGCGCCGGATTTGCGGCGGTTGTAGCTGGATTGCGCGTCGTACAACGAAGCGCCCGCGGTGCGCTGCGCAGAGTCGGAGGCACGGAAGTCGAACACCACCTTGGCATTGATCGCGCCATCGGTCACCACGATGCGGTTGATGCCCAGGATCACCATCGACGAGAGCAGCTGTTGGCGGCTGCGTGCCATCTGCAACCGCGCGCCTTGCACCAGGCGTGTTTCCTGCTCCGGGTCGGACAGGTCGGTGATGGGCTGGGCCAGCTGCATGTCGTCCTTCATCTGCGTCAGTACGGCGCCGGCCTGATCTTCGTCGCGTACGCCCACGCGCGGGCCGGCATCGCCATCGGTCTCGATGGTCAGTGCCTCCGGAAAGCGTTCCACCAGCCAGTCGCGCGCATTGTTCATGCTGATGTTGTCGGTAGCGAATTGATCCACCGTCTGCGCCACCGATTTGAGCAATTCGCCGTAGGCATTCATCTGCTGGATGGAGGCATCGACGATGGCCTGGAATACGTTCTGGATCAACCCGCCGACGAATGCAGGAAAATCCACCGAGCCGATGTACTTCTTGAAGTTGTCGCCGCCTTGTTCCACCGAAGCGGCAGTGAAGTCGCTACCGGCAAACGTACCGATCTTGTCGGATGCCTTGTTCTTGGCCTGGCCGACGGGGTCGGCGAGTGCCCGCGCGCTTGGCGGCGTGTCGCGCGCAAGGATGCCCCCATCGGTGGACAGCTCCTGTTTTGCCAGTCCGTCGGGGTTGGACATGTAGGACGCAACGCGCACCATATTGCGTGCCATTTCCTGCTGCTCGGCCACTGGCAACTGGCGGAAGCCAGGCGAGGATTCCAGCAGGCGTCGCACCTGCGGCCGCACGGCCGCCAGGGTGTCGTCGTCGAGCCAGGCGGGATGACCGGAGGTCGCACTGAAACTGTCTGTGGCAAGTGCATGCATGGCAGTGGTGATCCCAGGTCATGCCGCAGGTGGAGCGGAGGGCGCAGCAGCGGTGTTACTGCCAGGGCGGTTGGTGGCCAACGATTTCACCATGCCCGGTTGCGCATTCATCTGGATCGCCGCAATCGACTCGGGATTGGCCAGTTTTTCCAGCGGCAGGTAATCGCTCTTGAAGTTCACCTCGACTTGTCCTGCCAGGCTTGCCTTGGCTTGCAGCGAAGAATCGCTCTGCAATTGCGAGGTGCTCATCATCTTGATGATGGGCTGTTCGTTGTACTTGTAGCTGCCCTTGGCGTAATAGCTGCCATCGCGCTTGTCGCTGGAGCCGTCGGCACTCTGGCTAGAGGTGCCGCCATCGCTCTTGTAGTCGTAATCGCCTTCGTAACCGCGCGTTTTCTGCACGTTGCCGAATATATCCTTCTGGTGATCCATCTTGCTGGCACTGTAGCGATAGCGGCTGTCGTCGCGCGCCTGGAAGTCGTATAGCACCTTGGCCGAGATGCGCCCATCGGTGACCACGATGCGGTTGATGCCCAGCATCACCAGCGTGGCCAGCAACTGCTGGCGGCCGGTGGCGATCTGGGTACGTGCAGCGGGCACCAATACCGCTTCGACCAGATCGTCGTTGAGCGTGGTGACCGGTTTGTCCAGCGGCAGCGATTGATTGACGCGTGCGATGGCGGCGCGTTCGTCGACATCCTGGCGCATCACCACGCGCGGTTGCGGTGGCGCACCGGTGTCGCTGCTGCCACCGAAATCGCCGAAGGCATCGTCTCCCATCTGCAGCTGAAAGATGTCCGGAAACTGTTCCACCAGATGATCGCGGCCCTGATTCTGCGTGGTGTTGTCGTCGCGAAATTGATTCAGGCTTTTGGACACGTCGGCGACCAACTTGGCATACGCCTCCATCTGTTCGATCGACGAGGTGACGATGGAGTGGAACACGCCATTGATCAGTCCCGAGACGAAGGTGGGGAAATTGACCGCTGCCATCAGTGCGCCGGCCTGTTGTACGCCGGTTTTCAGGGCCTGTCCGAACTCTGGCTGGTCTTCCTGTTTCAGGGGCGTGGAATCTTCGCCAGCCATCGCACGCACGGGCGCGCTCTGCTGTTTCAGGCGCACGCCATCAGGTTCGGCGAGATAGGCGCCGATCTGCACCAGCCCCTTCGCCAACACTGCGCGCTTGTCGGCAGGCAGCTCATGAAACGCGTCGCTGCGTTCCAGCAACTGACGTACGGCCAGGCGTGCGGCGTCGTGTGTTTCGCGGTTGCCAGCCGGTGTGGCCGTGCGCGCGCTGGATCCGGCTGCGGGAAAAATGGCACTCATGGCAACTCCTGCACGACAGGGGGGCGATGGAAGGGCGATAGGTGATGCGAGTCACTGCAGGGCGCGCGCGTCTTCGATGGCTTCGCGCATTTCGAACTCGATCGGTCGTACGTACAGGCTGATGCGTGCCGGCGAATTCGGCGTCACCCGGATACTGAGCACAGAGAAATGCCCTTGTTGCTCGGCATCGTCCATGCCGAAGGCATCCAGCCAGCGCGCCAGCGCAGCCAGTTGCCGGGGGCGCTCGGCCAGGCCGAGTTTGAGCAGATCCAGAAAGCGCGCCGGCAGGTCCGGAATGGCAGCGAGCAGGACTTCCAGTTTCAACTCCGCACCATCGGGCGCATCGCGCAGGCCGATCAGCACACCACCGGCTGGCAGTTCGAACCGCCCGCCCAGGGCGACGCCAACCACGCGCATCAACCCCGGCAATTGATGGCCGATGCCAAGCCGGTTCATCAACGGGCCCAGTCCATTCACCGCCAATGCCCCGCGATGCAGGAACGTCACCCGCTGACTACCGGTATCGCGCTTGCAGCCGATCGAAGTGAAGATCGGCACCAGTCCGGGCAGTTCGTCGCAGGCCAGCCTGGTCAAGCGCGACAACGCGGGCGCCAAGGCATCGATCTGATTGGGCAGCAGCTCGTAGTAGATCTTGGTGGCGTAGAGCCCATCCTGATCGAACGCGCTACCGAACCAGGCGCCGTAGTTCATCCAGCTCAAGCCGCCGAAGCCGCGCCATGCTTCGCTGCGCCTGTCGAACCAGCGCAAGGCATCCTGGCCGAAGATCGGAGCGATCAACCTGCGTGCTTCGCGGGTGGCTTCATCGCGCCGTGCCACCGGCGAGGCCTCCGGGCCCAACGGTTCGATGGTGAAGCGCAGCAGGTTGGGTTCGGATTCGGAAAACGAGGGTTCGTAGGGCACCGCACCGGGTGTGAGCGAGTTGCGTGCGTACGACACATCGTCGTCGGGCAGGTAGAAGGTGCGGTCGATCAAGCCATCGACGTAGGGCAACGGGTCGCGGGTGCCCAGCGCCTTGGCCGCCGAACGCAGCGATTGACGGACCAGATGTTTGACCGCCTGCGGGCGATCGTCATGAGTGCGCATGCGCGTGCTCCTTACAGACCGGGCAGGCTGATGCCCGCCTGGTTGAGTAGATCGCGCGCGGCCTGCGGCATCTCGATCGGACGGCTGGTGATCACCGGCGATTCGGCTGGTTGTGCGTACTGCTCGACGCTGTTGTCCTGTACGCCGCCCACCGCAAGCCATTGTTCGCACGCCTGCAGCAGATCCCAATCGGTAGGATCGACGGTGGGTTGGTCGCTGCCGCGCAGTTGCGGGTTGGTGAGTGCGCTGATCGAAATGACTTCGCCATAGCGGCCTTCCAGGCGTTGTCGCGTATTGGCGATCCAGCGAATGATCACCGCACCGGCGCGGGCCTGGGTACGGAAGCGGCTGGTGTTGCGCGGGCCACCCAGGTAATTGGCGTTGACCTGGTCGATCACCTGCCACATGTCGCGTGCGCCGAACGCGCCACGTACTTCCGGGTCGCTGAGCAGGTCGCGGTATTCCAGGATCATCTGCTGCAACTCGGTGGCAGCGAAGTAGGCGATGCCGTAGCCGCTGCGCGACAGGCTGGCGCCCAGATCGCGTGCGGCCTTGCGTACCTGCTCCTGCGAGACCGCCACCGGCACGTTGGTGCGCAGCATGCGGTCCACACTCAGTTGACGTCCGAACGAAGACACCGCCGACAGGAAGCGCAACCACAGCTCGTTGAATTCGCGATTGGGTTCGTTTCCGTTCGGGTCGCCACCAGGTGCGCCGAAGCAGCGCATGTACAGGTCGCGGCGCTCGCCTTCGGTGATGCGTTCGGCGGCCGTCTTGTAGTACCGGAATAGGTAATCGCCGGCTTTGCCGCGTCCCAGCGGCAACATGCCGCTGCGGAACAATTCGACGATGCGTTCCACCACCTGCGGCATCCGCGTCTCTTCCAGCATGTAGGCGAAGTAGATCGCCTGCACGGCGTTGAGATTCTCACGCACGATTTCCACATCGGTGGAATCTTCCAGATCGGGCAGGATGATTTCCATCGCCGACGGGGGCGCGCCGGCCACCACGCCGGTCTGCATTTCGTACCCGTTCTGCAAATGACTTGCCAGCCAGGCGTTATCGGCACCGATGCCGTTGCTGGCAAGCCGGCGCACGGTGGCGGCGAGATTGCGCGAACTCAAGGCGCAGACGGTGTCTTTTGCGGAAGGTCGGAAATCGGTGTCGGTGCTGTAGCGGTCGCGTCGGTCTTCGGGATTGTCGTCGGGCCACTCGCAACCGACGATGTCCGCATCGATCAGCCCGGAGGCGATCTGCGACTGGATGGTGACCTGGTAACGCGGCACCAGCAGCTCGAAGGCGGCGTCGAACAAGGCGCGGTTTTCGCGGTACTCGCCTTGTGCGGCGCTGACGCGTTGCACGAATCCGCGCAGGCTGGCGTCGGTGTAACCATCGAGCTGCAGCAGCCCGCAGATGCCGATGATTTCGCGCTCGTCGCAGCCAAGCGGGCCGCGTAATTCCTTGGGCGAGCGTTGCGAGCCGATCAGGCCGTATTTGTGGACGTTTTCCGTCGCACAGGCAAGTTTGTTCCAGTCCTTCTGTTGCTGGGTCGCAGTCACCAGCTGGTAGAACGGATCGACCACCACGTCGCTGGACAGCTTGGTCTTGATCTGCGCCAGTTCGTCGAGTTGCCGCGGACTGAGCCCGCCGCTGGTGTCGGCAGTCTTGTCGATGGTCTGCAGCACCTGGCGGCGTGCACGCAGTTCCTGGCGCTTCTTGGTTTCGCGCTCGCCGAGATCGACCAGCAGGATGCGATTCATGGTGTTCACTCCGGGATCGGACGGTTTGGGTGAAGGAGGTTTGCTGGAGGCGGTGCTGCTGGCCGCGGCCGCCTTGCTGCGACCGTTGGAGCGTGGTTTGGCTGCCGGGGCGACCGTCTTAGGGGTGGACTTCTTGGTAGTGCGCTGGGTCGCCATCGAACGTTCCTCGGCAGCGGGTGGGAGGTCAGGCCGCCACCGGCGTGGACGACGCCGGGACGGTGGGGGAATCGGCTGCGCTGTCTTCGTCGCGCAGTTGCAGGTCCAGATAGGCATCCAGCGCGCGGAGCGCGGCATGCGCATCGAGCACGCCGGCACCGCAGTCGGCGACGCCGGCACCGCCAAACGGGCGCGCGCTATCGCACAGCAACTGGCGGGCGGTTGCGCCATCCAGTGGCCAGGCGCGGCGTTGCGCGCGCGCTGCGAGCAAGCCGCACGCCGCTGCAACGAAGGGGGCGGCAAAGCTGGTACCCGACGCGCTCTGGTAGCCGTCCAGGGCACAGGTGCGGATGTCGCGTCCCGGCGCGCACAGGGCAACGTGCGCACCGCGCGTGCTGAAGCTGGCGGGCACCAGGTGCGCATCGATACCGCCCACGGCGATCACGCCGTCGTGTGCAGCAGGATAAAAACGCTCATGCAGCCCGGAGTTGCCGCTGGCGGCCACCAGCACCACGCCACGTGCCAGCGCGTAGCGCACGGTCTCTTCGTGCGGTGCGGGCGCATCCGGCAGCAGTGCCGATTCCGGCGTGCCGAAGCTCATGTTGATGACCTTCACGCCCAGATCGATCAGACGCTTCATGCCGGCATCGATGTTGTCCAGCGCACCGACGCCGACGCGGCGATCGCCAGCCTCCAGCGCGGCGCCCAGCACGCGTGCCGGGGTGAGCCCGCATGCGCCTGCGCCACCGGGGGCGATCTGGCGACCGCTGGCCACCAGGATGCCGGCACAGCCGGTGCCATGGCCCACTTCGTCCTGCGGACGTTCGCCGGCACGGCGATAGTCGCCGACCAGCGACAACCCGCCGACTGTTGCCGGGTCCAGATCCACGCTGTCGAATCCTGCGCGCAAGTGTCCGGCCAGTTCGGGGTGCTGCAGGGCCACGCCGGTGTCGGCAAGGCCGATCAGCACCGCCGGATCGCCCGGTTCCAGTTGCAAGGCCTGCGGCAGACGAATGGCCTGTTGCGCCCAGCTCTCGTGTGCGGCCAGGTGCGCTGTCGGGCCCGCGAGCGTGCGCGGTGTGCTGCTCAGATAATCGGCACCGACCCGCTCCACGACCGGGATTTCGGCCAATGCCCGCAACAGCGCAGGCAGCCGGGTGCCATCGCTTAATTCCACCCGCAAGACCCGCGCGACGCCGCTCAGTTGCTCGATGGCATCGAAGCGCTGTGCGCCACTGCGGCGGCTTTGCTGGCGGCCCAGGCGCGCGCTATGCAGACGCACCGCGCGGAAGGCATCGCCGTGGTGACGCAACAGCCGGTCGATCGGCCCGTGGTCCACCGCGTCGCTCATCGGTGTGCCGTAACCCTGCACCGCACGCAGCCCCGGCAGATGCTCGGGCACTTCGCCTAGTCGCAGCGTCAGCAGCAGGCGGCGTGGCAACAAGGCGGCGTGATGTGAGGCGGTCATGTCTGCGCACTCCATTGACCAAGACTGCCTGCGCGCAATGGCACGCAGGCGCTGCGCCCATCGTCGAAGTCCAGCTGCGCATCGCAGCCGAGTTGGCTGGCCAACGGTGCCAGCACCAGCTGTCCGTCATCGGACGAGACGATGGGAATGTCGATTCCCGCCGCACGCACCAGCGGTAGCCTGCCGCTACGCAGTCCCGGTGCGCTCAGGTGCACACGCGTGCCGCTGTTGCCATCGCCATCGCTCGCCTGCACACGCGTCACACGCGGTGCGGCGGCACGTAGCAGCGCCTGTTGCAGGCGATTGACCGGCATCCGCGACAGCCGTGCGATGACATCGGCGCCCGCGGTTTCCTTGAGTTCGTTGAGCTGGGTAACCGTGCGCACGCCGATCCGTTCGAGCTGGCGTTGTTCCTCATCGGAGAACTGGTCGCCAAGCGCGGTCTTGAGACTGAATTCGGATTCGTCGGCACGGAAATCTGCCGCATTCTCTTCGATCATCGGTTTGGTGATCGTGGTCAACGCCAGCCGCACGGTACTGGCTTCGCTTTCGCCGGGACCCGCCGGGCGCAGATAGACATCGTCGTCGAGCATCTGCACGAACACGCGCAAATCCAGCGTCACGTCTTTCACCGCAAAGGTCAGCGGCAATTTGCCCACACGTGCCTTGATCGTCATCGCGGCCTGCGCCTTGTCCAATTGCTCGGTCAATGCCTGGATGAACAGGTCCAATGGAACGCCGAGGGTTTGCAGCAACGGGGGCAGTTGCGCGCTCATGACTGTTCTCCCAGCTGCCAGACCACATGCAGTAGCGAGGGCGCAGCGTTCCAGTGATTGATGGCGAAGCTGCGCGGCACATCGGCCAGCAGGCGACAACCACCGTCGCGCAGGATCGGGCGCAGCTCCAGCGGCAGGCGCATTTCCACATGCGTCAACTGCATGCCGGCGCGGTCTTCGATCGCCAGCAGGCCAGCGTGCAGTTCTTCCAGCAATCCGGACAGTTCGCGCAACATCACGCCGCTCCTTCAGCGGGCGATGGTGCAGCCGGTGCTGCCGCGGTGGGCGCGAGGTTACCGGCGGCGGCGCGCATGGCGGGTGCGTTGCGTTGCACCAGCGCCACCTTGGCGGCATCTGCCAGGCGCTCCAGCGGCAATGTCTCGCTGACGAAATTGAGCTTGACCTCGCCGAACAGATCGGCGCGCACGTTCGATTCGTTCTGTGCATTGACCTGCAATGTCGACACCATGGTCGAGGTCTGCCCGGCATAACTGGAGGAGCCGCGCTCGCCCCAATTGTCTGCCTGTGCGGGATCGCTGCCGGTGGCATAGCCGACCTTGGCCACATCTTGTGCGGCGGCGCGAAACATCACCTTGCTGCTGATGCTGCCGTCGCGCACCACCACCCGGTTCATGCCCAGCAGCACCATCGTTGCCAGCAGTTGCTGACGTTCGCTGCCGACCTTCAACCGCACCTGCGGCAGCACGCGCTGTTCGAGCAATTCGGCGGTGAGTTCCTCGTCGGCCAGCCCATAGTCGGCCAGCCATAAAGGTTGGCTGCCAGTCGTGCGTGGCACCAGCTCCGGCACGGTGCGCGCGCCGCCATCGGGGAGCAGCAAGACGATATCGCCGGGATAGTGCGTGGCCAGCCAATCGCGCGCCTGATTGAGCGAGACGTTGTCTTCGGTGAACTGATCCACCGTCTTGGACACCGCCGCCACCATGCTGGAATAACTTTCCATCTGGCGGATCGAGGCATCCACGATGGCGTCGAACGTGCCATGCACCAGTTGCGCGACAAAGCCCGGAAAATCCACCTCATTGACCATCGCACCGGTACGCCGCGCGATGGTCTCGGTCGCCTGAGGCTTGACCGTGGCCGTTGCCGTTGCTTCGCCAGCCGGCGGCGTTGCCGCGGTCGGGCCGGCCAGCGCACGCGCTGCCGCCGCAGTGGGGCGCTGCGGAAAGATCAGGTTGCGGTGGCCTGGAGCGCTCATGACCCGCTCAGCCCGCGACCACGGCGTCGGCCGGTTGCGCGACCCAGGTGTTGCTGCGCTCATGCCGCCCATCGCCGAGCAGACGCAAGGCGATCCGCGCCTGCGGGTTGCCCTGTGCGAGCCCGCTGAAGCGGTAGTCCACGATGACGGCCAGCGCCGCAACACCGCTCACTGCATCCGCATCTTCGATACGCGCCGTCACCTCGACGCCATGGCTCAGCAGGGGCGGTGTGCCGGCAGTGATGCGAACCTCACCGACGCTGCCGTGATCGGCGACAAACTCCAGCGTGATCGGCAGCGGAGTCGCTGCACCCTCCAACGCCGGCCAGTCGTCGAGCACAAGACGGACATCGATGGCGGCGTTGCCGGAATCGATCGGCGTGGACACGGCAGGCTTGCGGCCTTCCAGCTGGTCGAGGGTCCAGCGACAAGCGCCCGCACTGCCGCGCACCACACTCATGCGGGTGCCGGCCACCCGGCTGGGCGTCACTGGCTCGCGCTGTTCGCCGGTGGCAGAAGTTGTCTCCAATGCCTGCGCACGTACCGCTGCTGGCGGCCTGGCCAGGCGCAACTGAGCACCGCCAAGCGATGCGGCGTGCGTGCTCGCTGCCGGTAGGTACAGCACACGCCAGTCGCCATAGTCGTCGGCAGCCATTTCACCGAATGCGCTTGCAAATTCCTGGAACGGCAACCAGTCGGCATAGCCCTGGTTGGGTGGGTTGAAGACGACCGGATCGTTGTCGAAGGTCTGCCGCGTATCCCAGGGATTGAGAATATTGACGATTGCGCTCGACGGATCGGCCAGATCGCCAGAGATACCGCTGAGCACCACCGCATGCGGCGCACCCACGATGACCACCCATAGCGGGCCATGCCGGTTCAACCAGTCCGCCCACTGTTGCGGCGTGTGGTACAGGCTGGTGTTGGAAGGTTGTTCGATGGCGTTAAAGCCGTAGCGCTGTCTGACCGCGTCCAGTAACTCGAAGCTATAAGAGGTCGATAGGGTGGTGCCGACCTCGTTGGCCAGCGTTTCCGGGTCGATCGACGCGTGGCGCCGATACGACAACAGCATTGCCATCGCCGCCGCCCAGCAGGCGCGCTTGTCCGGTTGCGCGATCAAGGGCACGTCGTATTCGTGGACGGGCGCATCGCTCAGCGAACGCGTGGACAACGACTGCGCAGTGGTCGGGTAGAGGATGCGCACCACCTCCGGATGGAAGCGTTCGCTGAAGGGAGCAGGCGCGCTGGCGCTGCCGCTGCCATCGCCCGCCATCAGCCAGCTAACGAGCTTGTCCTGGAAGCTCTTCCAGAGCCGATCGGCAGCAAAAAAGCCGATAAACGCGCCCGGTCCACCGGTCCAGCGGTCGGCACCACGGGTGTAGAACACGGTGGTGCCGTTGTCATCGCGGATTCCAAATTCGCGGTGACCGCTCACTGGATGATCACCGGACCATTCGGTATGCACAGTGGTGAAGCGCCAACGCGTCGGCTCTACCAGGCTTACGACAACCGACGCATTGTCGGGACCACCGATATTGACTTTGAAGACGGTGCCGACGGGAGTGGACGACTCCCATTGAACGTCGTCCACACCGCTGTCGTACGGGATGAATTCGCTGTAGGCGGTATCGACAAAATCGTTGAGATGCAGTCGTAGGTGTTCGAGAACCTCAGGACCGCTCCAACCATCGGGCAGACGCTCGCAACGCACTTCATAACGGTCCAGGCTGAGTTCGCCCTGTGCATCTGCGATGCGCTGAACCGACATCCCGCGTGCGCTGACGGCCTGTTCCACCGCGGCCGGTGCGCGCCAGTTGAACAGGTCGGCCCACTGCGGCGCGTAGCGCTGCGCGCGCTCCACATCGTCCGGCCCGATGATCAGTGCGCGTGCGTTGGTTGTGCTGCGTGGTGGTGCGGGTCGCGCATGCGGTGGGGACATTGCCTGCCCGGTCTGCATGGCGGAGGCAGACCGACGCGGCGTGGCGCTGTTCTGCGAGTCCTGTACGCCCAGCGAGAAGCTGACCGCCTGGCTCCAGTCCAGTGCTTGCTGGCGGATCCAGGCCAGCTTTGCGTCAGTCATGCGGCAACCCAGATTGGTCGTCGCGTCATGTTGGGCCACATGCACGCCGACCACGTGGGCACGCGGTGCCTCGGTGGTGTCGATGTAGTACACCGGCGAGCCGCTGGTACCGCCCAACGACTGCACATCGTAGGCAAACGTGTCGTCTGTCGGGAGCTGGCGGATGCGCCCACCGTGCATATGCTGGCGATCCGGGTCGATAACGGCATTGACCACCGTGCCTGCAGTGCTGCTATCGAGCGAACGCGCTGCATAGCCGCTCACGACGATCTGTTCTTCGCGTGATTGGGTCAGTTCTTCCAGAATATCGAAGTACTGCGGGTAGGCAACCGCGTTGGCCTCCGGCACGCGAATCAGTGCCATATCGAAATCGCGTTGGGATGCGTTGTAAGCGGGATGGATGACCCATGCATCCGAAGTGACCTGAAAGCGCCCGAACGGCTCGCTTTCGCTGGTTGTTCCTGCATCGTGTTTGCCGGGCACGATGATCAGCGCACGCTTGCCATCTACTACGTGGGCGGCGGTCAATAGCAGACGCGGCGCGATGAAGAATGCGGTGCCCGCCGGTTCTCCTTCATCGCTGTCATTAAGACGTCGCACCTGGCAGATCGCGCTGTAGGGCGCAACGGTGGTATTGACGACGCCAAATATCCAGCGCGCACTGCTGGCAAAGAACGCCAACTGCGCCAGGAGCGCTTCGCCCAACGTTGTGGGGCTGTCGTATTGATCGATCACGCGCAGTGCGTTGACTGGGGCCGAGCCATGACGCGGCGTCTGCGTCGAAGACGGCGCGCGCACAACTGGCGCCGAGCGTAGCGTCGGCACCGCCTGCGATGCGGGGCGCCAGCTCTGCGCGGCTGCGGTTGCTGCTGCGGCATCGGGCGATGGGGACGCGGCCGGCGGTGATGCCTCTGGTGACACGGTGGCGGCCGGCGTGGTTTGCGCGGGCGGCGTTGCGGAGGCAGGGGTTTGCCACAGCTCATCCGAGTACCCATCGCTGTAACCGCCGCGGCCCGGATCGCTGGCCGGCGCAGCCGCAGCCGCCGGCGCCGCGCCGACCACCGCATCGGCGCCCCATGCCAGCGACGCGCTGTCGCCGCCGTAGCCGTTGTTGCCATCGCTACGCGCGGTACGTCGCAGGCTGCGTTCGGTCAGCCCGGACAGCGAGACGTACATATTGCCGCGATCGGGCATCTGCACCTCGATCGGCCGCGCGCGGTCGCGTTCGCTGTAGGTCGCCAAGCCGAAGTACAACCGCGGCTGCCCGACAAAGCGTGCAACCACACTCGGCGGTACCAGATACATCGCATCGCGCCCCTTGGTGCCGGGCTGCACAAGACTGGAAAAAAACGTGCGCGAGGTGCGGCGGGCGCGGTTTTCCGGCTTGAGCAGCTCCGGGTCGGTGGCCAGCCCGATCTCGAACAGCGGGGTGTCGCTGCGCACGCTGAAGCTCAGCACATTGAAGCGGTCGTTGACGCTGTCGCGGGTGGCGCGGATGCGGGCCATACGGAACTCCTAGCGGCGCTTGCGGGGTGGAAGAGCGGCGTGCGGCGGTGGCGTGGAGACGGGAGAAGCGGGCAGAGCTGCAGCGGTATTCGGTGCGCTGTCGATGTCGGTCGCGATGTGTTCCCAGAAGCGTTGCTGGGTGTCGATGCCGATACTCTCCAGATGGGGTTGCATGAAACTCATGGCCTGCTCGAGATGACGGAAGAACGTGCGTTCGCCGGATTGCACGTGCTCGATCGAGCCGCGCCACTCCCGTACCGTGTCGTCGCCGTCGCCACGCTCTCCCCAAACCCGGACGATGAAGGCGGCGGTTCGGTCCTCCAGCAGTGCCATGCCCGCGCTCCGGGTGAGGTGGATTCACGCTAGGCCGCCTGCATCACCGATGCATCACCGCCAGATCACCGGTGAATCACCGCGCCGTCTTCCCGTGTGATGCAGCGGTGATGCATCGCGACGTGCAGCGCAGGCAGCGTCGGTCCACACGCCTGGTTGCCGGGGCGCGTACGGGTTGGAAAAGGAACAGCATGGGCAAGCGATGGCGCGTCACCAGCTAGTCGCCACGGTGGCTCCAGCCGGTATCCCAGTCGGGCAGCGCAGGTTGCAGAGAGGGTCGGTCGCGCGCATCGCGCAGCAGCGGCACCTCGGTCGGGTCGCACGCCGGGACAGCGGCATTCGCCTTATGCGGCAGGCCGCACTTCGTACGCCATGCGCCGGGCTCGCCGATGGTGCAGCAAGGCTGCTGCGCGCGATGGACCTGGCTGGTTGCAGTAGCGCGACGCCGCAACGAACACGCAGATACCCACGCGCTCGGCATCGGGCAGCGCGGCGTGCGCCAGTGTTGGAGAACTCAGGGTTCCAGGAACTGCAGGCTCAATTGCAGTTGCGCATCTGCCGCGGCCAGGCCACGACGTGCGTTTTCGATCAGCATCTGTGCGTGCTGGCCGGCGCTGTCGGCAAACGCGAAGGGGCGTGCAGCAGGTGCAGGCAGCGTCTCTTCTACGCTCGTCCCGATGGCACCGTCGGCAATGCGGTGATAGAGCGTCATCGTTTCGCGCATCGGTTGGATCGCCAGCTCGCGCCGCAACAGCTCGCGGCAGCGCTCGAACTGGCATAAGGCATGTGCGCGTTGTCCGTTGAGTACGAACAATTGCATCAGTGCGCGATGCACATCTTCGCGCAGTGCGTCGCTGTCCAGAATCGCTTGTGCATGCCGGATTCCTTCGCTGTAGTCGCGCCGGATCGTGGCGATCTGAACCAGGCGCCAGAGCGCGTTGAGATAACTGCGGCGATGTTTTTCGCGTTCGCGCAGCGCCCAATCGTCGGAGACATCCATCAGGATGTCGGAGCGGTACAGTGCGACGCCGCGTTGCAGTCCGGCGATCTCAGCTTCTGTCATCTGCTCGGGCGGCTTGCTCAGGCCTGGCGCGATATCCTTGCTGAATTCGGCGACATCGAGCCAGACGTCCATCGGGCCATCCAGGCCGATCGCACCGCGCCGGTCGCACACGATCAGATCGCCGTGATCCAGTGGCGGGGATTCGACGATGCGGCGCAGGCGCCACAGGGCGGTATTGAACGATCCCGCCGTCGCGCCGGCATCGCGTTCGGGCCACAGGCTGGCAATGAGCTCGCTACGACTGAAATACCGATGCTGGCCGATGGCCAGATAGGCCAGCAGACTGCCGCACCGTCCGGAGACCGCAACTGCGCGTCCTTCGTCCTGGGCAACAGAAACCGAACCGAACAACCAGATCCTGAACATCCTCGCCATCCTCGCTCGAATGCAGCCAATGTCCATTCGGCACACCTACGCCTGCGGCCCCTTCCGCGAGCGCCCCATGGTGGGCAAAAAGTCCGATCCACACCGATACGAGACATCCCCTTGTTGTCCCGGCATCCCGTGCCGTAGGACGGCCGGCGTGTGAGGGCGCGATCATGCCACGGCTGTTCGCGCAGGCGTAGCGATGGCGGACAGACGGCAGTCGCGTGTCAACCGCGCAGCGGATGCGCTGCGTCAGCATCGCTGACCATGCAGTCGACATCCTGCGGTCGACACCATGCGACGTTCGTCCTCCAAGGCCGTTTCCGGCGCCGGCACGCGAGGTCGAATGTGCTGCATCGCGCGCGGCTTACCAGGCACGGCCTGCGCGGCCGTTTTCGACGGGGCGGCTGCGGGCGAAGGCGGGCAGGCGATGCGCCTGCGTATTGACAGCGACACCGACTGGAAAACACCCATCAGCTTGTGTCGGCAAATTCGTCCGAGCGCTGCGGCCGCACCACGCCGTACGCCGTTCTGATGTTCGATCTGCACGATCGCCATGCGTTGTAGGTCAGCTACACCGGCATCTTCAAACCACGGAACAACCGCGACCGTGGTGGCTGCTATCTCGCCCTGCTGGAAGGCAATCGCTACGAAGTCGGAGCCAAGGGAGTTCCAGGCACCACGTTGCGTGCGTCGCGTGCGCACGTCAGTGATGGAGAGGGTGCATGCAGACGGCGCATCTGCTTGCACCGTTGTCGCCAAGACGGCAGTGCTCAGCGCGGCTCGGCCACGATCAACCAGTTGTTGAACGGCGTGTTGCCGTACAGCGGCGCAAAGGTTGCGCGCAGGCCGGCCGCATCCAGGTGGGCCTGCAGGCTGTCGCGGGTGGGGTAGCTGCGCGGCATGCGCTGCATCCAGCCGCTCAGATGCGCCAGCACGTCGGTCACGCGGCTGGTGCGTCCGCGGCCGCTGGCATCGCCCAATGCGCTACGAATCACCAGCTTGGCGCCGGGTGTGAGCATCTGCGCCACGCTGCGCAACAGGCTGGCCTGCATGTCCGATTGCAGATATTGCAGCACGTCCAGAATGGTGACGCTGCCCTGATGCTGCGGCCACGCGATGCTCAGATCGACCACTTCGAACTTGGTAGTGCCCAGATGCGAGCGTTGCGCGATGTGCTGCGCGCGGCGGATCTTGGAGGCATCCACATCCACGCCGTGATACGCCAGCGCCTGGCCATCGGCACGCAATGCATGCGCCAGCAAGCCCAGCCCGCAGCCCAGATCCAGCACCGGCGCAGTGGTGCTGCGCAGCTCGGCCAGCACACCGGGATACAACGGGTCGGTGCGCAGCTTGGCTTGCGTGTAGTAGTAATCGTAGCGGTTGCCGAGCGGATGCTTGGGCAAAAAAGCGCGTGCGATCGCCAGCGCTTGGGCGCGGCTCATCGGTTGGGTGGCGGTGCTGTGCAATGTCGTTCCTTGGCAATCAGGCGTGCTGCGCCGCTAGCTTAGAGCCAGTCGCCCCGATTGCGGTAGGCCCGGTTGGCGGTTTCGCGATGCGCGGCTGCGCGTCGTGTCGCTTTAGGCAGGCGTGTCCACAGATCCGACAGCGCCCAGCGCATCGCGCGCTGCAGGCAGCGCCATCGCTGCCCAACGCGCATACATCGCACCGGAGGGATGCAGGCCATCGTCGACCAGCATGTCGACAGCATCGCCGCCGTCGCGACTTGTGGCAGTGATGTCAACAAACCGCACTGCGCGCGCTGCGCAACGCTCTGCCGCCACGCCGTTGAAAGCGTCGATCTGCGCCGCGATCAGCCCCGCATCGCCGCCTTGTGCATGCGCGAATGGTGTCAGCCCCCAATCCGGAATCGACAGCACCACCACGCGCGCGGCATGACCGCCGGCAAACCCGATCGCACGCTGCAACAACGTATCGAACTGGCTGCGGTATTCGTCCAGCGAGCGCCCGCGGTACTGGTTGTTGACGCCGATCAGCAGACTGACCAGATCGAACGTGCCCTGCGGTGCGGCCGCGTCGATACCCGCCTGCAATTCGTCGGTGGTCCAGCCGGTGGTGGCGATGATCTGCGGTGGCGCCACGTTCCAACCGTGGGCACGTAGACCATCGACCAACTGCATCGGCCAGCGCTGCGCAGGCTCGACGCCTTCGCCGATGGTGTACGAATCGCCCAGCGCCAGATAGCGCAGCGGCGTACCAGGCGCCGCCATCAAGCGACGCTGCGCGACTTGAGTGGCACCACTTTGGTCACGGCCTCGGCACGGCGTGCCAGTGCGCGGTCGATGCGCGCAAATACATCGCGCATGACGCTGGCTTCCGGCATCAAGGTCACGCGGAAGTGATGGCGGTACGGCACGTTGAAGCTGGAGCCGGGCACGACCAGCACGCCTTCTTCGTTCATCAGATCCAGCGCGAATTCGTGATCGTCGAAATTGCGTGCGGCCGCGCCGACCACCGCCGGAAATGCATACAGCGCCCCGGCCGGTGCCACCAGCCGCAGATGCTCGCTGGCCGCACAGGCCTCGATCACCGCACGGCGGGTTTCGTACAAACGGCCACCGGGCGCACACAACGCGGAAATGGTGTCCGGCCCATTGACCGCGGCATCGATCGCGTACTGGCCCGGCACGTTGGCGCACAGGCGCAAGGCGCCGAGCAGGTCCATCGCGTTACGCAGGTCGTTGATGCGCGATTGCTCGCCCGACAGCAGCGCCCAGCCCACCCGCCAGCCGCAGGCGCGGTGCACCTTGCTCAGTCCGCCGAAGGTGATGCAGGGGTGCGCACCGGCCAGCGGCGCCACCGGCACGAAAGCCGCGCCGTCGTACAGCACCTGGTCGTAGATTTCGTCGACCATCAGCAGCAGGTTGTGCTTGGTCGCAATCGCCACGATGCGCTCCAGCAACTCGCGCGAATAACTCGCGCCGCTGGGATTGTTGGGGTTGATCAGCACGATGGCGCGGGTGCGCGAGGACACCAGCGTCTCGATCTCCACCGGGTCCGGCTGGAAGCCGTTCTCCGGCGCGCAGCGGTAATACACCGGGCGGCCATCGTTGAGGATGGTGGCAGCCGACCACAGCGGGTAGTCGGGCGAGGGCACCAGCACTTCGTCGCCGGGGTTGAGCAGGGCGCGCAGCGACAGGTCGATCAGCTCGCTGACCCCGTTACCGACAAAAATACGGTCAGGGTGGGCATCGGGGTGCTGACGACGCGAATACGCCTTGGCGATCGCCTCGCGCGCTTCCGGCAGGCCCTGCTGATGGGTATAGGGATCGGTGCGACCCATGTCGTCGGCAATCGCGCGCTGCAGATGCTCCGGCGCGCGGAACCCGAATGCACCCGGGTTGCCGATGTTGAGCTTGATCAGCTTGCGGCCCTGCGCCTCCAACTCCCGCGCTCGTCGCGCCAGCTCGCCCCGGATCTCGTAGCGGACTTCGGACAGACGCTCGCGGATGGCGAGCGGCTTTTGCGGGGTAGTGGACATGCGACGGGCCGGTTGTAGGCGTGAGGCTTGGCATGGTAGCGGAAATATGACAAGCGGACATGCTTGCATCGGCAACGATGTCAAGTGGGGCCAGCCCTGCTGCTCACTATTAGTAGGTATGGCCATTGAGGAATGACCCGACCGCCATCAGTGGCTGCGTCTCAGCCTGAGAGACGCCCGATTGAGAAAATAGATCGTCAGCGAGGGGTTGGCTGATTGACAGTTTCTTAACATCCCAAGATTCTATTCCGTCACTTGAGCCCGTCGGCTCTCAGCAAGGATCGCGTTATGTCAGGGGGAAGTGCGTCGCTCTCGTTAGTCGAGGGCGGCTCGTCGGTGGATGGTCGACCGGATCTGGGGCTGCAGGGACTCGTCCTTCTGGCGCAATTTCACGGAATTGCGGCCGATGCGGCGCAGCTGGCGCATGGCTTTGGCCGTGGGGGCGAGCCATTTGACGAGACCACATTGCTGCTGGCGGCCAAACAACTGGGCTTGAAAGCCAAGGTCGTTGCTCAACCGGCCGCGCGCATTGGCATGGCTGCCTTGCCGGCTCTGGCACTGGTGCCAGACGGGGACGCCTTCATCGTGGCCAAGGTTGGTGCGGATCAGATCCTCATCCACGACCTGGTCGAAAAACGGCCGCGCTCCATCTCGCCCGCCGAGTTCGAGGCACGCTATCAGGGGCGGCTGCTGCAGGTGGCGTCGCGGGCATCAGTGCTTGGTGACCTTGCCAAGTTCGACTTCAGCTGGTTCATCCCGGCGGTGGTCAAGTACCGCAAATTGATGCTCGAAGTCTTCCTTGTCTCGTTTTTCATCCAACTGTTCGCACTGATCACGCCGCTGTTCTATCAAGTGGTGATGGACAAGGTGCTGGTCCATAACGGGCTGACAACGCTGGATGTCATCGCGATCGGGCTGGTCTCGATGGCCGTGTTCGACGTATTGCTATCGGGCTTGCGCACGTATGTCTTTGCCCACACCACCAGCAAGATCGATGTGGAGCTGGGAGCGCGGCTATTCCGGCATGTGCTGTCGTTGCCGCTGGCGTATTTCGAGTCGCGGCGCGTCGGCGACACCATCGCGCGCGTTCGGGAGTTGGAGAACATCCGTAACTTCCTGACCGGGCAGGCGCTGACCTCGGTGCTGGACCTGTTCTTTACCGTCGTGTTCCTGTCGGTGATGTTCTGGTACAGCGGCTGGCTGACCTTGATCGTGGTGCTGTCGCTGCCTTTGTACGCGACCATCTCGGGCCTGATCACTCCTGTGCTGCGCAAGCGTTTGAACGACAAGTTCGCGCGCGGCGCCGACAACCAATCCTTTCTGGTAGAGACGGTCAGCGGCATCGGCACGGTCAAGGCGATGGCCGTCGATCCGCGCGTGACGCGGACCTGGGACAACCAGTTGGCCGGATATGTCAGCGCCGGGTTCAACGTCACTCGCATCGCCACGCTGGGCCAGCAAGGTGTGCAACTGGTACAGAAGCTCACTGCCGTGGCAGTGCTGTTCTGGGGTGCCAAGCTGGTGATGGAGGGCAAGCTGTCGATCGGTCAGTTGATCGCCTTCAATATGCTGTCGGGACAGGTCACCGCGCCGATCATTCGCCTGGCTCAGCTGTGGCAAGACTTTCAGCAGGTGGGTATCTCGGTCGAGCGGCTGGGCGACATTCTCAATACCCGCACGGAGGTGCCGGGTAGCCGGCTGGCCTTGCCGCCGATTCGCGGGCAGGTGACCTTCGAACGGGTGACCTTCCGTTATCGGCCAGACGCGCCGGAAGTGCTCAACAGCATCGAACTGGACATCCGTCCCGGCGAGATCATCGGCATCGTCGGGCGCTCCGGCTCCGGCAAGAGCACCCTGACCAAATTGGTGCAGCGGCTCTACACACCGGAGCGCGGACGGGTACTGATCGATGGTCAGGATCTGGCGCTGGCCGATCCCGCGTGGCTGCGCCGTCAGCTAGGCGTGGTCTTGCAAGAGAATTTCCTGTTCAACCGCAGCGTGCGCGAGAACATCGCGTTGTCCGATCCCGGCATGCCGTTGGAGCGGGTGATTCATGCGGCCAAGCTGGCCGGCGCCCATGAATTCATCCTGGAATTGCCCGAAGGCTACGACACCACGGTTGGCGAACACGGCGCTGGTCTATCCGGTGGGCAACGCCAGCGCATCGCCATCGCCCGGGCATTGATCGGCGACCCGCGCATCCTGATTCTGGATGAAGCCACCAGCGCACTGGACTACGAGTCCGAACATGCGGTGATGAGCAACATGCGCGCCATCTGCAAAGGACGCACCGTGCTGATCATCGCCCATCGGTTGTCCACCGTGCGGCACGCCAATCGCATCGTCGTTGTGGAGAAGGGCCGCATCATCGAGAGCGGCTCACACGCCGAGTTGGTCGAGCGCCCGGAAGGCCAGTACGCACATCTCTATCGACTGCAACAGGGGACACCATGAAGCACCTGCTCCAGGGATGGCGCGATTTCTTTCTGCGTTACTTCAAGATCTTCAAGTCGGCCTGGGCGGTACGCCGCCAGCTCGACCCGCCTGAGCGCAGCGCCGACGAGCGTGCGTTTTTGCCTGCTCATCTTGAACTGACGGAAACCCCGGTCTCGCCCACCGCACGTTGGACCATGCGCATCATCATCGGCTTCTTCTGCGTCGCGCTGCTGTGGGCGTGCCTGGGCAAGCTCGATATCGTTGCCGTGGCGCCGGGCAAGACTGTGGTCGATTCACGGACCAAGGTGGTGCAGACCGCAGAGACTGCGGTCGTGCGCAGAATCCTCGTGCGCGATGGCCAAGCGGTGAAGAAAGGCCAGCTGCTGGTCGAACTCGACGCCACCGCCACCGGCGCCGAGTTCGCGCAGGCCGGCGACGCCTTGATCAACGCACGTCTCGCCGCGCTACGCCAGGCAGCATTGGCGGCCGCCATTGCGAACGGGCAACCACCGCAACTGGAGTCGGCGGCGGATCTCCCAGCAGAGCGCGTCGCCAACGAGCAGCAACTGGTCAGCAGCCAGTTCGATGCCTTCCAGGCACGACGCCACAATCTGCAAGCCAGCATTGCCCAGCGCCAGGCCGAGCTGCAGACCACCCAGGACGCGATCGAGCCGCTGGCCGAATCGGCACGGATATCCAAAGTGCGCGCAGAAGATTACGGCCGGCTAGTCGAAGGCAAGTACGTTGGCCGTCACGACTATCTGCTGCGCGAACAGGAACGGATCGCCGCAGAAAGCCAGCTCGCTACACAGCGCAACCGCCTGCAGGAAATCCGTTCGGCGATCAGTGCAGCGCAGGAAGAGTTGCGCGTATTAATCACCGACACACGCCAGCAAGCGCTGGATGCGTTGCGCCAGGCGAGCGAGCAGGCTGGCCAACTGACTCAGGACGTCGCCAAGACCGGCCAGCGCGACAAGCTGATGGCGCTGCACGCGCCTGTTGACGGCACCATCCAGCAGCTGGCCGTCCACACCGTAGGTGGTGTGGTCACGCCCGCACAGCCGTTACTGGTCGTAGTGCCGGCCGAAGAAGCACTGGAGGTAGAAGTCACCGTCTTGAACAAGGACATCGGCTTCATGCGGCCGGGCCAACCGGTCACCGTCAAGGTCGACAGCTTCCCCTACACCCGCTACGGCTATCTGACCGGAACGGTCGCCAGCGTCTCGCACGACGCCGCACAGGACGAAAAGCTGGGCTTGGTATTCCCCGCGCGCATCAAACTGGATGGCAGCACCTTGGAGATCGATGGGGTCAAGGTGCGGATGAGTGCGGGGATGAGCTTGAGTGCTGAGGTGAAGACTGGGAAGCGGCGGGTGATTGATTATTTGTTGAGTCCTTTGCGTCAGCATGGCTCGGAATCTTTGAGAGAGAGATGAAAATTATGAAACTGCTGACGCTAGTTGGTGTGGCCTTGGTCACGACATGTATGGCTGGCTGCAAGCAAAAGATGAAATGGGAGGAGCAGGTCTGGTTGGATGAGGGTCGCTTTATAAAGGTAAAGCGTCAGACAGAAGGAGCGATTGACTTTCCAAATTCTTCATCAATCGTCACGCGCCATCAAGAATTGAGATACGACCCGTTGCAAGTGTTCTGGACGGCAGAGGGGGCGACGCAGGCGGAATCTTTTTATATCGTTGGTCGCGATGCCTACCTTATTACAACGGCTGGTAAAAGCCGCGATAAATTCTGCATGGGGCGGCGTAAAGGAGATTTTTTGTTGAACGTCTTGCGTTGGCGTAACGGTAGAGTGCAGGAGATCGACCAGCACGAAGCTCCACTAGGTAAGATGCGAATGAATCT
This sequence comes from Xanthomonas sp. WHRI 10204, assembly GCF_040202875.1. Classification (NCBI taxonomy): domain Bacteria; kingdom Pseudomonadati; phylum Pseudomonadota; class Gammaproteobacteria; order Lysobacterales; family Lysobacteraceae; genus Xanthomonas; species Xanthomonas sp. WHRI 10204. The sequence goes on from NZ_JBEGDW010000001.1 coordinate 411,508, forward strand.
TTCCGGAAACGCGCACTGGATCCTTCGAAAGGATGGTTGGGCGGGAGGGGCGCAATACTTGTCATGGAAAGAAATTGCGAGAATTACTGGGCAATTTGACGATCAGCCGCCTAAGTTGGTCTCTGATTTTTATACTAGAGCGCCAAATCTATCTTGCAGTTAAAATGACTCGATAAATTTTCAGCGGGGGCGGGGCAAAAAAGTGAACGCGATATTATGGTCATGCCTCGAGAGAATTGCCGCAATAATTCATGTTTGTTTTCTTTACTGGGGTACGATGATTGGAGTTAGGTTGCCAAATCCCTGTGGATGACAGGGCTAATGTACGGGATTTTTGAAAGCATGCAGTGTGCTTACGCAATGCGATAAGTATTTCGCAAGTGCATTGCGGTTGAACTGGATGCGGTGTCTGAGCTTTTCCACAAGAACGATTTCACGAGGGCGAGGCGATGACGATGCGCGGATGGGCGATGGTTGGGGGTCTGTTGATGGCCACTGTGTTGGGTGGTTGCAGCAATAAGGACACCATGCGCTGGAAGGAGCAGGTATGGCTTAGCGATGGGCGGCGTATCGATGTAGATCGGTATTCGGTAGCACTGAAGAGTGGTTTTCCCAACTCGACCGATGGACCACCTATTTATCAGGAAATAAGCTATGCGCCTTTGGGGGTTCACTGGTCTGCCAAAAGCGAGGTGAAGGGAGTTCCGGAAATGCTTTCCTTCGATATCGTGGATGGTAACGCTTACTTAGTCGTTGTTAATGAAGGCCTCGATGAATTTTGTGTTGGTAAGCCGAAAGGAACCTACTTGATGAGTGTCTATCGTTGGCGCAATCGGGAAATGCAGGAGATAAATCAGAATGAAGCACCTATCGCTCGCATGGGAATCAATTTGTCGGGAACAGGGAATTGGGGTTTTCGTCATGCGGATAAACCTGTGGCCTATCTATCTTGGGATGATGTTTCCTACGTAACGGGACAAGGCAGTGCGGGCCCGCCGATGCGAATTTCTGAGTTCTACAGTGATCGTAAGTACGCGATCTGTAAATAAATTTAAATTTAAACAAAAGGAGTAAATGGCTATGGATTTTAGCAAACTTCAGTTTGATTACGCGCAGCTGGCCGCGAACGTTTATGGAGCGAAGTCCAGTGTGAGGTCGGAACTGAATACTGTTCAGCTCCCCGAAGGATGGCGCCAGATCGACGAGAAAATCTTGCAGAGCGGATTCATGGCTAGGGCCTATCGCAATGCGTCCACGGGGGAGGTGGTGGTCGCTTATGCAGGGACGACTCTAGAAGAAGGTCACTCGCTTGATGACTGGATCACGGGAAATGTGCCAGCAGGCGTAGGCGGGTTCTCCCAACAGGTCTTCGAGGCCATAGAGTTCTACCTGAATGTACTAAGCTTGCCGGTCGTGGACCCAACGAAGACTAGTTTCACCGGTCATTCGCTAGGTGGCGGGCTCGCTTCGTTGATGGCGGTCTATTTCGATAAGAAAGCGACTGTCTTCGATCAGGCGCCTTTCGAGAAGTCGGCGGCAACGTCTACCTACGACCTGTATCTGGAACCATTGAAGTACGCAGGCTACACCCTTCCTCAGGAATTTAAAGACTACGATCTGCTCAATTACAACGAGCGGAAATCGAATGTGCAGCAGATCGTGGTGGCAGGCGAGGTGCTCAGCTACGTAACGGAAAATTCCCTCAAGATCAACGATGGAAATCCGCTTGTACTCGATCCGGAAGCGGAAGATATCTTTGGCTGGGGCGGAAGCGCACGGGCTGACTTCGCCAAGGCGGTCGACCTGCACTCGATGACATTGCTTGCTGGATTCATGAATTCGGAAATTTTTTTTGAAGCCTCCAAAAATTTCAAAGAGTTGCTGCCGAGAATATTTCGGGGTGCATATCAAGATGTTGTTCCGACAAATCGTATTACTAGTACTTTGCTTGAATTGCTGGTCCAGCGCCAGATCGTAGGAGAGGGTTCGCTCGACACGCTCGCGGCTGACGTGGCGAAAATCGTGGGCACCGACCTGCGCGGTGTGAATGGTTCGTTCGTTCTGCGTGAAGACGGCTACGGAAAGGAAATTAATTTAGTCGCGAGCCTAGTAGATGTGGTGCTAGCTGGAATCTATAAGCAAGCAAACGGAAGAGCGCCCCAAGACGGATTCTCTGGACGCATGAGCGAAGTCCTGACTCGCGCCGATGGCTACATCAGATTCGACGCTGATACGCTTGGTAGTCAGGCACGGCGAGGCATCGAATCACTCAGCCAATATGTCTCTGCAAGAACACAAAACCTTGCCCTCGATACGAATCTTCTGGAGCACGCACGCTGGGGCGTCCAGGATGGCGTTACCATGCACTATGTCGGCTCCGATTTCGACGTGCGCTCGGACGTGGTAGTGGCCCTGCACGGCAGCAACACCATCGCAGTTGGCGGCGGCGACGATCTGGTCCTGGGCGGCGACGGCGACGACGATATCACTGGTGGATCGGGCGATGATCTTCTATACGGCGGCGCAGGATTCGACACATACCGCTTTCTTACCAACGAATCCCTTCTAGTCAGTGCAGACCGCATCTACGACAGCGGCGGCGATGGCGCTGTGTATGTCGACAACGTAGCAGTGACGGCAGGTGTCCGCCTGACGGAGACAACGTGGGCCGATTCCACGGGTAGCTTGCGATTGACCAAGATTGCTGACCCGGTCAATAGATTAATGATCACCAATCTGCTCAGTGGCGACACAATCCATGTCGAGCGATGGCAGAACGGTCAGCTCGGAATTTCTCTGGCGGGAGAGATAGGAGTTCTACCGCCGTCGGGTACAAAGTGGGACGGTGATCTAACGCCTGAAGGTGCCAACATCGATGGCGTCTTTCGAGGGACTGCGGAGGCTGAGGCGTTCTATACGGGTTTCGGCACCGATACCATCGACGCTGGCGGCGGTATCGACGTCATCAACGGTGGGTCTGGAAGTGACGTCATCAACGGCGGCGATGGCAACGATTTCATCGTCGAGGTCGCCAGGACGGCGCGTAATCTCGACCGCTGGATCGGCGCTCCGCCTACCGACAGGATGTTGGCCAGTGGCGTGGGCTTCATGATCGGTCTGCGTAGCGGCGACGCGGAAGATGCTCGCACCTACTACGAAGACGTCTTTCTAGGACTGGTCGGCACCATTCGGAATGGCGGGCCTTCGTTCTACCCCGACCCGGAACTGTTCGCCGATGGTGGCGATGTCATCGACGGTGGTGGCGGTTCGGATCTGATCATGAGTGGCGAGGGCAACGATGTTGTCGACGGCGGTATCGGCAATGACGTGATCTCCGGCGGCCATGACAGCGATATTCTGATGGGCAATGACGGCGACGACCTTATTTTCGGGGACCAAATCAACGGCGTCCTTGCAGGCGAAGAGCTTGCCAATCTGTCGTCTGCGGCGCGCGCTGACGGCAACGACATCATCGATGGCGGTGCCGGCAACGACGAGTTGCGGGGCGACGGTGGTAACGACCAAATCTGGGGAGGCCAGGGTGACGATGTCATCCTTGGCGACACAGTGGGAATGGATGCTTCGCGCCAGGGTAACGACAGTTTGCATGGCGGTGAGGGCCAGGATCAGATCTGGGGCGGCGGCGGTAACGACACCATCTCGGGTGATGCGGGTAACGACACTATCTTCGGTGATTTCGTTGTCGGTCAGCTAGGTCTGCAGTTCCATGGCGCCGATCGCATCAGCGGCGGTACCGGCATGGACTGGATCAATGGACAAGGCGGCGATGATGTCATCGACGGTGGCGATGATGCTGACACCTTGCTGGGCGGCGCGGGAGCGGACGTTATTACCGGTGGCGCAGGCTACGACCTGATTGCTGGCGACGACTTCGATGCACCGGAGAGCGAGCAGGGCAACGATACGATCGATGGCGGTTTGGGAGATGACACGATTCTCGGCATGGGCGGCAATGATCAATTGGTCGGCGGCGAAGGCAATGACAGTCTGTACGGCGACGATCAGCTAAGCATTTTCGCCGGCAACGACAAGCTCTCTGGCAACGCCGGCGACGACTACCTGGAAGGTGGCAGGGGTGACGACCAACTCGATGGTGGCACCGGCAACGACACCCTCATCGGTGCAGAAGGAAACGATATCTATCTCATCAAGGCTGGAGATGGTCATGATGTAGTGAGTGGCTTGGGTAGCCAGTCGGCGGGTAGCGACACCATCGCGCTAAGCGGCTTGTCGAGGAATCAGGCGAAGTTCGGGCGTAGTGGGAATGCGCTGGTGATGACATTCGGCACAGACCAAACAGTTCGCCTGGAAGGCTTTCTCTCGCGCGACAGTGGCGGCCACCGCATCGTCTTTGGCGATGGCTCGGCGATCGATCGCGCTGAGGCCTTGCGTTTAGTTGGCGGCGGTACTGCGGGCGATGATGAGTTGCAAGGCAGTGAACAGGACGATGAGCTGTACGGGGAGGGAGGTAACGACAGACTGTACGGCCAAGAAGGCAATGATTCGCTCAATGGCGGGGGCGGCAACGACCTTGTATTCGGCGGGGGCGGAAACGACTTGCTCGAAGGTGGCGACGGCGACGATCTTCTCGATGGGGGAGCTGGCGACGACCGCCTGTCCGGCGGAGCGGGCTCCGACGTTTTCCGCTACGGCACCGGATACGGCAACGACAGTATTGCCTTCGATCCTGCTGCCAATGTTCGGCAGGTACAGCTGCTTGATATCGTAAATCCAGCCGATATGTACTATTTGCTTAAGGATGGCACTCTGATAATAACCATGACCGAGACTGGTCAGAGCCTCACCATTGAGGGATATGTAGGCGCCAGTGGGCCAACCGCACAGATACTACTAGCAGATGGCACTGAACTTGTGCCCGAGATGTTGTGGCGCGGTGACGACGAAATCGCTGGAAGTTCGGAAAATGATAAGATTTATGGCTATGACGGTGATGATTATATTTCTGGTGGCTGGGGGCAGGATACGATCTACGGCGGCAGTGGCAACGATATGCTGCAGGGGGACTCGCATTACCGGTATTGGTGGATCGACGGAGGGCAGGACGATTATCTGGATGGCGGCGAAGGTAACGACAACGTCTACGGTAATGGCGGCAATGACACTTTGCTGGGTGGTGCAGGCAATGACTCGATTAGCGGGCAGGATGGTGCTGATATCCTGATTGGTGGAACAGGTGATGATGCACTTTATGGGAACGGAGGTTCAGATTTGTATGAGTTTGGCCGCGGCGGCGGTCGTGACATCATCCGGGAATTCGGATGGCTTGGCGAGAGGGGGCCACAGTTTGGCGATATCGACACGCTCAGGTTCGATGCCAGTGTGCTGAAGGAAGATGTCGTCGTATATCGAGACGAACGCTTCAGCAGTGCGTTGCAGTTTATGATCGAAGGCACCGATGACTCGATCACCGTAGTCGATTTCTTCGACTACTTGACTTACAACGCAAGCAATTCGATTGAACAGGTCTTGTTTACCGACGGCACCACCTGGGATTTGCAGGAAATTTTATATCAGGCCATGCGTGGCTCTCATCGCAACGACAACCTGATGGGTTTGTATGCCAAGGATGACTTCATCAATGCCGGCGCAGGCAATGACCGAGTGATGGCTCTGGATCGCGACGACACTATCCAGGGTGGGTCCGGCAACGACAGCATAGAAGCTGGTGAGGGCAACGATGTCCTGGTGGGTGGCAGTGGTTCGGACATTCTCTTTGGCGATGCTGGTAATGACATTTACCGTTTCGGCCTGGGATCTGACTTGGATGTCATCGCTAACGGCTCAACCGTACTCACCGATCATGATGTGATCGAGCTCGGTGAAGGAATTAGTACTGACAATATCCGCCTGGCACGCTCCGGCGATGCACTGGTGATCGATATCGATGGCCACACCGACCGGTTGATCGTTCTGGGGCACTTCAACACCGACGAAGACTGGAGCCGTGGTGGCCCTATTGATGCTTTACATTTCGCCGATGGCACCATTTGGGTTCAAGAGGACATCCTGGCAAAGCTTGTTGCACCTCTCGAAGCTATCGCGGTCAACATCGATGGTGTGCCCTATGCCGATCTTCAGGATGCTGGCGGCTACGTCATCGGCATCCAGAATACGTTGGGCGAGGTCCACCGTGAAACGGCGGGAGCCACTTGGTTCGATATCGGGCCAGGGGAGGCGCGCCTGTTTGGCGGTGCTTCCGGGGATACCTACGTGTTCGGCAAGGGCTATGGGAGCCAGGCGATACACGATGCCGGTGGAACGGATCGGATACTGTTCAACGCTGGCCTGTCGCCAGGCGACGTTACCCTTTACAGGCTGGGTGACGACATGGAGGTGCATGTGGAGAATCAGTCGCCACTTACCATCGTTGGATTTTTCAGCGAGGGCGGCAAGGCGGCGATCGAGTCGATGGCCTTTGCCGACGGGACCGTCTGGAACTCCGCATGGCTGCATGCCAGTGCCGTGATCCCGGACGTGGTCTTGAACGGGACTGCCGCTAACGACATCCTGCGTGGAAGCATCGGCAATGATCAGCTATTTGGGCTGGAGGGTGACGACCAATTGGAAGGCGGAAATGGTAACGATCTGCTCGATGGTGGCACCGGTGCGGATGTGATGCGTGGCGGTAAGGGCAGCGACACCTATGTGGTGGACAATGCTGGCGATTCGATTTTCGATAATGGATATGCCAGTGATCCCTGGATGAAAGAAATTAATACGGTACGTAGCAGTATCGATTATATGCTGGGAATAAACGTGCAGCAGTTGATCCTCGATGGCACTGCGGATATTAATGGGACTGGCAATGGGGAGTCCAATAACCTGCAGGGGAACGCTGGGCACAATATCCTGATCGGAGCGGCTGCGGATGATTATTCTTACCAGGCAGACTGGATGGACGGTGGTGCGGGGAATGACATCCTGATTGGTGCTTGGGGTAACGACACCCTTATTGGTGGGACCGGTAACGATCGCATGGAAGGCGGTGGTGGCGACGATCTCTACTATGTCGATAGCGATGGTGATGTCATCGTCGAAACTGAAGGCGAGGCCCCTGCAATCCCCACAGCAATGGCAATGCATTTCTCAAGCAAGGCGACTGTATCTTCTGGGGTTGCGTCAGGAGCACTTGGCATTCCCGCAATGGGCGAACATCCTTACCGCGATGGCGACACAGTAGCTGCCAGTATCGATTTCACCTTGACGCAAGATCTGGAGTCGCTGATTTTGGTCGGTACAGCCATAAATGGCACAGGGAATGATTTTAGCAATTCGTTAAGCGGGAATGCGCAAGACAATGTGCTAAGCGGCTTGGGTGAATACGACGCCCTCTACGGGGGAGGCGGTCGCGATTCCTTGTATGGTGGCGATGGCGGGGATGAGCTGAATGGCGAAGATGGTAACGACACGTTGGTTGGCGGCGATGGCGATGACCTCTACGTCTACACTGCTGGCCAAGGTCATGACACCATTGTGAATGTCGATGCCTATGGCGAAGACATGTTGCAGGTGAATGGAGCCGGCTTCGATCAGTTCAGCTTCACACGAATTGACGATGACATGGTCGCAACATTGAATGACCAATCCGGTAGTTTGATATTTAAGGATTGGTATACGGAAGCTGCCAACCGTGTCGACCGTCTGTACGATCAGAACTGGCTGGAACTCAGCGCAGACCAAGTTGACAGCTTGGTCGGTGGGGCGGAGCTGAGTCAATTGATCGGTGCGATGTCCCAGGGCGAAGCGGGCCAGGGGGCTCCTGCGCAGTTCTGGAGCGAACGCGGCAATCAGCCGCATCTCATGATCGCTGCAGTCTGACGGTCAGTTATTGCTGAATCCTTTCCCCGCAAAAGCCGTCATGGGTTTTGCGGGGTTTGACTTCGATCCATTTGTCATTGGGTGCTGGTGGATGACGCAAACAGCTGTGGGCGTAGAATCCCCCGATGAGCGACACATCCCCCAACTACTCCACCCTCCAATCCATCGGCTGGCCCTGGCCCGGTCCTCCTGAGGAGGCTGCCTGGCAGTCGGTGTTTGCCGCGCATCCGCAGGCGTTGCCGGCGCGGGTGGTGGAGCAGCACCGTACCGGCTATGTGGTGGCCGATACGCCGGAGGCCAGCCTCAAGGCCGAGTCGCTGCCGGAGTGGCAGCGGCCGCGCTTCCCGAGCCATGAGCGGGCGGCGGTGGGCGATTGGGTGCTGATGGAGGGCAAGCGCATCGTGGCGCTGTTGCCGCGGCGCACCTCGATCAAGCGCGGGGCGGCCGGTGAGCATTACCACCAGCAGGTGATCGCGGCCAATATCGATACAGTGTTCATCGTGTGCGGGCTGGATGCGGACTTCAATCCGCGCCGCATCGAACGCTATCTGCTGCTGGTAGGGGGCGGTGGCGCGCAGCCGGTGGTGGTGCTGACCAAGGCCGATCAGACCGAGTACGCCGAGGATGCCTTGGCGGTGCTGGAAGAGCTGGAGGCGCAGAACATCCCGCTGCGTGCGGTCAATGCCAAGGATCCAGAGAGCGTGGCAGCGCTGCGGCCGTGGTTGGGCGACGGGCGCACGGCGGTGCTGGTGGGCTCGTCCGGTGCGGGCAAGTCGACGCTGACCAATACTTTGCTCGGCACGCAGAAGATGAAGACCAATGCGGTGCGCGAAAATGATTCGCGTGGCCGACATACCACCACGTACCGTGCGTTGATCCCGTTGCCAACCGGCGCCTGCCTGATCGATACGCCCGGCATGCGCGAGCTCAAGCCAACCGGTGAGGAAGATCTGGCCGAAGGCGGTTTCTCTGATGTGGAAGCGTTGGCGGCGCAGTGCCGCTTCAACGATTGCGCGCATATTGCCGAGCCCGGTTGCGCAGTGCGCGCGGCGATCGATGCCGATACGCTGGATCCGGAGCGTGTGGCCAACTACATGAAGCTGCGCGAGGAAGTGGCCAGCGCTGCAGAAAAGCTCGCCACCCGTGTTGCGCAGAACAACCGCGGCAAGGGCTCGGGCAGGCGGCCGGCCAGCGTCGATCGTCCCGGACGGCGCTGATGCCATCGCGCAAGGGGCCGCCGGACATCGTCCATCACGCGGCGCTGGATGCGCGCCTGGTCAAGGCCGTGCGCGGGGTGCGTCTGCTCGCCCTGGCGAGCTGGCCGCGCTCGCTGCAGGAGCCGTTTCTGCAGAGTGTGGCGCGCGGACAGCCGGAGCTGCCGCAGGTGGACTACCCGGCGCTGGATTTTGGCGACACCCGGCGCGAGCTGGCCGCGATTGCGAAAGCCGCCGACCCGCATCACCCGATCGGCGCGTATCTGATCGATTCGACGCATAGCTGGAGCCTGGCGGCCGGTCTGCTGGAATCGCTGGGCACCAGCGCGGTCAGCGACTATTCGGCGCAGTTGTTCGGCGTGCCTGACGACCCGATGCCCGGCAACGGCCCGACTACGCGCGAAGCGGCGCGGCATTTCATCCAGATCGCGCAGGAACTCGATCGCGAGTTGCTGGCGCCGGAAGAGCAGGTGCCGGTATCTGCCACCGCCTTGCGCATGCAGCTGCAGAACGACCTGGATGCGTTCTTCGAAGGGCGCGTCATCACCGTCACGCTCGATCCGGATCTGCTCGCCAAGGCCGCGGCCGGCGCGCACCGGATCCGTTTACGCACCGGCGCTACCTTCAGCGATTACGACCGTGCACAGCTGTTTCATCACGAAGCGCTGGTGCATTCGCTCACTGCGCTCAATGGCCGCGCGCAGGTGCATCTGCCCAGCCTGGGCATTTCATCGCCACGCACCACCGCAACCCAGGAAGGCCTGGCGACGTTTGCGGAGCAGATCACCGGCAGCATCGATATCGAACGCATGAAGCGAATCAGCCTGCGCATCGAAGCGATTGCGATGGCGCGCTCGGGCGCCGACTTCATCGAGGTGTTCCGCTATTTCACCGAGAGCGGGCAGAGCGCAACCGAAAGTTTTTCGTCGGCGCAACGCGTGTTCCGCGGTGTGCCGACGGAAGGCGGCGGTGCGTTTACCAAGGACACCGTCTACCTGCGTGGCCTGGTCGCGGTGCACACCTTCTTCCGGCATGCCTTGCAGCGCGACCAACTGCAGCTATGCCGTTATCTGTTCGCCGGCAAGATGGCATTGGGTGATGTGGCGCGATTTGCGCCCTTGTTCGATAGCGGAGTGCTGGTCGCGCCGCGCTGGCTGCCGCCGTGGGTGAGCCGGATCAGCGGGCTGGCCGGCATGCTGGCGTTTTCGCTGTTCGCCAATCGCATCCGCATGGATCAGTTGCAACCGCCGGCAATGAATGTCTGAGATGGCACACAGCGTTCGATGAAATGCGCATGCGCGATCACATCTTGATCGCGTCGGTGAACCTGCGCATGCAAGCCTGCGCGTTCTACACGATGTTGCAACGAACCGGACTGCACACTGCACGCCTCGCCCGTTCTGGGCCATAACACGAGGCAATGCGATGAAAATCTTGATGGTGCTCACGTCCCACGACCAGCTGGGCGATACCGGCAAGAAGACCGGCTTCTGGCTGGAAGAATTCGCCGCGCCGTACTACGTTTTCAAGGACGCTGGCGCCGACATCACCGTGGTCTCGCCGAAGGGCGGCCAGCCGCCGCTGGATCCGAAGAGCGACGAGCCCGATGCGCAGACCGAGGCCACCAAGCGCTTCAAGCAGGATAGCGACACGCAGAAGGTGCTGGCCACCACGCATCGTCTTGCCGACGTCAAAGCCGACGATTTCGATGCGCTGTTCTATCCGGGCGGCCATGGCCCGCTGTGGGATCTGGCCGAAGACAAACAGTCGATCGCGCTGATCGAAGCCTTCGCCGCCGCCGACAAGCCGCACGGCCTGGTCTGCCATGCGCCGGGCGCACTGCGTCACGTCAAGGGCAGCGATGGCAAGCCGCTGGTCAACGGTCGCCGCGTCACCGGTTTCACCAATGGTGAAGAAGATGCCGTCGGTCTGACCAAGATCGTGCCATTCCTGGTGGAAGACGTGCTGACCGAACTCGGTGGAAAGTACGAAAAGAAGGCCGATTGGGCAGTACATGTAATTGCCGACGGCACTCTGGTGACCGGCCAGAACCCGGCGTCGTCGGAAAAGACTGCAGAAACCCTGCTGACGCTGTTGAAGGGTTGAGTGAGAGCGGCCAAGAAGCGCAGCGACTAGTCGTCAAGCGTGGACGGCGCGTAGGAACCGACGTGTATGAGTGGCACACGTCGATTCCTACCAACGCCCGTGTCTGCCTGGCGGCAATGCGCTAGTGTTGTTGATTGCTTTTAGCTGTCGAAGCGTTGTCGAAGCGTTGTATTAGTGGTGTGTGTGGGTTGTGTAGCAGTGTTCGCGGATGCGTGTCGCTGCCGCAAACTCAGGCTCGGCGGCATGAGTAACGCTACGGCACGCTTACTTAATAGCGAATCGGCACCGCTGCATGGTTGCTGCTGAATCCTGGGAGGCCTAGCCATTCCCGCGCAAGACACGTCAGCGCAGCGGCTCAAGACATTCCAGCGCAGTGGCTGTAAGACGCGCCCACGCGATGACGTAAGCACACGTGGTACCAATGCAGTAACGCTAGCCCCTCTCCCGTCGGGAGAGGGGTTGGGGTGAGGGTACGGTTGACGCATCGCCAAGACCCCGCGCCCGCATCGTTCAAACAAAACGTACCAACCAGCTCCCGTACTGCAGGCAGTGCACGGCGGAGGTCATCGACCAAGACCAGCAAGTGCCTTGCTCAAGCAAAACGTACCAACCAGCGCCCGTACTTTAGGCAGCGCGAGGCGCAGGTCATGGATCAAGACCGGCAAGTGCGTTGCTCAAGAAGAACGTACCAACCAGCGCCCGCACTGCAGGCAGCGCAAGGCGCAGGTCATCGACCAAGAACCGCAAGTGCCTTACTCAAGCAACATGTTTCAACTAGGCCCCGTATTGCAGGCAGTGCAGAGCGCAGGTCATCGACCAGCACCCCGCACCCGCATCGCTCAGTCGATACGTTGCAACCAGCGCACCGCATACCCAGGCAGCGCAAGACGCAGATCATCGCCCAGCGGTTCTGCAACTGCATTGTGCTTGTCGGCCAATACCTGCCACCGGCCACTCAAGGTGCCTGCAAACGCCACATCGAGTAGTTGATCGCTGAAGTTGTGGACGGCGACAAAGCTGTCGCCACGTGTCAGCGCAAACAGGTGGACGTTATCCAATGCCACACTGCCCAACGGTTGATCTGCAGCGAGTGCCGGTAGTGCCGTGCGTTGCTGGATCAATGCGTGCAAGCGCTGATAGACCTGCCCGCTCGCGCTGCTGCTGTCGTGGCGCTGCGCGGCGCGTTGCCAGTCCATTGCCGGGCGATGCAACCAGCGGCCTTCGTGCTGGCGCTGCGTATCCACGCGGTAGCTGATGTCGTTGGGCAATGCGAGTTCGTCGCCCATGTAGATCAGCGGCACGCCCGGCATCGCCAGGGCAACCGCGTAGAGCAGGACCAGCCGGTCCACTGCCATGGCCAAGGCCGCCGCATCGCCCGCATCGTGCGCCGCCTGGATACCGGCGAGTGCGGCCGCCATGCCGTTGGTGCCGTGTACGCCATCGCCGCTGCTCTGGAAGCTTTCGCCACGCGCGTAGCTGCCCGGTAGCGCATTGGCGTAGAAGCGCGCGACATCGCGCAGCGAAAACGCCGGTTGCATCGCATTGCCCGCGGCTTCGTGCTGCAGCACATTCCAGCCGATGTCGTCGTGGCAACGCACATAGCTCAGCCATGCGCAGTTGGCCGGCAGCGGCGGGCTGTGCGCAATGACCTGATGCAGAATGTCGCCGCGTTGCAGCGCCAGTGCCGACCACCCGGCTGCCATCAGCGTGCTGTGGTAAGCCAGGTGGCATTCGTGGCCTTGATCGGCGCCGCTGCCGAAGTAGGGCGGCAGTTGACTCATCGGCACGATGGCTTCGGCCTTCATCGCCACCGACGGCGCAACGATGTCGGCGACCGCACGCAGCGCCACCAGCAAGGTGTGCGCCTCGGGCTGGTTCATGCAGTCGGTGCCGGTACGCTTCCACAGATAGGCGGTGGAATCCAGGCGGAATGCTTCCACTCCCAGGTTGGCCAGCTGCAGCATCGCCAGCGCCATGTCGCCGAACACGGCCGGGTTGCTCCAGTTTAAATCCCATTGGTAGGGATAGAACGTGGTCCACATCCATTGTGCGGTGTCGTCCACCCAGGTGAAGTTGCCCGGTGCCGTATGTGGAAAGACCTGCGCCAGCGTTGTTTCGTACTGATCGGGCAGGCTGCGGTCGGCGAAGTGATGGTAGTAATCGAGATAGCGTGCATCGCCCGCGCGTGCGGCTTGTGCCCAGGCGTGATCGTCGGCGGTGTGGTTGAGCACGAAGTCCGCACACAGGCTGATGCCCGACGCGCGCAGCCGCGTGGTGAGCGCAACCAGGTCGTCGTTGCTACCCAGGCTCGGCTCCACCTGGCCGTAGTCGCTGACCGCAAAGCCGCCGTCGTTGTCGCCGGCGCGTGCGCGCAGAAACGGCAGCAGATGCAGATAGCGCACGCCCAATTCCTGCAGATACGGCACGCGCTCGGCCACGCCCTGCAAGGTGCCGGCGAAGCGGTCCACGTAGGCGCTGTAGCCCAGCATGTGTTGTGCGCCGAACCAGCCCGGCTTGCGGGTGGTATCGAACTGCTGCAATGCCTGCGGGCGGTGTTGCGCGCTGCTGCCGAGCGCACCCAACCACTGCGTCAACCACGCTGCGTAATCGGGGCGTTGCCCATACAGCGACTGCAGTGCATCCAGCAGACGTGGTGCGTGTTCGTCAAAGCGCGCCAACAACGGCTCGACGCGCCGTGCATCCAGCGGCGCGGCAAAGGCCGCGCGTGATGCGGTGGAATCGATGGGGGAGGTGCTCATTGGAAGCCGCCGGACCTGGGCCCGGCGCGGGGTCCTTAGAAGTCGTAGCGCAGGCTGATGCTGGTGGTGCGGCCGGCAATCGAGCGCGCGCGGATGATGCCGTTGGCCGGAATCGTGGCTTCTTCGGCTTCGGTCAGACCAAAGGTGTTGAACAGGTTGTTGACGTTGAGCGCGACGGTGAGCGAATCGGTCACGCGGTAGTCGCCGAACAGGTTGACCTGCGTATAGCCGGGCATCTTCAGCTGGTTGGAATCCTGCGTATAGGCATCGGTGGTGCCGATCAGATTCACGCCGAACTGGTAGCCGTCGCCGCGATAGCTCGGGGTGAGCTGCCAAACGAAATCAGCCTGGCGACGCGGCACATTGCCGGTGTTTTCCGGGGTGATCTGGTCGCGGGAAATTTCTGCATCGGTCCAGGTCAGGCCGCCGTTGACGGTGAAGCCCTCGTAGCGGTAGCTGGCTTCCAGCTCCACGCCGTGCGCTTGGTAGCTGCGGTTGAAGAAGCGCTGGCTGGTGACTTCGAAGTTCTGTTCCTGGGTGCGCGCAGAGAAAGCGGTGGCGAACAGGCTCAGACCGTCGCGACGCCACTTCAGGCCGGCTTCGGCCTGGCGCACCACGTTGACGCCTTCATCGGACGACACCGAGCCGTCGTCGCGCACCACGCCGAACAACAGGCGATCGGCATTGGCGCGTGCGCCGCGGCTGATGCGGGCGAACGCGCCTAGATCGTCGCTGATCAGATAATTGCTGCCCAACGAATACGACAGGTAGTTCCAGTCGTAGTCCACCGGGCGTGCATTGGCGGTGTCCACGGTGGCCACGCGCTGTTCCACTGGCTGGATCACGCCATCGCCGTTGACGTCCAGGTTTTGCGCAATCGCAGTGCCGCTGTAGTTGCCGCGTGCATCGCCCATGTCGTAACGCAGGCTGCCGTCGATGCTGAACTTGCCGCTGTCGAAGGTGAGCGCGACATACGGCGCGTTGACGTTGTAACGCACGTCGTAGCTGCGGGTGATGCAGCAATCGCCCCAGAACGGTGTGCCGTAGGCATACAGGCCGTTCTGCGAGCGCGACACGCCTGCCGCGTCGACCACGTTGAGCAGGCGCGAGTCGCGACCCAGGCTCTGCACGTAGGAGTTCCAGGTCCAGTCCATGTCGATGGTCTGGCGCGAGCTGTAATAGCCCATGCGCAGATTCAGCGTGCGGCCGTCTCCATCGAACTCGCGCGAGAGGCTGAGGTCGTTGGTGACGTTGCCCAGATCGTTGATGGCGACGTTGAACAGATGCGTGCGGATGGCGTTGCCGGTGTAGGCCTGGCCGGCATTCGGGCCACCGGCCTCCACCAGCTGCGCGCCGGCGCCACCGATGGACGATGCCAGCGAGGCGGCGTCGGTGACTTCGGCCGGGAACGGGCTGACGAAGCGGCCACTGTTGTCGGCGATACGGAATTTATCGCTCAGGTTCCAGCCATTGCCCAGGTCGAACCAGGCTTCGGCGCCGATGGTGCGCGAGATCGGGTGCATGCCGTCGCCCAGATCGGTGCGGCGCGGCTGATTATTGCCATCCAGGCCGACATCGGTGCGGAAATTGCGGCTGTACAAGGTGTCGTTGCCAGGATCGAAACCGGGGAAGCCGCCGAGGTCCGGCGAGCCGTCGCGGCCACGTACCGAGGTGGGCACCGGCAGGTAGCCAGCGGCGCGGTCGTTGAGGTATTTGCCGTACACACGCACGTAGCCGTTCTCGAACAGGCGGGTGAGGTTGGCCTTGAGTTGGCCGCCCTTGTCGGTGGTGTAGCCGGCATCGCGCACGCCGTCGCCCTGGCGGAAGAAACCGCCGATGTTGAACTGCCAATGCTCGGCGAACGGCGCGCCGTAATTGAAGTCGATGCGGGTGTTGTCGTAGTCCAGACCGCGACTGACGCCGACGCTGCCGCCTTCGGTGTCGCCGGTCTTGCTGATGAAGTTGATGATGCCGCCGGGCGCATTGCTGGTGAACGTCGACGCCGAGCCGCCGCGGATGGCTTCGATGCGATCCATCGTGAAATCCGAGCGCAGGAAGATATCGGCGTTGCCGAAGGCGATATCGCCGAACTCCATCACCGGCAAGCCGTCTTCCTGCAGCTGCAGGAACTTGGCGCCGCCGGAGGCCACCGGCAGACCGCGCACGGCGATGTTGGCGTTGCCTTCGCCACCGCTGGACTCGGAGCGGATGCCGGGGATGTTGCGGAAGATTTCGGCGGTGCTGCGCGGCGCCGATTGTTCGATCGCCTCGGCGCCGACGGTGCTGACCGACACGCTGGACTTCAACTTGGTGGTGGCGGTGGAGGTGCCGGTGACGAACACCGAATCCAGATTGACCGCGGCGCTGTCGGCAGCCGGCGGAGTGGCGGGCGCGGCAGCGGCGTCCTGAGCCAGCGCGGCGGGCGCGCACAGGCAGGAAACGACCGCGCAGGCCAGGGCATGCAGGCGCAGGGTGTGCAAGGTGGACATCGCGATTCTCTCTCTCACAGGTGGTGGTATGCCGACGCCTGCATCGTCCCCTCCCAGGGAATGGCCGTGCGGCCTGCAGTGCGAGCGCAGTAATACGCTCGAATACAATCGATTGCAATCTTGCGTTGCAGCATTTGAATTGGTTTCATAAGCCGCAATTTGCTTAACGATCGCGTGCTGCGGCGCAGCTTTACAATCGATTGCATAAGTCGCAGGGTACAGTGCGCTGCGGCCACTGGGAGCCGCACCGATGCCCAGGGCCTTGCATGTCGTCGACCGCTCCTCCGCTTTCTTTCGCGCGCATCCTGGCTCTCAACGCCGGTTTCTTCGGTGTGCAGTACAGCTTCGGGTTGCAGCAGAGCAACATGAGCCCGATCTACAACTACCTGGGCGCCGACCACGCCAGCCTGCCGTATCTGTGGCTGGCCGGGCCGATCACCGGGCTGGTGCTGCAGCCGTTCGTCGGCGCGTGGAGCGACCGCTCGGTGACGCGCTGGGGCCGCCGCATGCCATACATGGTGCTGGGCGCGCTGGTATGCAGCCTGTGCCTGCTGGCGATGCCGTTCAGTACGGCGTTGTGGATGGCGGTGTGCCTGCTGTGGGTGCTGGATGCGGCCAACAACGTGGCGATGGAGCCCTACCGTGCGTTGGTCAGCGACGTGCTCGCGCCACCGCAGCGGCCACTCGGGTATCTCACGCAGAGCGCGTTCACCGGCCTGGCGCAGACGCTGGCCTATCTCACTCCACCGTTGCTGGTGTGGTTCGGTATGAATCAGGATGCCGCCAACGCGCATCATATTCCCTACATCACCATTGCTGCGTTCGTGATCGGTGCGGGGTTTTCGGCCGCGTCCATCCTGATCACCGCGCGCAGCGTGCGCGAGCCTGCGATTGCGCCGGCCGAGATTGCGCGCATGCGTCAGACCGGTGCCGGCCTGGGCGCGACCGTGCGCGAAATCGTCAGCGCCCTGCGCGCGATGCCGCCGACCATGCGCCAGCTGGCGCCGGTGATGTTGTTCCAGTGGTACGGGATTTTCTGCTACTGGCAGTACATCGTGCTGTCGCTGTCGACCACCTTGTTCGGCACCACCGACGCCACCTCGCACGGGTTTCGCGAGGCTGGTCTGGTCAATGGGCAGATCGGTGGCTTCTACAATTTCATCGCGTTTCTGGCGGCCTTTGCGATGGTTCCGGTGGTGCGCCGCTTCGGCCCCAAGTACACGCACGCAGCCTGTCTGTTGGCGGCCGGTGTCGGTATGTGGGTATTGCCGGGCATCGAAAATCGCTGGTTGTTGTTGTTGCCGATGATCGGCATCGGGCTGGCCTGGGCCAGCATGATGGGGAACCCGTATCTGATGCTCGCCGACAGCATTCCGCCCGAGCGCACCGGCGTGTACATGGGCTTGTTCAACCTGTTTATCGTGCTGCCGATGCTGATCCAGATCGTCACCCTGCCGCTGTATTACGAGCGGTTGCTGCACGGCGACCCGCGCAACGTGATCCGTCTGGCCGGTGCACTGATGCTTGCCGCAGCGGTAGCAATGCTATGCGTGCGTATTCGTAAGCCCAAGGCTGTAGCGGCGTAACCGCTGCGTTTGCGTTGTTATGCCGGCACAGTAGCGAGTATGAGCGCGCGGCCGCCGCCGCACAGCGCGCACGCTCTTACGATTCCCGATTCCCGATTCCCGATTCCCAGCCTCACGCCGACTCGCGCACCACCAGTTTCACCGGCATTTCAACCGATTGCACCGCCTCGCCTGCGATCAGCGCCAGCAGCCGGTCTACCAGCAAGCGCGCGGCCAGACCGAGATCCTGCCGCACGGTGGTCAGTGGTGGCTGGCTGTAGGCGGCCAGCGGAATATCGTCGAAGCCCACCAGCGAGATGTCCTGCGGCACGCGATGGCCGGCTTCGACCAGGGCGCGGATGGCGCCCACGGCGATCACGTCGGAGGCCGCAAATAGCCCATCCGGCGGGTCGGTCTTCTTGAGCATGGCGCGGGTGAGGCGGTAGGCGTCTTCGCTGACGAAATGGCTGCGCGCATGCAGGCGGGTGTCGAATTCCAGCCCGTGTTGCTCCAATGCGTGACGGTAACCGGCAAAACGCGGCGCCACTTCGGGTAATTGGTCGTCGCCCAGAAATGCGATGCGCTTGCGGCCGCTGGCGATCAGGTGTTCGGTGGCGAGCGCGCCGCCCTGAAAATTGTCGCTGCCCACGCTGATGTAGGCCTGCCCATCGATGCGGCTGCCCCACACGGCCATCGGCAGGCCATCGCGCGCGGCTTCGTCCAGCGCGGCATGTTCGGAACTCTGCCCGAGCACGATCACGCCATCGGAGCGGCTGCCGCGCGCAAGCTGTTCCACCCAACCATCCTGGTGCCGGTCCAGCTTGGACAGCAGCATGCTGTAGCCGCGCCCGGTGAGTTCTTCGGCCAGCAATGCCAGCATGGTCATCAGAAACGGATCGGAGAGCGGTTGATCCAGTGCATGCATCATCGGCACCGCAACGCTCACCGTGTTGGAGCGTTTGGCGCGCAAGCTGCGTGCGACCGGGTCGACCTGATAACCAGCATCGGCGGCAATCTGCTTGATGTAGGCGCGGGTACGCTCTGCCACCACCGGGCTACCGGCAAGGGCGCGCGACACAGTGGACTCGGACACGCCCGCCATGCGGGCGATGTCGGCCATCTGCGGGCGTGCATTCTGCGAGGTGCGTTCTGAGGGTTTGGCCATGGCAGCGCACTGCGGAAAAGCCAGAGTGTAATCAGTTCGCACTACAGGCGGGTTGTTCGCGTAGTGGCGGCCGCTTGTGCGCAACCGCGCAACGCCATCGCGCACACGGGTCCTAGCTTTGTGATCGCGGCTGGGTGTGGCGTGCCGGCAGGGTGCTGCGGCTGGGCAGCGCGTCATTGTGCATCCGCACGTGCGGGGCCAAGAACCGCCAATAACCCGTAGCGAGCGGCTGCCAAGCAGGTGTGGGCGGTGCACAGCAACTGGAGTGTGACGCCTCAGACCTGCCGATGCCGAACATCGGCCGCTCCTGTTTGCCGGCCGCGGAGTCGTTTTGTTGGTCGCGTAGCGTGATCGCGGATGGCGTGCCGAGTTGCACTCCCACAACCGCTTGCGGCCCACGCTCCGTGTCAGCCCATGTAGAGGCCGCCGTTGACCGCGTAGTCGGCACCGGTCACATAAGCGGCATCGTCGGAGGCCAGCCACGCGCACAGGCCAGCGACTTCAGCCGGCTTGCCCAGCCGACGCATCGGCACTGAGGTGGCCAGGCGGTCGAGCACGTCCGGCGGAAAACTGCTGATCGATGCACTGGCGATATAGCCGGGCGAAATTGTGTTGACGGTGACCCCGCGCGAAGCGACTTCCTGCGCCAGCGCACGGCTGAAGCCATGCATCGCGGCCTTGGCGGTTGCGAAGTTGATTTGCCCGATCTGCCCCTTGTGCGCACTGACCGAGCCGATATTGACGATGCGTCCCCAACCACGCGACGTCATGCCATCCACCACCTGCTTGGAGATGTTGAACAGCGAGTGCAGATTGCTGGCGATCACCGCATTCCAGTCGTCGCGCGTCATCTGCCGGAACAAGGTGTCGCGGCTACCGCCGGCGTTGTTGACCAGGACATCGATTTCGCCGACTTCGGCCTTGACCTTGGCGAAGGCGGCAACCGTGGAATCCCAATCGGCCGCATTGCCTTCGGAGGCGACGAAGTCGAAGCCCTGCTCGCGCTGCTCGCGCAACCAGGCCGATTTACGCGGCGAATTGGGCCCGCAACCGGCAACCACGGTATGCCCGCTGCGCGCCAGCTTCTGGCAGATCGCGGTGCCGACACTGCCCATACCGCTGGTGACGTATGCGATGCGAAGCGTCATTGGTGTAACTCCTTTGGAGTTGGGAATGGGGAATGGGGAATCGGGAGTGGGGAATCGGTAGAGCAGGAGCCGCCGTTGCGGCCTGCGTTCTCCATGTGGAAGTCAGGAACCGTCACGACGGCACAGCGCCGCTCTTACGATTCCCGATTCCCGATTCCCGATTCCCGGCGCGCGATCAGCGCGCTAACGGAAACAGACCAAACAACAACCCGCCGCCAAGCATCAGCATCGAAATCAGCACCGCCCACTTGAGCGTGAAGCGTTGATGGTCGGCAAAGTCGACCTTGGCCAGGCCGACCAGCAGATAGGTCGATGGCACCAACGGGCTGAGCAGATGCACCGGTTGGCCGGCGAGCGAGGCGCGGGCCATTTCCACCGGAGTGATGCCGTAGTGGCCGGCCGCTTCGGACAGGATCGGCAGCACGCCGAAGTAGAACGCGTCGTTGGACATGAAGAACGTAAACGGCATGCTGACGATTGCCGTGATCACCGCCAGATACGGGCCCCAGCTATCCGGGATCACTGCCAGAAAACTGCGCGACATCGCCTCCACCATGCCGGTGTTGGACAGGATGCCGGTGAAGATGCCGGCGGCAAAAATCAGCGACACCACCGACAGCACATTGCCGGCGTGATTGACCAACCGGCGGCGTTGCTCGGCCAGGTTGGGGTAGTTGATCATCAGTGCCAGCGCGAAGCCGATCATGAACAGCACCGGCATCGGCAGGATGCCCACCACCAGTGCGGCCATCAGCGCCAGGGTCAGGATCAGATTGACCCACAGCAGCTTGGGACGCTTCATGTCCTCGGTGTCTTCCACGCGCGGCAAGGCGTCGTTGTCTTCGGGGATGCTGGTGTCCAGCCAACTGCCATCGGCCGGCAGGCGCACCACGCCCAGTCGGCGGCGCTCGCGCATGCCCAGATACCAGGCCAGCGCGATGATGCCGGCAATCGCCAGCAACATCGCCGGCACCAGCGGCACGAACACATCGGCCGCATCCACGTGCAGGGCAGTAGCGGCGCGTGCGGTCGGGCCGCCCCACGGAGTGAGATTCATCACGCCGCTGGCCAAGATGGTGACGCAAGTGAGATTGAGCGCATTCATGCCCAGGCGCTGGTACAGCGGCAGCATCGCCGACACGGTGATCATGTAGGTGGTGGAGCCGTCGCCATCGAGCGAGATCAGCATCGCCAGGATCGCGGTGCCCATCACGATCTTCAGCGGGTCGCCCTTGACCAGCCGCAGGATGCGTCCGACCAGTGGATCGAACAGCCCGGCATCGATCATCACCCCGAAGTAGAGGATGGCGAACATCAGCATCACGCCGGTGGGCGCGATCTTCTTGATGCCCTCGAGCATCATGTCGTTGATGCCGGTGCCGAAGCCGCCCAGCAGTGCGAACACGATCGGCACCGTGATCAGAGCCACCAGCGGCGACAGCCGCTTGCTCATGATCAGGTACATGAAGGTGATCACCATTCCGAAACCGAGCGCGGTCAGCATGCGGGCAAATCCTTTGGGGCGTGCAGCAGGGAGAGGGTGGAGCGCACCGCTGCGCAGGGCGCGCTGCGGTGGTGACGCGGACACCTAGAAACGCGAGTCATTGCGCGATTGCCAGAACAGCAAAGGTGAACGCCTTTGCGCGTGTCAGGCGATCGCGCTGCATCGCTGCGACGCACGCCAAAAAACCTTGAAAACCTGGCGCGTCGCAGCAGCGCATCAGAAGTCGTACTGAAACCGGCCGGTCACCGCCAGCGTGTGATCGACCACCGCATTCATCGTGCGGTCGCGATTGCGGCTGTCGATCACGTTGAGCATCACGCGCAGGTTGGGCTTGAAATACCAGTTGCCGCCTAGCGTCCACGACTGCGTGCTGGCATCGATGAAGTTGGGCTGGCCATCCAGATTTTGGTCGCCGCGCATGTAGTCGTAGCGCAATGCCAGCTCGAACGCGCCGCTGGGGCGATTGGGCGTCTTGATGCGGCTGAAGCGGCCGGTCTTGCGATCGTAGCCGCGCGATTCGCCGGTAACGAACCAGCTGACCAGGCCATAGCTTGCCAACACCTTGGCGTGCTGGCTGCCATCGTCGAGCAGGCCGCCGCTGAATTCGCTCTGCCACGACCACGGGCCCAGCACTTCGGCATATTCCAGCGACCACTTGTCGAAGTCGGTATCGCGGCCATCGGCAAACCGCGCCAAGGTGATGCGGCTATTGTTGGCCAGATCGTTTTCAGGGCGCGGGCGGATCAACAGGGATGCCGCACCATCGCTGCCCGGATGCGAATAGCGCTCATGCGCCAGTGAAATGCCGAGGTGGCGCAGGCGCGCTTCGCCCATCTCCGGCGCAAAGGTCAGACGTGTCCCCAGCGCACCGCCCTTGGTGGACGAGTTGTCGATGCTTTCCAGGCTGTAGAGCGCCGTGGACCAAGTGGCATCGGGGCGATTGGCCTGCCAGGAAATGGCCTTGCGATAGATCGGCGCCAGCGTGGTGGAGGCATAGCCGCGTTCCAGGAACGGGCCATAGTTGGAGCCGGTGCGGTCGTCCAGCGAAAAGTACTGCTTGAACTGGCCCACGGTCAGCGTGCCGGCAGAAAACTTCTTGGCGATATAGACATCGCGCGCCAGGATGCCGCGGCTGCCGGATTCGTACTGCAGGCCAGCAAATTCCGCCTCGGCCTTGTAATTGAAGCCATAGAACTTGCCTGCCACATCCAGCCACACGCGGCGGAACTGGGTGTCGTTGCGCTCGGGCGTGCCGCGTTCGTCGTTGTCGAACACGGTGAAATCCCAGTGCACGCGCCCACCTACCTCGGCAGTGACCGGGCCCGCGTCATCGGCCGCGTGCGCCGCCGGTGCCAGGCAGATCGCCGCGCAAGCGGTGATGGCGCGCAGACGCAAAGTGTCGTTGATCACAGACCCTCCCAGGTACATGTGTGAATCACGTTCAGCGATGCACCACGACGACTGCCGTGGCGCGTTGGCTGCAGCCTAGTCCCGCAAAGCTGTCATGGACCTGTCAGGGCGTGGGAATGGGGAATCGGGAATGGGGAATCGCAACAGCGCAATCGCCAAAGCGGAAGAGCTTTTGTCTGCCTAGCCTGTTACCTTCCGGCCGCAACAACATGCTGTTCCGATTCCCCATTCCCTATTCACGATTCCCCGCCCAATGCGCCTGCTGCTAGTCGAAGACAATGCCGATCTCGCCGATGCCATCGTGCGGCGCATGCGCCGTAGCGGGCATGCGGTGGATTGGCAGGCCGACGGGTTGGCGGCGGCCAGCGTGCTGCGCTATCAGAGCTTCGATCTGGTGGTGCTGGATATCGGGCTGCCCAAGCTCGATGGGCTGCGCGTGCTGGCCGGGATGCGCGAGCGTGGCGATACCACGCCGGTGCTGATGCTCACCGCGCGCGATGGCATCGAAGACCGCGTGCAGGCGCTGGACGTGGGCGCGGACGATTACCTTGGCAAGCCGTTCGATTTCCGCGAATTCGAAGCGCGCTGCCGTGTGTTGCTGCGCCGCAATCGCGGGCAGGCCAGCGAGGTGGTGCAGATCGGCGGATTCGTGTTCGACAACGCTGCGCACACGGTGATGCTCGACGGTGCACCGATCGAATTGCCCAACCGCGAATACCGCCTGCTGGAAATCCTGATCGGGCGGCTGGGTCAGGTGGTCGGCAAGGACGAAATCGGCAACGGGTTATTCGGCTTCGACGACGATGCCGGGCCCAATGCGATCGAACTGTATGTGGGCCGTCTGCGCCGCAAGCTGGCGAGTGCGCCGTTACACATCGTCACTGTGCGCGGTGCCGGTTACAAACTCGAAGAAGCCGACCCGCATGCGCCGGTGGAGCCGGGTAGCGATGGCTGAGCCGCTGACGGTGGCGCCGTCGATCCGGCGCACCTTGCTGCTGTATCTGGGCAGCCTGTCGCTGCTGGGCGCGGTGGTGCTGTTTTTTGCGGCGCGCGATTACGGCGAGCGTGCGGCTAACCGGTCTTACGATCACCTGCTGGTGTCCTCGGCGCTGTCCATCATCGATAGCGTGGCGCTGGTCGGTGGCGACTGGCAGGTGGATCTGCCTTACGCCTCGCTGGATCTGCTTGGCATGGCGCCGGAAGATCGCGTGTTCTACCGCGTATTCGATGCGCAGGGCCGCACCATCACCGGCGAAGACACGTTGCCGTTGCCGGCGCGCGCGCCCAGCGATGAGCGCCCGTTGTTGTTCGATGCGCAGTACAGCGGCGAGCCGGTGCGCTTTGCGGTGGTGATGCATCGCGTTGCCTCGGCCTCGGGGCAGGGCGAGGTGCGCGTGCAGGTGGGCCAGACCCGGCGCGCCCGCGATGCGGTGGCGCGCGATGTGGTGCTCAATGCCTTGGTCGCAATCGGCGTGTTGTCGCTGCTGGCGTTGGGATTGGTGTGGCTGGGCGTGTACCGCGCATTGCGGCCGTTGCAGCGCATCGAGCGCGACCTGTCGCGCCGTGAGCCATCGGATCTGAAGCCGCTCAACGTGCCGGCGCCGCAGGAAATGCAGTTGATGGTGACCGCGCTCAATCGCTTCATGGCGCGGCTGTCGTCCAGCAACGAGACCTTGCGTGCGTTCATGGCCGAGGCCGCGCATCAGATGCGCACGCCCCTGGCCGCGTTGCGCGCGCAGGCGCAGCTGGCCATGGACGACGACGACCCGCGCGACATGCAACGCAGCCTGGCCGCGATCGAGCGCAACGCCAGCCACATGAGCCGCCTGCTCAATCAATTGCTCAGCGATGCCAGCGTGATCCATCGCTCCAACCTGCAGCGCTTTGCCACGGTGGATCTGGCCGAGGTGCTGCACCAGGCATTGCATGAAGCGCTGCCACGCAGCGAAGGCGCGCCACGGGTGCAATTGGCCATCGACCCGCAACCGGCGCTGCTACGCGGCGACGCGTTGCTGCTGCGCGAAGCGCTCAAGAACCTGATCGACAACGCCTGCAAATACGGCGCGGGCGCGCCGCTGCAGGTGGCGCTGACCAGCGATGGCAATCAGCATGTGCTGACCATTGCCGACCACGGCCCGGGCATTCCGGCCGCCGAAGCCGAGCGTGTATTCGAGCGTTTTGTGCGCGGCCCGGATGCACCCGCGGGCGGCGCAGGCCTGGGGCTTGCCATCGTCAAGCGCGTGGTCGAAGCGCATGGCGGGCGCATCGATCTGGCCAATCGCATCGGTGGTGGGTTGATCGCCTCGTTGCACTTCCCCGGAGGAACCGCGTGATGCGCAGGCTGTGGGCAATGGCATTGCTGCTGGTACACGGCATGGCCTGTGCAGCGCCGGGCGATGTGCGGCGCTTTCCCGCGCAGGGGCCGGTGCATGCGCAGCTGCGCGTGCAAGGATCCACCGATCTGGAAGTGTTCGGCGCGGTCATTCAGGACTACCAGCGCCTGCATCCGGGCACCGAGGTGATCTACGAAGATGTGATTGCCTGGGACATCTATGCGCGCTACCTGCATCCGCGTGCCGGTGCGCCGATGGCGGACATGCTGATCAGCGCCAGCATGGATCTGCAGACCAAGCTGGTGAACGATGGGCACGCGCTGGCCCACCGCTCCGCGCAGACCGAAGCGCTGCCCGCCTGGGCGCAATGGCGGCACGAGGTATTCGGCATCAGCTACGAGCCGGTGGCCATCGTCTACAACACGCGCAAACTCGACCCATCACGCGTCCCGCGCACGCGACGCCAGCTGCTGGCCTTGTTGCGTGCGCCGGATGCGCCGTTGCGCGGCAAGGTGGGCACCTACGATGTGGCGCGCAGCGGGGTGGGCTATCTGTTCGCCACCCAGGACGGGCAGGTGGGCAGCATTGCCGGCGCGCTGCTGGCTGCGTTGGGCGCAAATCAGGTCAAGCTGGAAGAGCGTACCGGCACCTTGCTCGACCGCGTCAGTCGTGGCGAGTTGCTGCTGGCCTACAACGTGCTCGGTTCCTACGCGCAGGCGCGCATCGATGCCGGTGCGCCGCTGGGCATCGTGCAGCCGCAGGACTACACGCTGGTGGCGCTGCGCACCGCGGTGATTCCCAAGACCGCACCGCACGCACCGGAAGCGCGCAGGTTTCTCGACTATTTGCTGTCGCCACGCGGGCAGCAGGTGCTCTCGCGCGAAGCGCGGCTGATGCCGATACTGCCGGCCGCCGGTGGTCGTGGCGGTTCGGCGCAACCGCCGTTCCGACCGATTCCGCTCGGCCCCGGCCTGCTGGTGTATCTGGACAAACTCAAGCGCCGCCAGTTCCTGGAAGCGTGGCGTGCGAGTACGCAGCCGCCGCGGTAGGGCGTGGCATTCGCGGTGATGCAGAGCGTCATGCTGGTGTGGTCGTTGCCGGCCAGCATCATCGGCGGTCGCACAATGCCGATACAGTGGTCGCCTGCTCCGCACAGTGTCAGCGGGCCTCAGTCACTAGCCGTGGGCAGCCAGCCAAGCGCAGGTGCGGCACACCGACGCGCCCATGTGCCAGACTTGGCAGATGGCCGATCTCACCATTCTCGTCGCCGACGACCACCCGCTGTTCCGTGCCGCCGTGATCCACGTGCTGCAGCAGACCCTGCCGCAGGCGCAGGTCGTGGAAGCCTCCAGCGCCGCCACGCTGAGTGCGATGCTGCGCTCGCACCCGCAGGCCGAGCTGGTACTGCTGGATCTGGCCATGCCGGGCGCGCGCGGCTTCTCGGCGCTGTTGCATGTGCGCGGCGAGCATCCGGATATCCCGGTGGTGGTGATCTCCTCCAACGATCACCCGCGGGTGATCCGGCGTGCGCAGCAGTTTGGCGCGGCCGGCTTCATTCCCAAATCCACGCCGGCCGAATCCATCGGCACCGCCGTGGCCAGCGTATTGGATGGCGGCACCTGGTTTCCGCCCATGACTGCCGAACGTTCGGAGGCCGACGCGCAGCTTGCCTCCAAACTCGCCCAGCTCACCCCGCAGCAGTTCCGCGTGCTGCTGAGCCTGGCCGATGGCCTGCTCAACAAGCAGATCGCCCACGAACTCGGCCTGGCCGAAAACACCGTCAAGGTGCACGTCACCGCCATCTTGAAAAAGCTCGACTGCTACAGCCGTACGCAGGCCGCGGTACTGGTCAAGGCGCTGGAGCCGGAAGGCGAGGGCTGAGGGCGCGGCATCGCTGACGGGCTTGGAGCGGCAAAAGCGTCGCGAACAGTCGTCAGTCGGGTGTGGACGACGTCCTCATCATCAGAGTGTGCGAGTGCGGCCTGCCGCAGAGAGCACTGGCCGCGCAGTCATTGTGTTGGCCGTTCTTGGTTGAGCGGGGCAGGCCGCGGACTGAAGATCGACGCGGTGGGGGGCGCATCGCAATCCCGAAATGCGAGGTGCCGTCCATGACGCATGTCAGTCCGCTCGCTGGCGATAGAACACCATGCCGCCGTGGTGCAGCTCGTCTGCGCTGACAAAGCGGCCGTCGGCAGTGAATCCGCTGTCGTCCCAGTAATGGATGGTGTTACCGGTCACTTCATAACGGCCCTGGTAGGCGCTTTGCTGTGTATGGCGTGCCTCGTCGTAACGGCCGTTGGCCAACAAGGCTTGGCGGATCTGCCCATCGCGGGTGACCCACATGCCGACGTAGGAATGCTGTTGCATGGGCGTGTCCCTGTGGAGTGGGGAAGGCGTCGCCGCCACATGGCGTGCAGTGGCAGCAAGCGGTGTGGCGTTGCAGAGCACGGCAGCACCTGCGCCGAGTGCAACGGCAATAGCAGCGCTCATACGTGTATTGGTCATGTGTCTGTCCTGCGTTGCAGTTGGGCGGGTGCACGCTGCAGCACCGCGTCGTAGGCGGCCAGATCCAGGTACGCATCGACCTGCACGGCCTTGCCGTCGCGCATGCGCAGGATCCATACGTAATGATTGCGATAGCGACTGCCGTTGGGCAGGTCGGCGGCGCCTTGCCATTGCACGATGACGTGCTCGCCATCGGCCCAGAGCTGCCGCTGCAGTGGGCGCAGCGGCGACGCCAGGCGCTGGGTCAATGGGCGCACGGCCGTGTCGATCAATGTGTCGCGGCCCCGCAAGGTACCGGCGCTCGGGCCGGAGCCGTGGATGGTCCACACCACGTCCGGCGACAGCAGTTCTTCGAAGAATCCGGTGCCGCCTGCCTGCCAGCGCGCGAATGCGGCATCGACGCGTTGCGTATTGCACATCTGCTGCGATGTGCCGACGCAGCTGTCGGCGGCGGCTGTGGGCACCGGAGCGATTGCCCCGGTGGCGGTGAACGCGCTGGCGGCGATGAACAGTGTTGCCGCGATGGCGGATGGTCTGGTCATGTGGTGCTCCTTCGCGTCAGCTGCGCAGTTGCAGCGCGTGCGTGCCGTAGATCAGCTGCTGCGCCATCGGCCGGCCGATGAAACGCTCCGGGAAGATCGGCGACAGACCGCTGACACGATCCAGCTGCGCCAGCTGGTCGTCGCTGAACACGATCTCCAGCGCGCCGAAGTTGTCTTCGGCCTGTTGCAACGTGCGTGCGCCCATCACCGGCGAGACCACTGCCGGATTGCGCAAGGTCCAGGCAAGCGCCACCTGCGAGCGCGAGGCACCCAACTCGTCGGCCACCGTGCCAACCACATCGGCGATCTCCAGCGAGCGCGCAGTGAGATGCCCGGTCGAGGCGATCACGCCCTTGCGGCTAGTGGATACATCCGCCGCGTTGTCGTCGGACAGATCCGCGCGGCTGTACTTGCCGGTCAGGATGCCGCCGCCCAGTGGCGACCACGGCAATACGCCAAGTCCCAGCTCGCGCGCCATCGGTAGCAACTCATGTTCGACGGTGCGTTCGACCAGGCTGTATTCGATCTGCAGCGCGACCAGCGGCGACCAGCCACGCAAATCGGCCAGCGTCTGCAATTGCGCCACGCGCCAGGCCGGCGTGTTGCAGATGCCGATGTAGAGCACCTTGCCCGACTGCACCAGATGCTCCAGCCCGCGCATCACTTCGTCCGGCGAGGTGGTGAAGTCCCATGCGTGCAGATACAACAGGTCGATGCGATCGGTGTCCAGCTGACGCAGGCTGGTCTCCACCGAGCGGATCAGGTTGAGACGGTGATTGCCGCCGGAATTGATGTTGCCTGCATCGCGCGCCATGGTGAATTTGGTCGCCACCACAAAGCGCTCGCGACGCGGCTTGA
The DNA here is from genome assembly GCF_040202875.1 of Xanthomonas sp. WHRI 10204. Classification (NCBI taxonomy): domain Bacteria; kingdom Pseudomonadati; phylum Pseudomonadota; class Gammaproteobacteria; order Lysobacterales; family Lysobacteraceae; genus Xanthomonas; species Xanthomonas sp. WHRI 10204. Next base: position 440,966 of record NZ_JBEGDW010000001.1, read on the forward strand.
TCAGGCTGCCGACGATGCGCTCGGAGCCGCCGTTGGTGTAATTGACCGCAGTGTCGATGAAGTTGCCGCCGCGGTCTGCATAGGCATCGAAGATACGCTTGGCTTCGCCTGCATCTGCGCCCCAGCCCCATTCCTCGCCGAAGGTCATGGTGCCCAGCGACAGCGGCGAGACGCGCAGCCCGGAGCGACCGAGCAGGCGATAGTGGTCCAGGGAAAGTGTCTGACTCATGCGTTGTATCTCCCGGTAGTGGTGTCGTGCTTCATGCGATGTACTGTGCCGCCGGCCGGTGAGTCAGCGTGAGCCTGGTGATCCGGCATCCTTGCCTGATCGTCCGAATCGTCAACGCAGCATCGTCACGCAGCCGCAGCCGCAGCCGCAGCCGCAGTGGCTTGCATGCACTGCAGTGTTCGGTTCGATGTGCGCGGGGCGTTGCCACGTCGAGTGCAACGCGCCAACGATCACGCACGCAGCGGTCGCACAGCCCCTGCAGTGGGTGCGCGTATCAGAGACAAGGCGGTGCGCCTTTGTTGGGTTGGAGAGTGAGCGACCAAGACGCCAAGATCTGCGACTTCGCTGCGCAGTGCCCTTGCCCGCCCACCCTCGCGGGACACGCTGCAAGTACGTCCACGTGAGCTCTTCTGCGGCATCCATGCCGCAGAAGGCCCCGCCACGGTGTGCGGGCAAGGACCGGTCGAGATGATTGGTGTGCATAGCTTTCGATAAAACAGTTAGCAAACTGTCTGATGCGGTGTCATTGCAGAACTCTCGACGCTGTGAGTTTGCTGCAGGGCCCTTGCCCGCCCACCGTCGTGGGACACGCCGCAAGTACGTCCGTGTACGCTCTTACGCGGGATCCATGTCGCGTAAGGTCCCGCGACGGTAGCCGGGCAATGGCTAGTTGAGTTGATCGGTGTGCATAGCTTTCGATAAAACAGTTAGCAAACTGTCTGGTGCGGTGTCATCGCCACACTCTCGACGCTGTGAGTTTGCTGCAGGGCCCTTGCCCGCCCACCGTCGCGGGACACGCCGCAAGTACGTCCCTGTAGGCTCTTACGCGGCATCCATGCCGCGTAAGGTCCCGCGACGGTGGGCGGGCAAGGGCCAGTCGAGAGTGTCGGTGTGCATGGCTTTAAAAAAGAAGCGACCGACCAACTCTCTGGTGCGGTGTCCTCGCCGCTTGCGGGACCGTGTGGTGGCATGGATGCCGCCACCGAGCCTACAAGGACGTACTTGCGGCGTGTCCCGTGAGCGGCGAGGGCACCGCGCATTCGACCGACGTGGCGGCATCTAAACGACGCCACGACTCAACATCGCTATCGCTATCGCCGTGAGCGGATTGAACGATGTAGACACGTCGGTTGCTGAGCGATAGTGCTTTGCCCGCCCACCTCCACGTGACACGCCGCACGTGTATCTGAGCAGGCTCTATGGTGGCATCGGCGCGCAGCAGCACGCTTGCGCAGGCGTACCGTGCGCGTGCTGCTTACAATCACGCGACACCCTCAGAAATCCAGCGAATACCCCAGCGTCAGCGTGCGGCCGCGCCCGGCGAAATAGCGCAGCGGTTCGACCAGCGCCGATTGCGAGTAGTAGGTGATGTACTGCTTGTCGAACAGGTTGGACACACCCATGCGCAGCGCACCACGCGGCAGCGCGTAGTTGAACGTCGCATCCACCAGCGTGTAGCCGCTGAAGCGCTTGTCCGCTTCGTCGAAGGATTGGCTGAAAGCATGCTGGGCCTGCACGAACGAGGAGAGCTTCGGCGTCCATTGCGCCGACCATGAAGCGATCACGCGATTGGGCGCCACGTTGAGCCCGTCCAGGCGCGCATCCAGCTGGCCATCGTTGTCGCTGTCGTAGCGGCCGCGCGTGTACGCGTAGGACAGGCGCAGGCGATGTGCGGCATCCAGGCGATAGCCCAGGCTGGCGTCCACGCCCTGCACGCGGGTCTTCTCGCGGCTCATCATGAAGGCGCCGTTGATCGGCACCACGCGCGTGCCCAGATCCGAATTGGACTGGAAGTAGCTCAGATCCGCATCGAACGCGCCACGCGTGAGGCGGGTGCCGGCTTCCACGCTCTTGGTCAGGATTGGCTCCAGCGTGCTCAGGTTGGCTACACGCGTGCCCGGCGTATTGATCGCACGCAACACCCGGCCCACATCCGGCATGCCGAAGCCTTCCGAATAGCTGGTGAAAAAGCTCACGCCTTCGACCGGCGTGTAGACCAGCCCCGTGTTGTAGAGGGTCTGATTGAAGTCGAGCGTGCCGCCTTCGACATCGACACGGTTGTAACGCCACAAGCTCTGGTAGCTGTCGATCTTCAACTCGGCTTCTTCGCGGCGCACGCCGGCGTGCAAGGTGAGCGTGGGCAGCAGCTTGTATTCGCCCTGCACGAACAGCGACAGGTTGCGGTAGTCCGACTCGGGCACGTAGGTGCGTCCGGTGCCGTAGAGATCCTGCTTGCCGGTGTCGGCGAGCAGGTCGATGCCGCCGGTGAGTTTGAGCCGGCTGTCGAACAGATCGTCCTTGGTCAGGCTGACCTTGCTGCCCCACTTGGAGGCCACTGACCGCGATTGGTCGTACAGCGTACCGACCGGTGCGATACGCGGGTCCTGAAACGTGGACGAATTATCCGCGCCGAACAGCCCTTCGAATTCCTGGTTGAACACCATCGCGCTCAGCTGCATGCCGGCCAGGTCGTCATCGATGTAGGACAGGCTGGAGGTCAGCACGTCGTTCCACGGCGCGGTGCCCTGCGGCGTACCGCGCACCGAGGTGGTGGGAAGGCCTTGCGCGCGGTTGCCGGCGATGCCGATGTAGTCTTTGTCGTTCTTGATGCGGTAGCGGTTGACGCTGACGCTCAGGCGCTGCGCATCGGTGAGCGCGTAACCGAGCTTGGCCAGCACGTCGTAGCTCTTGGAGGTCATCAGGTCGCCCTGGGTGTTGTCTGCACCGATCGGCCGGCCTTGTCCGTCCACATACAGGCCTTGATCGCTGTAGCTGGCCGAGAACAGGTAATCGAGCTTGTCGGTGCGGCCGTCCACGCGGTAGCGGGTCTCGACGCTGGCGGTTTCTGCACGCGTTTGGGAGGTGGGTGCGGTGGCCTGCACGTCGACGTGCTGATTGAGCTCACCGTCCTGCGGACGCCGGGTGATGATGTTGATGGTGCCGCCAGTGGCGCCCAGCCCGTTGATGGCGTTGGCGCCCTGGATCACTTCGATGCGCTCGACCATCGCGTAGTCGATGGTGTGCGCCTCGCGCCCGGTGGGACGGATCGGATTGGACTGCGGCACGCCGTCGATCAGGATCAACGGTGTGCGCCCGCGCAGGGTTTCGCCGCTACCGTTCATCTTGCCGCGGCTGGGCGTGTACGACGGAATCAGGTTGGCGAGCACGTCGGACGAGTTGCTGGAGATGGTCAGCTGCTGCTGGATCTGCGCCTTGTCGATGATCAACACCGTTTGCGGCGACTCGGCCACGGTCATGTTGGAGCGCGAGGCGGCCACCACCACCGTATCCAGCGTATCGGTGACATCCGATTGTGCGGATGCGCTAGCAGACGCGAGCAGGCAGAGGGTCGCAACGAGCGGCACACCGGCCGATCCGGAGAGGGGAGATTTCATGGGGAAAAGCACTCCAAAACGCGCTCGGCATCGATGCAGCAGAGGCAGGGCAACGCAAAAAAAGACGATAGTCAAATGGGAATCATTATCGATAGTCTAGCAGGCGTGAGCCTCGCCGTTTGGCGCGTCAGTCCCAAGCGCTGCGCGCATGCGCGTGCGTCGGCAGCACTGCTGCGGTGCCGGAGCGAGGCGCTGGCAGTGCAGGCATCGCGCATGTCCAGGCCTCGTATGTCCACGCATGCGGCTGCCTGCATCAGCGGGCGACGTACCGAACATGGGTTGAACCGGCGCGCGATGGAATCCGCACGATCACGCGCGCGCCCGCAGCGCTTTCCGTACGAACACGCAGGCCTCGACAACGCGATGGGAGCTGCTGTTGCCTTTATCGATGCACGAAGCCCGCTACCGAATCACCCGCGCCGCAGCAGCATCTGCGTCATCAGCGCGCGCAGCGCAGGCGGGCGGACCGGCTTGGACAGAAAGCCCCAGCCCAATTCCTGTGCGTGTTCGCGCAGGGCCGGGTCGGGCTCGGCGGTGACCAGGATGATGCGCGGCTCGCGCTGCCAGCGGCTCACCAATTGCGGTAGCAGCATCGGGCCGTAGTGCGTGCCCATGCGTACATCCAGCAGCAGCAATTCCGGTGCTTCATCGGCGCTGGCATGGGCCAGTGCTTCGTCCGGGCCGCCGGAAAAATCCACGCGGCATTCCCAGCGTTCCAGCAGGGCGCGGGTGGCCTCGCAGACACGCGGGTCGTCGTCCACGCACCACACCCGGCACCCGTGCAGGATGGGGTCGTTGCCGTGTTCGGCGGTGGGCGGCGGCAACTGCGTGGCGATGGCGGCGCGTTCGCCGATCGGCACGGTGACCGAAAACACGCTGCCGCTGCCAAGCGTTGAATGCAGGCCGATGCGATGGCCCAGCAGGCGGCCGATCCGTTCGACAATCGCCAGCCCCAGCCCGGCGCCGCGGTCGTTGGCCACGCCATCGTCCAGACGGCGGAATTCTTCGAAGATTTCGTGCTGCAAGGCATCCGGAATGCCGGGTCCCTGGTCATGCACTTCGATGCGCAGCCAGCCACCGCGCCGACGGCAGCCGATCAGCACGCGCCCGCGCGGCGTGTAGCGGATCGCATTAGACAGAAAGTTCTGCAGGATGCGGCGCAGCAGGGTTGCATCGCTCAACACCACCGCCGATGTCGGCACCCACTCCAGCACCAGGCCGCGGTCTTCGGCCAGGATGCCGAACTCGCGCGCCAGCGTTTCCAGCAAGGGAGCCAGTGCGAAGTCGCGCACCTGCGTCTTCAGGCTGCCGGCTTCTAGGCGCGAGATGTCGAGCAGGCTATTGAGGATGGCGTCCTGCGCGGCGAGTGCGCCGTCGATGTTTTCGACCACGCGCGCGCTGCCGGGCTCGCGCACCTGCCCGCGCAACACCGACACGAACATGCGCGCGGCATTGAGCGGCTGCAGCAGGTCGTGCACCGCCGAGGCGACAAAGCGGGTCTTGTAGCGGTTGGCGCTTTCGGCCTCGCGTTTGGCGGCGGCCAGATCGCGGGTGCGCTCGGCCACGCGATGTTCCAGTGCATCGGCCAGCGAGCGCAGTTCGCGCGCGGCGTTCTTGTAGCTGGTGATGTCGGCGTAGCTGGTGACGAACCCGCCATCGGGCAGCGGATTGCCGCGGATTTCCAGCACCGTGCCGTCTTCTTTCTCGCTTTCGCGCATGTGCGGCTTGCCGCTGCGCAGGTGATTGAGCCGCCGCTCGATGGCCGCCTCGATCGGCCCCGGCCCCAGCAGCCCACGGCGGGCATTGAAGCGGAACAGGTCTTCGATCGGGCGGCCGATCTTGAGCAACTCCGGCGGGAAGCGGAACAGCTCCACATAGCGCGAATTCCACGCCACCAGATTGAGCGCCTCGTCGATCACCACCACGCCTTGCGGCAGATGTTCCAGGCTGCGGCTCAGGCCTGCGTTGGACTGTTGCGCGGCGGTGACCACGCCGTCCTGGGCGGTGCGCAGTTCTTCGGCATGTTGTTGCAGCAGGGTTTCCAGTTCATGCCGGCTGCGCTGACGCAGCGCCGACAGCCGCCGGCGTTGTTGCACGAACAACCACAGCAAGGCCAATGCCAGCCAGGCACCCGCAGCGGCGATGGCTGCGGCGCGGCCGGCGGCGGCGCTGGCGCGGGTGTCGTGCAGCAGATGCAGGCGCCAGCCGCTGTCCGGGACTTCCAGCGTCTGCCACAGCACTGGTGCGCCGAGTGGCGGGTCGCGCACCTCGGCCAGGACGCCACCGTTGCCGGTCTGCTCGATCAAGCGCCGACGCAGCGGCAGCAGCCCTTGATTGGCGTATTGGCGGGTGGTCTGCAGTTCGGTGCGGTCGCGCGGGGTGAGCGGCGCCAGCATGCGGTAGCGCCAGCTGGCGCGGCTGGCCAGAAACACCACGCCATGCGCATCGGAGGCCAGCACGATGTCCGGCGTCTGCAGCCATTCGCGCTCCAGTGCGGCCAGCGCAATCTTGATCACCACCACGCCCTGCACCTGGCCGGCAGCATCGACGATGGCCTGCGACAGGAAATAGCCTGGCTCGCTGGTGGTCATGCCGATGCCGTAAAAACTGCCGCTGCCGGTGGCCAGCGCCTGCTGGTAATACGGGCGGAAGGCGTAATCCACACCGACATTGCTGCGCACCGCGCGCCAGTTGCTGGCCGCCAGCGCAATGCCGCTGCGGTCGATCAGCGTCAGCGTGGACGACTGGGTGACATTGTTGGCACGTTCGAGTTTGCGATTGAGCTGCTGCACCTGCGCGGGCGACAGCGGGCCGGAGACCGCCGCGCGCAGCTCCGGGTCCAGCGCCAGAATCTGCGGCAGCGTGCGATAGCGGTCGATGCGTTGTTGCAGCGCTTGCGCATACAGGCGCAGCTGCCGGCGCACGGTGGCGCTTTCCTCGCGCAGCGCGTTCTGTTCGACAAAGTGCCTGGCCGCCAGCATGGCCACGACCATCCCGCCCAGCACGATGACCAGGGTGAGCAGCAGACGGCGGCGATGCGAGACATACATACGGCAAGTATGGCGTTCCGCTCCCGCACGCGCAGCCATCGCCTGATCGCGCGACAGACACGCGCGCCAAAACGACAACGGCCGCACCCGTGACAGGATGCGGCCGTATCGGAACATCGGCTACCGTCTAAGACGACAGCCGCGCGTGAATCACGCCAGTGCGCGGCAGTACATTGCCCGCGCGCTGGGTTGCGTCAGCGATGCTTAGAACTGCACCTGTGCGCGCAGCTCCATCACGTGCGGGGTTTCATGCACGCCATTGCGCGAGGAATCCACCCAGCTGTAGTTGGCCTGGAATTTGAAGTGGCTGGTGAGGTACCAGTTGGCGCCGATGGTGGTGTCGTGCTGACGGCCGCCGTGGATGTTGTTGTCTTCCAGATTCAGGCGGCTATAGCGGGCAGTCAGTTCGACCGCGCCGTAGTCGTGTGCAGGCTTGATGTTGCCCGGCACGCCGCCGGCATAGCTGCGCGACTCGCCGGTCAGCGACCAGGTGCCGTAGACGTACTGGCCCTGGGCGATGAAGTGCGGCTGGCCGGCATTACGCGCCACTTCGGCACGCAGGGCTTCGCTCTGCAGCGAGAACGGGCCATGGATCCAGACCGCTTCCACGCCGGTACGGATCACGTGGTCCACATCGAGGATGGTGCCGGTGTCGATCAGGCGCACGTCGGTCAGGCCGGCTTCCGGGCGGGCACGCAGGCGCACGCGCGGGCTGAAGGACACGCCGCGGCCGTCGCTGAAGCCGCGCGGGTTTTCGACTGAGCCGGCGATGCCCAGGTGCAGTACGTCGCCTTCGGCCTTGAACGGGGTCCACGCCGCATGCACGGCCTGGGTGGTGCCCGGGTTGTCGCCCTGCAGATCCTGGCCGCCGTACGCGCCGGCCTGCAGCAGGTACTGCGGACGCTCCAGGGTCCATTCCACGCCGGTCCGGCGGCCCTGGAACACTGCCTGCACCGGCAGACCCAGTTCCATGAAGCTGCCCGCGCGCGAGCTCTGCACCGCTTCCAGACCCACCGGCACCTTCATGTAGCCCAGGCGCACGCGGCCGTAATCCTGGCCCAGCAGCGCCTTGGTTTCGACGCGGAAGAACACGTCCAGCCACAGCTTGGCTTCGAAGTCGAAATACACCATGGCGTCGTAGACGCCCTTCTTCTTGATGGTGGCGCCGAATTCCTTGCGGCGGAAATCGTTGCGGTCTTCCAGGCGGTCGTCGCCGGAGAAGTTGTTGTCGTCGTAGGCGTAGTTGCCGGTCAGACCCAGCTCGGTGCCATCACCGAAGGTGTACTTGGTCGGCCAGTTTTCGATCGAGGTGGCTGCATTGGCAGCGGCGGGGACGATGGCGATAGCCAACGCCAGAACAAGCAAATTGAGGCGCATATGGAATGGTCTTCGGCAATGAAAGGGGTCGGGCGTCCTGCCATGGCGATCGCGGTGAACAGCTTCAGCAAGCGCGCAGGTCCGGGCGGCGACTGCACAGAAACGTCGGTGTCTGCGTTAAATGGAATTAACGGCCGGCGGCGGCGCGGCTGAAGTGTAAGGCGACGTTCAGCCCGCCAACAGTGCGTAGTACCAATGGGTTATCGGCCCTGCCTGTGACGTGCGCCCAGAATGCCTGCACCGGGTGCCTGCTCAGGCACCCTCCAGTTCCTTCGGAGTGGTGTCATGCACATCAGCAAGCCTGCCGGCCCGGTGCCGGCGTCCGTGCCCTTCTACCGCCAGCTGTATTTCCAGGTGGTGGTGGCGATCGTCCTCGGCGCCCTGTTGGGCCACTTCGAGCCGGCCTTCGCCGAAAGCCTCAAGCCGCTGGGAGACGCCTTCATCAAGTTGGTGAAGATGATCATCGCCCCGGTGATCTTCCTGACCATCGTTACCGGCATCGCCGGCATGACCCACCTCAAGACGGTGGGCCGGGTCTTCGCCAAGTCGATGACCTACTTCCTGTTCTTCTCCACGCTGGCGCTGATCGTCGGCATGATCGTGGCGCACGTGGTGCAGCCCGGCGCCGGCATGAACATCAACCCGGCCGAGCTGGACCAGAGTGCGGTCAACACCTACGTGCAGAAATCGCACGAGCTGAGCCTGGTCGGCTTCCTGATGGACATCATCCCGGCCACGCTGATCAGCGCGTTCGTCGATGGCAACATCCTGCAGGTGCTGTTCGTGGCGGTGCTGTTCGGTATTGCGCTGGCGCTGGTGGGCGAACGTGGCCGCCCGGTGCTGAGCTTCCTGGAAGCGTTGACCGCCCCGGTGTTCCGCCTGGTGCACATGCTGATGAAGGCCGCGCCGATCGGTGCGTTTGGTGCGATCGCCTTCACCATCGGCAAGTACGGTGTGGAATCGCTGGTCAATCTGGCCTGGCTGGTGGGCTCGTTTTACCTGACCTCGCTGTTCTTCGTGCTGGTGATCCTGGGGATCGTCTGCCGTCTGTGCGGCTTCTCCGTGCTCAAGCTGATCCGCTACCTCAAGGCCGAGTTGCTGCTGGTGCTCGGCACCTCCTCGTCGGAGTCGGCGCTGCCGTCGCTGATGGAAAAGATGGAGAAGGCCGGCTGCGAGAAGTCGGTGGTGGGCCTGGTCGTGCCGACCGGCTATTCGTTCAATCTGGACGGCACCAATATCTACATGACCCTGGCGGCGCTGTTCATCGCCCAAGCCACCAACGTGGACCTGACCCTGGGCCAGCAGATCACCTTGCTGGCGGTGGCGATGCTCAGCTCCAAGGGCGCGGCCGGCGTGACCGGTGCCGGCTTCATCACCCTGGCGGCCACGCTGTCGGTAGTGCCGGACGTGCCGGTGGCCGGCATGGCGCTGATCCTGGGCGTGGACCGCTTCATGAGCGAGTGCCGCTCGCTGACCAACTTCATCGGTAACGCGGTAGCCACGGTGGTGGTGTCGCGCTGGGAAAACGCGCTGGACCGCGACCAGCTCAAGCTGGTGCTGGATGGCGGCGAGCCGCCGTTGCAGGCGCCGGTGGCCGGCGGCGTCGCCCCGATCAGCGCGCGCTGATGCTTCCTACGGCCCTGTTCTCCGTCGGTGTATCCGGCGGGGTGCAGGGCCGTTTTCGGTTCCAGCCAACACCGGCCGCAGCGTACGCCACGCTGCAGCATGCAATCTCCCTGCCGCGCTGACAGCTGCGCGACAGGCCCTTGTTCAGGCAGGAGGGTAGAATTCAGCCCTCCTGCGCCTTCGAGACTCACACAGCCGATGTCCAACGACGACTTCAAACAGGCCGCCCTCGACTATCACCGCCAGCAGCCGGCCGGCAAGATCAAGGTCACCGCGACCAAGCCGATGCTGACCCAGCGCGATCTGTCGCTGGCGTATTCGCCGGGCGTGGCCTTCGCCTGCGAGGCGATCGTCGAAGAACCCACCCAGGCCAGCGAGCTCACCGCGCGAGGCAATCTGGTGGCGGTCATCACCAACGGCACCGCCGTGCTGGGCCTGGGCAACATCGGCCCGCTGGCGTCCAAGCCGGTGATGGAAGGCAAGGGCGTGCTGTTCCAGAAGTTCGCCGGCATCGATGTGTTCGACATCGAAATCAACGAGAACGACCCGGACAAGCTGGTGGATATCATCGCCAGCCTGGAGCCGACCTTCGGCGGCATCAATCTGGAAGACATCAAGGCGCCGGAATGCTTCATCGTCGAGCGCAAGCTGCGCGAGCGCATGAACATCCCGGTGTTCCATGACGATCAGCACGGCACTGCGATCATCGTCGGCGCCGCGGTGCTCAACGCGCTGGTAGTCACCGGCAAGAAGATCGAAGAGGTCAAGCTGGCCACCACCGGCATGGGCGCGGCCGGTATTTCCTGCGTCAACATGCTGGTCTCGCTGGGCCTGAAGCCGGAGAACATCCTGGCGCTGGACCGCGATGGCGTGATCCACACCGGCCGCACCGATCTGGATCCGGACAAGCAGCGCTACGCACGCGACACCGACAAGCGCACGCTGGCCGAGATCGTCGAAGGTGCGGATATTTTCCTGGGTCTGTCGGCGGCCGGCATCCTCAAGCCGGAAATGGTCGCCACGATGGCGCGCCAGCCGGTGATCTTCGCGTTGGCCAATCCCAACCCGGAGATCACCCCGGAAGCGGCCAAGGCAGTGCGTCCGGATTGCATCATCGGCACCGGCCGCTCGGACTATCCGAACCAGATCAACAACGTGCTGTGCTTCCCGTATCTGTTCCGCGGCGCGCTGGACGTGGGTGCCACAGGCATCAACGAAGAGATGAAGATCGCCTGCGTCAAGGCGATTGCGGCGATGGCGCGGCGTGAGGCCTCCGACCTGGGCGCGGCCTATGGCGGCGAGACCCCGAGCTTTGGCCCGGAGTATCTGATTCCGCGGCCGCTGGACCCGCGTCTGCTGGTGGAGCTGTCGTCGGCGGTTGCGCAGGCGGCGATGGACTCGGGCGTGGCCACGCGCCCGATCGCCGACATGGAGGCCTATCGCGACAAGCTCAGCCAGTTCGTCTACCGCACCAGCCTGATGATGAAGCCGGTTTACGACCGCGCGCGTGCCGACAAGCAGCGTGTGGTGTATGCCGAAGGCGAAGAAGAAGTGGTGCTGCGCGCGGTGCAGAACGTGGTCGACGAAGGCCTGGCCTTCCCGATCCTGATCGGCCGCCCGGACGTGATCGAAGCGCGTATCGAGCGGATGGGCCTGCGCCTGACCGCCGGCGTGGACTTCGAGATCACCAATATTCTCGATGACCCCCGCTTCAACGAATACTGGCAGTACTACCACGCGCTCACCGAGCGTCGCGGCGTCACCGTCACTGCCGCCAAGGAGCTGATGCGTTCACGCCCGACCCTGATCGCCGCGGTGATGGTGGCGCGCGGCGAAGCCGATGCGATGCTGTCCGGCGTGGTGGGGCGCTTCCACAAGAAGCTGGGCTACGCCCGCAGCGTGATCCCGCTGGAGCCGCGCGTGAGTTCCACCTCGGCGATGACCGGGGTGATCAACCAGCTGGGCGTGTTCTTCTTCCTGGACACGCATGTGCAGGAAGACCCCACTGTCGAACAGGTGGTCGAAGCCACCCTGCAGGCCGCCTATCGCCTCAAGTTGTTCGGTATCGAACCCAACATCGCGCTGCTGTCGCACTCCAACTTCGGCAGCCACGACTCGCGCGACGCGCTGAAGATGCGCCAGGTGCGCGAAGCGCTGCTCAAGCGCAAGCCCGAGCTCAACATCGACGGCGAAATGCAGGGCGACACCGCCTGGGACGAAGCGCTGCGCAAGCAGATCATGCCCAACAGCACCTTGAAGGGCCGCGCCAACCTGTTCGTGCTGCCGAATCTGGAAGCGGCCAACATCGCCTACAACCTGGTACGCGTGTTCACCGACGGCGTGGCGATCGGCCCGATCCTGATGGGCATCTCCAAGCCGGTGCACATCCTGACCACCAGCGCCACCTCGCGCCGGGTGATGAACATGACCGCGATCGCCGCGGTGGATGCGCAGATCCGCAGGCAACGCGATGCGGAAAAAACGGCGGCTGAAAAGGGTAACGATTGAGTTGATGCTTTAGCGACTGGGTTGGGCCGGCAAGCATTCGATCGACCGGGCAATGGTTGATCGAGTGCTGGTAGTCGGCCGACAAGACGCGGTTATCGACGTGCTAGCAATCAGCCGACGAGGCAATGGCTGAGCGAAGTGCGGGCAGTCGGCCGACAGGGCATTGGTTGATCGAAGTACTAGGAGTCGGTCGGCAAGGAACAGTTGATCCGAAGTGGCAGCAATCAGCCGACAAGGAGCAGTTGATCTGAAGTGTCAGCAGTCAGCCGACAAGGCGCAGTTGATCTGAAGTGACAAGCGCTCGGTCGACAGGGCAACGACGGAAACCTGTCGAGAACCTTGTTGCTACAAGACATCGAGCAGCGCAACACCAAGCGTGCAGTCACTGCCTGAAAGCCCCTCTCCCCTCGGGAGAGGGGTTGGGGTGAGGGTACGCCCACCCTCAGCAACGAATCAGCGTTGCCACCCACTGAAACGCTGATCAACGACGCAAGCAACAACGCTAGCGATCCCGCATCACTCAAAAGCGATCACACCAGCAAGCATCCCCTTCTCAACGCGCATCCGGAACAGCACCCAATAGCTCGATTTCGGCCAACTGCGCGCGCGCAGGCATCGTCAGCCGCAGCCGATACTCCGCATACGCGCCAGGCGTCGCAATCCGAAACGGGCGCGTCTGCAACGACCACTGAAAACGCTCGTCGCTGCGGTGATCGACCACCCGCCACGCACCACCTGCATTGCGCGCTTCCAACGTCCAGCCAGCTGCAGCAATCGCCGCACTGCCATTGGTCAAGGTGTACAGCGTCGCCTTGCCAGGTTCGAGCCCACTCAGCGTCAACGTCGACATGGCCGATAGCGCACCGACCGTGCCTGCATCGTCATCATGCAGCGCCGCGATATCGCGGCCATCGTCCATCACAATGCGTGCGGTAGCACCCAGCAGATCGTGCAGCGGGGCAGGGCGCTGTCCGGCCGGCGTCAACGACGGCGGCACATCATTCGATCCGCTCCCCCAGCGCGATGGCGTGGGGCCCATCACGAACTCCAGCGTCGCGCCCTTGGCGATGTCCGCATGCGCCAACCAGGTCTTGTGCCACGGCTTGCCGTTGAGCATCAGCGATTGCACATACACATTTTGCGGCGAGTTCTGCGGCGCATTGACCACAAGCGTGCCGCCATCGGGCAAGCGCACCTTTGCATGCTTGAACAGCGGCGAGCCGATCACGTACTCCGGTGCGCCCATGCGCAACGGGTACAGCCCCAGCGCTGCGAACAGATACCACGCCGACATCTCGCCATTGTCTTCATCGCCGGCATAGCCCTGGCCGATCTCGCTCCCCAGATACAGGCGCGACAGCATCTCGCGCGTCAGCTGCTGGGTTTTCCAAGGCTGCCCGGCGAACAGATACATCCACGGAATGTGGTGCGCGGTCTGGTTGCTGTGCGCATACATGCCCAAGCGCACGTCGCGCGCCTCGGTCATTTCGTGGATGGTGTCGCCGTAAGAGCCGGCAAATTTTGCATCGGCGGTTTCCGGGGTGGCAAAGAAAGTATCCAGTTTTGCCGCCAACGCGGCGCGCCCACCGTAGAGCGAGGCCAACCCTTCGCCATCGTGCGGCGCGGTGAACGCGAACGTCCAGCCGCTGGATTCGGTGTAGTCATTGCCCCAGACGCGCGGGTCGTAGTGCGCCGCATCCACCCGCCAGCGCCCCTCCGCGTTTCGCCCCTGAAAAAACCAGATTGCCGGATCGAATAGTGTCGAATACCCGGCCGCACGCTGGCGGAAATACATCGCCTCGGTCGCATAGCGCTCGCGCACGTTCGCGTTGGTCGCCTGCCTGGCTAATCCATCGGCCATGTTGGCGATGCCGAAGTCGTTGAGCGCGCCTTCCATCGACCACGACATGCCTTCGTGCGTATCGGTATCGGCGTAGCCGCGGAAGGTCGAGCGCGCCATGCCCTTGCGGCCCACGTGACGATCCGGTGCCACCACGGTGGCGTTTTTGAGCGCAGCGGCGTACGCCTCGGCCGGATCGAAGCCTTGCACGCCCTTGAGCCAGACATCGGCAAACGCCACATCCGAACTGGTACCGACCATCAGGTCGGCGTAGCCGGGCGAAGACCAACGCGCAATCCATCCCCCCGCACGCGCTTGCTCGATAAAGCCTTGCACAAAGGTTCCGGCAGCGTCGGGCGCAAACAGCGCATAGGCCGGCCACGCGGTGCGAAAGGTGTCCCACAGCCCATTGTTGACGTAAACCCGGCCATCGCGGATCGGTGCAAAACTGCGCACCGCGCTGCCGTCGATGTTGTCGTCCGACCAGCTGTTCTGGCTTGCGTAACGCCAGTCGGGTGCGTCTGCATTCCCTGCGTTTTCATGCGCGGAGTTCGGGTACAGATGCAGCCGATAGAGACTGGAATACAGCGTGGTTTTCTGGTCGGCAGTCGCATCGGGCACATCGAACCGCCCCAGCAATGCGTCCCACGCGTCCTGCGCTTGCGCGGCGATCTGCTCGAAGGATGCTTGCGGTGCGATTTCCAACGCCAGGTTGTGTCTGGCCTGTTCCAGCGAGATCAACGAGGTGGCGATACGCATCTGCACCTGACGCGCATCACCTGCATCGAACTTGATCCAGCCGGTGGGTCGCCCGGTATCGATGCGGCCGCTAGACGTCCACGGCCGATCGAAGCTCGCAACCACATACATGCGTGTCGCACCGGTCGACAGCCCGCTGCGCACATCGGTGTAACCGGACAGCGTCTGCGTCGCGGCATCCAGACGTAGCCCGCCGCGCGCGTCCACATTGTCGAACAGCAGGTTGGCATCGCCGTGATCCGGGAAGCGAAAGCGGAACAGCGCCGCATGGTCGGTCGGTGCGATCTCGGCGTGCAGGCCATTGTCGAACTGCACTGCGTAGCGGTACGGGCGCGCTATTTCATTGGCATGCGAAAACGCCAGCGCACGCTTGCCGCGATCGGCTTCGGGCACACCTGCGCCGACTGAGGGCATAACCTGAAAGGTCTGCCGGTCGCCCATCCACGGACTGGGTTGATGACTCAGCGCCAGCGCCTGCAGGCGTGGCCGGTTATCGGCATCGTTCTGCTCGTTCCAGCGGTACAGCCAGGTCAGCGTTCCCGCATCGGTCACCGGCGTCCAGAAGTTGAATCCATGCGGCACCGCCGTGGCGGGGAAATTGTTGCCGCGCGAAAACGTGCCGTTGGACTGCGTGCCACGCGTGGTCAATACCCAATCCGACGGGCGTGCCGGCGTCGGCAGCGGCACATCGCCCAGCGCGATGTCGTCGATCCAGCCGGCAGCGGCTGCGCCCGCAGGTGGCGCGAGCTCCAGCTCGATCGCCCGCACGCGTCGCCCACGCAGGCCGGCCACCTCACCCAGTCGCACTTCCTTGCGCGCCCACTGTTGCGGATACAAGGTCTTCGACTGCCCTTGCGCACGCGCGCCTATCGCCACGCCATGCTGGTCCTGCGCCGACGTGCCGGACAGCCGCGTGCCATCGTCGAGAACCAAATCCAGCGATACATAGGTCGAGGCGACATGATCGGTGCCGACGCTCTCCGGCAGCACAATCCACGACAAGGTGGTCTGCGCGTCGATCACGATGTCGGTGGCAAACAAGGTGCGCCTTCCCGTGCCGCTGCTGTCGTAACGCAGCGCATGCGCGCCGCTGTAGCCGGTGCTGGGCTTGGCCGCGTAGGGCGCGGCAGGGCCGCTGCCGACCGCGATCCGCACATCGCCAGGCATCGCTTGGACCGGCATGGGCTGCCCTTGATCGAAGGAACTGGCAAACCCGCCTGCCGCACCTGCATGCGCAGATGCGAGTGCCAACGCAACAACCAACGGCAAACGCCGCACAACGACCGACAGACTCACGTGGTGGTGTCTCCTTGATGGCGGACCAGCAGCGCGTTCATCGCCGCCCAGGTTGCGTCCCAAGGACGCTGCGCTGCAATGCCGGCAGCGGCCGAGAGGGATGCGTGCTGTTCGATCCGCACAGATTCGGGTGCCGGCCGATCGTGGACAAAACACCGAGCGCACGCAAGCGAGCTGTGCGCTGGATGCTGCGCCGCTGGGCGTGCGGGAGGTGAGAGAGTCATCCAAATGCCGCTCTTCCATATCGACGTTTGCGCAGTCACCTCGATGAGCGCTCACTGATGACCGTTCACCGATGGCCGTTCACCATGCAAAGCACCGCACATCTCGACCGCTCCGGTTGCTACCGACAACGGCGAGACCTGCGTAACGACTCTGTGGTGGGCAAGCAGTTCTGCCTTGCATCAACGCGAGCGACCATCAATCGCGCTGCGCGTCCGGCAACAAGGTGCTTGGTATGCGGCACCGGCCAGCGCCCTTTGGGCAGCACGATTCGGTCATCCGTTCCCTGGCGGCGCCCTCCGGTGCGCTTTGTTAGCGCTCCCAACCCCACGATCCCGATGCCCCCCTGGCTCGGCAACTCACGCTCATTCATGTGGGCCACGCCCGTCTTCCCGGCTGCCAATCGCGTGCGCAAGCAAAACGCCCGCAACTGCGCGGCCCTGCGCATGCAGGCAGGCTGCTAGAATCCGCGCTCTGTCTTCGTTTACCGATCGCACCGCCATGAGCCAGACCGCCACCGCGCCCGCCAATGCCGAAAAGCGTTACACCGTGCAGCGGGCAGACCTGCCGCTGAGCTGCCCGACGCCGCAGATGGCGCTGTGGAACTCGCATCCGCGCGTGTATCTGCCGATCGAAGACGAACCCAACGGCGAAGCCAAGTGCCCGTATTGCGGCTCGCTGTTCGTACTCGCCGACTGATCCTGGCTGCATGCACCGCCTGACCGTGGTGCAATTGCTGCCGGCGCTGCAGTCCGGCGGCGTGGAACGCTCCACCCTGGAAATCACTGCCGCGCTGGTGCGCGCCGGCCATCGCGCCGTGGTCGTATCGGCTGGCGGGCGCCTGGTCCCGCAGTTGCTGGAAGCCGGCGGTGAGCACCTCACCCTGGATATCGGCCGCAAGTCGCTGCTGACTCTGCGCCACGTGGTCAGCCTGCGTCGTCTGTTTGCCGAACTCGGTGCCGACATCGTGCACGCGCGTTCGCGGCTGCCGGCCTGGTTGGGCTGGTACGCGCTGCGCGGGATGCCCGCAGCCACGCGCCCGCGCTTCGTCACCACCGTGCACGGGCTCAATTCGCCCAGCCGCTACAGTGCGGTCATGACCTATGGCGAACGCGTCATCTGCGTCTCGCAAACCGTGCGCGACTATGTCTGCACGCACTATCCGCAGACCGATCCGACGCATCTGCGCACGATTCCGCGTGGCGTCGACATCGCCCAGTTTCCGCGCCGCTTGCGACCGGATCGGCGCGCACGCAGCTGGGCGCAGACCCTATTGCCTGGGCTGCCGTCCGACGCACCGCTGCTGCTGCTGCCGGGGCGCGGCACGCGCTTGAAGGGCCATGCCGATGGTCTGCAGCTGCTGGCCGATGTGCGCGCTACCGGCGTGCCGGCCTGGCTGTGGCTGCCGGGTGCGCGCGAACCCGGGCGCGAGGCGTATGTGCGCGAGCTGGAAGCCGAAGCAGCGCGGTTGGGGGTGGCCGAAGCGGTCGCCTTCACCGAGCCCACCACGCGCATTGCCGATGCCTATGCCGCCAGCGATCTGGTGCTGCAGCTGTCGCGCAAGCCCGAAGCCTTCGGCCGTACCGTGGTCGAGGCTTTGTCGGTGGGCCGGCCGGTCCTGGGCTGGCAGCATGGCGGCGTTGGCGAATTGCTTGCCGAGCTGCAGCCCGGCGGCGCGGTGCCGGCCTTCGATGCCGATGCGCTGCGCGCTCAGGCACTGCAGCTTCTGCAGCACCCGCCCACACCGCCGGCGGTCCTCCCCTATACGTTGCAGGCCATGCAATCGGCCACCTTGAAGGTCTATGACGAACTCCGCCGCTGACGCTCCAATAAGCGCGCCCGCATTGACGCCCGATGCCGGGCGCTGGGCGCCGCTATGGGTGCTCCTGTTTGTCGCGCTGTGGCCCACGCCCGGCTTGGCCGAAACCGTGCTGTCGCTGGGCGCGTTGTTCGCGGCGTACCGTTTGCTGCACGCACGTTTTCGCGGTGGCACACGCCTGCTCAGCGGTGCGGCCTGGGCACTGACCAGTGTGTTGTTCTTTGCGTACTGGCTGCCGCAGATGCTGTCCGCGTTCGATGCGATGGATGTCGGTCGCGCGCTGCGTAAATCGGCCACCGATCTGCGCTATCTGCCTTTCATGTGGCTGTGCGCGATTGCGGTGGCCAATGCGCAGCGGCGACGCCGCACGTTTATCGGCCTGGCGGTGATCGGCGGGGTGTGGACGCTGGACGCGCTGTTGCAGGCTGCCATCGGCAGCAGCCCCTTGTTCTTCGCGCTGGATCAAGTCAAGCAGCTGATCAGCGGCCACGGGCTGTGTACGCCGCAGGAGCTGGCGCTGGCCGACCGCCTCAGCGGCGTGCTGGGGCCGTGCAATCTCAAGTTCGGGCAGACCCTGGCCAGCTTGTCGCCATTCCTGCTGCTGGCGCTGGGGCGGCGCAATGTCTGGGCCTGGGCGGGCGCGGCGGCCGCGGTCGGCGTGGTGCTTGTGTTGGCGGGGTCGCGCGCCTCGTGGATCACCTACGGCGTGATCGTGCTGCTGTCCGGCTGGCAACTGCTGGGTGGCCGGCGCCTGCTGGCAGTTGCGGTGGCCGGCGTGCTGCTGGCCGGTGGCGTGGTGGCGGTGGCACCACAGGCACGCGAGCGCATCCAGCGCACCACTCTGGCATTTGGCAATGGCGAGCAAGGCGTGGATCAGGCCTTGTCCGGGCGCGGCCAGATCTGGGGCGCAGCGCTGTGCATGATCCGCGCGCATCCGCTCAATGGTGTAGGCGCGCGCGGGTTTCGACAGGCATATCCAGCCTGCAATCCGGCCCCTGCACAGGCGCCGGCCTGGGGCGATGGCCCGGCTTTCCACGCGCATCAGATCGTGTTGGAAATCCTGGCCGAAACCGGTGTGATCGGCTTGCTGCTATGGCTGGCCGGTGCGGCGCAGGCGTGGCGTGCGTGGCGCTATTCCAGCGTGGCTGCGCGCGAGCAGGCGCGGCCGGCGATGATCGCGTTGGTGGCCACCGTCTTCCCGCTCAATACCCATCTGGCGTTCTATTCCAGCTTCTGGGGCGGCTTGAGTCTGATGTTGGCCGGGTTGTATGCCGGCGCGTTGCTCAACGACGACGCGGATCAGCCGCCGCTGGGCTGAGCCGCTGGCATCGTGATCGCGGGTGTCGGGCAGGGGAGACCTGCGTGCCACGCGCCATCATCGGCGCGCCACCTGCGGCGACAGCTCACTGATAGAACGCGCTGCGCCCACCCGGCTGACGCTTGAAGCGGCGGTGGATCCACAGGTATTGATCCGGCGCTTCGCGCACCATGTCCTCGATCGCCGCATTGACCTGCGTGGTATCGGCGATCACATCCTCCGACGGAATGCCTGCCAGCGGCGGCGCAATCTTGAGGATGTAGCGGCCGCCTTCGCGGCGATGGAAATACGGCACCACCGCGCAACCGGTCAGCCGTGCCAGCTGATGGGTGGCCGTGATGGTCGAGGCCGGGTGCCCGAAAAACGGCACGAACACGGTGTCCTTGCCGCGCATGTCCTGGTCCGGCGCGTACCACAGAAAGCCGCCGCGCTTGAGGTGCTTGATGGTGGCGCGCAGATCCTCGTTGGCGAACATGTGCGTGGCATAGCGCAAGCGGCCGCGCTTGACCGCCCATTCGAACACGGGGTTTCGGTGCTTGCGGTACATGCCGGCCAGCGGTATGTGGTCGCACAGTAGCCGCCCGCACATTTCCAGCGTCATGAAGTGGCCGGACACCAACAACACGCCGCGCTTTTGTTCCTGCAGCTGCTGCAGATGCTCCAGTCCTTCGATCTGCACGCCTGGGCGAATGGCGTCGATGCTGCCCCACCACGCACGCGCAAATTCGAACAGGCCCACGCCCAGCGCATCGAAACTATCCCGCAGCAGTCGCGCTCGCCATGCATCGTCCTGCTCGGGAAAGCACAGTTTGAGGTTGACCTCGGCAGCGCGCCGACGCGTGCCCGCCACGCGCATCGCGATCCAGCCCACGCCACGGCCCACCGCGCGTTGCAGCGTCCAGGGCAGGCGCCCGGCCAGCACCATCACCGCAAGGCCCAGGTACATGGGCCAGTGCTTGGGGTTGCGCAGGGAGGGGCGGACGGCGACGTTGGCGGACTCGGACATGGTGCGATTCTAAGGGATCGGGCGCATCGGGCAGCGTGCACATGCGCACGTGCAGGCGCTCCCGTATCCTGCACACATGCGGAAAGACCCGATCGAATGGCTGTTGCGCGGGCTGTACTCGGCGCTGCTCTACCTGTTGTTGCCGGTCACGGTGTATCACCTGGTGTGGCGCGGTTTCCGCGTGCGCGAATACTTCAACCGCTGGAACGAGCGCTATGCGTCGTACACGCATGCCTGCGGCCGCCCGCGGGTGTGGGTGCATGCGGTGTCGGTGGGCGAGGTCAATGCGGCCGCGCCGCTGGTCAACGCCTTGCGCGCGCAACGCCCGGATATCCGCTGGGTCATCACCACCATCACGCCCACCGGTTCCGAGCGCGTGCGCGCGGTGTGGGGCGATGCGGTCGACCATGTGTATCTGCCGTACGACGTGCCCGGCAGCGTGGGGCGGTTTCTGGAACATTTTCGCCCGCGGCTGGCGTTGATTCTGGAAACCGAGCTATGGCCGAACATGTTGTTCGGTTGCCGCGACCGCCAGATTCCGCTGTACATCCTCAACGCACGCTTGTCGGCGCGCTCGTTGCGCGGCTACCGCGTGCTGGCGCCCTTGATCAGCCGCGCGTTGCGCACGGTGACCTGCGTGGCGGCGCAGTCGCAGGACGATGCGGAGCGCTTCATCACCCTTGGCGCGCGTCCGGACCAAGTGGTGGCGCTGGGCAATCTCAAATTCGATATCGCTGCCCCCGAACAATTACAGGCCCTGGTCGCGCAGTTCCGTACCCATGTGCCGGCAACGCGGCCGGTGTGGATTGCCGCCAGCACGCACGAGGGCGAAGAGGCAGCGGTGGCCGATATCCATGCGCAGTTGCTGGTGCAGTTTCCGGACCTGCTGCTGCTGTGGGCGCCACGCCATCCCGAGCGGTTTCCAAAGGTCGAGGCGTTGGCGCGCGAGCGCGGCTGGCGCGTGGCGACACGCAAAGCGCAGCAGTGGCCACAAGCGCACGATACGGTCTTCGTCATCGATACCTTGGGCGAGCTGATGAGTTTTTATGCATGCGCGCAGGTCGCTTTCGTCGGTGGCAGCCTGCAGCCGATCGGCGGCCACAACCTGCTCGAACCGGCAGCGGTTGGCACGCCGGCAGTGACCGGCCCGCATCTGCATAATTTCTCGGAAATTTCGCGGCGCATGCGCGAGGCCGATGCGGTCGCGATCTGCGAGGACGCCGACTGCGTCTATCGCGATCTTGCGCGTCTGCTCGGCGACCCGGCCCAGCGTGAGGCGATGGCTGCCGCAGGGTTGGCACTGGTCGCCAATGGCAAGGGCGCAGTGGCACGCACGCTGGTGCAGATCGCGCCTGATTTGCCGCCGGTGGTTGGTGATGGTGTGGAGTCTTGAAAGATCTAACTGCGTGCGTGCTGCATCGTTGCAGAGAACCTGTTGCAGTCATGCCAAGTCACATCATCAAGCGGTATTGGCGCGACCAATCAAACGTGGCGATCGCGCGGTCGTTTCGTTAGCCACTTTTTGGCGTCATCTGGAGAGTCTCAAGCCGCATTGGTCGAGGGCGCGGTGCCCTCACCGCTCGCGGGACACGCCGTGCATCCGTCCGTGGGGGACCGTGTGGCGACATCCATGTCGCCACACGGTCCCGCAAGCGGCGAGGACACCGCACCAGACAAGGTGTGGGTTGCTTTGAGAAGAGCTACGCACACCGACTATCTTGATTGGTCCTTGCCCGCCCACCGTCGCGGGTTCTTACGCGGCATGGATGCCGCTACAAGGACCTACTTGCGGCGTGTCCCGCGATGGCGGGCGGCAAGGGCCCTCCAGCCAAGCGGCAAATCACCCGCTGATGCGGCAGTCATCGCAGGTATCGCACGCAGCCAGGTACGCGCTTGCATCGGACATAAAAAAGGCGGGCCTTCGCCCGCCTTTTTAGTGACCTATCCGCTCGCTTTACTGCAGCGAGCCGCTGCCCTGCAGCCTGGCTTCGGCATCCTGCGACAGCAGGCGATTCACATCCTGCAGGTCGGTGATGTCGAGCTTGCCGATGGCCTGGCCGAGCAGCAGGCGATTCTGCAGGAAGGTGTAGCGCGACTGCGCGTAGTTCAGCTGCGCCTGGAACAGGGTGCGCTGGTTCTGCACCACGTCCAGCACGGTCCGTGTGCCGACTTCCAGGCCGACCTGCGAGGCATCGTAGGCGGCTTGCGCGGAGACCACTGCCAAACGGCGCGCTTCCACTTCGCTGATACCGGCGACCACGGTCTGATAGGCATTGCGCGTATTGCGGTCCAACGCGCGCTTCTGCTGCTCGTAGGTGTCTTGTTGGATATCGCGACGCGACAGCGCCTGACGCACGGCCGACTGCGTTGCGCCGCCGGCGAAGATCGGGATCGACAGCGTGATGCCGACCGAATCGGTATCGATATCGCGGCCCGCGGTGGTGAAGTTACCTGCGGCCTGATCGACCGTGCCCTGGCCGCCCCAACTATTGCTGCGACCGATATTGGCGCCCAGGCTCAAGGTGGGGTAATGGCCGGCACGCGCCGCATTGACCTGCGCCTCGGCTGCACTGACCTGCAGCTGCTGCGCCTTCAGCGCTGGATTGTCGGCGATGGCGGCGGATACCAGCTGATCGACGTTGCTGTAAGCAGCCGGCACTTCCGGGCGGAAGTCTTCCGGCAGCGCACGCAGGCCGACTACCGGTTGGCCGGTCAGTTCGGTCAACGCCTGGTAGTAATCCTTCAGCGTATTGCGTGCGTTGATGCTGTCCGCACGCGCCTGGTCGTACTGCGCGCGCGCTTCGTGCACGTCGGTGATCGGCGCCAGGCCTACTTCCAGGCGCTTGTCGGCGTAGTCGAACTGCTTCTTGGCCGCCGCTTCGTTGGTTTCTGCCGCCGCCAGCGACTCGATACCGACCAGCACCTGAAAATACGCCGCCGAGGTGCGGGTGATCAGGTCGTTGTTGGCCGATGCCAACGTGAAGTCTGCGGCCTTGGCCACTTCGCGCTGCGCACGCAGGTTGGCGAACTGCGCCCAGTTGAAGATGGTCTGGCTGCCCTGAACCGTGTACTGCCGCTGCTTGGTGGTGGAGCGACCATCCACGCCTTCCAGCTCGCGATGTGCCTGGGTATAGCCGGCGCTACCGTCCAGCTGCGGCAACAGCGCCGCACGCGCCTGCACCTGCCCCTCCCGATTCACCAGCCGCGTGGACTCGGCCACGGCTAGCTGCGGGTCGCCGTTGCGGGCCATTTCATAGACCTGCAGCAGATCGGTGGCATGCGCTGCCATCGGTGACAGGGCGGCGGCCAGGGCCAGGGCGAGGGATCGGCGGATCATCGGGGAAGCTTCCTTGGGAATCAGAATTGGAATCGGGGCGTCGGTGTGGCGCCCTGGAGATAAGCGAGATCGGTTTCGAATAACGATTCGATGCGCGGGGCGTTGACGTCGCCACGCACCAGGACCGCTTCCATGACCGGTGCGTGACCGCGCACCACAAACAACCGGCCGTTCGGGCGCAACCACTGCAGCCACTGCGTCGGCAGCGTATCGACCGCGCCGGTCACGCAGATGGCATCGAAACGACGCTCGCTCTGCCAGCCGAACACGTCGGCGGTTTCGATGCGCACATTGCTGCCCACACCGGTGCTGTCCAGATTGGCGCGTGCTGCCGCTGCCAGTGCCGGATCGATCTCCAGGCTGACCACTTCGCGCGCGAGTGCGGCCAGGCAGGCGGTGGAAAACCCGCTGCCGGTGCCGATTTCCAGCACGTCTTCGCCCGGCTGCAGATCCAGCGCTTGCAACATGCGGCCTTCGACTACCGGCTTCATCATCTTGTGACCGGCCGACAGCGGAATTTCCACGTCGACATAGGCCAGGGTCTTGTAGGCCTCCGGCACGAAGGCTTCGCGCGGCAGGCGCGCCAGCACGTCGAGCACGCGCAGGTCCAGCACGTCCCACGGCCGGATCTGCTGTTCGACCATCTTTTCGCGGGCCTGGGTGAAATCGATCGTCATGGTGCGGTTATCCAACGCGGTGGGGCGAACATTTTACCGGTGCACGGGGCAACTGGCGCATCTAGCATCGCTGCGCGCCGGCCGCTGGCGCAGTGCCGGAAGTCATCGCCACCAAAGGCCTGAGGCGATCAACGGGGCGCATACGCCCTCAAAAAGAAGTCCACGCTGGACTGAATGTGCTCATCCACCTGCGCGCGGGTGGGCTGGCCGTGCAGGCCGCACATCATCAAGGCATACAGCTCGCCCTTGAGCAGGCAGAAGAATTGCGAGGCCGCGCGCGCCAGATCGGCGATGTCGAGCTGGCCGTCGGCCACACGCGCCGACAGGAAATCCGCCAATGCCTGTTGGGTTCGCTTGGGGCCGGCTTCCCAGAACATTTCGCGCACATGCACATCGCCGGTGCCGGGCGCCATCATCATGCGGTGGGTGGAAATGGCCGACTCGGTGCTGACCATGGCAAAGAACGCATGCGCGATTTCGACCAACTGGTCGCGCAGCGCACCCTCGGGCGCGTGGTCGAACAGGTCGTCCGGCATCATCTGCTGGCATTGCGCACGGATCGCCTCGGAAAACAGGCTCTCTTTGTCGCCAAAGTGGCTATAGACGGTGAGCTTGGAGACGCCGGCCTGGGCAGCGATGCCATCCATGCTGACCCCGGCATAGCCTAGCTCCATGAACAGGGCGCGGGCAGCACCCAGGATGGCGGCACGTTTCCCAAGATCCTTGGGACGCCCAGGGCCGTTGCTCTTGGCCTTGGACTTGAGGGGGGGCGAGCTGGACATACGGTCAATACTAGACCATCGGGTTCTATATTTATACTCGACGGCCTGAATGCATCAGCGCGCGGGTGCTTCAACTGGTCGAGCCTGGGAGCGACCGAGGCAACGGACTAGCCGCGGCGAAGCGACGACACTGTGGGCGCAATGCCCAACCACCATGCCGATGATGATGGGCATTCATTGTTTCAGTTGAATGCTCCCGGTGTCATGGTTGGCCCGGCAGCTGTGGGGAATCCACCTAGGGCGGCCCGAAAACCCCGGTGATAGATTGCCTCAGGCCTGTCGGTACATACCGGCACGCATGGTCAACGGCACGGACGAGGGGACGGGGGAGCGTGGACAGGGTCGGGGCGCAGACGCATGCAAGCTGCGTTCGCAGCACACGCGTGCTGCGGGCGGCCCTTGTGTGGCTGTGGTTTGGGCTGTGTTGCGGGGTTCTGGGACTGTCCCAGGCTGGCGCACAGGCGCTCGATCACACCGCCTATCACACCGTCACGCGCTGGAACATGGACGACGGCCTGCCGCACAACTTGGTGCACGCCGTGGCCCAGGGCGAAGACGGGCTGATCTGGGTGGGCACCTGGGAAGGCGTGGCGCGCTTCAACGGCCGCGACTTCACCGTCTACGACCGCCAGAACACGCCCGGCGCCGAATTGGGCGGCGTGTTCGTGGTGGTGCGCGACAGCACCGGCGGCATGTTGTTCGGGACCGCGTTCGACGGGGTCTATCACTATCAGGACGGCCACTGGCAGCAGCTGGGGGACGCTACGGCGCGCCATCTGGCGGTCAGCGCGCTATTGCGTCGTGCCGACGGCGCCCTGTGGGTGGGCACGCCGCAGACGCTGTATCGGCTCGAAGCGAATGGGCGCCTGGTCGACGTGGGGCGTCAGACCGGCCTGCCACGTGCACGCATCACCGCGTTGTCGGCCGACGACACTGGCGATCTGTGGGTGGGCACGGAGGTCGGGTTGTACCGTCTGCCGCGCAATGGCGGCGCCGCCGAGGCCTGGGGAACAATGCATGGCATGCAGGCGGTGCCGGTGCGCCGGCTTGCCAGCGATCGCCAGGGCGGATTGCTGGTCGCCGGCGATGACGGGGTGTGGTGGTGGAGTCGCGGCGGCGGGCTGCAGCGGTTTCGCCAGGGGCAGCGGGTCGATGCGCTGCTACTGGATCGGCGCGGGCATCTGTGGATGAGCATGCCCACCGGTACGTTGGTGGTGCACAGCGGGGTAGCTGTGCCGGACGAGCAGATTTCGATCACCGGCGTCGCCAGCCCGGCATTGCTGGAAGATGCCGAAGGCCTGATCTGGGTCGGCAGCACGCATGGCCTGTTCCGGATTGCCGAAGGCGCCGCGCACGGTGTGACCCATGAGGACGGCCTTGCCTCCGATTACGTGCGCACCGTGTTGCAGACCAGCAACGGCACGGTGTGGGTGGGCAGCGCGGTGGGTCTGGACCGTTGGCGCGACGATCAGATCAGCCGCATATCGCTGTCGCCGGCCGAAGGCGGCCGTGTGCTGGAGCAGTCGGTGTTGTCGCTGGCCGATGCCGGCGACGGCGGGGTCTGGGCCGGTACCTACAGTCAGGGCGTGCTGCGGCTGGATGCGCAAGGAAAGGTGCTGGTGCGCATCGGCGCGGGCGATGGCCTGCCGTCGTTGTCGGTACGCGCGGTGTTGCCCGATGGCGACGATCTGTGGATCGGCACCACCGGCGGGTTGGTGCGCTGGCGGCATGGCAAGGCGCGCCGCTACACCGCCGCCGATGGCGTGCCCGACGGCTCGGTGCAGGCGCTGTATCGCGACACGCAGGGCATCATCTGGATCGGCACCGATCGCGGTATGACCGGGCTGTCGCCGGGCGGCAGCACGCGAGCGTGGCTGGGCGAACAGGATTTCCCCGGGCAGAACGCCTTCGACTTTTTGCGCGATGCCGGTGGCGATCTCTGGATCGCCAGCGATCGCGGCTTGCTGCGCCTGCAGGGCGACCACTTTCGCGTCTACGACCATCGCGTCGGATTGCCGCGCGACAAGGTGTTCCGCTTGATCGACGACGGCCACGGCTATCTGTGGTTATCCAGCAACCACGGCGTCTTCCGCATCGCGCGCAACGACTTCGACCAGATCGATGCCGGTACCCGCGAACAATTGAGTGTGGAGGTGGTGGACCGCAGCGATGGCATGCCCAGTAACCAGGGCAACGGCAGCAGCGCCCCCGCTGGCTGGCTGACACAGGCCGGGCAGTTGTTGTTTCCCACCTCGGCCGGGCTGGGCGTGATCGATCCGGCGCGTGTCGGCACCTTGCAAGGCCATCGCGTGCCGATCGTATTCGAGCGCTTGCTGGTCGACGGCATGGTGCAACCGTTGAGCGGCCCGCACCAGCTCGGCGCAGAGACCCGCCGCATTGCAATCACCTATGCCGGCCTGAATTTCCGTGGCCCGGACAAGGTGCGTTACCGCTATCGCCTGGACGGCTTCGACCCGGACTGGGTGGATGCCGACAACGCGACCGAGGCGGTGTACACCAACCTGCCGCCGGGCCGTTTTCGCTTCCGCGTGCAGGCGATGTCGCTACCGGTGGATTGGCGTCAGACCGCGCTGCTGGGGGAATCCAGTCTGGTCATCGCGTTGGCGCCGCCCTGGTGGCGCCGTGGCGAAGTGATCGCATTGGGCATCTTTGCGCTGGCGAGCCTGATCTACGGATTTTATCTGTGGCGCACGGCCAGCTATCGGCGCAGCCAGCGCCAACTCAATACCGTGATCGATAAGCGCACCCGCGAACTGAGCGACAAGAATCTCGCGCTGCAACAGGCCAGCCAGGAGCGCGAAGCCTTGATGCGCCAGCTGGAATACCGCGCCAGCCACGATGTGCTGACCGCATTGCCCAACCGGCGCGAAGCCGAGCGCGTGCTGCAGCAATGGTTCGACGATGCGCGTAGCGGTGGTGCCGCGCTGGCGCTGGCCTTGATGGATATCGACCACTTCAAGCACATCAACGACGAGTACGGCCATGACGTCGGCGATGCGGTATTGAGCGCGCTGGGCGAGGCATTGAGCGACCAGGATCAGGCGCAGTGCTTCGCTGCGCGCCATGGCGGCGAAGAATTTCTGCTGGCGGCCACCGGGCTGGATGCCGCGCAGGCACGCGCGCTGTTCGAACGCATGCGGCAACGTCTTGCGGCAATCGACGTCGATGCGCAAGGCATCACGGTGCGGTGCACCGCCAGCATGGGTATGGCGATGAGCGATGAAGCGCCGACCCGACGCGAACTGCTCGCGTTGGCAGACCGCCGGCTGTATCAGGCCAAGCGGCAGGGGCGCGATCGATTGGTCGATCGGTAGTGCGATGGCACGGTGGTGCGTTGAAGACCACGCTGTGACCCCGGTGCGTAAGTCTCAGGCGCGTGGTGGTGTATCGAACCGTGAAGGCTGGATAACTTATGTTGCTGCTATGGATGGTGCTTACTTATTTCGCAATCTTGGGTCTGAACGCTGTGCTCAACAACACGGATTTTCGCCGGAGTCCGCAAAAGGGTGAGCGTTACAAAGTGTTGCCACTGCCTGACAAGTGGTGTTGCTGGTTCGGTGTGATTCCGCTCTGCGTCGGCACGATTTTTTGGCATGGCGCACTGTTTCTTCCTGGCTTGATTGTCGGAGCTGTGGAGGGTGCTTGCATTCGTTGGTACCAAAAGGCCGGGCTATTGCCGCGCAATGATTGAGCGTTCGACAACGCATTCGAGGTTGTCTCGGGCGCCCTAAGGCCGCTCCGCCTGCGCCTGCAACAACGCAACAAACGCCTGTGCCGCCCGCGACAAGGTGCGTCCGCCATGCGTGACGCATCCTAGTTCGCGCGACAGCGCCACATCGGCCAGCGGTAGCGCCACGATCTGGTGATCGATCATGCGTTCGGGCAGGACGCTCCACGCCAGCCCCACCGAGACCAGCATCTTGATCGTCTCCAGATAGTTGGTGGTCATACGCAGGTGCGGCACCAGGCCGCGCTCGGCAAACAGGCCGGCGACGATGCGATGGGTAAACGTGCCGGGGTCGGGTAGCACCGCCGGATGCGCCACCACATCGTCCAGCGTCACCTTGCGCAATGCGGCCAACGGGTGGTCGGGCGCCACCACGCATTGCAGGCGGTCGTGCCAGATCGCTTGCGCACGCAGCGGTGCACGCGTGTCCGGCGCCAACGTGGTCACCGCCAGTTCCACCTCCCCGCGCAGCACCGCCGCATAGGCCAGTTCAGAATCCAGAAACTGGATGTCCAGTGCGGCCTGCGGGTGTTGCGCGGCGAAGTTGCGTAGCAATGCAGGAAGCCGATGCAGGCCGACGTGGTGGCTGGTGGCTAGACTCAAGCGCCCGCCAACCGACGCGCCCAGGTGCTCCAGCACACGGCGCGTGTCTTCCAGTTCGGCAAGGATGCGTTGGGCGCGCGGCAACAAGGCTTGGCCGGCCTCGGTCAGCACCACCTGGCGGCCCAGGCGGTCGAACAGCCGTGCCGACAATTGCCCCTCCAGCAAAGCGATGCGTTTGCTCACCGCAGGCTGGGTGAGATGCAGCGCTTCACCGGCCGCCGAAAAGCTGCCGCTGTCAGCAATTGCGACGAAAGCGCTGAGACTCGCCAGATCCATGCCATTCCTGAATTTCATTTGTTGAATAAACAATATGAATTTGCGTTATCGAAGGCAAGCTCCTAGCATCGAATGCAGCCAAATGGTGCACCCACCAACCGCCACTTCACCGGATCGCCGCGATGACTGCCAAGACCCTGTACGACAAATTGTGGGACCTGCATGAGGTCACGCGCCGCGACGACGGTTCGTCGCTGATCTATATCGACCGCCACATCCTGCATGAAGTGACCTCGCCGCAGGCCTTCGAAGGACTGCGGCTGGCCGGCCGCAAGCCGTGGCGCATCGACGCCAACATCGCCACACCCGACCACAACGTGCCGACCACGCGCGCCGAGCGGCAGGGCGGCCTGGAGTCGATCAGCGATGAAGTCTCGCGCCTGCAGGTACAGACCCTGGACGAGAACTGCGACGACTTCGGCATCCTCGAGTTCAAGATGAACGACGCGCGTCAGGGCATCGTGCATGTGGTCGGCCCAGAGCAGGGCGCCACCTTGCCGGGCATGACCGTGGTCTGCGGCGATTCGCACACCTCCACGCATGGCGCGTTCGGCGCGCTGGCGCACGGCATCGGTACCTCCGAGGTCGAGCACGTGCTCGCCACGCAGTGCCTGATCGCCCAGAAGATGAAGAACATGCAGGTGCGTGTCGACGGCACGCTACCGTTCGGCGTGACTGCCAAAGACATTGTGCTGGCGGTGATCGGCAAGATCGGCACAGCCGGTGGCAACGGGCACGCCCTGGAATTTGCCGGGAGCGCCATTGAAGCGCTGTCGATGGAAGGGCGCATGACCATCTGCAACATGTCCATCGAAGCCGGTGCGCGCGTGGGCATGGTGGCGGTGGACGACAAGACGATCTCCTACGTCAAAGGCCGCCCGTTCGCGCCCAAGGATGCGAACTGGGATGCCGCCGTTGCACTGTGGAAGACGCTGGTTTCCGACCCGGGGGCGCACTTCGACACCGTGGTGGAGATGCGTGCCGAAGACATCAAGCCGCAGGTGAGCTGGGGCACCTCGCCGGAAATGGTGCTGGCGGTGGATCAGCAGATACCTGACCCGGCAGCCGAACAAGACCCGACCAAGCGCGACTCGATCGAGCGCGCGCTCAAATACATGGGCCTGAAGGCCAATCAGTCGATCACCGACATCCGCCTGGACCGAGTGTTCATTGGCTCGTGCACCAACTCGCGCATCGAAGACCTGCGCGCCGCCGCCGCAGTGGCCAAGGGCCGCAAGGTGGCGTCCACGATCAAGCAGGCACTGGTAGTGCCGGGTTCGGGTCTGGTCAAGGCGCAGGCAGAGTCCGAAGGCCTGGACAAGATCTTTCTGGAGGCCGGTTTCGAATGGCGCGAGCCGGGTTGCTCGATGTGTCTGGCGATGAACCCGGACAAGCTCGGCAGCGGCGAGCATTGCGCCTCCACCTCCAATCGCAATTTCGAAGGCCGCCAGGGCGCCGGCGGACGCACCCACCTGGTCAGCCCGGCAATGGCTGCAGCGGCGGCGGTGAGCGGCCACTTTGTCGATGTGCGTGAGCTGCAGGGAATCGAGAATCGGGAATAGGGAATCGCCACGCCCCGTTTCGCTCTGCCTATTCCCTATTTCCCACTCCCAATTTCCGGCCTTTCTATGACTCCTTTTACCCAACACACCGGACTGGTGGCGCCGCTGGATCGCGCCAATGTCGATACCGACCAGATCATTCCCAAGCAATTCCTCAAGTCGATCAAGCGCACCGGCTTCGGTCCGAACCTGTTCGACGAATGGCGCTATCTGGATATTGGCGAGCCTGGGCGCGATAACAGCCAGCGGCCGATCAACCCGGAGTTCGTGCTCAATTTCCCGCGCTATCAAGGCGCCAGCGTGTTGCTGACACGCAAGAATTTCGGCTGCGGTTCCTCGCGTGAACATGCGCCCTGGGCGTTGGACGAATACGGGTTTCGTGCGGTGATTGCCCCGAGCTTTGCCGACATCTTCTTCAACAACAGTTTCAAGAACGGCCTGCTGCCGATCGTGCTGACCGAAGCAGAAGTCGACGCCTTGTTCGAGCAATGCTTTTCCACCGAGGGCTATCAACTCACCGTGGATCTGGCCGCGCAACGCGTGCGCCGCCCCGACGGCGTGGAGTACAGCTTCGAGGTCGATGCCTTCCGCAAACACTGCCTGCTCAACGGGCTGGACGACATCGGCCTGACATTGCAGGACGCCGATGCAATCGGCCGCTTCGAACAAGGCCATCGCGCGCGCCAACCGTGGTTGTTCGGCGCACTGCAGTGAACGCGATTGCCAACACCGCCGATACGGGGGCGCTGGGCGAACATGTCGCTGCGCAGTTCGGGCCGCAGGCGCACGCGTATCTGCAGAGCGACGTGCATGCGCAAGGCGCCGAGTTCGCCGAGCTCCGCGCTGGCCTGGCGGGTCATCGCAACGGGCGGTTGCTCGACCTTGGCTGCGGTGCCGGGCATGTGAGTTTCCAGTTGGCGCCGCTGATGGCCGAGGTAGTGGCCTACGATTTGTCTGCCGATATGCTCACCGTCGTGGCGGCTACAGCTGCCGAGCGTGGGCTGACGCAAGTCCGCACTGTGCAAGGTGTTGCCGAGCGCTTGCCGTTCGAGACCGGTAGCCTGGATGCAGTGGTCAGCCGCTACTCGGCGCATCACTGGAGCGACGTGGGACAGGCACTGCGCGAAGTGCGGCGCGTGTTGCGTCCCGGCGGCGTTGCCGCCTTTATCGATGTGGTCGCGCCGGGGTTGCCATTGCTGGACACGCACCTGCAGGCGATCGAGGTGTTGCGCGATACCAGTCATGTGCGCGACTACAGTGTTGCGCAGTGGTTGCAGATGCTGGGCGATGCCGGCTTGCAGGTGCAGCGTCATCATTGCCAACGGCTACAGCTGGACTATCTGAGCTGGGTCGACCGCATGCGCACGCCAGAGGTGTTGCGCGCAGCCATTCGCGGGTTGCAGGACGCGGCGGTAGACGAGGTACGCGATTACTTTCAGATTGCAGCCGATGGCTCCTTCAGCAGTGACGTGCTGGTGGTATGGGCAGCACGTTGATTTTCAGGTTGCTACGGCACCAACTCACGAGGATTGCATGAGCAAGCAGATTTTGATTCTTCCTGGCGACGGCATCGGCCCGGAGATCATGGCCGAAGCGGTCAAGGTGTTGACGCGGATCGACGCACAACATGGCCTGGGTTTCAGCCTGGTGTATGACGAACTGGGTGGCGCGGCCTACGACAAGTACGGCAGCCCGCTCGCTGACGAAACGCTGGAGCGCGCGCGCGCTGCCGACGCGGTGCTGCTGGGCGCCGTGGGTGGGCCGCAATGGGACAGCATCGATCCATCGCTGCGCCCGGAGCGTGGTTTGCTCAAGATCCGTTCGCAGCTGGGTTTGTTCGCCAACCTGCGTCCGGCGCTGTTGTATCCGCAGTTGGCCGATGCCTCCACGCTCAAGCCGGAAGTTGTTGCGGGACTGGATCTGCTGATCCTGCGCGAGCTCACCGGCGGCATCTACTTTGGCCAGCCGCGCGGCAATCGCACGCTGGACAATGGCGAGCGTCAGGCCTACGACACCTTGCCCTACAGCGAAAGCGAGATTCGTCGCATCGCCAAGGCCGGTTTCGAGATGGCGCGTTTGCGCGGCAAGAAACTGTGCTCGGTCGACAAGGCCAACGTGTTGGCCTCCAGCCAGTTGTGGCGCGCGGTGGTGGAAGAAGTTGCCAAAGACTATCCGGATATCGCGCTATCGCATATGTACGTGGACAACGCGGCCATGCAATTGGTGCGCGCGCCCAAGCAGTTCGATGTGATCGTGACCGACAACATGTTCGGCGACATTCTGTCCGACCAGGCGTCGATGCTCACCGGCTCGATCGGCATGCTGCCTTCGGCCTCCCTGGATGCCAACAGCAAAGGCATGTACGAGCCGTGTCACGGCTCGGCGCCGGATATCGCAGGGCAGGGCATCGCCAATCCGCTCGCGACCATCCTGTCGGTGGCAATGATGCTGCGCTACACCTTCGCGCAGGCTGCCGCCGCAGATGCGATCGAGAAGGCCGTCGGCAAGGTGCTCGACCAGGGCCTGCGCACCGCCGACATCTGGTCAGAAGGCACCACCAAGGTTGGCACGGTCGCGATGGGTGATGCGGTGGTTGCTGCGCTGTAAGGCGTTGGTTGGATGTATCGTTTTGTTGAACGTATTGGCGGTCATCGTCCTGTTTGGGCGATGGCCGCTTTCGTTTTTGCGGGGTCCATCGGTGCGTGGCGCTGCATCCGGTGTCGGGACACGCCGTGAATCCCTCCGTGGAGGCTCAGTGGCGGCATCCATGCCGCCACATGGTCCCGACCCCGGAGACGACACCGCGCTATGAATTTCATTGCTGTGTATCGAAAAGCAACAGAATCTGCCGCGTTGGCTAACGCCGTCATTGAACGCAATACTTCCGTATGCGGCATGGATGCCGCATAAGCGCTACATGGACGTATTTGCGGCGTGTCCCACGGCGGTGCGCGTGCAAGCGCCCCTCAGTAAATCTTTGCTTCCGCCCAGAATTGACAGACTTCGTGTGTCGATATGCCGGTGGCGCGGTGCCGTCTCCGGTGCCGGGACACGCCGTGAATCCGTCCGTGGAGACTCAGTGGCGGCATCCATGCCGCCACTTGGTCCCGACCCCGGAGACGACACCGCGCTTTCGATTTCATTGCTGCGGATCGAAGAGCAAAAACACCTTGCATGTCGGTGCCAGCACAAAATTGAACAGCCACGCATCAAGCTTTAACAGCCAGCGGGGGCAAGGCCGGAGACGAATACATAGACCAAACACCAAAACCCAAACACCAAACACCAAAACCCAAAACCCAAAACCCAAAACCCAAAACCCAAAACCCAAAACCCAAAACCCAAAACCCAAAACCCAAAACGGCCAGCAGATCGCTCCGCTGGCCGTCAGGTCTTTTGCAAACTGTCAGTCGGTGCGGTGTTATGCCACCGCAGCCGTCTTGCCAGCAACCACGCCGCGCTCGCGTTGGCGCAGCAGTCGGTTGGCTACATCCAGCCATGCCAGCGCGCTGGCCTCGATGATGTCCTTGCTGGTGCCGGTGCCTTCGTACTCCACACCATCGTGGCGCACGCTCAGACTAGCTTCGCCGCGTGCATCCGCGCCGATGCCCACGCTGTGCACCTGGTAGCTGTCCAGCTCCAGCTTCACGCCGGTGGCCGACGCCAATGCACCGAACAAGGCATCAACCGGGCCATTGCCCTGCGCGGTCTCCGCCACCCGATTGCCATCCGGGTCGGACAGTTCGACCAACGCGTTCGCGCGGCTGCCGACGTCGCTGATGGTCATCGAAGCCAGACGGTAGCCTTCCTGCACGGTGGCGTCTTGCATCAATGCCTGCAGATCAGCATCGGTGACCACGCGCTGCTTCTCGCACAGGGCCTTGAATTGTTCGAAGACCAGCTTGACCTCTTCCTCTTCCAGCAGATACCCCAGCGCACGCAGGCGCTGCTCGACCGCTGCGCGGCCGCTGTGGCGGCCCAGCACCATCTGCGATGATTCCCAGCCCACATCTTCCGGGCGCATGATTTCGTAGGTGCCGCGGTGACGCAGCATGCCGTGCTGGTGGATACCCGATTCATGTGCAAAGGCGTTGCCGCCGACCACGGCCTTGTTGCGCTGCACCGGCATGCCAACCAGGCGCTGCAATAACTGCGAGGTCGACACGATGCGCGGAGTGTTGATCGCCGAATCGATGTTGTAGAACGCACCACGCACCTTCAGCGCCATGGTGATTTCTTCCAGCGCACAGTTGCCGGCGCGCTCGCCGATGCCGTTGACGGTGCACTCCACCTGACGCGCGCCGCCTTCGATGGCCGCCAGCGAATTGGCAACCGCCAGACCCAGATCGTTGTGGCAGTGCGCGCTGAAGATCACCTTGTCGGCACCTTCCACGCTGGCGATCAGCCGCGCGAACATGCCGCGGATTTCTTCCGGCGTGGTAAAGCCCACCGTGTCGGGCAAGTTGATCGTGGTGGCCCCGGCCGCAATCGCCACACGGGTGACTTCGGCCAGGAAATCTTCTTCTGTACGGGTGGCGTCTTCGGCAGAAAACTCCACGTCATCGATATAGCCGCGCGCCAGCGTCACGTGCTTGTGCACCGACTCCAGCACCTGCTCGCGGCTCATGCGCAGCTTGTGCTCGCGGTGCAGCGGGCTGGTGGACAGGAACACATGCAGGCGCGGGTTGGCTGCAGCTTCCAGCGCCTTTGCCGAGGTTTCGATATCGGCCTGCAGGCAGCGCGACAACACCGCCAGGGTGGGGCGGCGCAGCTCGCGGCCGATCATCGCGATAGCTTCGCGGTCGGAGTGCGAGCTGGCCGGGAACCCGGTTTCGATGATGTCCACGCCGAGTTCGTCCAGCGCGCGCGCCATGACCAGCTTTTGCTGGGGCGTCATGCTGCAGCCGGGGGATTGCTCGCCGTCGCGCAGGGTGGTGTCGAAAATTCGGATACGCGGGGTCTGGTTGGATACGGTCGTGTTCACCAGGAAGACTCCTCTACGGCGATGGCGGTGACAGGCGTTGAAGCGACTGCGGATGGGCGGGAAAGAGCGGGTGTTTGGGGTGGAGGCTTGACGCTGCGTTCGTTGCGAAGTCGCTCGGTATTGCGACGCCGCGGTTTGCGTGGCGGACGCGGCCGCACCTCGGACAAGAGTGCGGCCAAAACGGTTGCGTCGATATTACCGCCAGAGACCACCGCACATTTGCGTTTGCCTGCAACACGGCGACCGGCGGCCAATGCCAGGGCGCCAGCGCCCTCGGCGATGACGTGTTCTTCCAGTGCCAGACGCACCAAGGTTTCGCGGAGTTCGGCTTCACGCACGATCACTACATCGTCGAGCAGGCTCGCGCACAGGCGGCGAGTCAGGAAGCCGGGAATCTTGACCTTGACGCCGTCGGCCAGCGTGGCGACGGGGGTGATTTCACGGAAGTCGCCGCGCACCGCACGCGCCATCGAATCGACGCCCTCGACCTGCGCTCCGACAATGCGCACGCCTTGCGACTTCAACGCCAGCGCCACGCCGGAGGCCAGGCCGCCGCCACCGATCGGCACGATCACCACATCCGGTGCGTGGGCGGCCAGTTCGATGCCGACCGTGCCTTGCCCGGCAATCACGTCCGGGTCGTCGAAGGCCGACAGGAAGCGATAGCCGTTCTGGTCGGCCAGCTCTCGCGCAAACGCAAACGCTTCGTCATAGCTGTTGCCGTGTTGCCGCACGGTGGCGCCCCAGTGCGCGACGCCGGCGATCTTGGTCTGCGGCGCGCCATATGGCATCACCGTGATGGCCTGTACGCCGAGCCGATACGCCGACCACGCCACACCTTGCGCATGGTTGCCGGCCGAGGCGCAGATCACCGGGCGCTCGTCGCCGCGTTCCAGCCCCGCCAGCAGTGCGTTCAGTGCGCCGCGCACCTTGTAGGAGCCGGTGCGCTGCAGGTTTTCCAGCTTCAGCCACACGCCGAAACGCTCGGCGTAGTGCAGTGGCGTCGGCGACAAATATTTGCGCAGACGTGCCTGTGCGGCCAGCACGTCGGCCACGCTGACGGCCACGTCGCTTACGTCTGGTTCCTGCGAAGAGGAGCGGCCGGAATCAGGCATTGCGGCACGCGCGCGGCCGATCCGGAAGAAGACACCTCCGGATCTCAGTTTGATGGTCGCGCGAAGTCTGCATGCCCGAGGTCTGGGTGGTCATGCGGCCGCCTCGACCGTTTCCAGCGCCGTGATCACCACCGACTCGCAGTCGTAGACCTTTTCCAGCTGCAGGCGCAGTGTTTCCGGCGGCCGGCTGCTGTCCACGTCCAGCTGCAAATGCCAGCGCCCGGCATCGTCGGGCGCGGCGGCGCCCTGGATGGCGCACGGGCGAAACCCGCGGCGCTCGGTCATGCCGATCACGCGCACCAATGCGCCTTCGGCCGGCTTCAGCACCAGGTCAAGCCGGTAACGCATGTGTCGTCTCCTTGACCGCGTGTGCGGGATTGCTGTCCAGCATGGTGCTGTTGGCGTTATTGGGCGGCACCAGCGGCCACACGTTGGCGCGTGCGTCGATGGCCACATGCAGCAGGCCGGGGCCCGGCTGCGCCAGCAACTCAGCCAGCGCTGCATCGACATCGCCGCGCGCGATGATGCGCTTGGCCGGAATACCGAACACTTGCGCCAGCGCGGCGAAATCCGGGTTGTCGGACAGATCGATCTCGCTGTAGCGCTCGGCGAAGAACAATTCCTGCCACTGCCGCACCATGCCCAGCGAGCTGTTATCGAGCAGCACGATCTTCACTGGCAGCTTGCAGCGCGCAATGGTCACCAGCTCCTGCACGTTCATCATGAAACTGCCGTCGCCGGACACCAGCACCACGGTGCGATCGGGGCAGGCGAACTGCGCGCCCATCGCCGCTGGCAGGCCGAAGCCCATGGTGCCGAGCGCGCCGCTGGTGAGGTGATTACGCGGATCGTTGAAGCGGCAATGCTGGGCCACCCACATCTGATGCTGCCCCACATCGCAGGCGATGATGGTGTCGGGCGGGGCCACTTCGCTCAGGCGCTTCAGCAGCGCCGGCGCATAGATATCGGTACCGGGCGCGTCGTAACGCGCACCGAATTTTTCGCGATTGGCAAAGCAGCGCGTCCGCCATGCCTGGCAGTTGCCGCGTGCTGCACTCAACGCCTTGAGACTGGTTGCCACATCGCCAGGTACGGCGATATCGGCAGTGCGCAGCTTGGAAATTTCATACGCATCGGCATCCAGATGGATGACGCGTGCGAACGGTGCAAATTCACTCAACTTGCCAGTGGCACGGTCGTCGAAACGGGCACCGACCACCACCAACAGATCGCATTCCTGGATCGCCATATTGGCGGCCCGCGTGCCGTGCATGCCCAGCATCCCCAGGTAATCCGGATGCGCGTGCGGCAACGCACCCAGCCCGCGCAAGGTCAGCGCGGTCGGGATGCCGGTGGCTTCGACAAAGCGCCGGAATGCTTCCACCGCATCGGCCAGTGCTATCCCGCCACCGCCGTACACCACCGGGCGCTCGGCGCTGGCGATGGCTGCCAGTGCGTCGGCCAGTTTCGCGTCCGACGGTGCCGGTGGCGGCAGCACTGCGGCCGGCACATGCTCGGGCAGATGCGAGGCATCGGCGATCTGCACGTCCTTCGGCAGGTCGATCAACACCGGGCCCGGGCGACCTTCGCGCGCGATGCGAAACGCATCGCGCACGATCTCCGGCAACTGGTCCACGCTGCGCGCCAGAAAACTGTGCTTGACGATCGGCATGGTCATGCCGAACACGTCCAGTTCCTGGAACGCATCGGTGCCCAGCAAGGGCGTCGCAACCTGGCCGGTCAGGCACACCATCGGCACCGAATCGAGCATCGCGTCTGCGATGCCGGTGACCAGATTGGATGCGCCCGGGCCGGAGGTCGCCACGCACACGCCCACCTTGCCGCTGGCACGGGCGTAGCCGTTGGCGGCGAGGGCGGCGCCCTGTTCGTGACGGACCAGGATGTGCTTGAGCCTGGAATCCACCAGGGCGTCGTAGAACGGCATGATGGTGCCGCCCGGATAACCGAACAGCGTTTCCACGCCCTCGGCTTCCAGGGCCTGCGTCAGCCAGCGCGCGCCATTGCGGGGCGTGCTGTGTGCGGAGGTATTCATGCGTTGCGAACCTTCGGTGTTAAGCGGTGGGGGATGCGGCGGCGTTATGCCGCTTGTTGATTCGCCGGTGCGGCAGCGGCTTGCTGTTCGCCGTTGAGCCAGACCATCTTTGCGCGCAGTTTCTTGCCCACTTCCTCGATCGGGTGTTCCAGGTCGGCCTGCTTGAACTTGGTGTAGTTCGGCAGACCGGCTTCGTATTCGGCCACCCAGTTCTTGGTGAAGGTGCCGTTCTGGATGTCGGTCAGCACATCCTTCATGCGCGCCTTGGTGCTGGCGTCGATCACGCGCGGGCCGCTGACATAGTCGCCGTATTGTGCGGTTTCGGACACAAATTCCAGCATGCGGGTGATGCCGCCTTCGTAGAACAGGTCCACGATCAACTTCAGTTCGTGCAGTACTTCGTAATACGCGATTTCCGGCTGGTAGCCAGCTTCCACCAGCACTTCGAAACCGGCCTGTACCAGCGACGAGGCGCCACCACACAGCACGGCCTGCTCGCCGAACAGATCGGTCTCGGTCTCTTCCTTGAAGGTGGTCTTGATGATGTTGGCACGTGCGCCGCCCAGGCCGCCGGCATAGGTCAGCGCAAACTGCTCGGCCTTGCCGCTGGTGTCCTGGTACACCGCATAGATGCACGGCACGCCGCGGCCGATTTCATACTCGCGACGCACCAGCGCGCCCGGGCCCTTGGGCGCAACCAGCACCACGTCCAGATCGGCGCGCGGCTTGATCATGTCGAAATGCACGTTCAAACCATGCGCGAACAACAGGCAGGCGCCTTGTTTCATGTTCGGCGCGATGACCTCTTCGTAGAGCTTCTTTTGCACCATGTCCGGGGTCAGGATCGCGACCAGGTCGGCGGTCTTCACCGCGTCGGACGGCGCCACCACGGTGAAGCCATCGGCCTGCGCCTTGGATTCGGTCGGGCCACCGGGACGCAGGCCGACGGTGACGTCGAAACCGGAATCGCGCAGGTTCAGCGCATGCGCGCGGCCCTGGCTGCCGTAGCCGATGATCGCGATTTTCGGTTGGGTGTCGTTGCTCATGAAGTAATCCTTGCGGGGTTGGCAGTGAGAAAGAGATCAGCTGGCAGCGCAGACGCTGGTCGGCCGAGCAAAGCGGGGATGAGCGAAAACGCTGCGCATGCAGACGCTTGCAGCAGCGCAATGGCTGGCGCTGATGGAAGACGGTGCGGCGATGTCAGTGATGTCGTTCATGTCATTCGAAACTTTTGGGGGTCCCTGAAACGCGAAACCCCGCGCCGTTGCCGGTGCGGGGTCTGATCGAAGCCTTGTGTGTCTGTTGCCTACACGAAGTCTCGTCCCGCATCGGTTGGCGAGGTAATAAGTACGAGCACGAGAAGCGACGCTGCCAACGCGCCGAAGGGCGCGGACATCAAAGCGTTCGAGGTGGTGGGGCGGTGCGGCATGGACTGAGATAACCATCGCCGCCGGTGAGGTGTCAACCCTTGCGGGTGAAACATCTGTATTGGCAGCATGCGCTCATCGCGAAGCCACATGGCAGCAGCATGGTTTCTGCTGAAACCGGATCGGTGGCATGTCAATAACGCCAACCTGCATCACCAACTGCGCGGTTTTATCGCCTCAGTGCGACCGGGATCGAACGCTGCAACGGAGGCCGCTGTTATGGTTGGTGTTTCATTCGTTGTGTCATGGGGGAGCTCTTGATCATGCGTCGCGTACCCGTCTTATTGGTGTCTGCTCTGGCGCTGCTCGCGCCGCCTATTGGCGCCGCCGACCGTGTCACCGGACAAGCCTTCGCCACCCGCTCCGAAGTGATCGCCCCGCATGCGATGGCGGCGACCTCGCAACCGCTGGCCACCCAGATCGCGTTGGATGTGATGAAAAACGGCGGTTCGGCGGTGGACGCGGCGATCGCCGCCAATGCGGCATTGGGCTTGATGGAGCCGACCGGCAATGGGGTGGATGGGGATCTGTTCGCCATCGTGTGGGATCCCAAGACCAGCAAGCTTTACGGCTACAACGGCTCGGGCCGTTCGCCCAAGTCGCTGACCCTGGCCGAGTTTCAGCGGCGCGGGCTGAAAGACATTCCGCCGACCGGGCCGCTACCGGTGTCGGTGCCGGGCGCGGTGGATGGCTGGTTCGCGCTGCATGAGCGCTTCGGGCGCAAGCCGATGGCGCAGAACCTGGCACCGGCGATCCGCTACGCGCGCGAAGGCCACCCGGTGGCCGAAACCATTGCCTATTACTGGGACCGCTCGGTACCGCGGCTGTCGCAATACCCCGGCTTCAAGGAGCAATTCACCATCGACGGGCACGCCCCGCGCAAGGGCGAGCTGTGGAAGAACCCGAACCTGGCCAACACCTTGCAGCAGATCGCCGACGGCGGCCGCGACGCGTTCTACAAGGGCCCGATCGCACGCACCATCGGCACCTACTTCAAGGCCAATGGCGGCTATCTGAGCTACGAGGACATGGCCAGCCATCAGGGCGAATGGGTGGAGCCGGTGAGCACCAACTACCGCGGCGTTGATGTGTGGGAACTGCCACCCAATAGTCAGGGCATCGCGGCGTTGCAGATGCTCAACATCCTGGAAGGCTACGATTTTTCCAAGATCCCGTTCGGCTCGGCCGAGCACGTGCATCTATTCACCGAGGCCAAGAAGCTGGCCTTTGCCGACCGTGCGCGCTTCTACGCCGACCCTGCCTTCCAGCCCGCGCCATTGGCCAAGCTGGTGTCCAAGGAGTACGCCGCCCAGCGCCGGTCGCTCATTTCCATGGACAAGGCCTTGAAGGAAGTGCAACCCGGCACGCCCAAACAACTGGAAGAGGGCGACACCATCTACATGACCGTGGCCGATGCCGACGGCATGATGGTGTCGTTGATCCAGTCCAACTATCGCGGCATGGGCAGCGGCATGGCGCCACCGGGGCTGGGCTTCATCCTGCAGGACCGCGGCGAAATGTTCGTGTTGAAGAAGGATCACCCCAACGGCTATGCGCCGGGCAAGCGGCCGTTCCAGACCATCATCCCGGCGTTCGTCACCAAGGACGGCAAGCCATGGCTGAGCTTTGGCGTGATGGGCGGAGCGATGCAGCCGCAGGGGCACGTGCAGATCGTGATGAACCTGGTGGACTTTCATATGAATCTGCAGGAAGCCGGCGATGCGCCACGCATCCAGCACGAGGGCTCCACCGAGCCGACCGGGCAGGCCACCGCGATGAGCGATGGCGGCGAGCTCAATTTGGAAACCGGATTCTCCTACGACACCATTCGTGCGTTGATGCGCAAAGGCCACCGGGTGATCTTTGCCGACGGCCCGTATGGCGGCTATCAGGCGATCGCGCGCGACCCGATCAACGGCGTGTATTACGGCGCCTCGGAAAGCCGCAAGGATGGGCAGGCCGCCGGCTACTGAGCAAGCCGCCACGGATGAGTACGCCGCTCAATTCTGCCCGCCGCGCGCCGCTAATGACACTGATGGTTTAGGAATCCCCATGAGCTCGATGCAATCGCCTGACCTGCCGTCGCACACGCGTGCGGCCCTGCTCCCCGACGCGCCGGTCGCCTTGCTGCGGCTGTCGGCGGAGGCGTGTGTGGTGGCCTGCAACCGCGCCGGCCTGGACGTGCTTGGCAAGACCGCCACTGAATTGGACGGTCTGCCGGCATCCGTGCTGTGGGGATTGAGCGCCACCGATCTGGTTGGCGATGAAGGCGTGTGGGCTGCGCCGGGCGACGACCCGGCCCGGCGCGTGCGTTACGTCCGCGACCGCGAGCACGGTGGCTGGATGCTGTCGTTGCCGCATGTCGAGACCGCCATTTTGTTGCGCGAAGCCACGCGGCTGGCCGACGGTAGCCGCCCGGTGCCGATCTCCCCGCTGTTGCAGCCCTTGGTGGCACGCCTGCAGGCCGAACACGAAGACCGCACCGTGCTGGAGCGCACCGCGCAGGCCTTGGCTGGCTGCGAACTGGAACTGCTGCTCCCGCCCGGTCTGGCGGACACCGACATGGGGCGCCGGCTGCAGGCCGGCTTCGGCAATCTGGCCGAAGCGATCCGCCAGGCAGTGGCGCTGTCGGTGCAAATCGCCGCCGAAGTCCCGCCGTTGGTGGCCGAAAACGACGAGATGGTGCGCCAGTCGCAGGCGCAAACCGAGGCGCTGGACGG
Organism: Xanthomonas sp. WHRI 10204; assembly: GCF_040202875.1. NCBI lineage: Bacteria > Pseudomonadati > Pseudomonadota > Gammaproteobacteria > Lysobacterales > Lysobacteraceae > Xanthomonas > Xanthomonas sp. WHRI 10204. The sequence goes on from NZ_JBEGDW010000001.1 coordinate 484,695, forward strand.
TGCACGCACTGCAGTGGAGCGGCTGTCGTCGAGCCTGCAGGACGTCAATACCGAACTGGCCCAGGTCATCGCGCTGGCCGCCAGCGCCGATGAAAGCGCGCGGCAAGGCGTGGCCGCGGCACATGCGCTGGGCCAGGCCATGCACGAAGTGGAACGCCGCGCGGCACGTGCCGGCGAGGTCATCGAAGTCATCGACTCGGTGGCGTTTCAGACCAATATTCTGTCGATCAACGCCAGTATCGAAGCGGCGCATGCCGGCGCTGCCGGGCGCGGCTTTGCGGTGGTCGCCACCGAGATTCGCCGTCTGGCCGAACGTGCCGCTGCGGCGGCGCGTGATGTGCGCGCGATCCTGGCCGAAACCAGCGCTGCAGTGGGCGAGGGCGCGGCCTCCGCGCGCGGCACCGAGGCGGTGCTCGATGGCATCACCCGCGTGCTCGGGCAGGCCAGTAGCGCGATGACCACGGTGGCCGGGCGCATCCAGGCGCAGGACGGCGAAATTCGCGGCATCGAGCGTGCCGTGGATGGGGTGGTGGCGCTGGGCCGCAGCAATCTGCAGCACGCCGCGCACGTGGCCGAACGCAGCGAAGCGCTGGAACGCGGCACCGAAACCCTGCGCGACTGCGTGGGCCTGTTCCGTTTGCCGGCCGATCCGCTGCAGGTGCCCAGGCACGCGCGCGTCAAGGAACTCGCCGTCGCCACGGCGGGCAAGATCGGTACTGCATTGGCGCAGGCCATCGCGCGTGGGCAGATCGACGAAGCGGCATTGTTCGCGCGCACCTACACCCCGATTGCCGGTGTGGAGCCGCCCAAGTTCAGCACCGACTTCGACGCAGTGTGCGATCACGTGCTGCCTCCGTTGCAGGAGCCCTTGCTGGATGCGCATCCGTGGATCGTGTTTGCGATCTGCGCCAATCCCGACGGCTACGTGCCTACCCACAATCTGCGTTTCACCCAGCCACTGACCGGCGACCCCAAGCGCGATCTGGTCGGCAACCGTACCAAGCGCAAGTTCTCCGATCGCGTTGGCCGCAGCGTCGGTGCACACACCGACCCATACCGCCTGCAGGTCTACCGCCGCGATACCGGCCAGATCATGTTCGATCTGTCTGCGCCGATCTTCGTCGGCCGCAAGCATTGGGGCGGCCTGCGGGTGGGCTATACGCTGGAGTGACGTGAGCCGGCGTTACTGCGGCGTGGTCGGCGTGGTGCCGCCCGCCGCTGCGGTTGTCGGATTCCCCAACTGTTTGGCCAGGAAGCCTTCTAGCGTGCGGTAAAAGGCGATCTGGTTGGCGTCCTTGTAAAACCCGTGGCCTTCCTTGGGCACCGCCATCCATTCGGGCGCGTTGCCGCTACGCGTGAGCGCAGCACGCAGGCTCTTGGCCTGGGCAAAGGGTGCACGCTCGTCCTCTTCGCCGTGGACCAACAGCACGGGCGCCTTGATGCGCTCGGCCAGCGAGACCGGCGAGTGCGCGGCAAGCTCGGCTGCGTCGCGGCCGATCACGCGCTGCAGGTAATTGGTGCCGGACGCGCTCTGATTGATATCGCCTTTGGTGTACATCATCTGCAGGTCGTAGATGCCGGCAACCCCCACCGCGCAGCGGAACAGGTCCGGCGCCTTCACCTGCACCATCATCGCCGCGTACGCGCCAAAACTGGCGCCGTAGCTGCAGATGCGCGATCGATCGGCCAGGCCCTGGTCAATCGCCCAACGCACGCCATCCACCAGATCGTCCTGGATCTTTTCTCCCCACTGGCGGTAGCCCGCGCGTTCGAAGGCATTGCCGCGGCCGGTGCCGCCGCGATAGTTGACCTGCAGCACCAGGTAGCCGCGGCTGGCGAGAAATTGCGCATCGGTATCGAACGCCCAACCGTCGCCGTCGGCATGCGGGCCGCCATGTGGCAGCAGGATCATCGGCAGGGGCGTGCCCTGGCCGGCCGTCGCCGGAACGGTCAGTACGCCGTCCAGCATCAGCCCGTCGCGAGCCTGGAAGCGCACCATGCGCCGCTCGCTCATCAGTGCCGCGGGCAGGGCGCTACGGGCTTTGATGACCAGCTTGAGCGTATTGGTCGAGCGGTTGAAGATGTACCAGGCGCCAGCATCGCGGTCGCTATAGGCCTTCAACAGCAAGGCGCTGCCATCTTCGGTGAAGTTGACGAAATCCACGTACTGACCGGCCAAGGTCTCGCTGAGGCTGCGATGCAACTGCGCCGCTGCGCTGTCGGGCGCGACATAGCGCAGCGCGGGCCGGCCCGGTCCCAGTCGGGCCGCGAACGGTGCATAGGGTGCCGGGCTCCATTGCAGATCATCCACGTCGTAGAACGGGTCGGACGCCAGCATGCTGCGCTGCTGGCCGTCCGGATCGCTGGACACCAATGCCGCCGGGCCGCCGGAGACGCTGTACCAGCCATAGACACGACCGGGCTGTTCGGCAAACGCAATCGGGCGCCAGTTGGCCTGGACCTGCGTCAGTGGCGTCCAGCCGTTGCCGTTGCGGCGGAACAGCAGTGAATTGTCGTCGTCATCGGTGCCGTAGGCGTACTGCGCCACATCATCGTTGTCGAGCACGAACCTCAGGCGCGGCACGTCGATGTCGGCCATCAGCCGGTGGGTGGTGGTGCTCGCGTCCACGTCGTACAACATCGAATGGCGCGAATCCAGCGACAGCCGCCGCATGTAGAAGTGCCCGTTACGCCGGCTCGGCAGCCCTTCGATGTAGCCGAAGCCGCGCTCCAGCCCCGCATTGCGCGTGCTTTGCTGGTAGCCGTAGACGTAGCGCTGATTGCTGCCATCCAGGTCGGTGGCGATGATCTCGCCCATCGGCACAGGTTCTTCCAGCGAGCCAAGCTTGCGGCCCTTGCCGATCACCAGCCGCCTCTCGCTGACCCAGGCAATGCGCACCGGCAACTCGTAGCGCGGCAGGCGCAGCATGGTGGTGGATTGCATGTCGGCGATGCGATACACCACCAGCGCGTAGCTGCCATCCCCAAGATCGGCGCTGACCGCCAGGTGCTTGCCGTCCGGCGACATCGCGGGCGAGGAGATCGGGCCGGATTCGACGAATGCCTCCGCCGGTAGCGGCTCTGCCGCTACGCCAGGTCCCACCGTCCCGATCAGCATTGCCGCGATCCACGCACACCGTTGCATCCATTGCATTCGCGTCGTCCATCCCTGTGTTTCACACGACGATAACGAAACGTAGCGGGCGGCTGCAAGTGGCCGATAAAAAATGCCGCCGGAGTACGGCGGCAAGGGAGAGAGAGCAGTTTTCTGGTTGTTGTGCGGCCACGCTAGCCAGCCGATGTGCCGTGAACATGTCTGGGCATGTCAGCTGCACTTCTGCGTTCATCGGGCAGCTTCCGCGCTGCGCGTCAGTGCGACATCCACGCAACCGCGCATGCTGCCGGTATCGGCGATGTGGTTTAATCGCCGCCGAAGTGGGGGTACCGCAGTGCGCTGCGGTTGAGATAGTCCCTTCGAACCTGATCCGGCTCATACCGGCGTAGGGAAGCTTCGTTAGATGCGAGGGTCCGTGACTGCACGGGCACCTGAGTGTTGAGCGCCGCCGCTTCGTCCGCACTGCGACTTCTTCGCAGAGCCAGCGCCCTTGGTGCTGGTTTTCCAGCACACAGGACGAACGCCATGAATGCCGCGCCCACCGTTTTGCAACAACAAGCCCAATCGTTATCCGAGGCTGTGACCCAGCCGATCCCCGGCTCTCGCAAGATCTTCGTTTCCGGCTCGCGTGCCGACCTGCAGGTGCCGATGCGCGAGATCGCATTGACGCGCACGCCGACGCTGTTCGGTGGCGAAGACAATGCGCCGCTCAGCGTCTACGACACCTCCGGGCCGTACACCGATCCGCAGGCGGCGATCGATCTTGCTGCCGGCCTCGCGCCGTTGCGTGCCGACTGGATTGCCGAACGTGGCGATACGGTGGCGCTGGACACCTTGAGTTCGCATTTCGGGCGCGGCCGCGAACACGATGCGCGGCTGGATGCGGTGCGCTTCCCCGCACGCCGCTTGCCGCGGGTGGCGCTTGCTGGCGCCAATGTCACCCAGATGCATTACGCACGTCGCGGCATCGTCACTCCGGAGATGGAGTTCGTGGCGATCCGCGAGAACCAGCGCCTGGAGGCGGTGACCGATGCGATGCTGCGCAAGCAACATCCCGGTGAATCGTTTGGTGCGTCGATCCAGCAACGCATCACGCCGGAATTCGTGCGCGACGAAATCGCCCGCGGGCGGGCGATCCTGCCCAACAACATCAACCACCCGGAAAGCGAACCGATGATCATCGGTCGCAATTTCCTGACCAAGATCAACGCCAACATCGGCAACAGCGCGGTGTCGTCGGGCATTGCAGAAGAAGTGGAAAAACTGGTGTGGTCGATCCGCTGGGGCGGCGACACGGTGATGGATCTGTCCACCGGCAAGCACATCCATGAAACGCGCGAGTGGATCATCCGTAACTCGCCGGTGCCGATCGGCACGGTGCCGATCTATCAGGCGCTGGAAAAAGTCGATGGTCGTGCGGAAGAACTGACCTGGGAGATCTTTCGCGACACCTTGATCGAGCAGGCCGAGCAGGGCGTGGACTACTTCACCATCCACGCCGGTGTGCTGTTGCGCTATGTGCCGCTCACTGCGAAGCGGGTGACGGGCATCGTGTCGCGTGGTGGATCGATCATGGCCAAGTGGTGTCTGGCGCACCACAAGGAGAACTTTCTCTACACGCACTTCGAAGATATCTGCCAGATCATGAAGGCCTACGACGTGGCGTTTTCGCTGGGCGATGGGTTACGTCCTGGTTGCATCGCCGATGCCAACGACGCCGCGCAGTTCGGTGAGCTGGAGACGCTGGGCGAGTTGACCAAACTCGCCTGGAAGCACGACGTGCAGACCATGATCGAAGGGCCTGGGCATGTGCCGATGCAGTTGATCAAGGAAAACATGGACAAGCAGCTGCGCGAATGCGGCGAGGCGCCGTTCTACACCTTGGGGCCGTTGACCACGGACATCGCGCCCGGCTACGACCACATCACCAGCGCGATCGGCGCGGCGATGATCGGCTGGTTCGGTACCGCGATGCTCTGCTATGTCACGCCCAAGGAGCATCTGGGCCTGCCCAACCGGCAGGACGTGCGCGACGGCATCATGGCCTACAAGATTGCCGCGCATGCGGCCGATCTGGCCAAGGGACATCCAGGCGCACAGGTGCGCGACAACGCCCTGAGCAAGGCGCGCTTCGAGTTCCGTTGGGACGACCAGTTCCATCTCGGGCTGGATCCGGAAAAGGCCAAGGAGTTTCACGACGAAACCTTGCCCAAGGACGCGCACAAGCTGGCGCATTTTTGTTCGATGTGCGGGCCGCACTTCTGTTCGATGAAAATCACCCAGGACGTGCGCGACTACGCGGCCGAACATGGCATGGGCGAAGAGCACGCCTTGTCGGCTGGCATGGAAGAGAAGGCCTCGCAGTTTCTGGCGCAGGGCGCGCAGGTCTATCGCGCCTCCTAGTCCGCAGACCTGCATTGGGTTGCCCGTAGCGCACGGCCCGCTTATCAAAAATTCAGCTTTGGTTGACCAGATCGCATCGCTGCGCGCAAGTGCCGCGATGCGATCGCGCTGCAAGCGGTTACAATAGATAAGGCTTTGCGGCGTTTTAGCTGAATCGCAGATAAAAAAATCGCGCCAGAAGGCGCGAAGGGAACATCGTAATTATTTGAATTCGTCGGCGAGAGAGAGAGAGCCTGACGTCGCCGCCTGTCATAGGAAGCAACGAGGCATAGAGTAAAATTTGCACCAATTGGATGCATGACACAGTTGGTCGTGGTCCTTTGCTGAATTTGGCGTTTCGCACTTAGTGCGATGCGTCTTTGTAGTCCTTGCATGCCGATGCGTGTCTTTGCCGATGAGTGTTCCTCCTGCTACTGCAATGTCATCTGGCCGGCTGCGCGTCGGGCCGTGTGTGGTCGACGTTGCCTCGCGCGAAGTGCACGCACCGGGCGCGCGGCGGGCGTTGCGGTTGCCTCCCAAATCGTTGGCGGTGCTGCTGACCCTGGCACGACAGCCAGGGCAGGTGGTCACGCGCGAGCAGCTGCTCGCCGAGGTGTGGCCGGATACCCTGCCGACCAACGATGTCGTGACCCAGGCGGTGACGCAGCTGCGCAAAGCGTTTGCCAGCAGCGGTAGTCAGCGTTCCGAGTACATCGAGACGATTGCCAAGACCGGGTACCGCCTGATGGCGCCGGTGGCGTGGGAGGCGTACGCGGATGTGCCGGCGATGCAGGCGCAGACTGCATCCACGCCGGCGTCGCTTGGCGTGCAGCAGTCCGTGCAGAACGCGCCGTTCGCTACAGAAGCGGTGAGCACTGCGGCTGAGGCCAGTCATCGCACGCAGGAACAAGCTGCAGCGCCGTTGCCTGCTGCAGCAATGACGCCGCGCCGACGCCGCTGGATGACGCTGGCTGTGGCCAGCCTGGCGCTGGTGGTGGTGCTAGGCCTTGCGGCCCGCACGCTGTGGCTGCGTGCGCCGGCAACCGATGGTGCAACGTCGGCAGCTGTTCCGGGCAGCCCCAAGCGGCCGTACCAGGTCATCACCGCAGGCGGCGGATTCGACCTCACGCCCAGCCTCTCGCCCGACGGCAGCAGGGTGGCCTACGCCTCGCTGACCAGCGATCGGCAGGGGACCTCGATCCTGGTCAAGACGACCGACAACGCGTATCCGCGCGTGCTGGAAGCGCCTGCGCCTGGCGTCTCGGACCGACTGCCTGCTTGGTCGCCGGATGGGCGCGAAATTGCGTTTTCCCGGCAATCGCCGGATGGAAGTTGCAGGGTCATGATCGCTGCTGCGGCAGGTGAGTCTGCAGCCCGCGAGGTGGTGCGCTGCGATGGCGCGGACATGCTCAGTTTCAGCTGGTCGCCCGACGGCCGCGCATTGTTGTTCGGCAGCATGACCGGCCCGCAAGGTTCGCCCCGAATCCGGCGTCTGGATCTTGAGACCGGGCAATGGCAGGGATTGACGTACAGCGCGCAACCGACCGACTTCGACTACGCACCGCGCTATTCCCCGGACGGGCAATGGATTGTGTTTCTGCGCAATCCGCAGCTGGGCGATTTGTGGCGGATACCCGCGCAAGGCGGCAGCGCGGAGCGATTGACGCACGACAATGCCGATATCCGTGGTTGGAGCTGGTTGCCGGACGGCAGTGGGCTGATCTTCGGGCGTCGCGTAGATAGCGAAGCGCGTTTGTATCGGCTCGATCTGGTCGCTCGTAGCCTGCACGATCTGGGCGTGGACGATGCGCAGGCGCCGGACGTGGCACACGGGCATCTGGTCTTCGTGCAGCGCAAGCCGCAGTTCGGGGTGTATCAGGTCATCCACGACCCCATGAATGGTGGCTACATCCGGCGTCGCCTGTTTCCCTCCAATGGGCGCGACGATCAACCAATGATTGCGCCCGACGGGCGTCAGCTCATCTTCGCGTCCAATCGCTCCGGTGCGTATGGGTTGTGGTGGGGCGATGTCACCAATCCTGGCTCGGTGCGGTTGATCGAAGGGATCCGCCCGGATGCGCGACAGGCTGCCGATTGGTCGGCTGATTCGCAGCAAGTGCTGGTCAGCGGCAGCGACGCGGATGGACACGCTGCGCTCTTTGAAGTGACTCCGAGCACCGGCAAGACGGTACGCCTGCCGGTCCCGCAAGCGCGGCCATTGCAGGCGATCCATCTTCCCGATCCCAACCGGTTGCTGGTCGTGGCTGCGGCCGACGATGGTCATACCTTTGCCACGCTATACGACCGCAGCAGCAGCCCCTGGCGCGCGCTGGCCACGCTGCAGGATGTCTCGCAGGTACGCCTGGATCGCATCAGCGGGCAGGTGCTGTTGACGCATCTGAGCGGGGCAGGGCTATGGCAGGTTGCGCCAACCCTGGCTGCCGATACCGTGCAGCCGGTGGACGCGCAGCAACCATCGCGTTGGCGCTATCGCAGCTGGGCGCCGGGAACCCAGGGTCAGGTGCATTACCTGTCGTCCAATGACAGTTGCGCCACGCACGACAGTGCTCTCGGCGGCGGACGCGCGCAGTGCCTGGACGCGGCGAAGTTCACCACCATCAATGGTTTCAGCCTGGATCAGCGCAGCGGTGCGATGTATGTGGCGCTGGCCGAAGAAGACGGCAGTGCGATCGCCTACATGGCATTGCCGGAGCAGCCATCGGTGTCCGTCGGCTTCATCTCCAACCTGTTGATGATGTTGAGAAAAATAGCCTCGTAACTCCTTCGGAAAGGCTTCGTGGCAATTTCGGCAGAGCTTCGTCGAAACGTCCTGACTCACGCCAGATTCGGCAAAACACTACGCCCTCTTTTGTACAAGGGGCTGCCAACATGCAACAGGTCATCACTGCCGATCGCGGGCTCGCACTCTGCCTGGACGGTGCCAGCGACTCGACATCGACCACCTGTCTGGCCGTCTCGCGTCTTGGCAGCATCCGCACTGCCGCTTCGACATTCACCTTGTGGGTGCAGTTGCGGGGTCGCGCCTGGGTGGAGTCCAAGGAAGGCCGTTTCCGGCTGCGCGCCGGCGACTGGATCGCCTTCGACAAGGATTCGCATCCCACCGTGCAGGCAGATCGCAGCGCGCTGTGCGTTGGCGTCAGCCTGGATGGCACCAGCTTGCAGTCGTTGGCCGAGTTGACCGACGCCACGCTGTACCCGGGCCGTAGTCAGTTGTCGCGCAGCGACCTGCGCATTGCGTTGCGGCTGTGGCGTAACGCGGCACTGCAGAGCGGCAGCGCATCCGCGCGCCCGTTGTTGCTGCATCTGGCGGCGATGCAGCGCGACTTCGTCGAGCAGGAGCAGCGGTGCCCGGGTCGCTCGCGTAGCCGCCGCCGTCAGGTGTTCGGCCGCATGCAGCGCGCCCGGCTCTATCTGGAAGGCAACAGCGACCGCGTCGTGCGCATCAGCGAATTGGCGCAGCTGACCAACTTCTCCAGTTGGTACGTCTCCAAGACATTCCAGAGCCTGTACGAAGAAAGCCCGCAGGCGCTATCGGCACGTTTGCGGTTGGAGCGAGCCTCGGATTTGCTGCGCGATACCTCGATGATGATTGGTGAGGTTGCGGCCGCCAGCGGGTTCGACAATTGCTGCAGCTTCGCACGCGCATTTCGTGCGCGTTTTGGCGTCTCTGCATCGCGTTATCGCGAGCAGACGACCAATCCGCCAGATTCGGCAAAGCCACGGAACGTGACGCGCAAAGCGACGGCGTTCACGCAAACGTAATTTGCACGGGGGCGCTTAACGCGCCACTAACGAACCCTGGAGAGATTGATGAACCTTCGCACCTCCGCAGTGCGGCTGGGCCTGTTGCCCGCCGGTATTGCGATCGCGTTGACGCCGGCTTTTGCCGCCAACGCACAAGAGCAGTCCGCCCCGTCGACCACGACGCTGGACCGCATCGAAATCACCGGCTCGCGCATCCGCTCGGTCGACGTCGAAACCGCACAGCCGGTCTTCACCGTCTCCCAGCAGGACATTCAGAAGTCCGGCCTGGTGAGCGTTGGTGACATCCTCCAGAACCTGTCGATTGCCGGTACGCAGACTTACAGCAAGGCTGCTGTGCTGACCTCCGATCCGGAACAGGGCGGCCAGTACGTCAACCTCTACAACCTGGGTGAGAACCGTACCCTGGTGTTGGTGAACGGCAAGCGTTGGACCAGCAGCCTGAACGGCCTGACCGACATGTCCACCATCCCGAGCTCGCTGATCGAGCGCATCGAAGTCCTGAAGGACGGCGCCTCGGCGATCTACGGCTCCGACGCTGTGGCAGGTGTGGTCAACATCATCCTGCGTCAGAACTACGACGGTGCGGAAGCCTCGGCGTACTTCGGCCAGAACGGTCGTGGCGACGGTTCCAAGGAGCAGTACTCCTTCACCGCCGGCACCACCACCGACCGCGCCTCGCTGGTGTTCGGCGTCAACTACACCAACGAAGACCCGGTGTGGGCCAAGGACCGCACGCTGACCCGTTACTCGGCCGGCCCGAACCACATCGAAGATGGTCTGAGTGCAACCGGCCCGTGGGGTCGCTTCACCTCCAACGACCAGACCTACATCCTCAATCACACCGGTTCGTTCGACGGCCGTGGCGTGGGTGCGGATTCGCGCAACATCGCCAACTACCACAACGACATCACCACCGACGATTACTTCAATTCCGTCGACCAGATGATGTTGCAGCAGTCCAGCCGCAACAAGTCAATCTTCACGACCGGCAGCTACAACCTGACCGACAGCGTGACCTTCAAGTCGACCGCGATGTACTCCGAGCGCGACTCGAACCGTCAGATCGCCGGCTACCCGCTGCAGGCTTCTTCGCAGCCGCAGTTCCCGGTGGCGATCAGTGGCAGCAGCTACTACAACCCGGTTGGCCAGGACATCAACAGCTGGTTCCGCCGTACGGTTGAATTGCCGCGCACCACCGAAAGCAACGTCAAGACCCTGCATTTCGATGCAGCGCTGGAAGGCGTGTTCGACGTCGGCAGCCACGGCTGGAACTGGGACGTTGGCTTCAACTACAACAAGTACGATGTAACGCAGGTTTCGCGCGGCAACATCAACTTGCTGGCGCTGCAGAAGGCACTGGGCCCGTCGTTCCTCAATGCACAGGGTCAGGTGCAGTGCGGTACCGCAGCGGCTCCGATCGCGCTAGGTACCAGCAATGCGCTGGGCCAGTGCACCCCGTTCAACATCCTGGGTGGCCCGTCGGCCTCCACGCCGAACGCGCTGCAGTACATCAATGCACTGGGTCAGGCCACGCAGCAGAGCCTGAGCAAGCAGTGGACCGCCAACGTCACCGGTGGTCTGTTCGATCTGCCGGCCGGTGAGCTGGGCTTCGCCGCAGGCGTCGAGCACCGCGAAATCAGCGGTTACGACTATCCGGATCAGCTGTCCAGCGCCGGTTACACCACCGACCTGGCGGCACAGGCCACCGAAGGTCGCTACCAGACCAACGAAGCCTACCTGGAGCTGTTGATTCCGGTGCTGAAGGATCTGCCGGGCGCCAAGGAACTGTCGTTCGACGTGGCCGCGCGTTACAGCAACTACAGCCGCTTTGGCGACACCACCAACAGCAAGTTCAGCTTCACCTGGAAGCCGATCGACGACCTGCTGGTGCGCGGTACCTACGGCACCGGTTTCCGTGCGCCGACCCTGTCGGACACCTTCGGTGGCGGCTCGCAGACGTTCGATACCTTCACCGATCCGTGCGACGCCACCTTTGGCTCGCTGGGCAACGCGGGCGTGGCAGCACGTTGCGCTGGCGAAGGCTTGCCGGCTGGCTTCCGTCAGACCGATACCGCAGGCAACGCGGTCACGCGTCGCGACGTGCAGGGCAACGCACCGTTCAACTCTGGTGTGGGCAATGCCGAACTCGAACCCGAGTACAGCATCACCCGCACCGTGGGCATGGTGTACAGCCCGCATTGGGTGCAGGGCCTGGACTTCTCGCTGGACTGGTACCGCATTTCGATCTCCAACATCATCACCGCGTTGACGGCCAATGATGTGTTGAACAACTGCTACCTCAACAATCTGGCCAGCTACTGCGCCGACTACGGTCGCGACGCGGTCACCGGCCAGGTCACCACGCTGAGCCGCGGCAACGTCAACCTGGGCCGTCTGGAAACCGAAGGCTACAACTTCGGTGTGCGTTACCGCATGCCGGAAACCGCGTACGGCAAGTTCGCTGTCAACCTGGACACCAACTACCTGGCGACCTACAAGTCGCAGGCAGAAGCCGGTGCCGAGTGGGCAAACTCCGCCGGCTACTGGAACTTCCCGCGCGTGCGTGCCACCTTGGGTCTGGACTGGTCGCTGGGCGCGTTGTCTGCCAACTGGAACCTGCGTTACTACGGCGGCTTCCGCGATTACTGCTGGGATGCAGCGGCAGGCATCGAGTGCAACAACCCGAACTACCAGACCCCGAATCCGGGCTGGGGCGGCGGTACCGGTTCCAACAAGAAGGGCTCGATCTCCTATCAGGACGTCTCTGTCACTTGGCAGGCTCCGTGGGATGGCAGCGTAACCGTTGGTGCCCGCAACATCTGGAACAAGCAGCCGCCGGTGACCTACTCGATCACCAACAGCAGCACTGCAGCGATCGATCCGATGCTGGATTACGACCGCTTCCTGTTCGTGCAGTACAACCAGCGCTTCTGATCATCGAAGCGTCGTAACGAAAAGCGGGCCGAAAGGCCCGCTTTTTTTATGTCCGTCATTCCTGGTGCCGGGATGCTACGAACGCAGCGCTCATGCGTGGTGTCGTGCGCCAGCGCTGCGAGAAACCTGCATGGCCATCTGGAAGGGCGTATCCCGTTGTCCAGGGCAACCATGCGAAAGCTGCACGCTGCAAAGGGCTGCTGCACCCCTCCGTGCTATCTGCAGCGCCAAAGAAAAAGGCGCGAATCTCTCGCGCCTTTTTCGTTTCACTATTCGCACCAAGTGGTGCGGTCATTCACGCCTCGGCAAGCCCCAGCAACGTCTCGGCCTGCTCGCGCCAGGTCGGCAGTCGGGAAATGACGCCGACCTTGGACAGATACTCTTCGTCCACCGTCTCGCCGCTGGCCAGTGCCGTGGCAACGTGCACCGCACCGGTCACCCAGAAACTGCGCAGGCTGGAGCGCTGCGGATGGCGATGGAACGCCACCGCTTCGATGATCGGCATCGGCAGGCCCCACAGGCCGAGCAGATACGCGCCGGCTTCGGTATGGCCCAGGCGCTCGTCGCCGCCTTCCAGTGGCGGTTCGCGCTCGTCGCGCACGCCCGGCAACAGCAGGCCGATGTCGGCCAGCAAGGCGGCGGTGGAGCCGAGTTCGGCGCTGGTGGGTGGCAACACTTTCGCCGCCAGTCGCGAAGAGAGCAGGGCGCGGCGCTGCATCGCGCTGCGCTCGGCCGGGGTCAGCGTCTGCACCGAGAACACTTCGCTTGCCAGCACCAGGTCGCGCAGCGTCGCCACACCCAGGCGGGTGACCGCCGTGCGCAGGTCGGTGATGCTGCGTCCGCCGGAAAAGAACGCCGAATTGCACAGCTGCAGCACCTTGGCCGCAATCGCCGGGTCGCCGGCGATGAGCTTGGCGATGTCGGCCGCATCGGCGCCATCGTCTTCTTCCAGCGCGTGCATCAGGCTCAGATACAGATGCGGCGGCGAGGGCAGTTTTTCGATACGGCCGATCGCCGCGCGCAAGCGCGGATTGCTGAGCAGGTCGCGCAGTTCTTCCAGGCTGGTGACGGCTTCGAGCAGGACTTCCGGCGCCAGCGGCATCGGCAGGAAACGATGTGCCACGCCGATGATGCGGGCCGGCGGCGTCCGCTGGCCGTCCTGGGCATCGATCAGCGCGATGCGGATGGTGTCCGGGCGCAGCGTACGGATCTGCCCCAGCAACGTGGCAGCAGTCAGGTCCGGCAACACCGGGGCAACGATGACGGCATCGAATGGCGACAACGCGGCAGCTTCGATCGCCGAATTTCCATCGGCCACCTGCTGCGCCTGCCACTGGTCGCCAAGATCGGCGACGTAGTCGACCAGGTCGGACGGAAGACTGGCTTCGTCCCCAACAAACAGAATACGCAAGACACTTCCCCAGAAGTCACCGGCGGTAGACGCCGGCCAAACGCAACTCGGCAATGTACCCAATCTACCGGCGGCGGTCACCGGGATCACGGCAAAAGCGTGATCCCGGTCGCTCCGCAAGTGCGGAGCAGTGTTACGGCCAACGGCTCAGGGCGCGTCGGAATTATAGCGTTCCACCGATTCGACCAGGATGCGCTTGGCCTCGGCCGCGCCGCCCCAACCGTCGAGCTTGACCCACTTGCCCTTCTCCAGGTCCTTGTAGTGCTCGAAGAAGTGACCGATGCGCTCCATCCAGTGGCTGGACACCTGGTTGATATCTTCGATATGCGCGTAGCCGGAGAAGATCTTCTCGATCGGCACCGCCAGGATCTTTTCGTCGCTGCCGGCCTCGTCGCTCATGCGCAGCACGCCGACTGGACGGCAGCGCACCACCGACCCCGGGACCAGCGGCAGCGGCAGGACCACCAGCACGTCGGCCGGATCGCCGTCGCCGCACAGGGTGTTGGGCACGTAGCCGTAGTTGCAGGGGTAACGCATCGGGGTCGACAGGATGCGGTCGACAAAGATCGCGCCGCTGGCCTTGTCCACTTCGTACTTGACCGGCTCCGAATCCTTGGGGATTTCGATGACGACGTTGATTTCTTCCGGCAGATTCTTGCCAGAGGTGACCAGTTCAAGGCCCATGCGGGTAGCTCCGAAGCGTCAGCAGTGTGTGGAGCGCGATTCTACGCGTTCGGCTGTTGCGCTGCAGCGACACTGAATGGGCAATCTTCTGAGGGTCCTGTGCGGCATAGCCTGCATTCATCACGGGCGGCCGGCTGATCGTAGGGCCTGGGGAGACGGCGCACGCTGCAGGCTCATCCACTGCTCGGGAAACGCCATGTCCAGGCTCGCACGCTTGCTCCTCGTACTGCTGCTGTCTCTCACGGCCCAGGTGGCTGCTGCGGCAACGCCACTGCCCACCTACGTGGACGCGATGGACTGGCCGGCCAATGGAGAGGGCTGGGAGGCCTTCAGTGATCTGGAGCAGCGGTTGGACCGTGATTTCGACAATATCTGCGGCGACACCTTCTGCGGAGGCGAATTCAGCGACTACCAGCCGCTGCGCTTTCGTTGCTCGGTCCACAGCGTCACCGGCGTGGTGCGCAGCTGCATCTGGACCTTCGGCGCGAGTGAGATCAGCGTCGACCCGCGTAGCGGCTATCTCCGCTCCGACAGCCGGGTCTGGCGCTGCACGGCGCCCCTGAAAGCCGGCACGCGCCTGGACGAGATGTACCGTGTGCTTGCGGTAACCAACCCCTTGTTCGAGCCGCTGCCGGGCGGCGCGCCGCCGATCTACGATGGCCTGATTGGCTGTCTTTGAGACATGGCAAAGGCGGGTGTCGTTGCTGCCACGTTGTCGCATGTGAAGGCGCGTGCTGGCAGCGTCGCAGGAACGCCAAACGACCGCCAATACGTTCGCTGCGAAGACAGTGACATCAGTATTGTCCGACGCGGTAGTCAGCTTTCCCGCGCAATGACCTGCGGCCCTATGGCCGCAGGTCCGAGATCCCTGCGGGCATACCGTGCTACAGCAGCGGCACCAGCAGCAGCGCCACGATGTTGATGATCTTGATCAACGGATTGATTGCCGGCCCTGCAGTGTCCTTGTACGGGTCGCCGACGGTGTCGCCGGTGATTGCCGCCTTATGCGCTTCGCTGCCCTTGCCGCCGAAATGGCCGTCTTCGATGTACTTCTTGGCGTTGTCCCAGGCCCCGCCGCCGGTGGTCATCGAAATGGCCAGGAACAGCCCGGTCACGATGGTGCCGATCAACAATCCACCCAGTGCCCGTGGTCCCAGCAACAGCCCGACCACGATCGGGACCACCACCGGCAATAGCGAAGGCACGATCATTTCGCGGATCGCCGAGCGGGTCAGCATGTCCACCGCGCGGTCGTATTGCGGCTTGGCGGTGCCGGCCATGATGCCGGGGATCTCGCGGAACTGACGTCGCACTTCTTCGACCACTGCGCCCGCCGCGCGGCCCACCGCTTCCATCGCCATGGCGCCGAATAGATAGGGGATCAATCCGCCGATCAATAGACCGATGATCACGGTGTGGTCCGACAGATCGAAGGCGAAGACTTCAGTGGGATTGGCCGCCTGCAGGTTGTGGGTGTAGTCGGCAAACAGCACCAGCGCCGCTAGAGCGGCCGAGCCGATCGCGTAGCCTTTGGTGACCGCCTTGGTGGTGTTGCCGACGGCATCCAATGGGTCGGTGATCGCGCGCACTTCCGGTGGCAGTTCGGCCATTTCGGCGATGCCACCGGCGTTGTCGGTGATGGGGCCATAGGCATCCAGTGCCACGATCATGCCGGCCATCGACAGCATCGCCGTGGCAGCGATCGCAATGCCATACAAGCCGCCAAAGTGAAACGCACCCCAGATCGCTGCGCACACCGCGATCACCGGCAGCGCGGTGGACTTCATCGAGATGCCGAGCCCGGCAATGATGTTGGTGCCGTGTCCGGTGGTGCTGGCAGAGGCGACATGCTGCACCGGCGCGTATTGGGTGCCGGTGTAGTACTCGGTAATCCACACGATCAAGCCGGTGAGCACCAGGCCGATCAATGCGCAGGCATAGAGCGACGTCGCGCCATGGCTGTTGTCGCGCATCAGGCTCTGAGTAATCGGCCAATAGGCCAGCGCAGCCAGCACGCCGGAGACGATCACGCCTTTGTAGAGCGCCCCCATGATCGAGCCGCCTGCTTTGACCTTGACGAAGGCCGCGCCCACGATCGAGGCGATGATCGAGACACCGCCCAACACCAGCGGATACAGCACGGCATGCGGCCCGGTTTCGGCCAGGGTCAGGCTGCCGAGCAGCATGGTGGCGATCACGGTGACGGCGTAGGTCTCGAACAGATCCGCTGCCATGCCCGCGCAGTCGCCCACGTTATCGCCGACGTTGTCGGCAATCACCGCAGGATTACGCGGGTCGTCTTCGGGGATGCCGGCCTCGACCTTGCCAACCAGATCCGCCCCCACATCCGCCCCCTTGGTGAAAATACCGCCACCTAGACGCGCGAAGATCGAGATCAACGATGAGCCAAACGCCAGGCCCACCAAGGCATGCAGGTTCTGCTCCAGCGGCAACCCCATGGCTTGGAGCACGGCGTAATAACCGGCCACGCCCAGCAAGCCCAGTCCCACCACCAACATGCCGGTGATGGCGCCGCCCCGAAATGCCACATCCATCGCACGGCCGATGCCATGTCGTGCGGCTTCGGCAGTACGCACATTGGCGCGCACCGAGACGTTCATGCCGACATAGCCGGCCAACCCCGACAGCACCGCGCCGAGCGCAAACCCGATCGCCGTGTACCAGCTCAGAAACAGCCCGACCAATACGAACAGCACGCCGCCGGCGATCGAAATCGTGAGGTACTGCCGATTGAGATAGGCGCGTGCACCTTCCTGGATCGCCGCGGCGATCTCCTGCATGCGCGCGTTACCGCTAGGCTGCGCGACCACCCAGCGCGCCGACACGATCCCGTACAAAATTGCCAATACCGCACAGCCCAGCGCAAGCCCTAACCCGTAGTGTTCCAGCATGACCCCTCCCAAGAGAATGGATGTCATCCGGTCGGGACGAACCAAGGGCGACGCACGCAACGAGTGACAACGAATACGGACTCGACGGCCACAAGGGCCGTAATGCGCGTCGCGATGTTCAGGTGGCCGGATCGCGATCGAGTATGCGCCGCAGCTTGCAGGGGTGCCACCACCGCGGCTTTGGCGCGTCGTTCAGTCGCGACATGACAGCCTGCGGCCAACGTGACCGAGCCGATCCAGGAGTAACTATGTCGAACGATGCCGCGTCCAGGTACGCCGCTGTGCTGGCCGCCATGCTGTTTACCGGTAGCGCAATCGCTGCAGAGCCAACGCCAGAGTTGAAGGCACGCCCGCCTGGCACTGCGCAAGCCGTCGGTGCAGTACACACCTTGCGACAGATTCCAGAAGCCTGTGCGCGCCTCGAAGGCGTGTTCACCGGCAATGCTGCACAGCCCTACACGTTCTCGGTCGTGCGCAGCAGCCCCACCTGTCAGCCACGTGCGCGCTTTGTGGACTACGCCAAGGCAACACCGAGCGTTGCGTCGGGCTGGATCTTCAACGACGTGATCCGCGTTCCAAGCGCGGCCTGCCCGAGTCAACAGGCGGTTGTGCGCGTGTGGCGCAAACCAGTTGATGCCAAACCGCAGCTCGACGGCCAAGGCCAGTCACGCATCTACCTGGAAGATGCCAAGCAGCAGGCGGCCGCCGGCAAGATTCCGCAGGTGCCGATGTTTGCCGCGCAGCAGACGATGGAAGGTAAGGCTTGCCAGTAACCTCTACGGCATCAATGCTGGGGCACTACGGCTGCTTGAGTGATGCGGGCATCCGCATGACATGAGACTTCGTAGCGGCATGCCATGCAGTTGACGCATCGATGAGGAGTGATTGCTGGTGTTGCTATCGATGCCGCGGCCTTGTCTGTGCATCCACAACGACGCAGTGATCCAAGCATCGCTCAAGCTTTAAAAAGCACCGTCGCACCTGCTTGCATTTACGCATGGTCACCGCCCTGCGCATCTGGAGTGACCACTGGTACTGCGAACCAAAACGCGTGTTGCCGCCGGTTAGTGGTTTAGTGGTCGGCATCGGCTTGTGCCGCGCGTACACTCCGGACCCGGCAGGCCAGTCGCCCGCATCTGATGGGCGCTGGTAACGATATGTCGCTGCGCTTGGCGCTGTAACGAGTCGCGCAGCAGCTACGTTGATTTTTTGAGAACGTCTATGAAGGTATTGCGTTGTTCCCCGGGCCTGCTTGCCTTCTTCGCACTGTGGCACCCGGTACCGGTGCGCGCAGCGGCGAGCATGGTGGTCGACGACGCCGGCGTCACGCCGCGTGGCCAATGCCAGCTGGAAGCCTGGTGGCGTGCAACGCCAGGTGGTGCATCGGCCACGGCGGTACCTGCCTGCAATGTCCTGGGTACGGAACTGGCGCTTGGGCTCAGCGACTCGCGACACGGGCCGGTCTTGCTCGACCTGGGCGCCAAGCGGGTGTTGCGCGATCCAGAACGCCACGCCTGGGGCCTGGCGTTGTCGGTGGGGACGCAGCGTACATGGAGGGACCCGCAGCAGCGCAATTATTACGCCACGCTGCCCATGACTTGGTCGTTGGGCGCCGATGCCTCCACGCGTATCCACTTCAACATCGGTGCCGTGGCGACGCATGCCGAACCGGATACGACAAACGTCGGTATCGGTTTGGAGCACGACATCACCAGTTCATGGACCCTGTTGGCCGAAGCATTCGGAGATGACCACAACGGCGAGGGTAGCCAACTTGGACTGCGCAGAATGGTCGGCAGGGCATCCAGCATAGACCTGGTAGCCGGCCGCGACCGCCTCAACGCCCCACGTGGCTGGATCACGCTGGGCATCAACCTTGCGTTGTTGCCCTGACACTCCCCTTTCAGTGGCCGCGCTCCGGTGCGGCTGCCCAATTCCGGCCGTAGGTATCTTTCAATCTGCATGCAATCGGACTGCAATCGAATCGCAGCAAACCTAGCAGTGACTCTATGGTGCTGGTCTTTGGTGAATCGCTGCAGCATGCAGAGCGCGTTCTAACATGACCACCGCATCGGACGTGCCCTCGTTTGGGCTCTGTGCCGCGATGGGCGACGACAATTTCGCCTGTATCTGCTCGCTGATAGATGATGCCTTGATAGCCAGCAGGAGTATCAATGTATTCAAGACGCTTATATGGCACGCCGCCGATATTTACATTTCGACTATTCTCGCCCTTTTCATCTGGCTTTTTATAAACATCGCTTGCCAGCTCAGCATATTGTTGTGCGGTGAGAGTCATGGTGAGTCCTTTCTAGCAATCAGAGTCACTTTGAACAACTGTTTGCGCAACTCTTCCTTGAATTGACTTGGGTATGAATGGCCTGAGTCGGGATAGTTGCTCATTTCATCGTTTGGATATCCGCCCAACCAAAAATAGGTCGCAGACGGAGTGCCGCTCAACAATTTATCTTTATATAGGCCTGGCTGAAATCTTGTTTCTTCGTGTTTGCCGGTAGCCTTTAACGAAACATCTACGCTAGTGAGTTCCCATCGGCAGACACCCTTGGCATAGTAGTTGGCATCAACCATGCCATCGGCATAAATCGTCCCAGTGTATGTGGATGCATCTAGCCTCTCAAAGTGGATGGGGATGCCATCTTCATCAGACTTGCTCCATACACCGGCAACGGGCTCAATTGGCGTGCATTGCTTGTGGTTAGTCATCTGGTAGAAAGCCGTACCCGAGATCCACGCAAACGGCCCTGGAGCATCCTCGATGGTCATCGTGATCCGGTATGCCTGCGTCGGATGCGGGTTTTTCCGGTAGACCGGATCGCCGGCGGCGGTATTCGCATCGGTGTCCTGCATTTCAGAAGCAGTGTTCATGGGGTTGCACCCTGCCATGAGCGTGAGGAAAAGATAGCCAGCAATCTTTAGCTTCAGATCAGCGTTCATGTCGCCATTGTGCACTGTGCAGACCACTCGGCGGCGGTGATCGCATCACGCAGCTGGCTAGCGCTGCGGTTGATGTTGGCGCTGTGCAATACCAGCGTAACGAGCAGGACGCAGAACACCAACCCGAGTTCGGGCAGTTGCATCACCAAGGGAGTACACGCCGCACCAACGGTCAATAGCAGCATCAATGCGGTCATGCCGGCCGTGTTGAAAATCGTCTGGCGCAGCTGTCGCAATTCGGTAGTCTGTTTATCCTGGCTGCGTAGGTTCTTCCAGATGTTCGCGGCATGTGCAATCCGCATTGTCAGGAGCAGGACAACAGCAACGTGCAGCACAGCACCGACAATGGCCACAAAGTGTGTAAGCCCAAGCAAGGCGGTAAATGTTGTGCGGTAAGCCAGCACAAGCAGGCTGGTAGTGAGCGCTAGCGTCAAGATAACGACGATCAGGAGATTGCGCAGGCTCTCGGCTGACCGATACCAACGAGCATTATGGGGGAATAGCCCTCTATCCACTGCATCGCTCCTAATGAAGTGCGACTCACCTAACTGTGTAGAACCCTAGTTATCTTTAGCTGTGCCGTAGCCGTACGCGATGGGGTAGGCCCGTGCAAAAATCCGTGCCGACGCTGCGTTGAAGTAGTGCGTGTTGGTGGAAGTGAAGGTGCCTGTGGCAGGATCTACCTGGAGCCAACAGTGGGTGGGGACGCCCAGCAAACAGAAAGTGGAGGGATCGTTAGCTGTAGTAGGGGGGCACTTCGTAGTGACGGCTGCCGGTTCGAGCGGGGTTTGAAGAGTATTCGAGTACAGCAAAAATACTGAGCGCAATCCACGTGTTTTCATGGCTCCTTCCCTAAGTAGCCCTGACCCTCAGCTGGATTTTGCTGCAGTCCTGAAAAACAGCATCGTTTTTCTGATGTTTTCCATGAGGGCTGCTTTCGGCGATGCTGACGCGAGGAGTCGGTTCAGCCAGGACGCTATCGCGGCCTTGCGTTGGGCTAGTTTAGCAACAAGCGCAGAGGTGCTGCAGCTGAAGAACATAGGTAATCGTCTTATGCTTAAAAGCTCTTAAAAATTGGCTCGGTGCATGCTGTATATATTGTCTTGCACTGGCTGCCGGAATTTGATTTTTTGCAGAACGAAATTGCATTTTTACTTGCTACTTCAATTGATGGGCCGGCGGCAAAGCCCCTTATGATAGATCCCCGTAGTTCGGGTTCAGCGATTGCTGCACACCGGTTTTCATAAACGTAAAGGACGCTGCATTTTTTCTGGCTTGCTACTTCGCATTTTTCCAGTGCATCCTGCTGAGCTTCAGATTTTTTGAACTTTCCATTAGATACGCCTAAGTTTTCATTGCCGTCACCGGCAATCGCACCCCAAGTTTTAATCCATTCTCCGCTAGGTCGCGGTTGCCGTTGAATGGGGTCTCCTGCTGGAATCGGAGCGCATGCAACGGCTCCTTGCCCACCAATTTGGTATTGCCCGACGGGGCAGCCTTGCGCTAACGCGCTTTCACAGATTGGAAATAAAATAAGTATGGGGAAAAAAAGTGGATTCATATTACACCTTTGAATGGATAAAATATCTAGTTTGCAAGGGGTAATTTAAATTTGGTGATTAGAGCCTTGCCCAGCTTGCCCGCGTGAGCCGATTAACGGTGCCGCTTGTGATTGAGTCTGACCTGCAATTCTAGCTGTTTGATTTGTAGTCATCTCAGATCCGCCAGCTTGCTGTCCTTCTCCCTTCGCCACGTGTTGCGGCATATACGACCCAGCCGGCTGCCCCTGTGGTCCGGGACTCGACGCAGTGCCAAATGCCGAATATGCCATAAACGTGCTCATATTGTCCTGCCATAGCGCGGCGGCGATGGTGGGTACGGTGACGATGAGCATAGTCATGATCAGACCGATGCCACCTTGCTGCAGAGCCTGGCTGGACAAGCCTTCGGCATTGCCGAATGGAATGAACTTGACCGCCCAGCAGGCGGCGGCCACCTTGGCGGTGAACTTGAGCGCCATGGCCGTGACCACGGACAGCATGGCCATCGAGAACAGTGTCCCGATGATGTAGAACATGTAGAACAACCACCTTTTGAACAGATCCTTTGTCCAGTCGAAGATCAGCGCCAGGATGAAGATCGGCCCGATGCCGATGAAAAATGTGAAAACTTGGCTCCAATCAAGTTAATTGAACACGTTCGCAGAATAACCTCTTAATTCTGAGGTGCTGCACTTTTAGGCGTGTTAACTGACGTTATGTTAATAATGCTGAAATCTAGGCTCTGAGCAGGCAGAATAGAGTACGCCACAGTGTGACTGATTTGCTGATGCACAACTTTCCAGTGCATTACGTCGGATATCATAAAGTGATGGGCCTCGCGCGAACTGCAATTTCCCTGCAGTATTGACTCCATCTTTTTGAGGCCCAGTTATTGCTACGCACTGGTTTTGGTATTCCACCCAGTCCTTACATCGAACTCCTCCAACCTCCATGCATTTGGCGCGTGCCTCTTGCTGAGCATCCTGTTTGGAGTTTTTTCCAATGGAAACTCCCAGAGTCCCATTGCTTGTGTCCTGCGCAACCGCACCCCAAGTTTTTATCCATTTACCCAGAGGGCGGGGCTCTTGCGATCCAGGATTTCCCTGAGGAATCGGGGCGCATGCAGCAGCACCTTGTCCGCCGATAGGGAATTGCCCAGGCGGACAACCCTGCTCGGCCATCGCTGAAAATCCAAAAAATAAAAGAAAGAATAAGTAAAATTTATTGAATTGCATATGTATTGCCTTTCGCACAAGGTAGTAGGTACTTTAAGCGCTTCCGCTTTCATATCTTCCAGCGTTACCGCGCGAGCCGGGGTCCTGGATGGGGGCAGAACTTGGGGTGCTGCCAATTGCTTTGACTGCAGCAGTTGGGTCTGCATTTCCACCTTGTGCTTGGTTAGTATTTTTATCAATCCTTTGCGGCATATACGACCCAGCCGGCTGTCCTTGCGGCCCAGGGCTCGACGCAGTGCCAAATGCCGAATACGCCATAAACGTGCCCGTATTGCCCTGCCATAGTGCGGCGGGGATGGTGGGTACAGTGACGATGAGCATGGTCATGATCAGGCCGATGCCGCCTTGCTGACAACAATCATTGGTATGCCATAGATGCAGAAGGTGAAGAGGAGTTGTTGTAAAAGGATCACTTCGTAATGATCTCCGCCAATTGAGGTAGGGCTTGAAGGGTGGGGTGGTGGGGGCTAAAGAACGGCAACAATGCTGTGAGTAATCAATCAGTAGGCTTTGAAGATTGGCTCTGAGCAGTTCTGATATATCACTTTGCATTCATTCACTGAGTTTTCCTTTACGCAGTCTGAAATTGCAGCTTTACTTGCAGCCTCTATCGAAGGGCCAGCAGAGTAGCTAGTTAGTATATTCCCGGTCTGTGTAGGGGATCCTGTCTTCGCAGGCTCAGAGATTGCTGCGCAGCGATTTTCGTAGAAGTAAACCACGCGGCAATTTGCTTCTTTTTGGCTTGTTTGTCTGCATTTATCTAATGCAACTTTCTCGGCGTCTGCTTTCTTGATTTTTCCGGTAGATACGCCGAAATTATTATTATTGTCATCAGCGATTGCCCCCCAGGTTTTTATCCATTTCCCGCTGGGGCGGGGCTCCTGCTGGATTTCATTTCCTTGCGGAATAGGTGCGCAAGCCACAGCCCCTTGCCCCCCGATTTGATATTGCCCCACTGGGCAATCTTGCGACCAGGCAGATATCGGGACGAGCAAAGTCAGGATTTCTAATAGGAGGGGAGTCCTCATGGCTGCGTTTACCTATATTAAAAAATAAAAATTACTGGCGAATCGACTAAATACTCCGATCGCTACCTCGCGTTGCTTGTCCGCGTGAGCCTATCGGGGTTGATGCTTGAGTTGGTACCTCGCCTGTGATTCTCGCTGTTTGATTTGCAGAGTTTTCTCCCCTGCTTATCTGCTGTTGATCACCCCGCGCCATCTGCTGCGGCATATACAACTCAGCCTGCTGCCTCTGTGGTACGGCACTCGACGCAGCACCCAGTGCCGAATACGCATAAACGTGCCCATATTGCCCTGCCATAGTGCGGCGGTGGCCCAGGACCAGCACCCACAGCGTGGTTACCGTTGACCCACTTCATGGCCCGTCCCATCAACTCCATGCCGCCCGTCTCGGGTCTGGCAAAGGGATCAAAGCTCGGATAGGCAGTCATTGCTTGCATACGCATCGCGCTATCTGCGACAAGGGCAATAGCCTTCAGAGTACACGCGCAGGCGAGGGCTGGGCTATCTCCTGGGATCGCTGTGTGTCCAAAGCCTGGGACTGGCGCAGGCTGTCCTGCACGGGTGGTACCTCGGCAGCCAGATCGACCTTGGCCCGGAAGCCCGGCGTATTGCCAACGATCCAGGCATTGCCGTCTTGCACGGTCACGCTGCGCAGCTGGTTGACGTCGACGATGCCAGCGCGTTTGGCCTCGACGGTGGCATGCATGGCCACGGCATCGGACGTGCCCTGCGGCAGCTTGCTGTGGATGGAGCGGTACAGTGGATCATTGGACATGGCGGCCGCGCCCGGATCGACGCAGCGCTCAGGGGTATTGCCCAGGGGCAGCTTCCAGCCAGGTGTCACATAGACCGGCGTGTCCTCACGCTGCATGCGCTGCTGCGTCTCCTTCCAGCGCTCGGCCGCCATCTCCGCCGTACCTGCACCGGGTGCAAGCGTACCGCGCAACTGATTGATGCCATCTGCCACGTTCATGGACTGGATGGTGCGCGATGCGATGGTCAAGTGACCACGCATCAGCGCTACATCGTCGCGATACTTGTCGACCATCGGCGCGTATTGCTTCGCCAACTGCTGCGATTTGGGGTCTTCCAGCACCGAGCGATCCGGCTTGCCGTCGCCATCGACGGGTAGGAAGTTATGCATCTTATGTGAGTCGCTGAGTTGGACAGCAGCGAGGGGATTGCGTGCATCCAGCAGGCTGCGGGTGTTGTCGTAGCCGTGGCGATTTCCTGCGGCGAGGCGTAGATCTTGACCTGCCCATAATGCTTGCTGGCAGCACTGACCGCATCGCCGGCCATTACATGATTGATGACATCGGTGCCGCCTTCGGGAATGCGCCGATCCAGGCTGAGCGCGCCATAGGCGTTGAAGGTCTCGCCTTTGAGGCCAAAGTGATGTGCCGTAACCTGTGCCAGGTCGCCGCCGAGCGAGTGGCCGGTAACGGTGACGTCAAGCGCTTCGCCATCCTTACCGAGTTTTTGTGCATAGACCAACGCATGCTTGGTCAGCTCAATCGCTTCGGCGGCTTGATTGTTGTGGCGCGATGCCACCATGCCGCCATCGGTGTAGACACCATCTTGCTTGAGCTCACGCTCAGTCTCAGTGCCCCGATGGGCGACGATGATCTCGTTGGTGTCGACACGCTGATAAATAATGCCCTGATAGCCAGATGGGCTGTCTACATACTCGAGACGCTTGTAAATAACTCCGGCAATATCGACTGGACGACTATCTATGCCTGTTTCTCTAGGTTTTTCATACACATCGTCAGCGAGAGCTGCATATTGTTGGCTCGTAAGGCTCATGGAATCACCTTTTCAGTAGCCAAGGTAACTTTAAAGATGTCATTGCGGGCATTGTCATTGAATTGGTCGACTCTTGATCTGCCGCTATCAGGGAAGTTGTCGACATCTTCTTTCGGGTAGCGTCCTTTCCAGAAGTAAGTAACCTTTGGCACTGGGCTGTAAATCTCATTCTTAAATAGGGCCGGCTGAAAGCGTGTGTCTTCATGCTTTTCGGTCGCTTTCAGGGAAATTCCAACTCCGTCTAAATCAAAAGAACACGTTCCCTTGCCATAATAGTCAGCATCGACCATTCCATCTGCATAGATGGTCGCCACATAGGTGGTGTCATTGACTTTGCTAAAGTGGATAGGTATCCCATCTTCACTGGATTTATTCCAGACACCTGCAATCGGTTCGATTGGCGTGCATTGCTTGTGGTTGGTCATTTCATAGAATGCTGTCCCCGAAATCCACTCGAACGGCCCCGGTGCATCCTCAATGCTCATGGTGATGCGATACGCCTGCGCCGGATGCGGATTTTTGCGGTAGACCGGATCGCCGTCGGTGGTGGTAGCGTCTGTGCCATGTCTTTCAGAAGCCGCGTTCATAGGATTGCATCCCGTCAATAGAGCGAGAACAAGATATCCCAAAACCTTATTTCTCAGATGGTTTTTCATACCGTCATCGCGCGCCGTGCAGCACGCTGCGCGGCCGCCATTGAATCGGTGAGTCGTGAATAAATGCGGTTGATGTTGATGCGATGTAGCAACAATACAATGAGCATGATTGCGAAGACTAAGCCGAAATCGGGGAACTTTCGTATGATATTTATCACAAAAGCACTGCAAGCCACCGTAACTGCAAGCATTAATGTCAGCGTCGTCATTGCGGTTGCAGTAATAATGACCCAGCGCAGTTGGTTGAGTTCTGCGGTACGTTTACCCTCTGCTTGCAGTGTCTTCCGAATAGTCAGAGCATCTGCGATGAGTCCGAGCAGCATGCATACTACAGCCAAGTGCAATACAGTACAGAGAGAAGCCGCACACTGTGCGAGATTCAGCAGAACGGCGAAAGACGTTCGGTAGGCCAAGACAGCCATACTTGCGGTGAGTAACGTTGCCATAAGCAGAATACTCAACATGCGCCCAATGCCCTTGACTGGCCAATAACAACATGCATTATGAGGGGGCGCGCTATCCATGACATTGCTGCTGGGAGCTATTTTGAACTAATAGCGGACGTTGTCAGGGCTTTGAGAATAGCTTTGAGCCGGCAGCCAGCTGTGCTGCGACAGGGGTTGAGTCATCGGGGATAGGTCACAACGTAAGTACCCGGTGCAGGATTGAACGGCAACTGCAATCTGCAGATACACCAAACGTGCAGAAGGCAGATGCATTGTGTCTTAGCAGGGGATGAACTCCTACTTGCCAATAAATGCGAAGAAATCAGAAAGCCTTGAAGATAGGCTCTGAACATTCTTGATATATAACTTTACACTTGTCACCAGCATTTCCCCTCTGGCAGATGGCGACTGCATCGTTGCTCGCTACCTCGATAGATGGCCCGCGTGTATAAGTTCGTTTAATATCCCCGCTGCGATAGGGTTGAGCGACTGCTGCGCATTGATTTTTGTAAGATAAGTTGATGCGACAAGGACTTTTACTGGCGCCTTCGCATTTCTGCAGTGCATCTTGCTCTGCCTCTGTTTTCTTAAGCTTACCTGTAGATACGCCCAAATTATCAGCGCCATCAGTCGCAATTGCCCCCCAAGTTTTTATCCACTTGCCACTGGCGCGTGGCTCCTGCTGGATCGAGCCTCCTTGTGGAAGCGGTGCACACGCAACAGCCCCTTGGCCACCGATTTGATATTGACCAACCGGGCAGCCTTGCGCGAAAACATGTGTCGAAATTGGAAAAATAGAAAAAGCCAGTAAAGCAAAAAATCTCATGGCAACGTTGCCTGTAGACATTGATAATTTTTTAGATTTTCAGAGATTCGACTAAGCATTTAGGCCGTCACTACGCCCAGCTTGTCCGCGTGAGCCGGTGGGTTGAATCACTTGAGTTGGTTGCGAACCTGTAATTTTGACTGTCGGCGAAGATCTTTCTGAATCTTCGTGCCCTGATCTCTCACCACCCTTAGCAACCTGCTGCGGCATATACGACCCAGCTGGCTGTCCTTGCGGCCCAGGGCTCGACGCAGTGCCAAATGCCGAATACGCCATAAACGTGCCCATGTTGCCCTGCCACAGTGCGGCGGCGATGGTGGGTACGGTGACGATGAGCATAGTCATGATCAGACCGATGCCGCCTTGCTGCAGGGCTTGGCTGGAGAGGCCTTCAGCGCTGGCCAGGGGGATGAACTTGACCGCCCAGTAGGCAGCGGCCACTTTGACGGTGAACTTGAGCACCATGGCCGTGACCACAGACAGCATGGCCATCGAGAACAGCGTGCCGATGATGTAGAACAGCCACTTTTTGAACAGGTCCTTGGTCTGGTCGAAGATCAGCGCCAGGATGAAGATGGGCCCGACGCCGATGAGGAAGGCCATGGTGAACTTGAACAGCAATAGCATCGCCCCGGCCGCCATCGGCGGACTGGCGGTGCCGAAGCCGGCCATGAGCATGGCGCGACCTTTTTTCTCCAGCACTTCCGGCTGGGCCGGATCTACGCGCACCGCATCCAGAGTGGCCATTGCGACCTGCGTGTAGGCCAGGTTCTCGTCGATGGCATCGGCGGCGGTGCCCTCCTCGCCGGTGAACAACTCGTGGATTTCCTTGTCCAGGTTTTGGGTCATGGTCTGGTGCAGCATGGCGCCATTGGCACCCAGGGCTGACGCCAAGCTGATGATGACGGCGACCTTGCCGGCCTTGATCATGGTGGCCATCGCACTCTCGCGCGATTGCCCGGTGGCGATGCGGTAGCCCAGGATCAGGATCCAGAGCGTGGTGACGGTCAGCGCGATGGTGCTGACCCAGCGCATGGCACGGCCCATCAACTCCATGCCGAAGTCCTGAATTTCCCGGTTGAAGTAGTCGTTGACCAACTTGAAGAAAACGAAATCGCCGAGATTGGCGTCCGCCAGCGGCTGCAGCCAGCTTGCCGCGCCATGAAAAAAAACGTCCATTGCTGTTTGCCTGTGCGTCGTGATCTGGGCTTTGGTTGCCCGCTAATTCATTTGGACAGCGCAATCTTCAATGCTGCTGCTTGCACGACCTGTCCCAGCAAATTGCCCTTGTCGCCTTCCAGTGCGCGCTTGGCCAGCAAGGTCTGGTCATCCTTGAGTCCCGCAATATAGACGTCGTAGGCTTTCATCTTGGCTTCCCAATGACTCATTTCCAGCGCATTACGTGCCGTGAAACGCTTTACTTCGTTGTCGTTGGCTGCCAATGCGCCTTGTTTAGTACCCACTCTACCGCGTTGGCGCTCAATGGCCTCAAATTCGGTGTTGCGCTGCACCAGGCGCTTGAGCATGGTGACTGATTCGTTGTATTGGGCATTTTGCGCCATGACAATGCGGGCGCAGACTTTCATCTGCTCCTCTGCCATCTTCCCGGTCATCGTGGGGGCGATGGACTTGATCTGCTCGAGAATGCCTGCGATGCCGCTGGCTTGTGCTCCCGGGCAGGCGAACTCAAGACCGTAGCCTGGTTCCCGCAAGACGAACTTATCGTCCAGAGGGGGGCGCAGAAAGTTCAAACTCGTCAAATTGATTAGTTGCTGTTTGTAATGATCCAACTCCTGCTGATACTGCCTGGCTGTCTCAGCCCAGCGCTTGGCCTGTTCCGCATACTCCGCGATATCCTTTCCCTCTCCCGTCGGGTTGACGATGACCACTTGCGCGTTGGCGGAGCCTGCACACAGCCCGATGCTTAGCAGCAGGCCGGCGGCAAGGCGGGAAATCGGATGGCGGAGGCGGCAGGAACGTGCGGTCATGGCGAGTCTCGTCGATCTTTTCGGTATAGATGAGTGGCGGGAACAGCGGCAGCAAAAACAGCGGTGAATGCCAGATGCGCGTTCAGCGGGACGGTCCGGCTTTATAAATCATGCGCTCGTCGCGGGTGAGTGAGGCCGTTTCGTCCAGACACAGACTCCCCGGCGGCACTGGCTGACCACCGGGGAAGACTGGAGATGATTGCCTGCTGGGCCATGATCCTTATGCGCGATGAGGCAGGTTTGGTGCGAACTGTGGCACACACTTAACCAAATTTCTACTAATGAGGTATTGCCTTACCCGCGGGGTCGCCGCCCAGGCGCCGCCTGGCTTGGTCTGCCAGCTTTTTGTAAGGAAATCCCTACAGCCGATCGCGGCATTTGCCTGTGGAGCGTCCTCTTTGTCAGTTTAGGCTCCAGCCGACACACGGCAGGTGCAAAACGGCACCTGCCGGCCGCCATGAAGACAGTCCGTCACAGCAATTCCGGTTTCGGCGGCCGCAACGGGCTCCTTTCCTGCGCAGTCAGCCACTGATGCCGTCGCAAACGTTCAGGTTGGCAGCTCGCCTCACCCCTCCCACACCGGCAATTTCTTCGCCACCGCCACGTTTTTCAACGTCACATACTTCGGCAGGCCGTCGTTGCCGTAGGCCAGCGGAGCTTCGCCCTTGATCAGTGGGGCGAAATAGCGGCGGGCACGGTCGGTGATGCCGAAGCCGTCCTTGCGCAGGAAGCTGGGTGGCATCTTCTTTTCGTGATTGGCCACCTTGTGCAGCGGGGCGGGCACGATCTTCCAGCGATAGGGGGCGTCGCTGACGCGTTCGATCACCGGAATCACCGCGTTCATGCCCTTGAGTGCGTATTGCACGGCGGCCTTGCCGACGGCCTGGGCCTGTTCCCAGTCGGTCTTGGAGGCGAGGTGGCGCGCGGAACGCTGCAGGTAATCCGGCAGGGTCCAGTGCACCTTGTAGCCCAGTTCCTGTTTGACCTGTGCTGCCAGGAATGCGGCCACACCGCCCAGTTGC
This sequence comes from Xanthomonas sp. WHRI 10204, assembly GCF_040202875.1. Lineage (NCBI taxonomy): Bacteria > Pseudomonadati > Pseudomonadota > Gammaproteobacteria > Lysobacterales > Lysobacteraceae > Xanthomonas > Xanthomonas sp. WHRI 10204. The sequence continues at coordinate 515,419 of NZ_JBEGDW010000001.1, forward strand.
GCGTGGCCGAATGAGTCGGCTGCGCCACCGGCATCGGCGACGAAGTTGCCGTGTGCGTCCTGGATGCCTTCGCTGGCGACCACCACGCACCAGCCGACCTTTTCGACGACCTGTTTCACCTTGGCCAGGAACGCGGCCTGATCGTAGGCGCGCTCGGGCAGCAGGATGATCTGCGGTGCATCGTCCGGGCCCTGACCTGCGAGCCCTGCTGCGGCCGCAAGCCAGCCGGCGTGGCGGCCCATCGCTTCGTAGATGAAGACCTTGGTGGAGGTGTCGGCCATCGCGGCGACATCCAGTGCGGCTTCGCGCACCGACACCGCGGTGTATTTGGCCGCCGAGCCGAAGCCGGGGCAGGTATCGGTCACCGCAAGATCGTTGTCGATGGTCTTGGGCACGCCGATGCAGTGCAGCGGGTAGCCGTAGGCCTTGGCCAGCTGCGAGACCTTCCATGCGGTGTCGGCCGAATCATTGCCGCCGTTGTAGAGGAACCAGCGCACGTCATGTGCGCGCAGCACGTCGAGCAGGCGTTCGTACTTGGCGCTGTCCTGTTCGAGCGACTTGAGCTTGTAGCGGCACGAGCCGAACGCGCCGCCGGGTGTCTGCGCCAGTGCGGCAATCGCGGACGCCGATTCCTTGGAGGTATCGATCAACTCCTCGCGCAGCGCGCCCAGGATGCCGTTGCGGGCGGCCAATACCTTGATCTTGCGCGCACGCGCTTCGGTGATAACGCCGGCAGCGGTGGCGTTGATGACGGCGGTGACGCCGCCGGATTGGGCATACAACAAGTTGCCAGTGGACATAGGGGGACGGACTCCTCACATGGAAACATGGCGCAGGGGACAGTGCCGGGACATTCCCCGGATGGGGTAAGCTGCACGACCATACGGTCAGTGCCGGCGAAGGCTTGAGTCTAACGCCGCCAACCGCAACGCGTTTTTATTCGAAAGTGGAGTCCACTGATGCGATTGGTTCTGTTGGGACCGCCCGGTTCGGGCAAGGGCACCCAGGCGACACGTCTCAAAGACACGTTTGAGATCCCGCACATTTCCACCGGCGACCTGCTGCGTGCCGAAGTGGCCGCCGGCTCGCCGCTCGGCCTGAAGGCCAAGGAAGTCATGGCACGCGGCGATCTGGTGTCCGACGACATCCTGCTCGGCATGCTGGAGTCGCGGCTTGGTCAGGCCGATGTCACCAAGGGGTTCATCCTCGATGGTTATCCGCGCAATGTGGCGCAGGCCAATGCGCTGGACAACCTGCTCAGCAAGATCGGTCAGCCACTGGATGCGGTGGTGCAGCTGGACGTCGCCAGCGAGTTGCTGGTCGAGCGCATCGCCGGGCGTGCCAAGGCCGAAGGCCGTGAGGACGACAACCCCGAATCGGTGCGCAAGCGTCTGCAGGTCTATACCGATTCCACCGCGCCGGTGATCGGCTTCTACGAGCAGCGCGGCAAGTTGGCGCGTGTGGATGGCGTTGGGTCGCTGGACGAAGTGCTGGAACGCATCAGCAAGGCGCTCGGGCGCTGAGTCACCCGGACCGGGCGCAACGCCCGGTCTGTGTTTATCGCGTGCCTGTTGGCCGCGCCGTCTGCAGATCAAGACCCCGGAAAAGAAAAACCCCGGCCATACAAGATGACCGGGGCAGAATAACGCCAGTAATGAGCTTGCTCAGAGCCCCAACAGCATGAGCTCCCTGGGGATTTGGTCTCTTGGGGAGTAGAACCAAAGGGTGCTGCGACTGGCGTTCAGCATAGTGAGGGATGTGACGCAGTTCGCATATCGGGAAATTCCCGACAGTACGGTAGGAGTTTCCTGACAGCGGCGCCGGGTGCGGATCGGAATGTCCTGCAACTCCGGTGATCGGCGACAATGTGCTCCATGAGCAAACTCCACATCCTCGGCATCGCCGGGACTTTCATGGGCGGTGTGGCCGCCCTGGCACGCGAGCTGGGCTGGCAGGTAGAAGGCAGCGACCAGGCCATCTATCCACCGATGTCCACCCAGCTGGAAACGCTCGGGATTTCGCTGGCCCAGGGCTATGCGCCGTCCAATATTTCCGCCGACGCCACCGAGGTGGTCATCGGCAACGCCTTGTCGCGCGGCAATCCGGCTGTGGAAGCGGTGCTCGATGCAGGCCGCCGCTATAGCTCCGGCGCCCAATGGCTGGCCGAGCAGGTGCTGCCGGGCCGCGACACGCTGGCGGTCGCCGGTACCCATGGCAAGACCACCACCACCACCATCCTGAGCTATCTGCTGGAGGCGGCCGGGCGCGCGCCGGGCTTTTTGATCGGCGGCGTGGCCGAGGATTTCGGCGTGTCGGCACGGCTGGGGCAGGGGCGCGCGTTCGTGGTGGAAGCAGACGAATACGACACCGCCTTCTTCGACAAGCGCAGCAAGTTCGTGCACTACCGGCCGCTGGTGGCGATCCTCAACAACCTCGAATACGACCACGCCGATATTTTCCCTGACGTGGCCGCCATCCAGCGGCAGTTCCATCATTTGGTCCGCACCGTACCGGCGCGCGGGCGACTGATCGTCAATGGCGAAGACGTGCGGCTTGCCGAGGTGTTGGCGATGGGCTGCTGGACGCCGGTGGAGCGCTTCGGTTTCGATGCGGCGCTGGAGTGGAGCGCGCGCTTGATTGCCGCCGATGGCAGCCTGTTTGCGGTCGCGCATCGCGGCGTGGAGATCGGCCAGGTGGAGTGGCCGCTGGTGGGCCGGCACAACGTGCTCAACGGATTGGCGGCGCTGGCCGCTGTGCATGCGGTGGGCGTGGATCCGGCAACGGTGATGCCGGCGCTGGCGCACTTTCAGAGTGTCAAACGCCGACTGGAAGTGTTGGGGCAGGCGCGCGGCATCACCGTCTACGATGACTTCGCGCATCACCCCACCGCCATTGCGACCACCTTGCAGGGGCTGCGTGCGAAGGTGGGCGCGGCGCGCGTGCTGGTGGCGATGGAGCCGCGCAGCAATTCGATGCGGTTGGGCGCGCATGCGCAGGCGTTGGCACCGTCGTTGCACGATGCCGATGCGGTGGTGTTCCTGCATCGTCCCGAGCTGCCATGGGATGCGGCGCCGATCATCGCGCAGGTGCGCGGGCAGGCACACGTGGCGCATGACGTGGAGGCGTTGCTGCAGACGCTGGGCGACATCGCGCAGCCGGGCGACCATGTGGTGTTTATGTCCAATGGCGGATTCGACGGCGCACCGCGTCGCTTTCTGGCGCAGCTGTCGTGATGGCATCGATCGCAGACACTGCCGACACCAGCGCTTTGCCGCTGTTTCCGTTGCACAGCGTGTTGTTGCCGGGCGCGGCGATGGGGCTGCGCGTATTCGAGCGCCGCTATCTGGATCTGGTGCGCGAATGCGGGCGCAACGGCACCAGCTTCGGCGTGTGTCTGATCCTGGATGGCAATGAGGTAGGCGTACCGGCAACGCCGGCGGCGTTCGGCACCGAAGTGCGGATCGAGGATTTCGATGTCGGCGCCGATGGCGTGCTGGTGCTGCGTCTACGCGGCATGCGTCGCTTTCATGTGCAGCGCTCGCGTATTCGCGACAACGGGCTATTGGTGGGCGAGGTGAACTGGTGCGAGCCCGACCCCGACGACGAATTGCGCCCCGAGCACAGCCTGTTAGCAACCGTGCTCGAGCGCATGCTCGAACAGGTGGGTGGCGAATTTGCCTCGGTCGGTCCGGGGTTGCTGGATCAGTCCGCATGGGTGGGCTGGCGGCTGGCCGAGTTGTTGCCATTGACCGAGCAGCAACGCCTTTCGTTGTTGCAGCAGGACGACCCGCATCAGCGTCTGGAGCAGTTGCTGGCCTGGATGCCCTGAGCGCGGCCAATCAGCAGGCGCCGCTGCGCATCGGGTGCGAAGGAAGCGAACGTGGATAGGCACTGCATGCCGCTTCCGGGCATCGGCCGCAGCTAGTCAATGATCGCGCAGAAGTGTTTGGCTCTCGCGAGGCACTGCTTTTATCGCCCCATCACCGCACTTGCACCGCCGTGGCGGCAAACTTCTCACGCTTGAGTGCGCTAGCGATGGCATCCATGCACTGGATGCGCGCAAGGGCGATACGCGTTTTTAGTGAGGGAGTGTGCCTTGATCATCGATGTGAAACCGCGTGTGGCGGATGCGTTCAGTCAGGTCTGGCGGACCCTGGCAGTGTTGTTTGTCTGGGACGTGTTGATCACGATCATCTATTACGTGCTGCCGTTCCGCGCGCCAGCATTGCCGCTGACCATTTTCGGTTCGGCACTGGCGTTATTCCTGGGCTTTCGCGCCAATTCCACCTATCAGCGCTGGTGGGAAGGCCGCGTGCTATGGGGCCAGATGATCAATGCATCGCGCAACCTGGTGCGCTTGAGCGTCAGCATTCTGTCTGCGCCGGAAGCCGCAGCGCTGGGGCGCACGATCGCGCTACGGCAGATCGCCTATGTCAATGCATTGCGCTGCCAGCTGCGGCGGTTGCCGGTGGCGATGGCCTTGCAGTCGCGGCTGGATGCCGACGAAGTGGCAGCGGTGATCACGCGCACGAACGTGGCCAATGGCTTGCTCGACACGACCGGCCGTGCGGTGGAACAGGCGCGTCGCGATGGCTGGATCGACAGCATCCAGCAGGCCAGCGTCGAGCGCATTCTGGTGGATATCGCCAACGCGCAGGGCGGCATGGAGCGTCTGAAAAATACGCCGTTGCCGTATCAGTACCGCTTCTATCCGAACCTGTTTACGCGCCTGTTTTGCGTGCTGTTGCCGATCGGCCTGGTGGAAACGTTGCAATACGCCACGCCGGTAGGATCGACGGTCGCCGGCTTGATGTTTTTGGCGGTGCTGAAGATCGGCGATGAATTGGTCGACCCGTTCGCCAACACCATCCACGACCTGCCGCTGGACACCATGTGCCGCACGGTGGAAATCGATGCCCTGCAGGCGATTGGTGAACCCGCACCGGAGCCGATGCAGCCGGTGGATGGAGTGTTGTGGTGACTGCGTCGCGCCCTTGACCAGTGCGGCTTGTGCCCATCCAGACGGCGCTGAAGCACAAGCTCTCGGTCACCTTGAGAGGTAATGGAATGGTGCGGATGCTTTGGTTGTAGAGCGGCTGATCTGCGGCTTGGGTGCAGGGCCCTTGCCCGCCCACCATCACGGGACACGCCGTGAATCCGTCCCTGGAGGCTCTTACGCGGCATCCATGCCGCGTAAGGTCCCGCGACGGTGGGCGGGCAAGGGCCAGTCGAGATGGTCGGTGTGCTTGGTGCAAGCAATGCATGATGTGTTTCTACTTTGCTAGCTCACATATGTGTGCGATCCGCATCAGCAGGCCACTGCGACGCGCGAGACGACCAGCTCTTTTACGCAGCTAACGACCAACGTCCTGGTGCGGTGTCCTCGCCCTCGACTAAGAGCAGCTAGCAAAAGGACTGTGCAGCCGCCAGGCGGGCGCGGCTGGTGCTCAGAATCCACTCGTACACTCCAGTTCCTGCGCGTCGTCCACACCCACCTGACGACTGCTAGCTACGTTTTGTTAGCCGCTCTCACCAAGGCTGTTGACCTAAACATCAGGCTGCATCTAAGCAACGCAACGCGTTGCTGCCATCGAGACATCGTTTAAAAATTTTTATTAGCAGTTCTTATCTACAGGACTGCGCGTTCGCTTGCCGATCGCCGCCGTTACCCGATCGATCAACGGCGCTGTTGTGGCTGACCCGATGCAGCCAGATCGGACGCAGTGGTTTCCGTCTGCGGTGCGGCGTTGTCTTTGTCCTCTCGCCGCACCGCATTTCCCGACGTACTGTCGATCAGGATCACCGGCACCTGCGAGCGGCGACGCTGCTCCACACGATGCGGCAGCGGGCCGAGTGCGTCGCGCAACGCGCTGAGCGCAGGGTCCACGCCGCGTAATGGGTACCACAGGCCGATCAGGCTGAAGTGGCGGCTGTAGCGCAAGGTCTGCGTGCTGCCTACCCACAGCGGTTGTGCGCTGGGCTGCAGTCGCGCGGCTGCAGGCCACAGGCGCAATACATGCACGTGCCCGGGCGCGGCGTGACGCACCATCAACAAGGCTTCCACTTGTGTGTCCAGCGTGGCCGGCAGAATCGGTACTTCGTCCGGGCGGCCGCTGACATCCAGCAGGTGCAATGCCTGTTCCCAGCCAGCCTGCGGTTGTGCCCGCCAGCCGCGTGCTTCGAGCTGGCGTTGCAGCGGCGCGAGCGGGCCGGCCACCTGCACGTCCAGCGGCCAGCGCTGGTCGTCGTCGAATTCATTGCGACGTGCCGGCAGCAGCCGCCATTGACCCTCCCACCAGTCGCTGGCGGGCAGATCCATCAGCAGCGGCGGTGGCGGTTCGAACTTGGCCAGCTTGGTGCCGAGATTACGCGGCGCAAAGAAGATCGCGCAGCTCACGAACACGCCGTAGAAGATCCACGACACCGGCTTGACCCAGAACGCGCGCGTGGCGCGGCGGCGATACGCAATGCCCAGCACCAGCAGCCAGAAGATGCCGAACAACATGCCGCCGACCACATCGCTGAGCCAATGCGCCCCCAGGTACAGGCGCGCAAAGCCGATCAGCGAGACGATGGCGCCACTGACCAGATACGGCCACACGCGGCGGCGGCCGGGCAGTTCGCGTGCGATCAACAGCGCGAAAAACCCGAACCCGATCGTGGCCATGGTGACCGCCACCGACGGAAATCCGAACCCGCTGCTGGCGGCCGGCGGGCGCACGACCTGCACGGTGGCGCCCAGCAACTGCGTCAGGGCCAGGCCAAACGCCAGTGCGATCACCCAATGCGCTACCGCCATCCAGCGCCGACGCCAGGCCAGGTAGCCCATCGCTGCGGCGATCGCCGGCAGCAACACCTGCCAATCGCCCAGCGAGGCCAGCGCCACCATCGGGTAGTCGGCCAGCGGGTTGCGCAGCGCCAGCATCAAATCGTGCACGGCCAGGTCCACGCGCAGCGGTTCGCCATGCGCCAGCACCACCATCAGCAACACGAACCAACCCCAGCCCAGCAGCAACAGCATCAGCGCCATCATCGCCAGCGGGACCGATTCGCGCCGGCGTGGGTCGAACACGCTGACCGACCAGTTGCCCAGCACCGGGTGCCGATGCGACCACTCCAGCAATCGCGCCAGCAGTGCATCCAGATGGCCTGCCGACCAGCGGTACGAATACAACACCACCGCCCAGGCCAGGCCGATCACCGCGGCCAGCAGGGTGACCACCACGAACAGGCGCCCGGCGACTGCAGCGACCGCATCGTAGGCGGTGCCCAACACCCAGCCCGGCACCAGAAACAGCAGCGCCCACGACACGCAGGCCAGCCCGCTGGCGAACAGATAGCGCTTGAACGGCATGTGCGACATGCCGGCGATGGCGGGCACGAACGGCCGCACCGCGCCAACATAGCGCGCGATCAAAATGCTCTTGAAGGCGTTGCGTCGGAACAGCAGCTCACCGCGTTCCAGCAACTGGGGATAGCGCCGAAACGGCCAATACGTGTGCAGCTGGTGGCCCCAGCGATGGCCCACCCAGAAGCTCAGCGCATCGCCGATAAACGCCCCCAGGGTGGCGCACACCACTGCGTAGGGGCCGTTGATCTGGCCGAGCCCGATCAGCACGCCGATGGCGAACAGCAAGGGCAGCGCGGGCACGATGGCACCGAGCACGATCACCGCATCACAGAATGCGATGGCAAAGATCACCACGCCAGCCAAGGTGGGGTGGTGTCCGATCCACTCCAGCGTGGCGTCGATCCATGAGTTCATTCCCGAATTATAAGTGGGCAGGGCGACGACTGACTTGCGCCATGCTCACATCGGCCGGTTGGCTTCACCTGAGGTTGCAACCAGGCCACGGTGCGGGTGTGTGTGATCGGCACGCTCTGCAACGGCAGTACGGCGATGCGGGCTGCCCGCCTACAATGGGGAATGAGTCACGAGCCCGCCGACAATCTCCCGCTGAAGTCCGATACGTTCGGGCGCATTTTGTTGATCCGCGACGCTGGCCGGGTGTTCGTGCGGCGCGACCTGAGCGTGGCGCCATGGCTTCTGCGTGGGGTGGCCTGGTGGCTGGCACGTCGCGAAGCGCTGGCGCTGCGGCAGCTGGATGGCCTGCCGCACACGCCACGCTTGTTGCATTGGGATGGGCGCCATCTGGACCGCAGCTATCTGGCCGGCGATGCGATGTACCAGCGCCCGCCACGCGGTGATCTGGCGTATTTCAGGCAGGCGCGCAGGCTGTTGCAGCAGCTGCATCGGTGTGGCGTGGCCCACAACGATCTGGCCAAGGAAGCCAACTGGCTGGTGCAGGACGATGGCAGCCCGGCGGTGATCGATTTCCAGCTGGCGGTGCGCGGCCACCCTCGCGCGCGCTGGATGCGTCTGCTTGCACGCGAGGACCTGCGTCACCTGCTCAAGCACAAGCGCATGTATTGCCCGGCCGCGATCACGCCGGTGGAACGTCGCGTGCTCAAGCGCAGGTCATGGGTGCGCGAGCTGTGGTTCGCCACCGGCAAACCGGTCTACCGCTTTGTGACCCGGCGCATCCTGCACTGGGAAGACAACGAAGGGCAGGGGCCGAAGCCCTGAGTAGCCGGGATTGGGCATTAGGGATTCGCAAAAGCGTATCGCGTGAGTTGGTTGTTGGTCGGCTGCTGGACGTTCAAGGCGCTAAGCTCTTGCGATTGCCGATCCCGATCCCGATCCCGATCCCGATTCCCGATTCCCGATTCCCGATTCCCATGACGCTAAAAGACAAAACGCTCTTAATCACTGGTGCCTCGCGTGGGATTGGTTTGGCGATCGCGTTGCGGGCGGCGCGCGATGGGGCGAATGTGGTGATCGCGGCCAAATCGGCGGTGGCCAATCCCAAGTTGCCTGGCACCATTCATAGCGCTGCCTCAGCAGTGGTTGCGGCAGGTGGAAAGGCGCTGGCGCTCAAATGCGATATCCGCGACGAAGCGCAGGTGCACGCCGCCGTTGCCGCCACCGTGGAAGCGTTTGGTGGCATCGATATCCTGGTCAACAACGCCAGTGCGATCTGGTTGCGCGGCACCTTGGACACGCCGATGAAGCGCTTCGACCTGATGCAACAGGTCAACGCGCGCGGCAGTTTTGTGTGCGCGCAAGCCTGCCTGCCGCATCTGTTGAAGACGCCCAATCCGCACATCCTCAGCCTTGCCCCGCCGCCATCGTTGAATCCGGCGTGGTGGGGTGCGCATACCGGCTACACGCTGGCCAAGATGGGGATGAGTCTGGTGACACTGGGGCTGGCCGCTGAGTTCGGCCCGCAGGGCGTGGCGGTCAATGCGTTGTGGCCGCGCACGGTGATTGCCACCGATGCGGTCAACATGCTGCCGGGCGTGGACGCCGCTGCCTGCCGTCGCCCGGAGATCGTGGCCGATGCGGCGCATGCGGTGCTGACCCGCACTGCGGCCGGGTTCCACGGGCAGTTTCTGATCGACGAAGCGGTGCTGACGCAGGCCGGCGTCACCGACTTCAGCGGTTATGCGGTCGATCCGTCACGGAGCCTGTTGCCGGATCTGTTTCTCGACTGAGTGGCTTACAGAGCGACTGCGTAGCCGACAGGCGGGCGCGGCCGGTGCTCGGCACGGCGTGTACGACGCATACGCTGCGGTGCTGGGGGCGTCGTCCACACCTGTCTGTCGATTGCTCGCTCTGGTCCTTGTCGCCCGGTGCAGGTGGCCGTGCGCCGATACATCGATGCAGACGCTGCGAGTCATTCGTCCACGAAAAAACGGATTGACCTTGTGCGCATCACCGCCTGCCGCGCAGACGAACGCCGCCGTCCACTTCGCTGCCGAGCACGATGATTTCACGCCGCAGTTTGCTATCGTGCGCGGCTGAAATCGTTTCCAACAAGGACGTTTGCCTGTGTTCCTGAAGCCCGGCGCGTTTGCGCCCGCCCTGTTCGTGCTTGCGCTCTGCGCCGGCTGCAGCAAACAGACCACGCCGACCGGCAACGCGGCGGCAAGCAAGAGCGCCGATGCGCCGAGCGATGCGCAGCATGCGCTCAACGCCAAGCTCGGTGCGTATATCGATTGCTTCAACCGCGTCGATCTGCCGGTGCATACCGGTGCCAAGCATTACACCGGTTCGATCGACGATGCAGCCGCCGGCCCCAGCGGGCGCGAAACGCGCGTGGCCGGCCCCTACGACATCAGCGACGTCGACATGAAGGCGTGCGATGCGCCGGTCAGCGCGGCGGCTGCGGCGCAACCGTCGCTGCCGGCACTGGATGCGGCGGCCCGGCAGTATCACGCGGCCTTGCAGGTGCTGCGGCCGATCAGTCACCAGGTGGCCGATTACTACGCGCGTCAGGATGATGAAGACGACCAGTTCGCCAAGGGCAAGCAACTGCACGCGCCGTTGATGGCGGCGCTGGAGCGTTATGCCGAGGCCAGCAGCGCATTCGGTGCCGAGCTGGAAGCGCAGAACGATGCAGCGCATCGCGAAACGCTCAAGACGCTGGAGCGGGAGGAGGGACGCACGCGCGAGTATTACCGGCTGTCGATGATGCTCGATGCCAAGCAACTGACCGACGTACTGCAGGAAGATCAGTTCGACACCGCGCGTGCAAACACGCTGCTGGACGGCTTCAACCGCCTCTCCGACGAGGCGCATGCCAAGGTGGCCGACCAGGAGCCGGACAAACTCAAATGGAACAGCTTCGAAACCGCTGCGGAAGACTTCCGCAGGCAGGCCAAGGCGCGGGTAAAACGCGTGGTCGACAAGACGCCCTACAGCCGCATCGAACAGGGCTGGCTCGATAGCCCCTCGCTGGCGCCGGAAGGATCGCCGCGCAAGTTGCTCAATACCTACAACGCGTTGGTGTCCGAGAGCAATCGACAGTAGTTGCCAGCGTCATCGCACGATGCAGCGCGTGCGGCCATACGCCCGGCGCTGACGACAACGCGCGCGGTCGACTGTTGCTCACCTCACCTCACCTCACCTCACCTCACCTCACCTCATTTCTTCACCACTGCACAGGAACCACCGCATGCGCCATCCACGTCGTTACGCACCGCTCAGCGCAGCGGTTGCACTTGCCGCACTGCTCGCCGGCTGCCAGAAAGATGCGCCGGTTGCGGCTGCGCCCGATGCCGACAAGATCAATGCCTACATCGCCTGCTTCAACGGTATCCAGCAGCCGCTGCATGAGAGTTACCAGACCTACACCGGCTGGATGAAGGACCCGCAGGCCGGGCCAACGGGCAAGGAAGAAAATATCCGTGCACCGGGAACGGTGCTGTCGCATCGGGTCGAGGCTTGCGGCGCACCGATGACTGCCGCATTGGCGCAGCAACCGGCCAATGCCGAACTCGACCCGGTCGCAAAGACCTATCAGCAGCGGTTTGCCACGCTCAATGAGCGCATCGGCGAAGCGGTGCGGTATTACGATCGCGAGGATTATCTGCGCGACGACGGTAAGGGCATGCGTGCGCTGCATGCGCCGTTGATGCAGGCCTACGCAGCGTTCTTCGATGCGGGCGACGCGATGAATGCGGCACTGGACCGCAACGAAGACACCCGGCGTCAGGCGCGGATCGATGCGATCGAAAAGGAAGAAGGCCGCAGCGCGTCGTGGTATCACTTGAAGATCACCGGCGAAGGCAAGCATCTGGTACAGGTGTTGGATAGCAATGCACCGGATCTTGCGGCAGCGCAAAGCCAGCTCGCGCGTTACCAGAGCATTCTGGAAGAGGCGCAGAAAGCCAAGGTGGGCCAGGGCGATGCGATGTGGGGACACATGGAACGCGCTGCCGATAAGCTGGCGCGCGAGTCCGGACGTCTGGTCGAGCGCATCCGCACCAACACACCGCTGAGCAAGAGCGAGCAGATGCTGCTGGAAAGCGGCTCGATCCCGCCGGGCGGCACGCGTCAGGCAGTGCTGGCCAGCTACAACGATTTGATCGACATGAGTAACCGCATGTCGCAGTAAGCGCGACCTGCACCGGCTGCGCTCAACACCTGGCGCGCTCTTTCGGGTGCCAGGGCTGCATGGGCGGGACGTGGGTCGCTTCGGTCAGGCGGTCCGCAACGGGCCGGCGATGGCGCGCCGATTGTTGGTTGGCCACTGTGCTGCGAGACGGATGCGCCAAGCTCGTGCTGCGGCAGTGTGGGCGGCGATTGCCTGCGCACCGGTCACACAGCTTACGGTGGTGATGCCCACCACGTGATTTGCCTCCCGTCGATGCCTGCGCGCTGCCGCCTTGTGTCAGCCGTTGGCGATATCCGGCAGCGGCTCGGCGCATTGCCGGCAATAGCGCGCGTCCGATGCGTGGCCTTCCAGCCCGCAGCGGGCGCAGTTGCGAACGTCGCGCCGACCGGTGTGGCCGCCTTCGCGCAGCGTGGTGGCAAGCTCGGCGGTGTAGATGCCGGTGGGCACGGCGATGATGCTATAGCCGATCAGGATCAGTGCCGAGGTGACGAAGCGGCCCAGCGTGGTTTGCGGCACCAGATCGCCAAAGCCCACCGTAGCCATGGTGACGATGGCCCAGTACATGCTGGTCGGGATACTGGTAAAGCCGTGTTGCGGGCCTTCGATGACATACATCGTGGCGCCGGCGATCACGGTGATGGTCAGCACGGTGAACAGGAATACCAGCACCTTGCGGCGGCTGCGCCATAGCGCGTCCACCAATTGCCCGCTTTCCTGGATATAGCGGGTGAGTTTGAGGATGCGGAACAGGCGCAGGATGCGCAGCACGCGCACGACCAGCAGGGTCTGTGCGCCCGGCACGAAGAACGACAGATAGCTGGGCAGAATCGACAACAGGTCGATCACGCCCCACACGCTGAGCGCGTAGTGCAGCGGGCGCCGCACCACCGCCAGGCGCGCCACGTATTCGATGGTGAACAGGACCGTGAATGCCCATTCCAGCGGCACCAGCCAGTGCGCCGAATGCGCATGGATGCGCGGCACGCTGTCGATCATGATCACGATCACGCTGGTCAGGATCGCCACCACCAGCATCAGGTCAAAATTACGCGATGGGCGCGTGTCGTGGCGGTAGATGATGTCGAACCACTGCCGGCGCCAGCCGTCGGTGGTGGCGGGAGTGAGCTGAGGATCGGAGAAAGGGCGCATGCGCACATTGTGCCGCAGGCCGGCGAATGCGCGAGAATGCGGGTTCTCCCTCCGCTTCTGCGACCCACCATCATGAGCACCGCTGCCGATTCGCCCCTGTCCCTCGCGCACTACTACCTGCCGGTGTATCGCCCGCGCCAGGTGGTGCTGGAGCGCGGTCAGGGCAGTCGCGTATGGGATGACGCGGGGCGCGAATATCTGGATCTGTCCTCCGGCATCGCGGTGAGCGGGCTGGGCCATAACGATGCGGATCTGGTCGCCGCGCTCACCGAGCAGGCGGGCAAGCTGTGGCACACCAGCAACATCTTCTACAGCGAGCCGCCGCTGCGGCTGGCCGAGGAACTGGTCGGCGCGTCGCGTTTTGCCGAAAAAGTCTTTCTGTGCAACTCCGGCACCGAAGCCAACGAGGCGGCCATCAAGCTGGTGCGCAAATGGGCAAGCAATCAGGGCCGCCCAGCCGACAAGCGCGTCATCGTGACGTTCCGCGGTAGCTTCCACGGCCGCACGCTGGCCTCGGTCACCGCCACCGCACAGCCGAAATATCAGGAAGGCTACGAGCCGCTGCCGGGCGGATTCCGCTATGTGGATTTCAACGATGTGGCGGCGCTGGAAGCGGCGATGGCCAGCGGCGACGTAGCCGCGGTGATGCTGGAGCCGATCCAGGGCGAGGGCGGGGTGATGCCGGCGGCGCCGGGCTTCCTGGCGCAGGTGCGTGCACTGTGCGATCGACACGATGCCTTGTTGGTGCTGGACGAAATTCAATGCGGCATGGGCCGCACCGGCACGTTGTTCGCGCATTGGCAGGAGCAGGTGACGCCGGACATCGTGACGCTGGCCAAGGCGCTGGGTGGCGGGTTCCCGATCGGCGCGATGCTGGCCGGCCCCAAGGTCGCCGAGACCATGCAGTTCGGTGCGCACGGCACCACCTTCGGCGGCAATCCGCTGGCTGCTGCGGTGGCGCGCGTGGCGCTGCGCAAGCTGGCTTCGCCGCAGATTGCCGAAAATGTGGAGCGGCAGTCGGCGGCGTTACGTGCGGGCCTGGACGCGCTCAATGCCGAGTTCGACCTGTTCGCACAGGTGCGCGGGCGTGGGTTGATGCTCGGCGCGGTGCTGGCACCGGCGCATGCCGGCCAGGCCGGTGCGCTGCTGGATCTGGCAGCCAAGCATGGCTTGTTGGTATTGCAGGCCGGCCCGGATGTGCTGCGTTTTGTGCCGGCACTCAATCTGACCGACGCCGAGCTGGCCGACGGCCTGGCGCGTCTGCGCCTGGCGATTGCCGAGTACGCCGCGCAGCGGTAACGGGTTGCTTGGTCGGTTGCGTGTTGGTGGCTGGTAGGGCGCTGATTGGTAAGGCGTGTGACGCGTGAGCGGGTGCGTTTGTGGATTGCGTAAGGCGGTGTCTAGGTGACGGCCCTGTATCGCAACCCCGGACCCTCACCCCAACCCCTCTCCCGACGGGAGAGGGGCTAGTTGGTGCAGTTGGGTTTTACTTCGACTGGTCTGGTTGCGTATTTGTGCACGATTGACCGTGTTTTCCTCGCGCGTGCGCGGAGGAGGGCACGCGGGCGGATGGGATATCGATGATCGTGTGCTCGGCCTGATTCACTGCAGCGTGGCGGCATTCGTCCACTCGGGTGGTGTGTTGCCTGCCAGCGCATTCGCGTGCAGATGTAAGTGTTGCTGGCCTCTCGGCACAGGGTTGATCTCTCACGCAGGTCGGCGAACGCTGATCAGACTTCCGACTTCCGACTTCCGACTTCCGACTTCCGACTTCCGACTCCCGACTCCCAACTCCCAACTCCCAACTCCCAACTCCCAACTCCCAACTCCCCATTCCCGATTCCCGATTCCCTATTTCACCCCAACCCATACCGCTTCAACACACGCCGCAATGCACGCGCATCGCGCACGGTATCGGCATGCAATCCGGCGGCGCGGGCGCCGCGGACGTTGACGAATAGGTCATCGACGAACAAGGTGCGTGCCGGTTCCGCACCCAGCTGCGCAAGCGCGCGCTGATACACCTCCAGCTGCGGTTTTCTGCCGCCCAGCGCACCGCTGCACAGTACGCGGCCCTGCAATAACGGAAACAGCGATGGCACGAGTTGCGCGATCGCTTCCGCCATCAACGGGCCGTTGTTGGTGAGCACTGCCACCGCGGTCGTCGCCGACACCGCCAGCACCTGCGCTACCACCGCGGGATCTGCGCGGCACGCTGCCACGCGTGCCGCGATCCAGGTGGCGCGGTCGATCGGATGTCCCAGCCCGTCGCTCAATTGCGTCAGATAGGCCTGCGTGTCGAGCTCACCGGCATCGTAGGCACGCTCCAGTCCCTGTTCGAACAGGACCTGCTGCACGCGCTGCGGCGGACATGCAGCTGCAGTTGCCAATGCGGCCAGCCGGCGCGGGCGCGAATAGCTGGCCAACACGCCATCGAAATCGAGCAGCAGCAAGGACGGGCGTACAGGCGACATGGGGCGTGCTCATGAGGTGAGCACGCAGCGTTGTCGATCTGCCGCCGCATCGCAAGCATGCGGGATCTGCTATGCCCGGATACGCGCGAACGGGTAGGCGCGTGGCGCGCGACGTCTCACACCCGCGTACGGCGGTCGCGCACGCCTTATCGCTAAAGCCCTGCGCGTCCATCGGCACGCCAACCTGAGCATCTGCGCTACGGATTCAAAGGTTCTAGCTCGGTAAGAACCTACCCGCATGCGCAGACCCTACCCTCCGCACCGCGTCTGCGGCGCAACCTCGCTGGGTATGGTCGATCCATGCCGCATCTGCGGTATCAGCCGGTCTTGGGGAGCGGGTCCGGTCACTCAGCACGCAGCACTTTCCAGGGGTCGATTGCATGCCTAAGCGCTTGAACACCGATCAGTTGGCGACCGCGATGGCCGCCATTCTCACCGCCGCCACGCGTCGCCACACGCTCGCCTCGATGACCCTGCTGATGTCCGGCGCGCATAGCCTGCCGACACTGGCGCAGGACGCACGCACCCTGGACGCGGTCAGCGTGGTCGGCACCGGCTCCACACGTACCACTGCCTCCATTTCGATGGACGAGATCCAGGCCCAGGTACCGGGCGTGGCACCGCAACAGCTGCTGGCCAGTCTGCCCGGCGTCAACGTGCAGACCACCGACCCGTTCGGGCTGTATGAGTTCGGCGATTCGATGACCATTCGCGGATTTTCCGCCAACCAGATCGGCGTGACGCTGGACGGCATTCCGATCGAAACCTTCGACACCCGCGAAGGCGGGCCGATCACACGCTACGTCTCCAGCGAGAACCTGCTCGATGTCACGGTGTCCGCCGGCTCGGGCGATGTCACCCAGTCCTCCTATCACGCACTCGGTGGTGCGATCCGCTACACCAGCCTGCCACCCAAGGGCGGCGATAGCTGGAGCGGCAATCTCACCCAGACCATCGGCTCGGACGATTTGGTACGCAGTTTTGTGCGTCTGGATACGCCGGAGTGGTGGGACGGCGGGCCGAGTGCCTACCTCTCCGCATCGCGCACGCAGGGTGGGGTGTGGGACATGGAACCGGCCACGCAGAAGAGCGATCACTTCGAAGCCAAGGTGCGCCAGGCATGGGATGCCGGCAGCCTGACGTTGGGCTGGATCTACAACAACCGCAAGGATTACGACGTGCAGTCGTACAACTCCGACGGTTCGGTGTCGTGGGATCTGCACGAACGCATCACCGGCAATCCGGAAGTGGATGCCGAGCATTACAGCGAATGGCAAAACGGCCGCCGCGATTCGCTGCTCAGCCTGCACGGCGATTTCATGTTCAACGACGCCATCGGCATCACCTTCACCGGCTACTACGAAAACAAGCACGGCTACGGCGTCGGCGGCACGCCGCCGAGTACCGCCACCGGGTTGTACAACGATGCGATTGCCGGCACCCCAGGGCGCACCGATATCGCCATCAACGATCCGCAGATCGTCGATGCCACTGGCAATGTCACCCGCGTCGGTGCGATGACGCGGCGCGAAGAAATCATGGGCGGCGATCGCTACGGTTTGACCACGGCCGTGGCGTGGGAGACCGAGCACAACAAGCTGGAAGTGGGCGCCTGGTACGAGAGTTACGACTTCGATCAGGTGCGCCCGCTGTACAACCTGGACCCGGCCACCGGCGCTTTACTCAAGAACGCTCTGCCCATCGTCATCTACTACGACAACCACTTCTCCACCGAGGTGAAGCAGCTCTACGTCAAGGACACGCTGCGCCTGCTGGATGATCGGTTGACGATGGAATTCGGTGCCAAGGGGCTGGATGTCAAACGCGACTACAACGGGATCGCCAATCTGGACGACTTCAACGTCGGTGTGCGTCGCGCGGTGACCATCAAGAACAGCGACTGGTTTCAGCCGCAGGTCGGTGCAAGCTTCCAGCTGGCCGAGGGCGTGCAGGTGTTTGCCAACTACGCGGAAAACTTCAGTTCCGCGCCGCGGCTGGCGCTGACCTCCGGTGCATTCAATCCGGATATCGCACCGGAAGAATCCACCAACATCGATATCGGTATCCGTGCCGAATCCACGCAGTGGAGCGGTTATCTAGCCGCCTACAAGATCGATTATTCCAACCGCATCATCGCGTTGACCGACCCGGACCCGCTGGTGGTGGCGCCCACCGTGTACGCCAACGTCGGCGACGTGCAGACCTATGGTGCGGAACTGTCCGGCATGTGGAAGCCGGCGCCGGGCTGGCGGCTGGGTGCATCGTTGACCTGGAACACCTCCGAGTTTCAGGACAACTACTTCGGCCCGGTCAGCGGCGCGCTGGTGCAGGTGAAAGGCAATGACGTGCCCGATGCGCCAAAGCTGATGTTCAGCGTCAACGGCGGTTGGGAAGGCGAGCACTTCTTCGCCAACCTCGACACCAAATACACCGGCAAGCGCTACGGCGACACGCTCAATACCGACCAGGTGGATGCCACTTTCATCGTCAATGGCAGCGTTGGGTATCAAGGCGGCGATGCCGGGTTTCTTGCCGGTGGCCGCTTGCAATTGTCGGCCTACAACCTGTTCGACAAAGACGATGCGATCGGCGCGGTGTTTCCCAACGAAAGCTCCGGCTCGTACCAGTTGATCGCACCACGCCAGCTGTTCGCAAGCCTGTCTTACCGATTTTGAGTGATCGACGCGGCCGGCATTGTGGCCGGCCGCGCGACTGTCCACGACATGCAGGGGATGTGCGTTGATGCAAGGCAATCACACTGGGGCGATGACGCGGCGGCAATTGCTGGCGCGCATCGGCATGACCGCTGGCGGCGCGATGATGTATCAGGCGATGAGCAGCCTGGGCATGGCGGCCGAATCGCGCTTTACAGGGCCAATGCAGCTGGATGGCGACCCGAAGGGCGCATCGGTGCTGATTCTGGGCGCGGGTCTGGCCGGGATGACAGCGGCCTTCGAACTGCGCAAGGCCGGCTATCGCGTGCAGGTGCTGGAATACAACGGCCGCCCCGGTGGCCGTAACTGGACGTTGCGTGGTGGCGATCGTTACACCGAACTCGGCGGTGCAACCCAGCATTGTCAGTTCGACGATGGGTTGTATCTCAATCCGGGGCCGTGGCGCATTCCGCATCACCACAAGGCGGTGTTGAGTTACTGCAAGCAGTTCGGTGTGGCGTTGGAAGCGTTCAACCAGGTCAATTACAACGCGCTACTGCATAGCCAGAAAGGCTTCGATGGCAAACCGCAGCGCTTCCGCGCGATCGATGCCGATTACAAGGGCCATGTCTCCGAGTTGCTGGCCAAGTGCACACAGCAGCACGCACTGGATACGGCAGTCAGCCGCGAAGATCAGGAGGTGCTGTTGGAATCGCTACGCAGCTGGGGCGCGCTCGATCGCAACTTCGGCTACGTCAAAGGCAAGGACAGCAGCGAGCGGCGTGGCTTTTCGCGCTACCCCGGTGGTGGCTTGTCGGGCAAACCGGAATTTTCAGACCCCTTCAGCGTGCAGGACGTGCTGCGTTCGCGGCTATGGACCACGCTGGCGGCCGGCAACAACTACGAAATGCAGACCACCATGTTTCAGCCGGTGGGCGGCATGGACCAGATCGGCAAGGCGTTCGCGCGCCAGCTCGGCGATGCCATCACCTACAACGCCAAGGTCACCAAGATCGATCAGGACGGCAGCGGCGTGCGCGTGTCCTGGCAGGACGCCACCCGCGGCGGCGAAGAACGCATGGCCAGCGCGGACTGGTGCATCTGCACGATTCCGTTGTCGGTGCTCAGCCGGATTCCCACCACCGCCAGCGACGCGATGACCACCGCGATCGGCAAGGTGCCGTACGCCGCGTCGGTCAAGGTGGGCCTGCAATTCAAACGGCGTTTCTGGGAAGAGGACGAGGCCATCTACGGCGGCATCAGCTACACCGATCTGCCGATCACCTTGATCAGCTATCCCAGCACCGGTTACCACAGCGCCGGCAAGGGGGTGCTGCTCGGGGCCTACGTGTGGGGGCTGGATGCCTATCAATTCACTTCGATGAGTCCCGAGCAGCGGGTGCGCAAGGCCGTCGAATACGGAACGCAATTGCACCCGCAATATCCGCGCGAATTCGAAAACGGCATTGCGGTCGGTTGGCACCGTGTGCCGTTTACCCACGGCTGCTTCGGCATGTGGAGCGAGCAGGCGCGTGCCGAACATTACGAGCCGCTCTGTCAGATCGACGGCCGCCTGGCGTTGGCGGGCGAGCATGTGTCCTATATCCCGGCCTGGCAGGAGGGCGCGATCCTGTCGGCACACGATGTCGTCGGCCGCCTGCATCGCAAGGTCATTGCCGGCGGAGGTCGCGCATGAGTCTGTTGCCACGTGTGTGTGCTGCGGCCGTTGCGCTGCTCATCGGCGCTGCGCTGCTTCCGCCCGGTCTGCGCGATGCGCAGGCGCAAAGTTCCGACGCCACCGCGCTGTATCCACAAAAGGGGTTCGCCGCCGCCTCCGGCGAGCATGTCTACCGTGCGGTCTGCCAGGGCTGCCACATGCCGGCCGGCAGCGGTGCGCAGGGTGCCGGCGAATACCCGGCGCTTGCGGGAAATCCCAAGCTGGCGGCTGCGCCCTACGTCACCATGATGGTGCTCGACGGCAACGCCGGCATGCCGGGATTTGGCGACATGCTCACAGATCGTCAGGTGGCCGAAGTGGTGAGCTATGTGCGTACCCATTTCGGCAATGACCATGCCGAGCGTGTCACCGCCGACGACGTCAAACTGCTGCGCCACTGATTCTCTCTTCCAAGGAGTCGCCATGTTCCGTCCCGCCGTCAATGCCCTCGTTGCCACCGTCGTGTTGTCTGCAGGCCTCAGCCCTGCAACTGCTGCCGAGGTGATCCGCCACAAGATTCCCAATAGCGATTTCCCCATTGCCGCGGCGGTGGAGGTTCCGGCCGGCAAGGCCACCGTGTATGTCAGCGGCAAGGTGCCGGCAGTGGTAGATACCAGCGTGCCGAAGGATTCTGCGGCCGCCTACGGCGACACCAAGGCGCAGACGGTGAGCGTGTTGAAGCAGATCCAGGACCAGCTGAAATCGCTCGGCCTGGGCATGGGCGATGTGGTGAAGATGCAGGTGTTTCTGGTCGGCGACCCGGCCATGGGCGGCAAGATGGATTTCAACGGGTTCATGGAAGGCTACCGCCAGTTCTTCGGCACCAAGGAACAGCCCAATTTGCCGGCACGCTCGGCCTTCCAGATCGCTGCGCTGGGTAATCCGCTGTATCGGGTGGAGATCGAAGTGGTCGCCGTGCGTCCTTGAGTTTGCGTCGTTGCCTTGCTGGAGAGCGCCATGAATACCCCGCTGTCGCGCCGCAGATTTCTGCGTGATTCCGCCCTGTTTGCCGGTGCCGCCGGGACCGGCGCATTGCCGCTGTTTGCCAATGCTGCCGAACGCACCGCTGCCGTTGTGCCACCAGCGGCAGGCGCGTTATCGCCGGTAATGATCGGCTCCAAC
Source organism: Xanthomonas sp. WHRI 10204 (assembly GCF_040202875.1). NCBI lineage: Bacteria > Pseudomonadati > Pseudomonadota > Gammaproteobacteria > Lysobacterales > Lysobacteraceae > Xanthomonas > Xanthomonas sp. WHRI 10204. The sequence continues at coordinate 536,495 of NZ_JBEGDW010000001.1, forward strand.
GAGTTCCCGGATGGCCCGTCCGCAGCAGCGGTCAGGGCCATTGCGCAGATTGCACCGCAGGGCGGGCGCTATCTGCGCGAGGTCCAGATGGAACTGATGACCACGCTGGCGGCAGAGCTCAAGTTGCCGGTGAACCATCTGATGGCCTATGCCGGCTCCACCGAGCCGCTGGATTACACGATGCTGGCCTTCACCTCGCCCAGTGCCGCGCTGGTCACTGCCGACCCGACCTACGAATCGGGGTGGCGCGCTGCCACGCGCAATGGCGCTACGTTGATCAAGGTGCCGTTGCGCAAGGATTTTTCGCACGACGTGCAGGCGATGTGCGCCGCCGACGCCAATGCCGGCGTGATCTACATCTGCAACCCCAACAATCCCACCGGCTCGGTCACCGCACGCAAGGATCTGGACTACGCATTGGCGCACAAGCCCAAGGGCAGCGTGCTGGTGGTGGATGAGGCCTATATCCACTTCGCGCGCAGCACCCGCAGCGTGGTGGACATGGTGGCTGCCGGCGAGGACGTGGTGGTGTTGCGCACCTTCTCCAAGCTCTACGGCATGGCCGGCATCCGGCTGGGGTACGCGGCCGCGCGCCCGGAGCTGCTTGCCAAGCTGATGTTCTACAGCGTCAACAGCCTGCCGGTGACGGCGGCCGCCGCGGGTCTGGCCAGCTTGCGCGATCCCGATCTGGTGCCACAGCGCCGTGCACGCACTGCAGCCACGCGGCAGGACGTCATCGATTTCCTCAGTCAGCAGGGCTATGCGTGTACGGCGTCGGAGAGCAACTGCTTCATGGTCGATGTGAAGCGGCCGGCAGCAGGTTTCAAGGACGACATGGCGACCTTTGGCGTGTTCATCGGCCGCAGTTGGCCGGTGTGGCCCACCTGGTCGCGGATCACCGTGGGCACTCCCGAAGAGATGGCACGCTTCAAGCAGGCGTTCGTGCAGGTGATGGCCGGCAAGCGCGGCCCGCTGCCGCTGCCGCAGGCCACAGCCGATGTGAACGATCCAATGCGCGACTTCTTCCGCTATGCGTAGCGTCGTCTGCGCGACTGCCGCGCGGTGATCCTGCAGCTGTGGCTGTCGCCTGATGCGCTGGATATTTAGAGCAGCTAACAAAACGACTGTGCAGCCGCCAGGCGGGCGCGGCCGGTGCTCGGTGCGGCATGTACCACCCGTACACTCCGGTTCTGATCGCACCGTCCACACCCACCTGACGACTGCTCGCTACGTTTTGTTAGCCGCTCTTAGCGTCGGCGCATCTCGATCGCCGCGCACATTGGATTGTGCGGCGGCGCAGCACTGCATTGGCAACGGCAAGGCGCTACTCTGACCGCACTGGCGCAGGCGCGAGCGTCGGTCGCTTGCACACACCGCGCTTTCTTATTGCAGGAGGACTGCCTTTGAAGCTGTTTTCGACGATTGCTGTGCTTGGCCTGATAGCGATGGCGCCCTCGGCCTGGGCGCGGACCTGCGCGGTGACCATCACCGGCAACGACCAGATGAAGTTCGATCAAAGCGCCATCACGATTGCACCCGATTGCACCCAAGTGGATGTGACGCTCAAGCACGCCGGCAAGATGGCCGCCACGGTGATGGGGCACAACTGGGTGCTGACCAAGTCCGCCGATTTCCAGGCGGTGGCCAATGACGGCATGCGCTCGACCATTGCCGACAGCTATCTGCCCAAGGCCGATGCGCGTGTGATCGCGCATACCAAGGTGGTCGGTGGCGGCGAAAGCACCACGGTCAGCTTTGCAACCAGCAAACTCACCAAGGGCGGCGACTATACGTTCTTTTGCTCGTTCCCCGGGCACTGGGCGATGATGAAAGGCACGTTGAAGTTTGGGTGATGGTGGGGCGCTTGGAGTCTGTCTCCAGCGCCCTTCGCCGCGTTGACGCAGCCGCATCGACCAGGCGACAGCCACCGCATCGCCACGCATGCGCAAGTGTCTTCGCGGTCACAGGCGTGTGCATCCGCGATGCATGATGATGTGCACGCCGCTCAGCGCGGCAGCGTATCCGATGCTTGCTGCGTGTCCTCGCCGCGCAACACTCCGCGCTGCAGCGCCTGCGCCAACGCACTTTCACGGCTGCGTGCGTCGAGCTTGCGGTACAGATTCTTCAGATGGAATTTGACCGTGTTTTCCGACAAGTGCAGGTGGCGGGCGATCTGCTTGTTGGAATAACCGCGCGCTAGTTGCGCCAGCACTTCCAGTTCGCGTTCGCTGAACACATCGCTGGCGGGATCGTCGTCACCACTGAGGCGTTCGAGTAGCGCCTGGATGGTCAATGCACGCGTGGTGCCGCCAACCGTTTGCGGGTCGTGTTGGCGCAGCGAGCGCAACATTGCCTTTGCCGGCAATCCAAGCTCCATGATCGCCTGCCAGCTCTGCGTCAGCGCCACGTGGTCCAGCGCACTGTACAAATGCGGCAGGGCAGCGAGCAGTTCGCCGCGCTGCTGCAGCACCAGTGCGATGCGGGCGCGGGTGCGCGCGAGATGGCAGGCGTTATCGCTGCTCAGACAGGCCTGCTCGATCTGGCCGAGAATGGTCAGCGCCGCATGGCTACGCCCGGCCAGGCGATGCCAACGTGCCAACGCAAAGCCCATCGCCGCACGATCGCGCCAGCGATGCGCCGAGCGCAGGGTATGCGCCAGCCCGGACTCCCCGCCAGTGCGCGCGATCACCACATCGATTGCAGCGTTGCCGGGATGCTCCAGCAGCAACATCAAGCGCCATGCCGACGCCAGCTCTGACAGTCGCGCCAGCTTGCGCCCATGCGCGATCTGCTCGACATGCTCAAGCAGCACCAGCGCACTACGCCCGCTGTGATCACGCACGCGTTCCAGACCCAGCGCGGTGTCGTACGCGGCCGCCAGCACGTCCACGCCGCCATCGTGCTGCTCGAGCAGTTCCAGCGCCGGATGCAGTAGGTCGGCGGCATCGTCGTGGTGGCCGCGCTCGTAGTGCACTTGCGCGAGCAGACAGTTGCCGGCCGCTTCCAGCACGCGGTCCAGTTGCGGCGTGCGTGCGCACCAGCTCAGCGCTTGCCGATAACAGGCTTCGGCATCGCCGAGCCGCCCGCGGTAGAAAAAGCTCTGGCCGAGCGAGAGCAACGCCTGACTGGCGCCCAGATCGCTGCCGCCACGGTGCATCGCATCGCGCGCGGCCAGGGCATAGCGCTCGGCCACGGCAAACCCGCCCTGTGCCAGCGCGGTTGTGGCACAGATGCACAGCAAGGTGCCGCGGCCGAGATGATCGTCTTCGTCCAATGCGCTCGCCTGCGCGGCAATCTGGGTCAGGCCATGCGGATTGCCGCAGATCTCGTCCAGGCGGTCGCGCAGCAATGCCACCACCACGGTGTAGTCGCGCTGCAGTGGCTCGCGCACGGCTGCCGGGAAATCGCGGAAGCGTTCCAGCAACAGGCGCGCATGACTGAACTCGCCCAGTTTCAGATGCAGATACGCCTGGGTGAGATTCAGTGCAGGCGTGTCGCGGATGCTGCGGTGCTCGAAATGGCGCAGCAACGCGCGCACTTCATGCATGCCGTGGGTCAGCAGTAATTGCCAGGTGCCGGCGCGCGCGATGTAACTGGCAGCCAGGTCGCCGCACTCGCCACGTGCGGCATGGCGCACGGCGTCGGCCAGATGCTGGTGCTCGCCGAACCAGCGCGCCGCGCGCTGATGCAGCTGCACGGCCTGGCCGGGATGGTCGCGATCGAGCCATTGCTGCAGGAAGTCGGCAAACAACGGGTGATAGCGGAACCATTCGCGCTCGCCATCCAGCGGCACCAGCAGGCCATGGAAATGGTCCAGTCGCGCCAACAGCCGGCCGCTGTCGTCGCGTTGGCGCACCGCATCGGCGAGCGCGGCGTTGACGCGATCGAGCAGGCTGGTGCGCAACAGCAGATCGCGCGTGTCGGCATCGAGATCGTTGACGACCTGTTCGGCCAGATACGCGGCAATCTGCGTGCTGCGCCCGGAAAAACGTGCGGCGACTTCCTGCTGACGTTGCGCATTGCCTTCCAGCCACAGTCGCGCCAGATGCAAGGCGACCGGCCAGCCTTCGGTGTAGCGCAACAGCTCGTCGACCACCGGTGCCGGGATGTGCGGTCCCAGCAGTGCGCGCGCTTCGTCGTTGTCCAGTGCCAGTTGCGCGCTGCCGATGCGACTGAGGTGCGCCTGCAGATCCAGCCGCGCCAGCGGCAACGCCGGCACGCGACGCGTGGCCAGCAACAGATGCAGGCGCCCGCCACTGTGTTCGACCAGGCGCAACACCAACTCATCGACCGGGCCATTCCCGAGCCGGTCGTAGTCGTCGAGGATCACGCTGATGCGCCGCGATGCGCTGCGCAGCGCGCGGATCAACACGGTGGCCGCATCGCGCGGGTCCTGGTCGCGGTTATGCATCACGCCGGCACACAGCGCCGGATCTGCACCCGCGCCCTGCAGCGCCAACGCGAGATGGCCGAGAAAACGCGCCGCATCGGCATCTTCTTCATCCAGCGACAGCCACGCTACCGCATCGTCGTGCGCGCGTCTGCGCGCATGCCATTGCGCAAGCAAGGTGGTTTTGCCGAACCCCGGCGGGGCCAGCAGCAGCGTGAGTGGCCGCAGCTGCGCCTGATCCAGTGCCGTCAGCAAGACCTCGCGTACTACCGCACCCGGGCGCGGCAATGGCGGTTCCAGCTTGCTGGCAAGCAGCCAATCGGGAAGCGCATGGTCGCGCAATGGCGACGGGCGCGGGGTGAGCAACGCAACAGGCTTGAACATGAGGCGAGGGCGGCCCTGACAAGCGTCAGCAGCGCGCCGGCTCGACACGCTGCACAACCAGAGTGAAACAGCGGCGACGGCCAGCCTGTCACCACAACGGCGACAACGACAGATCGGCTGCTTCGAGGGTCCCCACCCATGCCCGTCCGTGAGCACCTTTCAGAAAGGTATGACAGCCGTAAGACAAAAGCAAAGTGTGCTGGGGCTAACTGCGGTGGCCGTCGCAGGCAACCATGCAGGCTGTGCGCTGGGTCAGGCACTGCTCGCCCCGCTGGGCTGTTCAGTGCGGAGGGGCAGGAGAGTGGTAGCGCCTATTCATCGCAGCCAGCGTGCGTCGGCGGCTCCGCGAGCGCCGGCCGGTCACTGCGATTCGCATCGCCGCGCGGGCGCTGCGGAGCCTTGTCAGTTGCCTTCGGTGACATTAGGCAAACAGGCACGTTCGCGTAAAGCGGCTGAAGCGAACGGGCAGTAAAGGCTCACCGCGTGCAGACGCATCGCTTGCAGCGCAGGCACTGCCGGGCCTGCAGCCGCGCCTCAACGCTTGCAATTGCCCGTGCGGCGTCGATGCCCTGGTCGATCGCCAGCGTGGGCTGGCCACGGCCGGCGATCATGCTGGCAACGCGTGTCGGCGCAGGCGCGCTTAGCGCGCCACGTCCGCAAACGCCTCGCGTGCCGCCGCAAGCGTGGCGTCGATCACCGCCGCATCGTGCGCGCTGGACATGAAGCCCGCTTCGTACGCCGACGGCGCCAGATACACGCCACGCTGCAGCATCGCGTGGAAGAAGCGATTGAAGCTGGTGGTGTCGCACGCAATGGCCTGCGCGTAGCTGTCCACGATTTCGTCGGTGAAGAACAGCCCGAACATGCCGCCGACCTGATTGGTGGTGACTGCGATTCCGGCGGCGTGGGCGGCATCTTCCAGGCCTTCGCACAGCGCGCTGGTGGCCTCGCTCAGACGTGCGTGGAAGCCCGGCTCCTGTACCAGCTCCAGCATCGCCAGGCCCGCCGCCATCGCCACCGGATTGCCCGACAAGGTGCCGGCCTGATAGATCGGCCCGGCCGGAGCGATCTGCTCCATCAGGTCGCGACGGCCGCCATACGCACCCACCGGCATGCCGCCGCCGATGATCTTGCCGAAGGTGGTCAGGTCCGGCGTCACCCCGTACAGCGCCTGCGCGCCTCCCAGTGCGACGCGGAAGCCGGTCATCACTTCGTCGAAGATCAGCAGCGCGCCATGCCGCGTGCACAGCGTACGCAGATGCTGCAGGTAGCCGGCCAGCGGCGGAATGCAGTTGGCGTTGCCAACCACCGGTTCGATGATCACTGCCGCCACGTCGGCGCCGATCTCGTCGAACAGCGCGGTGGCGCCTTCGAAGTCGTTGAAACTGAGCGTGGCGGTCAGCTCGCTCAAGCCCGCCGGCACGCCTGGCGAGGTGGGCACGCCCAAGGTCAGCATGCCGCTGCCGGCCTTGACCAGGAACGAGTCGCCGTGGCCGTGATAGCAGCCTTCGAACTTGATGATGCGATTGCGCCCGGTGGCGCCGCGCGCCAGCCGCACCGCCGACAGCGTGGCTTCGGTGCCGGAGTTGACCATGCGCACCATCTCGCACGACGGCACCAGCCGGGTGATGGTTTCGGCCATGGTGACCTCGGCCGCGCAGGGCGCACCGAACGACAGCCCATCGCGGATCGCCCGTTCCACCGCTTCGCGCACGGCGGGGTGGTTGTGGCCGGCGATCATCGGGCCCCACGAGCCCACGTAATCGATGTAGCGGTTGTCGTCGACGTCGTACAGATACGGACCATCGGCGCGCGCCACGAAGAACGGCTCGCCGCCGACCGACTTGAACGCCCGCACGGGTGAATTGACGCCCCCGGGCAACAGGGTCTGCGCCTGGGCGAACAGGGCGTGGGAGCGGGTGTGATTCATGCGCGCAGATCCTTGAGGAATACCGATGGGGGCATCGACGCCCGGCAACGGGCATCGCGTCCGCCATTGTCAGGCCTGCGGCCTCGCGCGCCTACCCGGCAGAGGCCCGCCTACCCGTCGGAGCCGCCGGGTAGGGGAACTTGGCTGCCTATGATCGAACGCGACGGTATCGACAGTTTGGGTATGAGCTGATGGCGTGCGGTCATTGGCGCCCCGCTGCCGATGTTCAGAAAGTGTGATTGCGGTGGCCGTTGGCCCCGTTCATTTAGCCGCGTTGCCGGCAGTTTCCATCTTGGGGAGAACGCATGAACCGTAGTATCCAGAAGCGTGCTTTGGCGTTGGCGCTGGTTGTGGCCATCGGCAGTGCACACGCGCAGTCGACCACCGGCAGCATCGTCGGCAGCGTGGGGCAGGGCAATGGCACCAGCGTGGTGGTGGAAAACAACAGCGGCCTCAGTCGCGAAGTGCCGGTGGATGCGCGCGGCCGCTACACCGCCGGCAACCTGCCGCTGGGCACCTACAAGGTGACGGTCAAGCGCGATGGCGCGGTGGTGGAAACCCGCGAGAACGTCAGCATCACCGTCGGCGCCAACACCGATGTGTCGTTTGCCGCCGCCAACGCCGCGGGGAGCGGCGTGCAGACCATGGACAGTGTCACCGTCACCGCTGCCGGCCTGACCACCATCGACGTCAGCAGCGTGGATACGCGCACCGTGATCACCGCCGAACAGCTGCAGCAACTGCCGCTGGGCCGCACCGCCGAAGCGATCGCGCTGCTGGCGCCGGGCGTGGTGGTCAACAGCGGCGGCTTCGACAACGGCCCGCTCGGTGGTTCGCTGCCCAGCTTCGGCGGCTCGGCCGCCAGCGAAAACGCGTATTACCTCAACGGGTTCAACACCACCACCATCAGCAACAACCTGGGTGGTCTGACCCTGCCGTACGGCGCCATCGACCAGCAGGAAATCTTCACCGGCGGCTACGGCGCGCAATACGGCCGCGCCAATGGGGGCGTGATCAACCAGATCGGCAAGCGCGGCACCAACGAATGGAAGTTCGGCGCAGCGGTCATTTGGGAGCCGAACGGCTTGCGCGCCAATCAGCGCGATATCTACTGGCGCCCGGACAGCCAGGGCAGCACCGTCAACAACGCCGCTTACCGCTACGCGCGAGCGGCCAACGGCCTGTACCAGCCGGCCAGCGAGGCCGAAGCCAACCAGACCACCTATAGCGCCTACGTCGGCGGGCCGATCATCCAGGACAAATTGTTCTTCTTCCTGGCCGCCGAGCAGGTGGATTCGGACGGCGTGCGCGTGGGCACCAATCGCGACACCGACAACGGCCGCACCGGCGGCCTCACCGACTACGACTACAAGCAAAAGCGCTGGTACGCCAAGGTGGACTGGAACATCACCGACAACCATCTGATCGAGGTGACCGGTGCCAGCGACAAGGCAGAGACCAACGGCTCGATCTATCGCTACAACTATGTCGACCGCCAGCGCGGCAGTTATTTCACCGACGAATCCACCTGGAAAACCGGCCCCACGCTGTTCACCGGCAAGTACACCGGCTACCTCGGCGATAACCTCACCGTGACCGCGCTGTACGGCAAGATGACAACGCCCGACGAACTGACCCCGTTCAACTACGACGCGGCTGGTGGCCCTGTCATCAACAGCGCCGCACTGCAGAATCCGGCGTATACCGGTGGCACCCCGCGCATCGGCAATCAGCTGGTGACCTCGGTCAGTTCGCCCGACCGCGAGTACAAAAAAGACAATCAGCGCCTGAATCTGGAATGGCGTCTCGGCCACCACACGCTCAACTTCGGTATCGACAACCAGAAGTCCGAAGGCATCGATGTCGGCTCGGTGCTGTCCGGCCCCGGCTTTGCGTGGACCTACGGCCAGACCAACGATCCCAACGGACTGGCCACCGGCGGATTGGTCAGTCAGTCGGCCAACGAAGCCGGCGGCATCGGCGCACCAAGCCCGGGCCTGGTCGATCCGGTCAACGGCTCCAGCGGCTATTACGCGGTGCGCAATATCAACACCAGCCTGTACTCGTACGAGGCCAAGCAGCGCGCGTATTACATCGAAGACAAGTGGCAGGTCACCGACAACCTGCTGTTGAGCATCGGCCTGCGCAAGGACGAGTTCACCAACTACACCCCGTTCGGCGACCCCTATATCGAAGTGGACAATGCCTGGGCACCGCGATTGGGCTTCAGCTGGGACGTCAACGGCGATTCCAGCCTGAAGGTGTTCGGTAACCTCGGCCGTTACTACCTCGGTCTGCCGCTGTCGGCGGTGAGCCTGTTCACCCCGGCCACCACCACCGACACCTACTTCACCTACAGCGGCATCAATGCCGATGGCACGCCGGTGCTGGCGCAGCAACTGGGCTCTGCGGTGTCGGCCAACTCGCGTTTCGGCCGCATTGCCGATGTGCGCACCGCGGTGGCCAAGGACATCGAAGGCGAGAATCAGGACGAGGTCATCCTCGGCTTTACCAAGCAACTCGAAAGTGGCTGGGTGCTGGGCGTGCGCGGCACGCATCGTCGTCTCAATGCCGGCATCGACGACCAGAACTACGACGTCTCCAACACGGCGCTGATCAACGCGGCGGCGGCGCAAGGCGTCACCATCGACTTCTCGCAAGTGGCCGGTGCATCGCTGATCAATCCGGGTCAGACCAATACCTGGGGCGTGATCGGTACCGACGGACAGTTCCACGAAGTGTCGGTGAGCCGCGAGGCGGCGGGCTTTCCGAAGTTCAAGCGCAACTATTCGGCGGTGGAATTCAATCTGGAGCGTCCGTTCGACGGCCAGTGGTACGCCAAGGTCAACTATGTCTGGTCGCATAGCTACGGCACCACCGAAGGCCAGGTGCGTTCGGACCTGTGGCGCACCGGCGGCGCGTTGGGCAGCTACCAGGGCCAGGCCTCGGTGTCGACCACGCAGAGCTGGGACCATGCGGCGTTGATGGAGCACTTCAATGGTGATCAATCCAACGACCATCGTCATCAGCTCAAGCTGTTCGGCTTCTACCAGTTCAATCCGCAGTGGGGCGCTTCGGCCAATTTCAGCCTGATCTCCGGCGCGCCGCATAACTGCCTGGGCAACTACTACGGCACCGAGTACAGCGGCCGCGATCCGGCCGGCTATGGCGGCAGTGCGATCACTGGCGGGCCGTACCACTACTGCTACAACCCGGAAACCGGCACCGGCAGTGCTTCGCCCCCCGGTTCGCAGGGCCGCCTGGGCTGGATCGCCCAGCTCGACATGGGCGTGACCTACAAGCCGGCGTTTGCAGACGGCAAGCTGGCGTTGCGCTTCGATGTGTTCAACATCACCAACGAGCAGACCGCAACCAACATCTACCCGTTCTCGCAATTGCCCGACAACACCACCAACCCGCTGTGGGATCAGGTGGTGGCGTACCAGGCACCGCGCTCGGGCCGGGTGACATTGAGCTACGACTTCTAAGCGCGGCTAAAAAACGTAGCGAGCAGTTGCCAGGCGGGTGTGGACGGCGCACTCAGATGCGGCGCGTACGCGCAGTACATACCGATCCGAGTACCGGCTGCACCCGCCTGGCAGCGACGTAGTAGCGTTGTTAGCGGCTCGTAGCGATAGCTTCGAAGAACTGTGTTCTGGCAGCGACGCGTTTTGTACGCGTCGCTGTTTTTCGTTGGGGCGATAGTGTGTTCAGTGGGTTCGATCTTCCGGGCTGACTAGCGACTCGCCGCAGCAGCTCGACACGGTCTGCACAATAATTAGCTTTCCAACCAGTCACCGATCAACTGCACGGTGCGGTGTTCTCGACGCTTGCGGAACCCTGTGGTGGTACGGATGCGGCTACGGGGGCTTCACGGATGGAGCACTGCGTGTCTGGTAAGCGGCGAGGCGCCGCGCGCTCGACTTGCTGCATTTTTGATTTCGGCGATGGATTGCATCTGAAGGACGCACGATGCGAATTGCGATTGTGATTCGCTTGGTCGCGCAGACAGATCAAGAGCAGAGGGGCAGGTCTGCGGCTTGGCTGCAGGGTCCTTGCCCGCCCGCCCTCGCGGGACACGCCGCAAGTACGTCCCTGTAGGCTCTTTGGCGGCATCCATGCCGCCAAAGGTCCCGCGAGGGCGGGCGGGCAAGGACCTGTCGTGAGGGTCGGTGTGCGTGGTGCGAGCGGTGCACTGCGTTGCTATGCGTATGCGATGGGTGCCAGCTTCAGGCCTCTCTGCGCCAGCGTCTGTTGAATGCGATGACGATGCGATTCACAGAGGGCAGCGGCGCGACGTGCTGCAATCAGCTTTCTATCCAGGCACCGACCATCGTCCTTGCGCGGTGTCCTCGCTGCTTGCGGGACCCTTGGCGGCATGGATCTCGCCAAGGAGCCCCAGGGATGGGTTCACGGCGTGTCCCGCAAGCGGCGAGGGCACCGTGTCCTCGATCCTGCGGTATTACACCGACATTCGATCGCATCCAGACAAAGCGACGCTTCGCAAGCGCGGTCGCACGCGTATTCCAGACGTTCTTCTATCTGGAGTGGCGCGTATTGCCCGTAACGCTGTCATCCGCCAGCGACGCTATTGCGCAAACCCGGCCCGATACGCCTGCAATGCAGCAACTGGGTCTGGTGCGGCATAGATGCCGCTGACCACGGCAATCAACTCGGCGCCTGCAGCGACCAGCTCACCGACCTGCGGTGGCGCGATCCCGCCGATGGCCACCCGCGGCACGCCGAGGTTGGCCGCCTGTTGCAGCAGCGCGGGCGTGGCGCGACGGGTCGTTTGTTTGGTAGTGGTGGGGAAAAACGCGCCGAACGCCACGTAGCTGGCGCCTGCGGCAGCCGCGACGTGCGCGCGATCGATCTCGTCGTAACACGACACCCCGATGATCGCCTGCGGCCCTAGCAGCGCGCGTGCCGCCGCCACATCGCCATCGTCTTCGCCCAGGTGCACGCCGTGCGCGCCGACCTGCGCTGCCAGCTGCGCATCGTCGTTGATGACCAGCGGCACGCCGTGGGCGGCGCAGGCCTCGCGCAGGGCGCTGGCCTGCTGCAGCCGTAGTGCCGCGTCCGCCTGCTTGTTGCGGTACTGCAGCCAGGTGATGCCCGATAACAGCGGCGCTGTACGCGCAAGCAGGCGCGGCGTATCGGCGTCATCGGGGGTGATCAGGTAGACGCCGCGGGCGTCTTGCAGCTGGGGCATGGCAGCGCTTCCGAAAGCGATAGGTGGGATGGGACAATGCAGGTCCCACCGTTGCGTGACCGCGATTATCCAATGAGCGACACATCCACCACCACCTACCGCACCTGGATGTGCGTCGTCTGCGGATTTCTCTATCACGAGGCCGACGGCATCCCCGAAGAAGGCATCGCCCCCGGCACGGCCTGGCAAGACGTGCCCGACACCTGGACCTGCCCAGATTGCGGCGTGACCAAGGACGACTTCGAGATGGTGGAGATCGATTGAGGGGGCGCTGATAGAGAGATTTTATCGATCTTATCTTTGGATAATAATGAAATTATCTTCTTGGATAAAAATTTCATGTGTGGAACTGGAAATCCGAATTTTAGAAGAGTAGCCTTCGTGGGCAGCCAATAATGTCTGCCTGAACCGCCGCTTTTTTCGGCTGGTCCTGCTCTTACGTAAGTCTCCGAAATCGTTTCAATACTAAAAGGATTTTTTATGTTGAAGGTATCGATGCGTGCGACGATGTTGGCATTGGCCCTTACAGCTTCATTCGGGGCGATTGGTTCCACGACTGGTCAACAGTCTCTAATCCAGGGCATGGGTGAGCGACTGCCTGCCGGCAAAGCAAATTTAAGCATATCGCCACTATTTAAAGTCTACGTTTTCGAAAAAGCCGGTCTTAAATTTGTCCAGATTAACGCTCTTAACAATGATGTGTTAGCGGTGCTATCCCTCGTGCCCGGTGCAGCATCTCAACTTCCTATCGGAAAGAGTGCACAGAACGCTACGGTGCAAGCAGACGGAATGTTGACAGCTCAGGCGAACTGTCCCTGTAGCGCGCAAGTGGTCTACAGTGATGCTAATTATAATATCGTGGTTATATATGGTGCGAACGGCGAGTATATAACTTCTTATCAGGTGCCAAGGTCTCCGCAGGGTAAACCCCAGTAGCTTTTGGGTCGTTTCCCGACGGCAACAGTCAGTGCGAGCGAGCGCGCTGACTGTTCAATTCCACCAGATGTTCGTGCAGGTTTGCAGCATCCTGCGCGCTGGGGTTGAGCAGCAGATAACGCGTCAGGTCATGCCGCGCACCGTTGCGGTGGCCCAGATGCAGGTAGGCCATGCCGCGGTCGCGCAGCGCTTCGGGTTGGTCGGGCACCAGCTTCAGGATGCGGTCGGCGCTGCGTGCGGCGCGGTCCCAGTGTTCGGCATCGGCGTAGACGCCGTGCAGATTGCGCAGGATGCGGATCAGGATCGCCCGGTGTGGGGCGGGGTCGAGAATCTGCGCCAAAGCGCGGTCGTCGGGAATTTCGCCACCCAGGTGCGGGCGCGCGCGTTCGCGTAGCTCGTCCACGCCCAACGGGCGACCGCCATTGAACGGGTCCATCACCAGTACGCCGTCGTCCACCGGCAGCCGCACCAGGAAATGTCCCGGGAACGACACGCCCGCCAGCGGGATGCCCAGGCGCCGGGCCACTTCGATCTGCACCATCGCCAGCGAGATCGGATTGCCCAGCCGGCGCTCGAATACCTGGTTGAGATAGCTGTTGCGCGGGTCGTAGTACTCGTCGTGATTGCCCGAGTAGCCCAGCTCATCGAACAGGTAGCGATTGACCGCGGCCATCTTCAGCGGCCACAGATCGATCGCATCCACTTCGCGGCGCAGATGCTCGACGTGGCTCTGCACCAGCGTGTCGTATAGCTCGGCGTCCAGCTGCGGATACTCGTCGCGCGCGATCAGCAGCGCGGTGGACATCAACGGCACCGCATCGTCGTCCAGGCTGGCGAGCGCGGTCCAATGGGGAAGTGGGAGCATGTCGACCATGCCGACAAGAGTGTCGGCAAGCGGCGCGGGGTTCAAGTCCGGTACTTCCTGACAGGAGACACCGCATCGCTGTGAATCACTTCAGCTTGGGAATATCCGCACTGAAACCAAGTTCCGCCCCGTCCTGCAGGTTGAGCTTGGCCGCTTGGCCGGCATTGAGCTCCAGCACATAGCGGGCCGGCGCCTTGCTGGGATAAGGCGGGCAGGCATCGCCGGCCGAACAGGGCGGCACATTGCGCTGCTGCGACACCAGCCGGCGTTGGTCGTCGAAATACAGAATGTCCAGCGCGATCTTGGTGTTCTTCATCCAGTACGCCATCGGTTCCTGGCGGTCGTGGATGAACAGCATGCCGCGATCTTCATCCATGGCATCGCGGAACATCAGCCCCTTGGTGCGGTCGGCATCGTTCTGCGCCAGCTCCACCTGATAGCGCGCGCCGGCCAGTTCCACCCAGGGACCGCTGCTGGCGCAGCCGCCGAGCAGGATCAGACACGCAAGAACGAGGAAGCGGACAGGGCGCATGCGACATACCGACGGGGCGAGGGATGGCGCACCTTCTGCCATGCACCGGCGTGCGTCAAGCCGGTGCATGGGTACGTGCTTGTTGGTCGCGCACGCGTCGAGATCGATTTGGCGGTTGATCTGCGGCTTGGCTGCTGCGCCGCTGTCCGCCTATTGGCACGGGACACGCTGTGAATCCATCCAAGAAGGCGCGTAGGCGGCATCCATGCCGCAGAAGGTCCCGTGCGGTGGGCGGGCAACGGCCAGTCGCGTCAGAGCACGCGCGGCGGTTCGCCGCCGACGATCACCACATCGGCCGGGCGGCGCGCGAACAAACCCACGCAGACCACACCGGGAATCTGGTTCAAGCTGCGCTCCAGCGCCACCGGATCGGTGATCTGCAGGTTGTGCACGTCCAGCACCACGTTGCCGTTGTCGGTGACCACGCCGTCGCGCCACACCGGCTGGCCGCCGGTCATTGCCAGGATCTGGCGGGCGACCAAGCTGCGCGCCATCGGAATCACTTCCACCGGCAGCGGAAACGTACCCAGCACCGGCACCTGCTTGCTGGGGTCCACGATGCAGATGAAGCGCTCGCTGGCTTCGGCAATGATCTTCTCGCGCGTCAGCGCCGCACCGCCGCCCTTGATCAGGCAGCGGTTCGGGTCGCACTCGTCGGCGCCGTCCACATACAGCGACAGCGTGCCGGTGTGGTTGAGATCCAGCACCTCGATGCCGTGCTGGCGCAGGCGCGCGGTGCTTTGTTCGGAGCTGGACACTGCCCCCTTGATGCGATGGCCGATACGCCCCAGCGCATCGATGAAGTAGGCCACCGTTGAACCGGTGCCGACACCGACGATCATGCCGTCTTCCACGTAATCGATTGCCTTCTCGGCGGCCAGGCGTTTTGCTTCGGACATGTTGGGGCTCGGGATTGGGAAGTCGGGAATCGGGAATCGCAAGAGCGGCTGGGCTGGGCCGGGATTTGCAAATCGCAACTCCCGAATCCCTATTCCCGGCTACTCCATCGCCAGCAACAATTTCCATTGCGCGGCGGTCACCGGCAGGATCGACAGGCGGTTGCCGCGCGCAATCAGCGGGAAGCCTTCGCCCAACGCATCGGCGTGCTGCTTGATTTCGTCCAGCGAAATCGGGCGTTTGAGTTTGCGCTCGAACGCCACGTCCACCAGCATCCAGCGCGGGTCTTCGCGGCTGGCCTTGGGGTCGTGGTAATCGGACCTGGGGTCGAACTGGGTGTCGTCCGGGTACGCCGCGCTCGCCACCTTGGCGATGCCGACGATGCCGGGCACCTTGCAGTTGGAGTGATAAAAAAACACGCCATCGCCGACCTGCATGCCGTCGCGCATGAAATTGCGCGCCTGGTAATTGCGTACGCCGTTCCACGGCTCGGTGCCGACGCGCTCCAGATCATCGATGGAAAACGTGTCCGGCTCGGACTTCATCAACCAATAGCGCTTGCGGGCAGTCATACAGAGAGGGTGTCGTCTTTCAGGAAAGTGGCGTGTTCGGTACAGATGGCATCCATCGCCACGTCCCAGGATTCGGTCGGCAACGCAGGTACCTGTTGCGCAGCGAAGCCGACGCCGACCAGCCAGGGCGGTGGCGCCTGGCGATGCCGGAACGCGAAGCTGCGATCATACCAGCCACCTCCCATGCCCAGCCGCCGACACGCGGCGTCGAAACCGGTGAGCGGGGTCACTACCAGCGCCATCTCTTCGGGTGCAAGCAGCTCGGTGCGCTCCACGTCCGGCTCGGGAATGCCGTAGCGATTGCTGACCAGGCCCTGGCCCGGCCGCCACGGCGCAAAGCGCAGCACGCGGCCGTCCAGCACCGGCAGGCAATAGCGCACCTGCGCCGGCAAGCTCAGTTGCCAGCGATGCAAGGCGATCTCGCCGTCCATCGCCCAATACCCGGCCACCGCGCCGGTCTGCGGCGCAAACGGCAGCGCCAGCAACTGCTCGGCCAGTGCATCGGCAGCGGCCAAGCGCTGCGTGGCCGGCAGGCTGCGCCGCTGCGCGCGTAGCTGCTTGCGCAACGCCTCTCGGTCCTCGGTCATTGGGGTCTCGCGGCGGTGAGGGAGGCACATTGTCGGTGGCAGGCGTCCACCTGCCTAGCGGTGTGTCCGGAAGGGCGTGCTGGCAGTCCGTCGGGTTTCACGCAAGCCGATCTCTTTGGCGGTGTCGTCGTGCGGATCACGCTCATGCCATGCCACCTGATTGCATCGCGTGCGCGACATCATGCGCGGGTGGTCATACACGCGGTCGCGCCATCGGCACGTGGCGTGCTCGCAGGAGCGCGTGGCGCGATGGGCTGGACCGCTGCGCGCGGCAAGGATCTGGCTTCGTCACTGGAAGCGCAGGCGCTGCGGAACCACCAACTGGGCTTTATTGGAAATCGAACCGACGAAAGGAGATGAGTTCAGGTGCGACCAGGCCTAAGTGCAGCGGTGCAAGGCGCACGCATCGCCTTCGGTGCCGATTCGGCGGTGTTGGGTTCGGGTTCGCGCACCGGCGATCCCAGCACGGAGTCGGTGGGCAGTGGCATGGTCGCGGCATCCGGCGACGCGTCGCACCAGTGCGGTGTCAATCGGCGTAAACGCGCCAGGGCATAGCTGCGCGAGCACAGATAGCGTGCAAACGCACATGGCAGCACTGCCGCAAAGTCATGCTCACGCCTCAGCTGCAAGCGGTGGATGCACAAGTGGAGGCACAAACGGACAGGCTTCGAACGCACAAAAAGAAACGACGCCCGAAGGCGCCGTTTCAGATTTGCATTCTCCGCCGTGACGATGCGGGCGAAACGACCTTGAACCCGGGGTTCAAGTGGGGACGTTGTGAGGCCATCGGGCTTCCCGCTACAAGGCGGACTTGCACACCCGGCTTCGTCGCGCCCCCATGGTCGTAATTAAGGGACAAGGCGAATGTTTTGCACGCTGTCGTTTACAGCAGAGAACGCAATCGAATTATAGACCTCTGCTGCGCGATGGCTAGCCCATTCGTCGGCGCGCGCCCTGCAAAGTTCATCTTTGCGACGACACTGCGACGTAGGCCTCAACGCGGCGTGTCGGCAACGCTGTCCATACGACGATTCAAGGTGTCGAGCGTGTTGGCCAGTTCGCGATCGTAGAGTGCCTGCTGATCGCGCACCTGCTGCAGTTCGTGCGCAAGATTGAGTGCGGCCAGCACCGCGACGCGATCCACCGCCGCCATACGGTTGCTGCCGCGAATCTCGCGCATGCGCAGATCCAGCAGCCGCGCTGCGGCGGTGAGACTCTCGCGCTCTTCTGCGGTCACGCCAACCGTGTATTCACGATCCAGAATACGCACGCTGACCGGCTCGGTGGTACTCACGTGTGCTGCTCCAATGACTTCAATCGTACGATCATGGCTTCCACCCGTGAACGGGCCTGCTCGTTCTTGGTCAGCAGCTGCGAGCGCTCGCCGATCAGCTGTTCCTGTTGGTGCCGCAGGCTGCGGTTTTCGTCGGTCAGCCGTTGAGTTCGCTCGACCAGCGCCTCCACGCGGGCGGCAAGTGCGCGGAGTTGAGTGAGGGCGGCAGCGTTATCCATGCGCTCACGATAGGGGCGCGTGCGCGCGGCGGTCAAGCGCCGGACGACCGGTGGCTTACGTGCCGTCAGGCTAAGCCCGCCAAGGCATTGGGCCAGATCGCGCCAGTCCGGCGTAGCGCGCGTGGAACGCTGCATGGAACGTCGCGGTAGCAGCCGATACGGGGTGCCTTGATACACTGGGAAGTCTGATCGCCCGCGCATGCGTGGGCGCCTTCTGCCCTTAGCCTGGATGAGTCGATGGATCTGCCTGACGTAACCGCTGTGCAAACTGAAAGTCGTCAGCTCGCGCTGGCGTCCTCTGCGGCGGAGTTGCATGGCGGCTTATGCGGATGGCTGTCCGGCGGTGGTGCCGACAGCGGCGACTGGCTGGCGCGCATCCTGGCCGACACCGCGCAGGTGTCGCCCAAACAGGGTGGCGCGCTGGATCAGATGCGCCAGGTCACGGTTGCGCAGCTGGAAGATCGCGATTTCGCGTTCGAGCTGCTGCTGGTCGAAGACGGCGCCCCGCTGCCGGCGCGCACCGATGCCTTGTTCGACTGGTGCCGCGCGTTTCTGGGTGGTTTCGGGCTGGCCGCGCAGCAGCGCCCGGCGCTGAGCGAAGAGGGCGAGGAAGCGTTGCAGGATCTGGCGCGTCTGGCGCAGGCCTCCAGCGACGACTTCGATGCCGGCGAAGAAGACGACACCGCGCTGGCCGAGATCGAAGAGTTCGTGCGCGTGGCAGTGCTGTTGCTGCATGGCGACTGCGTGATGGGGCCGCGTTTCCGTCAACGCTTGAACTGATCGCCGCGCCGATATGAAAAAGCTCACCGGGATCGGCGCGGCCGAATACGCGCGCCGGCGCAAGCAGCTCATGCAGATGGCCGGCGAGCAGGCCATCCTGATCCTGCCGGCTGCGCCCGAGCGCATCCGCAGCCACGACACCCATTACCCGTATCGGCAGGATTCGGACTTTTGGTATCTGAGCGGGTTTCCCGAGCCGGAAGCAGTGCTGGTGTTGGTGCCCGGGCGCAAGCATGGCGAAGCGATCCTGTTCTGCCGCGAGCGCGATGCCGAGCGCGAAGCATGGGATGGCCCACGCGAGGGCCAGGAAGGGGCGGTGGAACGCTACGGCATGGACGATGCGTACCCCATCGACGACGTGGACGAGATTCTGCCCGGGTTGCTGGAAGGCCGCACCCGGGTCTATTACCACTTCGGGCGCGATGTCGATTTCGATCTCAAGTTGATCGGCTGGCTCAAGCGGGTGCGCGAGCAGGTGCGTCATGGCGCGCAGCCGCCGCACGAGTTTCTGGAGCTTGGCCATCTGCTGCACGAGCAGCGCCTGTTCAAATCGCGCGACGAAATCGCCTTGATGCAGCAGGCCGCCGACATCAGCGTGCGTGCGCACCGTGCGGCGATGCGGCTGGCGCGCCCGGGCGTGCACGAGTACGAACTGCAGGCCGAGGTGGAGCGCGAATTCCGCGCTGCCGATGCATGGCCGGCGTACGGCAGCATCGTCGGCACCGGCAGCAACGCGTGCGTGCTGCATTACCGCGCCAACAATGCGCGCAGCCGCGAAGGCGAGCTGGTGCTGATCGACGCCGGTGCCGAATACCGCGGTTATGCAGCCGATATCACCCGTACTTTCCCGGTCAACGGCCGCTTCACGCCCGCGCAGCGCGCGCTGCACGCGTTGGTCGGCGCGGCGCAGGCGGCTGCGCTCGCACAGGCGCGTCCCGGCGTGGCGTACGAGGCCGGCCATTTGGCTGCGGTAGAGACCTTGACCGAGGGGCTGCTGCGCCTGGGCCTGCTCAAGGGCAAGTTGGAGCGCAACATTGCCGAGGAGCAGTACAAGCGGTTCTATCGGCACAAGACCGGGCATTGGCTGGGCCTGGATGTGCATGACGTCGGCGATTACCGCTTGGCCGGCGACTCGCGCCTGCTGGAGCCCGGCATGGTGTTCACCATCGAGCCTGGGCTGTACGTCTCCGCCGACTATACGAGCGTGGATGCCAAGTGGCGCGGCATCGGCATCCGCACCGAAGACAATGTGCTGATCACCGCCGATGGCCATCGCGTGCTCACCGATGCGCTTGCGCGCAGCGCCGATGAGATCGAAGCGGAGATGGCCGGCGTCAGTGTGTAGTTGCTGACAGGTCGAGCGTCTGGATCGCTAGCCGCGTTGCCGTCAGCACCTTCACACAGACGCTGGACGCTTGGTATTGCGATGCGTCACCGCAATCGGCTGGTCGGCCGGCGCAACCGCACACGCAACTCAAGATGCGCGATGGACTTGGAGCAGCCAACAAGACAGCTGTGCAGTCGCCAGGCGGACTTGGCTGGTGCTCGGTACGGCATGTACCGCGCGTGCATTTCGTTTCTGAGTGCGTCGTCCTCATCCACCTGACGACTCGCTGCGTTGTGTGAGCCGATCTCAATGATTCGCGCCGAGCGTGCTTCCAACCAGTGCGCGCGCCATCGATGTGACCTTGCCTGACGCGGCGCGAGCACGACGCGCCGGCAGTGCCACTAGCCCAACTGCGGCGTCTGCGTGCGCTCTGGCTGTTGCAGTGCCTCGCCAGGTGCGGCGATCTGCCGCGCACGCTCGAATGACTGTTCTTCGGGCGTTGCCAGTGCCTGCTCGGTTTTCATGTGCGCGCGCAGATGTGTCGGGTTGGCGGGATCGCCCTGCACCACGAACACGTTTTCGCCGCCGTGCACGCCGGTCTTGTTCGCTTCGCTCATCAGCACGTGATCCACGCGCGACAGCCCGCCTTCCTTCGCCAATGGCAGCAAGGCGGCAGTGAGTCGCGCGCTGGTCTGGTCTGGGTCGCGCCCATGCGCGGCGTCGATCGCATGCACGCCGCGTTCGATCTGCTGATACATCGGGTGGTCGGGGTGCGAGGTCTGGCGTGGATCGTTCATGGCGATGCTCCGTGCTGTGCAGTGTAAGAGTGGCTAACAAACCGTAGCGAGCAGTCGTCAGGTGGGTGTGGACGGCGCGCTCAGAACCGGAGTGTACGAGTGGTGCATGCCGCACCGAGCGCCGCCCGCGCCCGCCTGGCGGCTGCGCAGTGGGTTTTTTTAGCTGCTCTGAATCAAGGTGCGGCAAACACCGGCCGGGTCAGGTTTTCCGGTGCGTCATCGGTGCACACCACTTCGTCTTCGATGCGAATGCCGCCGTAGGGCTTGAACTGCTCCACGCGCTGCCAGTCGACGCTGGCGGCGTGGCCGTTCTTTTTCACTTCGTCCAGCAGCATGTCGATGAAGTACACGCCGGGTTCGATGGTCACCACCATGCCGGGTTCCAGGACGCGGGTCAGACGCAGAGCCGGATGGCCTGCCGGGCGTTCGATGCGGCCGCCGCGGTCGCTGGCGGCGAAGCCGGCCACATCGTGCACCTGCAGGCCGATCAGGTGGCCCAGGCCGTGCGGGAAGAACGCGGCGCTGACGCCGGTGGCCAGTGCGGCTTCGGCCGACACGGTGAGGATGCCGAAATCCTTGAGGATGCCCATCAGGGCTAAATGCGCGTCCACATGCAGTTGCTTGTAATCCACCCCGGCGCGCACGCTCTGGCCCATGCGCACCTGTGCGGCATCGACGGCGTCGATCAGCGCCTGAAACTCGCTGCCGGGGTCGGCGGCGTAGGTACGGGTGATGTCGCTTGCGTAACCGTCTGCCGACGCGCCGGCATCGATCAGAAAGCTGCGCAGCGATTGCGGCGCATGTTGGCCCAGCTCGGTGTAATGCAGCACTGCGCCATGTTCGTTGAGCGCGATGATGTTGCCGTACGGCAGCGTGTTGGCGTCCTGGCCCACCGCAGCGCAGTAGGCCATGTGGATGCCGAATTCGCTCTGGCCTGCGCGAAACGCCGCTTCGGCCGCGCGATGCCCACGCACCGCCAATTGCTGGGCGATGCGCATCAGCGCCAGTTCGTACGGCGTCTTGAAGGCGCGCTGATAGTCCAGGTAATCGATGACCGGCTGCGGGTTGTTCGGCACATAGGCGCCCAACGCACTCTGCGCTTCACCGAGGATGGCGCAGCGTTCGCTGCGCGCGGGCAGCAGCTTCAATGCCTCGTCCGGGGTGCGGATGATGTGGATGTCGCAATGCTCCACCCACCAGCCGCTGGGGGCGTCGGGCACCACGTGCCAGTAGTCGAACGGCTGATAGAAGAGCACCTTCGGGCGCTGGCCCGGGGTGTAGATCAGCCAGCTGTTGGGGATGCGCGTCAGCGGCACCCAGGTCTTGAACTGCGGGTTGACCGCGAACGGGTAATCGCGGTCGTCGAACAGCTGGTAGTGCGTGGTGCCGCTGGGCACCACCAGGTGATCGAAGCCGCCGCGCTGCAGCGCTTCATCCGTGCGCGCGGTGAGCGTGCGCAGGTGGTCGGAATACAGGCGGCTCATGGAAGGCTGGGTCATGCGGAACTCGGTCGCGATGCAAGGCAGGGCGCAAGTTTGCCGCAAAGCCTGTGAATCGGTCAGCCGACCATGTGTTCTTCGGCGATCCAGGCGCGCAGGCGCAGGCGATGCGGCTCGGACATGCTCAAAAAACGAAAGCCCGCCCAGGCCTGTCCCGGCGCATGTGCGGCCTCGGACCACAGCAAGTGCACGCCGACATCGATTTCGGTGGCGCGGCCGATGCGCTCGGGCAGGCTGAAACGCAGCTGATACAGCGCGTCGTCGTGCAACGGAACCGAGGCCAGCAGCAACATGCCGGTTTCGGAGACATTGCCGACCCGGCCGATCTGCGCGTCGCTGAGCATGTCGACGACCGGCACCATGTCGCTGGGCTGGCGGCGCGGGGCGCGGCGGGTGTCCTGGATCATGCGGAGGCCTCGGTGGGGGAGTGGCCAGCCAGACTGCGTAGCGTGCGCACGGTGGCATGCCAGGCGCGATCGATCAGCCGCGATTTTTCTTCCACCAGCAAGCGTGCCTGGCCGCTGGCCATCAGCCGCGCCAGACCATCCAGCGATTGCTCGCCGAGCTTTTGTCCGCGCTGATTGACGAACAGCGCGTTGCCGGTCATCGGGCTGTACCAGGACAGGCGCTGCCGACGCAGGTCGCCTTGTTGATTGATCACGAATTCGAACCAGGTGCCGAAAGGCAGGCTGCGCAGCTGCACGTAGCAGGCTTCCTCGTCCGGCGTTCGCGGTGTGATGGCCGGCTTGCGCGCGGCGGTGTCGCCCTGGTCGCCCAGCCGCGCGCGCGCCTTGAGTTTGGCGGTGAGCTCGGTGCGCGAGGTGAGCGCATCGTCGCCACCGGGCGTGGACAGGCGTCGCGCGATCGCTGCCGCTTCATCGTGGTGATAGCCGACCTGCAGCAACGCGGTTTCGACGTCGGTGCCCAGCGCGATGTCGGTTGGCAGTCCCTTGCTGCGGCAGGTGACTTCGGCGATGCGCGCGGTCAGGGCCTGGCGCTCGTCCCATTCGGGCGATTGCTCGCCTTGCCGCAGCAGGGTGAGCGTTAGGACGTCCGACCACGCCTGGCGCAGCAGCGATTGCACGAAGCGCGGCGGCGCGCTGTCTTCGCAGAGTTGCTCGATGCGTGCCTGCGCCTGCTGCTTGGCCGATTCCAGCCGTTCCTTGCCGCGTGCGGCATCCACATGCCGGCGTTCGGCCACTTCGGCTTTGCGCGCCAGGTTGCGCAGATGCGTCTGGATATCGTCGTTTGCGGTTACAAACACCGCCTCGTCGCCCTGGTAGTTGTTGACGATTGTGTCCACTGCGCTGCCCAGCTTGTGCAACAGCTGCGGGTCGACGTCGTCGTCCCCTAACCACACCGCGCCGGACTCGGCCACGGTATTGAGCAACTCGCGCACCGGGTGCTGGTCACGCACGAAGAAATGCGTGTCGGCCAATGCGGCGCGCACCACCGGCACCTGCAGCTTGGCGAGCAGGGCCTGCGCGGGCGTGTGCTCGCGCACTTCGCGTTGCATCTGTGCGTAGAGCAGACCGAGCAGATCGAAGGTGTCGTTGTCCTGCGGCGACAGTGCGGCATCCGCGCCGTGCTCGGCGCGTAACAGTGCCAGCACCTGACGCTGCACCGCATCGATGCCGGACGCCTGCGACGCTGCAGCCGGCTGCGCGCCCAGCGCGCCTTGCAGGCTGGCCAGCGCCTCGCCGAGCGCCGCTTGGGGCACGCTGACCGGGGTAGGGCCGGAGGGTTGCGCAGAGGGCTGTACAGACGGTTGTGCAGCGGCGGCCTGCACCAGGCTGCCCGGCGCGCCGCGCTGATGCATGCCAGCGCTGGCTGCTGCCTGCGACTGGCGGGCCGAGGACATCAGGCTGTCCAGCGCGTGTGCGGCGTCGTCCAGCGCGGGTGAGGTCGCTTGCGCAGTTGTTGCTGCGGGGGGCGCAATCGCGGACGTACCGTGCGCATCCAGCAGCGCGCTCTGCCATGCGGTTGGCGCGGATTGGCCGGCCCATGCGGTGGCCGGGCGCGCGCCGGGTTGCGCGGCGCCGGGCGTGCCAGAGGTTGCAGCGTTCCTGGGCGCGCCTGCGCTGTCCGGCAAGGTGCGGCGTGTCTGCACCTGCGTGGGCCTGACCAGATACGGGTGGTAGATCAGCCCCGGCAGAATGCCTTCCTGCGCCAGCGTGGCGTTGGCGCTCTCGTACAGGTCGCCCAAGCGGTCCATCACCTGGTGCTCGAACACCTTGTACAGCGCCAGTTGACCATCCAGGTTGAGGCCCATCAGCTGGCCGCACTCGCGCAGGATCCGGCAGAGCGCGTAGGGGCCAAGCGGCAAGGCATCCAGCTCGAACTCCGGCACCGCGCCGATCACCGCCAGCCGCTGCGCCAGCAATTGCAGCGCATCGGCACGGCGTGCCGTTTCGCGGCGGGCGATCTCGCTGAGCACGATATCGCGGTCGATATCGGTGTCTTCCACCAGGGTCAGCATCTGCGGCTGGGCCGTTGTCTCGGCGGGCGGCATCAGCGTGGGGCGTTCGCGCAGCAGGGCCAGATCCTGCGCCATGTGCTGCAGGAACAGCTGCGGGAATTGGTCGATGTGATCGCGTAGCCCACGCATCTGCGCGTAGGTATCGGCCTGAATCTGGCTGTTGCGCGCGTGTTCGGCCCGGTGCAGCAGTTCGCGCTCCAGCTCGACGATGGTCAAGCGCAGTGAGCCGTTGAGCGCCTGCACGCAGTGCGCATGCAGCATGCCCAGCAGGCGACGGCCACGCGCGGACACGGGTGCCTCGGCGATCGGGCCGCTGAGTGTGGGCTGCAGGGAAGAAACGGGCGTGGACATCCGGGAGGGTGGGCTCGATGCGAAGCGTGAGCTATGTAGCATGTTTTCCCACTGCCCAGCGACCCTGTGGGCGCTGGCAGTCGATGCGTCGCTGTCTGTGCGTGTACGTCGGCAGGAGCGTGCGCCGGTAGCTGCAGCGTTGCCAGCCGTCGTATCAGCGTGCTGCCGACAACGCCTGCAGAGCGACGTGCGCGGTCAGCTCAGGAACAGTTCGACCACATCGTTGGTAAAGCGGCGGCCCAGTTCGGTGGGCACCACACGTCCGTGCTGCTCGATCAACCACCCCTGTGCCACCGCACGCGCCACCGGCGCAGCGATGGCCGCGGCAGCCAGGCCGGTCGATGCCTCGAAATCGCTCAGGCGAAACCCTTCGTGCAGCCGCAACAGATTGAGCATGTATTCGAACGGCAAGCGCTCGCGCGGCACGACTTCATCGCCGCCGATCGACGCGGCGGTGCCGGCACTGGCCAGATAGGTTTGCGGGTGCTTGTGTTTCCAGCGACGCAGCACGTGCTGCTCGGCGCCGGAACTGATCTTGCCGTGCGCGCCGGCACCGATGCCCAGGTAATCGCCAAAGCGCCAGTAATTGAGGTTATGCGCGCACTGTCGCCCGGGTTTGGCGTAGGCGCTGACTTCGTACTGCGCGTAGCCGGCGTCGGCGAGCAACGCTTGGCAATGTTCCTGGATATCCCAGGCCGCATCGTCGTCGGGAATGCCCTTGGGCGGCTGCGCGAAGAACACCGTGTTCGGTTCCAGCGTGAGCTGGTAGTGCGACATGTGCGTGGGCTGCAGCGCGAAGGCGCGCTCAAGATCGTGCTCGGCCTGCAGCAGCGTCTGCTCGGGCAACGCATACATCAGGTCGATGTTGAAATTGTCGTAGCCGGCATCCTGCGCCAGCTTGATCGCGCGCTCGGCATCGGCGCTGTCATGGATGCGGCCCAGCCGCTGCAATGCCACATCATCGAAGGTCTGCACCCCGAAGCTCAGCCGGTTCACGCCGGCCGCGCGGTAGTGCTCGAAGCGGCCATGTTCGGCCGTGCCCGGGTTGGTTTCCAGGGTGATTTCAAGGTTCGGCGCAAACCGCAGCCGCGCCGCTGCGGCCTGCAAAAAACGGTCGATCGCCTCGGCCGGAAACAGGCTGGGCGTACCGCCACCGAAGAACACCGAATGCACCACGCGTCCCCATACCAGCGGCAGATCCGCATCCAGGTCGCGGATCAATGCATCCACGTAGTCCTCGAACGGCAGCACGCCCTTGGCCGCGTGCGAATTGAAATCGCAGTACGGGCATTTGCGCACGCACCAGGGCAGGTGCACGTAGAGCGAGAGCGGGGGCGGGATCAGGTCGGGCACTGCGTGAGGTCGTCCGTTACAGCGCGAGCGCGTGCAGCTTGTGCTGCAGCGTGGCCAGCGCCACTGCGCGGTGGCTGAGGCGGTTCTTCAGCTCGCTGTCCATTTCCGCTGCGGTCAGGCCGTAGACGGGGTCCAGGAACACCGGGTTGTAGCCAAAGCCGCCATCGCCGCGCGGTTGCGTGGTGATCACGCCTTCCCAGCTGCCTTCGGCGATCAGCGGCTGCGGATCTTCCGGGTGACGCAGTAGCACGATCACCGCGTAAAAACGCGCGCTGCGGCGTTCGGCGGGCACATCGCGCATGGCGTCGAGCAACTTGGCGTTGTTGGCCTGTGCATTGGTCGGGCTGCCGGCGTAGCGCGCGCTGTACAAACCGGGCGCACCGCCAAGCGCATCGACGATCAGACCGGAGTCATCGGCCAGCGCGGGCAGGCCGGTGATAGCGCTGGCATGGCGCGCCTTGATCAACGCGTTCTCGACGAAGGTCAGGCCGGTTTCCGGCACATCGTCCACTCCGAGTTCGCCTTGCGCGACGATGCGCAGCGGCAGTGCGGCCAGCATCGCGCGCAGTTCCTCCAGCTTGCCGGCGTTGCCGCTGGCCAGGACCAGTTGTTTCATTGTTTGGGCTCCAGCAAATCCCACTTGGTGCCGTACAGATCGCGGAACACCACGACCGTGCCGTACGGTTCTTCGCGCGGGGTTTCCAGAAATTCCACGCCAAACGCCTGCATTGCCGCGTGGTCGCGCCAGAAGTCGTCGGTGTAAAGAAAATGATCCACCCGCCCACCGGTCTGGTCGCCGATGCGCGCCTGCTGCGCGGCGTCGGCCGGCTGCGCAAGCAGCAAGCCGGCGTCCTGCGCGCTGCCCGGGCCGATCACCACCCAGCGTTTGCCGTCGCCCAACGCGCGATCTTCCAGCACCTGGAAGCCCAGCGCGCCGGTGTACCAGGCAATGGCCGCGTCGTAATCGGCGACCAGCAGCGTGGTCAGGGCAATGCGCCGGCTCATCCGGCCAGTGCAGCGCGTTGCAGTGCGAACAATTCGCCCATGCCCTTTTCGGCCAGAGCGAGCAGCGCATTGAGTTCTTCGCGGCGGAACGCGTGGCCTTCGGCGGTGCCCTGCAGCTCGATGAAGCCGCCGCCATCGTTCATCACCACATTCATGTCGGTGTCGCAGTCGCTGTCTTCCGGGTAATCCAGATCCAGCACCGGCTCGCCGCGATAGATGCCCACCGACACCGCAGCGACGGCGCCGATCAACGGATGCTTCTTGATATCGCCGCGCTTGAGCAGCAGGTTCACCGCATCGGCCAGCGCCACGTAGGCGCCGGTGATCGCCGCGGTACGGGTGCCGCCGTCGGCCTGCAGCACGTCGCAGTCCAGGGTGATGGTGCGCTCGCCCAGTGCGTTGCGATCCACGCAGGCGCGCAAGGCGCGGCCGATCAGTCGCTGGATTTCCAGCGTGCGCCCGCCCTGCTTGCCGCGTGCGGCTTCGCGGTCGGAGCGGGTGTGGGTGGAGCGCGGCAACATGCCGTATTCGGCGGTGACCCAGCCTTCGCCCTTGCCGCGCAGGAAGTTCGGCACACGGTTTTCCACGCTGGCGGTGCACAGCACGCGGGTGTCGCCGAAGCTCACCAGCACCGAGCCTTCGGCATGGCGGGTGAAGGAGCGTTCGATGCGCACCGGGCGCAGCTGATCGGCCATGCGGCCGCTGGGACGGGAAAAGGTCATGCGATGAGTCCGGAAGTCGGGAGGTGGGTCTTGGCGCCAATGCACGGCGGGCAGCAGCCGGCCGGTGTGGGCGGCTAGGGTACCATTCGCGCTTTGACGGCACGGGATTCACGATGATCCGAAGCATGACCGCGTTTGCTGGCGGCGAACGCATCACGCCCTGGGGCACGCTTGGTTGCGAGCTGCGCTCGGTCAACCACCGCTTTCTGGAAGTGGGCGTGCGCCTGCCCGAAGAATTGCGTGCGCTGGAGCCGCTGCTGCGCGAACGCGTGGCAGCCAAGAACAGCCGCGGCAAGCTGGACCTGACGCTGCGCTTGCGCGCGCCGGACAACGCACAGACGCTGGCGGTCAACGAATCGCTGCTGCAGGAACTGGGTGCGCTGGCCACGCGGCTGGACGGGCTGTTTCCCAAGTTGCAGGTGGGCTTCACCGATCTGCTGCAGCTGCCCGGCGTGTTGCAGGTGCAGGACGTGGATGCGCCCGCGCTGCAGGCCCAGGCGCTGGCCTTGCTCGACGAAGTGGTCGACAGTTTTGTGGCTGCGCGCGAGCGCGAAGGCGGCAAGCTGGCCGAGGCGATCAGCGAGCGTGTGGATGCGATCGAACGCATCGCCGCCGAGGTGCGCGTTTTGATCCCGGCGATTCGCGAGGGGCAGCGCGCCAAGCTGGCGGCGCGCCTGGCCGATCTGCCGCATCCGGTGGACCCGGGCCGCGCCGAGCAGGAACTGGTGCTGTGGCTGCAGAAGCTTGATGTGGATGAGGAACTGGACCGTCTGTCCAGCCACATTTCCGAAATCCGCCGCGTGCTCAAGCAGCGCGAACCGGTCGGCCGCCGGCTGGACTTTCTGCTGCAGGAGTTCAACCGCGAAGCCAATACGCTGGGCTCCAAGTCGGTGGACAGCCGTACGTCCAACGCCGCGGTGGATCTGAAGGTGCTGATCGACCAGATCCGCGAGCAGGTGCAGAACATCGAATAGCCGTGAATAGGCAATTGGGAATGGGGAATCGTCAAAGCAGGTACGATTCCCCACGGCCTGCTTGCTCCGCGCGGTGCCCCATTCCCTATTCTCGACTCCCTATTCCCTAAAATGCGCGGCACCCTCTATATCGTTGCGGCCCCCTCGGGCGCCGGCAAGAGCAGCATCGTCAACGCCACCTTGGCGCGAGACCCGAAGATCGCCTTGTCGATCTCGTTCACCTCGCGCGCGCCGCGGCCGGGCGAGCGGCATGCCGAGCACTACCATTTCGTCTCGGCAGACGAGTTCCAGGGCATGATCGAAGCGGGCGATTTCTTCGAATATGCGCGGGTGCATGGCGACTGGAAGGGCACTGCGCGGCAGTCGGTGGAGCCGCAGTTGGCCGCCGGCCACGACGTGCTGCTGGAGATCGATTGGCAGGGCGCACGCCAGGTCCGCCAGAAAGTGCCCGATGCGGTGAGCGTGTTCATCCTGCCGCCGTCGCGCCAGGCGCTGGACGAGCGCATGCGCAAGCGCGGTCAGGACAGCGAAGACGTGATGGCGCAGCGGCTGGCCGCCGCACGTGAAGAAATGCTGCATTTCGAAGAGTTCGATTACGTGATCATCAACGAGACCTTCGACACCGCGGTCTCGGAGATGTGCGCCATCTTCACCGCCAGCCGGTTGCGTCGGCAGGCGCAGCAGCAGCGGCATGCCGGCTTGATCCAGGCATTGCTGGACTGAGCCCGCCGGGTGGCCGCTTGCACGCGCGTGATGCACGCTGCCCGCAGCGCTTGCTCCGACGCCAAACGCGGCAGGTCGACGACCGGCATGCGTGCAGTTGTGGATGACCTGGGATGGCGGCTGACCGCCCGGACCTGCTGGGGTGTTCTGCGCACCGGGGCGCTGGTGCGGGGTGGTCGATGTGGTCCAAGTGGCTGATTCCAAAGCAAACTGAATGGCCGCCGGTTGCCCGGCCAGCGACGCCGGCGTACACTCCGCCCCCTTTCCCTCATTCGATGCGCGGCCGTTGCTGGTCGCCGGGAGCCCGCATGGCCCGCATTACCGTAGAAGATTGCCTGGAAGTCGTGAACAACCGTTTCGAGCTGGTCATGATGGCCTCCAAGCGCGCCCGTCAGCTCGCCAACGGCGTGCAGCCGTTGATCGAAAACGCAGACGCCAGCGACAAGCCCACCGTGATGGCGCTGCGCGAGATCGCTGCCCGCCGGATCGACAATGCCCTGATCGATGAAGTCGAGAAGGCCGAACGCGAGCGTGCCGAGCGCGAAGCGCTGGAATGGGCCGCCGCCGAAGTGGTCGCCGACGAAGACATGTCGAAGAACGACGACTGATCGTCACCCGCCACTGCGGTGGCCGATGATGACGATGTCCAAACAGCCCGCCTTGTGCGGGCTGTTTGCGTTTTAAGGCCTGTGGCGCGATCAGCAGAATCACGGCGCTTCGATGACGCGTGTCTGGCCGTAGCGCGCTACGTCGCCGTGTGCCGCGCATGCCCTCCGGTTCCCGCGCATCGCATGCGCTGCCCGACGGCTGCTCGCCGCAGTGCGTCGGCAGTTTTCATCGACATCGGTGCGCCGCATACGCTCATTGATTGCGCGGCGGCGCGCTTCAGGCGTCGTCGCCCGGCAGCGGCGCCATCCCAGCAGCGCAGCTATCGGTCCAGTGCGCTCAATTGGCGCGCTGGTCGTCATGCCTTCGCCCACCGCTGCACGCTTCGCCGATCACGCGACGCATGCTTCAGGAGTTGTCTGCCAACACCTGCGCTATCTCGCGTCGCAGGCGACGATGCAGCGCCCCCGGCCGGCGCGCCGGTGGGCATGCCTGCACCAGCTGCCGCCAGGCCGCTGGCGGATCGTGCGTCGCAGGAATTAGTCGTCGTCCGCCGGCAGCTGCGCCATCTCATCACGCAGGCTCCGGTCCAGCGCCTGCATGGCCTGGTAGCCACGTCGCTTTGCGGCATGCAAGCGTGCGATGGGCACCGGCGTCGCGGTGGTGCTCGCGCCCAGGCCGCTCATCGCCGACATCGCTGCCGGCAGATCGGCAAAGCCGCCGCTGGCCACCGCGGCCAGCATTGCGCTGCCCAGCAGCACCGGTTCGGCGGTGGCCGCGACCTGCACCGGCACGCCGCAGGCATCGGCCATCAACTGGCGGACCAGGCGGCTGTGGCTGGCGCCGCCACTCATGATCACGCTGTCGAACCTTACCCCCTGCGCGCGTAACGCATCGATGATGTCGGCCAGCCCGTAGCCCAGGCCGCAGACGCCGGCCACGTACAGCGCTTCCAGACCTTGCAGATCGTGGTCGATGGTCAGCCCGGCGATCATGGCGCGAGCGTTGGGGTCGGCATCGGGCGAGCGGTTGCCCAGATAGTCCGGCAGCACATGCAGCCCGCGCGCCAGCACAGCGGCCTGGGACGCGCTGCCGACGCGCGCCAGCACGCGTTCTTCCAGCCACTGCAGCACATCCTGGCCTGCGGCGGTGGCCTGTGCGTTGGCGTCGGCATAGCCCGGATGCGAGCGCACCAGGGTGTCGATTGCCACGCCGGCGGCGGATTGGCCACCCTCGTTGAGCCATAGCCCCGGGACCAGCGCGGAGCCGTAAGGCCCCCAGACGCCCGGCGTGAAGCAGGGGGTCTGTGTGCTGGCCAGGACACAGGCCGAGGTGCCGAAGATATAGGCCAACCGCGCGGTGAGCGGCATCGGCTGGCCATCTGCGGACGGGCTGGCGAGCGTGCCGATGGCACCGGCATGCGCGTCGATCAACGCCGCGCCTACCGCGATGCCGGCACGCAGGCCCAATTCGTCGGCAGCCTGCGCCGAAAGCCCCTGGCCCAGCGCGGTGCCCGGCGGCACCACCTCGCTGCCGATCCGCGCCGCCGCATCGTCCAGCAGGTCGGCCAGGCCGATGCGTTCGAAGTAACGTCGGCTCCAGCCGCCTTCGTGCTGCACGTAGGTCCACTTGCAGGTCACCGTGCAGAGCGAGCGGGCGGTGCTACCGGTGGCACGCCAGCTCAGCCAGTCTGCCAGGTCGAAGAAATGCGCTGCGCGTGCGTAGCTGTCGGGCAGGTGCTGCTTGAGCCACAGCAGCTTGGGGGTCTGCATTTCCGGCGAGATCTGCCCGCCGACATAGCGCAGCACCGGCTCGTCGGTGGCGTTGATGTGCGCGGCCTGGGCGATGGCGCGGTGGTCCATCCACACGATCACATCGCGGTCGGCTTGGCCGCTGGGGCTGATGCACACCGGCCCGCCGTCGGCGGCCACCACCACCAGCGAGCAGGTGGCATCGAAGCCGATGCCCGCTACCCGCGCGACGTCCACGCCGGTGTGTGCCAGCGCGGCGCGGATCGCCTGCACGCAGGCCTGCCAGATGTCTGCGGAAGATTGCTCGACCATCTCGCCGGGCATGTACCAGGTCTGGATGGGGTGGCGCGCGGTGCCGAGCAACTGGCCGCGCGCGTCGAACAGCCCGGCGCGGGCGCTGCCGGTGCCCACGTCCACGCCGATATAGATCGCCTCGTTGGTCGGTTGCATGGCTTACCAGCAGGTATAGCCGCCGTCGGCCAGCACGATACTGCCGGTCATCAGGCTGGCGGCGGGGGAGGCCAAAAACAGCGCCACCGAGGCGATTTCTTCCACTTCGCCCAGCCGTCCCATCGGCGTGCCGCCGATCCAGGCGTCGTACATCGCCGGGTCTTCCTTGACGAAAGCATTGAGTGGCGTGGCGATATAGGTCGGCGCGACGGCATTGACGCGCACGCCGCGTGCGCCCCATTCGGCGGCCAGCGATTTGGTCAGATGATGCACCGCCGCCTTGGAGGCGTTGTAGTAGGCCTGCGCCTGCGGTTTGTTGACGATGAAGCCGGACATCGAGCCAACGTTGACGATCACGCCATCGCCACTTTGCAGCATGTGCTTACCGAACGCGCGGCAGCACCAGAACGTGCCATTGAGGTTGACGTCGATGACGTTGAGCCAGTGCTCGTCGGTGACCGTTTCGGCCGGGGTCTGGCTACGGGCGATGCCGGCGTTGTTGACCAGGATGTCCACCTTGCCGAACTGGGCGTTCAATGTATCGGCAACGCTGGTGACGCGTGCCGAATCGGTGACGTCCATCTGCACGAACTCTGCATCCAGGCCCTTGCTGCGCAGGGTGGCCAGGCCTTGCTCGGCCACAGCGCCATCGTGATCGGCAATGACCACTTTAGCGCCGGCTTCGGCCAGCGCTTCGCAAATCGCCAGGCCGATCGCGCGGCCGCCGCCGGTGACGACCGCCACGCGGCCATCGAGTTTGAACTTGTCCAGATACATCGGCATGTCTCCTGCTGGTGTTGATCGTGGGGGAGGAACGAAAACGGGGGAGGAACGAGGGGGGAGGGAGGTTTGGGAGGGAGCGCGCGCTCAGCGCATGGCCTGTTGCTGCGCGTCGAAGCGGTGCAGGTGCTGCGGGTCGGGGACCAGGGTCACCGTCTCGCCGACGTGCACACGCAGATCGCCAGTGCAACGCGCATCGACCGTGCCCACGCCGGGGATCTCCACGTACACGAAGGTGTCGCTGCCCAGATGCTCGGCCTGGATCACGCTGCCTTGCCAGGCATCGCCGGTGCCGGTTGCGGGGCTGCCGCGCTGCACGGCGATATGCTCCGGGCGCACCCCGAGCGTGACCGCACCATGGCGCGCGGCTACCTCGCCCTGCAGCAGATTCATGCGCGGCGAGCCGATGAAGCCGGCCACGAATACATTGGCAGGGCGCTCGTACAACTCCAGCGGCGTGCCGACCTGTTCGATGCGTCCGGCCTGCAGCACCACGATCTCGTCGGCCATGGTCATCGCTTCGACCTGGTCGTGGGTGACATACACCGCGGTGGTCTTGAGCTGCTTCTGCAGGCGGGTGACTTCCAGGCGCATCTGCACGCGCAAGGCGGCGTCCAGATTGGAGAGCGGTTCGTCGAACAGAAAGCCCTTGGGCTCGCGCACGATGGCACGGCCGATCGCCACGCGCTGGCGCTGACCGCCGGACAACTGCCCGGGCTTGCGGTCGAGATAATCGGTGAGGTTGAGCACCGTGGCGGCCTGCGCCACGCGGCGCTCGATTTCGGCACTGGGCACGCGCGCCATCTTCAGGCCGAAGGCGATGTTCTTGCGCACGCTCATGTGCGGATACAGCGCATACGACTGAAACACCATCGACAAGCCACGCTTGGCCGGCGCCAGACCAGTCACGTCCTGGCCGTCGATGAGGATGCGCCCGCCGCTCACATCTTCCAGCCCGGCGATCAAGCGCAATAGCGTGGTCTTGCCGCAGCCGGAGGGGCCGACGAAGACCACGAACTTGCCGTCGTCGATCTCCAGATCCGCGCCGTGGATGACCTGTGTGTCGTCGAAGGATTTGCTGACACCTTGCAGTGTGATGCGTCCCATGAACCACCTATCAAAGTTGAGTGAGCTACTTCACTGCGCCGAAGGTGAGCCCGCGCACGAGCTGCTTCTGGCAGAACCAGCCCAGCACCAGGATCGGCGCGATGGCCATCGTCGAGGCGGCCGACAACTTGGCCCAGAACAGGCCTTCCGGGCTCGAATACGAGGCAATGAACGCGGTCAACGGTGCGGCCTTGGACGAGGACAGATTCAACGACCAGAACGCCTCGTTCCAGGCCAGGATCACGTTGAGCAGCAGCGAAGACGCGATGCCGGGAACCGCCATCGGCGCCAGGATGTAGAGGATTTCCTTGCCGATGGTGGCGCCGTCCATGCGCGCCGCTTCCAGGATGTCCTTCGGGATGTCCTTGAAGTAGTTGAACAGCATCCAGACCATGATCGGCAGGTTGCTCAGGCACAGCACGATGATCAGGCCCAGTTGCGTATCCAGCAGCCCGGAGTCGCGGTACAGCAGATAGATCGGCACCAGCACGCCCACCGGCGGCAGCATCTTGGTGGATAGCATCCACAGCAGAATCCCGCGTGTGCGCTTGGTGGGCGAGAACGCCATCGACCACGCGGCAGGGATGGCGATGACCAGCGCGATCAGGGTGGATCCCAGCGATACCGCCACCGAATTCCAGGCATGCGCGAAGTAGTCGCTGCGTCCCTGCACGGCGACGTAATTTTCCAGTGTCCAATGGAAGAACACGAAGCTGGGCGGGCTGGAAAACGCATCGACCTCGGTCTTGAAGCTGGTCAGCAGCATCCACAGGATCGGGAAGAAGATCACGCCGCCGACCACCCATGCGGCAACCGTGGTGACGAGGATTTGCAGCGTTGAGGTACGACGTGCCATCTCAGGTCTCCAGGTTCTTGCCGACGATGCGCACCAGGAAGATGGCCGCGATATTGGCCAGCACCACGGCGATCAATCCGCCTGCCGATGCGGCGCCCACGTCGTACTGCAGCAGTGCCTGCGAATAGATCAGGTACGCCAGATTGGTGGTTTGCAGTCCGGGCCCGCCGCCGGTGGTGACGTAGATCTCCACGAACACGGTGAGCAGGAAGATGGTTTCGATCAGCACCACGATGGTCAGCGGGCGTGCCAGATGCGGCAGGGTCAGATGGAAGAAGCGGTCGAACGCACCGGCGCCATCCATCAGCGCGGCTTCCTGTTGTTCTTCATCCAGCGACTGCAGCGCAGTCAGCAGGATCAGCACCGCAAACGGCAACCATTGCCACGCCACGATGACGATGATGGAGAACATCGGGTACTGGGTGAACCAGTCGATCGGGGTCAGGCCAACGCTTTGCCATAGCCATGCCAATAGCCCGGACACTGGATGCATCAGCAGGTTCTTCCAGATCAGCGCGCTCACCGTCGGCATCACAAAGAACGGCGCGATCAGCATCAAGCGCACGATGCGGCGCCCCACGAACACCTGGTCCAGCAGCAGCGCGATCAACACACCGAAGA
This sequence comes from Xanthomonas sp. WHRI 10204, assembly GCF_040202875.1. Lineage (NCBI taxonomy): Bacteria > Pseudomonadati > Pseudomonadota > Gammaproteobacteria > Lysobacterales > Lysobacteraceae > Xanthomonas > Xanthomonas sp. WHRI 10204. Next base: position 572,493 of record NZ_JBEGDW010000001.1, read on the forward strand.
CGGCCGTGATCGCCAGCACCGAGCCGACCAGCAACAAGGTATTGCCCAGCGAAGAGAGAAACGCCGGGTTGCCCAGGAAATAGCGGTAATTGCCCAGCCCGACAAAGGTCTGTTCCGGGTTGAGCAGGTTGTAGTTCAACGTGGAAAACCACACCGTCATTGCCAGCGGCACGATCATCCAGGCCAGCAACAGCACGATCGACGGGGCGATCAGGAACCGTGCGAGTTTTTGCGTTTGATGGGTGGCCATCGGCAAGGTCCAGGGTGGAGGCAGGCAGCGCGCCTGCAATGCATGGCAGCGGCCGGATGCGTCGACGCAGGGATAGGCGTCGAACGCACGGCCGGGTGGGCGTCAGAAATTCAGGCTGACCTGCAGGCCGACAATGGTGGCGTTATCGCCATCCAGTCCGCCCGGATGACGGATGTACTGCACGCTGGGCATGACTTCGATCCCGCGGCTGACGGCGATGTTGTAATTGAGCTCGATGGGGTATTCGTAGCGCTGCACGCCGATGGCCGCCGCGCCCGCGGGCAAGCGCTGGTTGTAGCGGGTTTGCGCCGTGCGCAAACGCTCGCTGAGCGCATTGCGGCCAACGGCCACGCCGATGCGATCGTTGGGTCGCGCGGCGGAGAGTCCTTTCCAGAAGCCGCCGATGGCAAGCACCTGGCCCACGGTGCTGACCTCGTCGTCGGCGTCGATGACGCTTGCGAACAACCGCAAGCCGCCCCCGGCGCCATTGCTGGTGACCTGTTGTTCGAAATTGGCGTAGAACGCGCGATCGGTGTCCTGCAGCGCGGCCGGATCGGTGCCGAGGCTGGTCGGCACGCCCGAGCGGGTGTAGACGCGCAGTTGATCGTTGCTGTTGCGGGTCGCACCGATGCGGTAGTCGCCATCGATCCCATTGCCGTAGTCGGGCTTGTACTCCACTTCGGCCACCAACATGGTGCCGTGGTCGTCGCCGGAGGTGCCAAGCTTCAAGCCTTGGTCGGTGGATCGGTTTTGCGGGTTGGCATCGTAGCCGCCCACGCGGAAAAACCAGCGTTTGTCCGGGCTGAAAGTGACCACGCCGCCCCAGGCGCTGAGCGGGTCGCCATACCAGTTGTTGCTGATGTAGTTGGACGAGCCGCCGCTGCAGAAGGTCAGGTGCTGGTAGTTGCAGTTGAGCGCGAAGAAATCGGCGCTGGGATACAGGCGGCCGGCTTTCAGCGTCAGTTTGTCGTCGAGCAGGCGCTGGGTCAGCGAGAACTGGGTCAGGCGAGTCACATCGCCGCGCCCAAAGATCTGTTGCGACTGCAATAGCGTGGGGATGCCGGCGGTGTTGTTGATCAACTCGCCGTTGCGATTGGTGATCTCCAGTTTGAAGTCGGCGCCGGACCAGCCCCACAGCCGTTCCAGATCGAAGTACCCGCCCAGGAAGAATTGGTCGGCATAGGCGGTGCGCTCGCGGAGTCCGCCGGAGGTGTTGTGGGCGGTCTGGCTGAAGTGCGCCAGTTTGAACTGGATACCGTCATCGGCCAGCTTGCTGCGCAGGCCGCCCCAGTCGCCGCCGATGTGTTTGTCCGGATCGAATGCCTGGGCGCTGGCCTGTGTGCAGGCCAGGCCGGCGAGCAACATCGTCAGCGCAGGTGTGGTGTGCCTGATCTTCATCGATTGCCTCGTGGGAAGGTGCGGCGCCGTAACGCCGGAGCATGGCTGTGGCCAGGGGCGGGCCGGGCAGGGTGCCCGGCCCAGCGGACCTGTACTTGGAGCAGTTGATAAAACGTGGCGAGCGCTGCGCTTAGCGCTTGGGGTAGCCGGCCCGCTGCATCTCGCGCTCGGTGGCGGCCTGCGCGTTCTTCAATGCCTCATCCACGCTGATCGAGCCGGTGAGCGCCGCGGAAAACTGCTGGCCCACCGTCGTGCCGATCGATTGGAACTCGGGAATGGCCGCGTACTGCACGCCGACATAAGGCACCGGCTTGACCGTGGGGTGATGGGTGTCGGCGCCCTGGATGGCGGCCAGCGTCTGCTTGGCGAAGGGTGCGGCTTTCAGGTACTCGGCCGTGGCGTACAGCGACTGGCGCGTGCCGGGCGGCACATTGCCCCAGCCTTCCTTGCCGGCCACCAGTTCGGTGTAGTGCTTGCTGGTGGCCCAGGCGATGAATGCCTGCGCCTTGTCGGCCTTTTTCGAACTTGCCGGGATGGCCAGATTCCAGGCCCATAGCCAGCCGGTGGTCTTGCCCTTGCCGGCATCCGGCGCCGCGGCAAAACCGACCTTGTCCGACACCTTGGATTCGCTCGGGTTGCTGATGAACGATGCGGCCACCGTGGCATCGACCCACATCGCGCACTTGCCTGCAGTGAACAGCGCAAGGTTCTCGTTGAAGCCATTGGACGCGGCACCCGGCGGGCCGGCGTCTTTCATGACATCTACATAGGTCTGCAGTGCGGCCTTCCATTCCGGCTGGTCGAACTGCGGTTTCCATTGTTCGTCGAACCAGCGCGCACCGAAGGCATTGCCCATCGAACTGATCAAGGCCATGTTCTCGCCCCAGCCGGCCTTGCCGCGCAGGCAGATGCCGTAGATGCCGGCCTGCTTGTCGGTCATCTTGCGGGCGGCCTCGGCCACGAAGCTCCACGAAGGCTGGGCCGGCATGCTCAGGCCGGCCTTTTGCAGCAGGTCGGTGCGGTACATCAGCATCGAGCCTTCGGCGTAGAACGGCGCTGCATACAGCTGGCCCTTGTGACTGACCGCATCGCGGATCTGCGGGATCAGATCGTCCACCTGATAGTCCGCATCGAACGTCAGCGGCTTGAGCCAGCCGCGCTCGGCCCAGATCGGCACCTCGTAGGTGCCGATGGTCAGCACATCGAACTGGCCGCCCTTGGTCGCGATGTCGGTGGTGACGCGCTGGCGCAGCACGTTCTCTTCCAGGGTGACCCACTCGAGCTTGATCTGCGGATGGGTGGCGGTGAAATCCGAGGTCAGCTTCTGCATGCGGATCATGTCGCCGTTGTTGACGGTGGCGATGACCAGGGTGTCCTGCTTGGACGCAGCGTCGCTGTTGTTCGCGCCTCCGCCGCATGCCGCCAGTGATGCGCTCAGTGCCGCGCAGATCAGGGTCTTGATCGAAGTGTTCATACCGGTGCCTCAGCTTGAGGTTGGTTGAGCAAATGCCCGTGTGATGCGCATATGCCCACGACGTCGCCACGCTGTAAAGCACTTTCGATCTTGCAGCGCAGCATCGCGGCGCACGCAAAAGCGCCCGCGCATGCCGGGAAATTTCAGCAATGAACTGCCATTACGCCCGCTGCGATGCGCTCAGCTCAGCTGGCGAGCAAGGCCTTGGCGGTGTGCTCGTCGGTGATCAGGCCGTTGAGGATGCGGCCCTTCAGCGCGGCCTTGATCGGGCCCACCTTGGCGTTGCCCACGGCCACGCCGATCGACAGGCTGGTGGCCGGCACCGGATGCGGCACGCTGGTCAAACGCAGGTTGGTGCCTGCATCGATGATGTCGCCGGCTGCGGTGAGCGCCCAGCCGATCACTTCGCCCACCGCGCCCAGCCGGATCAGGTCCAGCAGTTCGTTGCGGCTGATGAAGCCGTCCACATGCAGCGGCGCGGTCTGATCGAGCTGGCCAACACCGACCAGGCGCAGATCGGCCTTTGCGGCGATCGCGCGGACCCGGCGCACCGCTTCGATCCCCAACAGCGTTTCGCGTTCTTCCTGCGAGGACAGAAACACCGGCAGCGGCATCGGGTAGTGCTGCGCACCGGTCAGATCGGCCAGGCGCGCCACTGCATCGAACGGACTGGCCGAGCCATCCGGGGAAATGTTGCCGACCAGCGAAACCAGCTGATGATTGCGCGTTTGCATCGCAGGAATGCGCTCCACTGCCGCGCGCATGGCACGGCCGGTGCCGATGCCGATGATGCTCGGGCTATCGCTGCGCAAGGTGGATTCCAGCAGCGCTGCCGCGCGTTCGGCGACACCGGTGACCAGGTGCGGGTCGGCCGGATCGGTGGGCGCGACCTCGCAATAGCGCATGCCGAAGCGGTCCTGCAGCTGTGCAGCCAGATCCATGCAGGCGGCAATCGGATGTTCCAGCCGAAAGGTGATCAAGCGCTGGCTCAGGCACAACGACACCAGGCGCTGCGCGGTGGCGCGCGAGACCTTGAGCTTGCGCGCGATCTCGTCCTGGGTGTTGCCGGCGATGTAGTACAGCCAGCCCGCTCTGGCTGCGGCATCGAGTCGGCTGGTGTCGTTATCGGGGTTGGCCATCGTCACATCTGTCTGCGTGGAAGTCTCAGCCTAACGTAGTGCCCAGGCGCTTGGTGCCGATGGCGCCCAGTGCGGTGGCGATGGCCGGCATGTCTGCAAACACCTGCGATGCGCCTGCGGCAGCGAGCAGCGCGGCGGCCGCAGCGCTTGCGCGGTGATGGCCGCCGCCGGTGAACCCCCACACCTGCATCCCGGCCGCGCAGGCGGCTTGCACGCCGCTGGGGCTGTCTTCGATCACCAGGCAGGCCGCGGGCGCCACCTGCATGCGGTCGGCGGCGAGCAGGAACAGGTCGGGTGCAGGCTTGCCACGCGCGACCAGCTCGGCGGTGTAGATGTGCGCACCGACATGCCCCGCCAGGCCGGTGACCTGCAGGCACAGGCGCACTCGCTCAAGATGGCTGGACGAGGCCACGCACCGCGGTGTCTGCACTGCGTCCAGCAGCGCAGCCACGCCCGGGATCGGCTGCAATTCGCTGCCAAAGCGGGCCAGCAACGCAGCATTGAGGTCGCGCTCGAAGGTATCCGGCAGCGTGCGCCCCAGCGTCTGCACATGCGCGCGCACGCTGCCCAGGCTGCGCCCGAGGAAGTGCTGCTGGACCCCGTCGATGTCGATGTCCACGCCGTGTTGTTGCAGTGCCTGGGCCAGTACCGCGCACGCCAACGGCTCGCTGTCGACCAGCACGCCGTCGCAATCGAAGATCAGCAGGTCGGGCGGAGCGAGCATGGGTGTGGTCCCTGGACTAACGCGGGCCCGAGTGTAGCAGCCGGGCAAATGTCGCTTCGCTGGGCAAAGTTGCAGGTAGCGCGTCTGTGGCCGCTGCGGCTGGCGTGAAGCGGCCGCACAGCGACCGATCGCCGGCCGCCAGCGCGTGCGGCACGCATGCCGCGTTGCCGCAAACCGGCCACTGGCATAGTCTTCGCGCATGAACCCAGGCCCCACTGCCCAGGCGACCGTGGCGACGTCCCCGTCTTCCGACCCGGCTATCCCCGACTACGTCCTGCACCTCGAACGCGCTGCCAGCTACCTTCCCAAGGAGCAGCTGCCGATCCTGCGCCGTGCCTGGGAAGTCGGCGCCATGGCGCATGCCGGCCAGACCCGCAAGTCCGGCGAGCCCTATATCACCCATCCGGTGGCGGTGGCCGGCGTGCTTGCCGAGCTGGGCCTGGACATGGAATCGCTGATCGCCGCGATCCTGCACGACACCATCGAAGACACGCCGCTGACGCGCGAAGAACTGGCGTCTGAATTCGGCGAAGCGGTGGCCGAGCTGGTCGATGGCGTCACCAAGCTGGACAAGCTCAAGTTCCGCGACCGCCAGGAAGCGGCGGCGGAAAGCTTCCGCAAGATGTTGCTGGCGATGTCGCGCGATCTGCGCGTGATCATGATCAAGCTGGCCGACCGCCTGCACAACATGCGCACGCTCGGCGCGCAGAGCACCGAGGCACGCGGCCGCATCGCACGCGAAACCCTGGAAATCTACGCACCCATCGCCCAGCGCCTGGGCATGAGTCTGATCAAGTCCGAGTTGCAGAACCTAGGCTTCCGCGCGCTCTATCCGTGGCGTCACGCCATCATCGAAAAACATATCCGCAGCCAGCCGGTGGTGCGGCGCGAATCGATGGCGCAGGTGGAAGTGCAGCTGTCACAGCGGTTGGCCAAGGAAGGGCTGGAACATCGGCTGGTCAGCCGCATCAAGACGCCCTGGAGCATCTATTCCAAGATGCACGAAGAGAACAAATCCTTCGACCAGGTGATGGACGTGTTCGGCTTCCGGCTGGTGGTGCGCACCGTGGCCGATTGCTATCACGCACTCGGTGCGGTGCATGCCACCTTCAAGCCGCTGGACGGGCGCTTCCGCGATTTCATCGCGATCCCCAAGGCCAACGGCTATCAGTCGCTGCACACGGTGCTGTTTGGTCCCTACGGCTCGCCGATCGAGGTGCAGATCCGGACCGAAGAAATGGACCTGATCGCCGAGCGCGGCGTGGCTGCGCACTGGACCTACAAGGTGGGCTCGGCGTCGCCGAACAGTGCGCAGAGCCGCGCGCACGACTGGATCGTGGAGCTGATCGACTCGCAGCGCGCTGCCGGCTCGTCGCTGGAGTTCCTGGACAACGTCAAGGTGGACCTGTTCCCGGACGAGGTCTATCTGTTCACGCCCAAGGGCAAGATCCTGGCGCTGCCGCGCAATTCCACCGCGCTGGATTTTGCCTACGCAGTGCATACCGACGTGGGCAACCGCGCGGTGGCCTCGCGCGTGGACAAGAAGCTGGTGCCCTTGCGCACCAAGCTGGTCAGCGGGCAGGCAGTGGAAATCATCACCGCGCGTTCGGCCACGCCCAAGCCGCAGTGGCTGGAGTTTGTGGTCAGCAGCAAGGCGCGTACCGCGATCCGCCACCAGCTCAAGCAACTCGAACACGAAGATGCCGTGCAGCTGGGCCATCGCATGCTCGATCGCGCGCTGGAAGCGATGGATTCTTCGCTGGAACGCCTGCCCAAGGGCAGGCTGGATGCCTTCCTCAACGAACACCGTTACCCGCGCCTGGAAGCCTTGCTCGCCGATGTCGCACTGGGCAACTGGATGCCCACCCAGGCCGCACAGGCCTTGATGGCGTACGCGGAATTGCGCGGCGGCGGGCACTCCAAGCACTCGCACGAAAAGATCCTGATCGACGGCAGCGAGCGCGGCGTAATCAGTTTCGCCAACTGTTGTCAGCCGATCCCCGGCGACGAAATCATGGGCTACCACACCGCCGGCAAGGGCATCGTGGTGCACCGCCTGGATTGCCCCAACCTGGCCGAGCTGCGCAAATCGCCCGAGCGCTGGGTACCGATCGATTGGGATTCCAACGTCACCGGCGACTACGACACCGCGCTGGTGGTGGAAGTGGAAAACCGCACCGGCGTGCTGGCGCAGTTGGCCGCGGCGATCGCGCAAAGTAAATCCAATATCGAACGTGTGGACTACCTGGACCGCGACTTCAATGCGGCGGTGCTGCGCTTCAATATCCAGGTGCGCGACCGCCGCCATCTGGCTGAAGTGATGCGCCGGCTGCGGCGCCTGCATGTGGTGCAAAGCGTGGGTCGCCAGTAAGAGCATCTAGCAAAAGGCCTGTGCTCACCGCCAGGCGAGCGCGGGCGGTGCTCGGTGCGGCATGTACCACGCGTATGTTCCGGTTCTGAGCGCGTCGTCCACAACCACGTGACGACTGCTCGTTACGTGGTGTTAGCCGCTCTAAACCGGATCGTTGCGTTGGGCAGTGGCTGCGCTGCAGCGGCCGTGTGACAGCTCAAGCGCATTGCCCGGCTCAGGCGATCAAGCGACGCAGCGCAGGGTTGTCGTTGTCCTGCTTCCACACCAGATGCAATTCCACCGGCGTGGCAGGGGTTTCATCGCGCAGCGGCAGGTACACGATGCCGGCGTAACGCAGGCCGCTGGCGCCTTCGGGCACCAGTGCCATGCCCATGCCGCCGCGCACCAGCGCCAACACCGAGTGGATCTGGCTGACGTACTGCACCGAGCGCGGCGCGATGCCGCGCGCACCGAACAACTGCGCCAGCAGATCGTAGAAATAGCGCGCTTCATCGGGTGCGTAATTGACCAGCGGCTGCCCGTCGAAATCCTGCAGGCGCAGGCTGTCGTGTTGCGCCAGCGGCGAGTCTTCCGGTAGCGCGGCGATCAGCGGTTCGCGTGCTACGCAGCGGCTGTGCAGACCCTGGCGCTGGATCGGTGGGCGCAGCAGGCCGATATCCAGCCGGCCGGCGTCCAGCGCGTCCAGTTGCGCCAGACTGACCATCTCCTTGAGTTGCAGATCCACATCGGGCGCTTGCCTGCGCCACCGCGCGATGGCCTCGGGCAGGAAGCGGTAACTGGCACCGGCGGTGAAGCCCACCGACACGCTGCCGGCATCGCCGGTGCCGATCCGGCGCGCACGTAGCCCGGCATTCTCAGCCATGCGCAAGATCGCGCGCGCTTCGGCCAGCAGGCTGCGGCCAGCCTGGGTCAGTCGTACATGCCGGCTGTTGCGCTCCAGCAGCGCGGTGCCGACGCTGTGCTCCAGCAGCTGAATCTGCCGGCTGAGCGGCGGCTGGGTCATGTTCAGGCGCTCGGCTGCGCGCCGAAAGTGCAGTTCGTCGGCGACGGCGACAAAGCAACGCAGTTGTTGCAGATCGAACATGGCGGGCGGGCCTCGCGTTGCAAAAACACACGAATCGGATGCTGCACCCGCAACATCGCGGCGCGGCCAGCACGAATGAATAGGCGATGCTCGGCCAGAAAGGACGCTGGCGGACGCAACCACCCATAATTACGTCGCGTCGAAAAAGCGTTGCAAAGCAGCCATTTGCGGCGCACTACGTCGGTCTGTGATGCGATTGATTCAACTTGTGTATCAAACAATACGTCCTTTGGTTTGGACCAGCAACGATCTGCGTTTCTAGGATCAACCGCATCCCCCGCCCAGGAGCGTTTGTCCGATGAGCAGCAGATACACCCCGTCCGAAATGGCCCAAGCGCTTGGCGCCGGGCTGTTGTCGTTTCCGGTGACCCATTTCGATGCCGACCTGGCCTTCGACGAACCCGCCTATCGCAGCAATCTGGACTGGCTGTCCTCGCATCCGGCCGCCGGCCTGTTTGCGGCGGGCGGCACCGGCGAGCTGTTTTCGCTGACGCTGGACGAAGTGAACCGCGCCGTGCGCGCAGCCGTCACCGAGACTGCCGGCCGCATGCCGGTGATCGCCCCGGCCGGCTATGGCACTGCGATTGCGATCGAGATGGCGCAGGCCGCCGAGCGCAACGATGCCGACGGCATCCTGCTGTTTCCGCCGTATCTCACCGAGTGCGATGCCGACGGCGTGGCCGACCATGTCGAGCGCGTCTGCAAGGCGACCAGCCTGGGCGTGATCGTCTACGGCCGCGCCAATGCCAAGCTCGACGATGTAACGCTGGCGCGCGTGGCCGAGCGGTGCCCCAACCTGGTGGGCTACAAGGACGGCATCGGCGATGTGGATCGCATGACCCGCATCTATGCGCGGCTGGGCGACCGGCTGTTGTACGTGGGCGGCCTGCCCACCGCCGAAACCTTCGCGCTGCCGTATCTGGAAATGGGCGTGACCACGTATTCGTCGGCCATCTTCAATTTCCTGCCCGAGTGGGCGCTGGCGTTCTATGCGGCGGTGCGCGCGCGCGACCACGCCACCATCTACCGCGAGCTCAACGACTTCGTGTTGCCGTACACGGTGCTGCGCAATCGTCGCGCCGGTTATGCGGTATCCATCGTCAAGGCCGGCATGCGCGCGGTCGGCCGCCCGGCCGGTCCGGTACGCACGCCATTGGCTGACCTCAACGAAGACGAATTCGCGCAGCTCAAGCAACTGATCGGAGGCCGCCGCTGATGCACACCATCAAGGGCGAATCGCTGATCGGGCAGCGCGGCGTGCGCGGCGCCGGGGCGGAATTTCATGCGGTGGATGCGGCCAGCGGCGCGGCATTGCAGCCGGCGTTCGGTTCGGTGAGCGCACAGGATCTGCAGCAGGCCTGCGCGCTGGCGCAGGCGGCGTTCGACACCTATCGCGAAACGCCGCTGGAAGCGCGCGCGGTTTTTCTGGAAACCATCGCCGAGCAGATTCTGGCGTTGGGCGATGCCTTGATCGAACGCGCTATGTGCGAAAGCGGCCTGCCGCGCCCGCGTCTGGAAGGCGAGCGCGGACGCACCGTTGGCCAGCTGCGTCTGTTCGCCAACGTGGTGCGCGAAGGCGGCTGGCTGCAGGCCCGCATCGACCCCGCGCTGCCGCAACGCACGCCGTTGCCGCGCGCGGATCTGCGCCAGCGGCATATCGCACTGGGGCCGGTGGCGGTGTTCGGCGCCAGTAATTTCCCGCTCGCATTCTCGGTGGCCGGTGGCGACACCGCGTCGGCATTGGCGGCCGGTTGCCCGGTGGTGGTCAAGGCGCACAGCGCGCATCCGGGCACGTCGGAATTGGTGGGCCGTGCGATCCAGGCGGCGGTGGCGCAGTGCGGGCTGCCCGAAGGCGTGTTCTCGCTGCTGTTCGACGCCGGCATCGAGATCGGTGCGCACCTGGTGGCCGACGCGCGCATCAAGGCAGTGGGTTTCACTGGCTCGCGCGCTGGCGGCATGGCGTTGGTCAAGATCGCTTCCGCACGCCGCGAGCCGATTCCGGTGTATGCGGAGATGAGTGCGATCAATCCGGTGTATCTGCTGCCGCAGGCGCTACAGGCGCGTGCATCCGATCTGGGCAAAGCCTTCGTCGGCTCGCTGACCTTGGGCGCGGGGCAGTTCTGCACCAACCCCGGCTTGCTGCTGGCGATCGATTCACCGGCGCTGGATGCGTTTATCGCGTCGGCCACGCAAACGCTGCACGCGGTGTCGCCGGCAGCAATGCTCACCGCAGGCATTGGCCAGGCCTATGCGCAGGGTGTGCAGCGTCTGGCCGCGCATCCGCAGGTCAGCACGCTGGCACGTGGCGCCGCACCGGAAGCGGGTCGCTGCCCGGCCGCATTGTTCGGCACCGACGCCGATGCCTTTCTGGCAGACGAAGCGCTGCAGGCCGAAGTCTTCGGTGCCTCCTCGCTGCTGGTGCGTTGCAAGGACATCGATCAGCTGCGCGCGCTGAGCGAGCACCTGGAAGGCCAGCTCACCGCCACCTTACACATGGATGCAGCCGATACCGACCTGGCCGCCGCGTTGCTGCCGGTGCTGGAGCGCAAGGCCGGGCGCATCCTGGTCAACGACTGGCCCACCGGTGTGGAGGTCTGCCACGCGATGGTGCATGGCGGCCCGTTCCCGGCCACCTCCGACAGCCGCAGCACCTCGGTGGGCACGCTGGCGATCGATCGCTTCCTGCGCCCGGTCTGCTACCAGGATCTGCCTGCCGCGCTGTTGCCTGCCGCGTTGGCACACGGCAACCCGCTCGGACTGTGGCGACGCGTCGATGGCGCGCTGGGGCACGACTGACAGCGGCGGCGGCAACGATGCCTGAGGCGTGCCGGAGGAGGGTCCGGTGCGCCATCTGCAGGCGCCACTTGGAGTACCGGAGCGCAGTGCGCTTCCATCGTCATAGGTGAGGAACGATGATGGCTATCGATTCAAAGACAGTGGGTTCAACGACGGTTCCGCGCAGGCGCTACCTGATCTTGCTGATGTTGTTCGTGGTGACCACGATCAACTATGCCGATCGCGCCACCTTGTCCATCGCCGGTTCCGCGGTCCAGGATGCGCTGGGCATCGACGCGCTGCAGATGGGTTTCATTTTCTCTGCGTTCGGTTGGGCGTATGTGGCCGGGCAGATTCCCGGCGGCTGGTTGCTCGATCGCTTCGGCTCGCGGCGCGTGTATGGCCTGTCGCTGCTGATCTGGTCGCTGTTCACCGCCTTGCAGGGCTTTATCGACTGGGTGCCGGTGACCTGGGCGGTCACCACGCTGTTCGTGCTGCGCTTTCTGGTCGGCATTGCCGAAGCGCCGTCGTTCCCGGGCAATAGCCGCATCGTGGCGGCGTGGTTCCCTACCGCCGAGCGTGGCCTGGCCGCGTCGATCTTCAATTCCGCGCAGTACTTCGCCACCGTGGCCTTCGCGCCGCTGATGGGCTGGCTGGTGCACGCCTGGGGCTGGGAACACGTGTTTCTGGTGATGGGCGCGGCGGGCGTGTTGCTGGCGCTGGTATGGCGCAAGACCATCTATGCCCCGCGCGAACATCCGCGTTTGAGCGCGCAGGAGCTGGACTATATCCAGCGCAACGGCGCGCTGGTGGACATGGAGCAGGGCAACAAGCCCGGTAGCCAGCCCAAGGGCACGCAATGGCATTACGCCAAACAGCTGTTGTGCAACCGCATGTTGCTGGGCGTGTACATCGGCCAGTACTGCATCACCACGCTGACGTACTTCTTCCTGACCTGGTTTCCGGTGTATCTGGTCAAGGAGCGCGGCATGTCGATCCTGGAAGCCGGCTTTGTGGCCTCGTTGCCGGCGGTGTGCGGCTTTATCGGCGGCGTGCTGGGCGGCTATGTGTCCGACCGCATGGTGCGGCGTGGCTATTCGCTCACCGTCTCGCGCAAGACGCCGATCGTGGTCGGCATGTTGATGTCGGTGACGATGATCGGCTGCAACTACGTGCAGGCCGAATGGATGGTGGTCGGGCTGATGGCGCTGGCCTTTTTCGGCAAGGGCATCGGTGCACTCGGCTGGGCGGTGGTGGCCGACACCTCGCCCAAGGAAATCGCCGGCCTGTCCGGTGGCCTGTTCAATACCTTCGGCAACATCGCCGGCATCACCACGCCGATCGTGATCGGCTACATCGTGTCCACCACCGGCACCTTCGAATGGGCGCTGGTGTTCGTCGGGCTCAATGCCCTGCTGGCGGTGGTGTCCTATCTGGTGGTGGTGGGCGAAATCAAGCGCGTGGAACTCAAGGCGCCACCCGGCGGCCCGTCCATGCCCGTGCCCGCACCGCTGTGACCGTCTTCGGAGACTTTCGATGAATATCCACACCGCACCTGCAAGCATCGGCACCACGCCGCGCATCACCGACATCCGCGTGGTGCCGGTCGCCGGCCAGGACAGCATGCTGTTGAACCTGAGTGGCGCGCACGCGCCGTACTTCACCCGCAATGTGCTGGTGCTGCGCGATTCGTCCGGCCGCACCGGCGTGGGCGAAGTGCCTGGCGGCGCGGCCATCGCCGGCTTGCTGCACGAGGCAGAGCCGCTCATTCGCGACCGCTCCATCGCCGAGTATCAACGCATCCTCAATCAGGTGCGCACCGCGTTTGCCGACCGCGACAGCGCCGGACGTGGTCTGCAGACCTTCGATCTGCGCATCACCATCCACGCAGTGACCGCCATCGAATCGGCGTTGCTGGATCTGCTGGGGCAATTCCTCGATCAACCGGTCGCTGCCCTGCTCGGCGAAGGCCAGCAACGCGACGCGGTGGATGTGCTGGGCTACCTCTTTTTCATTGGCGACCGACGCAAGACCGGGTTCGACTATCGCGACGGCAGCGGTGCCCGCGATGACTGGGAGGCGGTGCGCGACCAGGAGGCCTTGACGCCGGCATCGGTCGTGCGCCTGGCCGAAGCGGCCTACGAAAAGTACGGCTTTCGCGACTTCAAGCTCAAAGGCGGCGTATTGCGTGGCGAAGACGAAATCGAGGCCATTCACGCGTTGCACGAACGTTTTCCGCAGGCACGCATCACGCTGGACCCCAATGGCGCGTGGTCGCTGGATCAGGCCATCGCGCTGTGCCGCGACATGCACGGCGTGATGGCCTATGCCGAAGACCCGTGCGGTGCGCAGGAGGGGTATTCCGGCCGCGAGATCATGGCCGAGTTCCGTCGCGCCACCGGCTTGCCGACCGCCACCAACATGATCGCCACCGACTGGCGGCAGATAGGCCACGCCATCCAGTTGCAGTCGGTGGATATCCCGCTGGCCGACCCGCATTTCTGGACGTTGCAAGGCTCGGTGCGGGTGGCGCAACTGTGCCGCGACTGGGGCCTGACCTGGGGCTCGCATTCCAACAATCATTTCGATATTTCGCTGGCGATGTTCACCCACGTGGCCGCCGCAGCGCCGGGGCAGGTGACCGCGATCGACACGCACTGGATCTGGCAGGACGGCCAACGCCTGACCCATCACCCGTTGCAGATCGTCGGCGGCCAGATCCAGGTGCCGGCAAAGCCCGGTTTGGGTGTCGAACTCGATATGGATGCGCTGGAAGCGGCGCATCGCACTTACCAAAATCTGAGCCTGGGCGCGCGCGATGATGCTGCCGCGATGCAGGCCTTGATTCCCAACTGGACCTTCGACAACAAGCGACCGTGCCTGGTGCGCTAACCGTGCGGTGGCTGCAGCCGAATGCACGGCATGCAGCGGCTGCGTCCAAGAGGTCTGGCAGGTGGAGAGCTGGTCGATGAAACATGTAATGGCACTCGGCAGCGCGGCGCTGCTGGCGGTCGGTGCGGGCGGACGTGCGCGTGCGCAGGAACCGGACGCAGGATTCTGGAATGGCGCAACGGCTGAGGTCACCGCGCTCAACTTCTATTACAACCGCGATTTCCGCAGCGGCGAAGGGCAGGGCAAGCGTGCCGAATGGGCGCAGGGCGTCGTGGTGGATGCCAAGAGCGGCTACACGCACGGCCCGATCGGGGTAGGGCTGGATCTGCTCGGCATCGGGGATTTGAAGCTCGATGGCGTCCGCGCCGAAGGCGGCACCGGCCTGCTGCCCAATAACGACGACGGCACCGCGCAACATGCACTGACGCGAGTGGCACCCACGCTCAAACTGCGCGCCTCGCAAACCGAATTGAAGTGGGGCAGCTTCATCCCCAACGAGCCGCTGGTACGCGCCAGCATCACCCGCATCATGCCGGAGACGTTTCAAGGCGTGACGCTGGAATCCAAGGACGTGCCCAAGCTCGATCTGCTGCTGGCCCGCTTCACCAGCGCCTGGTACCGCGACGGCGACTCGCGCGTGCCGATAACCTTGACCAACAAGAACCGTCGCTTTCTGGGCACGCCGGATTCGGATGCGTTGAATCTGGTGTCAGCCACCTACAGCGTTGCACCCGGCACGCAGCTGCGCTATCAGGGCGCGGTGATGGAAGACATCTACCGGCAGCAGCTCTACAACGTCATCCAGACGCATAAATTCGGCAAGGATCAGTTGCGTGTGGATCTGCGCTATTTCCGCACCGATGACATCGGTCAATCGCGTGCCGGGCCGATCGACAACCGCATGTTCAGCAGCATGCTGTCCTGGCGCACGGGTGGTCAGGAATTCGGCGCCGGCTATCAACGCCTGTCTGGCCCCAGCGCGATGCCCTGGCCGGGCGGCACCGATGGCAATGTCTTCAACTGGACCTTCATCAACGACTTTCTCGAACGCGGCGAGCGCAGCTGGCAACTGCGTTACAGCATCGATGGCAAGAGCATCGGCATCCCCGGGCTCAGCGTCATGGCGCGCTACATCAGCGGCGACCATGCACAGCCGGCAACCTATGCCGGCGAAGGCCGCGAATGGGCCCGCGATGTCTTGACCACCTATCAATTCCAGAGCGAGCGCTTCAAGCATGTGAGCGTCATCTGGTTCAACGGCACCTTCCGCTCCAATTACCAGCGCAATGTCGATGAAAACCGTTTGATCCTGCAGTACCGCCGTCAGTTCGACAGCCCCGGCCGGTAATGCACTCCATCCCCGTCTTGCAAGGTAGCCCCACGATGTCCGCAACCCCGCAACCCACCCGTTGGCTCAGCATTCGCGCGCATGCGCGCGACAACGTCGCCATTGTCGTCAACGATGATGGCGCGCCGGCCGGTGCCACTTTTCCGGACGGGCTCACCGCCATCGAACACATTCCGCAGGGCCACAAGATGGCGCTGCTCGACCTGCCCGCCGGTGCCCCGGTGATCCGCCTGGGCGCAGTGATCGGCACCGCCAATGCCGACATCGCGCGCGGCGCCTGGGTGAGCGAGCACCTGCTGGACATGCCCGAAGCGCCCGATCTGGCTGCGCTGGATCTGTCGCTGCAAGCGGCGCCCGCACCCGAGCCCTTGGAGGGCTACACCTTCCAGGGTTATCGCAACCGCGATGGCAGCGTCGGCACGCGCAACATCCTGGGCATCATGACCAGCGTGCAGTGCGTGGTGGGTGTGCTCGGTCACGCGGTGGACCGCATTCGCACCGAGTTGCTGCCCAAGTATCCCAATGTCGACGACGTGGTGGCGGTCAATCACGTCTACGGTTGTGGCGTGGCGATCACCGCGCCCGAAGCCATCATCCCCATCCGCACGTTGCGCAACATCGCGCGCAGCCCCAACTTCGGCGGGCAGGCGCTGATCGTGGGCCTGGGCTGCGAAAAACTCGCACCCGAGCGCCTGCTGCCGGACGATGCCAGCGCCGACGACAGCGCCGTTTACCGCCTGCAGGAAGCCAGTCTGGGGTTTGCCGACATGGTGGGCTCGATCATGGCCATGGCCGAAGAGCGTTTGCGCCATCTGGACCTGCGTCGCCGCGAAACCGTGCCGGCCAGCGAACTGGTGGTGGGCATGCAATGCGGCGGCAGCGATGCGTTTTCCGGCGTCACCGCCAACCCGGGTCTGGGCGTGGCTGCCGACCTGCTGGTGCGCGCCGGTGCCACGGTGATGTTCTCGGAAAATACCGAAGTGCGCGACGGCATCCACCTGCTGGTGCCGCGCGCCGCCACTGCCGAGGTGGCCAAGGCGCTGGTGCGCGAAATGGCCTGGTACGACGCCTACCTGGCGCGCGGCCAGGCCGACCGCAGCGCCAACACCACGCCCGGCAACAAGAAGGGCGGGCTGGCCAATATCGTTGAAAAGGCAATGGGCTCGATCGCCAAATCCGGCGCCTCGCCGATCAATGGCGTGGTGCCGCCCGGCGAGCGCGTCAAAGGACGCGGGCTGCAGTACTGCGCCACCCCGGCCAGCGATTTCGTTTGCGGCACGTTGCAGGTGGCGGCCGGCATGAACCTGCATGTCTTCACCACCGGGCGCGGCACGCCGTACGGCCTGGGCATGGTGCCGGTGATCAAGGTCGCCACCCGCAGCGAACTGGCGCAGCGCTGGTCCGACCTGATGGACATCGACGCCGGCGGCGTGGCGACCGGCGCCAAGACGCTGGAGCAATTGGGCTGGGAGTTGTTCCAACGCTATCTGGACGTGGCCAGCGGCCAGCGCACCTGGACCGAGCATCACCGCCTGCATAACGATCTGGCCTTGTTCAATCCGGCGCCGATTACCTAATCCTGCTTGTTTGCGCGTCTCTGCGTTCCCGGGCGGCGGCACGACACAACGCTTGGCGCGACTGTTCCGCTGCCGCGCAGGCGTGGTCGGTTTTTCTGAGTCGGTGTGGACTGTGCAGAGTCGGTGTGGACGGTGTGGGGCTACGCGTCCTCGGTGTCGTGAGCGAATCCGCGCGTCGTGACGACTGCGCGCCATCTCTCGCATCCCTGGAGCATCGCGGCGACGCAGCGCTTGCCGCGCCATGGCGCCAGTCACGTGACGTGGCTTCGCCCGGACCCTCACCCCAACCCTCTCCCGCACAAGAGGGCCTAGCGTTCCCAGCAACAAAGGGGCTCGCCACTTCCCTTCTCCAATCGGCAGAAGAGGCCCTCGGGGCGGGTGCGGGCTCACCGTTCCCTTCTCCCGCCGGGAGAAGGTGCCCCGCAGGGGCGGATGAGGGTACGTGCGCAGCCTCGTGCTCTCTCACGCAGCCGCCAACAACGCACACGGACAGCCGCACCAAAACCATCGCGCGCAAGCAAAAACAAGCATCCACCATCACCGCAAGATACCCAACCCACCACGCAACGCGCCGCTACGCCACCAGCCAACGCCCGCGCGCCGTCACCGCAGATCCTCCCATTCGCCCGTCAACGGCATGCGCCGATACAATGCGCGTTCGTTTTCAGTGTTGACGGAGTCGCCATGTCCCAGATCATCCATACCGACCAGGCGCCTGCCGCCATCGGCCCTTACTCGCAGGCAGTGCGCGCCGGCAACACCGTGTATTTCTCCGGGCAGATCCCGCTGGATCCGGCCACCGGCGAAATCGTGCCGGGCGACATCGGTGCGCAGGCACGCCGCGCGTTCGACAACCTCAAGGCCGTGGCCGAAGCCGCCGGTGGCTCGCTCGACAAGATCGTGCGTCTGGGTCTGTATCTCACCGACCTGGGCCAGTTCGCCGCCGTCAATGCAGTGATGCAGGACTACTTCCAGGCCCCGTTCCCGGCGCGTTCCACCATCGAAGTCTCCGGCCTGCCGAAGGGCGCCGGTTTCGAAGTCGATGCGGTGATGGTGCTCGAGTGATGGTGCTCGGGTAATCCGGCGCGACTGATCCGACCCGCCGTGCCGCGCGCGCGCGTCGCCACGCCGAGCCTGGCCGTCGCCGGCCAGGCTCCGCTGTCCAGCCTGCCCGGCGTCGGCCCGAAAGTGGCCGACAAGTTCGCCGCGCGCGGCATCCTGAGCGTTCAGGACCTGTGGCTGCATCTGCCGCTGCGGTACGAAGACCGCACCCGGCTGACCACGATCGCGCAGTTGCAAAGCGGCGTGCCGGCGCAGATTGAGGGGCGCGTGGAGGCGGTGGAGCGCGGCTTCCGCTTCCGTCCGGTGCTGCGCGTGGCGATCTCGGACGCGTCGCACGGCAGCGTGGTGCTGCGTTTCTTTCATTTTCGCGCCGCGCAGGTCGCACAGTTTGCGGTCGGCACGCGCGTGCGCGTGTTCGGCACGCCCAAGCCCGGCCAGAACGGTTGGGAAATTGTCCATCCCAGTTACCGCGTGCTGGCGGCGGATGAAGACGCGCAACTGGGCGACAGCCTGGACCCGGTCTATCCGGTGCTCGAAGGCGTCGGCCCGGCCACGCTGCGCAAATTCATCGGCCAAGCGCTCGAGCGGTTGCCGCCAGAGGCCGCACTGGAGTTGCTGCCGCCGCATTGGCTGCAGGACGAACACCTGCCTTCGCTGCGCACTGCATTACTGACCATGCACCGCCCACCGGTGAACACCGACCCGCAGCAGCTGCTCGCCGGCGGCCACCCTGCACAACAGCGGTTAGCGCTCGAAGAACTGCTTGCGCACCAACTCAGCCTGCGTCGCCAACGCATCGCCCTGCAGCGGTTCCATGCGCCCGTGTTGCCCGGCAACGGCACGCTGGTGCAGCGGCTGCGCGCCGCATTGCCGTTCCAGCTCACCGGTGCGCAGCAACGCGTGTTCGAACAGATCGCACACGACCTGGCGCAGCCCTCGCCGATGCTGCGGCTGGTGCAGGGCGATGTCGGCAGCGGCAAGACTGTGGTCGCGGCCCTGGCGGCGATGCTGGCGGTGGAGCAGGGCAAGCAGGTCGCACTGGCCGCGCCCACCGAACTGCTGGCCGAGCAACATCTCACCAACCTGCGCGGTTGGCTCGAGCCGCTAGGTGTGCGCATCGTCTGGCTGGCTGGCAAGGTCACCGGCAAGGCGCGCGCCGCGGCGATGGCCGAGGTCGCCTCCGGCCAGGCCCAGGTGGTGGTCGGCACGCATGCCTTGATGCAGGAAGCGGTGGTCTTCCACGACCTGGCGCTGGCCATCATCGACGAGCAGCACCGCTTCGGTGTGCATCAGCGTCTGGCGCTGCGCGACAAGGGGGCGGGCGCCGGCAGCGTGCCGCATCAGCTGGTGATGACCGCCACGCCGATCCCGCGCACCCTGGCAATGTCGACCTACGCGGATCTGGACGTGTCGGCCATCGACGAGTTGCCGCCCGGCCGCACGCCGGTGCAGACCATTGTCCTGAGCGCAGAACGGCGCCCGGATCTGGTCGAACGCATCCGCGCCGCCTGCGCCGAAGGGCGGCAGGCGTATTGGGTGTGCACGCTCATCGAAGAAAGCGAAGACCCCGGCAAGGCCGCACCGGCTGGCCCGCCGCGCATCGAAGCGCAGGCTGCCGAGGTCACGTTCGAGGCTTTATCGGCGCAGTTGCCCGGCGTGCGCGTCGCGCTCGTGCATGGCCGCATGAAGCCCGCCGAAAAGCAGAAGGCCATGCTCGATTTCAAGCAGCGCCGCAGCGATCTGCTGGTCGCCACCACGGTGATCGAAGTCGGCGTGGACGTGCCCAACGCCTCGCTGATGATCATCGAAAACGCCGAGCGTCTTGGCTTGGCGCAGCTGCATCAGCTGCGTGGCCGGGTCGGCCGCGGCGCCGCAGCGTCCAGTTGCGTGCTGCTGTATCAGGCGCCGCTGTCGATGATGGCGCGCCAACGCCTGGAAACCATGCGCCAGACCAACGATGGGTTTGTGATTGCAGAAAAGGATCTGGAATTACGCGGTCCCGGCGAATTGCTCGGTACCCGGCAGACCGGTCTGGCCAGCTTCCGCATCGCCGACCTGGCCCGCGACGCCGGGCTGCTGCCGCGTGTGCAGGTGCTGGCCGAGCGGTTGCTGGCCGAAGCGCCGGAGATTGCCGACCGTGTCGTCGCGCGCTGGATCGGCAGCGCAGTGCGGTATGCCGCCGCTTGAGTGGCGGGGGTTGGGAATCGGGAATCGGGAATCGTAAAAGCAAAGGCTGCTGCCTGCTGTCCATCCTGGGCGTTCGCGTGACCGGCCGATCCTTGCGAAGATGCTGCAACGAATCCCGAATGCCCAATCCCGACTCCCATGACAAAAAAGATACCGCTGCTGATCGACACCGACCCGGGCGTGGATGACGCGCTGGCGCTGCTGATGGCCTTCAACGACACCCGTCACGAGGTGGTTGGCCTGACCATCGCGGCCGGCAACGTGGGGCTGGAGCACACCGTGCGCAACGCCTTGAAGGTCTGCGAGGTCGCCGGCCGCGCGGATGTGCCGGTGTACGCCGGCTGCCCGCAGCCGCTGTTGCACCCCTCGGTCGATGCGGCGCACGTGCACGGCATCGATGGCTTCGGCGATGTCGGCCTGCCGGCGGCCAAGCGCAGCGCCGAGGCCGAGCATGCCGCGCTCGCCATCCTGCGCCTGTCGCACGACTACGCGGGCGAGCTGTTGCTGGTCGCCCTGGGGCCACTGACCAATCTGGCCCTGGCGCTGACCCTGGACCCGACCCTGCCGCAGCGCGTCGGCCGGCTGGTGGTGATGGGCGGAGCATTGACCGGGCACGGCAACATCACGCCAGCCGCTGAATTCAACATCGGCTTCGACCCGGAGGCCGCACACATCGTGTTCCGTGGCTTCCCACACTTCGACGTGGCCGACTGGGAAGCCACCATCGCGCACGGCCTGCTGCATCGCGATGTCGAGCAATGGTTGGCCGCCGATAGCGCCCGCGCCCGCTTCTACGAAGAAATCTCGCGCAAGACCCGCCTGTGGTCCGAAGACAGCCGTGGCGAGTACTGGTACGCCGCCGACGCACTGGCGATGGCGTTCGCCCTGCACCCGGAAGGCGCCCAGCGTCTGGAGCAGCGCCCGGTGCATATCGAATTGTCCGGCACGCACACCCGCGGCATGACCCTGGTGGACTGGAACCGGCAGGGCGGCGCGCCCGACAATGCCAATCTGCTGCTGGAGTACGACCGCCAGCGGTTCTACGGCCTGGTCGGGGCGGCATTGGCGGCCGGCTAGGGCCACCTTGCGCCGGGCGAGTGGAGGCCGCTATAATGACCGGCTTATCCAGGCAGCCCGGCGCCAAGTCCATGAAAGATAACGTGCATCCCAACTACAAAGACGTCGTCTTTCACGACGTGACGTCCGATTTCAAGATTCTGACCCGTTCCACCATGGGCTCGAAAGAGACCGTAAAGTGGGAAGACGGCCAGGAATATCCGCTGATCAAGGTGGAAATTTCCTCCGCGTCGCACCCGTTCTATACCGGCAAGCACAAGGTGATCGACACCGGCGGCCGTATCGACAAGTTCCAGAAGCGCTACGCGCGCTGAACTTGCAGGACGGGCTGTACCGACAACGGCCGCGCATTGCGCGGCCGTTGTTTTTTGGGGCGTGGGCGCTTCGTTTGCGTGGTCCCGACAGGTGCGTCTACGACTTCTGTCCAAGCGACGGCCAAAATGCTGCTGTGCGATAATGACGTGATCCGAGGCGATGCCTTGGACTTCCATCACGTGCCTGCCCATGTGGGATCAGGCGCCTTCCACTGAAGGAGCGTACACAGTGTCCGATCTTGATCAGGTCACGCTCAACGCCGGCGACAAGTCGGTTGTTCTGCCGGTTCTCAAGCCCACGTTGGGCAATGATTGCGTCGATATTTCCAAGCTGACCAAAGAAACCGGTCTGTTCACCTACGACTCGGGCTTTACCGCCACCGCCAGTTGCAAGTCGGCCATCACCTATATCGATGGCGACAACGGCGTGTTGTTGTACCGCGGCTATCCGATCGAACAGCTCGCCGAGAAGTCCAGCTTCCTGGAAGTTTCGTACCTGCTGATGAACGGCGAACTGCCCACGGCGGACGAATTCAAGAAGTTCGACCACGAAGTGACGCATCACACGATGATGCATGAGTCGCTGAAGAACTTCCTCGGCGGTTTCCGCCACGATGCGCACCCGATGGCCATGCTGGCCGGTTCGGTCGCCTCGCTGTCGGCGTTCTACCACGACACCCTGGACCTCAACGATCCGGAGCAGCGCCGTCAGGCCGCCATCCGTCTGATCGCCAAGGTACCGACCCTGGCGGCTGCGGCCTATCGTTACTCGATCGGCTGGCCGATCCGCTATCCGCGCAACAACCTGAACTACGTCGACCGCTTCCTGCACATGATGTTCGAAGTGCCGAGCGAGCCGCTGGAGATCAACCCGGTTGTCGCCAAGGCGCTGGACCTGCTGTTCATTCTGCACGCCGATCACGAGCAGAATGCCTCGACCTCGACCGTGCGTCTGGTCGGTTCGACCGGTGCCAATCCGTACGCGTCGGTCGCTGCCGGCATCACCGCACTGTGGGGCCCGGCACACGGCGGCGCCAACGAAGCGGTGCTGAAGATGCTCGAAGAGATCGGCACTGCCGATAACGTCGAGTCGGCCGTGGCCAAGGCCAAGGACAAGAACTCCTCGTTCCGTCTGATGGGCTTCGGTCACCGCGTCTACAAGAACTTCGACCCGCGCGCCAAGATCATCCGCGAGATGACCCACAAGGTGCTGGGCGAGTTGGGCGTCAACGATCCGCTGCTGGAAGTGGCGTTGAAGCTGGAAGAAGCCGCATTGAAGGACGACTACTTCGTGCAGCGCAAGCTGTACCCGAACGTCGACTTCTATTCGGGCCTGATCTACAAGGCGCTCAATATCCCGGTGGAAATGTTCACCGTGATGTTTGCCATCGCGCGCACCGCAGGTTGGGTGTCGCATTGGCTGGAGCAGCAGGTCGACCCGGAAATGAAGATCGGCCGTCCGCGCCAGATCTACACCGGCTACGACAAGCGCGACTACACCGACAGCGCCAAGCGTTAATCGGCTCAAAGTCGTCTGCGTAAACGAACGCCCCGCACTTGCGGGGCGTTTTCGTTGTGGCTTGGTGCGTTTAGTGGAACAGGGCGCGCTTGCCAAGAGTGGCTGGCAAAACGTAGCGCGCAATCTTTCGGGTGAGTGCTGATGGCGCGCTCAGCAATGGAGTGCGTGCGCTCAGTCCCGCTGCTGGTAGGCGGCACTCTCCTGTTCGGCAAGCAACTGCCGCAGCTGTGCAGCCGAGGCGCGTGGCATCGGTTTTTCGTCCAGCTGCGACAGCGGCGCCTGGCGCAGGGCGTCGTAGGGCAGCACGGTCAGGTCGAAGGTCAGTTCCTCGGCACTGAACAGCCAGACCGGGAAGTCGCCGTTACGCTCGCGGTCCAGTCGCAGACGGCGCGTGCGCGCCTCGGCAGGGACGCGGTGTTCTTCCAGAAACCGCTGCACCGCGTCCGGGTCGTCGCTGTGCAGCTGCAGTTGTACCGGGGCGTTCGCATCGGCGGTGCCATCCAGGACCGGGCCGGTCAGCCGCGGCTGGAATGAGCGGAGAAAATCCAGCGCACGCAAGGCGGCTTCGCGGCGTTGACGCAACCGCGCTGCGTGGTCTGGCCCGGCGAACAGACGCTGGTATTCGCGCAGTGCGTCTTCGATCTCGCGATTGCGCGGCAGCGATGCGTCGTCATGGATGCCGAGCCGGCTGGCGGCCTTGAGCTTGGCCTGGTGGAAATCGCGGATACCGCCTTCTGCCATCAATCTGGCGGCCTCGTGGGCGAGCCGATGACGGCGTTCTCGGGTGCGCGTATCGGCGTGTTGGCGTGCGTGATGCATGACCGGGCTCCCCTGATGAACCTGAGCTCGACTCTACAACAGCCGCATGAAAACGTGGCGAATGCTTCCCGGCCCCTCCGAGGAAGCGATCGCGTAGGAGCGCGATGCCGATACCTTGCGTGTCGGAGGGCACGGCCGCAACTTCGGGAGGAGCGCATCAACCGGTGAGATGCAGGCGCTGCCGCGCCGGCAATCAGGTCAGCAGCGACAGGTCAGCAACGAGCCGCGATAGTGCGTGATCGAACAGCTGCTGCGCTTGCCGGCTCGCGCAAAAGATCGGTCCGGGCAGTGCGTTGGCGACCGGGCTGGTGCGTAGCAAGGGACAGCGCGTCGCGTCGCCGGCCATGTTCGCCCAGCCAGGACTGGTCAGTAAGCAGCGCGTCGCGCCCGGCTCCAGCGCCACTCACAGGTGACTCGTGCAGTTGCCAAAAAACTCGCCCAAAAAAATGGGGAACCGGACAGCCACGCCGTCACGATTCCCCACTCACGATTCCCGATCCCCGCCGTCAGAAGATATCGAAAGCCTTCTCGTCCTGCTGTTCCTGCAGGCCGTAGTCGTAATCCTGCAGGCGATCCAGATCTTCGTTCTTGACCCATTCGACCGCGCCATTGATGGTGGCTTGGGTCATGCCCTCGGGCGGGTCGTTGGCGGCGATCGGCTTGTCCTTCAGTGCCACGCGCATGTAGTCGATCCAGATCGGCAGTGCGGCCTTGCCGCCGTACTCGCGATAGCCCAACGAACGGAAGTCGTCGCGGCCGACCCACACGGTGGTGGCGTAAGGGCCGCCGAAGCCGGAGAACCAGGCGTCGCGGTGGTCGTTGGTCGAGCCGGTCTTGCCGCCTACGTCTTCGCGTCCCAGCACCTTGGCCGCCGTGCCGGTGCCGCGCTGGACTACGTCGCGCATCATCGACACCAGCTGGTAAGCGGTACGCGCATCGATGGCGCGCGGTGCGATCTTGGTTTCGGCAATCGCCGCTGGCGCGGTTTCTGCTGGCGTGGGCGCCGTATCGGTGGCCGGAGCCGCGGGCGGCGTGGCCGGCGCCTGGGCGCCGAAGTTGAACCCGTCCACTACCTGGCTCACCGGCGCGGCGGTGCCGCCCTGCAACGCGCAGGTGCGGCAGGCCACCGCGGGCACTTCCTTGAACACCACATTGCCGTCGCGGTCTTTCACCTCATCCACGATCCAGGTGTCCACGCGCGATCCACCATTGGCGAACACCGCGTAGCCGCGCGCCACCGACAGCGGCGTCAGCGACGCGGTGCCCAGCGACATCGACAGGTTGGGCGGCAACTCGGCTTCCTGGAAACCGAACTGGCTGATGTATTTACGTGCAAAATCGACGCCGATCGCATCCAGCAGGCGCACCGACACCAGATTGCGCGATTGCACCAGCGCCTCGCGCAGGCGCATCGGGCCGCGGAAACCGCCGCCGTCGTTCTGCGGCGACCAGGTCTTGCCGCGACGATCGCGGAACACCACCGGCGCATCCAGCACGATCGAGGCCGGGTTGAAGCCCTTTTCGAACGCCGAGGCATACACGAACGGCTTGAAGCTGGAACCTGGCTGGCGGCGTGCCTGGGTGGCGCGATTGAACTTGTTGCCGGCAAAGCTGAAGCCGCCAACCAGCGCGCGCAGTGCGCCGCTATTCGCATCCAGCGACACCAGCGCCGCCTGGCCGCGCGGCAGCTGGTCGATGATCCATTCGCCGTCCTTCTCGCCGGCACGGATGCGGGTCAGGTCGCCGCGCGTCAGCAACTTGGCCGGGGTCTTGTTGGTCCAGCGGCTGGCGCTGGCCGGCAGGGTCAGTTCGGTCTTGTCGCTCTGCACGACGGTGACGCCGCCGTCGGCATTGGTGCGCGCCACGATCACTGCGCGCAGGCCGCCCTGAGTAAACACGCCCGACAGATGCTTGGCCAATGCCGGCGCATCCGCATCGGCGGCAACATCGAAATGCTGCTCCACACCGTGCCAGCCGTGGCGGTGGTCGTACAGACGCAGGCCTTCGCTGATCGCAGCATCGGCACCGGTCTGCAAGGTGGAATCGATGGTGGTGGTGACGTGGTAACCCTTGTTGAGCACATCGCCGCCGTATTTGGCGATCATCTCCTGGCGCACCAGCTCGGCCACGTACGGGGCGTACACCTCGACAGGCGGCTCGTGCGGCTTGGCGTGCATCGGCACCGCCTTGGCGGCGTCGGACTCGGCCTGGGTCACGAAGCCCAGGTCGGCCATGCGCTGCAGCACGTAGTAGTCGCGGCGTTCGCGCGCGCGCTCGGGGTTGCTGATCGGGTTGCCGCTGGACGGGAACTTGGGGATGCCGGCCAGCGAGGCCATCTCGTCCAGGCTCAACTCGCTCATCTTCTTGCCGTAGTAGTACTCGGCAGCGGCACCGACGCCGTAGGCGCGGTTGCCGAAGAAGCTCTTGTTGAGATACAGCTCGAAGATCTCGTCCTTGCTCAGTTCGCTCTCGATCTTGCGCGCCAGCAGGATCTCGGCCAGCTTGCGGGTGTAGCTGTATTCGGAGCTGAGGAAGAACTGCCGGGCCACCTGCTGGGTGATGGTCGAGCCGCCCGGCACGCGCTTGGCGTCGGTACTGGCCAGCAGCCACACCGCGCGGGCAATGCCCTTGTAGTCCACGCCTCCGTGCTCGTAGAAGCGCGCGTCCTCGGTCGCCAGGAAGGCCTGCTTCAAGCGCAGCGGCACGTCCTTCATCTGGATCGGGTAGCGCCGGGTCTCGCCATAGACGGCCATCAGCCGGCCATCGCTGGAATAGACGTACATCGGCTCCTGCAGCTCGACCTGCTTGAGCGACTGCACGTCCGGCAACTTCGAGGAAATGGCGTAATACAGGCCGCCGGCAGCAATAGCGCCGAGCAGTGCGAGCACAACGAGCGTGGCCAGGATCCAGCCCAGCCAACGGCGAATACGGGGCATGTAAGAGAGATTCCGATTGCAGATTTCTTGGCCACAGAGTATAGATGACGCCGAGTTTGGCTGGGGCCGAACTCTGGGGATCGCAGAAGACAGCACTGGGGTCACGTTCGCGAGGTCATTGCCTGGCGCGTGAAGGGCTTGTCAACTGTTAAAATTTGATTATTAATACGAGGACGCAGACATGCGTCCAAGTGCCCGTCGGCAGGGGAGTTACCGTGGGGCTTTTACCCAAGAGTCAGTCGCCACTCATTGGTGTCGACATTAGTTCTACTGCCGTGAAGCTCTTGCAGCTGTCGCGCAGCGGGAACCGTTATCGCGTGGAACATTACGCGGTGGAACCATTGCCGCCGAATGCGGTGGTGGAAAAGAACATCGTCGAAGTGGAGGCGGTGGGCGAAGCCATTCGCCGCGCCATCAACCGCTCCGGCAGCAAGGCCAAGAATGCCGCTGCGGCCGTGGCCGGGTCGGCGGTGATCACCAAGTTGATCCCGATGCCGGCCGATCTGGACGACAGCGATCTGGAGGCCCAGGTCGAACTGGAAGCCACCAATTACATTCCGTACCCGATCGAGGAAGTGAATCTCGACTTCGAGGTGCTCGGCCCGATGCCCAACAGCCCGGACATGGTCCAGGTGCTGCTGGCCGCCTCGCGCTCGGAGAATGTGGAACTGCGCCAATCGGCGCTGGAACTCGGTGGTCTGACCGCCAAGGTGATGGACGTGGAGGCCTTCGCGGTCGAAAACGCCTTTGCCCTGGTCGCTAGCGAACTGCCGGTGGCCGCCGATGCGGTGGTGGCCCTGGTCGACATCGGCGCCACCATGACCACGCTGAGCGTGCTGCGCTCCGGTCGTAGCCTGTATAGCCGCGAACAGGTGTTCGGCGGCAAGCAGCTCACCGACGAAGTGATGCGCCGCTATGGCCTGACCTACGAAGAGGCCGGCCTGGCCAAGCGTCAGGGCGGGTTGCCGGAGAGCTACGAGGTCGAAGTGCTGGAGCCGTTCAAGGAAGCGACGGTGCAGCAGATCAGCCGTTTGCTGCAGTTCTTCTATGCGGGCAGCGAGTTCAATCGCGTCGACTGCATCGTGCTGGCTGGCGGTTGCGCCGCGCTGTCGCGCCTGCCGGAGATGGTGGAAGAGCAGTTGGGCGTGACCACCGTGGTCGCCAACCCGCTCGCGCAGATGACGCTGGGTCCGAAGGTTCAGGCCCACGCGCTGGCGCTGGATGCGCCTGCATTGATGATCGCCACCGGCCTGGCCCTGAGGAGCTTTGACTGATGGCAAGAATCAATCTATTGCCCTGGCGCGCCGAGCGCCGGAAGGCGCGCGAGCGTGAGTTCTATTCGATGCTGGGCTTCGCCGCGTTGGGCGGCGTGTTGTTGTCGGCGCTGATCTGGTTCTACTACGACGGGCAGATCAGTGGGCAGACCGAGCGCAATGCGTTCCTGACCGCCGAGATCGACAAGGTCAAGGCGCAGAACGAAGAGATCAAGGAACTCGACAAGAAAAAAGACCGTCTGCTCGCCCGCAAGAAAGTCATCGAGGAACTGCAGGCCAACCGCTCGCAGATGGTGCACCTGTTCGATTCGCTGGTCCGCACCATTCCCGATGGCGTGGCGCTGACCAACATCAAGCAGGACGGCGACATCCTGACCCTGGAAGGTCGCTCGCAGTCCAATGCGCGCGTCAGTGCGTACATGCGTAATCTGGAAGGCTCGGGCTGGATGACCAATCCGGACCTGTCGATCATCGAGGCCAAGAGCCAGGACAAGGCGGCCGGCCAGCCTGCGGCTTCGTCGATGGACACCAAGGCGTTGCCGTACGTGTTCACGCTGAAGGTCAAGCTGGCCAATCCGAACGAGACTGACAAGAACGGTGCCGCGCCCGCGGTGGTGGATCCGGCTGCGCCGGGGACTGCCGCCCCAGGTGCAACGCCGGCCGGTACGACGCCTGCTGCTCCGGCAGCGGCGCCTGCGCCAGCAACGCCGCCGAGCGCACCTGCAGCCGCACCGCAGGCAGCGCCGGCGCCTGCCAATCGGCCGCAGGAGGGGGCGGCGTCATGAGTAAGAAATCATTCAAGCTCAGCGATCTGGATTTCAACAACATCGGCGGTTGGCCGCAGCAGGCGCGCATCGTGTTCTGTGTGCTGGTCGGGCTGTTCATCATGGTGTTGGCCTGGTTCCTGTTGATCAGCAGCAAACGCGATGAACTGGAAGGACTGGAAGGCACCGAATCCCAGCTGCGCACCGAGTTCGAGACCCAGCAGGGGCGGGCGGTGAATCTGGAGCCGCTCAAACAGCAGCTCGCGCAGATGGAACAGGTGCTGCAGCAGATGCTGCGTCAGCTGCCCAGCAAGACCGAAATGCCGGATCTGATCATCGACATTTCGCAGACCGCGCTATCCAGCGGCCTGTCGAACGAGTTGTTCCAGCCTGGTCCGGAATCGCCGAAGGAGTTCTACGCCGAGAAGCCGATCGCTCTGCGCATGGTGGGCAGCTACCACCAGTTCGGTGCCTTCGTCAGCGGCGTGGCCTCGCTGCCGCGCGTGGTGATCCTGACCATGCACGACATCAACCTCAAGCCCAGGGATGCCAAGGCCGGCATCACGCCGCGCGGTGCACTGGAGCTGTCCGGCACGGTCAAGACCTATCGTTATCTGGACGATGAGGAAATGGCCGAGCAGGAGAAGGCTGCGGCCGACGCTGCGAAGAAGGGCGGCCAATGACCATGAAATTGCTCAAGATATTGTCCTGCGTGGCGCTAATTGCAGTATTGCCGGCGTGTACGCGTGGCGTGACCAGCACGCCGGGCGATGCGCCGAATCTAGATGCCTGGGTGGCCGAAGTGCGTGCGCGTCCTGCGCCACCGCTGGAACCGCTGCCGGTGATGCAGCAGTTCGAGACATTCGAATACGCAGCACAAGTGATGCGCGACCCGTTCAGCGATGCGTGGGTGACTGCGGAAGGCAGCAATGGCACGCGGCCTGATCCGAACCGGCGCAAGGAACCGTTGGAAGCCTTCCCGCTCGACGCCCTCGACATGGTGGGGACCATTGGAGGCGGCTCGGGTCTGATCGCGCTGGTGATGGCACCGGACAAGGTGACGTACCGGGTGCGGCCGGGTGTGTATCTGGGACAGAGCGATGGCCGGGTAACCGGGGTCTACGAAGACCGCATCGAGCTGATTGAACTTGTGCCGGACGGTGCGGGTGGATGGCTTGAACGGCCGGCCGCGCTCGCATTGGATGATCAATAAAGTGATAGGGGATAGCACGATGACGTTTTCCAATGCACAGCGGCTGCGTCCGGTTCGACGCCACGCGATGCTCCAGGCTTGCGCGTTGGGATTAGCGCTGGCGCTGGCCAGTGGCAGCTCGTTCGCAGCCGCCGCGCTGACCCAGCCTGCGCAGGACCCGGCCAAGGCCGCTCCGGCGAGCCTGACGGTCTCCAAGATCGATTTCAAACGCGGCGAAGATGGCGCTGGCCGTCTGATCCTGAAGTTCGACGGTCAGGGCGCGAGCCCGGACCTGCGCACCCAGGGCGACAGCGTGCTGGTGGATATCAGCAACGCCAAGCTTCCGCCGGAACTGCAGCGCCCGCTCAACGTCACCGATTTTGCAACGCCGGTGCAGCGTGTAGAGGTCAAGCCGTCTGGCTCGGGTTCGCAACTGGTGCTGTCGACCAAGGGTGCATTCGACTCGCTGGCCTATCAGACCGGTAACGAGTACGTGGTCGAGATCACCCCGCGCAAGGGCCAGCCGGCCGTCGGCGGCGTGAGCTCGGCAGCGGTGACCCAGGCCGCCGCGCAGATTGCAGCGCGCGGCTACAGCGGTCGCCCGGTGACGTTCAACTTCCAGGACGTGCCGGTGCGCACCGTGCTGCAGCTGATCGCCGAGGAATCCAATCTCAACATCGTCGCCTCCGACACCGTGCAGGGCAATGTCACGCTGCGCTTGATGAACGTGCCGTGGGATCAGGCGCTGGACATCGTGCTGCGGGCCAAGGGCCTGGACAAGCGCCGCGACGGTGGTGTGGTGTGGGTCGCCCCGCAGCCGGAGCTGGCCAAGTTCGAGCAGGACAAGGAAGACGCCCGCATCGCGATCGAAAACCGCGAGGATTTGATCACCGACTACGTGCAGATCAATTACCACAATGCTGCTGTGATCTTTAAAGCGCTGACCGAGGCGAAGGGGATTGGTGGCGGTGGCGGTGGTGGCGGACAGGGTGGTGGCGGTGGCGGTGGCGGTCAGCAGGACAATGGGTTCCTATCACCGCGCGGCCGTTTGGTGGCGGACGAGCGTACCAACACCTTGATGATCAGTGATATTCCGAAGAAGGTCGCGCAGATGCGCGAGTTGATTTCGCATATCGATCGCCCGGTGGATCAGGTGCTGATCGAAAGCCGGATCGTGATTGCGACTGATACGTTTGCGCGGGATCTTGGTGCGCGCTTTGGTGTAACGGGCGCGACTGGCCGGGGTATCCTCAGCGGCTCGCTGGAAAGTAACGTCAACTACCTCAACACTTCTGCGCAAGCTCGCCTGGAGCGTGCTAATGGCGGCACACAGACGACGTTGCCGGCGCATCTGTTTCCGTCCGGGCTGAATCTCGATCTTGGGGCAGGAGGCTTCACGAACAGTGGTGCGGCGGGTCTCGCCTATACCTTGTTGGGTTCCAACTTCAACCTGGATATCGAGCTGTCGGCGATGCAGGAAGAAGGGCGCGGCGAAGTCGTTTCCAATCCGCGCATCGTGACCGCCAACCAGCGCGAGGGTGTGATCAAGCAGGGTCGCGAAATCGGCTATGTAACGATCAGCGGTGCAGGTGCTGCAGGCGGCGGCTCGCAGGCTAACGTGCAGTTCAAGGAAGTCCTGCTTGAACTGAAGGTCACGCCGACGATTACGAACGACAATCGCGTGTTCTTAAATATGAATGTCAAAAAGGATGAGGTTGCGCGATTTATCGACCTGCCGCAGTACGGTACCGTGCCGGAAATTAACCGTCGGGAAGTCAACACGGCAGTATTGGTGGGTGATGGCGAGACGGTAGTGATCGGTGGTGTATACGAATTCACAGATCGTGAAAGCGTGTCGAAGGTGCCGTTTCTGGGCGATATCCCCTTTCTGGGCAATCTGTTCAAGAAGCGTGGGCGCAGCAAGGAAAAGGCCGAGTTGTTGGTCTTTGTCACCCCAAAGGTATTGCGAGTGGCAAGCGCAGCGCGCTGAACGCAATGCATGAAGGAGGCCGCGAAAGCGGCCTTCTTCTTTTTCAGGGTCTACTTTTTTTAGAGACTGCTTGAGTGCTGCCAAGCGCGCATCCGAGCGCGGTGTATGCATAGTCTGATGCTCGTCTGAGCATCTATCCAGATCTCTGCTTCTCAGGTTTGCCCTGCGCTGTTAACCGGTAAATAGTCACGCTCGCTAGGGCTTGGATGGGAGCATGACCCCGGTCACTCACTGAACCTCTCGCCATCGGCAAGTGAACCAATCGCGTTCGAATCGGTCACACTGGTCCTATGAACGCACCGCCGCTATTGCCCCCCGAAGCCGCTGCCGCGCCCGCCGAGGACCGGCTGCATCGTCAATTCACTTCTCTGCGCGAGTCATTGGCGCAGCGCATCGTCGGTCAGTCTGCGCTGGTCGAGCGGCTGCTGATCGCCCTGCTGGCCGATGGCCATTTGCTGGTCGAGGGCGCGCCAGGGTTGGCCAAAACCACCGCGATCCGTGCGCTGGCCTCGCGACTGGAAGCCGACTTCGCGCGGGTGCAGTTCACTCCGGACCTGCTGCCCTCCGATCTGACCGGTACCGAGATCTGGCGTCCGCAGGACAGCCGTTTCGAGTTCATGCCAGGGCCGATCTTCCATCCCATCCTGCTGGCCGACGAGATCAATCGCGCGCCCGCCAAAGTGCAGTCTGCGTTGCTGGAAGCGATGGGGGAGCGGCAGGTCACTGTCGGTCGTCATACCTATGCGCTGCCGCAGCTGTTCCTGGTGATGGCGACGCAGAACCCGATCGAGCAGGAAGGTACGTTCCCGTTGCCCGAGGCGCAGCTGGATCGGTTCCTGATGCATGTGCGCATCGGTTATCCGCAGGCCGATGCGGAGGCGGAAATCCTGCGTCTGGCACGCGAAGCGGCGCGCGACACGCTGGAAAAGCACGAGACCGTGCCGGACAAGATTCCGCTGGAAGACGTCTTCGCCGCACGACGTGTGGTGCTGGATGTGCATCTGGCGCCACAGCTCGAGCGCTATCTGATCGAAATCGTGCTGGCCTCGCGTGATCCGCAACGTTACGACCCTGCATTGGCGCGGCGAATTGCCTGGGGCGCGAGCCCGCGTGGCTCGATTGCGCTGGAGCGCTGTGCGCGTGCGCGTGCGTGGCTGGCCGGGCGCGACTACGTAACCCCGGACGACATTCGCGCCATTGCGCCGGACGTGCTGCGCCACCGCGTGTTGCCCAGTTACGAAGCCACTGCGGAAGGCTGGGATGGCGAACGCCTGGTTGCTGCGTTGCTGGACAAGATTCCGCTGCCCTGATCGGGCAGCGGGTTGCCGAGGGATGCCGCCCTCTCGCCCGACTCCGATGTCTTCGATGCCGTCTTCCTCCCCCGCCAATCCTGCCTCGTCCGTTGCCGGCGATGGCGTGCGCCCGAGCCTTGCCGAGTTGATCGCATTGCGCGGCACCGCGTTGCATCGCGGGCAGCCGGGGCGTGGCCGACATGGGTTGGTGGGGCCAGTGCCGGCCGCCACCCGCGGGCGTGGCATGGAGTACGCCGAGTCGCGCGAATATGTCGCCGGCGACGATGCGCGGCATATCGATTGGCGCGTCACCGCACGGACCGGGCGTGCGCATACCAAATTGTTTCAGGCCGAGCGCGAACGCTTGAGTCTGATCGTTGCCGATACCTCGCCTGCGCTCTTCTTCGGGACGCGGGTGCGCTACAAGTCGGTGCAGGCGGCGCGCGCTGGCGCGGTGGCAGCATGGCTGGCGCAGCGGCAGGGCGACCGGATTGCCGCGTTGCGCGGTACCGCCAGCGAAGCGCCGATTGCACCGCGGTCGGGTCAGCGCGGTGTGCTGCCGGTGCTGGATGCATTGGCGCGCTGGTATGCGCAGCCGCCGTCTGGCGATGCCGGGCTGGAGGTTGCGTTGGACCATGCGGCGCGCCTGCTGCGTCCTGGTGCGCGCCTGACGGTGCTGGCCGATGCGCGAAGTGCGAGCAAGATTTCTGCGACGCGCTGGTCTGGTCTGGCGTTGCATCACGAGGTGGTGGTGATCGTGCTGGTCGATCCCCTGGAACTGTCGCCGCCGGCGCGGGCGCTAAGCTTTGATGTGCGAGGCGAGCGCATTGCGGTGGACCTCGGAAGCCAGGCCGCGCGCGCGCGCTGGCAGGCCGAGTTCGTCGCGCCGCTGGAACAGCTGGCCACGACGCTGCGATCGCGTGGCGTGCGCTTGCATCGCCTGTCTACCGACGATGCCAGCGATGCGTGGTTGAGCGGCAGTACGCTGATGCGGGGCGCATGACGATGGCACCGCAATCGCTTCCGCTGCGCGATGTCCATCTGCCGCCGTCGCCGTCGTGGTGGCCGTTGGCGCCGGGGTGGTGGCTGGTGATCGCTGCGCTGGTGCTGGTGCTGGCCAGTGCGTGGTTCTGGTGGTGGCGCCGTCGTCGGCAGCAACGCAGCTGGTTGGCTGCCTTTGATGCCGAACTGCAGCATGCGACGACGCCTGCGCAGCGCCTGGCCACCTTGTCGATGCTGTTGCGCCGCGCGGCGCGCACGGTGGATGCGCAGGCCGACCGCTTGCAGGGTGATGCGTGGCTGCAGTTTCTGGACGGGCGCAAGAGCAAGATCCAGGCGTTTTCGCAGGGGCCAGGGCGGGCCTTGCTCGAAGGTGGGTTTCAACGCGCACCGGCAGTGACCGATCTGGATGCCGTGCAGGCGTTGGCGCGGCAACGTTTCTTGCGGTTGATGCGGGGCCAGCGATGAACTGGCTGCAGTGGTCGCAATGGCAGGACGCGTTGGTGCATTGCGCGTGGCCATGGGCGTGGTGGTTGATGCCGCTGCCGCTGCTGATGTGGTTCTGGCCGCAGCGCCGTGCCGACACGGCTGCGCTACGTGTGCCGTATGCCGATCAACTGCATGCGGTTGCTCAGGCACGCCGCGTGCCGGCCTTGCGCATGCCGCGCTGGCTGGCATGGCTGGGCTGGTTTCTGTTGTGCGCCGCGCTGGCGCGTCCGCAGCAATTGGGTGAGGTGATCCAGCCGCCGCGCGAGGCGCGGCAGATGATGCTGGCGGTGGATCTGTCCGGCAGCATGAGCGAGCCGGACATGGTGCTCGGCGGCAATGTGGTCGACCGCCTCACCGCCGCCAAGGCGGTGTTGTCGGACTTTCTGGATCGGCGCGACGGCGACCGCGTCGGCCTGCTGGTCTTCGGCCAGCGCGCCTATGCGCTCACACCGCTCACTGCCGACCTGACTTCGGTACGCGACCAGCTGGCCGACAGCGTGGTGGGGCTGGCCGGGCGCGAGACCGCCATCGGCGATGCGATCGCGTTGTCGGTCAAACGGCTGCGCGAACAGAAACAGGGCCAGCGCGTGGTGGTATTGCTCACCGATGGCGTCAATACCGCCGGTGTGCTCAATCCGTTGAAAGCGGCCGAACTCGCCAAGGCAGAGGGCGTGCGTGTGCACACCATCGCCTTCGGCGGTCGCGGCGGTTACTCGTTGTTCGGCGTGCCGATTCCGGCAGGCGGCAACGACGATATCGATGAGGCGGGCTTGCGTAAGATTGCCGAGCAGACCGGTGGGCGCTTTTTCCGCGCCCGCGATACCGAAGAGCTGGCTGGCATCTATGCCGAGCTGGATCGGCTGGAGCCGGTGAAGGCGGTCGGCCCGTCGGTGCAGCCGCGTGTGGAGCGCTATTACTGGCCGTTGGGCGCAGCCTTGCTGATTGCCTTGCTTGCTTACGTACTGCCGCGGAGATGGCGATGAACGCGCTGTCTGAAGGACTGGCCGCATTGCATCTGCTGCGCCCGGATTGGCTGTGGGCGCTGTTGCTGATCGTGCCGGCAGCGCTGCTATGGCACCTGCGTCGACGCAGCGCCAATGTGTGGCGCCACAGTGTGGACGCGCATCTGTTGCCCGCCTTGATGGTGGCCGGTGGCCGGCGGGGCTGGTGGGGCTTCGTGCTGGCCGCGCTGACCTATGCGCTTGCGGTGCTGGCGATGAGTGGGCCGAGCTGGCGGCAGATCGAGCGCCCGGTGTTTCAATCGAGTATGCCGTTGGTGGTGGTGCTGGATCTGTCGTCCAGTAGCAATGCGACCGATCTGCCGCCATCGCGCCTGCTGCAGGCCCGCGCCAAACTGGCCACGCTGCTGCGCAAGCGCGCTGGCGGCGACGTGGCGCTGCTGGTCTACGCCGGCGAAAGCTTTACCGTTGCGCCATTGACCGAAGACGCGGCCAACGTGGCGCTGTTTCTGGATGCGCTGTCGCCATCGGTGATGCCGGTGGACGGCAAACGTGCCGACAGGGCCATCGATGCAGCCGCCCGGCTGTTGCAGCAAGCGGGCTTCAAACAGGGCGATATCCTGCTGGTCAGCGATAGCGCCGACAGCTCGGCGGAAAGCGCTGCACGCACCGCGCGCGCAGGTGGGTTCCATGTTTCCGCACTCGGCGTAGGCAGTCCACGTGGTGCCGCCTACCGCACCGGCAGCGGCGAGATCGCGCAGGCAAAACTGGACGAGGCAAGCTTGCGCGACCTGGCCGGGCAGGGCGGCGGGCGCTACGCGCGCATCGCGCCGGACGACGCCGATCTGCAAGCGCTGGGGGTGCTCGATCCCGCGCAACAGCCGCTGGCCGATGAAACATCAGAAGCCAACGGCGGCAAGACCTGGCTCGACGAAGGCTACTGGCTGGTGCTGCCGGTGATGCTGTTTTCGCTGTTGGCGTTTCGACGCCGCGCAGTCGTGGCGATGGTCGCGTTGATGTGCGTGTTGCCGCTGGCGCAGCCTGCACAGGCGGCCGACGGCACCTTGTGGCAGCGCGCTGATCAGGTGCAGCAGCAGCGCCTGGATGCCGGCGTGCAGGCGTACCGCAAGGGTGATTTTGCCGCTGCGCAAAAGGCATTCGAAAGCGTGCCGACCGACGAGGGGCTTTACAACCTGGGCAATGCGCTGGCGCGACAAGGCCAGTACGACGAGGCGATTGCAGCCTACGATCGTGCGCTCAAGCAGCATCCCAAGCAGGCCGATGCGATCGCCAATCGCGCGGCGGTCGATGCAGCGCGCAAGCGTCAGCAGCAGAACGACAAGGATGGCAAAGGCCAGTCCAAGGATCAGAACCAGTCGGGCAAGAACAAGCCCGGTCAGGAGTCGTCCGGGCAAGACCAGCAGAACGCTAAAAACGCCGGCAAAGATGGGCAGAACACCCCAGGTGAGCAAGGCAAGCAGGACGGCAAGGATCCACCGTCCGACGCGCAGACACCGCAGGACGGCAAGTCGCAGCAGCAACCCTCCAAGGACGGCAAGGGCGAGCAAAGCAAGCAAGACACGCCACCGCAATCGGCCGATGCAAAGGCGCAGCAGCAGGCCGACGAGGCGCAGCGTCGCAAGATGCAGCAAGCCATGGCGCAGGCCGGCGACAAGGGCGCCGATGCGAAGGGCAAGCCGGAGGCCGCGATGGCAAGCGAGACGCCGGAGCAGCGCGAGCAACGTCAGGCAGTGGATGCGTGGTTACGGCGGGTGCCGGACGATCCGGGCAGTCTGCTGCGCACCAAATTCAGGCTGGAATACGAACGCAGACAACGGGACGGACGATGATCGGCACACACCACTTGCGCCGCGGTGCGATCGGCATGCTGGCGAGCATGATGTTGTTCGTTTGCACACCGGTGGGTGCGGTCACGCGCGCCTGGCTGGACCGCGACAGCGCCAATGCCGGCGATGTGGTCATGCTGAATATCGAAACCGATCAGCGCGGCGTCGATCCGGATTACACGCCGTTGCGCAACGATTTTGCGCTGGGCGCCAAGAGCGCCAATCAGCAGATGCAGGTGACCAATGGGTCGGTGACGGTACGCGCGTTGTTCGGCGTGGTGTTGACGCCGCGCAAGAGCGGCGAGCTGATCGTGCCCGCGATCCGGGTCGGCAACGAACGCACCGAGCCGCTGCGACTGCAGGTGGTGGCCTCGGCGAACGATCCGGCAAGCAATAGCACTGGAAATCGCAGTGGTGGTGGCAACGGCAACGGCAGCGCCACTGCCAGCGAGCCAAGCGTAGCGCAGGGCAATGAAGAGGTCTTCGTCCAGACGCAGGTGGACGACCCGCAGCCCTACGTGCAGCAAAGTGTGGGCGTGGTGGTGCGGTTGTACTTCGCTAATCAGCTGGCCTCCGGCGAGCTCGATCTCGAAGCGCCCGATGGCGCATCGCTGCAACGCATCGGCGATGACGTCAGTTCGGTCAAGCTGGTCAACGGACGCCAGTACAACGTGGTGGAGCGGCGCTATCTGCTAGTGCCCGAGCGCAGCGGCCGCTTGCTGTTGCCGTCGGCGCGCTTTAATGGACGCTCGGTGGGCGGTTTCTTCGATGATTATTTCGGTCGTGGCAATGGCGAGCTGAGTGCGCGCAGCGCCAGCATTCCGCTGCAGGTGCGTGCGCAGCCGGCCACTGCGCCGCAGCCGTGGTTGCCGCTGCGTAGCCTGCAGTTGCGCTATACGGCCACGCCGCAACGTGCAACCGCCGGGGAAGCGACGCAGTTCGTGGTGGAAGCCAGCGCGCGTGGCGCCACCCAGGCACAGTTCCCCGAGTTGCCCACGCCGAGCGTGCCCGATGCGCAGGTGTTCGCCGAGCCGCCGCAATACGAAGAACGTTTTGTGGATGGCTCGCCGCAGCTGCGGCTGACCCGTCGCTATTCGATCGTGCCCAACCGCGCCGGCCCGTTGGTCGTGCCCGGTTTGCAGGTGGCGTGGTGGGACGTCGGTGCGGGCGCGGCAAAGACGGCCTCGGTGCCGGATCTGACCTTGGATGTGGCCGCGGGGAGTGGCGCTTTCGCGGCGCCTGCGCCTGCGCCCGCCGCAAACCCGTCGAGCACTGCTGCAGCGCCTGTGCCCACGGCTGGCACGCTCAGTTTGCAGCCACCACCGCCCGCGCAACGGCCATGGGGCTGGATCGCTGCGGCGCTGGGTTTTGCGTTGCTATGGGTCGTCACGCTCGTGTGGGCGTTGTTGCGTAAGCGCGGTGGCTTGCACAGTGCTCCCAGTGCCAACGGCGGCGATGCGCCCGTGCCTGGTCGGCGCGTGACGCACGGCGTGGCCGAGTTGCGCCGCGCGCTGGAAAGCGGTGGCATGGACGATGTGGCCACCGTGCTGTGCGGCATGGCTGGCGTGGCCGATATCGACAGCGTGCTGGTGGCGCTGGCGGATCCGGCCCAACGCGCTGCGGTGGCACGCATGCAGCGCGCCCGCTGGGGCGGCGATGGCGATGTGGCTGGCGCGCGGTCGGCATTGCGCGAGGCCTTTGCCAAGGGACCACGCTGGCGGCACGCGAGCGCTGCAGAACCTGAGGTGCTGGCGCCGTTGTATCCGCCAGCGACTTGATCGCCTTCGCGGCATCGGCGGCGGTCGACAGGTCATGAAGCGGCGGCTTAGTTGTGCGTCGCTTTGGTTCTCAGAGCAGTTAACAACGCGTGTGCAGTCGCCAGTCGGTGCGGCTGGCACTCTGAACTCAGATCTCGTTCGGACACTTCGGTTCTAAGCGCGTCGTCGACTCATGCGCCTGAACATTGTTTTCTAGGTTGTGTTCGTAGCTTCTAGTTCCGGAGATCAGCTGCGTTGCCGAAAACACGGTATTGCGGCTGCGATTTGGCTGCGAGGCTCTTGCCCGCCCACCATCGCGGGACACGCCGCAAGTACGTCCGTTTAGGCTCTTTGGCGGCATCCATGCCGCCAAAGGTCCCGCGACGGTAAGCGGGCAAGGGCCGGTCACGATGGTCGGTGTGCATGGGCGAGCAATGCGTAAGTTCGCTCTGCGATCCATGGCGCTCGCTAGCGCTACCTTTTTGCGCCTACGTTTGTTGAAGTCGATAACGCAGCCACTTGCATCGGCAAACTAGCGTGCCACGCGCTGCGATCAGCTTTTTCAGGCAAACACCGATCAACGTCATGGTGCGGTGTCCTCGCCGCTTGCGGGACCGTGTGGCGGCATGGATGCCGCCACCGAGCCTCCAAGGACGGATTTACGGCGTGTCCCGGAAGTGGTGAGGGCACCGCGCCCTCGACCCGCTTGGCTTCAGAAGATTCATCCGGCCTCAAAGCTCAAGGCCTCAGCCGCAGTGAAATGAGTTGATGCCAAGCCCAAAGTCCCAGGCCCCGGCGCCAACCGCCAAGCGCCAAGCGCAATGGCAGCCTGCATCGACACGAGCATCCAAGCGCGAGCATTCGACAGAGCAACCCACGAGCGCGTGCTGCAGTACAAGCGCGTGCTGCAGTAGGGGAATTGCTTCCTGATTCAAGCCGAGCCGGTCACTTGCCGGACCTGCGAGGCCTTGCGCGCGATGCGTGTGTTGCCGTCGCAACGCTCGCAGCAACTGCCCTTGAAAGGTACACCTACCCTCGGGCAGGTGCAGCGCGGCGTGGCTGCCTCGATGGCGTTTGTTAAGCTCCGGCCTTTGTGTCCAGATCAAGGCCCACCAGATGACTGCATCCCCAGCCGCACGCCGCCCGGGCCTGCCCCTGCATTGGAAGATGGGCATTGGGTTCGCCGTCGGCCTATTGCTGGGTCTGGCCGTCTACTATCTGGCCGGCAGCGATGCCGAGTGGGTGCGCCTGGCGACCAAGTACGTGACCACGCCGTTCTCGCAGATCTTCCTCAATCTGATCTTCATGCTGATCGTGCCGCTGTTGTTTTCGGCGCTGGTGATGGGCATCTCCGAGATGGGCGACATCCGCGCGCTGGGCCGCGTGGGCTGGCGCACGCTGGGCTACACCGTCGTGTTGTCCGGCATCGCGGTGCTGCTCGGTCTGGTGTTGGTCAATGTGCTCAAGCCCGGTGCGGGCGTGGACCCGCAGCTGGCCAATCAGCTGATCCAGGAAAACGCCGAACGCACCCGCGAGATCATCTCCAGCTCCGGCACCCAGCCGCAAGGCATGGATATGGTGTTGTCGATCGTGCCCAACAACGTGGTCGCGGCCGCCTCGAGCAATGGCGCGATCCTGTCGCTGATGTTCTTTGCAGTGATGTTCGGCGTCGGCATGGTGCTGACCGCCGACGAAAAGGTCGCCACGCTCAAGCGCGGCATCGAAGGCATCTTCGAAATTTCGATGACCTTGATCGGGTTGGTGATCCGTCTGGCCCCGTATGCGGTGGCCTGCTTCATGTTCAACCTGGCCGCGCTGTTCGGGTTCGATCTGCTGATCCGCCTGGGCGCTTACGTGGGCGTGGTGGTGTTGGCGTTGGGCCTGCACATGGTGGTCAGCTACGGGCTGGCGGTGAAGTTTGCCGGGCGCTCGCCGCTGGGCTTCTTCAAGCAGACCCAGGAGGCCACGATGATGGCGTTCTCCACCGCCTCCAGTAACGCAACCCTGCCCACCGCCCTGCGCGTGGCCGATGAAATGGGCTTGCCGCCGCGCGTGTCGCGCTTTGTGCTCACCGTCGGCGCCACCGCAAACCAGAACGGCACCGCGCTGTTCGAGGGCGTCACCGTGATCTTCCTGGCGCAGTTTTTCAATGTCGACCTGAGCATCGGCCAGCAGTTCATGGTGATGCTGGTCTGCATCCTGGGCGGGATCGGCACCGCCGGCGTGCCGTCGGGCTCGCTGCCCGTGGTGGCGCTGATCTGCGCCATGGTCGGGGTCAATCCGGTCGGTATCGGCATGATCCTGGGCGTGAACCACTTCCTGGACATGTGCCGCACCGCACTCAATGTCACCGGCGATCTGGCCTTGACGACCCTGGTGGCCAAGGGCGAGGAATCGGGAATCGGGAATCGAGAATAGGTAAGAGCGGGCTGGTGCGATCGGTACGGGTGATGTGAGGTTCCGTCGCAGCGGTGGCTGCGGTGCGAGCGGCGTTAGCCGCCAAGCTGCAACACTGCATCCGATTCCCCATTCTCAATTCTCCATTCCCGCACCCCCCAATCCCGGCCCCGCTAACACGCTCTGTGGGAGAATAGGGGTCTCCGCTTCCAGCGGTGTTCCCCTCCGCTTCCATAGACGCCCATGACCCAGCCCACCCGCCGCCAGCTGGCCAACGCCATCCGTTTTCTCGCCGCAGATGCGGTCGAAGCCGCCAAGTCCGGCCATCCGGGCATGCCCATGGGCATGGCCGATATCGCCGAAGTGCTGTGGAACGATTATTTCCGGCACAACCCGAACAACCCGCAGTGGTTCAACCGCGACCGCTTCGTGCTGTCCAACGGCCACGGCTCGATGCTGCAGTACGCGCTGCTGCACCTGACCGGTTACGACCTGCCGATCGAGCAGCTCAAGCAGTTCCGCCAGTTGCACAGCAAGACCGCCGGCCACCCCGAGCGCAGCGAAACCCCCGGCGTGGAAACCACCACCGGTCCGCTGGGGCAGGGGTTCGCCAATGCAGTGGGCTTTGCGCTGGCCGAGAAGTTGCTGGCGCAGCGCTACAACCGCCCGGAGCTGCAGATCGTCGACCACCGGACCTGGGTGTTCATGGGCGACGGCTGCCTGATGGAAGGCATCTCGCACGAAGCCGCCTCGCTGGCCGGTACCTGGGGCCTGGGCAAGCTGGTCGCGTTCTGGGACAACAACCATATCTCCATCGACGGCAACACCGATGGCTGGTTCAACGACAACACACCGGCACGTTTCGAAGCGTACGGCTGGCACGTGATCCGCGATGTGGACGGGCATGATGCCGACAAGATCAAGGCGGCGATTGAAGCGGCGCTGGAAAACAGCGACAAGCCGACCCTGATTTGCTGCCGCACCAAAATTGGCTTCGGTGCGCCCACCAAGGCCGGCAAGGAATCCTCGCACGGCGCGCCGCTGGGTAAGGAAGAGCTGGAAGGTGCCCGCAAGGCGCTGGAATGGCCGTATGGTCCGTTCGAAATTCCCGAAGAAATCTATGCCGGCTGGCGCGCAGGTGGCACTGGCACGCTGCGTCAGGCCGAGTGGGAGCAGTTGTTCGACAAGTACGGCAAGCAGTACGCGGCCGAAGCTGCCGAACTGACCCGTCGCTCGCACGCCGAGCTGCCGGCCGACTTCATCGCCCAGGCCGATGCCTACATCGCCAAGGCGCAGGAAGACGGCCAGACCATCGCCTCGCGCAAGGCCTCGCAGCTGGCGATCGAAGCGTTTGCGCCGTTGCTGCCCGAGTTGATCGGCGGTTCGGCCGATCTGGCGCATTCCAACCTGACCCTGTGGAAGGCCAGCAAGTCGGTGGCCACCGACGACCCGGATGCCAACTACGTGTATTACGGCGTGCGCGAGTTCGGCATGACCGCCATTGCCAATGGTCTGGCGCTGCATGGCGGCTTCATTCCGTTCGACGCCACCTTCCTGGTGTTCAGCGACTACGCGCGTAATGGCGTGCGCATGAGCGCGTTGAATCCGGCGCATGCCATCCACGTGTACACGCACGATTCGATCGGCCTGGGCGAAGACGGCCCGACCCATCAGCCCGTGGAGCACCTGGCGTCG
Organism: Xanthomonas sp. WHRI 10204; assembly: GCF_040202875.1. NCBI lineage: Bacteria > Pseudomonadati > Pseudomonadota > Gammaproteobacteria > Lysobacterales > Lysobacteraceae > Xanthomonas > Xanthomonas sp. WHRI 10204. Next base: position 616,094 of record NZ_JBEGDW010000001.1, read on the forward strand.
CTGCGCTACATCCCCAACAACGATGTATGGCGCCCGGGCGATGCGGTGGAGTCGGCGGTGAGCTGGAAGGCCGCAATCACCCGTAAGGACGGCCCGAGCTGCCTGATCTTCAGCCGCCAGAATCTGCAGCACCAGCCGCGCAGCGCCGAGCAGATCAAGCTGATCGAACGCGGTGGCTACGTGCTGGCCGATGCCGAAGGCGGCACGCCGGATGTGATCCTGATCGGTACCGGTTCGGAAGTGGGCCTGGCGGTGGAAGCCAAGAAGACGCTGGATGCGGCCGGTTTGAAGACACGCGTGGTGTCGATGCCGTCCACCGATGTATTCGATCGCCAGGATGCGGCGTATCGCGAATCGGTGTTGCCCAATGCAGTGCGCAAGCGCGTGGCGGTGGAAGCAGGTGTGACCGGCTTCTGGCGCAAGTACGTCGGTCTGGATGGCGATGTGGTCGGTATCGACACCTTCGGCGCCTCAGCCCCGGCCGATCAGCTGTACGCGTACTTCAAGATCACTGCCGAGCATGTGGTGCAGGCGGCGAAGGCGCTGTAAGCGCGCAGCCTTGCGGATAAGAAAAACGCCGGCCAATGCCGGCGTTTTTTGTTGTGGCTGCCAGTGACGTCATCGTTGGATGCGCGCATTGCTGCGGAATCGGTTGCGGCTCTCGGCCCTCGTGATGGTGAGAGGGCGCAATGCTCAGGTGGCCGGTCTGCGTTGCAGAACGCGTCTGCGCGTGGGGCAAGCAGTCGCGGCATGCCGGTGATGCAAGAGTGCTGCACCACGCAGCACCAGGCCGCCGGATGGCTGTGCAGTAGTGGCGTCCGCCGCTCCTAGCGCGCGTGCTTCGCCAGCGTCTCTGCACGAATCCGTTCCAGTACCTTCAGCTGCGCGTCCATCATGGTCGGGTTGGGGTCGTGCCCGGTACGCGGTAGCGGCAAAAACGCCTTGCTTGGGGCAGAAATCGCATCGAAATAGGCTTTGCTGACCTCTGCTGGCGTGACCAGGTCCTGGTCGCCCTGCAACAGATAGACCGGCATGGCGAAGCGGGTGCCCAGTGTGCGCAGATCGATGCCCGGGCCCATGCCGTCGCCGTGCAGACCGACAAACTGCAGGAACGAATAATCCTCTCCTGCCTCGTACGCGGCGCGGTATTCCGGCGTGTCGTAGTCCGGCGCGAAGGTGAACCAGCCCGCGGGCGCAGGCTCGGTCTGCAGCGCTTCGTAGGTGCGTGTCAGGCGTCGCAGGATGCCGAAGTTGCGCGGGTTGGTCCACGGCGGAGGGCCTATCTTTTCCAGTTTGCCGATGGCCTCGGTATCGCTGGCCGCGCGCGCCAGCTGCAGTGTCTTTGCGTAACTCGCCGCCATGTCGTCCTGGTAGTTGGCCAGTTGCGCGGTGCCGACATAGGCCTGAAACAGGTCCGGTTGCGCCATGGCGATATTGACCGCCAGCGCCGACCCCCACGAGCCACCCATGAGGATCAAGGTGCGCTTGCCCAGCCGTTGCGTGGCATAGCGGGCGATCGCCACGCCATCGTCGGTCAGCCGTTGCACGGTCAACGTTTCGTCATCGGCCGGCGTGCTGGCAGCGTAGGTCTTGCCTGCACCGCGCTGATCCCATTGCACGATGGTGAAGTGCTGCGTCCAGCTGCCGAACAACTGCTGCGCAAAGGGCGTATTGGGGTTGCCCGGCCCGCCGTGCACGATCAGCACGACCGGATTGCGGCAATCCTGCCCGTCGATGGTGACCCATTGCGCGATGCCGCCGATCTGCACAAGGCCGGATTCCGCAACGCTGGTACCCGGCTGCTGGCAGGCAGCGCTCACTGCGACTTCTTCCGCGTGTGCGTCGACGACAGCAAAGGCGCAAAGCAGCAACAGCGCGCCACTCTTCCAAGTCTTCTTCATGCGATCCCTCGTGGTGCTGCGTGTTTGCGCTACGCAAAGCCGGTCCTGCGGCGCTCAGCCGAGTATCAGCGCAGCGTGAGTCCGGCTGCAATGCAGATCGCAGCAGTGCGCGATCTATCGGTTGATCGCTGGTCCTCGCTCGTACCTACACGCCACTACGCTGATCAGTTCGCGAGTCGCGTGGGGCTGGGATCTGCGATGGCAAGGCGATGCGGCGCAGGTGTCAGCGGTGGCGATGGCCATGCTGACCAGGCCGTTGTGATCGCACTCCCTATGTTCTCGCCAGTGGGCACCGCTTTCGCGCGCTAGCGCTGCAGCCAGTTCAATGCGCCGATGTGGTTTCCGTGCTGCATGCGAGCGACGCCTCGATGTGCTGTCCGCTTGGCCGAGGAGCGTGTACCGGTCGAGGCCGCTGGCAGGCGCAAAGCTTTGCTGTGGCGTTCGCTTGGGCCGGCCTTTCTGCCGGCCGACCCTGACGCCGCCTATTTAAAATGTGAATCATTCCCATTAAAATGTTGCACTGCCGCGGTTTCGCGGTGCGTCCTCCCCCCTTTATACCGCCGCCTTCGCGTGGCGGCTTGCCCTCGACTGTCTGCGCCGGAGCTGTGATGAACCGTCTTACCGTAATGCGTCTTCTTCTCATTGGGCCGCGCCCGCGCGCGCTGTCGCATGCGGTGTTCGCCGCGCTGTGCACAGTGTCGGCAGGTCAGGCCATGGCCGAAACGCCGGCCGGCGAGGCCGAGGTCACCACGCTGGACCGGCTCAACGTGCAGGGCGAGCTGGTCAAGGGCTATACGGTGGAAAAGACCACCGCCGGCACGCGCATGAACCTGTCGCTGCGCGAGATTCCGCAGTCGGTCAGCGTGATCACGCGCGACCGCATGGACGACCAGAACCTGCAGAGCATCACCGATGTGCTCAACAACGTCTCCGGCATCTCGGTGGCCCAGAGCGATAGCGAGCGGCTAGAGTTCTACGCGCGCGGTTTCTACATCGACAACTACCAGTTCGATGGCATTCCGGCGTACATGGAGCAGGCTTGGAGCTATGGCGATTCGGCGTTGGACGTGGCGTTGTACGACCGGGTGGAAGTGGTGCGTGGCGCCACCGGCCTGCTGACCGGCTCGGGCAACCCGTCGGCCTCGATCAATCTGGTACGCAAGCATGCGGTGAGCCGCGACTTCACCGGTACCGTGTCGGTAGGCGGTGGCGACTTCAACAAGACCCGCAGCGTGGCCGATGTCACCGTGCCGTTGAGCCCTGAAGGCACCGTGCGCGCACGCGTGGTCGGCGTGTATCAGGACGGCGAATCCGATATGGATCGCTATAACCTGCGCAAGAAGATCGGCTCGGCGATCATCGATGCCGACCTCACCGACAGCACCTTGCTGAGCGTGGGCTACGAATACCAGAAGAAGGAATCCGACGACGTCACCTGGGGCGGCTTCCCACTGTTTTACAGCGATGGCACCCGCACCAACTACGACCGCTCGTTCAATCCCGCTGCCGACTGGACGTTCTGGGACACGCGTCTGCAGCGTACCTTCGCCAGCCTGCAACAGAGCTTCGACAACGGTTGGACCCTCAAGGCCAATGTGAGCCACGAGAAGACCGAAGCGTCCAATCACCTGTTCTATCCGTTCTATACGATCTTCGGCTTCGACCGCGCCACCGGCGGTGGTGTGGTGCCGTATTCGGGCAACTACCAGACCGAGCGCAAGGCCGATGGCGCCGACGTTTACGCGGAAGGCCCGTTCCAGTTGTTTGGCCGCGAGCATCATCTGGTGGCTGGCGCCAGCTACAACCGCCGCGAGTACGTCAACAACGGCACCTTCGATTTCCCGGCGCCGCTGGACAGCTACCTCGGCTGGAACGGCGCGTATCCGGAACCCAACTGGAGCCCGCGCACAGTGCAGAGCGAAGGCACCATCAAGCAGAAGGCCGCCTACGTGGCCGCACGCTTTTCGCTGGCCGAGCCGCTGACGTTGCTGGTGGGCGCGCGCTATACCGATTGGCAAATCGATGGCCGCAACGCCGATGCGGCGCAGGGGCTGGTGCCGTTCTCTGACAGCCAGACCGAAGTCACCCCGTACGCCGGTCTGGTCTACGACATCAACGACGTATGGTCGACCTACGTCAGCTACACGGAGATCTTCAACCCGCAGACCTTGCGCGATGCCAACGGCGGCTACCTCGATCCGCTGAGCGGCAAGGGCTACGAAGCCGGCGTCAAAGCCGCCTGGTTCGATGACCAGCTCAATGCCTCGCTGGCGCTGTTCCGCATCGAGCAGGACAACCTGGGCGTGGCCACCGGCGGCTTTGTGCCGGGCAGCAGCGAGTCTGCTTTTGAGGCCGCCAATGGCGTGGTCAGCGAAGGCTTCGACTTCGAGCTGTCCGGCCGTCTGGCCACTGGCTGGAATGCGACCTTCGGTGCCTCGCACTACACCGCCCGCGATGACAGCGGCACGTCGATCAATACGCATCTGCCGCGCACCACCATCAAGTTGTTCAACAGCTACACCCCGCAAGGTGCGTGGAGCGACCTGACCGTGGGCGCCGGTATCAATTGGCAGAACCGTTCGTACTACGTGGACCCGGTATACGGCACGTTCCAGCAGAGTGCCTACACCCTGGTCAGCGCATTCGCACGTTACCGTCTGTCGCCGCAGTTCTCGGTGCAGCTCAACGTCGATAACCTGCTCGACAAGCGCTACTACGCGCAATTCAATGGCGGCTACGGCGCATGGGGCGCATCGCGCAACGGTATGCTGACCTTCAACTACGCGTTCTGATCGAGAGCGACGTCAGCTGGTTTGACGTTCGATCCTGCTGAAGTGACACGGGCACCTGCAAGGGTGCCTGTGTTTTTTGTGTGTGTCGGGTCGCTCTGTGCTGATGTATCGCGGAGCTTGCGGTGACGGTGGAACAAATTCGCGCGGCATGCCGCAAAGGCTGTTTACAGCCGTTGCCAGGAATGCAGTGACAGCGCTGCAGGAGTGATGCGCGAGTTTCATCGTTCGATCTAAACGCAGCATCTTCTCCACGCAATCGCAATCGCACTCTCTCAAGGCAACAACGGCTGCAACTGCGGTGCCATCACTTCGGCTACCCAGTCCATGAAGGCGCGTACGCGCTGCGGCAGATGGCGGCGTTGTGCGTAGAGCAACGTGACCGGCATCGGCTCGGGTGCCAGATCGGCCAGCACTTCGATCAGTGCGCCGCTGTCCAGATGCGGGCGTAACGGGCTGGCCGGTGCCTGGATGATGCCCAGCCCTGCCAATGCGGCGGCCAGATACGCATCGCCATTGTTGACCGTCACCGGGCCGCGCATGGGCAGCAGTTGGTAGCGCTGGCCATCGTGATACTCGAAGCCGGGCGAGCGCTGCCCAAGCGTCGGCACGTAATGCACCAGATCGTGCTGCGCCAGATCGTCCAGGCACGTTGGCATGCCGCGGCGCGCAAGATACTCGGCGCTGGCGCAGCTGACGATGCGGAACGCGCCCAGCGGGCGTGCGACCAGGCTGGTGTCTTCCAGCGTGCCCACACGCAGCACGCAGTCGAACCCCTCGCGCACCACATCCACGCGGCGGTCGGTGCCGCTGATTTCCACTTCCAGTTGTGGGTGCCGTGCCAGGAACGCGGGCAGGGCGGGGATCACGAAATGACGCGCGATGCCCGCCGACATATCCACGCGAAGGCGACCGCGCAGCTGCCCATGCTCGCGCTGAAACATGCTGTGCAACTCGTCCATGTCGTCGAGCAGGTCGCGGCTGCGCTGATAGAACGCCGCGCCGTCGCCGGTGAGTTGCACACGGCGTGTGGTGCGATGCAAAAGCTGTGTGCCGAGAGATGCTTCCAGCTGCTGCACGGCGGTGGAGACACTGGCCTTGGGTAGGCCAAGGGTGTCGGCAGCGCGGGTGAAACTGCCCAGCTCGGCAACGCGCAAAAAGGCGCGTAAGGATTCTATGATGTCCATCGATTGGTCGATTATCTTGAACGGTGCAATCAGCGTGAGCCGATTTATGTAGCGCAGCAAGCGCAATAGCCTGGGTCACACCCACTACGGAGCGTGCCGATGTCGACCACCACCCCACCCATCACCTTGATCACTGGCGGCAGTCGCGGCCTGGGCCGCAATGCCGCGCTTGCGCTCGCTGCCGCAGGCAACGATATCGTGCTGACCTACCGCAGCCAGGCCGACGAAGCCGCCACCGTGGTGGCCGAAATCCAGGCACTGGGCCGGCGCACGCATGCGTTGCCGCTGGATGTTGCGCAGGCCGAGACCTTCAGCGCATTCGCCGCGCAGCTGAAGGACGTGCTCGCCGATTGGGGGCGCACGCAGTTCGATGCCTTGGTCAACAATGCCGGCACCGGATTGCATGCGGCCATTGCCGATACCACGCCCGTGCAGTTCGATGCGCTGGTGGATATCCATCTCAAGGGGCCGTACTTTCTCACCCAGACGCTGCTACCGCTGATCGCCGATGGCGGGCGCATCCTCAACGTGTCGAGTGGCCTCGCGCGCTTCGCGCTGCCGGGTTCGTCCGCCTACGCGATGATGAAGGGCGGGGTGGAAGTGTTCACCCGCTATCTTGCAAAAGAGTTGGGCGCACGTGGCATTCGCGCAAATACGTTGGCGCCGGGCGCCATTGAGACCGACTTCAATGGCGGCAGCGTGCGCGACAACGCGCAGGTCAATGCGATGGTGTCCTCGGTCACCGCACTGGGCCGGCCGGGCCTGCCGGACGACATCGGACCGGTGGTGGCGGCGTTGCTCGCACCCGGTACCGGATGGGTCAATGCACAGCGCATCGAGGTTTCGGGCGGGATGTTGATCTGATTTGATGAGTCAGACAGTGCGGCGATGCCGTTCGACGGCATCGCCGCTTGCAAGCCAGTGCACTGCGGTGAGCGCGATGACGATGCGCGGCGATGTATGCCGGGCGTTGCGTCGTTGCCTCACTGCTGGGGCTGATCGCCATGCAGGACGGGATAGGGATTCAACGCCTCTCCCTTCCACCACTGCTTTTCCGGTCCCAGGCGATGGATCTCGAAGTGCAGATGCGGTGCGGCCGGATTGGCATTGCCGGTACTGCCGACATAGCCGATGACCTGGCCACGTTTGATGGACTGTTTTTCGGCCAAACCATCGGCGTAGCGTTCCAGATGCGCGTAGTAGTAACAGTAGGAGCCGCCGGGCTCGAACTGGTACACGGTCAGCCCACCGCGTTCGCTGTCGAACAGTTTTTCGACCGTGCCATCTGCCACCGCAAGTACCGGCGTGCCGGCCGGCGCCAGGATATCGATGGCGTCATGCACGCGGCCTTCGCTGCGTGCGTCGGTGAAGGTGTCCTGCAATTTGCTGCGGTCGATGCCCTGTACCGGGATCAGCAGACCGCTGCCCGCTGATGTCGTATTGGCTGCCGGAGTAGAAGCCGGTGGTGCAGGTGCAGTTGTCGCCGGGCTAGGCTCCGCAATTGCAGCGTCGGCTGGCATCGATGCTGCAGGTTGCGCAGCGGACACCGCGGCGACTGTCTGGTCGGTGGGCTGCGCAACCACCGTCGCCGCACTCGCCGACGGCGTGACTGTTGCCTCCGGCGCGCCGCGTTCCAGCCACCAATAGCCGCCTGCACCGATTGCCACGCCTGCAACCAGAATCATCAGCAGTTTCATGCTTACTCCTGCATCACCACCGGAACAGACGGGCCGACCACGCTGGCCAGATTGACCACGTCCCAATTGGTCAGACGCACGCAGCCGTGCGATTCGGTCTTGCCGACATGGCCGGGCTCCGGCGTACCGTGCAGACCGTAATGCGGTTTGGACAGGTCGATCCACACCCGGCCAACCGGATTGTTCGGGCCTGCCGGCAAGGTGGCTTTTTGATCGCCTTTTTTCGCGTCCCAGAACAGCTTGGGGTTGTACTTGAACACCGGTTCGCGCGAGATGCCCAGGATCTTCCAGCGCCCGATCGGCAATGGATCGTGCTTGCTGCCCGACGACACCGGGAACTGCGCATAGACCTTACCGTCGGCATCGAACAGGCGCAGCGTCGAGTCGGATTTGTCCACGACCAGTTTGGCCGGTTTGGCCAGCGGCGCAACGCCGTCGATGTTGGGAACCTGGATCACGCCGCCGGCCTTGCCGAGATCTACGCCGGGGTTGAGCTGGCGTAGCAGCGCCGGGTCGGCGTGGAAGCGCTCGCCCAGTGACTCATCCACTGAGGTATAGCCAAGCGAAGGCAGCTTGGCTTGCTCTGCGGGACCCTTGGGAATTGGCTGGAACGGGCCGGCAACGTCGGCATCGGTAAGTGTGTATTGCACCAGCGCCGGCGTGCTGTCGGCCTGCAGTGCCTGCCAGGTGGCGTCGTCCAGTTCGCCGGTCACCTTGATGTTGTGCGCGGCCTGAAACCCGGACACCGCGCGCTTTTGATTCGAGCCGCGTTCGCCATCGATCTGCCCCGGCGAAAAATGCGCGCGGTCCAGCAGCACCTGTGCATGCAGATCCGAGCGTGCGCCGGTCGCGACGGCCTTTGCGGCAGGCGTAGCCGTCGGCACAGGTGCTGCGGCAGGCGCGGGTTGCTGTGCCTGTGCCAGCGCAGACAGCGAAGCGCTCAACGACAGAGCGAGCAAACAAACGCGAGCGTAAGAGCGTGATGGCATGTGCAGATCCGGGAAAGGCATGCGCGCACCTTGCCCGACCGGGCTGCGCTCTCTGCGTGAAATGGCTGCACGCCGACTGACTTGAGATGTGGTGTCGCTGCGGCCAGTGGCCAATCACGACGATACGGTGCTGCGTTGCGCGACCGCCTGCGCGACACCGCCACGTTACGCGTGGTGTCGCGGACAGGTGTGCATGTGCAAGTCCGCTCCATCTGCCGGAAATCGACCGCCTGCGTCATCCGCAGACAATCGGCCGATGATTTGTGCGCCCACGTCCGAGCGCACGCACCTGGCCGCGTGCCGCACGCACTTTGTCGTCAGTAGGTATAGCCCACTGTCAGCAGGTACGCCCGCCCGGTCTGCACATAAGCGCCATCGGCGCCGGGGTCGTAGGCCATGTAGCGATCGGACTTGCCCTGGGTTTCGTAGAACGTGGCGACATTGAGCAGGTTCTTGGCCGACACGCCCACGTCGACGTGGTGCGGCAGGTGATAGGTGGCGCTGAAGTCCAGTGACTTGACCGGCTGTAGGTAGTAATTGAGCCGGTCGCTGGTCAGCCCCAGCAATTGCAGGCCGGTGTAGTGGTAGCTCAGGTCTGCACGCAGGTGCGCATCGTCGTAGAACAGATCCAGGTTGTAGATGCGCTCGGGTGCACGCGGTAACCAGGTTTTTTCCGGCTGATCGGCCCGTTTGCTGTCCGCTTCGCTGCGCTGCAGGGTGAGGTTGGCGGTGACGCCAAGGTTGCTCCAGATCCCCGGCAAATTCTGCAAACGCTTGCTGCCGGCCAGCTCTAGCCCGTACAGCGTGGCGGTGCCGCCGTTCTGCGGCATGGTCACCGGCACGCCGTTTTCGAAGGTGGTGCCAGTGGGCACCAATCCGCCGAGCGTGTTGTCGTTGCTGGTGGCCGACTGCGAGGTGTAGATGAAGCCGGTGATGCGCTTGTAGTAGGTCGAGGCGCTGAGCACGCCGCCGTTGTGGTCGTAGAACTCGGCGGACAGATCGGCGTTGTCGGCCTTGCTCGGCTGCAAATCGGGGTTGGGTTTGGAAATGCCGACCACGCGCTGGGTGTCGTCGATGGTGTACACCGTCTCGCCGGAAATCAGGCCAAAGGCCGGGCGGCTGAAACTGCGGCGCAGCGAGGCGCGGTAGACGGTGAGATCGTCGGGCCGATAGTTGATGCTGATGCCGGGCAACACTTGCCCATAGGTGCTGCCGGTGCTGACGAAATTGCCGCTGTTGCCGTCGCCGCTGGATTGCCAGGAATCGGCCGAGTAGCGGGTCAACTCATAGCGCACGCCGGGCAGGATGCTGACCTGGCCGATGTGCAGCGCGGCCATCGCGTAGCCCGAATAGATCGCTTCGGTGCTGGAGGTGGTGTTGGCGTTGTAGTCGTTGGCGGTATAGATGCCCACACCGTTCGGGTCGTCGATGTATTTGTAGGGCAGGGCTTGCGCGCGCATCCAGTTGCGATCCAGCAGTTTGAACGGGCCTGCGTAGTGCCCATCGAAGGTGTTGTAGGTAAGACGGCCGGGAATGGCGCTCAGCGGCGGTCCGCCAGCGGTGGGGAAGGCGTAATTGGGGCCACCGAAGTACGGCCCGTTGGTGACGAAGTTGCCGTCCTTGTGGAAGAACGGGTGATCGTAGGCGCCGCGGTCGGAGTGATCGGCAGACAGGCCGACCTTGACGCTGTCCAGCACATCGCCATCGACCTGGTAGGTGATATCGGTATGCGCATTGATGCGGTTGTCGTGACTGCCGGCATCGTGGCCTTGCACTTTCCACAGCAGCGACGAATCCAGGTTGTAGAAGAAGTCCTTCAATGCCGCCGAACTGGGGCCGATGCCGGGGTAGGTCGGGTCGCTGAGGTCGAAGGCGAAGCTGCCCGGGGTAAAGCCATACAGACTGGCCGACACATAATCCGGCCGGCTGCGCGTACCACGCCCCACCGAAGCGCCGTAGTCCAAGCGCAAACGGTCCAATGTGGTCTGCCCGCCAAGCTGCAGGGTCGCCAGCTTCTCGTCGATGTCGTGGGTATTGAAATAGCCGCCGCGCACCGCCGTGGGTTGGTTGAGATAGGTTTCCAGGCGCGCACTGGATTGATCCTGCTGCCCGGTGACGCCGTAGCTGCCATAGATGGCGCGCGCATAGAGCGCACTGGTGTCGCCTTGCCAATCGATCGACAGGTTGCCGCCATAGCGTTCGATCTGACTGGTGTACACGCTGTATTTGTAGCGCGTGCTGATCAACGGGCCGACAGCGCGCAGATCGGTTGCATTGGCCAGCGCGGGATCGGCCGGCACATATTTGCTGTTGGGCGCCGGTGCCTGTGCCATGTTGTTGTTCTTGCCGTAATAGGCCGATGCGTAGACGCCAAACGCATGGTCGCTACCGAATTTCCAGGCGATTTCCTGCTGGAACGTGCCGCCGGTGTGCTTGCCGCCCAGGTGCGAGGCCAGCGTGTTGAGCTGCCCTTGCGCGGTGCTCTTGGCATACACGTCCTGGTCGAAATCGAACGCGTTGGGCGTACGCATGTCGATCGCGCCGCCAATCGCATCGCCGGGCATGTCGGGTGTGGGCGACTTGGACACCTGCACCGACTGGATACCGAACGGCGCCAGCATGTTCAATGAGATCGCGCGCGTCGACGCATCGGTTTCCGGCATGCCGAAGCCGTTGAGCGTGTACGCGTTGTAGCTGGCGTCCATGCCGCGGATGCTGACGTAGGCGTTCTCGCCAGTGGTGGCCTGGCCCAGATGCATATCGCTGTACGACGACAGACCCGGCAGATGCGCCACGACATCGGCGATGCCGCCCGAAGGGATGGCGTCGATCTGCTGCTTGCTCATCACGCTGTTGACGCTGCTGGACAGGCGTTGCTCGTTGAGCGAGCCGGGCGTGGCGGCATGCTTGGCCTGCACGTTCACCGAATCCAGCGTGGTGGTGGCCAGCTCGGGCGTCTCGGCCAATACGGGTGCAGACAGCACCAATGCGATGGCGCAGCTCAGGCGATGGAGGGTGCGGGGAGTGTGCATGCGGGGGACTCGTGTCAGTGAAAGGGGCCGCCTGGCCGTGACGCGGGCGCAGGCGTGCAGTGCCGATGCCTTCCATTGCGGCGGGTCTGTGTGCATCTATGCGATGTGCGCCAACGCCAGTGGCGCAGATCAGTGACTTAGATCGACGCCCTTGCAGCGCGTTGGCGGCCGCTGCGGATTGCAGCGCGCCACCGCATCGCCATCCAAGCGCACCTCGTAACCGGTATTGGCCGGCTCGTGCGCGGGAAAGTCGGTGCTCAGCAACTGCGCACCACTGGCCAGCATGCTATCGCGGCGGGTGGTGTCGTGTTGCTGTGCTTCTTTGAGGTCTGCATCGGTTCGCGTGCGCACAAGGTAGCCGGCCTTTACCAGCTGCGTGATCGTGTCGGCAGGCCCGTCGTTGAGTTCGGTGAATGCGGCATCATCTTCGCCAGGCACGGCATTGGTGAAACAGACCCGGCCACGCAGCGACGGATGCCCCGGCAGATAGCTCGCACCGGCGGTACGTTGGTCGAGCAGAAACACCACCTTGCCGCGCGTCTCGGCCAACGAGGGCCAGCCATGCGCAAGCACCGCCGCGTTGAGCGTGCGCGCGCTGCCACGCACCTGGTCGGGGCTGACGTATTCGCCCGGTCGAAAGACCGAGCGCAGTTCTGCATCCAATGCATCCATGGCCTTTGCATCGAACGGCTCAGGCTGCACGCTGGGAAAGCCCAGCTGCACAGGCGCTTGCTTGGTTTCCAGCAGGATGAAGATCGGCACGTGCCCGGGGTGTTGCCTGGACCAGGCGCGCACCTGTTGCAGGCAGGCGATCAGCGGCTGGCAGTTGCTGCGTTGATCCACGTCCTGCACGTGCAGGACCTTGAAGCCGGGTGTGTCCATCACGCCCGCGGGTGCGCTGGCCGGTGCTGGCGGCAGCCCGGCCTTGGCAATCTGCGCGGCGATCGCCGGGTGTGCGTAGCGACCACCCTGGGCGTCGGCAAACACGTCCAGTTCCAGTTGCCTGACGCCATCGTCCAGTTGTTGCGTCAGCGGCGGATGGCGGTAATCCAGTGCCGCGAACAACGCGGGATTGAGCTGTTTAAGCAGTGTGGCTTCGCTGGGTGCAAACCCGGCGTGGTAGCTGTTGTGGCTGCCGACGTACTGCAGATCGGTGAGGCGCGGCGCAGCAGCTACCGCAAGATTGCTGGTGATCAAGGCAGCAAACAGTGCAGCGTGCGGCAGCTTGCTTCGTTCGATGCGCGACTGCTTCGCTTTGCGGTGAATGGCTGAACAACGTGCGGAAAAAGCCGGAACAAAACCCATGCGGCGACGCCAGGAAACAAGGTGGCCGCCATCATCCGGGCGCAGCTTGACGCGCATCTTTCCGCAGTGTTGCCGTCGTGCGTCAGTCGCTTCGAGACGTGCAGGTGAATCCAGTGAATCACTAGAGTGGCTGACACAACGTAGCGAGCAGTCATCAGGTGGGTGTGGACGGCGCGCGCAGAGCCGCAGGGTACGAGTGGTACATGCCGCACCGAGCACCGACCGCGCCCGCCTGGCGGCCGCACAGTAGTTCTGTTAGCTGCTCTAAATGATTAGTTTCATCGTGGTGTTGTTTGGCGCAGCGCATAGGCCAGCAATCGTGCCTGGATACGCTCCCCAATCGTGCGCGGTGTGTCCAATGCCATGCGCTGCAGGCAGGCCGCGTCGTCGGCCGTGTCGGTAGCGCGCGATGTCACCGCACGCGCCAGCGTCGCCAGCATCGCGCCCTTGCTGGCGGTGGCACGTTTGAGCCATGTCAGTGCGCGTAGCAAGCGTTGTTCGACCGCGGTGAAATCGCTGCCAAGCGGATAATCGGGCAGGCTGCCATCGCGTCGAAATGGCGCCATCGCCTGTTCAAGCGCGTCGGGCGTGTTGCGTTGTGCGCGGGCTGGCAGCACAGGTGCCGTGCGCAGCTTGCGTGACTGGGCGGCCTGCGCAAGCAGCGCGTCCTGAAAGCGCGCATCGCAGATGCCGGCCATTTCCAGCACGCACTCCTGATCGGTCTTGTGGCGCAGATCGGCGATGCCGTACTCGGTGATGTAGATGTCGCGCAGATGGCGGGGAATCGTGATGTGGCCGTAACTCCAGCGCACATTGCTGGCGGTCTTTACGCCGGCATCGCGGGTGGCGCGCAGCATCAAGGTGCTGCGTGCCTGCGGCAGGGCGTGCGCCATTGCGACAAAGTTGTATTGCCCGCCGACGCCGGAGACCACGCGACCGTCTTCCAGGCCGTCGGAGACCGCCGCACCGAGCGCGGTGGCCATCATGCAGGAATTGAAGAAGCGTGCATCGCGGCGCTGCAGCCGCTCCAGTGCTTCATTGCCGCCATACAGCTGATTGATCTCGCTGATGCGTCGCATGCCGATGGCATTGCGGGTGTCGGCATCCAGATCGCGCAGCCATTGATAGAAGTCCGGCGAGCCGAGATAGAACGCGCCATGCAGGAACTCGCCTTCGTTTGCCAGGCGCGCATGATCGGCGGCATCCGCGCTGCCATCGGCGATGCGCTGCATCAGCGGTAGATCGTCGTGCACCTTGCGACGAATCACGCCGCCGTCCACCAATTGCTTGAAGCCTTCGTTGAGCATTTCGCTGCAGCCATACAAGCCAATCGCAAACGGCTCAAGGCCGCCGCTGGCACGCACGCTGGGGTGCGCCTCCAGGGTTGGATCCAGCGCCTGCAGCACGCGGCGATAGGTCGCATTGTCGGTATGCCGCAGCACCAAAGCATGGCTCAATGCGTCGGCCAGCGTGCCGATGCCGATCTGCAAGGTGCCGCCATCGCGCACCAGCGTGCTTGCATACAGGCCGATGGCGTAATCGACGGTCGTCACCGGTTGCCGCGGCAGGCCGAACAAACGCGGCGAAGGGCCGGGCAGGTCGATGATCAGATCGAAGAACGCTGCATCCACCGCGGCAGCGCCACCCATCCACGGCAGCTGCGGGTCCACTTCGGCCACCAGCAGCGGGCGTGGCAGGCCCAATGCCTGCACGGCGTCCAGCGTGTCCTGGGTGATGTCGTTGTTGCACGACAGCGACAGCCGCGTACCACCGGGTTCGCGCGCGACTTTCTGCACGATCAGATTCGGCGCGCGCTGCGCCACTGCGGCCGCGGCATGCGTGTAGTTCAAGCTGGTGTAATCGGCTTGCGCCTGCGTGGACTGCAGCAGACCGCCGGACTGCATGTAGAACTCTTCCACCTGCACATGCGCCGGTAAGGCATCGCGCAACATGGCATCGACATATGCAAGCCGCGGGAAGTCCTCGCCGAAGTGACGTGCGATAAACCCAGCCGCAAAGCGCGCCTCAAGCCCCTTGCCCGGCCTGGGTGGATTGAGCGACAGCGCGGTATACAACGCCAGCGGACGTGCGGGCGTGTTCTCGATCTGCGCGTACAAGGCATTCAACAGCCGATGCGGCTTGCCGATGCCCAGCGGTGCACCCACCCGCAACGGGCCGTCGATGCGTTGCAGGATGTGCGCGACGGCAGTGTCCAGATCAGTGACGTATGTAGGCATGCGCGAGAGCGTAGCCGAAAGCGCTGTGGTGGCGACACCGACAGTCGTCGGGCGACTCCCGACAGTAAGCAACGAATCGCTTCTGCAGAAATTACAACTGGGTAACAACTGGCTCATGGTGACGTAATCGAGCGCGCCCAGGATGCGCAACATGATCACTTCAACCACCCCCGCTGGTTTTTGCTCCCGCCATGGATTTGCCAGTGCCAGCCTGGTCGAGGCCACGCACGCACAGCGCCAGGAGGTGGAACAGTTTATCGCTGGGGTCTATCTGCGTCGCTATGGCGCGCAGCTGCGTAGCTTCTTGCCGCAGCTGCTGGCCTATCGCGATACCAATGGAGTGCTGCTGGCGGCGGTAGGCGTGCGGCTTGGCAGTGCCGGTCGCCTGTTTGTGGAGCAATATCTGGATGGCCCAGCCGAGTCGGCGCTGGCTGGGCGGATGGCGGTGCCTGTCGCGCGCTCGGGCTTGGCCGAAGTCGGCAACTTCGCCGCGATCAGCTCCGGCAGTGCGCGCGCGCTGATCCCGCAGATGACCCATGCGCTGCATCACGCGGGCGTACGTTGGGTGTTGTTCACCGCAACCCGGACCTTGCGCAATACCTTCGATCGGCTGCAGCTGCAGCCGGTGGCCCTGGCGCCAGCGTTGCAGTCGCGTGTGAAAGACGACGGCACCGAGTGGGGCAGTTACTACGCCACCCATCCACAGGTCCTGTGCGGCGATGTCGTCGCCGGTCATGCGTTCCTGCTTGCGCGGCAGGCGCTGCATCCGCAGGCCGCGCGCTGGGGTGTCGAGACGACGCTTTGCCAGGCCGGAGTAGGCGCATGAGCGCGCGGTTCGCCGCGCTGCTCGGCGCCCTGCATGGCCATACGCCGCGGGTGCTGACCGCCGCAGGCAGCCTGGATGCGCAGGACCTGTCCGATGCCGTGGTGGGGCTGGCCGCACGCCTGCAGACAGCAGGGCTGACATGTGTGGCCAGCCGCCTGGACAACGGCCCGGGCTGGTTGATCCTGGATCTTGCGCTGCGCCTGATCGATGCGGTGCACGTACCGTTGCCGACGTTCTTCTCAGATGCGCAGGTGGTGCACGCGTTGATGTCCAGCGGCGCGCAATGCGTCGTGACCGACGCGGCAGCCTCCGCGCCTCCAGGCACCCATGGCGCGATGGCGGCGCTGCAGTTCGATGCACTGCGCGCCTGGCGGGTGGAAGCGCTCGCGCAGACCATCGTGCTGCCGGCCGACACCGCCTGCATCACCTACACCTCAGGCACCACCGGCCGTCCCAAGGGCGTGTGTCTGTCGGCCGACAGCCTGTTGACGGTGGCCGGCGCGTTGGTGGATGCATCGGCCGCGATCTCGCCGCGTCGGCATCTGTGCCTGATGCCGTTGTCCACCTTGCTGGAAAACGTCGCCGGGCTCTACGCAACCTTGCTGTCCGGGGCGCAGGTCGCGCTGCCGTCGCTGGCGGAAATCGGCTACAGCGGCGCCAGCGGGCTGGATGTGCCGACGCTGCTGCGGTGCCTGCAGCGTTATCAACCGGAGAGCGTGATCCTGGTTCCGCAGTTGTTGTTGGCATTGGTCAGTGCGGCGGAGCAGGGCGTGGCGCTGCCTGCATCGTTGCGCTATATCGCCGTTGGCGGCGGCCACATCGGCCCGAGTCTGCTGGCGCGCGCCGCTGCGTTGGGCCTGCCGGTGTTCGAAGGCTATGGGCTGACCGAATGCGGCTCGGTGGTCTGTCTCAACCGTCCCGGCGCGCTGCGTCCAGGCAGCGTCGGGCAGCCGCTGGCGCACGCCCAGGTGCAGATCGTCCATGGCGAGATTCACGTCGCCGGCGTGCATGCGCTGGGCTATCTGGGCGAACAGCCGATGCCGTCGGGACCGGTGCGCACGGGCGATCTCGGGCGGGTGGACAGCGATGGGTTCGTCCATATCACCGGGCGGCGCAAACATGTCTTTATCACCGCGTTCGGTCGTAACGTCTCGCCGGAGTGGGTGGAAAGCGAATTGCTGCAGCATCCGTTACTCGCCCAGGCCGTCGTCTGGGGCGAAGCGCAGGCCGACAACGTCGCGGTGCTGTGGCCGCGTCGTCCCGATACCAATGATGCGGCGCTCGCCCGGGCGCTGGCCGAGGTCAACGCCGGCTTGCCCGACTACGCACGCGTGGCGCGTTTTGTGCGCGCCGATGCTCCTTTCAGCGCACATGACGGCCTGCTCACGGCCAACGGCCGCCCCCGGCGCGACGCAATCCTGGCGCGCTACCAATCCGACGTCGATTGCAGCTATCGATGGCCGGCCACTGTTTCTCTCGGAGTTTCACCATGACCTTCTACACATCCCTGCTGGCGCAGACCCAGGCCGAGCGCGAACGCATGACGCAGGTGCCGATCATCCAGGCCGCACTCGTCAGGCAGATTGCGCGCGAGGATTATGTGGCGTTTCTCGCGCAGGCCTACCACCACGTGCGGCATACCGTGCCGCTGCTGATGGCCTGCGGCGCGCGGTTGCCGGCGCGGCTGGAATGGCTACGCGAAGCCATCGGCGAATACATCGAAGAAGAGATGGGCCATCAGGAGTGGATCCTGGACGATCTGGTGGCGTGCGGCCAGGCGCGTGAGGCGACCGTGCTCGCCGGGCCGT
Source organism: Xanthomonas sp. WHRI 10204 (assembly GCF_040202875.1). Lineage (NCBI taxonomy): Bacteria > Pseudomonadati > Pseudomonadota > Gammaproteobacteria > Lysobacterales > Lysobacteraceae > Xanthomonas > Xanthomonas sp. WHRI 10204. The sequence continues at coordinate 633,865 of NZ_JBEGDW010000001.1, forward strand.
CGCTGGCAACCGAACTGATGGTCAGCTACGCCTACGACACCATCCAGCGCGGTAACCCGGTCGGTTTCTTCGGCATGGTGCTGGTGCTGGAAGGCACCAGCGTGGCATTGGCTACGCGCGCGGCCAATCAGATTGCCCAGTCGCTGGAATTGCCGCGCAACGCCTTCAGCTACCTGCTCTCGCATGGCGATCTGGATATCGAGCACGCCGGTTTCTTCGAAGGCCTGATGAATCGCCTCGACGACCCGCTCGACCAGCAAGCAGTCGTGTATGCGGCCAAGCGCTTCTACGTGTTGTACGGCGACCTGTTTCGCACCTTGCGCGCCGATGGCGTGCGTCTGGCGGAGGCGGCGTGATGGATCTTCGGGGCAGGTGCGTGATCCTCACCGGGGCCAGTGGCGGTATCGGCAGCGCGTTGTGCGCGCAGCTGGTCGAGGCGGGTGCGACGGTGGTGGCGGTCGGGCGCACGCCGGCGACCTTGCAGCGCCTGGCCGACATGCAGCCGGCTGGTCGCGTGCTGCCGGTAGCGGCGGATCTCGCCAGCGCAGCGGGCCGTGCGTTGCTGCTGACACGGGTACAAGCGCTGCAGCCCGCACCATCAGTGCTGGTCCTTGCGCATGCGCAAAGCCACTTCGGGCTGTTGCAGGAGCAGGATCCGGCCGCCCTGGAGGCGTTGGTGCATTTGAACCTCACCGCGCCCATGCTGCTGGTGCAGGCGCTGCTGCCAGTCTTCCTGAGGCAGCCGGAAGCGGCGATGGTGGCGGTCGGTTCCACGTTCGGCAGCATCGGTTTTGCCGGTTTCGCAGCCTATAGTGCTAGCAAATTCGGTTTGCGCGGGCTGTTCGAGGCCTTGGCCCGCGAACATGCAGATACGCAGGTGCGCTTTCAGTATCTGGCGCCGCGTGCCACTGCTACCAGCTTCAATCCTGCCGCTGTCGATGCGCTCAACGTGGCGTTGGGTACGGCCGTGGACCGGGCGGAGGATGTTGCGGCAGCGCTGTTGCAGTCGATTGTGCGTGGCGATGCGCGTCGGCAGTTGGGCTGGCCGGAAAAACTATTTGCCCGGCTCAACGGTGTGCTGCCCGAATTGGTGGACCGTGCGTTGCGCAAACAACTTCCCCTCATCCGCGGCCATGCGCAGCCCGGCAGCGTGGCGGCCACACAGGAGCTTTCGCATGAATCGCAATGACTGTCAGCTGCGCATCTTGGCCGCACTGGCGATGTGGGTGACGACCGGTGCCAGTTGGGCGGCCGGTCTGGCGCCGCAGGTGGCGCAGCTACAGGACCGCTGGGCGGTGATCGCCTACCAAACTTCCAAACCAGAGCGGGTTGCGGCGCTGGAAGCGCTTGCGCAGCAAGGCGAGAAGGTCCGTCATGCCTTGCCGGACGATGCCGATGCCTTGATCTGGGACGGCATCGTGCGCTCCAGTCTGGCAGGCGAAAAAGGCGGTCTGGGCGCATTGGCGCAGGTCAAACTCGCACGCACGGATTTCGAGGAGGCGATCAAGCGCGCACCGCGCGCGCTCGATGGCGCGGCCTACACCAGCCTGGGTGCGCTGTATTACCAGGTGCCTGGTTGGCCGATCGGATTCGGCGACGACGCCAAGGCGCGCACCTTGTTGTATCAGGGTCTGGCGATCGATCCGGACGGACTCGATAGCAATTATTTTGTCGGCGATTTTCTGCGTGATCAAAAGGATTGGGCCGGTGCCGCAAAGGCCTTCGAGAAAGCCGCTGCTGCGGCGCCCAGACCAGGCCGGCAGATTGCCGATGCCGGCCGCCGCAAGGAGCTGGCCGCCAAGTTGGCAGATGTGCGCGCGCAGCTTGCCAAGCACTGAGCCGCCTTACAGACTGCTTCACATGCGCATCTTGTTGGTCGAAGACGATCTTTCGCTGGGCGAAGGCATCCGCACCGCCTTGCGGCGCGCCGCCTATGCAGTGGACTGGGTACATGACGGTGTCAGTGCGTTGATGGCCTTGCAGGAAAACACCCTGGACCTGGTGATCCTGGACCTGGGGTTGCCGCGCATGGATGGGATCGAGGTCATTCGCACCGCCCGCGCCCGCGCGCTGGATACGCCGATCCTGGTGCTCAGCGCACGCGAGCGCGCCGCCGATCGTGCGCTGGGCCTGGATGTGGGCGCCGACGATTACCTTGGCAAGCCCTTTGATATCAACGAGCTGCTGGCGCGAACGCGCGCACTGCTGCGACGTGCAGCCGGGCGTGCGCAACCCACCTTGCAGGCCGGCGCGCTGCGGCTGGATCCGGCCGCGATGTCGGTGCGCTGGCACGGCCGCGATCTGGATCTGACCCGACGCGAATTCGCCCTGCTTTGGCTGCTGATGGAGCAGCACGGTCGGCCCATCGGACGCGAACGCATCCAGCAACATCTCTATGGATGGGACGAAGACGTCGCAAGCAATGCAGTGGACGTGCACGTGCATCAGCTGCGTCGAAAACTCTCGCCAGCGCTGATCCGTACCGTGCGCGGCATCGGTTACGCGCTCGACGAACAGGCCGCCCAGGCCGCCGCCGTGCCGCCGCAATGAATTCGATCCGTCGCGTGCTGTTGCTGGCCTTGCTCGGCGTTTTGTCGTTGCTGATGTTGGCTGCAGCCGGTTTCAGCTATCGCGCCGGCCTGCAGGAAGCTGGCGAAATGTTCGATGCACGCCTGGTGCAATCGGCGCGCGTGCTGGTGTCATTGGTCGATGAGCCCTTGGGCGATCTGCCGCAGGGCGAGCCGATCGTGATCCGTGGATGGCACGGGCAGGCGCAAGGCGTGGGTGAAGCGCTGGCGTTCAAGGACGGCCATGCCTACGAAACCAAACTGGCGTTTCAGGTGCGCAATGCTGGCGGCGCGTTGCTGTTGCGCTCTGACAGTGCGCCTGCGCAGGCGCTGGCGCCGCTGCACGCCGGCTATGCAGATGTGCAACTGCCCGATGGGCAATGGCGTACGTTTACGTTGCACTCGGCCGGTGGGCGTTGGTTTCAATCGGCCGAACGCGCCGACATCCGCGAAGAGCTTGCCGAAGATATTGCGCTGGGCACGTTGTTGCCGTTGCTGATGGCATTGCCGTTGATGGCGCTGTTGATCTGGGCCGTGGTGAACTGGGCCACGCGCTCGCTGGTACGGGTCTCCGACGAGATTGGCGAACGCGACCCGAAGCGTCTGCAGCCGCTGCAGCCGCAGCACATGCCGCGCGAAGTGCATGGCTTGGTACGTGCGGTCAACGGGTTGATGGACCGCGTGCAGGAAGGGTTGGAGCGCGAACGTCGCTTCATCGCCGATGCTGCGCACGAACTGCGCACACCGATTGCGGCGTTGAAAGTGCATGCGGCCAATCTGCGCCTGGCCGCCGACGCGCAGGAACGTGACGAATCGCAGCAGCAACTCGATGCCAATGTGCTCCGCATCGAGCGCATGGTGGCGCAATTGCTTGCCTTGAGTCGGGTCGAAGCAGTCACTGCCTTGCCACGGCGCAGCGTGAGCCTGGATACCTTGGTGCGCAGCGAATCCGAAGACGTGTTGGCGGTTGCGTTGCAGCGACAGCAAGACGTGGAGCTGGCACTGCAGCCGGTGCTGGTGCTCGCAGACGAATCCGCACTGTCGCTGCTGTTGCGTAACCTGCTGGAAAACGCGGTGCGCTACACACCGCCGGGTGGCCGCATCCGGATCAGCACACACGCCGAACCGGTGCCGACGTTGGTCGTGGAAGATTCCGGACCGGGTATCCCGGAAGCTGCGCGCGGACGTGTCTTCGACCGCTTCCATCGAGAGCTGGGTACCGGCGTGGAAGGCAGCGGCCTGGGTCTTTCGATCGTGCAGGACATTGCCCAGGCGCACGCAGCACAGGTCCATCTGGACGACGCGCCAACGCTCGGCGGCTTGCGTGTCAGTGTGCGATTTGTGGACAGTTCCGCCGACTGAAGTATCCGGGTGTTGCGCCGTGCGTCTGGCTCGGGATCCACGGCCGGTGCCCCGTGCGTTTCGCAGGGAGTGCTGAAATAGCGGCCCGGCGCAGCCATGTGGTGGGCATGTTGCGGAGCGTCGACGCGCATACGCAGACACCTGCCCACAGGCATGCCAAAAAATTGCAGTGCAGGCAAAGCCGGCGCTGGTGGATACCGCAAAACGTACGAGTCGCGCTTGACAAGACGTGCGTTCACGGCTGTAATCGATAAAAATTACGGATGTAATCGCATGACGATCAGCGATGCGGAAGCGGTGGTGATGCAGGTGCTCTGGGACCATTCGCCGCGCACGGCGGACGAGGTGGTTGCCGCGTTGGCGCAGACCCATTGGGCCGAGCCCACCGTCAAGACCTTGCTCAACCGGTTGCTCAACAAGGGCGCCATCGCAGCGCAAAAAGAGGGGCGCAAATACCTCTACACGCCGCTGTTGCAGCGCGATCACTGGGTGCAGCAACAAAGCGAAGGGCTGCTGCAACGTCTGTTCGGTGGGCGGGTTGCGCCGCTGGTGGCGCACTTCAGCGAACGCGGAAAGCTCAGCGCCTCCGACGTTGCCGAATTGAAGCGTCTGCTCAAGGAGTTGGACGATGAGCCCTGATGCGCTGATGTGGCTGCGCGCCACGCTCTACACCACGGTTGCGTTGCTGGCGTGCCTACTGCTGCGCCGTCCACTGCGTACCTGGCTGGGCGCCACGGCAGCTTATGCACTCTGGGCCAGCGTACCGCTCGCGTTGCTGGCGGCATTACTGCCTGGCCCGTCAGTGGGTGCGGTGGTAGTGCAGCTGCCGGCGCTGGCCGCCATCCCGTTCGCATCAGATGCCGGCACTGGCGCGCCAGGTGTGCAGCAGTGGCTTGTCGCGGTGTGGCTGGCGGGCGCCGTACTGAGCGCGGTCATCATGTGGCGTGGCCAGCGGCGCTTCATGCGCAGTCTCGGTCCGCTGCATGCGTTGGACAAGACGCTGTGGCTGGCCACGCATGATGTCGGTCTGCCGGCCTCGCTCGGACTCTGGCGTCCGCGGATTGTGCTGCCGATGGATTTCACCACGCGCTACAGCGCCGACGAGCGTGCGTTGATCCTGGCCCACGAGCGACTGCATCTGCGCCGTGGCGATCTGCATACCAACCTGCTGGCGACCGTGCTGCTGTGCATGGGCTGGTTCAATCCGCTCCTGCATCTAGCGTGGCGTGCATTCCGGCTGGATCAGGAGCTGGCGTGCGATGCCGCTGTGCTTGCGCGCCATCCGGACAAGCGTCGCAGCTATGCAGGGGCGATGCTCAAATGCCAACTGGGCGACAGATGGTCGCCGTTGGCGTGCCACTGGGCCGCGATGCATCCGTTGACGCAACGCATTGCCGCGCTACGTGCGCCTGCGCTGGAGGTGCGGCGTGCACGGTGGAACGTGCGCATGGTGGTCTCGCTTGTGACCGTCGCCAGTCTTGCCTGTTGGGTCATCCAGCCTGCGCGTCTGAGCGCGACACCGACGCCAGGTAATGCAGTGGATTTCAGCACGATGCCGCCGCCCCGCTATCCAGCCGAAGCGATCGCTGCAAACCTTGCCGGCCTTGTCGAGTTGCAGATCGATGTCAGCCCGAACGGCGCACCCGACAACGTCGTGATCGTGCACAGCCAGCCAGCCGGAGTGTTCGATCAGGCCGTGCTAGAGGCAGCGCGTCACTGGCGCTTCAAGCCCGCGATTGCAGACGGCAAGCCAGTAGCTTCCCGGGTACGTGTGCCGGTCCGGTTCGAGCTGGATCCGCCGGAACAGGCGGGTGCATCCAGCGATGTTGGCGGCGACCAGCGCCTTGCGTCGCAATCCAGTCGCATCGATGACTGCGTGGCATCCACAGGATGCGCAAAAAAAGGAGCACTGCAATGAAGTACGGTCTGGCATGGTGCAGCCTCGTCGCGCTGAGCCTGTGCGGATGTGCAACGCAGCGCATGGCGGAGCAGGAGCGTAGCCAGCGTGAGGATTCGGTAGATCAACGCATGCTGCCGCCGCAATCAGGTGGTGGTGGCGCTGCTGCGATAGCCTCGTACACGCTGGCGGAAGCGCAGCGGTTCCGCATGCCGCGCGCCTTGCGCAGCGAGACCCCGATGCTGCCTGCCGATTCGCCACGCCAGACCTTGTCGGCAACCACGGTATGCGCACACGTGATTCTTGCCGACGACGGCGCAGTGCAACGCGTGGACCCACTGTCCGATCGCGACGAGTGCGTGGCCGGGCGACTGCCGGAGAACACCGACCTGCTGCAGGCTGTGCGCACAACCGTGCAGCACTGGCAATTCGTGCCGGCCGCACTGTGCACGTATGCACCGGGTGTCGCACAGCCTGCGGCGTTGGATGATTGCAGCGGCGCGACGCATGAGGAGCCGGTACCAGTGACGTTGTCGTTCGCGTTTACCTTCGAAGTGCGGCAAGGCAAGGTGAGCGTGCGTACCGGCAAGGTTGCGCAATGAAGGGGCGTGATTGTGACGCTTGATTTCGGCGTGGGTGGTGACAGCTGTCGCGCAGCAGTGATGTTCAAACGGTCATCCTAGAGGCGCTGGTTTAGCCAAGAGCAGCTAACAAAACGACTGCGCTCACCGCCGCGAGCGCGTCCGGTGCTCGCGGCGGTATGTACCACGCGTACACTCCAGTTCCTCCGCGCCGTCCACACCTACCTGACGACTGCTCGCTACGTTTCATAAGCCGCTCTATAGCGCGGCAATCATCTGCATCGTGCAGACGATAACTCGCGGATCACCGTAATGGGTGTCGGCTCAACACGAGTGCTGGCGGCATATAGCGGACAGCCCGCACCGCCGCCTTGTCGCTTATCACCGTCTCACTCCAACACATGCACGCTGTCGGCAATGCGCTGCACTTCATCCGGGTTGTGGCTGACGTACAGCATCGGCAGACGGATCTCGTCGCGCACGCGCTGCAGGTAAGGAATCAATTCTTCGCGGCGCGCCTGGTCCAGTGCAGACAACGGTTCGTCGAACAACAGGATGGCCGGTTGCGACAACAAGGCGCGGCCGATGGCCACACGCTGCGCCTCACCACCGGACAGGTTGCGCGGGCGGCGGTGTAGCAGCGGGGCGATACCAAGCAAGGCCACCACGTCGTCGAATCCGAACGGCGCCGCACCACGCGCATGCCGACCGTAGTGCAGGTTGCGCCGCACATCCAGATGCGGGAACAGCCGCGCATCCTGAAACACATAGCCAATGCTGCGTCGATGCGTCGGCACGTCCACGCCCAGCGCGTGATCGAACAGGCAGCGCCCATCGATGCGGATATGCCCGGCGTGCGGGCGCACCAGGCCGGCAATCGCATTGAGCACGGTGGTCTTGCCGGCACCGGAGGGGCCAACCAATGCCACCACGCGTGCGTCGTCCTGGATACGGATGCGCCGCTGAAAATGGCCGCGTTGCAGCTGCAGATCGAGATCCAGCATCACTCGTCCTCGCGACGGTACTGTCTGCGCACCAACCACTCGGACAACAACAGCGCCGCCAGCGAGATCGCCAGCGCCACGCCGGCCAGGCGCCATACGCCTGATTCCATGCCCGGCACCTGCATCAAGCCGTAGATGGCCGACGACAGCGTCTGCGTTTCGCCGGGGATATTCGACACGAAGGTGATTGTGGCGCCGAATTCGCCAAGCGCCTTGGCGAACGCCAGCACCATGCCGGCCACCAGGCCCGGCCACGCCAGCGGCAGGGTGATGCTGAAAAATACCCGCCACGGGCCAGCGCCAAGGGTTGCGGCGGCCGCTTCCAGGCGGCGGTCGGTGGCTTCGATCGACAGCCGGATCGCGCGCACCATCAACGGAAATCCCATCACCGCGCAGGCCAATGCTGCACCGGTCCAGCGAAACGCAAACTGCACACCGAGGTGTTCCAGCAGCCAGCTGCCGATCGGCCCCTGTGTGCCCAGCATCACCAGCAACGCATACCCGGTGACCACCGGCGGCATCACCAGCGGCAGATGCAGCAATGCGTCCAGCAGCGCCTTGCCCGGAAAGCGGCGCCGCGCCAGCAGCCAGCCGCAGGCGATGCCCGGCGGCAGGCTGGCGATGGCGGCAACCAGCGCGACCTTCAGGCTCAGGCCGATCGCGGTGATTTCTTCAGCGGTGAACATCGACAGGCGGCGTGCCTCAATCCTTCAACGAAAAGCCGCGACGCACGAAGATCGCCTTGGCCGGCTTGCTGCTCAGCCACTGCACGAACTTGGCGGCATCGCGCGTGCTGCTGTTTTTCAGGACCGCCACCGGATACACGATGGCGTCGTGGCTGTCTGCGGGGAAGGTAGCGACCACGCGCACCTTGGGGTCGGCGCGTGCGTCCGAGCCATAGACGATGCCCAGCGGCGCTTCGCCGCGCGAGACCAGCATCAGCGCGGCGCGCACGCTCTCCGATTCGGCCAGGCGGTTGCTCAGCCCATCCCACTGGCCCAGTTTGCGCAGCGAGGCGGCGGCGTATTTGCCGGCCGGCACGCTGTTGGTCTGGCCCACTGCCAGGCGTCCATTCTCGCCAAGCGCCTTGACGATGGCGCCGGGTGTGCGTGGATCCACCCGCACCTTACTGGTGGCCGGTGCGATCAGCACCAGCGTATTGCCGAGCAGGTTACGGCGCTGCGCCGGCACGACCAGGCCGCGCTGCTGCAGGTAGTCCATCCATTCCAGGTCGGCCGAGAAAAACACATCCGCCGGTGCGCCTTGTTCGATCTGCCGCGCCAATGCGGAACTCGCCGCATACGACACCCGCACCGGCGTACCGGAGGCTTTTTCGTAAGCGGCGGCGGCCTCGTCCATCGACTCCTTGAGGCTGGCGGCGGCGAATACGGTGACCGGCGGGGTCTGCGCAGCGGCCAGGACGGGCAAAGCGAGCATCAACGCACACAGGGCGCGCTGCCAGAAACCGATCGTTCGCATGGGAATGTCCAACCGAGGGAAGGCACCGATCATAGCGGCTGCGCCCGACCGGCGTGGCGAACGCCAACGGGCGCTACGGAGCCACGTCCTCGCAACGGCCCGCCTGAAGGTTTGCCTGCAATGCCGGCCGGATCAGTTTCGGCTCGGGCAGGGTGGCGTCGCGTGCCTGTCGTTGGGTAACGAATGCTTCGACATCGACGCCATCGCGCACATGGACATTGCTGCGCCGCTGCTCGCCAATGGTGGTCTGATGCGCCACCGCCCGGCCACCGGGACCATAGTCATGGCAGACGAACACGCGGGTGTCGTCGGCAAGTGCGTACAGGCGCTGGATCGATGCGTACAGCTGTCGCGCATCGCCGCCGGGAAAATCGCAGCGCGCGGTGCCCGCGTCGGGCATGAACAACGAATCGCCGGGAAACAGCGCATCGCCGATCAGATACGCAATGCTGTCGCTGGTGTGCCCGGGCACCGCAATGACGCGCACCTCGATGCCGCCAAGCAGAAAGCGTTCGTCATCGGCAAACAGATGGTCAAACTGCGAACCATCGGGGCGAAAGTGCTGCGGCAACGCATAACGCGGCGCCAGCGTCTGCTGCACCTGGCAAATTCCCTCGCCGATCCCGACCCGCGCCTGGGGCCACTGTTGCTTCAACCACTGCGCGGCCGACAGATGATCGGCATGCGCGTGGGTTTCCAGCAACCAGTGCACGTGCCAGCCGCGTTGCCGGATGGCATCGACGATGGCCTGCGCGGCGTGGGTCCTGATGGCGCCGGTGTCCGCTGCATAGTCCAGGGCCGGGTCGATCACCGCCGCCGCGCCGGACGCCGTATCGGCGACCACGTAGGTGAAGGTGCTGCTGTCGGCATGGAAGAACGCAAGAACCTCGGGCTGCATCGCTGTCTCCACGTTAGGGAGTGGCCAACGCGGCGTTGAGGACGGCGGCCAGTCGGTCGCCCGCCAGCCGCAACTGCGTCTCGGCAATCGGACGATAGGTGGCGATGTAGTTGGCCGGCAACACGTGCGCTGCCGGATACACGCCCGGCGTAACGGCGATCTTGCACGACGCCTGCGCCCAGGCCGCAGCAGGCGGCGGCAGCGCGGGAGAGACTGCCGTGGCCGCAGGCAGCGCCAGCAGGCGTTGCAGGTAGGCATCGTCGCTGAGGTGGCGGTCGTTGAGCATGCCGCTATCCCACAGCGCATGCAGGTTGCTGCCCTTGCCGTCGACCTGCAGCTGGAAATCGTTGCCGCCCTTGTCGTGCGCATAACCGGCGTGCATCGGCTGATGGATATCGCCGACAAAATGCACCACAAACTTCAACGCCTGACGGCGCGCGTCCAGCGGCTGGCGACGGTCGGCAAGCACGGCAGTCTGGCGGTCGAGTGCGGCGATCACGCAGTTGCCATCCGGGCAATCGCGCGCCTGCGCATAGCCGCAGTCGTGTTCGGCGAGGTTGACGTAATGCCACGGCCCCGAGCGCTTGCCCAGATCAGGATCGTGTTCGCGCAATTCATCGGCCCAGCTCGCGACCCCATGCAATGTCGGGTCCGGCTCGCCGGCAAGCAATTGCGCCACTTGCGCGCGCGCCTGCGGGCTCAATTCGGTTTCGGCAACGCGCGCCACCAGACGGTGGCCCTGCGGGCCCCAGGCGAACGCGGTGACGGGCTGGATGGCCGCGGTCAGCGCCACGGCAAGCACAACAAGAGAGGGGGAGAACGTCTTCATCCCCCGATTGTACGCAACCGTCCGGGACGGTTTGATGGCTGTTGTTGCCACGTCGCCGCGCATCAACGCGACGGTGGCAGCGCGATCAGTAATAGACCAGGTACGAGATGCCATAGGTCAACGGATCGACCCGCGCCTTGCCAAGCCGCGCGCCATTGAAATCGACATTGCTGCGCGAATTGGTCCAGCGTGCATCCACGCGCAGCCCGCTGCGGTCGTTGAAGATGAAGTCCACACCGACATGCGCGGTGGCGCCGACCGAGTCGCCAAACCGCAGCTCACTATTGCCGAACGCTTGCTCGGTGTCTTCGCCCAGGAAGGTGGTGTAGTTGATGCCCACGCCCACGAACGGCGATACCGTGCCGTAGCCATTGATGTGGTACTGCAACAACACGCTGGGCGGCACCGACCAATAGCTGCCCACCTTGCCGACGCCTTCCAGCTCGAGATCGTGCTTGCCTGCCACGGCGGCATGCACCTCGATACCGAGGTTGTTGCGGATGAAGTATTCGTAGGTGAACGACAGCGCGGGCGCGCCCTTGATCTCGGCGCGTGCGCCGCCGAAATTGCCGCTGTCGGACTTGGGCGAGACATAGCCCGCGCCGTAGCCGGTCGTCCAGTGGCCGGCCGACTGTGCAAGCACGGGAGTGGCCGAAGCGGCCAATGCGATGGCGAGGGCGGTGCGGATGAACATGCTCATGGAATCCCCGGTAGGTCGGACAGGCGTTCGACGTGACTAACCTGTCCGCAACTCCGGCGGTGGATGCACGTCCCTGGACGTCAAGTGTGCCAGAGATGCACCGCGCTTGCTGCTGTGACTTAGAGTGGCTAACAGAACCTAGCGAGCAGTCGTCAGGTGGGTGTGGACGGCGCGCTCGGAAGCGGCGTGTACGCGTGGTACATGCCGCACCGAGCACCGGCCGCGCCCGCCTTGCGGTGGGCACAGTCGGTTTGTTAGCTGCTCTTAGAACCGGTAGACGTACGCCGCGCCATAGACCAGCGGGTCGATGTTGACCGTGCCGATGCGGGTGCCGTTGAGGCGTGCTTCGCTGTCGATGTCGATCCAGCGTGCGTTGACACGCAGCGCGCCGCGCTCGCTGAGCTTGAAGTCCAACCCGGCGTGCAGGGCCAGACCCCACGAATCGTCCAGTTCCAGCTGGCTGCCGGCCAACGCGCCGCGGGTGTCGGTGCTGAAGAACCGCGTGTAATTGATGCCGGCGCCGACGAACGGCGACACCTTGCCCTGGCTGTTGAAGTGGTACTGCAGCGACACTACCGGCGGCAGATGCTTGGTGCTACCGACGCGGCCCAGCCCACGCAGAGCGATGTCGTGCTCGAACGGCAGCGCTGCCAGTACCTCGATGCCCAGGTTGTCGGCGATGAAGTACTCCGCGGTAAAGGTCGGTTTGATGTCCTTGCCCACGTCCGCTTCGAGCGTGCCACCGACCAGGCGGCCATTGTCGGATTTAGGAGCAACCTGGTGCGCGCCGACGGCAACGGTCCAGTCGCCTTTGGATTGAGCCAGTGCGGGGACGCTGGCAAGGCTGGCGGCCAAGCCGGCGAGCAGAAGGGTAGAGCGCATACGCATAGAGATTCTCGTTGTGTGCAGGGGTTGGACGAAGTCTTGTAGGTTTGCGCGGCTGCCGCCTTGATCCTGATCAAACCAAGGCCACTACGCGCCGGGGCATCGCGATGCGGGTGGTCATGCGTGGACTGCAGCGTCGCTGCGCAATGGCAGCAGCGCTGCGCGCCGTGGCGGTCATCGCATGCAGGTCGCAGGTCGGATGTGCAATGCGCTGCGGGCCGCGCCACCGTCGGCGGGGGAGGTGTGCCGACGGTGGCGCGCGGGAGGCCGCAGACAGCGGGCGGCGTACTCCGAGGCGCCCGCATTTACTTGGCCTTGGCGACCTGCGGCGCATCCACTTCCGGCATCGCCGAGCTGTGGTGGTTGATGATCAACCACTTGCCGTCGCGCTTTTCGTAAACGAAGGTGTAGCGCGCCTGCACGTCGCTTTTCTTGCCGCTCTTGTCGGTCAAGGTGAAGGTGTAGACGCCGGCATCCACCGCGCTGTCGTCATCAAGCACACGTACGGTGCGGTAATTGATCACGCCCTTGGGCTTTTTGGTCAGGAACATTTCGAAGTAGTTTTCGATCTGCTCGCGCGAGGCGCGCACTTCGTTGGAGACCGTCGGCAGCAGCACGCCGTCCGGTGCGTACAGATCGGCAACCTTGTGCGGGTTGCCTGTCGCCAGCGCTGCGTTCCAGGTGTCGAACAGTGCGGCGACTTCACGTGCTTCACCGTCGACAGGCAACGCTGCCTTTTCGGTGTAATGCATCACGCCAGCGGCCAGCGCCGGGGTGGCAGCCAGAGCCAAAGCCAGAGAGAACAGGGTGCGACGCATGGGAATCTCCGTGTAGTTGATTGGGTGCCTCAGCAGGCAGAGCCAGTATCGAAATCCACGGAGCGCCGAAATGCTGCTGTTCGGCATATGCATGAATACGCTTTTCGGCGTATTTAGTTGAATTGTAAGTATTTGGAAAATAAAGCGTATGCGTTGATCCGGTGCGTTGGATGACGCTTGGCCCCGATGGCGCGATTTGCGCGTGGGACGCTGCAGGGGGGATCAGTGGACAAGGTCGGCGAGCAAGTCGCGACATCAAGCGCAAGGCAGAGCGCCGTGCACCGGCGTCCGCCGAACTGGACAAGGGGCACCGCGGACGGGTTGAAGGCAGGCAATGACTCATCCCGAACCCCCGCCCACACGCAACAGCACGGCCGTCCAGGGAGGACGCTGTTAGAATGTCAGCCCCTTTCCATCCGCCGCGCTGTCGCGGCCGCAGGAGCTAGTGAACATGGCAATCAAGGTTGGCATCAACGGATTCGGTCGCATCGGACGCAACGTGCTGCGCTCTGCGGTGCAGAACTTCGCCAATGACATCGAGATCGTGGCCATCAATGACCTGCTCGAGCCCGACTACCTGGCCTATATGCTGCAGTACGACTCGGTGCACGGCCGCTTCAAGGCCGAGGTGTCGGTCGACGGCAACACCCTGATCGTCAACGGCAAGAAGATCCGCCTGACCCAGGAGCGCGACCCGGCCAACCTCAAGTGGGATGCCGTGGGCGCCGACGTGGTGATCGAATCCACCGGCCTGTTCCTGACCAAGGAAACCGCGCAGAAGCATATCGACGCGGGCGCCAAGAAGGTGATCCTCTCGGCCCCGTCCAAGGACGACACACCGATGTTCGTCTACGGCGTCAACGATAAGACCTACAAGGGCGAGGCGATCGTCTCCAACGCCTCGTGCACCACCAACTGCTTGGCGCCGTTGGCCAAGGTCATCAACGACAAGTGGGGCATCAAGCGCGGCCTAATGACCACCGTGCACGCGGCCACGGCCACGCAGAAGACCGTGGACGGCCCGTCGAACAAAGACTGGCGCGGTGGTCGCGGCATTCTGGAGAACATCATTCCGTCCTCCACCGGCGCTGCCAAGGCCGTGGGCGTGGTGATCCCGGAGCTCAACAAGAAGCTCACCGGCATGAGCTTCCGCGTGCCGACCTCGGACGTCTCGGTGGTCGACCTCACGGTCGAACTGGAAAAGCCGGCCACCTACGCCGAGATCTGCGCCGAAGTGAAGGCACAGAGCGAAGGCGCGCTGAAGGGCATCCTGGGTTACACCGAAGACAAGGTCGTGGCCACCGATTTCCGCGGCGAGACCTGCACCTCGGTGTTCGACGCCGACGCCGGCATCGCGCTGGACTCGACGTTCGTGAAGCTGGTGTCCTGGTACGACAACGAGTGGGGCTACTCCAACAAGTGCCTGGAAATGGTGCGTGTTGTTGCGAAGTAAGTTCTGACGTCGTGCAAAAAACCCCGGTTAGTCCGGGGTTTTTTTATGGGCGTTTCGCTCGTTCCGGTGGCAGGGCCGGTCGGGCGTGGATGTAAAGCCGTAGGTGTCCCCGAGACGTGTTGTCCGCCCCATGGCATGCGCAAGCTGCGCGGCTGGCTTTACTGCAAGATGCAGGCACCTGGTATGCGAGCCACCTGCTTTACCGTCCAGGTCGTCTTGGGGGCAGTGTCTTGTCGGGCGCTTATGCGCGGCGATGCCGACTTTCGTGCGTACGCCGAGTAGCATGGCGGCGCTAGAGTCGGCCGGATGCCGGCTAGGGGATAGGCGTTGGAAACGATAATCGTGCTGGTGGCCCTGGTGCTGCTCGCAGTGCCGGTGGGCGTGGTGATCGCGCTGGTGTGGATTGCCGGGCTGCGGCGGCGGGTGGATGCGCTGGAACAGCGGCTTGCGCACTGGCAGGCGGGGAATGTGCCTGCGGATGCAGCAGCGCGTGCGGCCGAGAGGCAGGCCTCTGCGCCGACGGACGCCTGGGCGCAGCCGGGCGACACGTCCGCATTGAACACCTCCACTTCCGACGCGGCGGTACCTGAGGCATTCGATTTGCCGAGTGCGTCGAGTCGCATTTCGCCGTCTGCGTCTGTGATGCAGACGCCGCCAACACTGCCCGCAGACGCGCCTGCAGCGTCGGTAACCAGCCCAACAGCGGAAGATGCGCCTGCTTCCAGCTGGCAAGCGCAATCGTCGCCGTCGGAGCCGCAAGGACTGCCACAGCAATCGCAGGAATTGCCTGCGCTGCCAGCGCAACCGGACCCGATCACGCGCGCCATCGGCGCTGTGAAGCGCTGGTTTACCGAAGGCAATGTGCCGGTCAAGGTGGGCATGCTGGTGTTGCTGGCCGGTGTGGCGTCGTTGTTGAAGTACGCCAGCGATCAGGGCTGGATGCGCATGCCGGTCGAGCTGCGGTTGGCCGGCATCAGCGTGCTGGCGCTGGCCGGTCTGGTATTCGGCTGGAAGCAGCGGTTGCAGCGGCCCGGGTTTGCGTTGGCGTTGCAGGGCGGTGCCATCGGCGGCTTGTTGCTGACGGTGTTCGCGGCGTTCAAGTACGGCTTGCTGGGCGCCGGGCTGTCGATGGGCGTCAGCGTGGTGCTGATTGCCGGTATGTGCGTGCTGGCGGTGGTGCAGGACTCGCGCACGTTGGCTGTGTTGGGCGTGCTGGCCGGGTTTCTTGCGCCAATCTGGCTGTCCACCGGCAGCGGCAATCATGTCGGGCTGTTTTCGTATTACGCCGTGCTCAACGCCGGCATCGTGGCGATAGCGTGGACGCGGCCGTGGCGGGTGCTCAACCTGCTTGGATTCGCCTTTACCTTCGGCATCGGCACGCTGTGGGGCGCGCTGCAGTACACCCCTGCAAAATTCGCCAGCACCGAGCCGTTCTTGTTGCTGTTCTTCGCCATGTATGTCGCGATTCCGGTGCTGCATGCGCGGCGCGGCGACGGCAGCGCGGGCAAGCTCATCGATGGCAGCCTGTTGTTCGGCACGCCTTTGGTCGCCTTTGCGTTGCAGGCGCGTTTGCTGGAAGGCGATCGCCTGCCATTAGCGTTGTGCGCTCTCGCCGTGGCGGCGTTGTATGCAGGTCTTGCGAGCTGGTTGCTGCGGCGTGCCTCCACACGTTTGCTGGGCCAGGCGCACGCGATGCTGGCCGTCGGCTTTGCGACGCTGGCGGTGCCGTTGGCGTTGTCGGCGCGTGCCACCGCCAGCGTGTTCGCGCTGGAAGGCGTGGGGTTGTTGTGGCTGGGCCTGCGTCAGCAGCGACGTATTCCGCAGATCAGCGGTGTGGCCTTGCAACTGCTGGCAGCGGTGGGTGTGGCCTTCGGTGTGGATGCGTGGCGCTACGACAGCGTGGCGGTGGCTAATGCCACCTGCATGAGCAGCTTGCTGATCGCCATCGCCGGCTGGGCCAGTGCCTGGTTCCTGCGCGATGCGGGTTATCGGCGGAGCGCGCTGGTGGCGTATCTGTGGGGGCTGGGCTGGTGGACCATGTGCGGGGTACACGAAATCCTGCGCTTTGCCGGGGATCTGCGCAGCGAGCCGGATCTATTGCTGGGCTTCGTCGCGTTCAGCGTGTGGCTGGCGGCCGAGGTGCACCGCCGTCGCCCTGCCGCTGCATTGGTGTGGACGGTCATGGCGGGTCTGGCGCTGGCCGCGCCGTTGGCGCTTTGGCAGAACCATGCGCATACGCAGCCCTTCGCGCACTGGGGTGCTCTGGCCTGGCTGGCGTTTGCGCTGGCAGGCACGCGGGCGTTGTGGTGCCTGCGGATGCAGCCTGGCGCAGGCGCCGTGGTCGCGCAGTTCATCTGGTGGCTGTTGTGGCCGTCGGTGGTGTCGTTGGGTGCGGCCTGGCTAGCCGATGCGTTTGCGCTTGCCAACGGCTGGCGCTGCGCCTTGCTGGCGGTGCCGTGGCTTGTCGTGGCGACCGTGGGCTTGCTGCGCTGGCCGTGGCTGACCTGGCCGCAGGGGGCGCGCTTCGATCCTGCGCGCACCGGGTTGCTGAGCTGCGTGTTCGCGGTATTGGGTATCGGTTGGCTGCTCGCATTGCTGGATCCGGTCAGCGCCGCGCCATTGCCATGGGTGCCCTTGCTCAATCCGGCCGAACTGGCGCAGCTGGCGGTGCTTGCCTTGGTCGCGCGCTGGGCGTGGTCGACGCACGCGCCGGTGATCCTGCAAGGTCGGCGCGTCACTGCGCTCGGTGTGCTGGGCTGGGTGTTGATCACCGGCAGCACCTTGCACAGCGTGCATCACTGGGGCGGGGTGCCGTG
Source organism: Xanthomonas sp. WHRI 10204 (assembly GCF_040202875.1). NCBI lineage: Bacteria > Pseudomonadati > Pseudomonadota > Gammaproteobacteria > Lysobacterales > Lysobacteraceae > Xanthomonas > Xanthomonas sp. WHRI 10204. Next base: position 651,154 of record NZ_JBEGDW010000001.1, read on the forward strand.
GGATGCCGCGCTGGTTGGCGCGACGGTGTCGCAGACCAGCCTGACCATCGTCTGGAGCGTGCTGGGTGTGCTGGGTTGGGTGGTGGGCTCGCGTCGCGGGCAGCGCGGACTGTGGCTGGGCGGTGCTTTGCTGATGGGCCTGGTGCTGGCCAAGCTGGTGCTGGTCGATCGCCAGCACCTGGGCAATCTGCTCGGCATTGGCTCGTTCATGGCCTACGGCCTGTTGTGTACGGTGGTGGGGTATCTGGCGCCGGCGCCGCCGCGCCCGGCGATTGAAGAGCGCGCTGTCGACGACGATGGCGCGGCAAAGGATCAGGCATGAGTACGAAACAGTGGGGATGGGTGCTGCTGGTGCCGCTGATGGCGCAGGCGGCCGATGTGCGGCAGGACTATCGGCAGCAGTGGCCGCTGCAGGTGGCCGGCTCCGACGCCGGTATGTATCAGCTGACCTTGAACGAAGCGGTCTATCGCAGCGCAGTCGATGCGGAATTAGGCGATGTCACGGTGATCGACGCGCGTGGCGAAGAGATGCCTACCGCGCCGCTGCCCGTCGCCGCTGAGCCATCCGCATCGCGTCGGCAGCGGTTGCCGTTGTTCGCATTGCCCGAAGGCGCTGCGCCGGCCAACGGCGATCTGCAGTTGATCGCCGAGCGCGATGCCAGCGGGGCAGTGCGGCGGCTGGAAGGCCGCTTTGCAACCGGTGCGCCCGCAGCGCCCGGCGGCGGCAGCTGGTTGATCGACGCCAGCGCATTACGCGATCGCCCGCGTGCGTTGTTGCTGGACTGGGAGGGCAATACGCCGGTGCAGGCGCAGCTGCGTGTGGAGGGCAGCGACGATCTGCGCGACTGGCGTGTGCTCGCTTCCGATGCAACAGTCATGGCCTTGGACAATCAGGCGCAGCGGCTGCAGCAACGCCGCATTGCGCTGGACGATGGCGCACGTTACCTGCGCATCGTGCCGGTGTCGGGCAGCCTGCCGCCGCTGCGTGCGGTCGATGCGGAAGTGGATGGCGTTATCGCGCCCACCCAACTGTCCTGGCTGGACTTGCAGGGCACTGCCCAGGACACCGGCGTGACCTATGTCGTGCCGGGTCGCTTTCCGATCACGCAGCTGGATGTCGGCGGCGGTCTGGCCGAAGCGGTGGAATGGATCGTGGAAAGCCGCGATGCAGACGACGCGCCATGGTCGCGTCGCGCCGGGCCGTGGTTGGCGTATCGGCTTGGCAATGGTGCATCGCCACCGCAGCTGTTGTCCGCGCCCGTGCGCGATCGTCAGTGGCGATTGGTGGCTGCCCAGGGCCGCAGCACCGCGGTGCCGACCTTGCGGGCGGGCTATCAGCCGGAGCGATTGATGTTTCTTGCGCAGGGGCAGCCGCCGTATGCGCTCGTCGCTGGCAGCGCGCGCGTGCAACGTGGCGACGCGCCATTGGCCTCGATGCTGCAGGCGCTGCGGCAGGAGCGCGGGATGCAGTGGCAGCCCGTGCAGGCCAGTATGGCCGCGCAGGCACAGCCGCTTGCCGGCGATACGGCACTGCAGCCGGCCGCCACGCCGCGCGACTGGAAACAATGGCTGCTCTGGGCGCTGCTGGTCGGCGGCGCCCTGCTGGTCGGCGGTTTTGCGGTCAGTCTGCTGCGCAAATCCGGTACGGAGCGGCCGCTGTAACGCCGCGCTATCGCACACTCGCCAGATCTGTGCGGGCGGTGCGGGTTTGCCGCTTTGCTGCGAAGGCCGGACAATGGGCATCCCCCGTCGCCGAGGCAGCCGCATTGCCCGTCGTGTTCGACCGATCAGAGTTGGCGCCATCCGCATATGCGGCAGCGCCCGTCCAGCGCACTGCCTTGTTGCGGTACGGCGCGCCGATCCCGACTCCTGATGACCCAATCCCCGCCGCCAAGGCGGTCGCATTGCGCGGCGTCTCCGATCGACTGCCGCTCGTGTTGGCCGCAGTTGCAATGGCGGCATCTTTGCAAGGCGCTGCCCCGTCAAGGCGGCGCAGTAGCGTGATTTCCTCCGCGCACAGAGCGTGCACGCACGCGTCCAACGCAGGCGCGGCGCCGTGTACCAATCCCTAATCCCGATTCCCTAATCCCCAGACTTAGCGAGCCAAGCCCATGTCCATTGTCCGTATGACCGACCTCGATCTCTCCGGCAAGCGCGTGCTGATCCGCCAGGATCTCAACGTGCCGATCGACAACGGCCAGATCACCTCCGAGCAGCGCATCACCGCCTCGGTGCCCACCCTCAAGCTGGCGCTGGAAAAAGGCGCGGCCGTGATGGTCACCTCGCACCTGGGTCGTCCGAAGGAAGGCAGCTGGAGCGAAGAAGATTCGCTGGCGCCGGTCGCCGCGCGGCTGACCACCTTGCTCGGTGTCGAAGTCAGCCTGGTGCGCGATTGGGTGGACGGTGTGGAGGTCGCGCCGGGCCAGGTGGTGCTGTTGGAAAATTGCCGCATGAATGTCGGCGAGGGCAAGGACGACGAGACCCTGGCACGCAAATATGCCGCGCTGTGCGATGTGTTCGTCATGGATGCCTTTGGCACCGCGCATCGCGCGCAGGCGTCCACGCATGGTGTGATCCGCTTCGCGCCGGTGGCCGCCGGTGGCCCGCTGCTGATGGCCGAACTCGATGCGCTGGCCAAGGCGCTGGATAACCCGGCCAAGCCGCTGCTGGCGATTGTGGCCGGCAGTAAAGTTTCGACCAAGCTGGAGCTGCTCTCCAACCTGGTCAACAAAGTCGACCAGCTGATCGTCGGTGGCGGTATCGCCAACACCTTCATCGCCGCCGCCGGGTATGCGGTGGGCAAGTCCTTGAACGAGCCGGATCTGATTCCGACCGCCAACCAGATCGTGGCGGATGCCAAAACGCGCGGCGCCGAGATTCCGCTGCCCACCGACGTGGTCGTCGCCAAGCAGTTCCTGCCCGATGCGCAAGCCACGGTGAAGTCGCTCGATGCCGTCGAGGCGGACGATCTGATTCTCGACATCGGCCCGCAGACTGCGCAGCACTATGCCGAGATGATCGCCAATGCCGGCACGGTGGTGTGGAACGGGCCGGTCGGCGTGTTCGAATTCGAGCCCTTCAGCCACGGCACCGAAACCCTGGCACGCGCGATCGCCGCATCCAAGGCGTTTTCCATCGCCGGTGGTGGCGACACCCTGGCTGCGGTGGACAAGTACGACATCGCCAAGGACGTCACCTACATCTCCACCGGTGGCGGCGCGTTCCTGGAATTTCTGGAAGGCAAGACCTTGCCGGCCGTGGCCGCACTCGAGGCCCGCGGCAAGTGAGTGCAGCCACGCTGTTCTTCGATCTGGACGGCACGCTGGTGGATTCGGAACCGGGCATCGTCGCCAGCATCGTGCATGCCTTCGATGCCGTGGGCCAGCCGCGTCCATCGCCGCAGACCTTGCGTGCCTGGATCGGCCCGCCGTTGCGCGACAGCTTCACCGAGTGTTTTCCGCAGGATCCGGAGCTGGTGCAGCGCGCGCTGGGCCTCTACCGCGAGCGCTACGACGCGGTGGGCTGGACCGAACTCAGCGTGTTCGATGGCATCGGCGAGATGGTCACCGGCCTGCAACGCGCCGGCCATCGCCTGGCCGTGGTCACCTCCAAGAACGAGCGGTACGCGCGCCGCATCGTCGAGCACCTGCCGTTTGGTGCGTGCTTCGAGAATGTGATCGGTGCCAGCGAAGATGGCGAACGCCGCTTCAAGCCGGACCTGATCGCCGAAGCACTGCGCCGCCTTGAGATCGACAAGACCGGCTGCGTGATGATCGGCGACCGTCGCATGGATATCGATGGCGCCAATCACCACGGCATCCACAGCATCGGCGTGTTGTGGGGCTTTGGCGACGAGGCCGAACTGCGCACCGCAGGCGCCGGCGCGATTGCACACACCCCGGCGCAACTGACCCAGTTGATCCACGCGTGAGCGCTGCGTATCGGCGGTGGCGCTCGCTTGGTCGATGCCTGCGCGTTGCGCAGCGTGATGCCGCAGAACGCTCTTCACTGCCACCGGGTTAGGGTGGCGACCGCATCGCGTTGCCCAGTGCAACGCGTGCGTAAACGGACGTACTGTCCCGCACTGTCTGTAAGACATGCCGGAATAAGAGGGTGGCTATGCCGCAATGCCATCCTCGGTACGTGACGTGTGTGTTAAGTTTCGCGGCTTTTACAGGGAGGCCATCATGAAAGAACGTCAACGCCGCACCAAGATCCTCGCCACCCTCGGACCGGCAACGGACGCGCCCGGTGTGCTGGACGCTTTGTTCAAGGCGGGCGTCAACGTGGTGCGCCTCAACTTCAGCCACGGCGACCCGTCCGGCCAGGCCAAGCGCGCCGCCGAAGTGCGTGCCGCCGCTGCGCGTGCCGGTGCCGAAGTGGGCATCCTGGCCGACCTGCCGGGCCCGAAGATCCGTATCGAGCGCTTTGCCGAAGGCAAGATCAAGCTGACCATGGGCGCGCGCTTCGACCTGGTGGCCGATGTCAATGCGCCGGCCGGCGACCAGAATCAGGTGGGCGTGAGCTACCTGGGTCTGCCGCAGGACGTGGTGGCCGGCGACGTGCTGCTGCTCGACGACGGCCTGGTGCAGTTGCAGGTCACCGACGTGCAGGGCGCGCGCATCGTCACCACCGTGCTCAACGATGGTGTGCTGTCCGACCGCAAGGGCTTGAACAAGCAGGGCGGTGGCCTGTCGCTGGGCGCGCTGACCGAGCGCGACAAGGAGCTGATCGGCATCGTCGCCAAGATCGGCGTGGACTTCATCGCGGTGTCGTTCTGCCGCAATGCGCAGGACATGCACGACGCGCGTCAGATCGCCCAGCAGCACGGCTGCGATGCGCAGCTGGTGTCCAAGATCGAGCGCACCGAAGCGATCGAAAATCTGGTCGAAATCGTCGAAGCCTCCGATGTGGTGATGGTGGCGCGCGGCGATCTGGGCGTGGAAATCGGCGATGCCGAATTGCCGGGCCTGCAGAAGAAGATCATTCGCGAGTCGCTGGCGCAGAACAAGGTGGTGATCACCGCCACGCAGATGCTGCAGTCGATGGTCGAAAGCCCGATCCCGACCCGCGCCGAAGTGCTGGACGTGGCCAACGCGGTCATCGACGGTACCGACGCGGTGATGTTGTCGGCCGAAACCGCCGCCGGCGCCTATCCGGTGCGCGCGGTGGAAGCGATGGCGCGTATCTGCCTGGGTGCCGAGCACCAGTTCGAATTCGACACCGACTTCGAAGCGGCGCAACGCAACCTGCAGCGCGCCGATCAGGCGATCGCCATGGCGACCATGTTCCTGTCCGAGCACATCGGCCTGGGCGGCGTGGTGGCGTTGACCGAATCCGGCGGCACGCCGCGCTTCCTGTCGCGCTTCCGCTCCAACATGCCGATCTACGCCTTCACCCGTCACGATGGCGCGCGTCGCCAGATGGCGATGATGCGCGGCGTGTTCCCGATCAGCTTCGACAGCCGCGGCCTCACCCCGCGCGAAGCGGCACGTGCGGCCATCCGCCTGCTGGTGGAAAACGAGCGCATGGGCCCGGGCGACCGCGTGGTGTTCACCAGCGGCGAGCACATGGAAATGCACGGCGCCACCAACACGCTGCGTCTGCTGGAAGTGGGCGAAGACGGCCGCGCCACCGGTCTGGGCGAGCTATAACGCACTGCCGACCATTCGCGGATGTCGATTGACGTCCGCGGCGGGTTGAACAGCACGCACACAGCACAACGGCGGCCTTCGGGTCGCCGTTGTGCTGTGTGCGGTTCGGTGCGTCGGGCGTCATGGCATTCGGCATGCACTGGCCTGAGTGCCGTGTGGCGTACGCACCGCGGGTGCATTGCATGTCGCTGATCGCAAACGCATTCCATCGTGCGTGGCTCGATTCAACAGGCCTGGATCGTCGGCGCCATCTGCTTGGCCGCTATCGCGCTCCAGATGCGGCGATGCTGCCGACAAAACGACTGTCGCGCGGCACGTCTTCGCAGGCACGCGACCTGTGCCCGTCCACGTGTTGACGTGATCGATCGACGCGGCAACTGATATGCCTGCAGGTTCTGCGCAGACAGTGGGGCATGCAGATCTACCGCTACACGTGCGCTGCTACGGTGATCGCAGCGCATGTGCAGACCTTTTTGCAGCATCGCGCGCTTGCATGCAGACATTGCGTCCGCACGCGCTTGTGCAAGCGTTGGCAACCACACACCACAGCGATGGCGCCTTGTGCAACGCGATGCGAGCGGCGCCACACATCCTGTCATGCAGGCAAGGTGTAATCGGTTGCAGGCATTCCGTGAAGGAATGTGTACGACTTTCGTCGCTATACTTTCGTTCTCCCCCGCAGCTGCCACAGGAACTACATGAGCATCGAACAGCTTGCCGAAACCGCCCAGGCCATGGTCGCCCCGGGCAAGGGCATCATCGCCATCGACGAGTCGACCAGCACAATCGCAAAGCGTTTTGCCAGCGTCGGCATCGAGAACATCGAAGAAAACCGCCGCGCTTACCGCGAACTGCTGCTGACCACGCCCAAGCTGAGCGATTACATCTCCGGCGCCATCCTGTTCGACGAGACCATCCGTCAGAAGACCAAGGACGGCGTGCCGTTCGCCAAGTACATGGCCGAGCACGGCATCATCCCGGGCATCAAGGTCGACAAGGGCGCGCAGCCGCTGGCCGGCATGCCGGGCGAACTGGTCACCGAAGGTCTGGACGGCCTGCGTGCACGTCTGGAGGAGTACTACACGTTGGGCGCGCGTTTCGCCAAGTGGCGTGCGGTCATCAACATCGGCGAAGACATCCCGTCCGGCACCTGCATCGAGGCCAATTCGCATGCGCTGGCGCGTTATGCCGCGCTGTGCCAGGAGCAGGGCCTGGTGCCGATGGTGGAGCCGGAAGTGATCATGGACGGCAGCCACGACATCGAGACCTGCTACGAAGTCACCGAAGCCACGCTGCGCTCGCTGTTTGGCGCGCTGTATGAGCAGAACGTCGTGCTCGAAGGCACCATCCTGAAGGCCTCGATGGTCATCTCCGGCAAGGGCTGCGAAGAGCAGGCCAGCGTCGAGGAAGTGGCCGAGTCCACCGTGATGTGCCTGAAGTCGACCGTGCCGGCGATCCTGCCGGGCATCGTGTTCCTGTCCGGCGGCCAGACCGACGAGCAGTCCACCGCGCACCTCAACGAAATGCACCAGCTCGGCAATTTGCCGTGGCCGCTGAGCTTCTCCTACGGCCGCGCGATGCAGCAGGCCGCACTGAAGCTGTGGGCCAAGGACATGACCGGCAACTTCGCCAAGGCGCAGCAGATCATCTATGAGCGCGCCAAGGAAAACGGCCTGGCGGCACTGGGCAAGTGGAAGGGCTGATCGAGTGATGGCGGCCGCAAGGCCGCATCGCCGGTAAGACCAGAGCGCCGGCAGCGATGCCGGCGTTTTTTATTGAGTGTCGACGTGCGGGTTGACTACGCCCAGGTGCGGGCCAGCTCTGCGCAACGCAGCTGCAACGCAGCCGCAACGCACGAAACACTGCGGCGCCGTCGGGCGGGTATGGCCATTGCCTGGATCGGCATGCACAGGTGCGGATACCTTAGTTCCTAGGCGCTGTCTGCACTCGCCTGACGCTCGCTCCGTTTGTCAGCCGCTCCTGGTGTGATCGGGCGAGCTAAGGCTGTGCATCAGGGCTGCGGGCCAGTAGTGGCGCGGTTGAAAGACGACGACGGGATTCCACTGACCGAAACGCAACGAGCGCCTTGCGGCGCTCGTCAGTGCAAGCTGCATTGCATAGCGATCAGGCGGCCGCGGTGTCCTGCGTTGCCAGTGCCTGTTGATACGCCTTGTAGGTGGCCTCGTTATAGGCCACCAGCACGATGTGCTTGGGCACCTTGTGCGAGCGCTGCCAGTCACGGGTTTCAGTCACGGCAATCCGTGCGGCCTGGTACAGCGGGTAACCGTAGATGCCGCAGCTGATGGCCGGGAACGCGATCGAATGCAGCATCATTTGCTCGGCAAGTTTGAGCGACTGCCAATAACAGTTGGCCAGTTGCTCCGGCTCGTTGTGCTTGCCGTCGCGCCACACCGGGCCCACGGTATGAAACACATGGCGCGCCTTCAGATCGAAGCCTTCAGTGATGCGGATTTCGCCGGTGGGGCAGCGTACGCCCGGGCGCACCTGCGGCAGCGCTTCACAAGCGTGCATCAGACGTGGGCCGGCAGCACGATGGATGGCGCCATCGACGCCGCCGCCACCCAGCAGTGATTCGTTTGCGGCGTTGACGATGACGTCAACGTCGAGTTCGGTGATGTCGCCTTGCCAGACTTCGATTCTCATAGCGCGATAGTTATGGGATTTGAATGATGAACGCGTGATGGGGTCAGGCGTTGCGGAGCCCCACGCTAGGGCCCATTCAGCTCACACGCTGCGACAGCCCACGACGGTGCCGGAGGCGCAGTAAAAGATCAGCCAGAATCGGGTTTTCGGACGAAACAGTCGCGGCAACGATTGGAAGAATTTATCGCTGGCGGCAGGGAGTTACCGGCGCCCCTGCCTGCCAAACCGCCGCCGCATTGCGCGACGCGGCGCGACCCGCGCGTTGCGCGTCAGAGCCAGCGGCGGACGCGCGTGCAGTACGCAGTGTAGGCGCGGCCGAATTCGGCGCGCAGGCGGCCTTCTTCGAACGGGATCAGGTAGAACTGCAGCGCCAGCCACGGCAGCGGCAGCAACAGCACGCCCCATAGATAGCCCATCTGCACGGTCAGGCCCAGATAGCTCAGGATCAGGGCCAGATACATCGGGTTACGGGTGAAGCGGTACGGCCCGGTCAGGACCAACTGCGAGGGATGGCCGCTGGGCAGGATGGTGGTGCGACGGCGCGCGAACAGCACAAAGCAATTGATGGCCAGGGCCAGGCCCAGGCAGGCGACGATGCCGCCAAGCAGTTCGATCCAGGCCAACAGGTCGGGCGGCGGCAAGGGCAGATCGAACCGCCGTTGCAGCCAGGCGCCCAGGGCCAGCGTCGCAGCGAAGTGCACGGGCGACGTGATCTTCACCAGCCACGGCGCGCGTGCGCTGCGTGTGCCGCCGTGCCCATACGATTGCTTGCTCACCACACTCTCCCTGCAGAACGGCGGACATCCTAACGTTTCCTTGACAAGGAGGGGAGTGCATCCATCGCAATGCAATGTGTGGCTGGGGGCACGCTGAGGCAGGAGGCCTGGCGACCGAGAAAGTGGGGTGCGGCGCGTCGCGATGACGCGCTCTTCCTCTTCCATGGGGCGGAACTCTGCTTGTCTGAAGCGCACGTGGGTGCGGCTTCGCTGTCGCAATGCGAGGCCATCTTGCGGTGATCGATCAGCTGGTAAAGCGCTTTTCGATTGCATACCAGCCATCAGGGTTTCGAGTTGATCACTCGATGTGCGGCGATGATGGGTGTGGTGCCTACCGCCTATGGCGATGCGAACGCCCCTCCACAGTTGCCTGACTTGCTGTGCCCGGTTCGGTTGCTGACTTTACTTCTCAAGGCGCTCGTCACGGCTGCGCTTGGCGCTGTTGCGCGAGCGCGATGGATTCGGCAATCAGGCAGCCCGGCATGTGGTCCGCGTTGCAATCCAATCCAGCGCGCGCGATCGAAATGGTGGCCGCGCTTCGCTCACTGGTGGCCGCGGTTAAAACGAGCAGGACTATTCCAGTCTGCCGATCGACCGCGCTTCCCAGGTCCCCGGTCCCAGAACAAAAAAGGCCGCGCTAAACGCGCGGCCCTCCTGTGCCAACCAACCAACCGTCCGCTCAGGGCAGGCCAGCCAGCCAATCGTCATCCGAGCCTTCGTTGATGTCGGCGAACAGCGGGGTGGAGAAGTAGCGCTCGCCGGTATCGGGCAGCATCGCCAGGATGACCGCGCCGGGTGCGGCAGACTCGGCCACGCGCAGCGCCGTGGAGACGGTGGCACCGCCGGAGATGCCGGTGAAGATGCCTTCTTCGGCGGCCAGGCGGCGGGCGATGGTGATCGCATCGCTGTCTTCCACGCTCAGTACTTCGTGCGCGACCTCGCGATTGAGCACCTCGGGGATGAAGTCCGGGGTCCAGCCCTGGATTTTGTGCGGTTTCCAGTCCTGGCCCTGCAACAGCGCGGCGCCTGCCGGCTCGCTGGCGGTGATGCGCACTTCCGGGCGGGCGACACGTAGCACTTCGCCTACGCCGGTGAGCGTGCCGCCGGTGCCCCAGCCGGTGACGAAATGGTCCAGCCGGTGGCCGGCGAAGTCGCGCAGGATTTCGGCGGCGGTGGTGTTGCGGTGATAGGCCGGGTTGGCCGGATTGGCGAACTGGCTTGCCAGGAACCAGCCATGCTGCTCGGCCAGCTCCTTGGCCTTGCGCACCATGCCGCTGCCGCGCTCGGCGGCCGGGGTCAGGATGACCTTGGCACCATACGCGCGCATCAGCTTGCGGCGCTCGATGGAGAAGGTTTCCACCATGGTGGCGACGAACTTGTAGCCGCGCGCGGCCGCCACCATCGCCAGTGCCACGCCGGTGTTGCCGGAGGTGGCTTCGACGATGGTATCGCCGGGTTTGAGCAGGCCACGCTGCTCGGCGTCGAGGATGATCGCCAGCGCCAGGCGGTCCTTGACCGAGCCGCCCGGATTGAACGCCTCGACCTTGACGTACAAGGTGACGTTGTCCGGGGCGAGGCGGTGGAGTTTGACCACCGGGGTGCGGCCGATGGTGTCGAGGATGTTGTCGTACAGGGCCATGGGGTCTCCGTCGAATTCAGGCTGCGTGGGCGAGTGTGGGCGTGTCGGGCGTTGCGATGGGTGAGTGTGGCAGCGGCGCGCTGAGCGGTGCAGTGCCGAACCAATGCAGTGTCGGCGCGAGCGCGGTCACTTCGCCCAGGATCAGCAGAGCGGGCGCCTGCACCTTGAACTGCCGTGCGGTGCTGGCCAGGGTGGCGAGCGTGCCGGTGATCACCCGCTGCTGCGGGCGCGAGCCGTTTTCCACCAGGGCGAATGGCGTGGTGGGCGCGCGGCCGGCCTGCAGCAGGCGCTGCTGGATACCGTCCAGGCCCGCCACGCCCATGTAAAAGGCCAGCGTCTGGCGCTCCTGGCCCAGCGCGTGCCAGTCCAGCGTGTCCAGCGAATCCTTGCAGTGCGCGGTGATCAGGCGCAGCGATTGCGCGTGATCACGATGGGTGAGCGGGATGCCGGCATAAGCGGCGCAGGCGACCGCGGCGGTGATGCCGGGGACAACCTGAAAGCCGATGCCGTGCGCGCGCAGGAATTCCAGTTCTTCGCCGCCACGGCCGAACACGAACGGGTCGCCGCCCTTGAGTCGCACCACCCGGCGCCCGGCGCGGGCGTGTTCCAGCATCAGCTCGTGGATCTGTTCCTGGCGGGTGCTATGGCCTTGCGCGGCCTTGCCGACTTCCACACGCACTGCGCCGCGGCGGGCCAGTTGCAGGATCTGCGGGCTGACTAGGCGGTCGTACAGCACCACCTCGGCCTGCCGGAGTGCGCGCACCGCGTGGCGCGTGAGCAGGCCGGGATCGCCGGGGCCGGCACCGACCAGGGTCACGCTGCCGGGGGAGAGCGGTGCGACACCTGCCTGCGGCGCGGGGGAGGGCGCCGGCGCAGTTGCGGATGCGGCCGGCGCCGCGCTGTGGGTCAACAAGCGCTGGCTGCTTGCTGCGGAGCGCAGCGCATCGTTGTGTTCCGGCTGCTCGCTGGCGGCGATGGTGAGCCAGACGGGGGCGTCCGGCAGCGCCAGCCAGGCGGGGTCGAAGTAGCCGGGCAGCCACCGAAGCCGACCAGCTCGTGCCCACTGCTGCAACTGTGGGGTCAGTTGCGGGGCGCCAACCAGCGGCAGCGCGCCGGCCTGCAGCAGGTTGGCGGTGGCGCGTTCGGCATCGGCACCGCCACCGACCACCAGGACGGCACGGCCACGCAGGTCGGCAAGGAGCGGGAACGCAGAAGTCACGGACCGGGGCATCGAAAGGAAGGGCCAGACCGTAACGCCGGCTTATAGCCGTCGGAAATGACTTCATGCGCCCTAAAAATAGCGTTCGGTTATAAGCTGGGCCGCAGAACTCCTCTACAGTCCAAGTCCTTGTGGCGCCTCGCGCTTTTTTGGATATAAGCCCATGACGCTGACCCAACTTCGCTACCTGGTGGCCATCGCCGATGCCGAGCTGAACATCACGCTGGCGGCAGCGCGTGTGCACGCGACCCAGCCCGGCCTGTCCAAGCAGCTCAAGCAGCTGGAAGACGAGCTGGGCTTTTTGTTGTTCGTGCGCAAGGGACGCAGCCTGGACGCGGTGACGCCGGCCGGTGTGGAAGTGATCGAGCGGGCACGCGCGGTGCTGTCGGAAGCCAACAACATTCGCACCTACGCCGCCAACCAGCGCCGCGAAAGCCAGGGCCAGCTGACCCTGACCACCACTCACACCCAGGCGCGCTTCGTGCTGCCGCCGGCGGTGGCGCAGATCAAGCACGCCTACCCGCAGGTGAGCGTGCATTTGCAGCAGGCGGCCGAAAGTGCGGCGCTGGATCTGCTCAGCCAGGGCGATGCGGATATCGCGGTGGTCAGCACCGCCGGCGGCGAGCCCAGCGCAGGCATTGCGGTGCCGCTGTATCGCTGGCGGCGGCTGGTGGTGGTGCCGCGCGGGCATGCGCTGGACACGCGGGTGGCGCCGGACATGCAGGCGCTGTCCGAGCACCCGCTGATCAGCTACGAATCGTCCACCCGGCCGGGCTCGTCGCTGCAGCGGGCGTTTGCGCAGGTCGGGCTGGAACCGAGCATCGCGTTGACCGCGCTGGATGCGGACCTGATCAAGACCTATGTGCGCGCCGGGCTCGGCGTGGGGTTGGTGGCCGAGATGGCGGTCAACGCCCAGGACGAAGACCTGCGTGCCTGGCCGGCGCCGGCGCCGATCGCCGAGTGCATCGCCTGGGCGGTGCTACCGCGCGACCGCGTGCTGCGCGACTACGCGCTGGATCTGGTGCATGTGCTGGCGCCGCAAATCGACAAGCGCGACCTGCGCCGTGTACTGGACGGCAATCAGGCGCCGAACTGGCCGCTGCCGCCGACCTGGGAATCGCTGACCCAGACCATCACCAGTTGAGAGCTACGCGATGACAAAGCCAGTACGTCCGTCGCTCAGCAGACTGTGGTCGCCCGAACCCGATGGCGGCATGTCGTTGCAACTGTCGGCAAACATCGACGGACGCGAGCACGCCATGCTGACGGTGCTGGCCGACCCGCAGGACGAATCGCTGTGGGTGGCGCTGCAGGCCGGCGCAACGCCGGTGCAGATTCCGCTGGCCGTGTTGCGTCAGCTGCTGGAAGTGGCGGCCGAGGACGTGCATTCGGCGGCGTGGTTTGCGCAGCAGGGGGATGAGGCCGGGATTGGAGATTAGGGAGTTGGAATTCGTAACAGCGGTTTCTGCCCCGTCGTCGTCGTGCGCTGGGTGTGTTGCGTGCTGTTGTTGTCGTGTCCGCTAATGCGAATTGCATGTTGCACTGCAGCGTAGAGTAGCCCGCAAATCCTCTTTGCAATCAATGCCATGCAATCGCTGGTCGATGCGCTGCGCGTGTTGCTGTCAGTGATTCTCCCTACACGTGTCAGGGCCGTCTTAGCCGCGTTGTCGGCACCCATCAAGTTGGGCGCGGCGCTGTCGTAAACCCTTATAGCAACCATGACGCGACACTTCGGACGTCTAGGGGTGGACGGCGCAGGACCGGCGATGCAGGTATCGCTTCACCGGTGTGATCAGTGGTGTCGTCGAAAGGTTGCTAGCGCTGTCGCATCACTGTTGCGCGAGGCTGCGCACACAGCGCGGCTGGCGCACCCGGGTCCCTGGGGAGAGGCCTGGCGTGTTTGGCGGCGGATCCGGGTCGGGAGCTCGGGTCCGCCTTTTTTTTGCCGATTTTTCGCCAAAACAATCGCAGCACGCGCCGGCGGCCGAGCTGGGTTGGCCGCTCTTGGCGAGCGCCGGATACTTGAATCAACGCCTGTGAAGCGACGTGCGCCAGGCCTGCTGCACAGCTGCGCGGTCGCACATCGCCACGCAGCCGCGCGGGACGGCGTCAGGCCAACGGAATGCGGACCGAAAAACAGGTCCCGCCTTCCGAACGTGGCCGTACCTTCACCTCGCACCCTAGCGTCTCGGCGGTGCGGTGCACGATCCATAGCCCGATGCCCAGACCGTCGCTGCGCGGGTCGGCCTGGCGGAACGCCTGGAAGACCTGCTCGGGCTGCTCAAGATTCAGGCCGATGCCGCTGTCGATGATTTCCACTACCGCATAGCCGGGCCGGCGGCGGGTGCCGACCAGCACGCGTCCACGCTCGGTGTATTTGATCGCGTTGCCGACCAGATTGCCGATCAGGGTGGTCAACAACGTCGGGTGGCTGCGCACGCGCAGCGAGGTCGGTACGTGGCGCAGCGACAGGCACTTGTCGATGGCCGGCTGGCGCCAGACGCCGAGCACCGAATGCAGCACGTCTTCCAGCTGCAGCGGCTGCAGATCCGGCATGGCGGACTTGCTTGCGGCGGCCAGCGTGGCCAGTTCGTCCAGGCTGCGACCGACCAGGCTGATCGCGTCGCGCGCAGTCACCAAGGTCGGGATGGAATCGACGTTGGCATGCCGGCGCATCTTGTCGATGGCGTAGGCAGCGGTGCGCAGCGGAGTCTTCAGATCGTGCCCGGCAATGGCCATCAGCCGGCTGCGATAGCGATCGGATTCTTCCGCGATCAGCAGCGCACGGCGCAATTCCAGCTGCGCCATGGTCTGGCGCGCGAGCGCGCGTAGCGCCTCGACCTGTTCGTCGGTGAGCTTGCGCGGCTGCCGGTCGAGGACGCAGACGGTGCCTAACGGCAGGCCGTCCGGCGTCTTCAACAGCGCACCGGCATAGAAGTACAGCGGCGCTTCGCCGGTCACCAGCGGGTTGCGCGAAAAACGGCTGTCTTCGCGCGTGTCCGGCACCACCAGCACGTCGCTGTCGAGCAGCGCATGCGCGCACATCGACTTGAACAGCGGCGTCTCGCGCTCGCCCATGCCGAGTTCGCTCTTGAACCACTGGCGGTCGGCATCCACCAGGCTGATCAGGGCGATCGGGGTCTGGCAGATGATCGACGCCAGCCGGGTGATGTCTTCGAAGGCGGCCTCGCGCGGCGTATCGAGGATGCCGTAGCTGCGCAGGGCCTGGAGGCGCAGCGCCTCGCTGGGCGGTTTGGGCGCGCAGGGAAGTGGCTCAGCCGCTGGATCGGACAGGACAGTACTCATGCGCGCGCTGGATGAATGGGATGAAGTCCAAGCATAGGGCATGGCGACGCCTCGCATGCGCGCGGTCTTATACGCACCGGTAGAACTGTGACTGCCGGCCTGGACAATGGGGCGGCAGTGATATTCAGGTGATGGGCTGCGCTTCATCGACTCGGCCGTGGCGATGGCTGGCGGGGCCCAGGTCGACAGGCGGCAGCGGGCGATGCCAGTCCGCCCGGACGCCTGCGCGGGTTTGGGTGCGACATCCGGTCGCGCATCGGCCGCTCCCATCGCTCCCGCCGACATGGCGGCTTACACTGCGGCGATGCCCGCGCTTCATCGCCATCGTCTGTTGCACCTGCTCGCCTGCCTGGCAGTGGCGCTGATGCTGTTGGCGCCGTTGATCAGCCGCTGGAGCCAGGCGCGCATTCTCGAGCCGATGTGCATGAGCGGCCCGGCGCTTGGCACCAGCGCTGCAGTGCATGCGAGCCACGCGCCTGCGCAAGCGCACAGCGCAGTGCCTCGGGATCACGGCATGCCCGGCGCCCCGCAACGCGCCGGCGACCATGACGCTGCGCTGCATCGCGAAGCCTGCGACTACTGCATGTTGGCCGCGCGCCTGCTGCCCTGGCTGGCACTGCTGGTGGTGTGTCTGCTGCAGCAACGCCCGGTGCCGATGCCGCTGCCCGCCGCGGTGCGGGCATGGTCGGCCTTGCGCTGGACCGCCCTCGGAGCGCGTGGGCCACCGTTGTACGCCTGAGCCTTGCCCCGTTGCGGGCGTCCGTTCTGCTGCAGCCTGTCTGCGCCTGATGCGTTGGCATGTCTGCGCACACTCGATGGACGACGCATTCTTTGAATGAAGCCGGTGCTTGCCCTGTGGGGGCGGCGCGCGGCGGCATTGCCGTGGTGTCGCGGCAAAGGGTTGGTCATGCGGTTACGGTTGTTGAAAACGATGTGGTACGCGCCGTCGTTGGCGCTGGTGTGTGGCCACCCCTGGCAGGTGCAGGCGCAAGATGCTGCATTGACGCTGGGCAAGGTACAGGTGAGCGAGCACGTGCAGCGCATGCCAAGTAGCGCGCGCGTGCTGAGTTCGGTGGACGTGATCGGTGGTGCGCTGCTGCACGATCAGCACGTGGATTACAGCTGGGAACTGCTGATGCGCGCGCCCGGCGTGCAGGTGACCCAATTCCGTATGGGCACCGATGCAGGGCGGTTTTCGTTCCGTGGCTTCAACGGCGAGGGGCGGATCAACGCGGTCAAGCTGCTGATCGACGGTATCCCCAGCAACGACAACGCCGGTGGCATGCCGTATCTGGATGCGGTGTTTCCGCAGGACATCAGTGCGATCGAAATCGTGCGCGGCACCAACGATGCGCGGTATGGCTTGAACGCCATCGCCGGCAGCGTGGATGTGCTGACCCGCACCGGTGGCAACGATGGCCGGCTCAGCGTGACCGCGGGCAGTTTCGGTGCACGCGAAGTGCAGCTGGGCAAGGGCGTCGAGCGCGGCCCGTGGAGCCAGAACTATGTGCTGGCCTGGCGCGATTCCGATGGCTATCGCGCGCACGCCGATGCGCGCAAACGCAGCGTCGCCGGCAAGTGGTTCTACACCGACCCGGATGGCGCCTTCCGTGCCGGGCTGACCACGCGCTACTACGACAATCACGCGCTGGAGTCGGGGTATCTGGATGCGGCCAGTGCGCGTGCGGCGCCGCGCAGTTCGCCGGCCTATGCGCAGGACGATCGCAGCGAGCGCCATGTGCGTCAGACCGCATTGCATGCCGATGGCACGCTGGGCGCGGACGCGCAGTGGAGCGCAAAGGCCTACCAGAACGACTACCGCAATCAACGCTGGGTCCGTTTTTCCGCCGCCGGCCTGCAGCAGGAGCGCGATACCGATGAAACCCATCGCGGTGTGCTGCTGCGTGGCAACTGGCAGCCCGACTGGGGCGTGTGGAACGCGGCGCTGGAAGCCGGTGCGGATGCGCAGTGGCAGGACAACCAGTCGCAGCGCTACCGCACCGTCGCACGCGTGCGCGGCGCGCAACTGCGCGACTGGAATTACGATCTGCACACCCAAGGTGCCTATGTGCAGGCGGTGCTGAGCCCGGTCGACCGCTTGCAACTGGTGCCGGGGTATCGCATCGATCGTGTCGATGGCACCTTGCACGACCTGCTGGCCGGTGTCTGGGCGCCGACCTACGACTACGGCACCATCAAGCAACCCAAGTTCAGTGCCAGCTACCGTGTGGGCGAACAGAGCAGCGTGTACGCCAACTGGGGACGCACCTTCCAGATCGGCAGCGGCGATGGTGTCTACCGTCGCCAGCCGGGCAATCTCGGGCCATCGATCAACGATGGCTGGGAAGCCGGTTTCAAATTCGCTCCGTCGGCACTGCTGGATGGGCGGGTGGCGTATTGGGAACAACGTGCGTCTGGCGAAGTGGCCACCATTCTCGGTGTCAATGGCGTGGCCGGCATCGGCGATGTTGCCAACGTCGGCCGCACACTGCGGCGTGGGTGGGATGCGCAACTGAACCTGCAGCCTGCCGAGCATTGGCGTGCGTGGATGTCGTATTCGCGGCAGAAGGCCAGCATCGCCACGCCCGATCCCAGTGCGCCGGCCACGCGTGGCAAGGAGATCGAGAACGTGCCGCACTGGTTGGCGACGGCCGGGCTGGAGTGGCAGGTGAGTGCAGCCGTGCAGCTCAGTGCCTGGGGCAATGCGCAGGGCGATTACTACCTGGAGCGCAGCAATACCCTGGGTCGTACCGGTGGCTATGCCTTGCTCAATCTTGGCGCGCGCTGGAACGTGGATGCGCGCAACGCGCTCAGCGTGCAATTGCGCAATGTCACCGATCGCGCCTATGTGTACGCGTGGTACGACAGCGGCAGTTCCGGCTATTCGCCAGGCGATGGCCGCGCGCTGTCGGTGTCCTGGGATTGGAGTTTCTGATGCGGACACGCACTAGCACTGCCAGCGTCGACTTACCGCAGCGGGATGGCCGCTGGCGGTTCTATCGGGCCGTGTGGCGCTGGCATTTCTATGCCGGACTGCTGGTGCTGCCTTTCATCATCTGGCTGGCGCTGACCGGCGCGGCGTTTCTGTATCAGGACGCTATCGATCGCACCGTGCACCATGGGTTGAAGGTGGTGCCGGTGGGTGCGGCGCGCGCGTCCGCACAGCAACTGGTGGAGGTGGCGCAGCGCGAGGAGGGTGGGACGTTGTTCCGCTACACCACGCCCAAACGTGCCGATGCCAGTGCCGAGATCGGCCTGGTGGACGCGCATGGCACGCGCACGGTGGTGTATGTGGACCCGTATCGCGTGCGTGTGTTGGGTCGCTTGCCCGAGCACGGCACGCTGGCCTGGACGATTCGCCGGCTGCACAGCCTGGAGTTGATCGGCCCGTTTGCACAGGGTCTGATCGAAATGGCGGCGGGGTGGGCGATCGTGCTGGTGCTCACGGGTGTGTACCTGTGGTGGCCGCGCGGGCGACGTGGTGGCGTGGTCAACGTCCGTGGCACGCCGACGCAGCGGCTGTTCTGGCGCGACCTGCACGCGGTGACCGGCGCCGGTGTGGGTGCGATCCTGTTGTTTCTGGCGCTGACCGGCATGCCGTGGTCGTGGCTGTGGGGTGCGCAGGTCAATCGCTGGGCCAACGGGCACGACTTTGGGTATCCGGCAGGATTGCGTGTGCAGCAGCCGATGTCGGAGCAGCGCCTGACCGACAGTGGCGAGCCTGCGTGGTCGCTGCGGCAGGCGCGGTTGCCGGAATCTGCTGTGCCTGTGCCTCGTGCGCTGGATGACCGATTGCATGACGGCCAAGCGGGTGGGCTGCACGCGGCTGCGGTGCGTGCGGCCGACCCGCACCCCAACCCCCGGCCCGCGCTAGCGGCGTGGGCGCTCCAAGGCACGCGCGCCAGTGGCGCACAAACAGTGCCTTCTCGCCCCGAGGAGAGAGGGGCTAACTTCGACCATGCTCATGCACAGCATTCGGAATATTCGGAGCACTCAGAGCACTCGCAGCACTTGCAGCATTCGGATCACTCAGAACATTCAGCTCACTCAGAGCATTCGGAACACTCACAGCATTCGGCGCACTCAGAACATTCAAGCCAGTCAGAATATTCAGTCCATGCAGCGCACGGTGGCTCCGGCAGTCTCGCTGCGCCGGGGATGGGCGCGATTGCTCTGGATGCGGCGATGGCGCGGTTCGATGCGCTCGGCATTGCGTCGGGCTATAGCGTGTCGCCGCCGCGTGGCGTGCGCGGTGTCTATACCGCGACGGTGTACCCGGCCGATCTGCAGCAGCAGCGGGTGATCCATCTGGATCAGTACAGCGGTGCGGTGCTGCTGGACATGGGCTACCGCGATTACGGGCCGGTGGCCAAGACGCTGGAATGGGGCATCAATGTGCACTTGGGGCAGCAATACGGCACCGCCAATCAGCTGGTCCTGCTGCTGGCGTGCGCGTTGATCGTGCTGTTATGCGTCAGTGCCGTGGCGATGTGGTGGAAGCGGCGGCCGGTGGGTGGCTTGGGCGTGCCGCCATTGCCCGCCGACCCACGCACGCTGCGCGGGTTGCTAGTGCTGCTGGTGCTGTGCGGGTTGCTCTTTCCGCTGGTCGGGCTGTCGTTGTTGCTGATGTGGTTGTTCGATCGTTACTGGATGCAACGTGCGCAAGCGAGTGCTGTGGCGTGATGCGATGGCTGCGCGCATCGCTATCGCTGCACATGTAGCGATTGCATCTCTCAGCCGCTGTAGCTGTAGCTGTAGCTACAGCGGCAGCTCGCGTCGATGTCGTCTGTGTTCGCGGTGCTGGGACCAGCATTGCCGCGCTCCTCGGCAAAGAGCGCGCCTTTCTCGATCCTGCGATCTTGCTGCAACGCCGGCACGATGCCTCGCACGTGTTACTGCCACCACAGCCCACCAGAAAGATCTCCAGGCGTTGCGCTGTCTGCCACGCGCACAGCACGCAGACACCAGACATCTCACATCGCGACGCTCTACAAAGCGCGCGATGCGTAGTCCAACTCAGATGTCCTCGTGAATCCCACACTCGCGCTTGAGGCCGAAGAAGCGGGTGTCTTCTTCGCGCATGCCCGGTTCCCAGCGGCGGGTGGTGTGGAAGTCGCCGATCGAGACGTAGCCCTGTTCCCACAGCGGGTGATAGGGCAGGTCGTGCGCCTGCAGGTATTGCCACACATCGCGGTCGGTCCAGTCGGCGATCGGGCTGATCTTGTAGCGGTCGCCACGCTTCTGCACGATTGGCGTCTGTGCGCGTCCGCCAGATTGGCTGCGGCGCAGGCCGGTGAACCAGGTGCCGACGTCGAGCTCGTCCAGTGCGCGGCGCATCGGCTCGACCTTGCGCAGGTTGTTGTACTGGTCGATGCCGACCATGCCCTGTTCCCATAAGCGGCCATGGCGCGCTTCCATCCAGGCGCGGCTGACCAGCGGGCGATACACCTTGAGATTGAGTTTGAGCCGATCGGTCAACGCGTCGGCAAAGCGATAGGTTTCCGGAAACAGATACCCGGTATCGATCAGGATCACCGGAATGTCCGGACGTTGCCGGGTGAGCAGATGTAGCGTCACCGCCGATTGCGCGCCGAAGCTGGACGACAGCGCGACGTCCTGCGGGCCATGCTCTAGCGCCCACGCCACGCGTTCGTCGGCACGCAGGGTTTCCAGGTGTGCGTTGAGCGCGTCCAGATCGTCCAACGCGGAAGAGGTGATCGATGCGACAGGCAGCGCGGTCATGCGAGCAATTCCAGGTCGAGGTGACGGTGCGTGGGGTAAGGCGGCAGGGCGATCAGGCCACTGCGATGCAGGAAATCGCCAAAGCCTTCATCCGCTGCCTGGTCGCGTTCTGCGGCGTAACGGGCCAGTAGCGGCTCCAGCGCGGCGAGGATCTCTGCTTCAGTGATGTTTTCGCGATACAAGGTGTTGAGCCGCTGGCCGCGACGGTCGCCGCCCAGCATCAGGTTGTAGCGACCGGGCGCCTTGCCCACCAGTGCGATCTCCGCCAGGTACGGTCGCGAACATCCATTGGGGCAACCGGACAGGCGCAGCACGATGGGCGTGTCGGCCAGGCCGTGCTGCTGCAACAACGGCTGCAGCGCAGCACTGAAATCGGGCAGATAGCGCTCGGCCTCGGCCATCGCCAGACCGCAGGTCGGCAGTGCCACGCAGGCCATCGCGCCGCGTGCCAAGGCGGTGCCGGCATGGTTGCCCGCATCCAGCGCGTACTGCGCAGCCAGCGTATCGATCTGCGCGCGCTGCTGTGCAGGTACGCCGGCGATCACCAGGTTCTGGTTGGGCGTCATCCGGAACTCGCCCACGTTCAACTGCGCAATCGCGCGCAGCCCGCTCAGATGCGCGGCGGTGTCGGTGTCGGCAATGCGGCCGGCCGGCAACGACAGGGTTAGATGCCACAAGCCGTCTTCGCCTGCGACCCAGCCATAGCGGTCGCCGTTGTGGTCGAAGGCGAACTGCCGTGCAGGCTGCAGCGAAAAACCGGCACGGCGCTGGATCTCGGCCACGATGGTGTCCAGGCCATGATCGTCGATGGTGTACTTGAAGCGCGCGCGCTTACGCACTGCGCGATTGCCGAAGTCGCGCTGCGTGGTGACCACGGCGGTTGCGAGATCCAGCAACTGATCGCGGGTGATAAAACCGATGACGTTGGCCACGCGCGGCCAGGTCTCCGCATCGCCATGGCTGGCGCCCATGCCGCCGCCGATGCTGACGTTGTAGCCGAGCAGCTCGCCGTCGCGCAGGATGGCGATGAAGCCTAGATCATTGGCGAACACGTCCACGTCGTTGAGCGGCGGCGCGGCAAAGCCGATCTTGAACTTGCGCGGCAGATACCGGTCACCGTAGATCGGCTCGTCTTCGCTGCCGGAGCCGGATACGCGTTCTTCGTCCAGCCAGATCTCGTAGTACGCACGCGTGTTCGGCAGCAGATGCTCGGACACGCGCGCCGCATCGGCGTACAACGTGGCATGCGCCTGCGACAACAAGGGGTTCGCCGCCACCTGCACATTGCGATTGACGTCGCCGCACGCCGCCAGCGTATCGACCAAGGTGGCGTTGATCGCCTGCATGGTCGCTTTGAGTTCGCGCTTGATCACGCCATGGAACTGGAATGCCTGGCGTGTGGTGATGCGCAGCGAATGATTGGCGTACCGCGTGGCGATCCCATCCAGCGCCAGCCATTGGCTGGGCGAAATCACCCCGCCCGGCGTGCGCGTGCGGATCATGAACTGATACGCCGGCTCGAGCTTCTGCCGACGCCGCTCATCACGGATATCGCGATCGTCCTGCTGGTAGCTGCCGTGGTACTTGATCAGCGTCTGATCGTCCTCGCGCAGCGCCCCGGTGACCGGATCGGCCAGGCTCTGCTCCAGCGACCCGCGCAGACGGCGGCTTTCGGATTTGATGTCTTCGACAGAGTGGCTCATGGGAATCGGAAATGGGGAATAGGGAATCGTAAAAAGCGGCTTGGTCTGCCAGGAAAAGTCAGGTGAGGGCTGTACCAATTCCCGATTCCCCACTCCCGATTCCCGGCACTAATACACATCGCGCGCATACCGTCCTTCCACCTGCAGCTGAGTGAGATATGCGGCGGCGTCTTCGGCACTGCGGGCGCCGTGGGTGGTGACGATGTCCAGCAATGCGGCGTGCACATCCTTGCCCATGCCGATGGCGCCACAGACATAGAGATGCGCGCCGCCCTGCAGCCAGGCATAGACCTCGGCGCCGCGTTCGCGCAGGCGGTGTTGCACGTAGATTTTTTCGGCATGGTCGCGCGAGAACGCCAGGTCCAGCGCGTGCAACTCGCCGCGTTGCAAGGCCTGCTGCCACTCGGCCTGATACAGGAAATCGGTATTGAAATGCTGGGCGCCGAAGAACAGCCAGTTACGGCCCTTGGCGCCGGTTTCGGCGCGTTCCTGCACAAAGCCGCGGAACGGCGCCACGCCGGTGCCCGGGCCGATCATCAGGATGTCGCGGTAGGCATCGGCCGGCACGCGGAAGCGTGTGTTGGGTTCGATGTAGACCGGGGCGGTATCGCCTTCGGCAAGCGCGGCTAGAAAGCCGCTGGCCGACCCCAGGTGCGCATGCCCGTGCGCCTGGTAGTTGAGTTCATCCACCGCCAGATGCACTTCATCGCCCACGCGCTTGCGGCTGGAGGCGATGGAATACAGCCGCGGGGTGAGCGGGCGCAGCGTGTCCAGCAGGCTGGCGTGGTCCCAATCCGCCGGCCAGCGTCGCAGCACGTCGATCACTTGATGATCGGAGAGCAACGACGCCAGGCCGGCAGTCTGGGTCGGGGTGAGCAGCGCCTGCAGATCGTCTGCGCGCGCGCGCTCGGCATGAGCGGTGAGGAACGGCCGCGACAGCTTGGTGAGTTCGCGCCGGGTGGTCAGCCACTCATTCAAGGCCAGAGTCTCTTCGCCGACGGTGACCGCGGCATGACCATCCAGCTGCAAGGTCTGCAGTACCGCATCCACCAGCGCGGGCGGATTGCGATGACGGATGCCCAGGGCGTCGCCGGGTTCGTAACTCAGGCCGCTGCCTTCCAGCGAAAATTCCAGATGCCGCACGCGCTTGCCGGGCTGCGCATAGACGCGAAAGCCCGGGCCCTTGAAGTCGCGCCCGCTGATGATCTGGTTGGCCAGCAACTCGGCAGCAAACGGATGCTGGTGCGACCACACCGGCGCCACCGGGTTGCTGCGCAGCGGCGTGACCGTGGCCGAGTGAGGAGTGCTCTTGAGCTGCTCGCGCGCATGCTTGAGCGCTTGCGCGCGCCACGGGTCGGCGATGCTGTCGATGTCCAGGTCGGCTTCGCCGCGCGGCTGCACCCGGCTGGCGCCGAGCTCGGCCAGACGGTCGTCGATGCGCCGCGCAATGCCGCAAAACTCCGCATAACTGGAATCGCCCAGGCCCAGCACCGCGTACTTGAGCTCAGGCAGCTTGGGCGCGCGGCGGCCGGCCAGGAATTCGACCAGGCCGATCGCATCGTCCGGCGGGTCGCCTTCGCCCTGGGTGCTGATCACCACGTACAACAGGCGTTCGCTGGCGAGTTCGCGGGTGGGGTAGGCATCGGCACGCAGCAACCGCACGCTCAGCCCGGCGGCCTCGGCATCGGCGGCCAGCTGCTCGGCCTGGCGGCGCGCGTTGCCGGTCTGGCTGCCGTACACCACCGTCAAGCGCTGGCTGTCCTGCGCGGCGGCCTGCGGTTGCCCGCCTGGCAGCACCGCCAGCGACCGCGGCGGATGACCCTGCGCCAGCCCGGCGGTGTAGCCGGACAGCCACCACAGCGCGGCAGTATCCAGGCCGTCGACCAACCGTTCCAGCAGCGCCTTGCGCTCGTCGGGCAAGGGGCTGGGCGGTAGCGCGGAACTGGCGGCGGTCATTCGGATCCAGGGGCGGGGATTGGATGAACGATGTTAGGGAAGCGTTCGCTGGTCCAGAAAGGATCACCGGTTATCGCGTTATGCCGGCCGCTTATTTCAAGCAGACATCTGCCCGCCACACACTGCGCTGCCTTGGCCTACCATCGGCTGGTCTTGCCTGCCGCCGCTCCCGACATCCTGATGACCCTGCCCCCGCTGTCCCATCTCGACCGGCTCGAAGCCGAAAGCATCCACATCCTGCGCGAGGTCGCCGCCGAGTTCCGGGTACCGGTGATGCTGTATTCGGTCGGCAAGGACAGCTCGGTGCTGCTGCATCTGCTGCTCAAGGCGTTTGCGCCGTCGCCCCCACCGATTCCGCTGCTGCATGTGGACACGCGCTGGAAATTCCGCGAGATGATCGCCTTCCGCGACCGCCGCGCGGCCGAAACCGGGGTGGATCTGCGCGTGCACATCAATCCCGATGGCATCGCGCAGGACATCGGCCCGATCAGCCACGGCGCCGCGGTGCACACCGACATCATGAAGACCCAGGGCCTGAAGCAGGCGCTGGAGCACGGCGCTTTCGATGCGGCAATCGGCGGGGCACGGCGCGACGAAGAAAAGTCGCGCGCCAAGGAGCGGGTGTTTTCGTTCCGCAATGCACGCCATCGCTGGGACCCGAAAAACCAGCGTCCGGAACTGTGGAACCTCTACAACGCCCGTACCAAACCCGGCGAGAGCGTGCGCGTGTTTCCGTTGTCCAACTGGACCGAGCTGGATATCTGGCTGTACATCTACCGCGAAAAGATCCCGGTGGTGCCGCTGTATTTCGCCGCAGCGCGCCCGGTGGTGGAGCGCGACGGTGCGTTGATCATGGTCGACGACGAACGCCTGCCGCTGCAGCCGGGCGAAACCCCGCAGCTGCGCTCGGTGCGCTTCCGCACGCTGGGCTGCTACCCGCTGACCGGCGCGATCGACTCCACCGCCGACACCCTGGAAGCGGTGATCGCCGAAATGCTGATCAGCACCAGCTCCGAGCGTCAGGGCCGCATGATCGACCACGCACCCGGCGCATCGATGGAACAGAAAAAGCTTGAGGGGTATTTCTGATGGGTAGTGAATGGGGAAGCGGGAATGGGGAATCGCAACAGCGGTTCGCTGCGTCTACATCGATCGAGGATGCGGCTTGTGCCATTCCCGATTCCCCACTCCCGATTCCCGGCACCATCGACACTTACCTACAGCAGCACGAATCCAAGCCGCTGCTGCGCTTCATCACCTGCGGCAGCGTGGACGATGGCAAGAGCACCTTGATCGGGCGGTTGCTGTACGACAGCAAG
Source organism: Xanthomonas sp. WHRI 10204 (assembly GCF_040202875.1). Lineage (NCBI taxonomy): Bacteria > Pseudomonadati > Pseudomonadota > Gammaproteobacteria > Lysobacterales > Lysobacteraceae > Xanthomonas > Xanthomonas sp. WHRI 10204. The sequence continues at coordinate 677,132 of NZ_JBEGDW010000001.1, forward strand.
CGCTTGTTCGACGATCAGCTGGCGGCGCTGGAAAGCGATAGCCGGCGGCATGGCACGCAAGGCGAGGGTATCGATTACGCGTTGCTGATGGACGGGCTGGCGGCCGAGCGCGAGCAGGGCATCACCATCGATGTGGCGTATCGCTATTTCGATACCGACCAACGCAAGTTCATCGTCGCCGACTGCCCAGGCCACGAGCAGTACACGCGCAACATGGCCACCGGTGCGTCCAGCGCCGATGTGGCGGTGGTGCTGGTGGATGCGCGCAAGGGCTTGCTCGTGCAGACGCGCCGCCACAGTTACATCGTGTCGCTGCTGGGCATCCGCCACGTGGTACTCGCGGTCAACAAGATGGATCTGGTGGACTACGACGCCGACGTCTTCAGCGCCATCGCCGAGAGCTACCGCGCACTGGCGACGCAGCTGGGTATTGCCGATGTGCAGTGCATCCCGTTGTCGGCGCTGGCTGGCGAAAACCTGTCCAGCGCCTCCACCCGCATGCCGTGGTACAGCGGCCCGCATTTGCTGCAGCATCTGGACAGTGTGCAACTGGAGCCGCCCGACGCCGACAGCGGCCTGCGCCTGCCGGTGCAGTGGGTCAACCGCCCCAACTCACAGTTCCGCGGCTATGCCGGCACCATCGCGGCGGGGCAGGTGCGCGTGGGCGATGCCGTGGTGGTGGTGCCATCGGGACGACGTTCGCAGGTGGCTGCGGTGCTGGATGCCAATGGCGCGGTGGCCAGCGCACGCGCAGGGCAGGCGGTGACGCTGACGCTACGCGATGAGATCGATATCAGCCGTGGCGACATCATCGCCGCCATCGACGACCCGCCGGAAGTGGCCGACCAGTTCGCTGCACATTTGCTGTGGATGGACGATGCCGCGCTGATGCCTGGCCGCCCGTACTGGCTCAAGATCGGCACCCGCACGGTTACCGTGAGCGTCAGCGAGATCAAGCACAAGGTCGATGTGAATACGCAAGAGCGGCTGGCGGCCAAGCGGCTGGAGCTCAACGAAGTGGGCTACTGCAATCTCGCCTTGGACGAACCCATCGCCTTCGCGCCGTACGCCCGCAACCGCGTGCTCGGCGGGTTCATCCTGATCGACCGGCAAAGCAATGCCACCGTGGCCGCGGGCACGCTGGAGTTTGCGTTGCGCCGCGCCGGTAACGTGCATTGGCAGCATCTGGACGTGGACCGCGGCGCCCGTGCGCGCATCAAGGGCCAGGCGCCGCGCGTGCTGTGGTTCACCGGCCTGTCGGGGGCGGGCAAATCCACCGTTGCCAACCTGGTCGACAAGCGCCTGCATGCGTTGGGCTATCACACCTTCATCCTGGATGGCGACAACGTGCGCCATGGGCTCAACCGCGATCTGGGCTTTACCGACGAAGACCGCGTGGAAAACATCCGCCGCGTGGCCGAAGTGGCGCGCCTGATGGCCGACGCGGGGCTGATCGTGCTGGTCAGTTTCATCTCGCCGTTCCGCGCCGAGCGGCAACTGGCGCGCGAGCGTTTCGATACGGGCGAGTTTGTCGAGGTGTTTGTGGATGTGCCGCTGGCGGTGGCGGAAGCGCGCGACGTGAAGGGGTTGTACCGTAAGGCGCGGGCCGGGCAGATTCCCAATTTCACCGGGATCGACTCGCCGTACGAGGCGCCCGAGACGCCGGAGATCCATCTTCACGCCGATGGTGAGAATGTAGAGGCGCTGGCGCGCCACGTGCTCGAGTTTCTGGGGCTGGAACGCTGAGCGCAGGCATCAGGACGTGGCACCCAGTCTCCCGCGTAGTGCGCGTGGCGGCAGACCCCAGCGTGGAGTGACCGCGCGGGTTTGCGCCATCGGGCTTTCCCGGGCGGTGGTTGCAGTGTCGAGGGCCGCGCCGACCAGCGCATCATGACGACGACGGCAAGGGTCTTTGGTCATGGTGCAAAGCGCGCCCTTTCTGTCAACGCTTGGCGGTGAGGTCGGTAAACTTTCGCGGTACCCCGCCAGGATGTTCTGATGCTTGTTCTGCCCAGCGCGCGCAATTGCGCCGCGCTCTTGTTGGCCGTGTGGCTGTCCGGTTGTGCCCGTCAGGCCAGCGCGCCGGCCGCTGCCAAGCCCATCCCGGTGGTCGTGCAGCCGGTCGCGGTGCAGCCCTGGAACTCCACCGTGCAATCGATCGCCACCGTACGTGCGCGCGAATCGGTCGCGCTCACCGCAGCGGTCAGCGATGTGGTCGAGCAGGTCAATTTCGACAGCGGCGATGAGGTCAAGGCCGGGCAGTTGCTGCTGCGGCTGCGCGGCAATTCGCAGCAGGCCGCGTTGACCGCCGCGCAAGCCACCTTCGAGGAAACCGACCAGCTCTATCGTCGCCAGTTGAGCCTGGTTGGGCAGCAATTGGTCGCCAAGTCCACGGTCGACACCCAGCGCGCGCTGCGCGATGCAGCGCAGGCGCGGGTGCAGCAGATGCGCGCGGAAATCACCGACCGCGAAGTACGCGCGCCGTTTTCCGGCGTGCTGGGCATCCGCCAGATCAGCCCCGGGTCGTTGATCACCTCGAGCACCGTGATCGCCACGCTGGACGATGTGGCGCGCATGTACGTGGATTTTCAGGTGCCGGAATCGCAGTTCGGTCTGGTGCAGCTCGGCAATACCGTCAATGGCACCGCGGCGGCGTATCCGGGTGCGCGCTTCGACGGCATCGTTGCCGCGATCGATTCGCGCATCGACGAGACCACCCGCTCGGTGACCGTGCGTGCGGACTTCCCCAACGACGATCGCCGCCTGCGCCCGGGCATGCTGCTGGATGTGCGGCTGCTGCAGCCGGCGCGGCAGGCGGTGGTGATCCCGGAGATTGCGGTGGTGCAGGTAGGGCGCGAGTCGTACGTGTTCCGGGTCAAACCCGACAGCAGCGTGGAGCGTGCCGATGTGCGCCTGGGCGAGCGGCGCGATGGCAAGGTGGAGATTCTGGAAGGCGTCAAGGCTGGTGAGCGCATCGTGGTGGACGGCACCGGCAAGCTGCGTCCGGGCCTGAAGGTGGTCGACCAGGCCGCGCCCGCGTCGACGCGTCCGCAGGCAGCGGCACAATGAAACTCTCCGACCTGTCCATTACCCGCCCGGTGATGGCGGTGGTGATGAGCCTGTTGCTGATCGTGTTGGGGGTGATGTCGTTCACCCGCCTCACGCTGCGCGAACTGCCGGCGATCGACCCGCCCATCGTCTCGGTGGATGTGGAATACACCGGCGCCTCGGCAGCGGTGGTGGAAAGCCGCATCACCCAGGTGCTGGAAGACGCGCTGGCCGGTATCGAGGGCATTGCCACCATCGAAGCGCGCAGTCGCAATGGCTCGTCGGATATCAGTATCGAGTTCGTGCAATCGCGCGATGTGGAAGCGGCCGCCAACGACGTGCGCGATGCGGTCAGCCGCGTCTCCGACCGCATGCCCGACCAGGCGCGCCCGCCGGAAATCTCCAAGGTCGAAGCCGACGCCGATCCCATCCTGTGGCTCAACATGAGCTCCAGCACGATGGACACGCTGCAGCTGTCCGACTACGCCGAGCGCTATGTGGTGGACCGCTTTTCCAGCCTGGATGGCGTGGCGCAGGTGCGCATCGGCGGACGCCAGCGCTATGCGATGCGCATCTGGCTGGACCGCGACCAACTGGCCGCACGCGCACTCACCGTGGCCGATGTCGAGACGGCGCTGCAGAACGAAAACGTGGAGCTGCCGGCCGGCAGCATCGAATCGGCGCAGCGCGACTTCACCTTGCGTGTGGAGCGCAGCTACCTCAAGCCGGAAGACTTCGCCAAGTTGCCGTTGAGCAAGGGCGAGGGCGGCTATGTGGTGCGCTTGGGCGATGTGGCCAAGGTCGAGTTGACCTCGGCCGAACGGCGCGCCTATTTCCAGAGCAATGGCGTGCCCAATGTGGGCCTGGGCATCGTGCGCAATTCCACCGCCAACGCGCTGGATGTGGCGCGCGAAGCACGCGCGCAGGCCGAAGAAGTGCAGAAGTCGCTGCCGCAGGGCACCAACATCTTTGTCGCCTTCGACACCACCACCTTCATCGATGCGGCGGTGGAGCGCGTCTATCACACCCTGGTCGAAGCGGTGGTGCTGGTGCTGGTGGTGATCTGGGTGTTTCTGGGCAGCGCACGTGCGGCGCTGATTCCGGCGGTCACCGTGCCGGTGTGTCTGATCGCTGCGTTCATTGCGCTGTACGCGTTCGATTTTTCGATCAACCTGCTCACCTTGCTGGCGCTGGTGCTATGTATCGGCCTGGTGGTGGACGATGCCATCGTGGTGGTGGAAAACATCCAGCGCCGCATCGATCTGGGTGAGCCGCCGCTAGTGGCCGCCAGGCGCGGCACCGGGCAGGTGACATTCGCGGTGATCGCCACCACCGCCGTGTTGGTGGCGGTGTTCCTGCCGGTGGGATTTCTGGAAGGCAATACCGGGCGCTTGTTCCGCGAGTTGGCGGTGGCGTTGGCCGCGGCGGTGGCGATCTCGGCTTTCGTGGCGCTGACGCTGACGCCGATGATGTCGTCCAAGCTGCTGCGCTCGCACAGCGTGGCCAAACCCAATCGGTTCCATCATTGGTTCAACGGACGCATGCAGGCGGTGTCCGGCGCGTATGGGCGCTCGCTGGAGCGGCATGTGCACCGCACCTGGATCTTTGCGCTGCTCATGCTACTGGCCTTGGGCGCGAGCGCCTGGTTGATGAGCCGTATTCCGTCCGAACTTGCGCCGGCGGAAGATCGCGGTAATTTCCAGATCATGATCGACGGGCCCGAAGGCGCGGGCTTCGATTACACCGTCGGGCAGATGCATCAGGTCGAAGACATCCTGCGCCCGTACGTGGGCCCGGACAAACCCATCGTGCGTGCCAACCCGCGCGTACCCGGCGGCTTCGGCAGCAGCGAAGAAATGCACACCGGGCGCGTCAGCGTGTTCTTGCAGGACTGGGAAAAACGCACACGCCCCACCACCGAAGTAGCTGATGAACTGCAACAAAAGCTCAGCGTGCTCAGTGGCGTGCGTGCACGCACGCAGGTCAGTGGCGGCCTGGTGCGCAGCCGCGGCCAACCATTCCAATTGGTGCTCGGTGGCCCGGACTATGCCGAGATCGCGCAGTGGCGCGACCGCATCCTGCAGCGCATGGAAGCCAATCCCGGCCTGGTCGGCCCGGACTCGGATTACAAGGAAACCCGCCCGCAGATGCGCGTCAACATCGACCGCCTGCGCGCGGCCGATCTGGGCGTGCCGGTGACCGCCATCGGTGGCGCGCTGGAGGCGATGATGGGCTCGCGTCGCGTCACCACCTTCGTCGACAACGGCGAGGAATACGACGTGATGTTGCAGGCCGGGCGCGAAGGTCGCATGTCGCCGGAGGACCTTACCGCCATCCGCGTGCGCTCTACCCGTGGCGAGCTGATTCCGCTGTCGAACCTGGTGAGCTTGAGCGAAGTGGCCGAAGCCGGCACCTTGAACCGCTTCAATCGCCTGCGCGCGATCACCATCACCGCCGGTCTGGCGCCGGGCTACCCGTTGGGCGATGCCATCGCCTGGGCGCAACAGGCCGCGCAGGAAGAACTGCCGGAATACGCGCAGCTGGACTGGAAGGGCGAATCGCGCGAATACCAGCAATCCGGTAGCGCGGTATTGCTGACTTTCGGCATGGCCTTGCTGGTGGTGTATTTGGTGCTGGCCGCGCAGTTCGAAAGCTTCGCGCATCCGCTGGTGATCATGCTCACCGTGCCGCTGGCGGTGTTGGGTGCGTTGGTCGGTTTGTGGCTCACCGGCGGCACGCTCAACCTGTTCAGTCAGATCGGCATCGTGATGCTGGTGGGCCTGGCGGCGAAGAACGGCATTTTGATCGTGGAGTTCGCCAATCAGTTGCGCGACGAAGGCCGCAGCGTGCATCAGGCCATCGTGGAATCGGCCTCGGTGCGTTTGCGCCCGATCCTGATGACTTCGATCGCCACGGTGGTCGGTGCGATTCCGCTGGTGGTGGCCGGCGGGCCCGGCTCGGCGAGCCGCGCCACCATCGGCGTGGTGGTGATCTTCGGTGTGTCGCTGTCCACGCTGCTGTCGCTGTACGTGGTGCCGGCGTTCTACAGTTTGATCGCCCCATACACCAAGTCGCCGGAAGCGGTCGCACGCGAGCTGGAAACCCTGGAGGCAACCACACCATCGGTGGGCGGGCACGCGTAAGCGCTGCCCTGAAAACGACTACGCTCGCCGCCTGGCGGGCGTGGTCGGTGCCCGGCGTGGCATGTGTCACTCCGGTTTTGAACGCGCCGTCCACGCCTACCTGACGACTGCGCGCCAGGCGTTTTAGCCGCTCTAAGCGCTGCTCGACACGCGTGCGCGTTCGCAGCATTGCGCCTGCGCGAGTGATGGGTATCCCGCAGTTCCGCTGGTTGGCGATGTTGGCTGCAGGACCCGGATGCCAGGCGCAGCTACGGTGTGCGAGCGTGCGGATGGCTGCACGCGACGCATGCGTGCCAGTCACGGTCACGCCTGTGGCGCAACTGTGCCTGGTATGGCCACTGCCGTTATCGCAGCCGCCAGCGTCGGCATCGACAGCCTTCGCTGCGCTGGTGCAGTGACTAAGGTCACATGACAGTCATCCCCGGCTGTGGTCGACTTCGGCGGTTACCCTGACCGGAATTGCCCATGCGTCGTCTTGCCTGCCTGCTTGCTCCTTCCCTCCTTGCGCTGTGCTGCGGTAACGCACTTGCGCAGACGTCCGGCGAGCCGGTACCCAATGGCCGGTTGCCGACCTGGGCGGTGCCCGAGCGCTATAGCCTGGCGATCAAGGTCGACCCCGAGCAGGCGCAGTTCAGTGGCCGCACCACCATCCGCGTGCAGCTCAAGCAGGCATCCGATCATCTGTGGCTGCACGGCAAGGAGCTGAAGGTCAGCAAGGCCACGGTCAAGCCGGCCAAGGGCAAGGCGCTCACCGCGCGCTATGTGGATGCCGATGCGCAGACCGGTGTGGTTCGCCTGGAGTTCGGGCGCACGCTCAAGCCGCAGACGCTCACCGTGGATATCACCTACAACGCGCCGCTTAACCAGCAGCTGCAGGGCCTGTACCAGGTGAAGTACCAGGGCAAGGCGTATGCGATGACGCAGATGGAGCCGATCAGTGCGCGCTACGCGTTCCCGGGCTTCGATGAGCCGGCGTTCAAGACCCCGTTCGACCTCAGCCTGACCGTACCCAGCGACGATCAGGCGCTGGCCAATACCATCGCCACCTCGACCAAGCCGGCCGGCAAGGGCTGGAAGACGGTGACCTTTGCGCCGACCGTGCCGTTGCCGACCTACCTGGTCGCCTACGCCGCCGGCCCGTGGGATGTGGTGGACGTGCCGCCAATGCCGGCCACCCCGCAGCGCCCCAACGCCACGCCGCTGCGCGGCATCGCCGCCCAGGGCCAGGGCCCGCGCATCACTCCGGCGCTGGACCAGACCCCGGCGATCATCGCCGCGTTGGAGGACTACTACGCCTTCGGTTATCCGTTCGACAAGCTCGATCTGGTCGCCGCACCGGATTTCAGCGCCGGCGCGATGGAAAACCCTGGGTTCGTGACCTTCCGCGACTGGTTGCTGTTGCTGGACAAGGATTCGCCGGCCGAAAACGTGCAGCGCTCCTTCAACACCAACGCGCACGAGCTGGCACATCAGTGGACCGGCGACACCGTGACCATGGAATGGTGGGACGACCTGTGGCTCAACGAAGCCTTCGCCACCTGGATGCAGCAAAAAATCACCATGCAGCTGCACCCGGAGTATCACGCCAACCTGGATCGCATCGGTGGCGCGCAGTACGCGATGAACAATGACAGCCTGGTTAGCGCACGCAAGATCCGCCAGCCGATCACCGGTAACGGCGATATCGAAACCGCTTTCGATGGCATCACCTATCAGAAGGGTGCGGCAGTGCTGGCGATGTTCGAAGCCTTCGTTGGCGAGGACGTGTTCCGCGAAGGCATGCGCGCCTACATCGCCAAGCATCAGTTCGGCAGCGCCACCGCCGACGATCTGGTCGATGCGATCGCCGAAGCCGCCGGCAAGGGCGAAGACTTCAAGGCGGCATTCCGCAGCTTCTTGAATCAGCCGGGTGTGCCGTACCTGCAGACCCAGGTGGCGCGCGAAGGCGGCAAGACCGTGGTCAAGCTGCAGCAGCAGCGGTATTTGCCGCTGGGTTCGACCGGCTCCACCGCGCAGCAGTGGGGTGTGCCGGTGTGCGTGAAGTACGGCAAGGGCAAGAACCAGGTCGGTACCGCTTGCCAGCTGCTGGAAGACGGCAGCGGCAGCATCGTGCTGGATGGCGCCGGCAAGAACACCTGGGTGTTCCCGAACGCGCATGGCGCCGGCTATTACCGTTTCAGCCTGCCGAAGAAGCAGCTGGCCGCACTCGGCAAGCAGGTTGCTCAACTCGATGATAACGAGCAGTTGGCCTACGCCGATGCCATCGATGCGGCCTACCGCCACGGCGATGCCGACAGCGATGCGGTGTTGATGGCGCTCAAGCAGCTGGCGCCGTCCGCATCGGCCGATGTCTCGACCGCGCTGGTGGATCGCTTCGGGTGGATCTGGCGCTACCAGGCCAGCACCGAGGCGCAGCGCGGCGCGTTGCGCAAGGTCGCCGAACAGGCGTATCTGCCGCGTCTGCGCCAGCTGGGTTACGTGCGGCGTAGCGGCGAATCGGTCGACGACACCGCGCTGCGGTCGTCGCTGGCCGGGCTGTTTGGGTTACGCCTGCAGAACGCGGAAGTGCGCAAGGCGCTGCTTGCCCAGGGCGATGCGGTGCTGGCCGGTGGCAACGGGGCGCTGGACTTTTCTGCGGCCAACCCGGATCTGCTCGGCACCGTGCTGGCGGTCACCGCGCAGGAACGCGGCGCCCCCGCGGTGCAGACCCTGATCGCGGCGTTGCGCACGCACGCCGACCCCGCACAGCGCAACGGCATGATCGCTGCACTGGGCGCGGTGCAGGACCCGGCGTTGCTCAAGCAGGTGCGCGATTTTGCGTTGACCGATGCCATCAAGGTCGGCGAGATGAAGAGCATGCTGACGCGTGGGAACAGCTACGAGGGTTCGCATGCGTCGATGTGGCCGTGGTTCACCGCCAACTTCGACCGCATCGTGCAGCGCAGCGGGTCGTTCGACGGCGGCGGTCTGCCGGCGCTCGGCGCATCCGGTGGCTGCAGCGTGGAAGAGGCCGACCGCCTGGATGCCTTCTTCCAGCCGCGCCTGGCCAAACTCAGCGGCGCCGACCGTGGCCTGGCGCAGACCGGCGAAACCATCCGCCTGTGCGCCGCGCTCAAGCAGGCGCAGACCGCCAAGCGCTGAGCGCCAGAAGCGGACAACAACGCGACTGCGCGGCCACCAGGCGGCTGCGATCGTTGCTCAGAACCGGCATGTGCCCTGCGCGCACGCCGGTTCTGAGCGCACCGTCCACCGCTATCCGATGACCGCTCGCGACGTGCATCCGGTCTCGGCCAAGCTCGCGCACACCACTGGCGTGGTTGCACAGGGCATGCGGCGTGCAGCGCCGATGCCCCACGATGGTGCACACGATCTGTACATGCGCCGCTGGCACGTTGTCATGCGCTGACGGCGCAACTCGCACGCACGTCGCATCGAGCGGCGCTTTCGGCCAGAATCGACCCACTCCCCACGGCGCTGGGGTTCACGATCCAGCACTCGGGGAGATTGCGTGGAAGCACTCATCAATGGCATCAACGGTATCGTCTGGAGCAAGGCACTGATTTTCATGTGTCTGGGCGCAGGCGTTTACTTCACCATCCGCACCCGTTTCATGCAGGTACGCGGGTTCGTGGAAATGATTCGCCTCACCGTGGGCGGGCAGAAGTCCGATGCCGGGGTGTCCTCGTTCCAGGCATTGGCGATGTCGATGGCCGGGCGTATCGGCATCGGCAACATCGCCGGCGTCGCCACCGCCATCGCCTTCGGTGGGCCGGGCGCGATCTTCTGGATGTGGGTGATGGGCTTTCTCGGCGCGTCCACGTCGTACGTGGAATCGACGCTGGCGCAGATCTACAAGATCAAGGATGCCGACGGCCGCTATCGCGGCGGCCCGGCGTACTACATCGAAAAGGCGATGGGTCTGAAGTGGTACGCGCTCACCTTCGCGGTGGCCACCATCATCGCCACCGGCTTTCTGATGCCGGGCGTCCAGGCCAACGCGATTGCCGACAGCGCCATCAACGCCTGCCGGGGCACCAGCCTGTGCGGTGCGATGGACGGGCAGTGGATGGGCCTGCCGATGCGCGATGCGGCCAAGCTGGGCATCGGCATCCTGGTGGCATGCATGCTGGCGGTGATCATCTTCGGCGGCGTCAAGCGCATCGCCAACTTCGCCGAAATCGTGGTGCCGTTCATGGCGATGGGCTACATCCTGATGGCGCTGGTCATCATGGTGCTCAACGCCGAGCGCGTGCCGGACATGTTCGTCACCATCTTCAGTAGTGCATTCGGCAGCCATGCCGCGTTCGGCGCCTTACTGGGGCTGGCGGTGGAATGGGGCGTCAAGCGCGGCATCTACGCCAACGAAGCCGGGCAGGGCACCGGGCCGCATGCAGCGGCAGCGGCAGAGGTGTCGCATCCGGCCAAGCAGGGCTACGTGCAGGCGTTTGCGATCTACTTCGACACGATGATGGTGTGCACCGCCACCGCGTTCCTGATCCTCACCACCGGCAAGTACAACGTGTACGCGCCCGACGGTGCCAAGCCGGGCCTGTATGCCGGCCTGATCGGGGTGGAAGAAGGCCCCGGTTATGCGCAGGCGGCGGTGGAATCGGTGCTGCCGGGCTGGGGCGCGGGCTTTGTGGCGGTGGCGCTGTTCTTCTTCGCCTTCACCACCATCATGGCCTATTACTACATGGCCGAAACCAACCTGAGCTACATCAATGGCAGCCGCCGCCGGCCGCTCACCGTGCTGCTGCTGCGCCTGGGCATCATGGGCATGGTGATCTTTGGCGCGTTCCACAATGCGCAGCTGGCCTGGGCGCTGGGCGACATCGGCGTCGGCGTCATGGCCTGGCTCAACATCATCGCCATCCTGATCCTGCACAAGCCGGCCATGCTGGCCTTGAAGGATTACGAACGGCAAAAACGCCAGGGGCTGGATCCGGTCTTCGATCCGGTGTCGCTCGGCATCAAGAACGCGGATTTCTGGACACAACGATGAAACAGCATGATGGACGTGGCGCACGGCCGCCACGCGACAACACCGGCAGCGGCGCTGCGCCGCTCAACCCCTGGGGCCGTGCGGCGCCACGTGCGCCCGCACCGGCTGCGCCTGCGGCACGCACCGCCGCCGCCGCACCAGCCGCTGCCAACGCCAACACCGCGCGCGAGCTGCGCCTGTACGGTATCAATGCCATCCAGGCGGTGTTCGACGCGCGTCCGCAGGCGCTGCGCAAGCTCTACCTGACCGAGGCGCGCATTCCGCAGTTCAAGGCTTTGCTGGCCTGGTGCGTCACCCAGCGCATCGGTTACCGCGTGGTGGAGGAGGCCGACCTCACCAAGCTGGCGTCCAGTACGCATCACGAGGGCATCGTGGCCGAGGTGTTGCGGGTATCGCCGCAGCCCTTGCAGGAGTGGCTGGCGGCATTGCCGCATGGCCCGGTGCTGGCGCTGTGGCTGGATGGCGTGGGCAACCCGCATAACTTCGGTGCGATCTTGCGCTCGTCGGCGCATTTCGGCGTGGCCGGTTTGCTGCTGTCTGACGGCTCCACGCTGGGCCTGTCCGGCGCCGCCGCGCGCGTTGCCGAAGGCGGTGCCGAAGCCGTGCCGCTGGTGCAATTGCCCGAGACCGCAGTGGCGCTGACGCAGCTGCGCCAGGCCGGCTTCGCGATCGCAGCCACGCTGGTCGACGGTGGGCACGATGTCTTTGCCGCCGCGTTGCCGCAGCGCCTGGTGTATGTGATGGGTGCAGAAAGCGCAGGCATGGATCGCCAGTTCGCACGCGAGTGCGATCTGCAGTTATCCATCCGCGGCAGCGGCAAGGTCGAAAGCCTCAATGTGGCGTCGGCCACCGCCGTGTTTCAGGCGGCCTGGCGCGCCCGCGTCGACACCGGAGCGCTGTGATGCGTCCGTCGGCCTGGTTGCTTGCTGCCCTCTGCACGCTGAGCGGCAGCGCGTTTGCTGCCGCGTCCACGCTTCCTGCGACGCCGCCGGAAGCGCGCACCGATCACGGTGTGGTGCGTGGGCAATGGCAGGCCGACGGCAGTGCGGTGTTTCGTGGCATCCCCTTCGCTGCGCCGCCGCTGGGCGCATTGCGCTGGCGCCCGCCGCAACCGGTTGCCGCATGGACGCAGGTGCGTGACGCCACGCAGGCGGCCACGCCATGCGTGCAGCCCGCGCTGGGCTGGAACGATGCGATGGCCAGGCGCGGCAGCGAAGACTGCCTCTACGTCGAAGTGCAGACACCCACGCTGCAGCCGGCAACTCCGTTGCCGGTGTTTGTGTGGATCCATGGCGGCGCCAATGTGGCCGGCGGTGCGGATGGGCATCTGCCCACCAATCTTGTCGCACAGAACATGCTGGTGGTGACGCTGCAATACCGGCTGGGCGCGTTGGGCTTCCTGTCGCTGCCGGAACTGCGCGATGGCGACAACCAAGCGGCCGGCAACTACGCATTGCTCGACCAGATCGCCGCGCTGCGCTGGGTGCGCGACAACATCGCGCAGTTCGGCGGCGACCCTGCGCGGGTCACCATCGCCGGGCAGTCGGCCGGTGGCCAGGATGTGGGCTTGCTGATGCTCAGCCCACTCGCGCGCGGGCTGTTTTCTGCAGCGATCGAACAAAGCGGCACCGCCGGTTTCGGGCTGCCGGCGCGCAGCCTGGAAGACAATCGCGCGTTGGGCGTTGCCATCGCCAAACGTGCAGGTATCGACGATGCCGCAACGCGCCTGAGCCAATTGCGCGCGTTGCCGGTGGAGCAGTTGCTCAAGGCCGGGCAGGGCGTGGATGTGCCAGCGTTGGATGACGATGGCTACATCTGGTTGCAAGCCGTTGTCGATGGCCGCGTGCTGCCGCGCGCACCGGCCGAGCTGCTGGCCAGTGGTGCACAGGCCAAGGTGCCGCTGTTGATCGGCTACGTGGTGCAGGAGCTCACTTACGGCGGCGACCAGGGCGCACAGGCGCGTCTGCGTCGCGATTATCCCGACCGTGCCGAGGCGGTGTTGCAGGCGCAACGTAAGCATGCAGCGCAACGTGCCGAGCGCCAGGGCAATGCGGCGATGCAGCTGTCCACCGATCTCACTTTCCGCTGCCCGGCGGTGACTGTGGCGCAGCGTCAGGCCGCGCTCGGCGTGCCGGTGTGGCATTACGTGTTCGACACCGCAGCGCCGGGTGGGCAGGTGACCCACAGCGCCGAACTGCCGTTCCTGTTCAAGAACCTGCCCATCGGCCAGCCGCCGGTGAGCCTGCAACGCTATTGGGCAGCATTCGTGCAGCGTGGAAATCCCAACGTCAAGGGCTTGCCTGCATGGCCGGCATTCGCGCCGAAACATGCGGCGCTGCAGTTCGATGCCAGTGGCGTGCAGCAGATCAAGGATGCGCGCCCGGCCGTGTGCGCAGGCGTGGATTTGCCGTAAGCCGGCATCCATTGCCACGGCGAGTGGCGTGGTGAGTCCTTGCTGGCTGTGTGTAGCGTGCAAGGACCACCAGACAGCGTGGGCGCGCCTGCCGTGGTGAGCACTCTGCATTGGGCACGCCGATAAACCACTACCACTTGGCCGCATGCTGCAGTGGTGCTGGCAGTTCTGGCGTTTCAGCATGCACCGCACAACTGCGCAACTGCGTCCGGGTTCGTGTCGTGGCCAACAAGCGAACGCGCGCGCTGCAGCAGTGCGCGCGTTCGCAGCGACTCAGCGGGCGCAGCCCGGCCCGCCGAAGTAGATGCCGCCGTTCTGCATCTCCGGCGACAGGCTGGTGCGGGAGACGCCGGCTCCCAACGCATACGGATAGCTGTAGCCGGCAATCGCCAACGTGTAGCACGACGGCTGCTCCACACTCATCGATGACAACCGTTGTGCAGGCCAGGTGGCCATGGCCGCATCGCGATAAAAGTGGTTGGCCTGGAACGCGGCCTGCCGGTAGCCGGCCGATGCGAACCGCCCGCTGCCCATTGGTGTGCTGGGGCGACCATCCCAGGTGGAAATTTCGCCACCGGCCGAGATGAAGATGTTGGCGCTGCCTTCGGCAATGTCGCCGGCATACAGCTCGGCCTTGTAGTAGCCGATCCATTCGCCATTCAAGCCGAACCACCAATAGCCGTCGGCATTGCGTTGGAATTCCACATGCAACATGGCCTGCTTGCCGCCCGCCGTGCTGAAGCCGCCGGCGGGCGCTGCGCCAAGCACATTCGCCGTGCTGGTCTGCACGAAGTCGGCGCAATCCAGGTTATGGCAGCCGGTGTTGATATAGCCGTCCTGCGTGGAATAGATAAACAGGATTGGTGTGTTGCCCCAGCCTGCGCCAGGTTGGGTTTGCCAACCGGCTTCCAGGGTCTGGATCTGCCGTTGCGCAGTGTACCCAGCCAGCCAGATCTGGCTGATCGACTGCGCATCGTTGGCGCGCACGGCCGGCACCCAGGTGTTGAGATCGGCACCGGCGCCGGTCACTGGCGAGCCGGCGGTGTCCAGGTAAATGGTGGAGTAGTAATGCACCACCGACGCGGCATCCTCCGCGGCGGGTAGCAGAGTGGGGCGGTCGGGTGCCGTCGCCTGTGGTGTTGTGCCGCGCAAGAACGCCCGCAGCGTTGCGTGTTGGCTCATGTCAGCCAGACCGATGCGCTGCAACGGCACACTGCCAGCGTCGCAGCGTTGCGCCGCATCGAGTGGAGCGCTGCTGCTGACACCGGCGGCAATGCTGGGCGGCATGGCAAGCGCGCCGCCATCGCGCAACGCGGGCTGCTGCGCGAGCGGGATGCAGTCGAACACCTTGCCGCGCTGATGCACGCTGCGCAGCACGGTCAGGCCGTTGTAGCGATTGAACAGATAACGCTGCATCTGCGCGAAGGCCGCTGGGTCGCGGACCTTGGCGGTGGCCTCGCGTGTGGCGTAGCTGCGCTGTGCCTGCGCATCCAAAAATTGCTTGAATTCTTGCGTGACCAACGGAAATGCAGGCGATACCGCCGCAGTGCTGTGCTGCATGCCGGCACGCTGCTTGGGCGCAACACGTGCGGTGGCGGGTGTGCGCAGCAGCGGCGGCATCAGCGCATCGATACGTTGATCATCTGCAGCCGAGATGGAGGGCGATAGCAATGTGCCTGCAAGGCTCGCGGGCGCTGCGGTGCAAATGGCAAGCGCGACAACGGCGCGGCCGATCGACATCGGTCGCTTGGAACGAAACGTCATGGGAGTATTTCCTGGCGCCGGAATGAAACGGCCCCGCATGCGGCGAACCATGCAGGCCGCGCCATCACGTCACAGGGCGAGCCGGGAAACAGCTGGCAACGCACACCTGCGGTGAAGGTGCGCGCATCCTAAAACGTATGCTTTGCAAAAGTATTCGAAGATATTGATTGCGTGACGCCAGGCACACGCCAAGCGCAATGCGCTAAGCGGATGTCCGGTACACACGTGTACTTGGCGATGTGCGGTGCAGTGCCGCTGCGCAACAGTGCCCACGGTCACGGTCACGGTCACGGGTATGGGTATGGGTATGGGTATGGAGTTGTGGTGTTGCAGCAATGCCCGGCTGCTATCGATCTGTCATCCCACAGGTCGAGCGCACCAGCGGGAATCGTCGCTGCACAGCGTCGTCGTATCCCCACCCCCCCCTCTCCAGATGAGAGAGGGGGGGGTGTTGCTTCGCGCCCCGAGCGCTGCGCTTATTTCTTCTGCAGCCGCACCGCTGCGCCGCCGCTTGCAGCCAGTTCCAGTTGCAGGCTGTCGTCACGGGTGAGCTTGCGGGTCTCGATGCGGACCTCGGTCGGCGCCTGGCCGTCGGCGTAGATCGTTGCGGTCCAGCTGCCCTTGCCCAGGAACGACAACGGCAAACTCAGCGTGCGTGCTTGCTCGTTGGTCATCGCGCCCACGTACCAGTCCTTGCCGCTGCGTCGTGCCAGCGCGATGTGCTCGCCGATCGCACCTTCCAGTGCGCGTGTTTCGTCCCAGCTTGCCGGGACATCGCGCAGAAACTGCGCTGCGGGCACGTTTTCGTATTGCTCGGGGCTATCTGCCACCACTGCGAACGGGCTCTCATACACCACATACATCGCCAGCTGCTGCGCACGTGTGGTCATCACTTGCGGTGCGATGTGCTGCATCTTGAACTCGGCCGGGCGCACATTGCGGAAGCCGCCCGGCGTGTAGTCCATCGGGCCGAGCAACATGCGCGTAAACGGCAGCGTGAGGTTATGCGTGGCGGTGATGCGCGTGGTCCACTTGTTGTATTCGGCGCCGAGCACGCCTTCTTGCGTCAGATAATTGGGGTAGGTGCGGGTCAGGCCGGTCGGGTGATACGCACCATGCAGGTCCACCAGAAGTTTGTGTTCGGCGGCCTTGCTCAGCAGGCGGTGATAGAAGTCCACCATCTGCTGGTCGTCGCGGTCCATGAAGTCGACCTTGATGCCCTTGATGCCGAGTTGCTGGTACCACGCCAGCGCTTCGTCCATGTGCGCATCGAGTGCACGCCAGTGCGCCCATAACCACAACCCCACATCGCGCTTGCGTGCATAGGTCACCAGACCCTGCAGGTCGAGTTGCTCTACGGGGCGACGGATATCGGCATCGCTGTTGTATTGTCCGTCGCCGGTGCTGCCGTAGTACCAGCCGTCGTCGATCAACATGTATTGCAGCTTCAACTGCTGCGCGTGATCGATGTAACGCTGGATCGTGGCGGTATTCATGCCAGGATGTTCCACCCCGCCGGCAAGGTTGCCCGACCACCAATCCCACGCCGATTTACCCGCGCGCACCCAGCGCGCATCGAAGGCCGGCGGCGGGTTGAGCGCAGAAATCAGGTTGGATTCGATCAGGCTCGCAGGGCTGTCGCCCAGCATGATCACGCGCCACGGTGTTGCGAAATCGCGTCCCTTCGCGTCGAACGTGACCGCCATCTTCGGTTCGTCCAGGCGCGGCGACAACTTTGCCGACACGCCCAGTCCACCATCGGCGCGGCCGGTGAGATACAGGCCTGCGTAGTCGCGCAGATTCGCCTCGCCGATCGCCAGCGTAGTGCCGCGTGCATCGGTCTGGCACACCAGCGGTAACTCAAGCAAGTTGTGCGGGCGCAATTTGGACGCGGCGATGGCGTCGTACTCGCCCTCGTGGCTGGTTCCGAACCGGCCCAGGTTCAAGGTCCAGCATGGGTAGTCGCGCGGAAACGCAAAGCTGGTGAGTTCGTCGCGGATGCGTACCTCGCCGGCATCGGGCAACACATAGCGCAGCGCCACGCCATCGTCGTACGCGCGCAATTCCACGGTGAGATGGCGTTGTTGTTGATCGGTCAACTGCACGCGCAATTGACGATAGTGATCGCGCACCTGTTGGGTCTTGCCAACCGGTAACGTAAACGTGCTGTCGTGCGTGTCGGTGCTGCTGCCCTGCACGGTCATGTTGCGGCCGAGTTTACCGGCCTTGCCAAGATCCAGTCCGAGCGGTGCGTCGTCGAGCACTAACGTGTTGCGGTACAGCACACGATAGCTGGGGACGCCACCGTCGCGTAGCGTGAATTCCACTTCGGTACGTGCATCGGGCGATTGCACACGCAGGCTCTGTGCGGTTGCTGGCGTTGCGATCACACACAGCAATGCGCATGCCGCCGGTAGTGCGGACTGGATCAGGTTTCGCATAAGTCCCTCCTCCTGGGAACGCCAACCCTAACGCAGAAAGTGTTGTCGTCGATATCGCCTTGGGGTAACGTTACCTCGCACCATGGTCGCTGAAACAGGGGCGGCAGCCACGGGCGGCATCACCGGATACAACTGCGCTACGTCGATTGGATGTATGCCGGTTGCACAGATGTGGTGTGCACCGTTGTGTGGCAGTAGAGCTTGGGAGAGGCCTCTAATGCTGATGGTTCGCAAGGCGTTCCGCCGTGGAGCGCTGTGGCTGTTGTGTGGGTGCATCGGTTGGACCGTAGTGGAGGCTGCCCCTGCCGAGATGGCCCCGCCAGGTCCTTACGATGTCCGCGTGCTTGCGGGCGGCATGGGGTTGGCAAAGAAGTTCGCCGCCGATACGCCATTGCTCGCCGCCAACGCGGACTGGAGCATGTCGGGCTGGGTGCGCCCATCGCGTGCAACGACCGGTACAGCGTTGATTGCCGGCATTGGCGATCCGCATGGTGCGGGCCGTTACTTTGCGATCGACAACGGCACGCTTGGCTTTGTGCAGGGCGCCGACACCGTGCTGCGCAGCAGGCAGGCGCTGGCTTCCGGCACGTGGACGCAGGTTACTGCGGTGGCACAAGGCGGCCGTTTGACGCTGTATGCCAATGGGCGACAGGTCGCCAGTGGTGCAGTGCGTCAAGCGGTGGTTACACCGGTGCTGATGTTTGGCCCGCGCGAGCAACCTGCGGCGTACACGCAACACTTCGGGGGTGAGATTGCCGACTTCGTCGCGCGATCTGGCGCGTTGGAGACAGCGGCCATTGCGCAGCTTGCAGCGCACACGCCCGACCCGGCGCTGCAACGGTTTGAAGATGCATCGCCGGCATGGCCGGTGCAGGTCAAGCAGATGGCCGGCCAGTTGGCGCCGCAGGCCGCATCCACCTTGCCGCGCAGCACCGCTGCGTTTTCTGCGCCGGTTGCCAAGCCGGCGCAGGCCGCGCCGGCATTGCAGCCGCTGGACGATGCAGCCTGGCGCGTCGGTGCGTGGCAGTTGGCCGCTGCGCCGGAACTTGGCCAGGCCACGGGTGCAACGTTGTCGCGTAACTATGCGACTGACGGCAATGCGGCCTGGCGTGTGGCGACGGTACCGGGCACGGTGCTCACCACGCTGGTCGATCGCGGCGTGTATCCGGACCCGGATATCGGCCTCAATAACATGGCCATTCCCGAATCGCTGAGCCGGCACGACTGGTGGTACCGCAGCAGTTTCGACCTGCCTGCAGCCGCGCAAGGCAAACGGCTGGAGTTGCTGTTCAACGGCATCAACTATGCCGGCGAAATCTGGGTCAACGGCACCCAGGTCGGACGCACCCGCGGTGCATTTGCACGCGGTCGCTTCGATGTCAGCAAGCAGCTCAGAGCCGGCCGCAATGTCATTGCGGTGCGTGTCTCGCCGCCGCCGCATCCGGGTATCGCACACGAACAATCGATGACGGCGGGCGTTGGCGAAAACGGCGGTATGCAGGCGCTGGACGGGCCGACGTTTATCGCCAGCGAAGGCTGGGACTGGATTCCCGCCGTGCGCGATCGCAACGCTGGTCTGTGGCAGGACGTGCAACTGCACGCCCGCGGGCCGGTGACCATCGGCGACACCCAGGTAGTGACGGCGCGCCTGGCGCCGGATCATCGTCGTGCCGAACTCGAAGTCACAGTGCCGCTGCGCAACGAGAGCGGCGCTGCCGTGCAAGGCAATGTGCAGTTGGCCATCGGCGATGTGCGCATCCAGCGTCAGGTCAACGTGCCCGCTGGCGGCAGCACGCTCAAGTTCACCGCAGCCGACACGCCGCAGCTGGTCATCGCCAATCCGCGCTTGTGGTGGCCCAACGGTTATGGCGAGCCGGCGCTGTATTCGCTGCAGGTTGGCGTCGATGTGGCCGGTGCGCGATCGGACGCACAGCAACTGCGCTTCGGCATTCGCGAGGTGACCTACGAACTGTCCCTGTTCGACGAAGACGGCGCGCTGCGCCGGGTGCTGGTCGATCTCAACCAGGCACGCCAACGTGGCGAGCGCATCGTCGATGTACGGCATGAGGCGATCCGCGCGGTACCAGGCGGCAAGGCGCAATCGTTGTATCCGGGCGCACTGGCGTCGCCGGCAGTGCAGCAACTGCAAGACACCACGCTGGCGCCGCATCTGGTGCTGCGCATCAACGGCGTGCGTATTGCAGTCAAGGGCGGCAACTGGGGCATGGACGACTGGCGCAAGCGCGTCTCGCGCGAGCGGCTGGAGCCGTATTTCCGCCTGCAACGCGACGCGCATTTCAACGTGGTGCGCAATTGGGTGGGGCAGAACACCGAAGCCAGCTTCTTCGATCTGGCCGACGAATACGGCATGTTGGTGCTCAACGACTTCTGGCAGTCCACCCAGAACTACAACATGGAGCCGGCCGATGCGGCCCTGTTCCTGGACAACGCCGCAGAGGTGATCAAACGTTTCCGCAATCATCCGTCCATCGTGTTGTGGTTCGGACGCAATGAGGGCGTACCTGCGCCCATCCTCAACGAAGGCTTGGACAAACTGGTTGCCGACCTCGATGGCACGCGCTGGTATACCGGCAGTTCCAACGAGGTGAATCTGCAGGGCAGCGGGCCGTACAACTATCGCGAGTCGGTGGCCTACTTCACTGCGTTGGCGCAGGGCTTTTCGGTGGAAGTGGGCACGCCGTCGTTCTCCACGCTGGAGTCGTTCAAGGCCTCGGTGCCTGCAGTCGGCGACCAGTGGCCGATCAGCGATGCCTGGGCGTATCACGACTGGCATCAGTCCGGGAATGGCGACACCGCAAGTTTCATGCGGTCGCTGACCGACAAGCTGGGCGCGCCGACCAGCCTGGAGGATTTCGAACGCAAGGCGCAGCTGCTCAACTACGACACCCACCGCGCCATCTTCGAAGGCTTCAATGCGCAGCTGTGGACCAAGAACAGTGGGCGCCTGTTGTGGATGAGTCACCCGGCGTGGCCCAGCAACATGTGGCAGATCTATAGCCACGATTACGACACCCACGCCGCGTACTACGGCGTGCGCAATGCCGCGGAAACCTTGCATGTGCAGATGAATCTGCCCGGTCACGAGGTAGTTGTGGTCAACAACGCGGCCGAGCCGGTGCGCGGCTTGCGCGTGCGTGCAGAGGTCTACGGCAGCGACGGCAAACTGCTGCAGCAGCGCGAACAGGCACTGGATGCGGCCGCAGTTGCGGTCTCTGCGCCGGTGCTGCAATTGGCACCGCTGCTCAAGGACACCAATGGCCTGGGGTTTGTGCGCCTGCAATTGCTCGACCGTGACGCGGTGGTGCGCTCGCGCAACTTCTATTGGGTGGCGCGCGATGCTGCCGCCATGCGCGAGCTGGATGCGCTGCCCAAGGTGCCGGTGCAGCTCACTACGCAAGTACGCGACGCGGCCGAGCCGGTGTTGCGCGCCAGCGTGCGCAATGCATCGCAACAGGTGGCACTCAACACCAAGTTGACCCTGGTGGATGCGCAAGGCCAACGCATCCTGCCGGCGTACTACAGCGACAACTATCTGAGCCTGGTGCCGGGCGAGCAGCGCGAGGTGGAAATCCGTGGCCCGTCTGCGGACACCTTGCGCAACGCCACGCTGCAAGTGCGTGGCTGGAATGTCAAACCATCAACCGGCGCTGCCAACGGGCTTCCGTAGCAGCGCCAGCACGTTGCCACGCCGTGCACGTGCACGGCGTCTGCACTGACGCGCCGATCGGCGCGTCATCCAACACTGCAATGCCCCCCGGCATTGCCATTCGAAACGGTCGTGGATTGTCGTCATCCCTGGGAGGGGACCATGAACAAGCTGCATCGCAGTACGCGTCACACCCCGCTGGCCGCCGCGCTGGCGGCTGCACTCACTTTGGTCGCAGCAACTGCCGCGGCGCAGGAAGCCGGTAGCACCGCCGGCGTCACCGAGTTGGACAAGGTCATGGTCAAGGGCGTACGCGGCGCGCAGGCGGAGGCCATCGAAAACAAGCGCACCGCCGCGCAGATCATCGACTCGATCTCGGCCGAAGATATCGGCAAGCTGCCTGACGTCACCATCACCGATTCGCTGCAGCGCGTGCCCGGCGTGCAGATCCGGCGCTCGGCCGGCGAGGGCTCGCAGCTCAACATCCGCGGCATGCCGCAGGTGCAGACCACCATGAACGGCGAACTGTATCTGAGCGCCGGCGGCGGCGACCAGTTCGGCCAACCGAATATCGGCCGCGCGCAACCGGATTTTGTCGACATCCCGCCGACACTGTTCAGCGGCGTGGATGTGATCAAGTCGCCCACCGCCGCCGATCTGGATGGCGGCATCAGCGGCACGGTGTCGCTCAAGACACGCCGCCCGTTCGATCTGCCCGAAGGCTGGACCTTCAGCGGCCAGGCCGAAGGGTCCTACGGCGATCGCGTGCAGGAACTCAACGAGTTGTACTCGGGGCTGGCCAGCTTCCGCACCGAGCGCTGGGGGGCGTTGCTGGCGGTGTCGTACTCGGATGCCACGCTGGAAAACAAGCACCCCAGCGTGTATTCCAACGGCGCGCAGAAATCGACCGAGCAGAACGTAGGCTTCGACTTCAACGGCGACGGCCGCATCGGCAGCAACACCGATCCGTCCAACCTGCCACGCGATTATTTCTACAACTGGGTCGCCACCGAACTGGATAACCGCAGCACCGACCGCCAGCGCACCGGCGTCAACGGCTCGTTCCAGTTCAACATCAACGACTCCTGGACGGTGCTGGCCGATGCGGCCTACACCAAGCTCGAAGACCACGACACGTCGGTGGCCGCGCAGCTGCACACCGGCTGGGCAACCAATCAGTTGCAGCCGGGATCGGTGGTCGATTCCAATGGCGTGCTCGAGTACGGCCAGTTCCGCTACAACCGCTTCCAGGCGCACTCGATGGCGGGCGTTGCTGATTCGGATTCGCTCAACACCAACCTGGAGCTACGCTTCGATGACGGCGGCCCGTTCCGTGCGTCGTTCCGCTGGGTGCATGGCGATGCGCAGCGCACCTACGACGAAGCGCGCGCCGATGCGGTGGTGACACGTGGCGATCAGATCACGCGTGCCGGCGGCGTCACCCAATGGGCGAACGCGAACGGCTTGCCGGTGGTCGATGCTTCGGTGGATTTCCGCGGCAGCTACCCGGCGGTCAACCTCGGCACCGATGTGTCCAACCCGGACAACTGGCAGCTGATGTCCACCTGGGCGCAGGGCAACAAGATCGAAGCCACGATGGATGCATTCCGCGCCGATGGCACCTTCGAGTTCGACGAAGGCGTGGTGCGCGGCTTCCAGTTCGGCATCCGCTACGGCGAGCGCGAGGTCAAGCTGGACACCTATCGCTACCTGTCGCCGGTGTCGACTACCTGTGCAGACCCCAACCGCTCGCTGTACTACTTCAAGGACCCGCTGATTGTCGACACCTGCAGCGGCGTGTCCGAAGCGCGTCTATTGCCGTTCAATTCGATCCCCGGCTACTGGGCATACTTCAACGACTTCGATCCGCTCAAGGTCACCGGCCTGGGCAGCCAGGGCTTGCCGGCAATCAACCCACAGGTCATGAAGGACCCGGTGGCCTATCTCAACAGCCTGTATCCGGGCAACGTGGCCTATCAACAGGCTGCCGATTCGTACAAGGTCACCGAAAAAAGCACCGCGGCGTATTTTCTGGCGAATCTGGAGGGCGGTACCGGCAGTGCCGTGCCATGGACGGCCAATATCGGCGCACGCATCGTGCAGACCAAACTCGCCATCGATCAGTATCTGAGCAGCGGCAATGTATTTATCGGCAATGTCGAATGGAATGGCGTTAGCCCGGCGATCGGTACCAATCGTCTGAATCGTCAGTACACCGACGTGTTGCCCACCGCCAATCTGTCGCTGGATATCACCGACGCGCAGAAGCTGCGCTTTGCCTACAACAAGGCGGTGGCGCGTCAGGATCTGCCCGACCTTGGCCGCGGCCTGGTGAGCTTCTACGCCGTCAATGGCACGCCGCCGCGTAACCCTGCGCTGCCTTCCGATGCGGTGCTGTTCCTCAATGGCCGTTCGGGTAATCCGGATCTGGATCCGTATCGCGCCACCAACTATAACGCATCGTGGGAATGGTATTTCTCCGATGCGTCGTTGCTCAGCGTGGGCGCGTTCCTGATCGACGTGAAGTCGTTCCCCACCACGGTAACCAACATCGAACTGTTGCCCGACGCCGATGGCGTGGCGCGGCTTGGCGGCCCGGTGGAGCGCATCGTCAATGGCGGTGGCGGCAAGATCAAGGGCTTCGAAATCGGCTATCAACAGGCTTTCGATTTTCTGCCGGGTTGGTTGAGCGGTTTCGGTACCAACATCAACTACACCTTCTCCGATGCAGATACCGACAACACCGATATCGAAGGCAATACGCTTCCGATCGGCGACAACTCCAAGCATCAGGCCAACGCGGTGCTGTGGTATCAGAAGGACAAGTTGCAGGCGCGCGTGGCCTACAACTGGCGCAGCAAGCGTTTCAGTCAGGTCAACAGCGGGGCGTGGGGCGACGAGCTGGCGATCTGGAACGACGATGTCGGCTATCTGGATGCATCCCTCAGCTACGACGTCAACGATCATCTGACGCTGTACGCCCAGGCCACCAACCTCACCGGCGAAAGCGAGCGGCGTTACGCGCAGTGGACCAACCACTACTACGATCAAAACATCTTCGAGCGTCGTTACTACGCAGGTCTGCGTCTGCGCTTTTGATGTGATGTCCTGATGTGATGTCTCGATGTGCGACACGGCGCACCCCCGCCTCGTGTCGCACATGATCTTCTGTTGTCCCTCTCCAAGCGGTCATTTCGCTTTCTTCCCGTCACCGGCGTGCCGGTGCTGCAAGACGCCCGACGGCAACGTCGAGCACCCTCCCATTCGGCTGCATCGTCGGGAAGCGATGCGGCCGTTTTTTTTTGTGCGTGATGGCACATACATTTGTGTAGTAATGCCTGCAGTCGAAATATGAGTGCGGGCATTATCTGGATCTGTGCCCAAACGCAATGTTTGGCGATTGCGTCTACCGGATATGCAGCGTAGTTTCCGCATGGCGAACTCACCACCCCCGTTCGCAGGCACAGCATCCCATGCTGATCGCTCATTCGCTCCCTGGAGATACTCCGCAAATCACGGAGGCAACTGTCGCAACGAGAATATCGATGCGAGCGCGTTAGCTTCCAACGAATCCGAGGTCTTAGGTAATGTCTCGGGACACAAGCGAGCCATTGGCTTGAGTGTCTTTGTGTGGACATTACCGACGTCATGCCATGCAAATGCTCTTCGGCGGGACGCCGACGGAGCGTGTTTGATTGGCTCCAGACATCTCTGATGGGTGCCCTGAAGAGGAACAAAGCAGGCCAAAAAAGGCAGTGCTTCATTGATTTTCGAATAAACACCATCCGATAAAAATAAGGTGAATCTCATGAAATCCAGTCAGGGCATCCGTCGTAACCTCACGCGCTCGATGGCGTTATCGCTGTTGGCGTTAAATCCGTTATTTGTCGCCAGCGTCTGCGCGCAGGTGCATGTCGATAATCCCTTCGTCGGCGCGAGCGGTTATGTGAATCCCGATTACGCCAAGAAAGTCGATGCATCGATTGCAAAGGTGAAGGGCGCGCCGCTGAAGGCCAAGATGGGCGTGGTGAAGGCCGTTCCCACCGCAGTCTGGCTGGATCGCATTGCCGCAATTGCCGGCGGATCGCAGAATGCCGGGCGGCTTGGCTTGAGGGGGCATCTGGATGCCGCACTGGCACAGAAAAAAGCCAACACGCCGATTACTGCCAGCTTTGTCATCTACGATTTGCCAGGCCGCGATTGTCACGCATTGGCGTCCAACGGCGAATTGCCGCTGACCCCGGCGGCGCTGGAGCGCTACAAGAAAGAATATATCGACGTCATTGCGGCGATCTTCGCAGATCCGAAATACAAGGATATCCGCATCGTCAATGTGATCGAGCCCGATAGCCTGCCCAATCTGGTCACCAACTTGAATGACATGCGTTGCGCGCTGGCCAATTCCACGGGAATTTACGAAGAGGGCATCAAGTACGCACTCAACAAGCTGCACGCCGTTCCCAATACCTACAACTACCTGGATATCGGTCACTCGGGTTGGTTAGGCTGGGATAGCAACCGTGGTCCGTCGATTTCGCTATATACCCGTGTGGTCCAGGGAACGAACGCCGGGCTGGCAAGCGTCGACGGCTTTGTCACCAATACCGCCAATACCACGCCGTTGAACGAACCCAATTTACCCAATCCCGATTTGAGCGTGAATGGGCAGCCGATCAAGTCGTCGAAATACTACGAATGGAATCCGTACTTCGATGAGGCCGATTTTACCCAGGCGCTATACAACGGCTTTGTCGGCGCGGGTTGGCCCAGCACGATCGGTTTTATCGTCGATACCGGCCGGAATGGCTGGGGCGGTCCGAATCGTCCTGCCAGCGCGTCCGGCAGCGACATCAATACGTACGTCAATACCGGTCGCATCGATCGTCGCCTCCATCGCGGCAACTGGTGCAATCAAAGCGGAGCAGGGATCGGGGTGCTCCCCGTCGCAGCGCCTGGGCCGCATCTGGATGCGTATGCGTGGGTCAAGCCGCCGGGTGAGTCCGATGGGTCCAGTACCCTCATTTCGAATAACGAGGGCAAGGGCTTCGATCGGATGTGCGACCCAACCTACACCACGGCCGATGGCGTGTTGACCGGCTCACTCGCCGGCGCGCCGATCTCCGGCGCGTGGTTCCATAACCAGTTCGTCGAGCTGGTGAACAACGCCTACCCGGTGATCGCAACCGCCAGCACCGCGGTGGCTACCTTCGCACCGATTGCGGCACCGAGCGCAACGCGCGGCCTCACCGCCACCGTCGGCGACAGCCGGGTCAAGCTGAGCTGGTCGCCGGTGCTGGGAGCAACCAGCTACACGGTGCTGCGTCGCGCAGGTGCCGCGGGTGCGTTCACCACGGTCGGTTCCAATGTTGCAGCGGCCTCGTATGTCGATCAGTCCGTCGCCAATGGCGCGGACTACGACTACGTGGTCACCGCAAACAGCGCGGCCGGGGCCAGTGCGCCATCGGCTGTGGTGCGTGCCAAGCCGACCAAGTGATGTGCGCGGTGGACACCGGTACGCCGGTGTCCACCCGTCATGGGCGGCACGCGTGGCCGCGATGACACCATCGCTATGGTGACCTGATGATGTGTTGAACCCATGGCGGCCATCTGGCCGCCATGGTCGTTTGTGCGAAATGCGAAGTCATGTACGTCAAAGCGTGCAGTGCGGCAATGCGTTGCTGCAGGGTGAGGAATCTGTGCGCGCACGCAATGTTCTTCCCTGATCTCGGGGCGTAGCTTGGTGTGGCGAGCGTCACCATGGTTGCTCGCGTCACGCTTGACCGATTGTGCGAACGCCCATCAGGGCAAACCACTCCCCAAACAGGATGTCGCTCATGAAGATGCTGTTCTCGCTCAAAAACCTGTTGGCTTCCAAGAAAAGTCTGAAGTCCTACGCTTGGTACATCTGGTACTGAGCGCACTGACAAGCGCGGTAAAAGCCGCCGTGTTCTCAGTGTGATGTTGGTCATGCTCGCCCGCGCGAGGTAAGTGTTTTGCCGGACGCGGGCGTCAACGAGTGCAAGGCGATCGTCATGTCTTCAGTCAGTAACGCAGGTTTGGACAGGACGACCGTGTTCGCGCCGCGGTTGCTGGCGCTGCTGCGTGAGCACATGGGCAAGGAGGTGTTTCGGCTGGATGGGGATACCGTCGGTGTTGCCGGGCCGCTGTTGACGCATCGATTGCTGGCTGCACGTCTGGCAACCGAAGGTGAGCGGCCAACCTTCAAGCCGCTGCAAGGGCAATCGATCGCACGCACGCATGCCTCCAGACTGATGCAGGCGATCGGGCGCGATGTGCGCGAGGCATTGAAGCGCCCCATCGACGCAGACGCGGATCTGTCAGGCCCATGGCCGCATGTCGGGCACGTGTATCTGCGCGATCTACTGTTGGGTGGCGACCCGCTGCGCCTGCGTCTGTTGATGGACCGCACCCTGGAGCTGACACCCAAGTTGACCTGGGCGCTTATCGCTGCAAGCGCAATCAGGCCGCTCACGCTGCAGGCCAACGCGTCGGCGCTTGCGACAGTGACTGCGGCCGCAGACGGCTACGATGCGCGCCGCTTCGCCATGGGCTTGTATCGACGAACTGCCGCACCGGTGTGCTTCACCATTTCCACGTTGGTCGCCAATGCACTGTGGTTGGGATCGCCATTCGATCCTGCCAGTTCCAGCCGAAATATCATCTACGAATCGCTGCGTCTGTTGCCGCCCTCCTGGAACATCCTGCGCAACGCATCGCCGGAATATCCGCTGCTCGATCCTCGCATCGGTGTGCAGGACGATGTTTTGGTATTGCCACTCCTAAGCCACCGCGATCCTGCACTGTGGGATGCACCCGATGAATTTCGTCCGGAGCGCTGGGACCAGCTGGATCCCGATCAGCAGCCCGGCTATCTCCCGTTCGGGCACGCGTCGGAACGCTGTTGGGGCAGGCACATGGTGATGCCCCTGGCCGAGCAGTTATTGGACAGCGTCCGCCGTCAGGGATTGGCCGTCAGCCCGCGGCAGCGCCAGGCGCAGGTGCCGTTGGCGGGGCTGCTCGGTGTGTCTGAGGTCGATGTCGTGCGTTGCTAGCGTTACGCAGCTCGCTTGCCTGCATGCACGCCGCAGCGAGCGCATTGCAGTGGCACGGCTCAGTGCTGCCGATAGCGCGCACAGGCACACGCCACCCTCGCAGCATCCAGCGTCAGCCCAACCGCTCCACATTACGCGCGCCAGGCGTCATTCCTTGGGCGGTCCAGCCGTCGAGCCGCGCTTGACCAGGGTGTACTTCATCACCTGATGCACGCCCGGCGCGGCATCGCCCTTGCGCCGCTGACGAATCGCATCTGCAAGCAAGGACACTGCTGCGCGTCCCATCGCGGTCACCGGTTGATGCACGGTGGTGAGTTCTGGCCAGATGGTGGTTGCCACCGGCGTGTCGTCGAAACCGGCCACCGAAACATCTTCCGGCACACGCAAGCCCAGTCCATGCGCGACCGCAACCGCGGCAGCCGCCATGTCGTCGTTGCTGCAGAAAATCGCCGTCGGTGGTTTGGGGTGTGCCAGCAGGCTGCGCGCGGCGAGCAATCCCGAGTGATAGGTAAACAATCCGTCGGCGATCAGGGTCTCTGTAATCTCCAATCCTGCAGCCTGCAAACTGTCGAGATAGCCGTTCGCGCGCAGCGCGCTCGGTGTGTGTTTGGGATCGCCCTTGATCAGCGCGATGCGGCGGTGCCCGAGTTCGATCAGATGCGCGACGATAGCGCGCGCTGCCTGATAGTCATCGATGCGCACCGAGCTGATTTGCGCCATCGGCGCGCCGCTGGCCACCGCCACCACCGGGATGCCGCGTGCATCCAGTTCGCTGATGGTCTGACGCGAATCGCACAACGGTGGCGGCAGGATCACGCCGTCAACGCCGGCCGCGAGCAAACGCTCGGTTGCTGCGCGCTGGCTACGGATGGCGCCGCATTTTTCCACCAGCACCTGGCTGCCGTTGAGACTGCTTTGCTCCAGCAGCCCGAGCATGAATTGATTGAGATACGCGGCGCTGGGGTTGCTGTACAGCACGCCGATACGCAATAGCCCGCTGGTGCGCAGCGAGCGGCCGGCAAGATTGGGCCGGTAGCCCAAGGCCTGCACTGAAGCCTCCACGCGCACCCGCATGTCCTGCCCGACATGCGGGTGCCGGTTGATGACGCGCGAGGCAGTCATCGGCGAGACGCCGGCATGTTTGGCGACATCCAGCAACGTTGCCGCGGTGTTCGCACTAAGTTGCCGCTTGACCGCCATCGTTGTGTGCTCGTCCTGGAGTAAGAGCAGCTAACAAAAGGACTGCGCGGCTACCGGGCGGGTGCGGCCGGTGCTCGGTGCGGCATGTACCACTCGTACACACCGGTTCCTCCGCGCCGCCCACACCCACCTGACGACCGCTCGCTACGTTTTGCTAGCCGCTTTAAAAAACGCGTTCGCAGCGCTGCGTTGCCAGATTACTCGTTCGGCGGTTGCACAACTTTCGCGCGGCTGCCGAAATCGCCATCGGCTTCGGCCGCCAGATACGCAAAGACGGTGTAGGCGGCGACATTCTGCGCGAGCGCCTTCGGGTCGATCTTGTCCAGCGTGTCGTCGGCGGTGTGGTGCAGGTCGAAGTAGTCGGTGCCGTCCTGCGCCAGCCATGCCCACGCGCCACCTTTGGCAGAGATCGGGCCGACATCGGGTCCGGGGCCGCCCTTGCTAGGCTCATACGCGATGCCGAGCGGTGCCAGCACTTCGGCAATCTGCTTGGTTGCTGCGCGCGACGCTTCCGGCGCAGCCGAGCCGGTGTTGAATGCATAGATGCGCCCGGCACCGAAGTCGCTCTCCGCGCCGATCTGATGCAGCGCCATGTCCTTGGCATTCTTGCCGTGCGCGGCCGCATAGGCCTTGCCGCCGTAAAGCCCTTGTTCTTCGTTGGCGAAAGCCACCACGCGGATGCTGCGCTTGGGTGCCTGCTTGAGCTGTCCGATCAAATGCCCGGCGGCCATGGTGATGGCCACGCCAGCGCCATCGTCGATCGCGCCGGTGCCCAGATCCCACGAATCCAGATGCCCGCCGATCACCACTACTTCTTTGGGCTTGCTGCGTCCGGTGATCTCGCCGATCACGTTGTACGAGGTCGCGGTGCCGTCCCAACCGCAATCCAGCGCCAGCCGGATACGTGTGGTGCCCAACGCGGCAAGACGTGCCAGCTGGTTGGCATCGGGTACCGACAAAGCGGCGGCAGGTACCGGCGTCAGGCCCTCATCGAACCGGGTGATGCCGGTATGCGGCACGCGATGCGAATCGGTGCCGGCCGAGCGCATCACAAAGCCGATCGCGCCCTTGCGAATCGCCTCGGACGGGCCCTTGCTGCGCACCGCGCCGCCATTGCCGTAGTCCTTGCCATCGCGCGCCTTGACCATCTGGTAATCGACAAACGCGATCTTGCCGGTCAGCGATCCTGCAGGCGCTGCCTGCAACGCGGCCAGGGTGTCGAAGCGCACTACCTCACCTTCGACGCTGCCACCCGGGCTGCCGCCCAATGCGGTGATGGTCAACGGTTGCGCGTGTGCACCCAGCACCGCAGCGTGTTCGCTACGACGTTCCCACTTGGGAAAGGTCACCGGCTCGGTCCACACCTTGTCGAAACCCAGTGACTGGAATTTGGCTTTGGCCCACGCCACCGCGCGCGGATCGGCGTCGCCACCGGCAATGCGCGGACCCACTTCGGTGGTGAGCGATTCCACCACTGCGAAGCCGGTGGTGTCGGCCAGGGCCTGCTCGCGCAACTGCGCAGCGGTGCGCAGCGCGCTGTCGGCAAGGGTGGTTTGTGCGGCAAGCGCGGGGGAACAGGCGAGCAGGGCGGAGATGGCAACAGCGAGGCGACGCATGCAGGGCGGCTCCAACGACAAAGGGGACCCCGAGCTTATCAGCGGCAGGTCCCCCGTCTGCGTTCGAAAAGTCATCCTTGTGCGCGAAGCGCGCGCTGGATGTGTCCGCTTACAACGTGCTCGGCGGTTTGAGCGTGTCGTTTTTCAGCGAGTCGCGAATCTCGCGCAGCAACAGCACTTCTTCGCTCGGGCCTTTGGGAGCGTCCGGCTTGCGCTGGGTGAGGCGATTGATCAGCTTGACCACCAGAAAGATCGCGAAGGCAATGATCACGAATTGCACGACGGTGTTGATGAAGTCGCCATAGCCGATCGCCACGGCGGGAATGTCCTTGCCGGTGGCATCGACGCCGGCGGGTTTGAGCACCCACGCCAACCGCGAAAAATCCACATTGCCGATGGCCCAGCCGATCGGCGGCATGATGATTTTTTCCACCAGCGCGGTGACGATCTTGCCGAACGCCGCGCCGATGACCACACCGACCGCAAGATCGACGACGTTGCCTCGCATCGCGAATTGCTTGAATTCGCTGACCATTCCCATAACGCACTCCAGAGGCGGACGCGGACCGACTGCCGCTGTGCCGATCCTAGCCCGGCCGATGTCAGCCCGCGATGATGCCGTGGCGTTCGGCCACATTTTCCAGGCGCGCACTGAACTGATCGCCCGGCAGCAACGGACCCACGCCGGCCGGTGTGCCCATGAAAATCAGATCGCCTGCGCGCAGTGCATATAGCTTGGATAGCTCATGCAGAATTTCCGGCACGTTCCAGATCATCTGATCCAGCAACGATTGCTGACGTACCTGTCCGTTGACTTCCAGCGACAGGTTCAACGCATCCAGTGCGCCCACTTCGCCCGCATGCACCAACTCGCTGATCGGTGCGGAATGGTCGAAGCCCTTGGCGATGTCCCACGGCAGGCCCTTGGCCTTGGCCGCGGCCTGCAGATCG
This sequence comes from Xanthomonas sp. WHRI 10204, assembly GCF_040202875.1. NCBI lineage: Bacteria > Pseudomonadati > Pseudomonadota > Gammaproteobacteria > Lysobacterales > Lysobacteraceae > Xanthomonas > Xanthomonas sp. WHRI 10204. The sequence goes on from NZ_JBEGDW010000001.1 coordinate 709,450, forward strand.
CGACGGGTCAGATCCAGGCCCACGCCATAGCCATAGATCAGGCCTTCGGCTTGATCCACGGGCAACTCACCAGCTGGCGCATCGCTCCCCAGCGCCACCACCAGCTCCACTTCGTGGTGCAGCTCCTTGGTGCCGGGCGGGTAGGGGATCTGGTCGCCGTGACCAACCACGATGGCGTCGGCAGGCTTCATGAAAAAGGTCGGCTGGCCACGCTCGGCCTTGGACGCTGGCGCGGTGGCGCCCATCTCGCGCGCGTGATCGGCAAAGTTACGGCCCACGCAGTAGACGCGGTGCACCGGAAAGTTGCCGCCACCCACCACCGGAATGCGCGGAACATCGGCAGCGGGAATCACATCGTCAGTCATGCACGCATCCTCGGAACGGGACGCGTGAGTCTAGCCGCTTGGCCGTGTACGACGGAACCTTCAGTGCTGAAGTGAGCGGCAGGGCGCCCGTTCGCAGCTCAATATCGTCGGCCGATCGGCAACCCAAAACGCACATCGGCATGCCTGCAGACATGCCGATTCAATGTGTCGACGATGTAGAACCCGCTGTCAAGTGCGTCGGGTGTGCCGCACAAGCGCGACGCGCTCAGTGCGACATCGGTAGCGCGGGTTTGCGCACCACGCGGTATTCGGCCTCGACCACGCGCGCTTGCTGCGGTGTGCGTCGGTTCGACTTGCTCAACAGTTTCCAGGCGACGCCGCCCAGAATCATTGCCGCGCCGACGAACACACTGAAGAAGATCAGCACCGCAAGGATCACCAGGCCGGCGAGACCCGCCGCAACGCGCACCAATGGGTGGCGCGGCTTGCGTGGCGCAAACAGGTGATGGAGGTTGCCGAATTGGAAGATACGTGCAGGCATGGCGGTGGGCTGCCGGGCAGGAAACAAGCGCGCAGTATCGTTGCGGTTTCATGTCATTGAGTGAAAAGTTCGTTAATTCGATCAGCGTTTTGTTAAATCCATCACGTTGTATGTGCTGGCCGGGGTCTGCGGTCTTGCCCGGATTGCCGTCGCTACCTGGTCAGCTCGCAGATGGCGCGGTCATCGACACGGCGTTGCGCCTCGCGCAGCGGCGGTGCGGGCGCATGCCACAATCGGCGATCGTTCTTGCGCAGTCGTTGCCCATGCCATCGTCCTCACCGACCACGCTCGCCAGCTTGGCGCAGATTCCCGATGCCGGATTTCTGGAAGTGGAAGCCGCGTGGGAAGACGGCCCGGAGTCGCTGGTGCTGTATCGCGAAGGTGCGAAGGTGCGTGCGTGGTTGAACGTCTGCCCGCATGCCGGACGCAGGCTGGATTGGGCGCCGGGTCAGTTCCTCAAGACCAAGGACGGCCATCTGGTCTGCGCTGCGCACGGCGCCGCGTTCGAGCTCGTCGCGGGCGAATGCATCAGCGGCCCCTGTCGTGGTCAATCGCTCGTCGCCGTGCCGGTACGCATCGACGGCGAGCACGTGCTGCTCGGATAACCGCCGACAACGCGGTCGCACCGCAGCCCGATAGCGGGCGCGGCCGGTGCCTGCTGCGATGCAGAGTGACGACGTGCCATTGCAGGCAGGTTGGTGTGTGCACAGCGTGGCAGTCGATGCCGGCACACGCGGTTAGATCGTTAACCCGCAACGCGCCGCCCCTTAGCGCGCCGCCCACCAGAACATCAGATTGATCATCGACACCATCACCACGATGTAGATCAGCGACAGCGGTGCGCCTACGCGCCACAACTCGCGCGGTTGATAGTTGGCCGGGCCGGCCACCATCGAGATCACCGGGTTGGAGGCGGTCATCAGATTGTTGGACGCCGACAACGCCACGATCAGTGCGAACGCAGTGGGGTTGCCGTTGGCTGCCAGCGCCAGATTGACCGCGATCGGCACCATCACGATGGTTGCGCCGACGTGGCTGATCACCAACGAAAATGCCGTGGTCAGCAACGCCAGGCTGATTTCCAGCGCCCACACCGGCACACCTTCGGGCAGACGGTCGATGGTGTGGCCGGCCACCCAGGCGGCGGTGCCGCTGCTGTCCATCGCCCAGCCGAGCGGAATCAAGCCGGCCATCATGAAGATGGTCTTCCAGTTGATCGACGCATAAGCCTCGTCCATGCGCAGCACGCCGCTGACCAGCATGCAGGCCACACCGGTCATCAGCGTCAGCGCCACCGGCAGGCGCGAGGTCAGCGCAATCAGGATGGTGAAGGCGAAGATCGCCATCGCGATCTTGAACTTGTGCGGACGCTGCTCGCCCTTGGGAAAGTCGGTGACCGGTACGAAGTCGCGGCTTTCCGCCGCCTGCGCCAGGTCCTGCCAGATGCTGTGGAACACCAGCATGTCGCCAGCACGCAGCGGCACGTTGCGTACGTCTTCGCGGATTACCTGCTTGTCGCGGTTGATCGCCAGCAGGCTGATGCCGCTCTGCTTGCGCAAGCGCAGTTCGCCGGCGCTCTTGCCGATCAGGCGCGAGTTGGGCGGAATCACCGCTTCGGAAATACCCGCAAGGCTGGGGTTGAACAGATCGCCCAGGTTGCGCAGCCGCGAGGACATGCGCAGGAAGTGATTCTGCGCAAAATCGGCGACCTCCTGGCGTTGGCCCATCGCACCCAGCACGCTGCCGACCCAGATACGCATGTCCGCCGGCGGCGCCAGGCGGGTGTCGTTGCCGGTCTTCAGGGCTAGCAGCAGCGGCGCGTCGTGAATGGCTTCTGCCTCGCCCAGGGTCATGCCGACCAATGGGCTCTCGGCGGTCACGGTGAGCTCGAACACGTCGCCATCGATGCCGTAGGTCTTGGCGAAATAGCTTTCGGTGCGCGACGGCGTGACGCCTTCGTTGATCAGGCGTTCCTCTTCGATCAGCTTGCGATCGCCATAGAAGCGGAAGTACAGCAATGCCGCGATCAGCAAGGCCAGGCCGATCGGCAAGGGCGCGAACATCGTCAACGGCTCGATGCTGGCCATGCCCGAGGGCAGGTTGTTGTTGGCCGAGACCAACAGATCGTTGAGCAGAATCAACGGCGAATTGCCCACCATGGTGAGCGCGCCGCCCATCACGATGGCTGCAGCGATGGGCAACAACATGCGTTGCAGGGTCAGCCCGGTGCGTGCCGCCAGCCGCGAAGCCACCGGCAGGTACAAGGCCATCACCGAGGGGTTCTGCATGAACGATGAGTTCAAGCCGGAGATGGCCAGCGTCATCATCATCAAGCGCTGCTCGCTGCCGTGCGAACGCCGCAGCAGCCAGGTGGCCAACCGGTTCAAGGCGCCGGTGCGCTCCAGCCCCGCGCCAAGAATGGTGGTGGCGATGATGCTCATCACCGCATTACCGGAAAAGCCGCCGAACAATTCTTCCGGCGCCACCAGCCCGGTGACGCCCAGCACCACCAGCACGATCAAGGCCACCACATCGGCGCGGATGCGCTCGAACAGAAACATCGCCATCGTGAAACCGACCAGCCCGAGGACGAGCTTCATATCGTTGGTCAGTGTCAGCGCGGTATCCATTGGGGGCCGGGGATGGTGAGTCGGGAATGGGGAATGGAAAAAGCGGAGGCGCTGACGCTGGCAAGTTATCCGGGCGCCGCTGGCGTGTGCCCTGGCGATTCCCCATTCCCTATTCCCGATTCCCGGTCGTAGAGCAGATCCCAGACGCCGTGGCCGAGTTTCTGGCCGCGGGTTTCGAAGTGGGTTTGCGGGCGCCAGGCGGGGCGTTCGACGTGGCCGCGCGGACCGGCGCGGTTGACCAGACCCGGTGTGGCATCGAGGACGTCCCACATCTGTTCGGCGTAGTCGGCCCAATCGGTGGCGGCATGTAGACGGCCGCCTTCGCGTAGCTTGCGCACCAGCAGCTGCGCGAAGGCCGGCTGGATCAGGCGACGCTTGTTGTGGCGTTTTTTGTGCCACGGATCGGGGAAGTAGATGCGCACTTCATCCAGCGCGCCATCGGCAATCTCGTGCTCGAGCACTTCCACCGCATCGTGGTGATACAGACGCACATGCGTGCCGCCGTCATCGTGCAGCGCATTGAGCAGCCGGCCGACGCCGGGCGCATGCACTTCGATACCGATGTAGTCGCGGCTGGGGTCGTGCTGCGCGGCAAAGCGCAACGCGGCGCCGTTGCCGAAGCCGATTTCCAGCACCTTGGGTGCGGGACGGCCGAACGCGGCATCCAGGTCGCGACGCTCCCCGGTGTAATCCAGCCCGAAGCGCGGCCACAACTCGTCGAAGGCGCGCTGCTGCGCGGGCGTGAAGCGGCCCTGGCGCAACACGAAGCTACGCACCTGGCGGCGCCCTTCTTCGATGGTGAAGGGCTTGGGCGGCATCTTGGCGCCGTCGCTGGTAAACGGGTCGGTCATGAAATGTCAGTCATATCGAAAAACAAAAGCCCCTGTCCCGTCGGGGCGAGGAGGCACAGCTTGCGCGCCGTAGGCGCGCGTGCATAGGAGCGCCCGCGACGCAGGCGCGGGCCGGGGCGCGGAGCGGGGGTTGGGGTGAGGGTACGGCGTGCCGAGGGCACTCGCAGCAACGCGCGATCCAGCAATGGCAACACCCGGCACGTCACACGGCCAATCACTGCGCATCGACTGCAATATCAACGCAGCACACCCACTCATCCGATCACACCATCGACCGGGCTCGACGCCGAGGCATACCGCTTGCGCGGAATCCGCCCGGCCAGAAACGCCTCGCGCCCGGCCTCGATCGCCTTGCGCATCGCGCTGGCCATCAGGATTGGATCGCGCGCACCGGCAATGGCGGTATTCATCAACACGCCGTCGCAGCCCAGCTCCATCGCAATCGCCGCGTCCGATGCCGTGCCCACGCCGGCATCGACGATGATCGGTACTTTGGCGTTTTCGATGATTTCCAGCAGGTTGTACTTGTTCTGGATGCCCAGGCCCGAGCCGATCGGCGCCGCCAGCGGCATCACCGCCACGCAGCCGATCTCTTCCAGGCGCTTGGCCAGGATCGGGTCGTCGGAGGTATAGACCATGACCTCGAAGCCATCGGCCACCAATTGCTCGGCGGCCTTGAGCGTCTGCACCACGTCCGGGTACAGCGTGCGCGCGTCGCCCAGCACTTCCAGCTTGGTGAGGTTGTGGCCGTCGAGCAGCTCGCGGGCCAGCCGGCAGGTGCGCACCGCGTCTTCGGCGGTGTAGCAGCCGGCGGTGTTGGGCAGCAGCGTGTAGCGATCAGGCGGCAGCACGTCGAGCAGGCTGGGCGCATTCGGGTCCTGGCCGATGTTCACGCGGCGGATCGCCACGGTCACGATTTCGGCGGCAGAGGCCTCGGTGGCCAGGCGGGTTTCGTCCAGATCCTTGAACTTGCCGGTGCCTGTCAACAGGCGCGAACGGTAGCGTTTGCCGGCGATGACCAGCGCATCAGAGGGGGCGGGATTCGTCATCCGGCAATTATCACCGATCGGGCGCGGATGCGCCGCCCGCGCAGGGCATCAACCGCCACCCAAGGCGTGCACGATCTCCACCACATCGCCCTCGCGCAACGCATGTTCGGCATGCCGTCCGCGCGACACGATTTCGCCATTGACCTCCACTGCCACACGTCGCTGTGCCAAGCCCTCCTGGTCCAGCAGGGCCGCGAGCGGTAGGTGATCGGGAAGCGTGCGCGGGCTGCCGTTGAGTTGAATGTTCATGTCATCATTGTGGCATCGCGCGCCGTCAGGACGCGCGTTTTTGCGTTATGCGGCGGTGCAGCGTGAGCGCAGGCGGCGAGGGTGAAACCATTGCCATTCGCCGGCGTACGTACGCAGCCCGGTCCGGTCCCATCCACTTTCAAGCAGGCACTCCCATGGCTTCAACACTTCGCCCGATCCGCTCCCTGATGGCCGTTGCCATCGCTATCGCGGCCACCCCGGCCATGGCCGAGTCGGCCTTCGACCAGACCGTCTTCTTCGGCGACAGCCTCACCGACAGCGGCTACTACAACCCGCTGCTGCCGGCCGCCTCGCGCGCAGTCACCGGCAAGTTCACCACCAACCCGGGTTGGGTGTGGGCCGAGTATGTCGGCGACCACTTCGGCACCAACGCTGCGCCCAACGGCAATGGCCAGACCGGCGACAACTACGCTGCCGGCGGCGCGCGCATCCAGGCCAGCTCGGTCAGCGCGCTCGGCGCCGCGCCGTCGGTGACCAGCCAGATCAACACCTACCTCACCGCCAACGGCGGCCGCGCCAACCCGAATGCGCTCTACACCGTGTGGGGCGGCGCCAACGATCTGCTCGCCGCAGCCGCCGCGCCGGCACAGGCGCAGGCCATCATCGGCAGTGCAGTGACCGCTCAGGTCGGCGCCGTGGCGACCTTGCAGAATGCCGGCGCGCGTTACGTCATGGTGCCGACCATTCCGGACGTCGGTATCACCCCGCGCTTCCGCGCTGGCGGCGCCGTCGCAATGGCCCAGGGCACCGCCGCTGCGACCACGTACAACACCGCGCTGTTCAACGGCCTCCAGTCGGCCGGCCTGCGTGTGATCCCGGTCGACACCTTCCACATGCTGCAGGAAATCGTCGCCGCACCGGGCACCTTCGGCTTCACCAACGTCACCAACACCGCCTGCAACCCGGCCGTGCCGCTGCCTGCGTGCAACCCGACCAGCCTGGTCGCGGCCAACGCGCAGAACACCTATGTGTTCGCCGACGGCATCCACCCGACCACCGCGGTCCATCAGATCCTGGGCCAGTACGCGATCTCGCTGCTGGAAGCGCCGCGTCTGCAGCAGGTGCTGACCCACTCGGCGCAGGCCGGTGGCCGTGCGCGTGCCGACCAGGTGGCTTGGCATCTGGACGGCAAGCCGGACGCGGATGGTCTGCGCTGGTGGGGCAGCGTGCGCGGCGACATGCAGCGCTACGATCACGCCGATCTGTACGACGGCATGGCGCCGGCCGGCCTGTTCGGCGTGGATTGGAGCGCTGGCGACATGGTCTTCGGCGGCTTTGCCGGCTTCGGCCGCATGGACGCCGACTTCGGCAACCGTAACGGCAGCTTCAAGCAGGACGACACCACTCTGGGCGGCTTCTTCGGCTGGTACACCGGTCCGGTGTGGGTCAACGCGCAGGTCAGCTACAGCTGGTTGAGCTACGACGTCGACCGCGAAGTCCAGCTCGGGCCAGCCACGCGTGTGCACAGCGGATCGCCGGACGGCAGCAACCTGACCGCCGCCGTCAACGCCGGCTATTCGCTGGGCGAAGGCAACGTCAAGTACGGCCCGGTGGTCGGCCTGACCTGGCAGAAGCTCAAGCTCGACGGCTACACCGAAAGCAACGAGAGCTCCACCGCGCTGGGGTATGCCGACCAGGATATCGACTCGCTGGTCGGCCGCATCGGCTTCCAGGTGCGTCTGGACGGTGCGGCGGTCAAGCCGTACGTGCAGGCGACCTACGACCACGAGTTCAAGGACGGCGGCGAAGCCAGCGCCTGGCTGCAGTCGATGCCGGAAGTGGGCATGTACACCGTGCCGGGCCAGAACTTCGACCGCAACTACGCCACTGTGGTGCTGGGCGCGCGTACCGGCCTGTGGGGTTTGCAGAGCAACGTGGGCCTGAGCACCACCACTGCTCAGCGCAGCGCCCGCGATGCCACCTTGTTCGTGAACTTCAGCGGCAATTTCTGAGTGCGCCGACTGGCTTGGTAGCGCTGAGGTAAGAGACGAGGGCCGGGCAACCGGCCCTCGTCACGTCTGCGCATTGCGCCCGACACCTGCACCCGCCTAAACTCTCCCCACGCCAAGCGGGCGTAGCTCAATGGTAGAGCTGTAGCTTCCCAAGCTACTGACGAGGGTTCGATTCCCTTCGCCCGCTCCAGAGCTTCTACTCAGTCCGTAACTGGTTGATTGAGTTAGATATTCAGGCCGGTTGATGATTCCGAGCGATGCCCCTTGAGGTATCAATCGAGGTATCAATCTTGCCCAAGCCTCTGATGATGTCGCGCTCGGCTGGCCTGTATGCGCGCTTCTTCGTTCCGACCGATCTTCGAGCCCTGATTGGCTCGCGTTACCTTGTCCGATCGCTGGGAAACCGTCGCGGTGACCACGCCAGGCTGGCGGCGGCCACGATGGGGATGGCACTATCGATGGCATTCGATGCCATGCGGAAAGGGATGACCGTGGATCTGGAAGAACTGCTGGAAAAGGTTCGCAGTGGGGACATCAAAGAGCTGACCCTGAAAGATGTGACGCTGCCCGACGGCACGCGCATCGCTCAGGCGCAGCTGGACAACCCCGCCGATGCCGGAATCTTCGGAGACCTAATGGTGCGGGCGCGGCAGACAGAGCCCACTGAGGTCATGGCGGCAAGGGTGGCCAAGCGTCGGCAACAGTTGCGCGAGGGCAGTCAGCGCATATCCGGCGGCGGCGATGCACCCAAGGCGCTGATGCTGTCCAAGGCGATGGCCGATCATTTGAGGGACCTGGCCGGGGCACGCCTGCATCAAAAGACCGTGCTCGAAAGCCGCCACACGCTGCGCCTGTTTGCCGGAATCATCGGCAAGGACGTCCCCGTGGCCTCGCTGACCCAGGATCACGTGCGGGCCTTCTTCGAGGGCGTGCGCTACTGGCCTTCGAATGCAACCAAGCGGCCGGCCTATCGGGACCTGTCGGTGCCTGACGTCATCAAGCTGGCGAAGAAGAATCAGGAACCGGAGCCGGCGGCGTGGACCATGGCCAAGCACCGTCAACGGTTGAGCGTCTTCCTCGTTTCCTTGGTGGAGGGAAAGCACCTGGCGGTGAACCCACTGGCGGGCATCCGGGCGATCGCCACCCCTGATTCGGAAGACACGGGCTCGCCTTTCACGGACGCCGAGTTGAAGGCCATCTTTGACCCGGTGGAATTCCCGAAGTGGGCGTCAAAGTATCCGCATCGGTGGTTTGGGCCGATCCTCGGGCTTTACTCGGGAGCTCGCGTCAACGAGATCGCGCAGCTACGGCTGGAGGATATCGACACCATCGACGGTGTGCCCGGCTTCTTCGTGCGGAAGATCGGAAAGAAGCAGAGCATCAAGAACAAGCACAGCCGGCGGTTCATTCCGCTGGCCCAACCGGTGATCGACTGCGGCTTTCTGGATTATGTGAAAGAGGCGAGGCAAGCTGGGGTCGAGCGGCTCTTCCCGGACCTGCCCAACTCAACAGGACTGGGCTACGGACGACAGCTGAGCCGTCAGTTCTCCGTCTACATCAAGCGGCAAGGCGTATCGGAGAAGGGGCAGGGGTTCCACGGATTCCGCCATACCATCGCATCAAAGCTGGATGAGGCAGGGGTGTCGGCTTCTGCTATTGGAGCTCTCACGGGGCACGGGACCGGGCAGACGGTCTTGGAGAAGTTTTACATTGATCGGCGGAGCTTGCCGGATCGGGTGGCGACCCTCGCAAGGTTTATTTCTCCTGCTTTTTTGCCTTCATATACGCCGAAACAATTTTCAAGCAGTCTATGCTCAAGTAAGTGATTTTTTACACTGCGGTTACGTGAGGAGTTGTGTTTGATTTGCGAGATTTGCTTAGCTGATAGTGTTGAATCATCTGCTGATGCCGCCTCGCTAGTTGTGATAGTGCGCATAAATACGGAAATCTTGGGGGTGGTGCTTGGGGATTAGAATAAATTTTACCTCGAAATCAGTTTATTTTGATAGCTCGAATGATAGGGTTGATAGCTCGATTCATAATAATCCTTCGAGGCAATTATCTTCGGTGGGAGACGCTGTATTTGCAATTTTCAGGAGAGTTAAAGCGGATAATGGTGATGGAAATCCACTTATTTACGCTCTGAAAGGCAGGGGCGGATTTTCCATCTCTCGCCGTGAAGTTTTTAAATTCATTCCAGATATGAGTAACTCAATCACAAATTTGGTTCCTCATCTCACTGTTGATGCAATTATGGCAGTTCCTTCATCGCATGGAATTGCGAATATAGTGGCAAGAAGAATTTCGAAGGCTACTGGATTGCCACTTCTCCCTTGCGGGTTTCTTAAGAAAAAGAATTCGTTAGTCGTCAGTGAATTGATTTACAGGAAAAAAAATGTGCCACTCAGAAAAAGAGAGCAAGTAGCAATAGGGGAGATAATTTCGCTTTTACAAAAGAACCCTGGCCAAGATTTCTCTATGAAGGATGTAAAAGTTCGTGACCGAGCTCATGTGGAGCCCATCCAGTGGAACACTACAATCCCATTCCCCAGTGGATCCTTGCTGTTAGTGGACGACTTGCTGGCTACCGGGCAATCATTGGCTGTGATGAGCCGATTGCTACTTCAGCTCGGCACGCCCCAAGTTCAGCGCGTCTGCCTTCTAGGATCTCTAGATAGGTATGTGAAGATCTAGGCGTTGACACTGACTAGCGATGCTAGTAGTCTTCACACAGACCGTTCTTATGCCCGACGGTCGTTAAAAATGTAGGGCCAACTTGTGACACGTAACAGAATTTGGGTTGGCTCAAGGGTCCGCGGTGCACCTGGTGAGGGTCAGGGCGTAAGGCTCAAGTACTCATCGATTAGCTAGGTAGCGGCTAGCAAGTCTATCAGGGCCCGGCATAGCCGGGCCCTGTCTTTTTGGGGCATGCTTGTGTTTCGTGTATACGCAAAAGGGACTCAGCGAAGCCTTTATGCTTTTCCGTAAGCTGACCTTCGCTGCTATGAGTGCAACTTCATAGTCGTCCCGACAATATGCGGATGATACAAGGCGGTCCTGAGTGGCCGCAGCACGACAAAAGGGCGCGTGTAGCTGTTCTGGGCGGGTAGGATTAAGTCCTTAAGTCATTGCGTCAGCTGCAGCCACAACACCACCAGCACCATGGGGAGTCCGCTGAGCACAGAGGTGACCCAGAAAGCTCCCATCACGGTCAGCGGCGTCATGACCCACCACTGGGCCCAGCTGAAGCCCTGATCGCGCCGTCGAGCCGCGCCGGCCTCCTGCGGATAGAGCCGCTCCGCCTTCCTCAGGCCCCGCCGAGCCATCAGCGGCCCGACGATGAAGCCGAACGGGCCCAGGAAGAGCAGGCTGAGCGAGAACCACCGGAAGAAGCGCGTGTGCGGCGTCAGGACTTTCTTGGGAGCGGCGCGCAATGCGCCGCCCCCGCCAAGCCCGCCCACGGTGCCAGCGGACGTTCCTGCCATCGAATCGGGTCGGGTCTTCATCTGGCGTAGGCCCTCCACGTGCCGTCGGCCTTCGCATAGCGAAGATTCTTACTGACCGGGATGGGCACCTGCCGGCCCTCGATGTTGAGCACGGCCTGGCCGCGCGTGTCGCAGCGGTAGCCGTCTATGCCTTCCGCTTCCACGCAGCCGGTGAGTTCGAAGTTTTGGACGTCGGTGACTTGGCCGGCACCGCTGTCTTTCAGCAGTCGGACAAAGGCTTCCTTGGCGTTGTCAGACGAGGGCTTGCCGCCGCAAGCGGTCAGGCCGAGGGCCAAGGTCAGGACGACCAAGGCGATCCGTGCGTTTTTCATGTCGTTCCTTTGCTGATGAGTGATATAGAGGGCGACCGGCTTACTTGTCGCGGTTCCCATCGGGCTTGAACCCAGCGATCCACATCCGGGTGTCTTTGAAGGGCGTCAGCAGGCCGCTGGCCCCCGGGTGCAGATCCGCGGTCTGTATAAACCCGGAGACCCACGCCACCCGCAGCGACACGTCCACCGCACGGTCGGCGACTCCAGGGCGGCTCACGTTGACCACGAACGGCTGTGCAGGCGGGTTGGGACCTGCTGACCGCTGTGCGCCCGTGTTGGGCTTGCTGGGCAGCACCCGGATGCCGTTGAGCGAGTCGCGGCCTTTCCACAGCGCTGCGCTGTTGAGTTCCGCCGTCTCCCCCAGGTCGTCCGTTTCCGTCACGGCAGCATCGAAGCATGTGCGGAAGGTCTCGACGCTCGATACTGTGGGGCTGGTCCAGATGCGCGCTTCTGCGGTCCAGCAGGGGAGGGAAGCGCCCCACTCGGTGAAGGTCAACGCGACTCGGGGCCAATCCAGCTTCCCAAGCTGGGCCTGCTGGTGGTTATCGCCCTTGAAGAGGTTTGGCAGCTTCCCGGCGCCGCTGAGGGGTTCGTAGATCGAGCCGGCGCCTTGGCTGCCGGCCTGGATGCCGGCGTTCGGCTTGATGCCGACCATCCGCTGGCCCGCGTCCTTCAAGCTGCCGCCGAGCTGGCGCAAGAAGCCAGGCTTTTGCGGCTGGGTGTCCTGAGCGTGGGCGGGGAGTGGCGAGATGAGCGTCAACGCCAGGAGCGCTGCGAACGCTCCTTGTCCTGAAAGTTCCATATGGCCTCTGATGGGTGCGGTTCTATCTGCCATATTGGCAGATAAGTGCGCTAGGATGCTACTCGGTGCAGACTTGGAGGTTAGCCATCAGTTAGATCTCCATGCCCGCATCTCTGCCCACAGGTTCCGTCTTTGGTCGTCGCCTACGTGCGGCCAGGCGCGTGGCGGGCCTGTCGCAAGTCGAACTGGGAGCGCTGCTGGGGATGAACGAGAAAGCTGCCTCGTCACGACTCTCCCGCTACGAGCGGGGGGAGCGGGAGCCCGACCACGAGACGTTGGCTGCTTTGAGCAACGCGCTGGGCGTGCCGCCGGCTTACTTCCATGCAAGTTCGGATGTGCTCGCCGAGGTCATCCTGCTGGTTGCTCGTTTGCCCGCGGAGCGTCAGCAGGGCGTGCTTGACCTGATAAAAAACCACTTGGACGAGCCCAGGAAGTAGCACTAATCTACTCTGGCGATTGCGCAAGGAAGGGGTTAGGAATGATTATCGCAGCTCGTCCGTCCTATGATTATTGGTTTGAACGCTGGCAAGTTGAAGTGTTGGTGCACAAAGATGGCGAGGCACCGAAGTGGAAAAAGTCTGGGCCGGTCGTGCGGAATGGGGTGTCCTACGCAGACATTTATTCTGAGCTTTCTGCTGCTGAAGAGCGATGCGCTGTGATCAACGCTGAAGCAAGTCTTCGAATCGAACAGGAGCCAAGCCAGTCACAGCGGATTTCACTTCGATTAAAGGCCGAAAAAAGTCTCCAGGCCACCAAGAGATTAGCTCAAGAAGAGCGGGCAATGCTTGTGCAGGCGCGCGCGCGGAAGAAGGGCGTTATTTTTGACGAAAGCAAGCTAATACTCCATAAGAGTAGTGAGGATTATAGAGAGCTAATCGCAGATGAGCTGAGGCAGTTCCCATACTTGCAGCTAGTTCTTATCAGGTCGGAAGGGCGTCCAATTGTGTTTTTCCGCTTGGAGAATGGTTCATGGTCTTCGCCCCGGTATCCCAATAGAAAAGGGCTGCTATCATGCCATCGGGCAAAAATAGCCAATGGCTTTGACCTTTATGGCTCATCTCATTGGGGTAAGACAAAAGCGGCTATCCGGCAGATTCTTCTCCCCAGAGCTAACGAGCTGCTTAAGCTGGCCGGAATAAAGCGCCTTCTTGCAGAAGCGCTAGCTAAAGGTGAAAAGGTCCTTGTCTACGGATGTTATGTTTTCTGGTATGAAACTCATAAGAACGTTGGCTGGCTAGTGAAGGAGCTTGGGTCAGCGAAGGGAAGCTCAGACGGAGAAGCTTTGTGGCGAGAAGGAACGATTATTTCGCAGAATCACGGACGAATTGTTGTTCTCCCCTACATCAAAGAAGATGGGGTAAAAGTAAAGGGGCACACCAAAAATGCCCCGCATGAAGGTCGTGCCCTTCCTCGGCACCCCGATGACATTGTTGAGATTCCTTTCTCCGAAATCGATGGTGATCTGATGATTGGCCTGCATGGTGAGCTTTTTTATGAGTAGTAATGAACTACACGCGCGCCGGAATCGTGCAATCGCCATACATAGATGCCATTTAGATCGCTCCGCTAGCGTATTGCTGCTTTGCTAGGTTGGTTTCGACTGGGGAGGAGGGTAGGTCGGTGGTAGGCATGTGGTGAGGCTCATGGTGGAAAGCCTGAGAATTTTTGGCCGGGCATACATGCGCCCGGATTGGTCGAGTGGTTCATTGGTTAGTTGCCGTGCGTTACGGGTAAAACTTGCTCGGATCAGCCAAGCACGTAGCAAACTGCCCTCGCTCATAGCGAGGCAGTTCCACATTGGGCTGATACAGCTCCAAAGCGCTGATCTGCTTGCTGCGCGTCACCTGCGGCTTCTTGTGGAGGTAGTGCCTGCGCAGCACTTGGACGCGGTCCCGTGGGTCGGTGCTGTGGCCGGTGACCAGCGCAATCTCCTTCTCCGGAACATCGTTGACATCAAGCTCGGTTGCCAGGGTGTGGCGGAAGGCGTGGAATCCGATGCCCTTGGGAAAGCCCAGGCTCTTCAGGTAGCGCCCAAAATCCACCACAAACTGCTGGCTGTAGCGCGCATTGGTTTCCCCTGTCGTGCGGTTCACGCCCGCAGAGAGGAGGGGGAACAGCCGCGGGTGGCCGATCGCTTTCATGTCTTCCACGAACTCCAGGAATCCGGCCTCCAAGAGCGGTTTCGCGATGGGGATGATGCGCATGCAGCCGGCTCCCTTCATGCTTTGCCGGCTGCGCCGCCGTCGCTTCGGGTCTGCGGCCAAGTCTTGGTCCAACGTCTTCTGGAAAGCGATGCACCACACCCCGCGTTCCTCAATGATGTCGCTCAACTTCAGCTGGCAGACTTCGTTGACCCTGGCACCGGTATACAAGCCGAGCATCGGTGCCCACCAATACTGCGGTTTCTTGGCCCAAGGGATGAAGGTTGCGGGGTCAAAAATGGCTTGCAGGTCTGCGTCCTCGAAGAGACGGATGGCCTTGTCGGGATCGATGGTGTGATCTTCTTTGGGTTTCCGGAAGGCTTTCATCGGTGACAAGTCGATGGCTTGTCCGTTGACCAAGTGGTTGAAGAAGGCAACAAGGAATCGGCGGTGACGCTCTTCCGTGGCAGGTGACAGCGGCGGCACGTCTTGCTCTTTCCCCAGCGCGATCGCTTCGTCGAAGGAGAGGTCCTTCAGCAGCGGATCCGACACCAGGTTCCTTGGGGCCCAGCGCAGCAGTTTCCAGAGCGCCTGGATGTGGTAATAGTCCACTCGAGCCGCGGAGATGTTGCCGCAGGTAAGAAGCAGGAGCTTCAACGTGCGCTCGGTGGACTGGATGGTTTTGGGCTCCAGTTGCCGGCGACGCATGTCCTCCAGATGATCCTCGATCTCCTTTGCCAGAGGGCGCGCCGGCGTGCCCATGGGCAGCTGCGCAGGATAGCGCGTGCTGTTCTTCAGACCGCTCTTCCGTCCGGTTTCGTCGAGCGCGGCGAGGATGCATTCTTGGAGGTTGATAGCCGCTTCTCGACCTCGGATGATGGCGCGGTCAATGCGGAACCGGCCGATGTGGATGCCTTCTAAATGCAAGAGCCCGAAGGGCGAAGCAATGTAATCGTTGAGTGCTGCGGAGGGGTTGCTGGTCATGGGTCACTTCCATCGAAAGATGGAAGTAGGGATATGACAGGACGAAAATTCGTCAACGGGGGCGATACAAAAATCTGCGGTGTCGGCGCAGTCCTTAGGCGTCAGCGTGTCCCCTCTGGAATGTTTTCCAGATTCGCTAATCCGTTACCTGGCGGAAACCCTTATAAAACAAGGGTTGCGAGGGAATTCTTGTCGATTTATCGCAGTCAATTCTGTACTGTTTGCAGTAAATAAGCTAACTAAATGAGCTTGTCGCTCGATTTTTAAAATGAACTTAAGTTAAATGTTAGCCTATTATTGTTAGTCTGAATTTATATTCAAAGCAGCGATATGCCTGGATCGGAACTTTCTGACATCCGATAGGGCGCGACACCGATGGTGCGACGAATGCTAGGAGTGCAGTCTGACCTTGCCGGACGTGGGACCCGATGGTCGCTCACCCTGCGGACGCTTGAGCAGCGTCGTGCCGGCACCCGAAACTGATTCCGCGCTGCCTTGGTGGATGCGTCTCAAGCAGTGCGACAAGGCTGCTGATACTCAAGCCCATGGACAGAGCCGGACTTCGCCGTCACCTTGAGCGTTTGGATGCTGCGGTGCCCGCCCTGCGAGCTTCCAGTCCTGATCGCCGCCACTTCTGGCAAGCCTTTGCCAACATGGCTGCTGCTATCGAGCAAGAGGCTACGACTGGTGAGGACGTGCAGTTCGTCGGCCGTCGAGCTGACGAAATCTTGTCCTGGCACGGGCTGGAAAACATGGACGAACATGTCTGAGTCCATTGGTGCCGACCAGCCTATCCCGATGCCTGCGTGCTTCTCGTGCGCAGCGATGCTGGCGTAGACAAGCAAGCACAGGTCCGCAGTAGCCCATCACTGGCTGCACAGCCCAGTCATCGCTTGCTGACATCAGTCACCCGTCCATCCGAATGCCGCTTGGTCCGCAAGCCTTGGAGGGCATGCATGATGCTGTCTCCACCAACGCTGGGCCTCTCAAGGGACCTTAGCTTCGCTGTCCCAACCGCAAGGGCAGGCCTCCTTCTCGACGCTGGCGCTTTGTTGCGGCCCTTCGCTGTGCGCCGCTTGCGCGGTGCTCGCTCTCGGGTGCGGTCGAGCCGAACGCTTCGCCTGCCGGTTCCCACGAGGCGCACAACGCGCTGGTGGAGAAGAACCGATGAAGCGCACCCAAGACCTGAAGACTCAATACCAACTCCAGATGGACGAGGAGGGGATTCTCCTCGCGGCAGCGAATATCCTGGAGCAGCGCCTTCAACGCCAAGGCCGCATCCACAGCCCGGAGCAAGCCGGCAGCTACCTGGTCGCCCGCTGCGCCCACCTGCCGCACGAAGTCTTCGGCGTCGTCTTCCTTGATACCAAGCACCACATCCTGGCCACTGAGCACCTCTTCAGCGGCACCATCGACGGGTGCGATGTCCACCCGCGAGTCGTAGCAAAGCGTGCCCTGGACCTCAACGCCGTCGCCGTCATCCTCTTCCACAACCACCCGAGCGGGAACCCGGAGCCGAGCGAAGCAGACCGCAAGGTCACCGAACGCCTGAAGCAGGCGCTGTCGCTTCTCGACATCCGCGTCCTCGACCATCTGGTCATCGGCGGGCGTCAGCACACCAGCCTGGCAGCAAGGGGGTGGGCATAGCCCGCCCCTTCACCTGCGCAGCCTGCCGACGCTAGACTGCCAAGGCAGCTGCACTTCCAAGGAGCAGGAAATGAAGGCGTTTCACGTGCGCGGGATTGTCTGGGAGACCGACGGCAAGCGTCCCGCGTTGCCGATGGAAGCCACGGTTGAGTGCGCGAGCGAAGAAGACATCGCCGATGCGCTTAGCGATACTTACGGATGGCTGGTAAGTGACTTCGCAGTCGTAGACGGTGCTGATGGTGCCGGTGATTTGAGAGCGTGATTCCATCCTGGGACGCACGCTACACCTGACGGTTAGACTCTGGTGGCAACGAAGGACATCGAGCACTCACGGAGGCTCAGCTTGCGCTTACTGATTCGCAGCATTGTGGTGCTTACCCTTTCGTTAGGAACGCTGGCCTGTGCTCAAGGACCGGCGAGTGATTACGCCTCTCAGGAGAAAACGATGGAAGGACATCCCCCCAGCGCCGCAGACGTGCGCTCCGAGCAAGACAAAGCCGCTGCTAGTGCGGACAGGGCCGCAGACGAGGCCAGCCGGCAAGCCGCTCCCAATGCTGTGGTGTCGGGCGATTACCCGCCATTGCCACAAGGCCCAGCACTAACGTCAGATGCATTGGTCGAGGCCATCGTTCGAATGGCCAAATCTTTCGAAACCAGAGCAGACATGGCCCCGATGCATGTTGCGCAAGTGTCAGGGCTTGAGGTGACGCCAGACAGTCAAGGGCGGCGAACAGGGCTCCAGGGCACACTGGGTGCGGGGCACTATGAGTTCGCTGTGTGGAAGCCTTACGCGCGTCATCCCGGCCACACCATTGAGCTCACAGTGAGGCCTTCCGAGGCTTGTGACCTGTCGTTCAAATCGCTGCATGACCCATTGGTCGCAGGAGGGTTCGGCGTGACCAAGAACGCGGTGGGCTTCAAGCCGACGGTCTACTTTGAGCGAGCGCTCGCAGACGGGCTTGGCTTGTATGTAGTCGTCAGCACGGACAAGCACGACGACCCACGTTGCGTTTCGCGGGTCAGGCTCGAAATAGAGCCGCGTGATGGCTGATCAGCGCGACATTGAACGGTTGCTCCAGAACCTGGAGCAGCAGCCGGGCCTCCCCAAAGGCGCAGTGCCTGACCTTCGAGAGGCCATCGATACATCGCCTTATTTGACTTCGGTGATGACGCAAGCCATCGACCTGGGCACCTTGCGCCGGCTGGAAGTGTCCAACCAGCAGAACGAGGGCGGGCACTACGATGACAAGACTGGCACCGTCAGCATCAATACCTCGATTTTCGAGCCGTCCATTCGTTCCGACCGCTTGGACATGTTGGCGGGAACGGTGGCGCATGAGACCGGGCATGCGCTGATGGCGCCGTCGGCGCAAGTTTCTCTGAACACTTTTGTGTTCAAGCTCGATGCCGCGCTCAAAGAGGGTATCCAATACGGCGAATCAGTCGTTGATGCCACGGGGCTGTCCAAGGAATTCATTGCATCCGCTCGGCAAAACGAAGCCTTGGCCGAGTTGGTGAGCATGAATGCCGTTGCGAGCCGAGTGGCGACGACCACGGGGCAGTTCAACCAAGCCGAATTTCTGCGTCGCGTCGAGCCGACAACCGCTTGCGTGAAAGACGGAAAGCTTGAGCCGGGCATCCACTTGGACGAGCGCGGATTTCAACGCACAGGGAACAGCATTTCCAGCCCGGCTGTGGAAGCCGTTGCCGTTTGTCACTTCGACCGAAGCGACAGCAGCATGGGGCGCCAGGGCACGTCTAACTACCCCGGCTACTATGTGGCCTACCCTGTGAGCGCGGGGGCTGCGTTGTTGAGAGAGCGTGCGGGATCCACGACCCAGGCCTTGCCGCGCCTCGGTTACGACCTCGCAGAGTTGGGCACCGATACGGCCAAGCTGGAGGGAGCCGGGCTGAGCTTGGGCGGACAGGGCAAGGCGTTCGGATTCGTCGATACCTCCCACGGTCAGCAGCGGGAAGTGGAGGTGCGCCAATTGGGCCCAGCCCAGCATCGCCCGGACATTGAGCCATCCTCGCTTCGGTCACCTTTGCAGGTGCTGGCCGACAACCCGGTGCACCCCGACCATCAGACCTATGCCCGCATCCACGACTGGGTAAAAGGCACGGGCAATTGGAACGAAGAAGAGGCCAGGAATGTCTCAGCTGCGCTTTACAAGCAGCAGGTGGACGACCCGTTGCTCAAGCGAGTGGACAGGGTCACGGGAGGATTAGGGAGCGATGGCGCTCAGAACGTCGTTGCGATCTATGCCCCGCACGGGGTGGACAAAGCGCCGCAGTTCCACGCCCACGTGGACGGTCGAGAAGCGTCTCAACAGCCGGCCCAGCAGAACCTCCAGCAGGCCGAGGTCATCAAACAGGACCAGGTGCGTCAGCAACAGATGGAGCAGACTCAGCAGCAGACAACGCAGCAGGAGCAGGGGCCGCGTATGACCGTTTAACAAATGGGCTGCAGCTCTGGGCGTGACCTACTTAAGCGTACTGAGGAACAAACTGAAGGCCAGAGGTCGCTTCGCGTGTTCATGTTGACGATCAACGCTAGGGTCAATTGATAAAGGCCTGGGAGGGATTCCGAAGTGAACGCCTGAGATTAAGGTTATGTGAGTAGGTGCGGAGCGACGCGTTCCATAAGCTGTTTAACGGCCCTATCAAGCTCTCCGGATAGATCGGCCGTATCAAGATCTATTGCTAAGACCGAAATATTGACCTTTCCAACCCTCCCAATCGAGACTAGCGATGGACTGTCATGTGGCCGCTGTGGAACGGCAATGATTGCGTGGCGGGCCCTGTAGACAGCTGCATACGTAACGACCTGTTCCACATCGGATCGTTCTGGCACCTTTCCGCTATAGGGACGGTATTTTACGTCCATTACTACAAGCGTATTTTTACCTTGCGTGATAAGGATATCGGGCTTGACCTCAATATTTCGCGCCTCTGATAGCTTTGCATTCTGGTAAAGCTTTCGCTGATGCCCATCGTCGTCATTGATGTTCCCATCAAAAACGCCTAAGCCATACACAGTAAGTAGTTCGGTAACGCGCGATCTAAGGAAGCACTCGAAGGCGTCTTCTAGGTTGACCACCACTGGGGTCAAACGAAGCGCACCGCGTTCCGTGGGATCAATTCCAACTCCAGAAAAAATGGCCATGGCCAGGGTCGAGGCTTCGGCATAGTCTGGCCGGCTGGCCGCCTTTTTACTCATCGGCGCCAACGCAATCTCTCTTAGTCTTCGGTCGTTAATTTGAACGCGGGAAAAGATTGTTTTTGCTTCTGCGAGTGCGGAGCACATGGCCGGACCGCCTTTAGTTCTGCCCAGGGCTCGGTAGGCCAAGTAGAGATGGGAGAGCGTTGCGAGCAAAACACGGTTGGCAGTCGTGTCAACGGTCCGTTTCCAAGCATGGGATACGGATTGCATAGGGTTGTTAGTGACCATCTGCCGAAGACGGGTCTGGATTGGCATCGGCGTGCCAGTCAAAGTTGTGCCGACAGAAGTCTCAGGCACGAATTCGAAGTCCAGCCCATTCAAACGAATGAGCTTGGATAGGTAGATTAGCCTTCCAGCAAGTAAGTCAGTCAAGTTGCTCGGTCGAAGCTCTCCTTGGCCATATCCGTAGTAGCCGAGCGGGATAGTGCGCTGCTTCCCAAAGGAAACATGCGACAACAACTCGTTCATTACGCTGATGGGGACGCGGGGTCGGACTTGGATGGCCACGTGTTCGTTGAGAGGAATGAAGCCGACCCAAGAAGTCGCGCGCAGCTTGATTCGCCCAGCATCGAGTGAGATTGCTAGATAGCCGGCCTTTTCGACGGCTGGGTCAAGAAAGAGCTTATCTCCCTTAAAAATCCGGTCTGCCTCGATTCGGATTTCGCCGTGCTCTAAGACCTCATAGACCTCCGCACCCAGAGATAAGTGCTGGACGTTAGGACTCAAAGAGGTGACGTTCATTCTTGGCCGTTATTCGACACAGGTTGGTCAGCAGGCCTTGGTGCAGGTGGGTTCTCCTTGCGTGCCTGCCAAGCTCTTTCAATTCGCGTGGCCTCCTGAGCATCGAGGCGAGTGACCCGTCGGATGTGGGGCCATATTTGGAAATCCCATAGCCGGTCCAAAGATGCTCTATCCCTCACGCGAGAGAAATAGGCGTGGCCCACATGGATCATTTTGTTGCTTGACCCTTGGAGTATATCGAATAACTGTCGGCAAAGGAATTTTGTCTCTGTGTCTGCGCCGTTGCTATCGAGGATGCCTAACAGTTCATTTGCGCTGGGCGGCACTTCGATGTGAGCAAAACGACGCTCTAATGCTATGTCGAGTTCGTCCACCGATACATCCCAAGGATTCATTGTCGCTATGATGAACAGGTTTCTGGGGATTTCCGCAACTTGACCCGAGGCGAGGTAGAACGGCCTGTCACGTAGCGACATTTCAAGATACGTCAGTGCCTCCCCGAGAACCCTAGGGACGTCCGCGCGACTAATCTCATCAATTACGAGGACGTGGTTGTGTTCTACGTCCTTCTTGGCGTTTTTCGCGATCGCGAGCAAGTGCCTGTCGGTTCGCTTGAAGCCGCCGGTTCCGTCCGGCTCCCACCCCTGCACGAAGTCCTCGTATTGATAGCCGGTGTGAAACTGGACGGTTCTAATGCGATCTTGCGACCCTGCAATACGTGCAGCGATCTTCTGGGCATACCAGCTTTTACCCGTCCCTGGCGGTCCACTCAGGATTACTCCGCCATATCCGTCCATCTTGGCCTCGATAACGGATATCCAAAGTGGGTGTTCTTCCGTGATAGCTTCTACAACCATTTCGGGGGCGGCATAAGGCTGCTCGCCAGAAGAAGGCGCAGTCGAATCTTCTTGCATGGGTATACCGAGGTCTTGCCTGCTGCGGCGTTCTTCTGGTTCGACGGCTTTTTTTAAGCCTGGCGGGCGCATGGTACTCATTCGAACAGCTCCCCACCGAAGGTGAAACGGGCAGAGTAGGCTTCCGCTATCTCGGTTTGAGAGAGGCCAAAATCCACCTTCACGAGGCGTCTTATTCCCGCACTGCTGGCTACTGACGGATCTATGAGGAAGTCCCTGTAAAGAAAAACCCCAAGTGCCACGAGCGAAATGCGCTGGTCGTTCAACAGGTGCTTAAAAGCAAGGCTTGAATGCTGTGTCTTCAAGCTGAGCGTTATCGGATTGCTGCCCTGGTCGAAAGAAATAACTTTCATGAGCGGGGCTACGCCCCGTAACGAGCTTGGGGCATATGAACCAGCTACGTTACGGTTGTTTGTTGGGCCGCCAAAAGGCTTGATGTAAGGAACTTCTTCCGACATGCCGTTGGCACGTAGGTAGCGGTCGAAAAAGCTCTTGAAGTTGACTCGCAGTTCCGTGGTAGTTCCAGCCGTTTGCGCCGCCTCGCGAATAGCTAGATATCCTAGGAAATGCGTGTGTGCCTCACTTCCCTCCAGCTGCTCCCACGCGGCGCGAACCGCGTCCCTTCTCAGCCTCATTGTCGGTGCCACTGTCGCTCCATACGGCTCGATCCGTTAATGGAGCAAAGTCTACACCGATCGCCGATCGCTGCAGGCGCTTGGCAACGCGTAGCGTGGTTCCAGTTCCTTTAAAAGGATCAAGAACTACTCCCGGGCGGAACCCTGCATTACATCCGCAATCTGTCCAGCCTGTGGTCCGCTTCTTAGCAAAGGTAAACTCCCGGAAATATCCCCCCAATGCGAGCTTTGCTTCTGCTGCCAAGATTTGGACACGAGCGGCGTTTCGGCCCGTCCCCGTCTGAACTTTGAGTGCTTTCCCTGCGTCCGATATGCCAGTAGCTTGGATCGCTGCAATGTGAGCGTCGGTCAGTTGGTGCTTCTTGGCTAGTTCCATCGCTCTCACAGCTTGAGGTCGGGTGGGGTCAAGTTCAGCCGTTCTAGTAATGATGCGCTCCCTCGGCTTTCCGCAGGCGTTGCAGACCATGAGGGGGCAAGCAAGGGTTAAGGCCCTCTCGACCAATTCTTCGGGAAAGGGCGCAAGATGACTGCCCATGCTCCGCTGGAGGGCTATGTTCCACACGTCCCCGGGCGTGCTCCCATTTCCAAACTGTTCGGAGTATGCGAAGGTATCGTAGTAATAATCAGAATCCCTGGTGAAGTGCAGGATGTATTCATGCCGGTTTGCCAGTCGGTTCTTGGCTGGCTCTGGCATGCCGCCTTCCTTCGCCCAAATGATCCGGTTTCGGAGGACCCAGCCGTCGTCAGCGGCTGCGGCTTCAACCCGGCCGGGGACACCTGCCAGCGACTTGTTGTGATAAGTGTCGCCGAGATTCACGAATACGGAACCGTGGGGCGTCAGAAGGCGTCGCCACTCTCGCATACAGTCAACAATGGTAGAGGCGAACTCCTTGGGAGTCGGCTCTTGGCCGATCTGGCCAACAAAGCTGTAGTCGCGCTTCTTCCAATACGGAGGGGAGGTGACGACCACATCTGCTGTGGCAGACTCGAGAGGAATTTCCCGGGCATCCGCGTGAATCTCATGGTAGCTAGGCAAGCTAACGCCTTGCTTGCTGACGGCCCCGGATTTTGTTTTGACTGCCATAGATGTCTCTAACGATGAAATACGAGATCGAAGTCCGTTGAGGCCGTCTTCGGTCCTTGGGCCCGAGCAATTGACTGCCATCCTGCACAAGAGAGGCTCAGTGCACCTACGTCCCATTTGTAGCACAGTGTTTCGACGTCGTCGAGCCCTTTGTAACCATGCCAAATCAAGGTCTCTGGAGATGAGATTGAGTCATCTGAGGAGTCACTCCGGCTTGGGCGCGGCAGGCTATCATCTGGCCGCCGTTGCGCAAGTGCTCTGCTGTTCATGGGGACTCTTGCGGCTTTGCGAGCGGTTGCGTGAAGGCTCTCAGACCTGGCTTCAGACCGGTGCTCAGGCAGCCCTATCCCAAAGCAAGAGCGTCCAACAGGAGCAAGGGCCGTGGATGACGATGGGTGGTCCTTAAGAGCGCCCGCCGCTGAAGCTTGCCTAATGGGATATGGAGTCAGTGGAGCGAGACCCCCCGGCCCTTCATATGGCTGATAAGCAAAGCCTTAAGCTCCGCTTCCTCCCGCATGTGCGCGCCGGTTGAAATGACGAGGTCCGCAACGCGCCGCCGTCGTTTCATCTCCTCACGCCTTGCGGTTTCCTTGGTTTTCGCTTCGCGCCGCTGGTTGGCTAAAAGCTCCTTCGCTTGCAGCTGGGCCAGCCGTTCCGTGGCCCGAGCGATGCGGTCGTGGTAGTGGCTGGTGGTAGTCATGCGTTTCTCAGGTGGTCTAGTCCTTGATTCAATCACGGAAAAGCACATCGTCAAGTTTCGAGCAGCTTCGAAAAAATCGGAGCACTCAAAAGTCGTTCGACGCTGAAAAACATGGCGTAAAAGAAAGAAGCAAGAGCGCACCTAGGTGTCACATGGTGACACGTGCGCAAAGGGCTTCGCCCCTTGAACCCCAAGCGCCGGGGGCGCTTGCGGAAATCCAAAGCCGAGGCATAAACCAAGCAACCCCACTGCTTCGGAATCGCCGCCTCATGGCCATTTACCACGCCAACGTCAAAACCTTCAGCCGAGCCAAAGGGCATTCATCCATCGCAGCGGCGGCCTACCGCGCGGGCCTGCTGCTCGAGGACGCGCTCACCGGTCTGCGCCACGACTACCGCCGTCGGGACGGCGTGGTCGAAACGCGCTGCATCGCCCCCGAGGACGCGCCTGACTGGGCCCTGGTCCCCGCCCAGCTCTGGCCGGCTGCAGAAGCTGCCGAGCGTCGCAAAGATTCGACGGTTGCCCGGGAGTTCGAGTTTGCGTTGCCCCACGAACTCGATGACCTCCAGCGGTCCGACCTGGCCGTGGAAGTCACCCGTGCGCTCGTCGGGCGCTACGGGTTCGCGGCCCAAGCCAGCATCCACAGCCCAGGCAGCAAGGACGGCTTGAACTGGCATGTCCACGTCCTGGCAACGACTCGGCGCATGGGGCCAGACGGTCTCACAGACAAAACCAAGGAACTGGATGGCGGGCCGTCGGGACGTGTCGAGGTGCAGTGGGTGCGCGAACTGATTGCCTCCACCATCAACGCCCACCTCGAGAAGGCGGCGCTTGAGATTCGGGTGGACCACCGCAGCTTGGAAGCACAGGCAAGTGACGCCTTGGCGCGTGGCGACCTGGTCGCGGCTGCCGTGCTCTCCCGCGAACCTACTAAGCACGTCGGCAAGAACGGCACCGCGCTGGCCCGGCGGGGCCAGCCGTCGGAGCGTTCAGACGAGAACCGTCGAATCGAGGAGACCAACGAGGAGACCTTCCAAAAGCTCATCGCCGTGTTTGAGCAGGAAGGGCGCGCCATGCCGGTGCCCGACGGTCACAACCAGGCCCAGGCCGAGCGCGAGTCTCGCCGCCCTTCTGATGGGCTGTCCTTGTCGCTCGGGCGCGGGGCAGGGCACATCGAGGTATCCCGCAGCATGGCGACCATTGCCCGTGGGCTGGGACTGATGGAGGCCGAGGAGGCCAAGCCGTCGCGCGAGCCACGTTCGGTCTCCGAGCTCGCGGAGGAGGCCAATGACGAATGGGGAGTAGCTGCTCAAGCGGCTCCCCATTTGGCTCAGACGCTCCAGGCCACGCTGACCTTGCTTCAGTGGATCAGGGAACGGGCTACTGCCTTCGCCGAAACAGCGCAGCTCCGTCCCGACCTCAATGAGTTGCTCCGTCGACTGCGGCGCTTCAAGGCCGCCGCCATGAAGTTTGCCCGGCGGCTATTGGCGGTGCGGCGAGCGGAGAAGCTGCACCACATGGCCGAGAACTCATGGCACGACTTCCTAGCGAACAATCCCGAGCCCGGCCCATCGTGGATGCAGGGGGAGTGGACGCAGCGGCGTGGGCGTCGGTTGAGCACCCTCGAGGCTCGAGCCGGAGAGCTGGCCGATGCAAGTTCTCGGGTGACCCCGGAGGAACAAGCCCTCTGCGAGAAAGAGGCGTCGGCCAGCGCGGCGCACCTGGAGGTGTGGAGCCGAGACATGCTCCAGCGCTATCCCGTGGAACTCGACATGGCGATTGAACCCGATCAGCCCCGTCCAAGCCCTCTCATCTCCGTCCCTCCTGCGCCTGTCTACGTTCCCAAACCGCCGCGCCTCCACTGAAACCAAAGAGCCCCGCACTGCGGGGCTCAATGTTTGCGGGCGCTTGGCCGGCTCAGTGGAGGGTCGGGCGCTTCTTGCTGCGCATTGGATCCAGCTGGGAGTCTTTGGGCGTCCGGCCTGCGCGCCATTCGTCTATCGATGGGAGCTCCCGAACGATGACGGCCTCCCGGGTGCGCACAGCCTGGGATGGCTGGGGCGGGGCATGCTCCAAGGATTGGGCGGCGGCGCTCCCACTTGGTGGCTTCTTCTGGCTGTAGACGATCAGTTCGCCGGCGGACACCCAGGCATTGCAAACATTTTTTTGGCGCACCAGTGGCTCGTCGGAGAGGGTCTGGCTCATCAGCCCGGCGAGCAAGTGGCCGGCGATCTCAAGTTGTTGGGGGTTGGTGGTCATGAAAACTCCTGCGTGTGGGGAAGTCCTCATCCAACCAACAATTCTCAGCTAAGCAAGAGCTCGCTTCGGGCCCCACTTCACAAATTTGAATACGAGGCAAAATTTCAGTTTTGGTATGCCCAATGTTGATAGGTGGAGTCCCATCGCTCTCCTGGTCAGCCGGAAAATAGTGGGCTCTGCCTTGCTGGAGGAAATGCGCCAATCAGGCTTGGGAGGCCGAACGGCTACCATCCCGCCGGAACCTGTCCGATCTCCAAGCTGTCCAAGGTTCGCGGGCACAGGGCCTTGAAGCGCTGCCGTTCGCTTGGCTATGATCGGGTATCACGCGGGGTATCATTTTTGGATCACCCCACTCCGGGATAAGCTAGGAAAATCAATTGGTTGGCGTGGGAGGATTCTGTTCCCTTCGCCCGCTCCAACTGCTTCCGCCAAGTCTCTAAGTGCCTGACTGGGTTGGATACTTCGGCCGATTGATGATTCCGGGCGATGCCCCTCAAGGTATCAACCTTGCCCAAGCCTCTGATGATCGCGCTCGGCCGGTCCGTATGCGCGTTTCTTTATTCCTACCGATCTTCGAGCCCTGATTGGCTCGCGCTATCTTGTCCGCCCGTTGGGAAGCCATCGCGGGCGCAAGCGCCCCGTATAGATGACTGCCGAACGAGCAATCGTGCTTCCAGGCGCGATGATTGGCGCTTGAACGTGACATTTAAAAAGCCCTGCAAAGCTTGGCTTTTTAACGTCGGATACATGGGGCGAATATTTCATCTTCATCGAAGAAATTTTTGGCAATCAAAATTCTTCCTCAGATTATTTTACGAACCTGGGTAGAAACAGGCAGCAGCGTAGAGCCGTCTTTTGCCTGGAGCGTCATGCGTGGGACCTTCTTGCCCGTGCGCTTGTCGATCAGCACCGAATGACGTTCGCCTTGCTCAAACAGGTGGTCTTCGCCCCACTGTCGCAATGCCACCACGACGGGGAACAGGTTTTCTCCCTGTGCTGTTAGCACGTATTGCTGATAAGCCGTGCCGTCAGATGCATCCTGCATTTCAAGGATGCCCGCATCGACCAGCTTGCGCAGCCGATCAGACAGGATGTTGCGGGCCGCACCCAAGCTGCGCTGGAAATCGCCGAAGCGGCAAACACCATCGAAGGCGTCGCGCACGATCAGTAGCGCCCATCGGTCTCCGATGAGATCAACCGAACGCGCAACCGGGCAGTGCTCGTCACCAAAGCGTTTTCGGGGTGGCATAGCGTCTCCGCGGCCGGTCAATAGTGGATCAATCAAGTTGCACTTTAAAACCGGATTGCCTAGCATTCAAGCAGTCTTGATTTGCAACTGGATTGAATGTGGCCGAAACCACGGGGATTTCTTCTGCATCACCGCTACCGTCACTTGGTTGTTCGACGGTTCCTTCTGCGAACATGCCCCGGCACTTGGTTTGGCTGTTTGCTGTCGCAAGCGGACTGAGCGTGGCAAATGTCTATTACGCTCAGCCGCTGCTTGACGCGCTGGCCAGAGATTTTGGCATCAGCTATGCGGCGATTGGCGGGGTCATTACAGCCACTCAAATCGGTTGTGCGCTGGCATTGTTGCTGCTGGTGCCGCTAGGCGACTTGGTGAACCGTCGTCGCCTGATGTCGATGCAGCTCCTGGCGCTGGTGATCGCACTTGCCGTTGTGAGCATGGCGCGATCTGCGCCTGCACTGCTGGTAGGCATGCTCGTCGTAGGCTTATTGGGCACAGCGATGACGCAGGGACTGATTGCCTATGCGGCCACTGCCGCCGCGCCCCATGAGCGGGGCCGCGTGGTCGGCGCAGCGCAAGGCGGTGTGTTCATTGGCCTGTTGTTGGCGCGGGTGTTTGCCGGTGGTGTAAGCGATTTGGCCGGCTGGCGCGGGATGTATTTCTGCGCTGCTTTGCTGATGGTTGCGATTGCACTTCCGTTGTGGCGGTCGCTGCCAGTTTTGCCGTCGACGTCCCAGACGATAACGTACCCGCGTTTGATCGCTTCGAT
This sequence comes from Xanthomonas sp. WHRI 10204, assembly GCF_040202875.1. Taxonomy (NCBI): domain Bacteria; kingdom Pseudomonadati; phylum Pseudomonadota; class Gammaproteobacteria; order Lysobacterales; family Lysobacteraceae; genus Xanthomonas; species Xanthomonas sp. WHRI 10204. Next base: position 738,031 of record NZ_JBEGDW010000001.1, read on the forward strand.
GCTGACGCTGCTGCGTCGGGAAAAGATCTTGCACGTGCGCGGCATGCTGGTGCTGTTGATGTTCGCCGCATTCAACATCTTCTGGAGTGCGCTGGTGCTGCCGTTGAGCATGCCGCCTTACCGCTTTTCCCATACTGTCATCGGTGCATTCGGTCTGGTTGGTGTGGCAGGTGCCTTGGTCGCTACGCGCGCTGGACAATGGGCGGACCAGGGCCATGCGCAACGCACCAGTGCAGTAGCGCTCACAGTGCTGCTGCTGGCTTGGTGGCCTCTGTCGCTGATGGAGTGGTCATTGTGGGCGCTGGTCATTGGCATCGTGCTGCTCGACATGGGCGGGCAAGCGCTACATGTCACGAACCAAAGCTTGATCTTCCGCACCAGGCCTGAGGCGCACAGTCGGTTGGTTGGCCTCTACATGCTGTTCTATGCCGTCGGTAGCGGACTGGGTGCAATCGGCGCGACGGTCACCTATGCCCGAGCAGGTTGGCAGGGTGTGTGCGTGCTAGGCGCGGCAGTCAGTCTTTTTGCACTGCTGTTCTGGTGGGCGACAAGGCGGGGCGATACCAACATTGCGGGCGTCGAGTCCTGATCGGGGCCATTTCTCGCGCACGTTCGCGGGCATGGCGCAGCGCATTGAATCGGGAGCACGCATGTCGAAAGATGCTGAGTTCGCCGGACGATGTCTCGACGTGATCTTGGCTTGGCACGGACTCACCAGCACTGACAAACCAAGCTAAAAGCGAAAACGTCAAAGGCGCTGACAGTTGAACACGCTTGTCTAACGGCCGCCCTGAAATTTGAATGTGAAACGAGCACCGGATGCTGGGACGGCCTTCCCACTGATGGGCACAGGCGTTGCGTCCACCAGCGTCAACATGCCATCGGCCACAGGGACCGAAATACCCAACGTAAGGTCGACTTGGGTGGACCAGCCGCCGCCAAACACGGTCGCCCTGACAATCATCCGTCCAGCGTGGATGCATTGAACGTTGGCAGGGCAACGGCTGTCCTCAATGACGCGGTCTGGGCGCACCTTGGGGCCGTCGACGGCTGCAATCTCTCCCAGCCGCACAGGCCCTTCAACGGGGTGGCTGGTGCCGGCGCCGGACGCCATGCACCCAGTAAGTGAGAGGACAAGCAGTGGTGCAAACGTCAAAGCGCGGAGGGGGCGACTATGTTTCATGGCGATGTTCCTGCTCACGTGGCTTGGAGACGAAGACGCCTGCCCTGGATCGTCATCTGCGGGGTAGGGCAATAGAACTCCACTTAGCGCGCCGCTCGGAATCAGGAGGGGCATTGCATGCGTGGAGTGCTTGAACTCATCGTCCGCCAGGCGTGTTCAATGTTGCAAGCTGCGCGTTGACCTCAATGGTTTGGTCGCTTTGCAGGGTGCCCAAGTTCAGGGACACGTTGTTATCGAGTTACCAGGCACGGTGTCCGCTAGTATCGCGATGTCTCGTCCACTGAAAACATCTCATGCCGATCTCCCGTCTTACCGCTGTGTTCCTCGCCGCATCGACCGCTGCGATAGCGGGCACGACGCACGCAGAGACGTGGATCGTCCGCACCGATCTGTGGGGAAATCCCGTGTTTTCGACCCTGTCGATCGATCGAACGGGCAACCGGATCAGCGGCGACCTGGACGGCGATACGATCGACGGTGGCGCTAGCGGCGATCGATTGACGCTGACTGCGACCGATCGTCAGCAGCGCACGTCGCGCTACGTCCTGCGCCTCAAGGGCAAGGAGCTGACCGGCACGACGGAGGGGCCGGACACGAACGATCCCGCCGCGCGCGCCACCCATGCGGTGACGGGCTGGCGTGTGCCCGAGCGCGATGGCGGACCGCGCACGGTGGAGTTCAGCCCGACCGACTATTCCAACACGTGGAATGCTGATCGCGAACCGGTGCTGATCGTCTGGCCGGGGGATACGATCCACACGACGACGGTCGATTCCGGCGGAGTCGACGCGCAGGGCAAAACCAGGGCGCTGTTCGGCAATCCGCAGACCGGCCCGTTCTTCGTCGCAGGCGCACAGCCCGGCGATACGCTGGCGGTGCATATCCGCCGCCTGAAGCTCAATCGCGACTGGGCCGACAGCCTCGACTCGATCGTTGGGCGTGCGCTCGGTGCAGCGTTGGTGCCGGAAGCCGCCGCCCTCGGTAAGCCGGTCAAGTGGCGGCTAGACCGCGAGACGGGGCGAGCACGTCCTGAAAACGCGGCCGGCCCGCTCGCCGGCTACTCGGTGCCGGTGAAGCCGATGCTCGGCGGCATGGCGGTCGCGCCGGGCTTCGGAATGCCGGCAATCTCCACCGGGGACACCGGACGCTTCGGAGGGAATATGGACTTCAACGAAGTGGTGGAAGGCAACACCGTCTACCTGCCCGTGCAGCAACCCGGCGCGCTGCTCTATTTCGGCGACGCCCACGCGCTTCAGGGTGACGGCGAGACGACGCAATATGCGCTGGAAACGTCGATGGACGTGACTGTCACTGTTGACCTTATCAAGGGACGCAGCGTGTCGATGCCGCGGGTCGAGTCGCCAACCCAGATCATGGTGCTGGGTCAGGCAGGATCGCTCGACGAGGCGCTGAAGTCCGCTAGTACCGGCATGGTCCAGTGGCTCCAGCAGGATTACGGGCTGACGCTCTCGCAGAGCGCGCAGGTGCTGGGCACAGCGATGCACTACAGCATCCCCAACCTGGCCGGCCGCAGCGTGGGAGTAGCGGCAAAGATCGACAAGGCCCTGTTGCCGGCCAAACCATGAACCGATGGGGCAGGGTGGAGTTCCGTCCCCACTGAACACACTCATCTGAGATGGCCGCGCTGCGCTGTTAATTGCGCTGCCCGTTGTGCGTATCGGGGCCTCGCAACGTCATCGCGCACGGGCCGCGGCATGCATGTGGTTCGGTTTAGTTGCGACAGCGCAGGCCGACGGCGTCGTTGCATTTCAGGATGTGCTGATGGAGACCGTCAGATAGGTGCTCGGCACTATTCCGATGCCTTGATGCGGACGCCTTGGCGATAAGGGCGCCGCCCGACGCCGATTTCAGTGCCGTTCGGGATCGGCGGTCTAGCGTTCGTAGCGCACGGATGTCCGTGTATTCCGGATGCTGTCATGTCTGTCGCACGCAATCGTTTGCCTTCGATCATCGTTGCATTGGGTGCCATCATTTGTGCGGCGCCGGTATTTGCGGCCTGCCAGCCCGGGCCGTTTGCTGTCTCGCTGCCTGCGCAGCGGCTCGACGAGCGTTTGCAGGAGTTGGCCCACGTCACCGGATGCGCGGTGGAAGTGGATCCGTCACTGTTGCAAGGCAAGCGTGCCGCTGGACTGACCGGGTCCTTGACCGCCGATCAGGCCTTCATTGAATCGGTGCGTGGCAGCGGCCTCGAAGCCGGGCCGGCCGATGACCATTGGCGGGTCAATCAGGCGCAGCAACTGTATTTTGCCGAGCGGGTGGAGACCTTGCGCAGCGCGATTGCGGATGCACGCAAGAGCAAGTCGATGACGCCCGTGCGCGCAAAAAAACTGACGGCGTACCTGTCGAAGATTGCTGCGGACGTTCCCAAGCTTGTACGCGAGCAAGGCTTTCTCAGTGCGGCAGAGCGGGCCTCGTATGGGCGCATGCTGAAGGATGTGGAGCAATCGTTAGAGAAGGTGTGAAAAACTTACGGCGTGGCGAGTGAAATGAAGCTTTGCTGGATCCAGGCGCTCACCCTGCTGAAAATCAACCATTTCCGCTTAGTCACGGTGGCCTAGGTTGTTGGTCGAACAAGCATTGAAGAGTTGTTCAGAGGTTCCATAGTGCGGTGATTCATTGCAACGGTGAGGCGTGATGTTGCGGCTTTCGTCAGGCCGATTCACCGAGTTTTTGATTCAGGGATGGGTGAGGCCTATTGCAGGCGCAGCCGCAGCCTCTTACAGCACGATGGCGGATCTAGCCCGATTTCAAGATGGGTGGCGATCGGTTCGGCGCACCCCGATGGGGCCTTTTCAACTTGTGTCGTAGGCGTGCGGCGCTGCGGGCGATCCCAGGCAGTTCTTTCCTATCGCTTCGATATGTGGTGTCAATGACATCGATTGCAGGCTTGCAATCGATACAAAAAGTGCGCCACAGCTTCGTCTTTTTCTTCCGCAGGGTCAGGAACCTCCTGATTGAGAACGCGTCCCATGACGACCATAGTGACTGCATCATTGAGCGGACACCATGACGACTACTCACTCCCAGCTGGTTGGTGCGTTGATAAAAGGCATGCGTCGCGCCGAATCTGCGCGTGTCGCCTCGATTGCCTATCGCACCGGGGGGGCGGATCAGACGCATGTGTGTGGCACGCCGGACGATGCCAGCAAGGTGATTGAGATGTTCAAGCTCGATGCCGACCAGGTCCGCCAGATCGGACTGGTTGGGGTCGAGGAGCTGGGCGAGGCGGTCTGTCACGCGTGGTCGATCAACGCCGGGCAGCTAGACCGGGTGGTGCAGTGGTTCACCGCCCCCAGGGTGGAGTTTGTCGGAAAACACTGCAGCGAGCTGATCCGGGCAGGCCGCATTGGGCCGGTGCTGACCATGGCCCGGGAGCACGCCTTGCTGCGTCATCGCTGAGCGCCAGCAGACCCGGTGTGGGCTGGGCGCTTTACGCTAGACGGCGTAGGGGCAATACTCGCTGACCCGTCCAACCTTAGTTTCGTCAATGCGCCAGGTTCCGCCCGCTTCACCCTCTGCCGCCGCCAAAGCCCAATTGCTGGAAGAACTGCGCAAGCTTGAGCAGGAAGAGGCGCAGCTCAAATATGCCCAGACCCTGGAAGCCTTTGACCAGGTCGTCGAGGTGCTGACCCAGTTCGGCGGCCGATTCAACGCAAAGCAGAAATCCCAGATCGCCTCGCTTGCCATGACCGGCAAGTCCAAGGGGCCGCTGTCGTCCACTGGCGAGGTGGTGGCCAAATACTGGATTCCGCATTCTGGTGAGACCTGGTCCGGCCGTGGCCGCACGCCGCGTGTCTTCAAGGCCTGGGAAGGCACCAGTTCCTACAAGGAATGGAAGTCCAAGCATCCGGACAAGCGTTTCCCGCTCTATCCGGGGTGAGTTTTTCGCGGATTTGGCGTTCTTGTGGCGTTCTCAATGCGAGCCGCGTCGGTTAGCTGCGTGCTTACCTACTCGATGCGTGCAGTGTTTCGCTGTGCGCGACCGCCGATTCGGCCTTTCGTTTGATCGGTTGCAGTGAATGTGTGAGTTGACCGGCTTGCGGTAAGCATCGCTGTGCGCGCGAGCGGGTGACGCAATCAGAATGTCAGCGAACGTTGGCCGGTAGTGAGACGGCGCGTTCGATGTATCGATCGCTAAGCGCCAATCACCGCGTGGGTCATGCGCTGCAGATCGCCGTGCTGATCGCCCGAGATCTGCAGGCTGCTGCGGAAATACCCGGATTCAGACAAGACACGGCATCGCCGAGTCGACGTATGTCGCGCAGCAAGATTGCAAGCGCGCCCGCGAGTTGGTGCCAGTGCGATCACCGCTGGCATGACACGGCTGCTCGCCGACACGTCCCACCTCCTCTTGCCTCGCGAACGAAACACCGCAGCGCACCCAAAAGCTCGCCGCCTGCCATGCCGGCGGACAGCGAGCCTGATTACTGCTCAATCGTTACTGATCGCTCTTGCACTCGAAGACCGACACGCTGCGCGGCGGGGCCAGGAATTCGCTGGCGCCAGCCGGCATCATGTCTACCTCCAGCGCTTCATCGGTCGACAGCACCAGCTTCCAATGCACCGGTTCATCAGCGGCCGGCAGGGTGAAGGTCACACCCTCGTGGTAGGCGTTGATGACGATCAGCAAGGTGTCGTCGTTGGCCAGCTCCTTGACCCCGGAGGTCTGCGCCTTGCCTTCCAGCAGCAGGCCAACCGAGCGCGCACCCGCATCGGTCCAATGCGCGTCTTCCATTTCGGTGCCGCCTGGATTGAGCCAGGTGAGATCGCGCAGGCCAGCCTCTTCGTTGTATTGCCCATTGAGAAAACGGCCGCGCGACAGAATCGGGTAGCGCTTGCGCAGCGCGGTCAATGCCTTGACGAAATCGGTGAGCCGGCCATCGGTCGGGTCGTTTTCCCAATCCAGCCAGGTAATCTCGTTGTCCTGACAATAGGTGTTGTTGTTGCCGCCCTGGGACTGCGCACGTTCGTCGCCGCTAAGCATCATCGGCGTGCCTTGCGACAGCAGCAGCGTCGCAAGCAGATTCTTCATTTGCCGCTCGCGAAGTTGCAGGATGTCGGCGTTGTCGGTCTCGCCTTCTTCGCCGTAATTGCAGGAGCCATCGTTGGAAGAACCGTCGCGGTTGTCTTCGCCATTGTCGATGTTGTGCTTTTCGTTGTAGCTCACCAGATCGCGCAGGGTGAAACCGTCATGCGCAGTGATGAAGTTGACCGAAGCCCACGGACGGCGGCCGCGGCGATCGAACAGATCGGCAGAGCCGGTGAACCGGGTTGCGAACTCTGCAAGCTTGCCATCCTCGCCCTTCCAGAACTCGCGCGCGTTGTCGCGGAACTTGTCGTTCCATTCCGACCAGCCCGGCGGGAAGTGACCCACCTGATAGCCGCCCGGGCCGCAGTCCCACGGCTCGGCGATGAGTTTGACTTCCGATAGCAGCGGATCCTGATTGCACGCATCCAGGAAGCCGCCACGCTGGTCGAAACCGCTCGGCTCGCGGCCAAGAATCGTGGCCAGGTCAAAGCGGAAGCCGTCCACGTGCATCTCGCCTGCCCAGTAGCGCAGCGAATCGTTGACGAACTGGATCACCCGCGAATTGCTCAGATTCAGCGTATTACCGGTGCCGGTGTCGTTGATGTAATAGCGCTTGTCTTCGGCAAGCCGGTAGTAACTGGCGTTGTCGATGCCCTTGAACGACAGAGTCGGCCCCAGCTCGCTGCCTTCGGCGGTGTGGTTGTAGACCACGTCCAAAATCACTTCCAGACCCTGCTTGTGCATGGCCTTGACCATGTCGCGGAACTCATCGCGGTGGCCGCTGGAGAGGTAGCGCGACTTCAACGCAAAAAAGCCGACGGTGTTATAGCCCCAGTAATTGCGCAGGCCCTTGTCCAGCAGATGCTGATCATCCAGATACGCATGCACCGGCAATAGTTCGACGGCAGTGATGCCCAGGTCCTTGATGTACTGCAGTACCTGCGGCTGGGCGAGACCTGCGAAGGTGCCGCGCACCGCCTCGGGCACCTGCGGGTTGCGCATGGTGTAGCCGCGCACGTGGGTTTCGTAGATGACTGTCTCGTTCCACGGCTTGAGCAGCCGCGCATCGTCGCCCCAGTCGTAGGTGTCTTCGACCACCACGCACTTGGGCATGAACGGCGCACTGTCGCGCTCGTCGAAGCTCAGGTCGCCATCCGGATGACCGACGGTGTAGCCATACAGTTCGTCGGCCCAGATCAGATCGCCTTCGAGCTCACGCGCATACGGGTCCAGCAACAGCTTGTTGTGATTGAAGCGATGGCCTTCGGTCGGCGCGTAGGGGCCGTGCACACGGTAACCATAGCGCTGGCCCGGCTTGGCATCGGGCAGATAGCCGTGCCAGATTTCGTTGGTGTATTCGGGAAGGTCGACGCGGGTTTCGTTGCCCTGTTCGTCGAACAGGCACAGTTCCACCCGTGTGGCATGCGCGGAAAACAGCGCGAAATTGATGCCTTTGCCATCGAAGACGGCGCCGCGGGGAAACGGGCGTCCCTGGCGGATGCGGGAGGGGTTGGCATAGGCCGCGCTTGCTGGACGTCGCATGGAGAGTCTCGGGTGCGCCGGCATGCCGGCATTGAGGGGACTCAAGCATTGCGGTTGTTGCTGTGCAAAACGCGTTACGGCGACACGGGTATGGCGTGATGGCGCGCCGCCGAGGCTTCGCACCATGCAGCGCGCTGTGATCTGGCTCAGCGGCGGCGTTCGCTTGTGGCGAACGCGGCACCTATCGATTATGGATGAGCACTGCGATGCCGCGTCAGCATGACAATGTGCAGTGGTGGATGCAGCGCGGCTTCCCACTGCTTGAGCGCTGCGCGTGCGCCCTGCTAGCATCGATCCGGTTGCAGCTGCGCACCCATGCGCGGTTGCAGCACGTGCCGAGGCGCTATCGCGTCTCCATCCTCGGGGCCGTCGCACACCAGTTCAACCGTTGCGAGCAGGGCACAACGTGCCCGCCCGCGCGGTCGGCCTGCAGACGTACGGGCTTGGGTCACCTCGTCATCAGACTCCGACCATGTCCAGGCCGCGCCGTGTCCCTGCTGCGATGAAAATCGCGATTCTTTCGCGCAACAGCAAGCTGTATTCGACCCGACGGCTCATCGAAGCTGGACGCAAGCGTGGCCACACCGTACGTATCCTCGATCCGCTGCGGTGCTACATGCGCATCGCCGCCGATGGCTTCAGCCTGCACTACAAGGGCAAGCCGATCACCGGCTTCGATGCGGTGATTCCACGCATCGGCGCTTCGGTCACCCGCTATGCCACCGCCGTGTTACGCCAGCTCGAATTCATGGGCACCTATACGCCCAATCCCTCGGACGCCATCCTGCGTTCGCGCGACAAACTGCGTGCGCATCAATTGCTGGCGGCGCAGGGCATCGACATGCCGGTCACCGTGTTCGGCGACAACCCCGACGACACCCAGGACCTGCTCTCCATGCTCGGTCCGCCACCGCATGTGGTGAAGTTGAACGAGGGGGCGCAAGGCGCCGGGGTGATCCTGACCGAGAAGGCCAGCGCGTCGCGCGGCGTGGTCGAGGCACTGCGCGGGCTGTATGCCAATTTCATCGTGCAGGAATTCATTGGCGAAGCCGAAGGCGCAGACCTGCGTTGCTTCGTGGTCGGCGACCGCGTCGTCGCGGCGATGCGGCGCCAGGCAGCCGAAGGTGATTTCCGTTCCAACCTGCATCTTGGCGGCACCGCTGCGGTGGCCCAGGCCACCGAGCAGGAGCAGCAGGTGGCGGTCCGTTCGGCGCGCGCGCTGGGCCTGGCGGTGGCCGGCGTCGACCTCATCCGCTCCAAGCGCGGGCCGCTGGTCCTGGAGGTCAATTCGACCCCTGGACTCGAGGGCGTGGAAGGGGTTTGCGGCGTGGATGTGGCCGCCAGCATCATCCAGCATCTCGAGGAATCGGCCCGTTGATCGGAGATCAACTGTTTTTAGCGAAAAATTAACGAAACTCTAATCCTTTGCTCGCTAGCCTCTGTCGACCGTAGCTCCGCTCTCGGCAGTGACGGTGATCGGGATGAACTTTTGGCCCAAGTGCGGTGTCGCACTTGGGCCTTTTTATGGATGGCTTGCCGCTTTTGAGGTTCACGTCTACATTCAGCTACCTACCATCGATGGAACGGCCTGCAAAGTCATGAAAGGACTACTACTGATATTGATGTGCGCAGCGCTGCCTGCATTTGCCGCGGGCAAGAAGGCTGTAGACGTTGAGGCTCAGCCTCCCTTTGCCGAACAGGCAGAACAGGTGCGTCTGGATCTGAGGAGCGGCGAGAAGTATTCGGAGCTTGGCACCGACGATCGCAGCAGGGTGCTTTCGGCCTTGCAGCGTATAGAGACTGCACTGCAGTCCCGGCCCGCCCCGGCGGAACTCACGCCTGAGTCAAAGATGGCGGTGTTCAATGACCAGGCTTTAGTCAACGCACTGTTGAGTAAGGCAGGCGAAGAGAGCCGGATGATCTGTCAGCGTGTGCGTGCAGTGGGCTCGAATCTCTCTACGACGCAATGCATGACGGCGGCCGAACGGCGCCGGCTTCGAGAAAACAACAAAGACGAATTGACGCGGATGCAACGGCAAACTGTCCAGAGGCAGCCGGGTACGTGACCAAACAACGAGGTTCCAGTGCGAATTCTAGTAATTGAAGACAACAGCGATATCGCCGCCAATCTGGGCGACTATCTTGAAGACCGGGGTCACACCGTGGACTTCGCAGCCGATGGTGTGACCGGGCTGCATTTGGCAGTGGTGCACGAGTTCGACGCCATCGTGCTCGACCTCAACCTGCCCGGCATGGACGGCATCGAGGTGTGTCGCAAGCTGCGCAACGAAGCGCGCAAGCAGACGCCGGTGCTGATGCTGACCGCCCGCGACTCGCTGGACAACAAGCTGGCCGGCTTCGACTCCGGTGCCGACGACTACCTCATCAAGCCGTTCGCGCTGCAGGAAGTGGAAGTGCGCCTCAACGCGCTGTCGCGTCGCGGCAAGGGTGTGCATACCCGCGTGTTGGAAACCGGCGATCTGGAATACAACCTGGACACGCTGGAAGTGCGTCGCCGCGGCAAGCTGCTGCAGCTTAATCCGACCGCGCTGAAGATCCTGCAGGCGTTGATGGAAGCCTCCCCGGCGGTGGTGACGCGGCAAGAGCTGGAAACCCGTGTCTGGGGCGAAGAACTGCCCGATTCCGACTCGCTGCGCGTGCATATCCATGGCCTGCGTGCAGTGGTCGACAAGCCGTTCGACGTGCCGATGATCCAGACCCGTCACGGCATCGGTTATCGCATCGCTTCGCCTGATGCCTGAAAGTAACAGCAGCGTGCGGCCCGCCCGTAGGCGTGGCCGCTACCGGCGGCGCCTGCGCAGCCGCATCATTCTGTCGTTCGTGTTGTTGGGCTTTTGCCTGACAACACTGTTCGCCTTCGCCACCAACTGGGCACGCGCGCGCGTGGAAAACCAGTTGGTCGAAGACGTGATGAATCGCAACATCGACGCTTTTGCGCAGCGGTTCTATTCCGACCCGCTGCGCAATCCCGATCTGCCCGTGCAGCAGATGCGCGGGCGTGTGGTCAAAAGCGACAAGTTCGAAGCGCTGCGCTTTGAGCAGCCAGAGTGGTACCAGTTTCCGGATGGCATCCACACCATCTCTGGCGTGGACGAAAGTGGCAACGCGTACTCGTACAAACTGGCGGTGCGCAAGACGCCCAGCGAGTGGTTCTTTCTCGCTTACGACATGACACAGACGCTGCGTGGTGAGATTCAACTCAAGCGCACCTTGATGTTGTCGGTGCTCGTCTTCAGCGGGTTTTCGTTGGTGATCGGCTGGTGGTCGGCGTCCAAGGTCATGCGCCCGGTATCGGATCTGGCGGCCCGCCTGCGCGCCTACCGTGGCGGCACCAGCGAGCCCAAACCGTTGGCAGCGCATTTCCCGGACGACGAGGTCGGCCAGCTCGCCGAAGCATTGGACGACTACTCGGCGCGCCTGACCGAAGTCGTGCAGCGCGACCGCGAATTCAACGCCGACGTCAGCCATGAGCTACGCACTCCGCTGGCGGTGATCCGCGGTGCCACCGAACTACTGCTGACCAAGCCCAATCTGGATGAGAAGGTGCTGCAGCGGCTGCAACGCATCCAGCGTGCCGAACTGCAGTGCAGCGACCTGATCGGCTCGCTGTTGCTGCTCTCGCGCAACGAACGCGGGCAGGGCAGCAGCAATGTGGCCAAGGTCGCCGAACAACTGATTGATTCGCATCGCGCCCAGCTCGGCGGCAAACCGCTGGAGCTATTGCTGGAAGGCGAGCGCGACCTGGTCATCGACGCACCGGAATCCGCCTTGTCGGTGGCGCTGGGCAACCTCATCGGCAATGCCGTCAAGTACACCCAGGACGGCCAGGTGCGCGTGCGCGTGCGCGGCGACTGCGTGGAAGTCATCGACTCCGGCCCTGGCTTGAGCGAAGAAGACGCAGCCAAACTCTTCCAGCGCGGCTACCGCGGCACTCACGCCGGCCACTCGCAAGGCGGCGGCATCGGCCTGTCGATCGTCAGCCGCCTATGCGACCTGTACGGCTGGCGCGTGAGCGTGCGCCCAGGCCAGGAGCGCGGCGTCATCGCAACGCTGGCGTTCCATCGCTAAGTCCACCGCTAAAAGCGCGCTAACGATACCGTTAAGTGAAATCTTGTGTAGGAGCTCACCTGGGCGCGAGGGCTTTACCCAGAGCCTCATCAGTAATGCCTACACCAGCAATCAATGCTAGACAGAACATGTAGTTTTTTTCAGTGGGACCACGCTCGCGCGCCGTAATTTACAAGCTTGTATTTACTTCAAGGCATCTAACGAAAGTACTGCGCAGCCGCCACACGGGCACGGCCGTTGCTCGGAATCGGCATGTCCCACGCGTGGACTCTTGTTCCGCCGCGCCGTCCACACCCAACGTACGACCGCTCGCTACGTTTTGTTGGCCGCTCTTAGCCACATGCTCTGAAAACCGGCAATTGGCAGGCTAATAAATTGCAGTGTTGGGCGGAGTTGGGTTCTTTACCTCATGTGGCCGGCGATCTCTGGCGCGAGTGCTCCGAAGCAACCGCACGCCAAAGCTAGTCGTGGCTCTGTTCCGTGTTGACGGATTTATTTGGTTATCTGCAGATGGCCGTCAAGATCGCAGCGGCGCGCCGTATCGATGTAGTCGCTCCATCGCCGCTTATCGTGGTGTTGATGAGCTGAGCTGGCGTGTACTGCGAAGTTGTATAGCGAATAAGCCAGCAGAAGCGCCAAGGCAGCCACGGCCAGTGCGCGGACAGCTTTAGCTGCAGCACTCGACAGAGCGTAACTGCCATGCCCAGCGTAACGACCTACTGCAGCTGGCAGAGATCAAGCTGACTAAGGTGACCTCGAGCATCGCGCCCGATAGTCCGCATCCAGCCTGGCCGCTGCCGCCGCAAGTTGCTCCAGCTGATCGCTATTGCATACGACATCATCGGCAATCGCCAGACGTTGGGTGCGAGACGCTTGCGCGGCAATCATTTGATCGGCCAATGCCGGCGTGCTGCCGTCGCGTTGCATCAGTCGTGCGTGTTGCAGCTCGACCGGTGCATCGACAACGAGGACGCGGTCAAGCCACGAATAGGCCGCCCGGCCGCCCGCTTCGGCCAAAAGAGGGATGGCAACGATGGAATAAGCGCCGTCCGCTGCCTGTGCCGCGCGCTGTAGCTCCGCACGAATGGCGGGATGGGTGATTGCCTCAAGCGCCTTGCGTTGGGCTGGATCGGAGAAGACGATGTTGCGCAAGGCCAGCCGGTCCAGCGTACCGTTAGGCAGCACAACGCCTGGACCAAAGCGGTCGACGATTGCATTGAGGAGCGGGCCAGGCGCAACGACCTGCCGTGCAACAACATCCGCATCGATCACCGCCACGCCCAGCTTCTCGAACTCGGCGGCCAGCGCGCTTTTGCCAGAGGCAATGCCACCGGTGAGGCCGACGATGAAGTCGCTCATCGTCGTGCTCCGGTCAACGCAGGCCTGCGAAGTGCAGGTAGCCGTCCACTAGATCATTGCCCCAGAAGAACACCACCCAGCCGGCGATGGCCAGATAGGGGCCGAACGGGATCGGCGTGGCGCGGTCGCGCCCCTTGGCCACCAGCCAGGCCGAGCCCAGGATGGCGCCGACCAGCGAGGAGATCAGGATGATCGGCAGGATGCCTTTCAACCCGCACCAGGCACCGAGCGCAGCCAGCAGCTTGAAGTCGCCGTGGCCCATGCCTTCCTTGCCAGTGAGCTGCTTGAACAGCCACCACACGGTCCACAGCGACACATAGCCGACCGCCGCACCCAGCAGGGCGGGCTTGGCCGGCATATAGAGGTTATCCATCGAGCCGACCAACCCCAGCCACATCAACGGCAGGGTCAGCTGGTCCGGCAGCAGCTTGTGGCGCAGGTCGATGCCGGACATCGCCACCAAAAAGCAGCTCAGCACGATCGCACCGAAGCCCTGCCAGCCGAAGCCGAAGCGCCAAACGCTGGCCACGCACAGGATGGAGGTGAGCAACTCGACCAGCGGGTACTGAATGGAAATCGGCTTGCCGCTGTAACGCGACTTGCCGCGCAGCATCAACCAGCTGACGAGCGGGATGTTTTCCCACCACTTGAGCTTGTCGCCGGTGACCGGATCATGGGACGGTTCCACCACGATCCCCGGCGGTGGCGGCTCGTATAGCTCCGGTAGCTCCAGGATTTCGCGCGCATCGCGCCGCCACTGCCACTCCATGCGCTTGGGCAAGCGCAGGATCACCACGTTCAGGAAGCTGCCGATCAGCAGTCCCAGTCCGGCCGCGGCAGGAAAGCCGAGACCGGGATGCTGGTCGAGAAATGCCATTACGTCTTATCCAACCACTGCGCCGAGTTTGAAGATCGGAAGATACATGCCGATGACCATGCCGCCTACGATCGTGCCAATAAACACCATGATCAGTGGTTCGAGAAGGCTGCTAAGAGCGTCCACGGAGTTGTTGACTTCTTGTTCGAAGTAGTCGGCTACTTTGAACAGCATCGTGTCCAGGGCGCCGGCTTCCTCACCGATTGCGGTCATTTGCACCACCATGTGCGGAAACAGATTCACCTGTTTCATCGCCATGTTGACTGGATAGCCGACTGATACGTCATCGCGCATCCGCATTACTGCCTCTTCATAGACCTTGTTGCCGGTTGCGCCCGCAACGATGCCCAGCGCCTCCACGAGCGGAACACCTGCCTTGAATGTCACAGCAGTCGTCCGCGCAAAACGGGCAATCGCACTGTTGTGCATGATCTGCCCGATCACGGGAACCTTGAGGATCAATCGATCAAGTCTATGCTGCATCCGCGGAGAGCGCTTGTAAGCAAAGATGAAGCCAACGATGGACCCAACTGTCACTATCAGCATCAACCACCAATAGCTGACCATGAAGCGCGAGGCATTGACGAGGAGCTGAGTGAACGCCGGCAGTTCAGCGCCGAAATTCTTGAATACCTCTTCGAACTGAGGGACCACGAAAATAAGCAAAATCGCACTCACAATGATTGCCACGGCAACCACCATGGCAGGGTAAAACATTGCCTTTTTGATCTTTCCCTTGAGGGCTTCGATGTTTTCTTTGTACGTGGCGACCGTATCGAGGACTGTCTCCAATACGCCGGCCCCTTCGCCCGCGCGGACAAGGTTGCGGTAGAGCTCGTCAAATTGAACTGGATGCTTGCTGATTGACTCATAGAGCGACGAGCCGCCCTCAATGTCAGTCCGGACTTGGCCCACCATTTTCTTCATGCGTGGGTTCTTGTGCCCCTCGCCGATGATCTCAAGCGAACTCACGATCGGCACGCCTGACTTCATCATCGTCGCCATCTGACGGCTGAAGAACGCGATATCTTTTGCGGTAATTTTCTTGCCTGCCGCTCCGAACAGCGGCTTTGGCTTTTGCTTCACCATGCTGGGCACGATGCCCTGACGGCGCAGCTCTGCTCGCAACATATTGGCGTTGCGGGCTGTCTGCTCTCCCTTCATCTTCACGCCACGTTTGTCAGCCCCTTCCCAGATGAAGGTCTGCAGCAGGCTGGTGTTCCGGTCGACCGGTTGCTTCTTGATGGCGCTACGCGCGACTGACATATTTAGCTCCCCATCCAGCCATCCCCAGGCCGGAATTTGTGTTGATGGTAGCGTGTTTGATTGAGAAGGACATCACTGCGAGTCGCCGCCAGTCGATTGACCTGTTCGGGGCCACATGGCGGTCAGAATGTGACCTGACGCGTCACATCGTATTTGCCGTCGCAGTTGCAAAAAAGTGTGCTTCCATCTGCGGAAATGCCTGGCATCATCTGCTCCGGGGAGCGAAACGAGCTGATCATTGATGGTTGGCATACAACCTGCATGTATCAATTCGCACAACACGCCCTGCCTGAACGCACTGAGCGTCCAGGCCGGAGATTTCGGCAGTTCCATAAACCTCTAGGGGATGTACTCATGAAGAAGCAGCAAGGCTTTACACTTATCGAATTGATGATCGTTGTCGCGATCATCGCCATCTTGGCTGCAATCGCTCTGCCGGCTTACCAGGACTACCTGATCAAGGCGCGTGTCTCTGAAGTCATGCTGGCGGCTTCGTCGGCCCGTACCACTGTCGCCGAAGCTGCTGCTTCGGATACCGCTACCGCAATGCCGGCGACCGTTTCTATTGAAACCCAGTCTTCCAAGTACGTCTCTGGCGTCACCTATGCATCTGGCGTGATTACTGCGACCGGGCAAGCTTTAGGCGGCACAGCAACGGGCAATATCACCCTGACTGGTGCGAAGAGCGCAAATGGCCAGGTCGTCTGGACGTGCAGCGGCTCAATCCCGGCTAAGTACCGTCCTGCTACCTGCCAGTAATCTCGCAAGAATGACGCGTTAGATGCTACACAAGAACCCCGCTCTTGCGGGGTTCTTTTTTGGATGTGAACCTTGCACATGTTGACGCTGCGCAGGATCGCGCCCTGGTGCTTTGCGCTGGCGTTGATCGTCTATCTAAGGCCCTACACCGGCATTCGCCACGACGCGACGCTCTACCTGGCGCAAGCTTTGCGCCTGATTTCGCCGGACATCTTCAACCGTGACCTGTTCTTCGTCGCGGGCAGCCAAGCCAGCTTCACGCTGTTCCCCCAGCTGCTGGCGCTGCTACTAGCTCACGTAGAGCCGGGCAAGGCCTTCTTGGTGCTGACCTTCGTCAGTCGCTTGCTCTTCTATGCTGCCAGCGCCTGGAGCGTGCATGTGCTGTTCCCGGCACGCTGGCGCTGGCCCGCACTGTTGGCGTTGATCGTCATGCCCGCCGGCTATGGCGCATTCAGCATGTTTTCGTATGCCGAGCCTTTCCTGACCGCGCGACCTGTTGCCGAAGCCCTATGCCTGCTGGCCATTGCGGCGCTGGTGCGCGAACGGATGGCTTGGGCAGTTGCCTTGTTCGCTGCTGCGGGGTTGCTGCATCCCCTGCAGGCCATCGTCGCTGTGCTGGTCGCTTGGTGTTGGCTCGTTTTGGGCGACCGCCGCTGGCTGTGGTCATTGCTGCTGGTGGTGCCTGTGCTGGTCCTGGCAGCATTGAAGGTCGGGCCCCTGGCTGGCCTGTTGCTGGTGATGGACACGCAATGGCGCAGCATGATCGATGATGTGGGCGACCAGGTGTTTCTGGGCGCCTGGACGCCGCGCGACTGGTGCATCGTGCTGGCGGATGTCTATTTGCTGAGCCTGCTGGCCCAGTGGAGTGGTCCCAACGCGATGTTGGGCCGGCTTGCCAAGGCAGTACTGCTCGCCACTGTACTTGGCCTGGGCCTGAGCTTCCTGCTGGCTGATGTCTTGAGGCTGATCCTGCCCATCGGTCTGCAGCTATGGCGCGTGCTGTGGATAGTGCATTGGTTGGCGGCGGCGTCGATCCCGTTCCTGGTCTGGGATCAGTGGCAGCGAGGGGGGCGCCACTGGATTGCTCCCTTGCTGGTGGTCACCATTGCCGTGATCGGTGCCAGCGTGCCACGCAGCACTTTGCCATGGGCGGTGCTGGGACTGATCCCGCTGCATATGGTCTGGCCGCATGTGGCTGATCGGGTGAGCTCCCCCATTCGCTACCTGCTGCTGGCAGGATTGAGCGTGGCGATGGTCGTGGCCACCGTGCGCTACCAGCTGCAGATGTGGGCGGTGTACGAGATGACTGGGCGCAATCCGGAAGTGGTTCGCCAGGACGTAATGATCTTCGCCTACCCGCTGATCTGCGGCGGGCTGGTCGCGTTGGCCGTCTGGGGTTACCGCACCAGCGGGCCGAAGGTGCAGGCGTTGATGGGTGTGCTGTCTTTAGTTGCCTTGGTGGGCGCGCTTAGCGCGTGGGATTCGCGCAGCCCGTGGACCCGCGTCCAAGAGTCCGCCCATGGCACTGCGGTGTTCAGTGAAGACATCCCGCGTAATGCCAGTGTGTTCTGGTTTGCCAGCGAGGCCTCCCCGCGTGCGGCCTGGCTGGTACTCCGGCGTGCTAATTACTACAGCCCACAGCAGTTGTCGGGGCAGATGTTCAACCGGCAGACGGCGCTACTGGGCAGGCAGTTGAGCGCCCAAGTAGAACCGGTGACGCTGCAGTCCGAGATTTGCGAGGTGATGGCGAACGTGCAGGTGGACGCAGAGCCTTGCAAGATCAGCGAGCCTGGTCTGGAATATATGTGTACGCGCCATGGTGATCTGGTGCCGCCTGATTACTTCGTATTGCCGTTCGACCAGGAAACGCACGTGCGCAGCAGTTGGCAGGTGCGTCACCCACGCACAGGCAAAGTGATTGCCACGGAGTACTTGTACAAGTGCTCTGACTGGGTGAAGTCCGAGGACGGAAAGGCATGAGCAAGCAACCTGCAGCGAAGGTTGCTGTGCCCATCGCCACGGGGCGTAGATGGTCAGCCGAAGGTGGCGGTTATGTTCTGGCTTCGGCTGTTGCGTTGTTGGCTGACCTTTTTGTTTTTGGGTGGTTCGCCCGATGCGGCTGGGGCTGGTACGGTGCTGCCACCGCTGGCTTCTTGGTTGGCAGCTTGGTGGCCTACATTATTAGCGTGCGCTGGGTGTTCGTCGCACGCAGCTTTCATTCGCGCTTAGCCGAAATAACAACCTTTGTGCTGATCGGATGCCTGGGCTTGCTAGTAGTGCAGGGAGTAATGTGGTTGAGTATCGAGTTGCTTGGCATGCCGGGGGGCATTGCTAGGCTGGTCGCGGTAGGTTTTTCATTCACCTCGAACTTTGTACTGCGCAAATTGATTCTTTTCCGGCCACGCACGCGTGGGCGGGTTATTGGGGAAGGGTAAGTTGCATGAGTAAGCATGTAGTCATTATCGGTGCCGGACCGGCAGGGCTGACGGCGGCGCTGGAATTGATTGGCCAGCCTGGAGTGAAAGTAACGGTATTGGAGGCAGACGATTGCGTCGGTGGAATATCGCGTACGGTCAAACACAATGGCAATCGCATCGATATTGGTGGGCACCGTTTCTTCTCGAAGTCGGATTGGGTGATGCAGTGGTGGACCAATTTGATGCCGATCGAACACGCAGGCGATGTTCCTTTGAATCTACGGTACCAGGGCCAGACGCGTGATGGTCTGCCGGCCGGAGTTGCCATGGCCAATGGAGCCGAACCAGCCGCAATGCTGATTCGTAATCGCCTGTCACGGATCTATTTCAATCGGCGTTTTTTCTCGTATCCGTTGAAGTTGAACTTGGATAGTTTTCGTAATCTTGGGATTGGCAAGTCCGTGTTGTTCGGTTTCAGCTACCTGCGCGCGCAGCTCAGCAAGATTGAGCCGGAACTTAGCCTGGAAGATTTCCTGATCAATCGTTTCGGTCGACGCCTGTACGGCCAGTTCTTCAAGGAATACACAGAGAAAGTGTGGGGAGTTCCCTGCAACCAGATCAGTGCTGAATGGGGAGCGCAGCGCATCAAGAGTCTGTCGATCACCAAGGCGGTACTCCACGCACTGCGTGGCATGCTGGGCCTAAACGGCAAAGTGACGCAGACCTCGCTGATCGAGAATTTTCTTTACCCTAAACACGGCCCCGGTGAGATGTGGGAGACCGCGGCGCAGGTGTTCCAGACGCGCGGCGGTACGCTACTGATGAAACACAAGGCTGTGGGCCTTGACCTGGATAAGGGGCAAGTGCGGACTGTGACTGTGCAGAATGCTGCGGGCGAGACGGTAACTATTGACTGCAGCCACGTTATATCGACGATGCCTGTACGTGACTTGGTCGCTGCATCGAGACAGAGCTGGAGCGAGGACATCGTTGCAATCGCTGACAAGCTGCAGTACCGAGACTTCATTACGGTGGGACTGCTGTATCAAGCCCGTGAGTTGCCGCGTGCATTGGGCGACAACTGGATATACATCCAGGAGCCGGGCGTGAACGTAGGGCGCGTACAAATCTTCAACAACTGGAGCCCGTACATGGTCAAGGACGCGTCCATGGTGTGGATGGGACTAGAGTTCTTCTGTCGCGAAACCGACGATCTTTGGAAAATGCGTGATACCGATTTGCAGGAGCTAGCACAGCGCGAAATGCTGCAGATTGGTCTGGTTTCCTCAGCTGCTGCGCAGGACGCGGTGGTGATTCGTGTTCCCAAGGCCTACCCCGGCTATTTTGGCGATGCTTATGCAAAATTCGATCAGTTACGCACGGCGCTGGATGCGGTGCCCAATCTGTTTCTAGTGGGCCGCAATGGCATGCATCGCTACAACAACCAAGACCATTCGATGCTAACGGCTAAGGAAGCAGCCGAGCAGATCCTGACCGGCAATGTGGATAAGAGTCGCCTGTGGTCGATCAACGTGGATGATGAATACCACGAAGAGGCGAAGGCCTGAGCATTATCCAGCCCTAAGCTCTTGACCTTCCAAGGGTTGCTTGGGTGAAGGAGCACCGGATCGTAATGATGTTTGATCGGACGTGGAGTCGAGTAGATGTGGAACATCCTTGTCTGTGGAGGGGCGGGATACATCGGCAGTCACATGGCACAGTGGTTAGCCGAACAGGGTCATGCGGTGACTGTATTGGACAATCTGTCGACCGGACACCGTCAAGCGGTCAAGTGGGGTGAGCTTATCCAAGCCGACCTGCTGGATGAGGCGTCGCTAGCCCGTGCCTTCAATATGCGCCGCTACGACGTAGTCATGCATTTTGCTGCGACTTCGCTGGTAGCTGCATCGGTGTGCGATCCGCTACCCACTTACCAGAACAACGTCATCGGTACATTGAACCTATTGGCGCAAATGCGTCGCCGGGGAGTGGATAAATTGGTGTTTTCTTCCACTGCGGCTGTGTTCGGACAGTCGCCGGTGGCGCTGATCGATGAGCATCAGCCGATGCACCCGATTACACCCTATGGTGCTAGTAAGTTGATGGTCGAGCGTATCCTCGCCGACGCGTGGGCAGCCTATGGACTGTCTTCAGTCGTGCTTCGCTATTTCAATGCTGCCGGCGCCCTTGCCGAGCATGGCATTGGTGAGGCGCATGCGTTCGAGACTCATTTGATTCCCAACGCACTCAGGGCGGCAGCTGGGCAAGCACCAGCGCTGAAAGTGTTTGGTGCAGACTATCCCACGGTCGACGGCACCTGTATTCGGGATTATGTGCACGTGCAGGATATTGCCAGGGCCCATGCGCTGGCAGTTTCTCTGCTTGAGTCCAGTCCGGGTGCCCACGATTTCAACCTGGGCAGTGAGCAGGGCTACTCGGTGATGGATATCGTCGCGGCTGCTGAGAAGGTGGTTGGTCGGTCGGTACCGTTCGAGTTGGTTGGTAGACGCCCCGGCGACCCTGCGCGACTGGTGGCCTCCAGTGCCAAGGCGCGTGAGGTGCTTGGTTGGGAGCGTAGCTGGCAGGATATGTTCGGAATTATCGAGAGTGCTTGGCACTGGCACCGTGCCCAGTCATTCTGAATGCGTTGGTTGTCATGCTAGAACGATACGCGTACGGGCGTCCTACGGTTAGTATCCTGGTTCGAATTACCACATGGCGTCCGCCTTCGGCGGAGCGTCGGGTTCAATAGAGGAAACGCATGAACGCCGTTACCACTGCCAACCTTATCGGTATTACCGGCTTGGCCCGTCGCTTGGTTCAAGATGGTGCGCTTGACGAATCCACCGCTCGCGGCGCTATGGACCAAGCTGCTGCGGCCAAGGTTCCGCTTCCTCAGTGGTTTGCCGAAAAGAAGCTCGTATCGGCTGCGCAGCTGGCGGCCGCAAATGCCGTGGAGTTCGGCATGCCTTTGATGGATGTGTCTGTGTTCGACGCTAGCCAGAACGCAGTCAAATTGGTCAGTGAAGAGTTGCTGCAGAAACATCAGGTACTGCCGCTGTTCAAGCGCGGCAATCGGTTGTTCGTGGGGGTAAGCAACCCGACCCAGACTCGCGCGCTGGATGACATCAAGTTCCACACGAATTTGGTGGTCGAGCCGATTTTGGTCGATGAGGATCAGATCCGTCGGACTCTGGAGCAGTGGCAGGCTGGAAACGCTTCCTTTGGTTCTTCGCTCGGTGATGATGACGAGGAGATGGGGGATCTCGACGTATCCGCCGGTGACGAAGACATGGGCGCTGGCGGGGATTCCGGGGTCGATGCCAAGGGGGACGATACGCCGGTGGTGAAGTTCGTCAACAAAATGCTGGTGGATGCGATCAGGCGGGGAGCGTCCGACATCCATTTCGAGCCTTATGAAGACGACTATCGGGTGCGTTTGCGCATCGACGGCTTGCTGAAGAACGTGGCCAAGGCGCCGGTGAAGTTGAGTCAGCGCATCGCGGCGCGCCTGAAGGTGATGTCGCAGCTGGACATTGCCGAGAAGCGGGTGCCGCAGGACGGGCGCATCAAGCTCAACCTGTCCAAGACCAAGCAGATCGACTTCCGCGTGAGCACTTTGCCGACCCTGTTCGGCGAGAAGGTGGTGCTGCGTATTTTGGACGCCAGTGCAGCCAAGCTGGGTATCGAGAAGCTGGGCTACGAGGCGGACCAGCAGAAGCTGTTCCTGGATGCGATCCACAAGCCATACGGCATGGTGCTGGTGACCGGGCCGACCGGTTCGGGCAAGACGGTGTCGTTGTATACGGCGCTAGGCATTCTCAACGACGAGACACGCAATATTTCCACGGCCGAGGATCCGGTCGAAATCCGCTTGCCCGGCGTGAATCAGGTACAGCAGAACGTCAAGCGCGGCATGACGTTTGCGGCGGCGCTGCGCTCGTTCCTGCGCCAGGATCCGGACATCATCATGGTCGGCGAAATTCGCGACCTGGAAACGGCCGAGATCGCGATCAAGGCGGCGCAGACCGGCCATATGGTGCTGTCGACGCTGCATACCAACGATGCGCCGCAGACCATCGCGCGTCTGATGAACATGGGCATTGCGCCGTACAACATCACTTCGTCGGTCACGCTGGTGATCGCGCAGCGTTTGGCGCGGCGGCTGTGCAACAACTGCAAGCGCAAGTCGACGCTGCCGGAGCATGCGCTGCTGGCGGAAGGCTTTACGCCCGAGCAGATCGCGAACATCGAGCTCTATGAGGCGGTGGGCTGCGATGAGTGTACCGAGGGGTACAAGGGTCGTACCGGTATCTATCAGGTCATGCCGATGACCGACGAGATCGGCGCGATCGTGCTGGAAGGCGGCAATGCGATGCAGATTGCCGAGGCCGCGCAGAAGATCGGCATCCGCGATCTGCGCCAGTCGGCGTTGATGAAGGCTTCGCATGGCGTGACCAGCCTGGCCGAGATCAATCGGGTGACGAAGGATTGAGTTAGCGGGGATTCGGGAGTCGTGATTAGGGGTTCGCAAGAGCCCCGATCGTCGCGGATAGCTCCAGATCTGCTTCTTCTGCCTGAGTCAGCTGGCATTGAAGGCTTCGCGTTATGTGACCAGCCTGGTTGATTTTAGTCTGGTGACCCAGGACTGATTGAGCGGGAATTCGGAAGTCAGCATTAGGAATTCGCAGAAGCGCCAAGCGCTGCACGCCACCGGCTACCGCTAACCGCTCAATGGGGGGGCTAGATGCGAGCCCTAGATTGGTACCGGTGCTTGTGCTTGCCGGCAGTGAGTAAGCCCGCGCATTGTGTAACGACCCAGGCCGAGATCAACCTTATGGCCAAGGACCGAAAATCAGGTTGGGTAACTGGAACAGCATGGGGCCTACACATTCCAGGCTTTCTGTCGTAGCCATCACTAGCAGCGATCAGGCTCGAATGCAGGGCTTGCGACGCTTCAGTCACCGCTACCTAGCCGGCAAGCATGATCGAAGCCGGCTGCCCGCTTTTACGAATCCCGCTGCCGAATCCCAATCCCGGCCTTTCAGCTACTCCATCCCCAACTTCTTCAGCTTATAGCGCAACGCACGAAACGTGATGCCCAGCTGCGCGGCAGTCTTGGTCTTGTTCCAGCGGTTTTCTTCCAGTGCCTTCTGGATCGCGGCGCGCTCGAGTTGCTCGATGTAGGAGGGCAGCGCGGAGGAGGCGGGGTCGATATCGACCACGGCTTCGCGCGGTTCGACCGCTGCGCTGCCCGGCGTCGCGGCCAGACGGTGGCCGCCGTGAGCGGGTAGGCGCAGGTCGGTGGCACTGATCTGGTCGTCTTCGGCCAGGGCCAGGGCGCGCTCAAGGATGTTTTCCAGCTCGCGCACGTTGCCCGGAAAACCGTACGTGTCCAGCGCGTCCAGGGCCGACTGGGTCAGTAGCGGAATTGGCCGGCCGTGGCTGCGCGCCAGGCGCGCAATGATGGCGGCGGCCAGTTGCGGCAGGTCGCCGCTGCGCTCGCGCAGCGGCGGCACACGCAGTTCGATCACGTTGATGCGGTAATACAGGTCATGGCGGAAGCGGCCGTCGGAGACCAGGTCGCCGAGGTCCTTGTGTGTGGCCGAGAGGATGCGCACGTCCACCAGCGTTTCGCCGGAGGCGCCGACCGGGCGCACCGATTTTTCCTGGATCGCGCGCAGCAACTTGACCTGCATCTGCAGCGGCAGCTCGGCCACTTCGTCCAGGAATAGCGTGCCGCCGTGCGCGGCCTGGAACAGGCCGGGTTTGTCGGCATGCGCGCCGGTGAAGCTGCCCTTCTTGTGGCCGAAGAACTCGCTTTCCATCAGTTCGGCGGGAATGGCGCCGCAGTTCACCGGAACGAAGGGGCCGGCGGCGCGGGCGCCTTGTTCGTGGATGGTGCGTGCGACCAGCTCCTTGCCCACGCCGGATTCGCCGACGATATACACCGGCGCCTGGCTACGCGCGACCTTGCCGATGGTGGCGCGCAGGCTCTCCATCGCGGTCGAATCGCCAAGCAGGCGGCTGGCCTGTTCGGGCGGCGGCGGGGGCGGTGCAGGGCGGTCGCGGTTGTTCAGTTCCAGCGCGTGCTTGACCAGGCCGCGCAGCACACTGATGTCCACCGGCTTGCTGACGAAGTCGAAGGCGCCGGCCTTCAAGGCCTCCACTGCCAGATCCATGCTGCCGAACGCGGTGATCATGGCGACCGGCGTTTGCGGATAGTGCTTTGCGATTTCGGTGACCAGTTCGATGCCGTTGCCGTCGGGCAGCCGCATGTCGGTCAGGCACAGGTCGTAGGGATTGCTGGCCAGCAGCTCGCGCGCCTCGGCCAGATTGGCGGCGGTGCTGATGCGCAGGCCCATGCGGCCCAGGGTGAGAACAAGCAACTCGCGGATATCACGCTCGTCATCGACAACCAGGGCACTTTTGGGTTCGCTCATGGTGCGCACGATAGCCCAGCGTGATGACAATCGACAATTACCTGCAACGATGGCGCGGCAAGGTTGCTCAACGGATCGGGAGGGACGCGGGCCAGAGGTGTCGGACGGCCATCAAGGTCTGGGCGCGCTTCCCGTGCACATGCGATCTGATTCACACGCGACCCTTTGTTCGAGTGGCAGCTGCTTTTTCAGCCGTTTTCAAGCGTTTGATCATCGGCATGCTGTTCTCGAAAGCATCGCCCATAGACCAGATGCAGTGTGGACGTCGCCGCACATCGGACGCATGCCCACGCGCAATACAGCAGCGGCGAACCAACGCTGCCCACACACGCAATCGCGAAACGCCCGAATCGGCAAACTCCCTTAGAGCGGCTCACAAAACATAGCGAGCACGTCAGGTGGGCGCAGAAGGCGCGGAGGAAACGGTGCGTACGAGTAGTTGTACATGCCGACTTCGCGCATCTGCCGCGCCCGCGTGGCGGGTGCACAGTCCTTCTGTTAGTTGCTCTTACCTTGCAAGCTATTAGGCCCCTGCAAGGCAATCCGGAAACACGCCCCACCGCCGGGAACCGGGACATAGTCCAGTTGCGCCTGGTTGGCGCGGCACAGCTCCTGGGCGATGTACAGGCCGAGCCCGGTGCCGTGTTCGGAGGTGGTGTAGAACGGGCGGAACAGTTGCGCGGCCACCGTCTCCGGGATGCCGGGGCCACGATCGACGACATCGATCACCGCCATGCGCTCCTGCCGCTCCACGCGCAGTTTTACCCGAGCCGGTTCGTCCATGACGCGGCCGTACTTGAGCGCGTTATGGACCAGGGCGGTGAGAATTTGATACAGGTGCTTGGGGTCGACCAGGGCATGTACCGAGCTGCCCTGGATGCTGGCCTCCAGGATGTCGGTTTCCATCGACAGGGTCTGCCGATATTCGACCACGAAGCGACGCACGAACGCGGCCAGATCCAGGTTTTCCGGGCTGGCGCGTTCGCGACGGGCCAGTCCGAGCACGCTTTCGACGATGCCGTTGGTGCGCTGGCACTGCTGATGGATGATCTGCAGCAGGCGGCGGTCGGCATCGCCGATGTCGGGGGATTCTTCCAGCAATTGCGAGGCGTAGCTGATCGCGGCCAGCGGGTTGCGGATCTCGTGGGCCAGGCTGGCCGAAAACCGCCCCATCGCCGACAAGGTCAGCGATTCGGCGCGGCGCGAGACCACCGTGGCATCGTCCAGAAACACCAGCACCAGGTCGCTGTCGGCGAGCAGGCGCACGAAGCGCGGCTGCACTTCCGGACGGTCGGCACCGAGTTGCAGCGGCGCTTCTTCCTGTCGCCAGCCGCTGCGCCAGCGCTGCAGCCTGCGCGCCAGTTCCGGGGTGAGCGCGGCCAGCGACAGATCCGCCGGCGCATTGCGTTGGTCGCCATCGCCAAGCAGTGCCAGTGCCGCTTCGTTGGCCAGGGTGATGCGGTTATGCGTGTCGACCACCAGCACGCCGGTGCGCATGCGCCGGATGATCAGCTCGTTGATCTCGTACAGATTGGCGACCTGCGCGCCGCGTTCTTCGGCCAGCACCTGGTTGCTGCGCGCGCGCGCGGCGATCTGCTGGCAGATGTAGGCCACCGCCACGTAGCTGGTGGCAAACATCGCCAGCTCGGCCAGCGGGCGGGTGGCGCCGCCTTCGAGCAGCGTCCATAGATATTCGAGCACGATGGCGATGCTGGCGAGCACCGCCACGCTCATGCCATAGCGCAGCCGTAGCAGAATCGAGGCGGCGGCGACATTGAATAGCAGCATCATCGCGATGCCGGCGCTGGCGCCGGGCAGGGCGTGGGTGGCCAGGGTGGCAGCGAGGATGTCGGCCACCACCGCGCACAACACGGTGGCGGTCAGCCGGCGTTCGCTGCGGCCCCAGAACAGCAGCGGGATGGCCATGCACAGGTAGCCGATCGCCACTCCGGCAGCCAGACGCGGGTAGCGCGGCTCGGGAATGGCGTCGGACAAGGGACTGAACACCAATGCGGCGATCAGCCCGGCCACCAGCACCCGGTACAACGAAAAGAAGTACAGCTCGCGCTGCGGCGCGGACTGCACCCGGGCGATGAGCGATGCAATGGAGGTCAAGCCGATTCCCCGCCGTAACAAGCCGCGAGTATAGGCAGGTGCGGTCCTGGGCACAGCGCGTGCGCACATTGTCGGGCGGCGCGCAAGCGCGGCGACCAGACGGGCAATGCAGGCGAATTTTGCGCCGCACGGCGTGGTCGGCCACAATAGGCGGCCCGTTAGCGTCTTTCGACGTGCCGCCCCGGCGGTCTGCGTTGCACGCAGCGGTCGTTTCCTTTTCCCACGGTGACGCATGAATTTCCACGAATACCAGTCAAAACAGCTGCTTGCCGAGTACGGCATCCCCGTTCCGGCCGGCAAGGTCGCGGCGACCCCGGACGAAGCGGTTGAAGTCGCCAATTCCCTGGGCAAGGGCCCCTGGATGGTGAAAGCGCAGATCCACGCGGGCGGCCGCGGCAAGGCTGGCGGCGTCAAGTTCTGCAAGACCACCGACGATGTGAAGGCCGCAGCGGCCAAGATGCTCGGCACCAAGATGTCGACCTACCAGACCGCCGGCGTCGAGCTGCCGATCAACCTGGTGCTGGTGACCACCGCCGGCGAGATCGTCAAGGAGCTGTACCTGTCGATCCTGGTCGACCGCGGCACCAAGACCATCACCTACATCGCCTCGTCCGAAGGCGGCGTGGAGATCGAGCAGGTCGCTGCCGAAACGCCGGAGCTGATCCACTCGCTCAACGTCGATTTCGTCGAAGGTGTGCAGGGCTACCACGGTCGCGATTTCGGCTTCAAGCTCGGCCTCAACGCCAAGCAGGCCGGCCAGTTCGCCAGCATCATGGTGAACCTGTACCGCCTGTTCAACGAAAAGGACCTGGCGCTGGTTGAAATCAACCCGCTGGCGATCCTGGACGACGGCAACCTGTACGCGCTGGACGGCAAGTTCGACAGCGACGACAACGCTGCATTCCGTCAGAAGCAGCTGATCGCCATGCGCGACAAGACGCAGGAAGACGAGACCGAAGTGACCGCTTCGGAGCTGGACATCAACTACGTCACCATGGACGGCAACATCGGTTGCATGGTTAATGGCGCAGGTCTGGCCATGGCCACCATGGACGTCATCAAGCTCAATGGCGGCGAGCCGGCGAATTTCCTGGACGTGGGCGGCGGTGCGAACAAGCAACGCGTCATCGAGGCGTTCAAGCTGATCCTGTCCTCGGCCAAGGTCGAAGGCATCTTCGTCAACATCTTCGGCGGCATCGTCCGCTGCGACATGATTGCCGAAGGCATCATCGCTGCGGTCAAGGAAGTGGGCGTCAAGGTTCCGGTCGTGGTGCGCCTGGAAGGCACCAACGTGGAAGAAGGCAAGCAGCTGCTGCGCGACAGCGGCATGGCCATCATCCCGGCCGACAACATCAACGACGGTGCCAAGAAGGTCGTTGAAGCTGTCAAGAACGCCGCCTGATTCACGACACCGAAGGAACTATCCATGTCCGTTTTGATTAACAAGAACACCAAGGTGATCGTGCAGGGCTTCACCGGCCAGCAGGGCACCTTCCACGCCACTCAGATGATCGAGTACGGCACCCAGGTCGTCGGCGGCGTGACCCCCGGCAAGGGCGGCACCACGCATATCGATCTGCCGGTGTTCAACACCGTGGCCGACGCCGTGCAGAACACCGGCGCCGATGCGTCGGTGATCTACGTGCCGCCGCCGTATGCGGCCGACGCGATCCTGGAAGCGGCTGCGGCCGGCATCAAGGTCATCGTCTGCATCACCGAAGGCATCCCGGTGCTGGACATGCTGCGCGTCAAGAACGTGCTGACCCGCTCGCATCCGGACACCGTGCTGATCGGGCCGAACTGCCCCGGCGTGATCACCCCGGGCGAGTGCAAGATCGGCATCATGCCGGGCCACATCCACAAGCCGGGCAAGATCGGCATCGTGTCGCGTTCGGGCACCCTGACCTATGAAGCGGTCAAGCAGACCACCGAAGTGGGCCTGGGCCAGAGCACCTGTATCGGTATCGGCGGCGACCCGATCAACGGCCTGAACTTCGTTGACTGCCTCAAGCTGTTCAACGAAGACCCGCAGACCGAAGGCATCATCATGGTCGGCGAGATCGGCGGCGACGCCGAAGAAGCCGGTGCCGAGTACATCAAGCAGTTCGTGAAGAAGCCGGTGGTCGGCTTCATCGCCGGTGCGTCGGCTCCGGCCGGCAAGCGCATGGGCCACGCCGGTGCGATCGCATCGGGCGGCAAGGGCACTGCCGAAGGCAAGTTCGCGGCGATGGAAGCCGCTGGCGTCAAGACCGTCCGTTCGCCGGGCGATCTGGGTGCGGCGATTGCTGCGCTGGTGAAGTAAGTACTCGCTGCGCGCAAGCCTGCGAGTTGAGAGAGGCCACCTTCGGGTGGCCTTTTTTTATGGTTCGGTAGTGCTTCCCTCATCCGCCCTTCGGGCACCTTCTCCCGCATGCGGGAGAAGGGAGTGACGCAGGCAGTTGCGTGGCTGATAGATGGTGGGAGCGGGAGCGGGAGCGGGAGCAGTAGCAGGAGCAGGAGCAGGAGCAGGAGCAGGAGCAGGAGCAGGAGCAGGAGCAGGAGCAGGTGCAGGTGCTGGAGCAGGAGCAGGAGCAGGAGCAGGTGCTGGAGCAGGAGCAGTTGCAGCAGCAGTTGCAGCAGAAGCGGACTGCTTTAGCTTCGTGCCTTGGATTTCCCCTCTCCCGCTTGCGGGAGAGGGGTAGGGGTGAGGGCAGCTTTCCCCTACACCCCAAATCGATCGCAACCGATAGCTGGCACCAGCAGTTCCATAACACGCTGTGATCTGACAAAAACCCGATGCATCCAATGCGCGCTGGCGAAAAAATTCGATTTGCGAAAATCTTGCGACGCGAGATGACCAACGCCGAGCGCGCGCTTTGGTACCGCCTGCGTGATCGGCGCTTGCTGGGCTTCAAGTTTCGCAGGCAGTGTCCGGTCGGGCCGTACATCGCCGATTTCGCCTGCCTGGACTGCGCATTGATCATCGAACTTGATGGCAGCCAGCACCTGAACGCCTGCTCCGATGCAGTACGCGACGCCTTCCTGCAGCGCGAGGGCTTCCAGCTGCTGCGCTTCTGGAATAATGCGGTGCTGGCGCGCACTGACGATGTGTGCAACGCGATTGCGCAAGGTTTGTGCGTTGCCCGTTCTTCTTTCCCTCCTTCCGGCATCCGGTAGGAACCGCAAAAGGCTGCCGATATGTCCCAGATCCTCCGCATCGCCATGGCCCAGTTCGACTTCCCGGTTGGGGCGGTGGCAAAAAATACCGATCGCATCATCGAGTTCATTGCCACGGCACGCGACGAGTTCGAGGCGGACATCGTGCTGTTTCCCGAACTGGCGATCAGCGGCTACCCGCCGGAAGATCTGCTGCTGCGTCCGGGGTTCTTGGCGCACTGCGAACAAGCACTGACGCGCATTGCGGCGAGTACGCGCGGCATCGTCGCCGTGGTCGGCTGGCCGCAAAGCGCCGGTAGCGTGGTCTACAACGCGGCCAGCGTGTTGCGCGATGGCCGCATCGAAGCGACCTACCGCAAGCGCGAGCTGCCCAACTACGCGGTGTTCGACGAGCGTCGTTATTTCGATGTGGACCCGGATGGCGACAATTGCGTGGTCACGGTCAAGGGCGTGCAGGTGGGTGTGGTGATCTGCGAAGACCTGTGGTTCGCCGAGCCGCTGGCCAAAACCGTGCACGCCGGCGCCGAGCTGGTGCTGGTCCCCAATGCCTCGCCGTACGAGCGCGGCAAGCACGCGCAGCGCGATGCGCTATTGGCAGAGCGCACGCGCGAGAGCGGGGCGGCGATTGCGTATCTCAACGTGGTCGGCGGCCAGGATGCGCTGGTGTTCGACGGCGCCTCGGTGGTGGCCGATGGCGACGGCACCGTGCATCCGGCCGCTGCCGCCTTTGTCGATCAATGGTTGGTGGTGGACTACGCCGCCGGCGAACGCCGCTTCACCCCGGTGGTCTGGGTGGACGATGGCGACGAGAGCATGGACGCGCTCGCCTGGCGCGCGGTGGTGCGTGGCCTGCAGGATTACTGTCGCAAGAACGGCTTCAGCAAGGTGTGGCTGGGCCTGTCCGGCGGTATCGATTCGGCGTTGGTGCTGGCGATGGCGGTCGATGCGCTGGGTGGCGATAACGTCACCGCGGTTCGGCTGCCGTCGCGCTACACCGCCGGTCTGTCCAACGATCTGGCCGAGGAGCAATGCCGTGCGATGGGCGTGAAGCTGGAAACCATCGCGATCGAGCCGGCCTTCGAAGGTTTGCTCGCCGCGCTGGGTCCGATGTTCGAAGGTACCCAGCCGGATGTCACCGAAGAGAATCTGCAGTCGCGCAGCCGTGGCGTGATCCTGATGGCGCTGTCCAATAAATTCGGCGGGCTGCTGCTGACCACCGGCAACAAGAGCGAATACGCAGTGGGCTACGCCACCATTTATGGCGACATGTGCGGTGGCTACGCGCCGCTGAAGGATCTCTACAAGACCGAAGTATTCGGCCTGGCGAAATGGCGCAATACCGTCGGCGGTGCGCCAGTCATTCCACCGGCGGTGATCTCGCGCCCGCCGTCGGCCGAGCTACGCGACAACCAGACCGACCAGGATTCGCTGCCGCCCTACGATGTGCTGGACGGCATCCTGTACCGCTATGTCGACCAGGAGCAGTCGCGCGACGAGATCGTTGCCGCCGGTTATGCGGCCGACACCGTCGAACACGTGCTGCGCCTGGTGCGGATCAACGAATGGAAGCGCCATCAGGCCGCGCCCGGGCCGAAGATCTCGCGGCGCGCGTTTGGTCGCGAGCGGCGTTACCCGATCACCAACGGGTATTCCGGTCAGTAACCCGGCGCGTCGGCCATCGCTGCGGTGGCCGGCGGTTGCGCGAAGCGGGTGAGCAACTCAAGAGTCGGCTTGGGTCGCGTCAGGTCGTACATCAGGCCGAAATGGCCTTCTGCGCCCTGGATGGTGGTCTGGTCCAGCAACTCGTAGACATTGATCTCGGCGACCACGTCGGCATAGTTGGCGCGCACGTTGCGCAGCAGCTGCGCCAGGCTGTCGAAGCAACCCCGATCGCCTTCCACGCCGCCGGTGGTGTTGCCGGTGTAGACCTCGGCGCAGTTCAGCTCGTTGAAGAACACCGGCGTGTTGTAGGTCTTCGCGGCGGTGCGTAGCTGGCCCAGGTACAAGTCCGTCCAGTAGCCGGCATCGTGGTGGAAGGCGTAGTAGTGGAAGCTGATGTGGTCGAAGTCGAAACCGGCGGCCTTGGCCTTGGCAAGAAACCACAGCGAGCCATTGCGGTCGCCTGGGCAACGCGCGTTGGCGCTGCGGTCGTCGCTGTTGCAGGCGGTGATGTTGATGGTGAAACGCAGGCCCGCGCCCAGTTCGTTGGAGGCCTGGCGCATGCCCAGATACATGGTGGTCATCGCGGCGATGCGGGCATCGGCTTCGGCGCGCACCAGGTCCTGTTCGTTACCGATCTCCCAGACCTTGATGTCGGCCGCATAGCGACGTGCCAGTTGGTAACCGATCTCGCGCGACATCGGGTAGACCATCGGGCGTAGCGTGATGCCGTACTGACGCGCCAGTGGCACCAGGGCATCCAGCGTTGCGTAATCGCGCGGATCCACATCGAAGCGGTAGCTGCGCAGATTGCGTGCGGCCAGCAGTTTGAAGCGTGCCTCGGCCTGGGTCATGGGGTAGCCGGGGCGATTGTCGTGGGCGTTGACGCCGTAGACGATCGGGGCCGCGACTGAGACCGTGCTCAGTGTTGCCAGCGACACCGCGAGCAAAAATAGGGCGATGAGACGAGACATGCGGCCTCCTTGGCTGGCGCCGGCGGGGAGTCGGATCTTCCTAAGAGCGGCTAACAAACCGTCCCGAGCAGTCGTCAGGTGAGTGTGGACGGCGCGGAGGAACCGGAGTGTATGCGTGGTACATGCCGACTCCGAGAATCGGCCGCGCCCGCCTGGCGATGAGCACAGTCGTTTTGTTAGCTGCTCTAAGGCTTTAGTATAGGCAGGCCAGCGCGCCGGTTCGGTGATCTGGCGCCGGTTACGGGACGCGCGCGCGGGCTTGCGGTACGCCGGCACAGGGAGCGAGCACACGCGCACAGACGCTACCGCAGTGGGGAGCGCTCACTGCTACGGCGGCTTGCCGCACCGACCTCTCAGGCATGAAAAAGGGGCCTTTCGGCCCCTTATGTATTCGGCAGTGACTGCAAGTCTCAGTCGCGGCTCATCTGTGCATTGCGCTGACCGGTAGCGGCGGACTTCTCGCCAGCAAACGGGTTGAGCTTGCGGATCGCCCAGGGGTACTTCGGCCAATTGCCGGTCAGCCACGGGTGCTGCGGGCTGTTGAGTTCGAGCACGCGTCGCGCGTCTGCGGCCAGGGTCTTGTTGCCCAGGTGTGTGTAGGCCTCCGCCAGCACGGCAACGGCGTCGTACTGATAGGCGCTCTGCGGGTAGGTTTCCAGCAAATAGTTGGCGCGGCCGGCTGCGGACACCCAGGCGTTGCGGCGCAGGTAGTACAGCGCGTTATCCAGCTCGTGCTGGGCGAACACGTCGCGCAGCTCGATCATCCGCTTGCGCGCGTCGGGCGCGTAGCGGCTGTTGGGATAGCGGTCGGTGACCGTATTGAAGTCGTTGTAGGCCTGCTGCGGCGACGACAGATCGCGGCGGCTTGGGTCCAGCGACCACACCCGGCGCAGGAACACCGTGTCGCGGTTACTGTTGGCCAGCCCGCGCAGGTAGTACAGGTACGAGATGTTGCGGTGCGTGGGATAGGTCCGGATGAAGCGGTCGACGCTGGACACCGTGTCGTCGTGCTTGCCGGCCTTGTACTGAGCGTAGGCGCTTTCGATCATCGCCTGCTCGGTGTACGGACCATACGGGTACTGGGCAATCAGGCGCTTGTAGCTGGCTTCGGCGCCAGCCCAGTTGCCTTTCTCCATCAGGCCGTGGCCTTTGCCATAGAGCTGCTCGACCGGCATGCCCTCATCGGGATTCTTGTCCTTGGCGCCGCGGTGGCAGCCGGTGACGACAAACGCCATGACCAGCATGAGGGCAATCAGGCGCGCAGGCGCGGAAAACGTGGACCGTCGGATCATGGGTCTGGGAAGGACGCGTCAGGAAAACGAAAGCGCGATGATAGCCTAGTGGCCTGTCCGGCGACTGACTCCTGCCTCCCGGACCCCTAAATTCCCGTTTTTGCCTGAGTGCCAGTGTCCATGTCCGACCCATCTGCCGACCCCATCGACCCGTCCATCCGTCAGGCCATCGTGCCCGATAACGCCGCAGGGCGCCGTTTCGACGCGGTGCTGGCCGAGCTGTTCCCCGAATTCTCGCGCTCGCGGCTGTCGGAGTGGATCAAGTCCGGCGATGCGCTGCTGGATGGCGAAATGGCGCGTCCGCGCGACACCTTGCGCGGCGGCGAGAGCGTGCAGCTGCAAGTGGTGCTGGAAACCCAGACCCATGCCGCCCCGCAGGACATCCCGCTGAACGTGTTGTACGAAGACGACCAGGTGCTGGTAATCGACAAGCCGGCCGGCCTGGTCGTACACCCAGGCGCGGGCAACCCGGACGGCACCCTGGTCAATGCGCTGCTGTTCCGCGACCCCGCGTTGTCGGCGGTGCCGCGCGCCGGCGTGGTGCATCGTCTGGACAAGGAAACCAGCGGCGTCATGGTGGTCGCGCGGACCGTGCAGGCGCAGACGGCGCTGGTGGAACAGCTGTCCGCGCGCGATGTGCATCGCCAGTATCTGGCGGTGGTGGTCGGTGCGCTGGTGTCCGGCGGCACCGCGAATGCGCCGATCGACCGCCATCCACGCGATCGCCTCAAGATGGCGGTGCGCGACGACGGTCGCGACGCGGTCACCCATTACCGGCTGCGCGAACGCTTCCGCGCGCATACCGCGCTGGAATGCCGCCTGGAAACCGGGCGCACCCATCAGATTCGCGTGCATATGGCGCATCTGAAGTCGCCGATCGTTGGCGACCCGCTGTACGGCGGCGCGCTCAAGCTGCCCAAGGGCGCCACCGACGAGCTGGTGCACGAGCTGCGCACCTTCAAGCGCCAGGCGCTGCATGCCGAAACGCTGGAATTCCTGCATCCGGTCAGCGGCGAGCCGGTGCGCGCCACCGCACCGGTGCCGGCCGACCTGCAGCGGCTGATGACCGCGCTGCGTGAAGACAGCGCACGTGCCGCCGAGCTGGCACGCCGCTGAAGTGACAGTGGCCGCGCCTTGCATCCTGCCGGCCGACTGGCCTGCGCCGCCACGCATCCAGGCGCTGACTACATTGCGCTATGGGCTGGGCGGCTCGCTGCCGCCGTTCGACACGCTCAATCTGGGCAACCGCAATAGCCCCGAGGGCGATACGCCCGAGCAGGTGGAGCGCAACCGGGCACTGCTGGTCGAAGCGCTGGCGTTGCCGAGCGCGCCGCACTGGTTGCGGCAGGTGCACGGCGTCGAGGTGGTGCGCGTCGAGGCGCCGCTGCTTGCATCCGATGCGCGGTCGGATGGCGCGGGCGATCTCCCGCCAGCTGCGTCTGAACCCATTGCCGATGCGGCCGTCACCGCTGTGCCTGGCGTGGTGCTGGCGATCCTCACTGCCGATTGCCTGCCCGTGGTGCTGGCGGCGGCCGATGGCAGCGAAGTGGCGGCCGCGCATGCCGGTTGGCGCGGGTTGGCCGACGGCATGCTGGAGCACAGCGTGGCCGCCATGCGCACGCCTGCGTCGCGGTTGATCGCATGGCTGGGGCCGGCAGCAGGACCGCAGGCATATGAAATCGGGCAGGACGTCTTCGATGCCTTCGTCGCCGACGATGCGCAGGCGCAGGACGCCTTCAGCGCCACGCGGCCGGGGCATTGGCAGGTGGATCTGTATGCACTGGCGCGCCAGCGCTTGCAGCGTGCCGGCGTGCCGGCCAGCGCGATCCATGGCGGCGGGCTGTGCACCATTTCCGATCCGCAACGCTTCTTCTCGCACCGCCGCGACCGGCGCAGCGGACGCATGGCCACGCTGGCCTGGATCGCGCCCTGAACACGCCATTGTTCGCGCAGATACTCGGCCAGGATGCGTTCGCGCAGCTGCCTGCGCCGGTGCGCGCGCTGCACTCGGTGCAGCAGCGGCAGACCTTTGGCGGACGGGCGCAGATCCAGCGCGGTCGTCATGCGTTGGTGCCGTTGCTGGCGTTGCTGAGCCGGTTGCCGCGCAGTGGCGAGGTGGATGTCGAAGTGGAGTTTCTGGTCGATGCGCACGGCGAGCGTTGGCATCGGCGGTTTGCCGGGTTGCCGATGTATTCACGGTTATGGCGCCACGGCGATGCACTGCGCGAGCACCTGGGCGCGGTGCGCTTCGAATTCGCGCTGCGTGCCGATGCCGACGCGTTGTACTGGCAGGCCACGCGCGTGTGGGCATTCGGCTGGATCCCGCTGCCTGCGCGCTGGTTCGAGCAGGTGCGTTGCCGCGAGCATGCCGACGCTGGCCGCTATGGATTTTTCGTCGACGTGCACCTGCCGCTGGTCGGGCCGTTCATTCGCTACGAGGGTTGGCTTGCGCCAGGTTGAATCGCCGCAGGTTGATGCGCGCAGTGCGCCGGCAACCATCGTGTTCGATGGCGTGTGCCTGCTGTGCAATGGCTGGGTCACGTTGCTGCTGCGCCACGATCGACCTGGGCGTTATCGCTTTGCCGCGATGCAGGGGCACGCCGGGCGCGCGCTGTTGCAGCAGCACGGGCTGGATCCCGATGATCCGCTGTCTTTTTTGCTGGTGGACGACACCGGTGCATGGACCGACAGCGATGCGATCGTGCGCGTGCTGGCCGGGTTGGGTGGCGTCTGGCGCTTGTTTGCACTGTTGCGCCTGGTCCCACGTGGCTTGCGCGACATCGGCTATCGCCTGATCGCGCGCAATCGCTATCGCTGGTTCGGGCGTACCGAGCACTGCATGCTACCCACACCCGAGCAGCGTGCGCGGTTCCTGGATTAGCCCTCTCCGCTGCGAAGCCAGCTTGGCGTAGGAGCGCCCCTGGGCGCGATGGGGCGTTACCAGTAATGCTTCGTCGCGCCCAGGTGCGCTCCTACGAAGATTGGTTCATTTGTGGGGTGGCGCTTCGATTTGGCGTGTTGTTTGTGGCTTTGCGTGCCGGACCAACGATGGCAGACACGCACGCTTGCTTGGCGTAGGAGCGCACCCGGGCGCGATGGGGCGTTACGGATAAAGCTTCGTCGCGCCCGGGTGCGCTCCTACGAAGATTGGTTCATCTGTGGGGTGGCGCTTCGATTTGGCGTGTTGTTTGTGGCTGTGCGTGCCGGATCGAGGATGGAAGACACGCACGCTTGCTTTGCGTAGGAGCGCACCTGGGCGCGATGGGGCGTTACCGATAAAGCTTCGTCGCGCCCGGGTGCGCTCCTACGGTTTATGCCGCCGCGTTTCCGAAACTTGCGCGCACGACGTTCGAGTTGCCGCTGTGCGCAGGCTGCAGGCGGAAGATCGAGACCGCATCGGCCAGTTCCACCGCCTGTTCTTCCAGGCTACGTGCGGCGGCGGTGGCTTCTTCCACCAACGCGGCGTTGCGTTGGGTGACCTCATCCAGTTGTGCGACGGTGCGATTGACCTGTTCGATGCCGCTGGACTGCTCGGCGCTGGCAGAGGTGATCTCGCTCATGATGTCGGTGACGTGTTTGACCGAGCCGACGATCTCGCGCATGGTCGCGCCGGCACGATGCACCAGCCCCGAGCCCAGCTCCACCTTGTCGGTGGAGTCGGCGATCAGCGTCTTGATCTCTTTTGCCGCATCGGCCGAGCGCCGCGCCAATGCGCGCACTTCGGAGGCGACGACCGCAAAACCGCGGCCCTGTTCGCCGGCACGTGCCGCTTCCACCGCGGCATTGAGCGCCAGGATATTGGTCTGAAACGCGATGCCGTCGATGACGCCGATGATCTCGCCGATCTTGCGCGAGGCTGTGCTGATCTGGCTCATGGTGGCGACCACATCGTCCATCACCTGGCCGCCGCTTTGCGCCACTTCACCGGTGCCCACCACCAGGCGGTTGGCCTGCAGCGCGCTGTCGGCATTCTGCTTCACGGTCGAGGTGAGTTCTTCCATCGAGCTTGCGGTTTCTTCCAGATTCGCCGCCTGCTGCTCGGTGCGTTCGGACAGATCGGTATTGCCGGCGGCGATTTCCACCGCAGCCTGGCGGATGGTGTCCGATGCAGTCTGGATGCCGCCGATGATTTCGGTCAGACGGGCGACGGTCTGGTTGGTGTCGTCGCGCAGACGCGCAAAGATGCCGTGCGCATCGCCGTCCACGCGCTGGGTGAGATCGCCTTCGGCCATCGCGCTGATGACGCGTGCCAACGCGGCCAGGTGGGTTTCCACCGAGTCGTAGATGCGGTTGATGCCTTGCGCCAGCGACAGCAGCACGCCATCCATGCCGTCGACCTGCATGCGGCGACTGAAATCGCCGGCCGATGCCGCATCGATGATCTGGATCAGCGCCTGCTCGGCGTTGACCTGCGCGGTGACGTCCATCCACTGCGCGATGGTGCCCAGCTTGGTGCCGTCGGCGGCGATGATCGGGCTGTATACGAAGTCGATCTGGCGCCCGAAGAACGGGGCGCGCACGGCCTTGGACGCGTTCAACGCGCGCATGCGGTCGATGGCGGCCTGGCTGTCCGGGTAGATGTCGCCGATGCTGCCGCCGACGAATCCCTCGGCATGGAAGCTGGGGCGGAAGCTCTGCACATCCGGCTCGATCAGCTTGAGCATCGCGAGCAGCTTGCGGTTGGCGAACAGCACCTGGCCGTCGTCGTCGGCGATGCGGATCATGGTGTCCAGATCGTCGAGTGCCTTGATCACGAACTGCCCATGGCGCAGGCCTTGTTCCATCACGTCGATGCGGATGGCCAGCTTGTCCTGGGTCGCCTGCAACGTGCGCAGCAGCGGTGCCAGTTCACCGGAGGCGGTACGCGCGTCCAGGCGCTGAAAGCGGCCTTCGCCCAGCGCAGCGACGGCACTCACTGCCTGCTGCAGCTGCGCACTGTTGCGACGACGCGCCCACCACCACAGGCCGACGCTGGCCGCGCCGAGCACCAGCAAGGCCGGGAACAGCTTCGCGAACGCGCTACCGACGCCGCCGGGCACCAGCGTGGCGGCATAGAACGTCAGCAAGGCCAGTAGCCCGAGGTGAGCGGCAGCGGGCATCCATGCAGTCCAGGTGGTACGCGCAACGTTTGCGTCCGCCGGCGGGCGGGAAACGGGTGCGGCATCGTGTGAAGGCAACATAGGCTGAGTCCGACTAGTGTTCTGGGAAAGGGGGAACGGTGTGCGGCAGGAGTGGGCTGCAATGGGGTATCGGCGGCCGAGCCCGAATCATGATGGTGTGAAAGGACCGTTTGTCGGAATGCGTGCTGCGGACCACGTAAAAAGCTGATGTGGTTGATTTGGAAGCGTTTTCAGTTGCGGTGCGTATGTTTTTGAGCAGCTCGCAGCTGCCCCGAAGCGGTGTTCCTGATTGTAAATTTCACGTGAATTTGAGTTGTTGTGAGGTCGCGCAGTTCCGCGCTCCGATGGAATGCAGATGGGCGATTTGCTTCCCTCTGATCTGGCAGCGCGACTAGCGCGCGTTGCACTGTTGCCGGTGTCGGGTTTGCGCTGAAAGCGGAGCGGGCACAAACCACAGCCATGGCAGTGCACCGGTGTCGGGAAATCGCAGCAGGAGAACTTGAAAGGCAGCGACCCGAAGAACTTCGGAAAGACCTCCATCCGACACGGCTCGGTGCGATGCAGATGGCCCGTCGGTCAAACCGCAGTTTTGGCACACCTGTCATCGGCGGACGCAACACCGTGCAATTCAGGCGTGCTGCCGGAACCACATGTTCGGACCGCACACACATGCTCCGCCGCATCCGGACAACGACGATCCGCCCAATCGACAGGCCGCCCATAAAAAAACCGGCCGTCTCGCGACGGCCGGTCTGTTGTGTCACTGCCCAAAAGGGCTGGCGATTACTTCGCCGGCGCCGCTGGTGCAGCGTCCGGCAAGGCCCAGGCGATGACGCTGTCGCCGGACTTGGTTTCCATGCGGTCGTGTCCACCCACCGCGGCCACGATGTACTGCTTGCCGTCGATGGTGTAGCTCAACGGGGCAGCCTGCGGGCCGGCCGGCACGCGCGTCTCCCAGACCTGCTTGCCGGTGCGGGTGTCGAAGCCGCGCATGAAGTCGTCCAGGGTTGCGCCGATGAAAGTTACGCCACCGGCGGTAGCCAGTGAGCCGCTGTTGTTGGGCGTGCCGATCTCGAACTTGGTCTTGGACGGGATGCCCATCGGGCCCTGGTCGTAGCCGGTGCCGAGCGGACGGCGCCACAGCACCTGCTGCGTGCGCAGATCCACACCGGAGATGTAGCCCCACGGCGGGGCGACGCACGGGGTGTTGAGTGGCGACATCCACGGCTCCTTGCGGGCGCCATAGGCCAGGCCCTTCTGCGCCATGTAGCCGGGGGTCTTGCTCTTGCCGTCGAACACCGACACGACGCCGAGTTCGTTCATTTTCTCGCGGGTATAGACCTGCAAGGTGTAGGGCAGGCGATTGCTGTTCATCACCATGATGCCGCGCTGCAGATCGACCGAAACGCCGCCCCAGTTGATGCCGCCGTGGTTGCCGGTGAACGCCAGCGAGCCTTGCAGCGTCGGCGGGGTGAACATGCCTTCGTAACGTAGCTGCTTGAACTGGATACGGCAGGCCAGCTGATCGAACGGCGTCATGCCCCAGGCATCGGATTCGATGATGGTTTCGACTTCGCGGCTGGGCGCGCCCACGGTGTTGGGCATGCCCGGCGAGATCGGCTGGGTGGCAGCGGTCCAGTCGCCATGGTCGGTGCCCTGCGGCACGGCCATCTGCTTGACCGGCATCAAAGGCGCGCCGGTGGCACGATCCAGCACGAACACCTGGCCGGACTTGGTGGCCTGGATCACTGCAGGACGGGTGCCGCCGCCGGCGACCGGCCAATCGACCAGGTTCGGCTGCGGGCCGATGTCGTAATCCCACAGGTCGTGGTTGACGGTACGGAAATGCCAGCGCTCCTTGCCGGTGGCCGCGTCCACGGCGACCAACGAGGCGGTGTATTCCTCATCCTGCGGGGTACGGCCCTTGCCGAAGAAGTCGCCGGACGCATTGCCGGTGGGCAGATACACCAGGCCCAGCTCATCGTCGGCTGCCATCAGCGACCACACGTTCGGGGTCGAACGCGTGTAGGTCTGGCCAGCGGGCGGTTCGGCGGTGATCGCCGGGTTGCCCAGATCCCAGGCCCAGCGCAGCTGGCCGGTGAGGGCATCGAAGCCACGCACCACGCCCGACGGCGCATCGCCTTCCTGACCATCACGCACCTGGCCGGTCGGCTGGATCACCACGCCGCGCATCACCACCGGCGGCGAGGTCGGGCCGACGAAGCCCGGCTTGGTGTTGCCGGTGCCGGCATTGAGGTCCACATAGCCGTTGTTGCCGAAGCTGGTGCACAACTTGCCGGTCTGCGCGTCCAGCGCGCCGAGGCGACCATCGACCATCGGCCAGAAGATTCGCGTCGGGCAGTCGGCAGTGCCTTCCGGCGCCTGGTAGTACGACACGCCACGGCAGGTGGTGGCGGCCACACCGGCCATCGCCTTGGGGTTGGTCTGCGGGTCGAAGCGCCAGCGCTCCTTGCCGTTGGCCGCTTCCACCGCGATCACCTTCTGGGTCGGGGTGCAGATGTACAGCAGGTCGCCGATCTTGAGCGGGGTGTTCTGGAAGGCGTAGCCCAGCTTGGAGCCGGCCGGCTTCAGATCGCCGGTATGGAATTCCCAGGCCACCTTGAGGTTCTTCACGTTGTCCGGGGTGATCTGCGCGCCGGGGGTGTAGTGATTGGACAGGTTGGAACCGGCATACGCGGTCCAGTTGCTGGCGTCGTGATTGGCAGCGACATTGCCGTCCGGGCTGGGCACGCTGCCGCGACTGAAGGCGGTGGCGTTGTCCGCCGGCTGCTTGGATGCGTCGGCCAGTTCCACATTGCGCGGCATAAACAGTGGCCACAGGATCAGCGCTGCGCCCAGGATCGGCAGCACACCGGTCACCACGACATAGCCTGCGCCGGACAACGGCTGCATGCGCCGACGCGCCACGCCCCAGAACGGGAGCAGTACCAGGCCCAGCACCGACATCCAGGCCAGACGCGGGACCAGGCCCCAGCCATCCAGACCCACTTCCCACAGCGCCCACGCGATGGTGGCGGCCAGCGTGGCGCCAAACAGCCATAGGCCGGCACGCTTGCCCAGCGCCAGCAACACGCCGGCCAGCAGCAGCGCGATACCTGCGAGCAGGTAGTACCAGGAACCGCCGACGGCGACCAGGCGGCCGCCTTCGTAGGCGAGCACCGCACCGAGCACGGCGATCACCACTGCATAGGCCACCAGCAACCAGGTGCCTAGCCCACGTTTTGAGGATTGATCAGTCATTTTGAGATATCAGGAAGGACTTGGGCGGCATGCACCGGCGACAAGTCGTGGAGGGAGAGAGGTCACCCGTTGGCAAAGGCTGCCGACGACCTTGGATATGAACGCGCAGCCCCTCCCAGGGTCCTCAGCGCTAATCATGTGAATATTTTAGACCCCTGAGCGCCGCCTGTCCGTGACGGAATAGGAACCATTGTTCCAACCTGCAGCTCGGATGTACCGAATTTGCGTGGAATTTGAGCAGTGCAGCGAAGGACGCTGACAATTTCGGTTGATGCGCGGTGATACCTGACCAGTGATGCATGCGAGAGGCGCTGTCGCTTTCGAAAAAGCAAGCCGAGCACCGCAGTCATGCGTGGCCGAAAAAGCCACCCGCGCCTGAAGGGCGTGGAAGCCTTTGACTTCGCTGTGCCCTAGAGCGCTGTGGCTTAAAGCTGTGCTTGAAATTCCCGCATGGCTACAAGTGCACCTGCCGGAAATCCCTTGTAACCGTACCCTCATCCGCCCTTTGGGCACCTTCTCCCGGAGGGAGAAGGAAATGCATGCAGCGAGTTTGTGCGCCGCGCCGCGCATGGCGAAGAGCGCAGGGCACCGGTGCGGCCGTATCGCGCCGGATTGCGTCAGGCGACGGCGTTTGAAGCCAGGATTTTGCATTTGGGATTTGGGATTGGCAAAAAAAATGCGGGCACTTCAGCACCACGGTGAATCCAGAGCACAGTGCTCAATCCAGAGTACGTCGCTCGCTCCAAAGCGCGGCGCTCAAGCAGGGGCTGCGACAGTCCATCGAGCACAATGTCGGATTGCTCGCGTGACTGCCGTACCCTCATCCGCCCTTCGGGCACCTTCTCCCGGAGGGAGAAGGGAATGTATCCAGCCTCTCGCAGGGAGAAGGCAATGCACGCAGCGAGTCTGCGTACATTCCCCCGCACTGAGGAAAGCTTAGGCGTCTGCGAGCGCCTGCAGATACCGCTGGCGCCAGTGGTTGATGTTGTTCTTGCGCAGATGATCCATCATCGCCCGCCAGCGCTCGATGCGCGTTGCGAGCG
Source organism: Xanthomonas sp. WHRI 10204 (assembly GCF_040202875.1). Lineage (NCBI taxonomy): Bacteria > Pseudomonadati > Pseudomonadota > Gammaproteobacteria > Lysobacterales > Lysobacteraceae > Xanthomonas > Xanthomonas sp. WHRI 10204. The sequence continues at coordinate 781,636 of NZ_JBEGDW010000001.1, forward strand.
GCATGCTGGCTGCCGTTGCAATTGCATCGGCCACACCGTCCAGATCGTGCGGATTGACCAGCAGCGCTTCCTTCATTTCGTCCGCCGCGCCGGCCAGCAACGACAGCACCAAGACACCGGGATTTTCAGGGTCCTGCGCGGCCACAAATTCTTTGGCGACCAGATTCATGCCATCGCGCAATGGCGTTACCAGGCCCACCGATGCGGCCCGATAGAAACCAGTCAATGTTGCATGGCTGAAGTTCTGGTTGACGTAGCGCAGCGGCGTCCAGTCCGGCCCCGCATGTCCGCCATTGATGTGGCCGGCGATCTGTTCCAGCTGCCCGCGTAATTGACGATATTCGGTGACATCGCCGCGCGATACCGGTGCGATCTGCAGATAGGTCAGACTGCCGGATTGATCCGGATAGCGCTCCAGGTAACGCTCGAAGCCCTGGAAGCGTTCCGGCAGACCTTTGGAGTAATCCAAGCGGTCCACACCGATGGCCAGCTGCCGCCCGCGCAGACTCTCGCGCAGATCGCGCACGGCTTGCTTGCTGACGGATGCTTTTGCCTGATTGGCAATCAGATCGGTGTCGATCCCGATCGGGAACGACGAGGCAGTGAAGCGCCGCCCACCCGGGCCTTCGACCAGATCGCCGTCCAGAATGCGGCCGCCACCGAACAGGCGTACATACGCCTTGAAGCGCTCGGCATCGCGTTGGGTCTGGAAGCCGACCAGATCGTAGGCATAAAAGGTACTGAACAAGCGCGCGTGATCGGGCATCGCCTGCATCAAATCGGCCGACGGCATCGGCACATGCAGGAAGAAGCCCATCTTGCAGCCCACCCCCAGCTCGCGCAGCATCGCGCCGAGCGGGATCATGTGGTAATCGTGAATCCACAAGGTGTCGCTGTCTTTCAGCAGCGGCGCCAGCTTTTCTGCGAATAGGCGATTGACGCGGAGATAGCCTTCGCGCTTGGCGCGGTCGTAATCGACCAGGTCCAGCCGGAAGTGCAGCAACGGCCACAACGTGCGATTGGCAAAGCCGTTGTAATACGAATCGATGTCGCGCTTGTTGAGGTCCATGGTGACGAAGGTGATGTCGCCTTCGGTCTGCTCGTGCATGCCGCCGCTGTCGCCGCGCGCGGTCTTGCCGCTCCAGCCGAACCACATGCCGCCGCGCTCCTTGAGCGCCGCCAACAACCCGACTGCAAGGCCGCCGGCACGGTTTTCGCCGGGCACTGCAACACGATTGGATACCACCACCAAACGACTCATGACGCCTCCTGCCAGCTCCGCGACAAGCGCATCGCTGCGATGATCAAACCGACATGCGAATAGGTCTGAGGGAAATTGCCCCAGGCTTCGCCGTCTTCGAACGATAGGTCTTCCGAAAGCAAGCCGAGGTGATTGCGGCGCGACAGAATGCGCTCGAACAATTCACGTGCCTCGTCCTTGCGGCCGATGGAGGCCAGCGCATCGATGTACCAGAACGTGCAGATGGTGAAGCTGGTTTCCGGCTCGCCGAAGTCGTCGGGCGCGATGTAGCGATACAGCGCATCGCCATGTTTGAGCACCCGGCCGACCGCTTCGACCGTGCGTACGAAGCGGCTGTCGTCGGCATCCACGATGCCGATGTCGGCCAGCAACAGCAGCGACGCATCCAGACGATGGCCACCGAACGTGTCGGTGAAATGGCCGCGTTCTTCGCTCCAGGCTTCGGCCAACACGCGCTCGCGAATGCTGTCGGCGCGCTGCTGCCAATACACGCTGCGCTCGGGCAAGGCCAGTCGGTCGGCGATCTTCGACAAGCGATCGCACGCGGCCCAGCACATCGCGGCGGTGTAGGTGTGCACTTCGGCGCGGCCGCGGAATTCCCACAGGCCGGCGTCGGGCACGTTGTGCAGCGCATAGGCGCGCTCGCCCAGCGGTTCGAGCCGGCGGAAGGTGTCGGCGTCGCCCTGATCCTTCAGACGCAGATCGAAGAACAATTGCGTCGAGGCCAACACCACGCTGCCATAGACATCGTGCTGTTGCTGGATCCACGCCAGGTTGCCGCGCCGCACCGGGCCCATGCCACGGTAGCCCTCCATCGTGTCGACTTCATGCTCTTCCAGCTGCGATTCGAAGCCAATGCCGTACAGCGGCTGCAGGGTGCCGTCGGCAGTGGCGATATTGAAGATGTAGCCGATGAACTGCTCCATCGTGCGCGTGGCGCCGAGCCGGTTGAGCGCACGCACCACGAACGCGGCGTCGCGCAGCCAGCAATACCGGTAATCCCAGTTGCGCGGGGTATTCGGCGCTTCCGGAATGGACGTGGTCATCGCGGCGATGATGGCGCCGCTATCTTCGTACTGGCACAGCTTGAGCGTGATCGCGCTGCGGATCACCGCCTCCTGCCAGTCCAGCGGAATGGACAGATAGCGTACCCATTCGCGCCAATATTCTTCGGTGCGTTCCTGCGCTTCCTGCACATAGCCGGTGAGCGAGCGGGTCAGCGATTCGTCCACGCCCAGCACCAGACTCACCGGGTGGCTGAGCACGAACGGCAAGCCGTCGCGCACGAAGCGCACCGGCACGTCGGTGGTCAGGCGCAAGGTGAATTCCGGCAACACCCAGCGGATATGGTTGCTGCCCCAGGTGGTATCGGGCGTACGGCCACCCCAGTCGGCGAGCGGGCGCGCACGCACGATGATGCGCGGGTTGCCAGCGAGCGGGCGAATCTGCCGAATGATGCTGACGGGCCGGTAAAAACGGCCGTTATTGCGCCAGCGCGGTGCGAAGTCGATGACTTCCACTTCGCCACCGTGGCTATCGCGCAAGACGGTGCGCAGCACGGCAGTGTTGGGTAGGTAGTGCTGCTCACTGCTGACGAAGTCTTCCAGCTCCACCGCAAAATCGCCGCCTTCGGTCTTGGGCGACAGCAAGCTGCAAAAGGCCGGGTCGCCGTCGAAGGCGGGCAGGCAGCTCCACACCACGCGTGCCTGCCGATCGACCAATGCGCCAAAGCTGCAATTGCCGATGACGCCCAGATCCAGATTTGGCTCGGTCATGAGGTGCAAACGATCCTGTAAGTAGCGAAAGGAAGCGCGCCTACGGTGATGCGTGGCGCGCGTTGTGTTGCAGCCACGCGTGCACAGCGGCAGTGCCGTCGACGCGAAAACGCGCGCTGGTCTGTGCACGATCGCCGACCAGAATGCTCCAGCCGCCTAAGCGATTGGCTGCATCGAAGCCGAATTCGTCGGTGAGGTCGTCGCCGACAAACACCGGCGTGCGGCCTGCAAATGCGGCGGTCTGCATCAGTTGTTCGACGGCCAGGCCCTTGTTGCTGCCTTCGGGCACGAATTCGACCACGTGGTCGCCCGGCTGCAGGCGATAGCCGGAGAGCTGGGCGATTTCGTCCTGCGCGAAGGCCAACACATCGGGGCCGGCGTCCGGTTGCGCGCGCCAATGCAGCGCAACGCTCACGCCTTTGTCCTCGACCAGCACGCCTGCGTGTTTATGCGTCAGCGCCGCAGCGCGTTGATGCAGGCCATGCAGGAATGCAGAAGTGTCCTGCGGCATGGCGGCACGTGCGGCAACATCGCTGCGCAACTCATGCCCATGCAGGCCGGCGGCCGGCAGCAGCAGTGGTGCGAACAAGGCATCGAGCTGTACGAGCGGACGTCCGCTGACCAAGGCGATGGCACCGTTGAGGCGCTCGCTCAGCTGGACAATTGCCTCGCGTACCTCGGGCAATAGCCGCACGGCCTCGGGGCTGTCGGCAAAGTCGATGAGGGTGCCGTCCACGTCCAGAAACAATGCGCAGGCATCGTCCAGCAATGGCGGCGACGGAAGGGGGGAATGCGCGTCTGCCATTGCGCTAGTGTGCGCAAACCGGTGTGAGATTCAGGTTATGGAACGGCAGTGGGTGTTGGTAGACACGTGCAACTGCCTATCCTTCTCCCGTCGGGAGAAAGGGGCGCGTAGCGCCGGCTGAGGCACGTGCGAAGCCTCGTGCAGTTGGAACGACACGGAGGCTTCGCTCCGTACCCTCGCCCCAACCCCTCTCCCGCAGGAGAGGGGCTAAAGCGGTAGCCGCAGTGTTCTTCCCTTCTCCCTCGGGAGAAGGTGGCGAGTAGCGCCGGCTGAGGCACGTGCGAAGCCTCGTGCAGTTGGAACGACACGGAGGCTTCGCTCCGTACCCTCACCTCAACCCCTCACCCGCAGGAGAGGGGCTAAAGCGGTAGCCGCGGTGTTCTTCCCTTCTCCCTCGGAGAAGGTGGCGCGTAGCGCCGGATGAGGGTACGGGCGAAGCCTCGTGCAGTTGGAAGGGCACAGGAGCTTCGCCCGTACCCTCACTCCAACCCCTCTCCCGCAGGAGAGGGGCTAGAGCACGCTCCTGAGGGGAAAGGGCGTTTGCAGCCTGCGCTGTTGCTCAGAAGGTATACCGCACCCGCCCATACCAGTACGCGCCATTGCTGCCGATCGGCGAGAGCACGTCGTAAGGCAGGTTGCCGAAATAGGCGATATCGTCGATGGAGCGGTCCGAGTAGTTGTCCAGGATGTTCTGCCCGCCGATGGCCAGCGTCCACTGTGTGCCCAGGTGATATTCGGCTTCCAGATCCAGTTGCCATTCGGCGCCATAGGTCTGGCGTGGCACGAAGCCGCCGCCGAAGTCGAACACGCGGGTGGCGCTGCCGTAGCGGTTCACGCGCGTCTGCAGGTTCCAGTGTTGGTTGCTCCAGTTGGCGGCCAGCGCGGCACGCGTGCGTGGTGCCGCATCGGTAAGCGTGTTGCTTTCTTCCACGCCAAACAGCACGTAGTCCGGGTTCAAGGCCAGCAATTGCGCGGGTGTTGCGATGATGTTTTCCAGCTCGGTTTTGGCATAGCTGTAGGTGCCGGTCAGCAGCAGGTCGCCGCCGAACGCGTATTGGCGCCAGTTGGCGACCAGCTCGGCGCCGCGTGTGCGGGTATCGGCGGCGTTGAGGAAATAGCTGGCGCTCTGCACGCCGGTGACGCCGAAGTTCTGCTGCACGAAGCTGGTCAGGGCGTCGCCGGTGATGTCTTCGGACAAGGCGATGCGGTCGTCGATATCGATCTGGAAAAAATCCAGCGACAGGTCGAAGTGATCGCCCAGCTTGCTGGTGAAGCCCAGGCTGTAGTTGACCGACTTTTCTGGCTTGAGATCGGTGGCGCCGAGCGCGCGGGCGATCGGGTTGTTGACCGACAGCAAGCGGCCCTGGGTCAGCCGGCCGGCGGCGTCGTAACCGGTGGAAGTGGCTTCGTAACCGATCTGGCTCAGCGATGGCGCGCGCACGTTGTTGGAGATGGCGCCACGCAGCGCGAATGCCGGGGCGAACGCATAGCGCGCGGCCAATTTACCGGTCCATTGACTGCCGAAGTCCTGGTAATGCTCGTAGCGACCGGCCAGGTCGGTGGAGAATTTTTCACCGAACTGGCTGGAGACGTTGGCATAGGCGCTGGCGACATTGCGCGACAGATCGGCTTCGTCCTGTGGGGTGAGCCCGCCGCCGGCCTGCGAGCCGGTGGGGCGGTCGGTGAACGGGCCGGCGGCGTAGCTGGCCGGGTCGCCGGCATGGGTGCGGTATTGCTCGCGGCGGAATTCGGCACCGGTGCCGAAGGTATGGGTGGCGCCGGCAATGTCGAACACGCGGGTCAGATCGAAATTTCCCACGGTCTGCGAAAACGCAAAATCACCGGTCTTGAACGCGGTGGTGCTGCCCGGGCCGAGCGAGGCATTGAGCGAGTTGCGCAGGCGGTAGGTGAAGTCGTTGCGGCCGTAGTTGACGCTGGCGTCGTAATCCCAGTTGCCCCACTGCCCACGTGCGCCGGCAACAAGTTGCAGATCGCGATTTTCGCCTTCGGAAATCGGCCGGTAGCCGTTGGGGTAGATCTCGCGCCAGTTGGCGCTGCTGTCGGGGTAACGGAAGTAATTGGCGCCTTCGGTGTCGCGCTGGTTGTACGTACCGAAGGCGTAGAACTCGCCACTGGCGCTGAAGGGAATCTTGGTATTGAGCCAAGCGTTCAGGCCCTTGGTGGCGCCGTCGCCGAGCACGTAATTGCGCCGGCCGGCCAGGGCCAGATTGGCCGGGGTCTGCTCTTCGAACGGCGGGATCTGATCGAAGCCGGCGCGGTTGGTGGCTTCGCGATTCTTCAATTCCAGGCCGACCTTGAAGAAGCCGCCGTCATCGCCCAGCAGCGAGCCGACCTTGGCGCTGGCGTAACTGGTCTGGCCGTCGGTGACGCGGCGATCGATCGGTGCCACATCGGTGTTGTAGGCGCCGAAGCTGGCTTCCAGTTCGCCGCGCTCGGGATTGTCGTCCAGGATCACGTTGATGACACCGGCAATGGCATCGGAGCCGTACTGCGCGCCGGCACCGTCGCGCAGCACTTCGATGCGCTTGATCGCGTTGATCGGGATGGAGTTGAAATCCACCGGCGTGGTGCCCTTGCCGATCTTGCTGTCGGTATTGACCAATGCCGAGGTGTGGCGGCGCTTGCCGTTGACCAGCACCAGCACCTGATCGGGCGAGAGCCCGCGCAACTGTGCGGCGCGGATGTGATCGGCACCGCCGGAATTGGATTGACGCGGGAAATTGAACGACGGCAGCAGCGCCTGCAGCGCGCTGCCCAGCTCGCCGTTGACCACGCCGGCCTTGCGAATATCTTCGGCAGTGAGCACGTCCACCGGAACCGTCGATTCCAGCACGGTGCGGTCGCTGGCGCGGGTGCCGGTGACGATTACCGTGTCCAGAGTGGTGGCGCCGGCATCGGCCTGCTGGGCCTGCGCGTTGGCGCTCAATGCAGCGGCCACAGCCAGGCCGATCATCGAAAGGGTGGGGCGGGTCATGCTCTCTCTCCTGCAACTGCAAACGCGCCGCAGGGCCGGCGTCCGGCCGGACTGGTGCGCAAGGGGGCGGACTGTTCCACATTCATCCGGATGGAGAGATATTATCGCGTTGTTCAGGCCTGCGCGAGATGGCACGGTGCGCGCCCCTGCATGTGCTGATAGCGCGGCCGCATGAGTGCTAGCGCCACTGGCGTAACGCCCGCAGCAGTGCCGCTCGTACACTTGCCGCATGACGCCCGCCACTGTGCGCGCCGACTGCGGCGTGCCACGTGTGTATTGCTGTTTTTTTAGTCCCCCTGAAACCGTTGGAGAACTCGATGAAGTTGCTGCCGTCCGTGTTGATCGCCGCCGTGCTGGCGTTGTCTGGTTGCGTCACCACGCCGGGCAAGACGCCCGCTGCGGCGACTACCACCGCCAGCATGCAGGGCGATGCGCAACGTCCCGGCGATGCGCGTGGCTGGATTCGCAGCGAGCTCTACTTTGGCGTGGGCGAAGAGACCGGCCCGGCCGATCGCCCGCAGACCCGCACCATCGACGAGACGCAGTGGCGCGCGTTTCTGGACAAGGAAGTGACCCCACGCTTCCCGGATGGGCTGACGGTGTTCGATGCCTACGGCCAGTGGCTGTTCCGCGGCGCCAAGGAGCCGAACCGGCTCGGCACCAAGGTGCTGGTGATCCTGCATGAAGACACCCCGCAGCGGCGCAACGACATCGAAGCGATTCGGCTGGCCTGGAAGCAGGCCACCGGGCATCAGTCGGTGTTGTGGTCGCGGCAGGCGGTGGATGTGTCGTTCTGAGCCGCTCGGTGCGCATGCGCGAGATGCAACGGCGCGACGGGCTGCGTCCCGATAGCGCGGCCATGCGCGTGGCATTGGGCGCAGCGCTCGGCCTGCTGGGGTTTACCGCGGCGGCAGCAGACGGCCAGATGCAGGTGGCGATCGATGCGACGACGCACGCAACCGCCAGCCTGGTGGGCGCGCGCCTGCACGTGGTGCTGTCGCCGGGCGGCAGCGAGCAATGGCTGGACGCCAATGTCGATGACGGCGAGGGCGGCGGTAGCGTCCGAAGCGACGACTACAACTTCGATGGGCACTGCGATCTTGCGGTCACCGCGATGCTGGGCCAGGTCAACGAGGCGACGTTGGTGTTCCTCTTCGACCCGGTGCAACGGCGCTTCCGGCCACTGGCTGCGCCCACGCGCCCGGCGGTGCAGTGCGACGGGTTGTGGAATCTGACCCCCGACGCCAAGGACCGGAGTCTGACCAGCGCCTGCCGCAGCGGGCCGATGTGGTACAGCGACCAGTATCGTTATGCCAGCGATGGCCGGCTGTATGTGTATCGCTCGCAGCAACCGATCGAATCGCCAGACATCCAGTCGCTGCTGGGGCGCGATGGCGACGACGCCTATCCGTTGTCGGTGTGGTCCACCTTCGACGCGCGTGGCGGTGTGGTCGCCACCGCCATCGGCGAAACGCTGGAGTCGCCGATGCCCGTGCAACTGCGGGTGCAGGTGGCACGGCTGCCGTTGTATGCCACGCCAACCGCGGCCAGCACGCGGCGGTATCTGGTGCAGGGCGATCGCGCCGATGCGCTGGATGTCAGCGCGGATGGCATGCGCATCAAGCTGCGTTACCGCAGCCCCACGGCGGACGAGGTAGTGGGCTGGGTGGCGGTGGATGCCGCTTCCGCTGGCAGCGGGCAATAACCGGCGCCGGTTGTCATGTGGGCGCTACCGGCATCTTGAATCGGTTTGTGGCATCCGTTCTGTGTCGCCGCCGGCATGCTGTGCGCGGTCGCCTGAGCGCTGCTAAGAGCGGCCAACAGTACTGTTGGGCAGCCACCTGCCGGGCGCGGCGAGTGCCCGGCACTCGTGCACTGCGGCTCCGAGTGCGCCGTGCACATCTGACTGACGACTGCTCGCTACGTTTTGTCAGCCGCCGCTAATGGCCGTTGTTGGTGAGGTCGGATCGCATTGCTTCGCGCGCGTCAAGCTGCCGCGCACGCGAGACGCGAGACGCGCGCTGCCGTGTCGCGTCTCGCCGTGCTGCATCGGCATGCGTAGGCGCTTGCCGATGGCCGTGTTCCCCCCATCCCATGCGCGCCAACACCCCGTCCCACCGGTCCGCTGTCACCGGTGCCGGGCAGCGGCTACCATCGCCTGTCCCCACGTCTTGCAGACCTCCATGTCCGCTCCCTCTTCGCGTCCTGCGGCCTCGCCGCGCTGGTTCGTCGCCGGCGACCTCAACGGCTTCTTCGGCCTGGTCGTCGACAACCTCTCCATTCTTGGCTTCATCTCGGCGGCGCTGATCGGGATATTTCAGTTCCCGGCTGAGGTGGTGTTCGGGCGCATGTTTCCCGGCACTGCATTCGGTGTGTTGGTGGGCAACCTGCTCTACACCTTGATGGCGCGGCGGCTGGCCGCACGCACCGGGCGCGACGACGTCACCGCGATGCCGCTGGGCCTGGATGCGCCCACCAGCATCGGCATGGCGTTGCTGGTGCTGGGCCCGGCGTTTGCCGGCTTCAAGGCGCAAGGGCTGGATCCGCAGGCGGCGGCAATCGCCACCTGGAAACTGGGCATGGCCGCACTGGTGGTGATGGGCCTGCTCAAGCTGGTGCTGTCGTTTGTTGGCGAGGCGGTGACGCGTGCGCTGCCGCGCGCAGCCTTGCTCGGGTCGATCGCCGGCATCGCGCTGGTGCTGATGGGCCTGTTGCCGTTGCTGGAGACGCTGCGTTCGCCGGTGGCCGGCTTCGTCACCCTGGGGCTGCTGCTGTACGTGTTGCTGGCCAAGGGCCGCCTGCCGACCAAACTGCCGGGCGTGCTGGTGGCGTTCGTGATCGGCACGGCGCTGTATTACGGGCTGGGACTGGCGGGCCTGGGTGCGCCGGGCTTTGCGGTGCCTGCGTGGACCGCGCCGCAGATCGTGCTGCCGCTGCCGAATCTGGGCTTTATCGAAGGGCTGCCGGCGACGGTGACCTACCTGCCGTTGCTGCTGCCGTTTGGCCTGTTGATGGTGGTGGGCGGCATCAATGTCAGCGAAAGCGCGCGCGCGGCCGGCGACGACTACCGCACCCGCGACATCCTGCTGGTGGAGGCGCTGGCCACATTGGTGGCCGGCGTGTGCGGCGGCGTGGCACAGACCACGCCGTACATCGGCCAGCCTGCGTATAAAAACATGGGCGCGCGCATCGGCTATACCTTGCTCACCGGCCTGTTTGTCGGCATCGGCGGAATGCTCGGGGTGATCAGCGGGCTGGTGCAATGGCTGCCGCTGGCGGTACTGGCACCGATCATCGTGTACGTGTCCATCGACATCACCACACAGGCGTTTCAGGCCACGCCCAGGCACCACGCCGGCGCGATGGTGCTGGGGTTTCTACCGTCAGTGGCGTACCTGCTGACCATCAAGGCACCGGGCTGGATCGCGCCGGAGCAACTGGTGGCGTTGACCACGAAGGTGGATGGCCACGGCCTGCCGGAGCTGGCGGTAATCTTCGCGCTGGGCAATGGGTTCATCATCACTGCGATGCTGTGGATCGCCACGGTGGCGGCGATGATCGATGGACGGCTGCGCCGCGCTGCGGTGTTTCTGCTGGTCGCTGCGGGCTTGACGCTGTTCGGACTGATCCATTCGGTGGACCCACGTGGCGGCATCTATCTGCCCTGGTCGCTGCAGGGCCTGGCCCGGGCGATCAGCTGGCAATTTGTCGGCGCCTACGTCGCGCTGTCGGTGACTTTGCTGTTGCTGTCGCTGCTGCCGGCACGCAAGGAGGCAGTGCAATGAAGCATCACGCGCGTGTCGGTCGACTGCTGCTTGGCGGCGCGCTGGTGCTCAGCGCCAGCACTACGTGGGCGGCCTCGTTCGACTGCAAACAGGCCAGTACGCCGGTAGAAAAACGTATCTGCGCGGTGCCTGCACTCAGTCTGCTCGACGATCAACTGGACGAGAGCTACCAGGCGCTGATGCAAACGACGCCGCGCGCTGCGGTGGCCGGTGTGCGCGAGCAACAGCGCGCCTGGCTGCGGCAGCGCAACGCCTGCGCGCAGGACGCCAAGCCGGACGGCTGCCTGCAGCGTAGCCTCAGCGCCAGAGCCGATGTGCTGGCCAAAGCGCTCACCGCGCAGCAACAGGCGCTGGACCGCATCATCGCCAGCATCCCCGGCAATCCTGCCGAGGCCGCGCGGCAGTTGCAGGCCTACGATGCGCCGTTGGCTTCGGCATGGCTGGCATATCTGCATCAGTTCGTCCCCGCCGCCGGTGTGGACGCCGCGTTGGCGAACGCGCGCTTTGAGAGTGCGCGCAAGGCCCTGCGCAAGATCGATGATTTTGCGGCGTCGTTGCTGGATGACGCTGCCGGCACGCCGGCAACGCCACAGCCCGAACGCGTGCTCACGCTGCTGCGCATGTGGATCGAGCAAGACGGCAGCGGAAATCGGCCCTATGTGCACTGCTTCATTTTCGCGGCGGTGGGTGAGCCTGCGTACGAGGCATTCGGGCCGCTGTATGGCTCCACGCGCGACTCGTTTGCCCCGGTGTGCGAGCCGCCGGGTGGTTTGTTTGCGCTGGCCAGCTGGAAGCAACTGGACGACGGGTTTGATTCCTTGATCGAAGCCTTGAGCAAGGACGCCGGCACCATCCGCTATGCCAGTTACGCCGAGTGGGGCGTGATTGCGCTGCGCGCATCGGTGTCGCCGCTGTTGTACCTGCAACCGGCCTTGCGCAAGCGCTATGGCGATGATCCGGACCAAGCCATTGCTGCCTGGGACGGCAATGACAGCGAGTGGCCGGCCGCAGACCGCAAGGCGGTGCGGGCGTTGTTGCCCAAGGTGCGCGCGGATACCGCGGCGTGGCTGGTGCGCGAAAAAAAGCTGCCTGCAAAACAGGCCGATCAGGCTGCCGCCGCGATCGTGGCGGCCTGGGTGAATGCGCGCTTGGACTTCGCCAACTGAGCGCGGTTTGGCGTACGTAGCGCTTCGTTTTTTGCGTCAGCGCTGCGTCGTGTGTGGTTTGAGCCGGATCTGCGGCGGGCGCGTGGTTGCCTGATGCCCGCGCGCCGATCAGGCGCTTGCTGCCTCGCGTGCGTGACGCTGTCTTGCCTCGGCATGTGCCCGCGCGGTCGATGAATGCGCTGCGGCCCCACATCGATGGAACCACCGCACCATCTCATGGTCACACCCTGATGTTGTCGATGTCAGGAGTTCCATGATGCAAACCAAGTCCTCGCGCTGGCCGTGGCTGTTGGCGGTGCCGCTCATTGCCGGCGCCGCCTGGTGGCTGTTCCGCGGGCCGTCCGATCCATCTGGTGCGATGCCCGCGCCCATCAGCCAGACCGCGAGCGCGGTGGCTGCCGCCGTCGCACCGTCGCCGCCTGCACCCGCCGCGCCGCGCCACCCGGTGCAGACGCCATCGGCCGATGCCGCAGATGCGGCGATTCCGGCATTGGCGCAGAGCGACGCTGCCGCATGGCAAGCGCTGTTGGACCTGGTGCAGCAGGACGACGCGCTGTCGATCGTGCTGCGCGGGCATCTGATCGAACGCGTGGTGGTGATGGTCGACAACCTCACCCAGCCCAGCATCAGCCGTCGCGCCTCGGTGCTGCAGCCGGTGCCGGGCGAACTGCAGATCGCCAGCGCAGCCGATCGCAGCGTGATCGACCAGGCCAACGCAGCACGCTATGCGCCCTATGTTGCCGCGTTTACCAGCGTGGATGCGCAGGCGCTGGTGCGGAGTTATGTGCGCTTCTATCCATTGTTTCAGCAGGCCTATGCCAACCTGGGCGCGCCGGACCGTTACTTCAACGACCGCGTGATCGATGTGATCGATCATCTGCTGCGCACGCCGGAGCCGCGCCAGCCAATTGCGGTCGTGCGCGATGCGCGTGGCCGCTATCTCTTTGCGGATCCCGCGCTGGAATCTGCGTCGGTCGGGCAGAAGGCACTGCTGCGGCTGGGGCCAACCCAGGCTGCCGCAGTGAAGGTGCAGTTGCAGGCCATTCGCACAGTGTTGTTGCAGGGACGTTGAGGTTGGCGGTTCGGCTGCGTCGAAATCAAAAGCCGCATCTGTGCGGCCTTGCATCGGCGATATCTGGGGCGCGTGCCGGTGCCCAATGACGCGGGCAAGTCGCGGTAGCACCTAACGCGCAGCAGAAGCGACTTGCGCGCGTCAGCCATGCATTGACCGAAATTGAAGCTGACCGGCACACGCGCGCTGTGTGATGCCGGGGGCATCGCCTATGCCGCGTCCAGTTCCGGATAGTGGCGGAAGATGCCGTTGGTGTTGAACGCCACGCGGCGCTCGGATGCGAGATACGCGGCAATGCGCGGGCGCTCGGCCACGCACTGCTGCAGGGCCTTCAGCCCCGGCAACGTCTTCGACAACGTCGCCATGCGCTTGGGGAACATGTACTCCAGGCCGCTGACCAGCTGAAACAGCGATAGATCCACGTACGAATGGGTGCCAAGCACATGCGTGCCGCCTGCCTGTTGCAGCACTTGCTCGAAGTAGCCGAGGAACTTGGGTAGCCGGTTGTCGCGTAGATCCTTGGCACGTTTTTCCGCTTCGGCTTGTTGATCTTCGTAGTACAGCCCGACGCCGATGGGGTGATGGGTGTCGTGCACTTCGGCCACCAAGTCGGCAATCGTCATCTGTAACTGCAATGCCTGCAGGCGCCGCGCCTCTGACTCTGGGACCAGCTGCAATTGCGGGCCGATGGCATGCAGGATGGCTGCCACCTGCGAAACCACCACCTCGCCCGCACGCAGAAACGGCGGTGCGAATGGGTATGCACCAGCGTGCTTGCCTTCCAGGAAGTCGGTCATGACCTCGTCGCCGTCGATGCGTGCTACGTCGGTGTAGCTGGCGCCGGCATCTTCCAATGCCAGGCGGACGAATTCGCCGCGGCCTTGCAGGCCGGTCCAGTAATAGAGCTGATAGTGCATGCGCTGCTCCGGTATCGGATTGGCGCTGCAGCGTAGTGAGCGGACGGCTAGGCGGGCGTGATCGGGGTGTCAGCGGGGTGTGACCCTGCGCTGCATGGCGGCTGCGCCAGCAGCCAGGCCAGCTTGCGCGCGCGCGGTTGGCGTTTGATTGCGCACTCCGCACGCGAGGCACTGGCGCGGTCGGGGTAGGGGTGGCTGGCGAGGATCTGCAGTGGTGGATTGGCCCGCGTGTAGCGCGCACCGGTGCCACGCACATGCGCCTGGAAGCGCCGCTGCAGATCGTTGGTGATCCCGGCGTAATAGCTGCCGTTGCGACATTGCAGCAAGTAGAGAAACCAGGGTTTGGGCGCGTCCATCTGCGCATTATCGCCGTGGATGCCGCACTTGTGCAGCGCGCTGTCGCAAGGTCGCATCGCCGGCCCGTGCAGGCGAGACCGCGCATGAGTGAATAACCACCTAAACATTGGTTATTTGACGCTCATGGCGCTGGCAAACAGCATGCCGTATCGCCATTGGCGGTCGAGGCGGCTTCGTGGCCAACGCGCGGTTGCACAGCGTGCAACCCACCCGAATCGCCGCGACACCACCCTCCACATCGATCGCTCCAGTCCACACGAAGGACCTCCATGCCTGTGCAACACCGGATCCCTGCGGGGATCGCTCCTGCTTCGAGGTTGTTGGGAACACCGCAGTTGCTGGCGTGGAGTCTTGCAGTGGCATGCGCACCGACGCTGGCCAACGCGTCGAGCGAAGCCACACCAGCGCCGGAGAGCGCGGCACAGACGTTGGGCGCGGTGACGGTGACCGCCACCCGCCGCGAAACGACCTTGCAGCAGGTGCCGGTGGCGGTGTCGGTGGTGCAGGGCCAGACCCTGGAGCGCGAGAACCGCAACAGCGTGGCCGACCTGCCGGCGCTGGTGCCCAGCCTGACCTTTCGCACCGGCGCATCCAACAAGGACACCTCGTTGTTCCTGCGTGGCGTGGGCACCATTTCCACCTCGCCGGGCGTGGAGCCCAGCGTGGCTACGGTAATCGATGGCGTGGTGCTGGGCCGCCCGGGACAGGCCACATTGGACCTGCTCGATGTCGAACGCATCGAAGTGCTGCGTGGGCCGCAGGGCACCTTGTTCGGCAAGAACGCCTCGGCCGGCGTGCTCAATATCGTCAGCAAGCCGGCGCCGGAGGTGTTTGGCGGCTATGTAGATTACTCCCACTTCGGTGGCGGCGACGAAGACCGCGTGCGTGCCAGCATCGGCGGTGCGCTGGTGCCGGAGGTGCTCAAGGCCAGCGTGTCGGCGGTGTGGGCCGAGTACGGCGGCAACGTGCGCAATGTGGCCGACGGGCAGACCGTCAATGGCTACCGGCGCGCCGGCGCACGCGTGCGGCTGGACCTCACGCCAAGCCCGGACTTCAGCGCGACCTTGCTTGCCGATTACCTGAAATCGCATAGCGATGCGCCCAGCGGTGTTGTCGTTGCCAGCACACGCGCCGACTTTGCCGCTGCGCTTGCGCCGGTGCGTGGCAGTACCGAAAACCGCCAGATCAACAGCGATTACCCCACCTTTCTGGACGACATCAACAAGGGCGCGTCGCTGCAACTGGACCGGCATATCGGCGAGGTGGTGCTGACCTCGATCAGCGCATGGCGGCAATGGGATAACACGCAGTTCCAGGACGGCGACCGCACTGCACAGCGCAGTGCGGCGTTTCCGGCATCGCACGATCGCGGCGAGCTGGGTTACACGCAGTATTCGCAGGAATTGCGCGTGCAGACCCCGCGCGACCGTGCAGTGGAAGCGGTGGCCGGGCTGTACTACCTGCACGCCCGTAGCGACGAAACCTACCGCCGCAGCATGACCACACCCACCGCCAGCAATGTGGGTGTGGCCGATTACGATACCCGCGCGCAGACCTATGCGTTGTTCGGCGAGGCTACCTGGCATTGGCGCCCGGACCTGCGCGCCTTGCTGGGCGCGCGCGTGACCCGCGACACGCTCGAGTATCAGCATCAGCGCGTGTCCAGCGCGGCAACAGCGGTCACCGGGATTCAGCCGTCCACGGCCAGCGCCGGCAGCACCTCCGAAAATGGCGTGTCCGGGCGCGCCGGCCTGCAGTACGACATTAACGAGCAGACCACTGGCTACCTCACCTATTCGCGTGGCTACAAGGGCCCGGCCTACAACGTGTTCTTCAACATGCAGCCGCGCGACACGCCGGCGCTGAAGCCGGAGACGTCCAACGCCTGGGAGTTGGGGTTGAAGACGCGCGCGCTGGACGACCGGCTCAGTGCAAATGTGGCGTTGTTCCACACCGACTATGCCGATTATCAGGCCAACTTCTTCGACACCGTGGCCGGGCAGGTGGTCACGCGGTTGATCAATGCCGGGCAGGTGCGCACGCAAGGCCTGGAGCTGGATCTGGACTACCGGCCTACCGAGCGGCTCAGCCTGGCCGCATCGCTGGCGTATACGCAGGCGCGCATCCAGCGCTTTGCGTGCCCGGCGGCAGCGGCGGCCAACTGCAATGTCGACGGCAAACCGCTGCCGTTTTCGCCGGACTGGAAGGGCAATCTGCGTGCCGGCTACCGCGTGCCGCTGCGTGGCAGCCTGGCCGTGGAGTTCAACGGCGATGTGAGCTGGCAGGACAGCGTGCAGTACGACCTCAGCCAGACCGCGCAAACCCTGCAGGGCCCGTATGCGATCTGGAACGCCAGCATTGCGCTGGCTGACGACGCGCATGGCTGGCGGGTGGCGGTGCTGGGCCGCAACCTGGGCGATCGCACGTATGCGCCGCTGTTGGCCAATGCCACCGGCAATGTCTACCGGCTGGTCCCGCGCGACGATCGGCGCTACGTCGGCGTGCAAGTGCACAAGGATTTTTGAGGATGCAATCGATGGGTTTACACAGTGAGATCAAGCACGCGCAGTGCGTCCTGCTGGGTGGTCGGCGATGAGCGCGCCACGGCAGCTGTCGCTGGGTGCCTTCCTGATGGCGACCGGCCACCACGTCGCGGCCTGGCGGCACCCGCAGGCGAGCGCAGAGACGCTGGATTTTGCGCAGTACCGCGAGATGGTGCGCATCGCCGAGGCCGCCAAGTTCGATGCGGTGTTCGTGGCCGACAGCCTGGCCGCAGCCGGCGGGCCGATCGCACCGCGGATGGCGCGTTCCAGCCTATTTGAGCCGCTCACGCTGCTCAGCGCATTGGCCACGGTAAGCGAGCGCATCGGCCTGATCGCCACCATGACCACCAGTTATAACGAGCCCTATCACGTGGCGCGCAAGTTCGCTTCGCTGGACCATCTGTCAGGCGGACGCGCCGGGTGGAATCTGGTTACCTCCGACGCTGCCGATGAGGCGCTCAACTTCAATCGCGATGCGCATTACGTGCATGCGGAGCGCTATGCGCGGGCGCGCGAATTTCAGCAGGTGGTCGCCGGCCTGTGGGACAGCTGGGACGATGACGCGTTCATTGCCGACAAGGCGGCCGGCCTGCATCACGACCCGACGCGTGCGCATGTGCTCGATCATCGTGGCACGCACTTTCAGGTGCGCGGGCCGCTCAACATCGCGCGCGCGCCGCAAGGGCATCCGGTGCTGGTGCAGGCCGGTTCGTCCGAGCCCGGGCGCGCGCTGGCGGCAGAAACCGCCGAGGTGGTGTTCACCGCGCAATCGTCGCTGGCCAAGGCACAGGCGTTCTATGCGGATATCAAAGGGCGGCTGGAACAGTTTGGCCGCACGCGCGATGCATTGAAGGTGCTGCCGGGCGTGTTCATCGTGGTGGGGCAGAGCCAGGCCGAAGCACAGGAAAAATTCCAGCAATTCCAGGAGCTGGTGGAGCCTGAGGTGGGCATCGCGCTGCTGTCGCGCATGCTGGGCAACTTCGATCTGTCCGGCTATCCGCCGGACGGCCCGTTGCCGGAATTGCCGCTCACCGAAACCGGCCAGCGCAGCCGCCAGCAGTTGTTCACCGAACTGGCCGGGCAGGAGCAGTTGAGCATTGCCCAGCTCGGTCGGCGTATCGCCGGTGGGCGCGGGCATTACAGCCTGATCGGCACGCCAACGCAGATTGCCGACGAGTTGCAGGCGTGGTTCGAGCAAGGCGCAGCCGATGGCTTCAACGTATTGGTGCCGCACCTGCCCGGTGGCCTGGCCGATGTGGCCACGCACGTGGTACCGGAGCTGCAACGACGTGGGTTGTTCCGGCGTGAATATGCAGGGCGCACCTTGCGCGATCATCTGGGGCTGACACGCCCCGTCAATCGCTTCAGCGCCCGCTGATCTACCGGACACACCCATGACCTATCTCGCACATCCCGATCGTTACGACCGCATCGCCTACCGCCGTGTCGGCCGCAGCGGCCTTGTCTTGCCCGCATTGTCGCTGGGGCTGTGGCACAACTTCGGCGACAGCACGCCGATCGACACCCAGCGGCAGCTACTGCGCACCGCCTTCGATCTGGGCATCACCCATTTCGATCTGGCCAACAACTATGGCCCGCCGTATGGCAGCGCGGAGCGCAACTTCGGCCGTTTGCTGCGCGAAGACTTCAAGCCGTACCGTGATGAATTGATCCTCTCCACCAAGGCCGGCTGGGACATGTGGCCCGGCCCCTACGGGCAGGGCGGCAGTTCGCGCAAGTATCTGCTGTCCAGCCTGGATCAGAGCCTGCAACGGCTGGGCGTGGACTATGTGGACATCTTCTATTCGCACCGTTTCGATGCGGACACGCCGCTGGAAGAAACCGCCGGCGCACTGGCCAGCGCGGTGCAACAAGGCAAGGCGCTGTACGTGGGCGTGTCGTCGTATTCGGCGGCGCGCACGCGCGAGATCGCCGTATTGCTGCGCGAGTGGAAGGTGCCGTTGCTGATCCATCAACCGGCCTACAACCTGTTCAACCGGTGGCTTGAGCACGAGCTGCTGGATGCCACCGCAGACATCGGTGCCGGGGTGATTGCATTCACGCCGCTGGCGCAAGGTCTGCTCACCGGTAAGTACCTCGATGGCGTGCCGGCCGATGCGCGCGTCAATCGCCCCGGTGGGCAATCGCTGCGGCCGGAGCATCTGTCCGACGACAACCTGCAACGCGCACGTGGATTGAATGCCATTGCGCAAAAGCGCGGACAAAGCCTTGCGCAGCTGGCACTGGCCTGGGTGCTGCGCGATGCGCGCGTGAGTTCGGCATTGTTGGGTGCCAGCCGGCCGGAGCAATTGATCGAAAACGTCGCGGCATTGCAGAACCTGAACTTCAGCGCGGAAGAGTTGGCCGAGATCGATCGCTTTGCGGTCGAGGGCGGCATCAACCTGTGGGAAAAACCGTCAACCGATTGGCAATGAGGAGAGCGTCGATGCGCATGCGTGTGGCCTGGGCCGTGATGTTGTTGATAAGTGCCGCGTGGTTGCCGTGCGCGTCTGCGGCCGACCCTGCACAGCTGCGTATCGGCTATCAAAAAGCGGTGTCGAGCCTGGTACTGGCCAAACAGCACCGTCTGCTGGAGCAGCGCTTCCCGCGCACCAACATTACCTGGGTGGAATTTCCAGCGGGGCCGCAATTGCTGGAAGCCTTGAACGTGGGCAGCGTCGATCTGGGCGGGGCCGGCGATATTCCGCCGTTGTTCGCGCAAGCAGCCGGTGCCGATCTGTTGTACGTGGGCTGGGTGCCGCCGACGCCGAAGGCCGAAACCATTCTGGTGCCGGCCAAGAGCACGCTGCGGCGCATGGCCGATCTCAAGGGCAAGCGGGTTGCGTTTCAAAAAGGATCCAGCGCGCATAACCTGCTGCTGCGGTTGTTGGCCAAGTCCGGCTTGAGCCTGCGCGATATCACTCCGCTGTATCTGTCGCCGGCCAATGCGCGTGCCGCGTTTGCGGCCGGGCAGGTGGATGCCTGGGCGATCTGGGACCCGTGGTATTCGGCGTTGACGCTGGATGGCAGTGCGCGCCTGCTCGCCAATGGCGAAGGGTTGGGGTTGACCGGCGGGTTCTTTCTGTCGTCGCGCCGCTATGCCACGGCATGGGGCCCGTTCGTGCAGCAGGTGATGGGCACGCTCAATCAGGCCGATGGCCTGCTGGAACGCGACCGCGCCGGCAGTATCAAGGTGCTGGCGCAGGTGAGTGGGCTGTCGCCTGCGGTGGTGGAGCGCACCTTGGCGCACCGCCCGCCGGCCAGCGTGCAACCGCTCAGCGCCGAGGTCATCAAGGCGCAGCAGGCCACCGCCGACCTGTTCTATGCGCAGCGGCTATTGCCCAAGCGCGTGCTGGTGGCACCGGCGGTGTGGCGCGCGCCGGCCACGGTTGCCGCGCAAGCGGCAGGCAAGTGATGCGCACGGCTGCATCGCTGCACACCGGCAACGCGAAGGCGATGCAATGAGCGCTCGCGCATGGCGCTGGGGCAACCGGCTGCTGCCGTGGGTGTTGCCATTGACGGTGCTGGCGGCATGGCAGGGCGCCGCATCGGTTGGCTGGCTGCCGCAGCGCATCCTGCCGGCGCCGGACGCAGTGCTGCGTGCGGCGGCCACGCTCGTGCAAAGCGGCGAGCTGTGGCAGCACCTGGCAATCAGCAGTTGGCGCGCCGCCGTGGGCCTGGCCATCGGCGGCAGCCTTGGCCTTGCGCTGGGCTTGTTGACCGGTGTGTCGCGCGTGGCCGAGCGCCTGCTCGACAGCAGCCTGCAGATGCTGCGCAACGTGCCGCATCTGGCGCTGATTCCGCTGGTGATCCTGTGGTTTGGCATCGATGAGGGCGCCAAGTTGTTTCTGGTGGCGCTGGGTACCTTCTTCCCGATCTATCTCAATACCTATCACGGCATCCGCAGCGTGGACCCGGCGTTGATCGAGATGGCACGCAACTACGGCTTGCGCGGGCCGCAATTGTTTATCGATGTGCTGCTGCCCGGCGCGCTGCCGTCGATTCTGGTGGGACTGCGCTTTGCATTGGGGCTGATGTGGCTGACCTTGATCGTGGCCGAAACCATCTCCGCCAGCTCCGGCATTGGCTACCTGGCAACCAATGCGCGCGAGTTCCTGCAGACCGACATCGTGGTGGTGGCGATCGTGCTGTATGCGCTGCTTGGCAAGCTGGCCGATCTGGCCGCACGCGGGCTCGAGGCCTGGTGGCTGGGCTGGCACCAGGCGCAACAACGGCGCGCGCAGGTGGCGCGATGACGGCGGCAGGCAATGGCTTGCCGCTGAGCCTGCGCGGCATCGGCAAGCGCTATGGCAGCAGCGATGTGTTGCGCGGCATCGATCTGGAGATTGCAGCGGGCAGTTGTGTGGCGGTGGTCGGCCGTAGTGGTTGCGGCAAGAGCACGCTGCTGCGCGTGATCGCCGGTCTGGAGCGCGCCGATGCCGGTCGCGTGGACAGTGGTGATGCACCTTTGGCGCGTCGGCGCGATGCGGTGCGGTTGATGTTTCAGGATGCGCGGCTGCTGCCCTGGAAGCGGGTGATCGATAACGTGGCGCTCGGCCTGGGTCGCGCGGGGCGCGCACAGGCACAGGCGGCACTGGATGCGGTGGGGCTGGGCACGCGCGGCGGCGACTGGCCGGCGGCGTTGTCCGGTGGGCAGCGGCAACGCGTGGCGCTGGCGCGCGCATTGGTGCATCGGCCGCGGTTGTTGCTGCTGGACGAGCCGCTGGGCGCGCTGGATGCGTTGACGCGGATCGAGATGCAGCAGCTGATCGTGCAGCTGTGGCGGCAGTACGGCTTCACCGTGGTGCTGGTGACTCATGACGTGGCCGAAGCCAGCGCGCTGGCCGACCGCATCGTGGTGATCGAGCAGGGCCAGGTCGGCCTGGATGTGGCCGTGCCGGTGGCACACCCGCGCGCGCCTGGCTTGCCCGCACTTGCCGCGATCCAGGCGCAGGTGCTGTCGCGTCTGCTGGGTGCCGCGCAGGCAGGTGCGGCGGCAACTCCCGCGCAGGGCGATGCGGGGCAGGGCATCGCTGGCGGTGGCAGCGCTTTGCATGCGGCAGTGCCGTTGCGACGGATCGTCTAGCAATCGTCCGTTGGTCGGCCCCGTGGCCGATGCCAGACCGCGCTGCCCGCAGCGTGCAACGACACTCTGGAGCCGGATAAGGCGGTCTCGGGGGCCTTGGTCTCGGTTCGTTCCGTGCCGGTCAAACCTTGAAACCCCGCTCGGCAGCCGCATCTGCACGGTATCGCCGGCGTTGCCGGCCACCCGTTCAGAGGATTTCCCATGCGGATGGACAAGCTCACCTCGCGGTTCCAGCAGGCACTGGCCGACGCACAGTCGCTGGCCGTGGGCCGCGACCACAACATCATCGAGCCGGTGCACGTGCTGGCCGCGCTGCTCGACCAGAGCGGTGGCAGCACGCGCCCGCTGCTGTCACAGGCCGGGGTCAACGTGCCGTCGCTGCGCGAGCGTCTTGGCGAGGCGCTGGATACCTTGCCCAAGGTCTCCGGGCAGGAAGGCAACCTGTCGATCGGTAACGATCTCAATCGCCTGCTCAACCAGACCGACAAGCTCGCTCAGCAACATGCCGATGCCTTCATCGCCAGCGAGTGGTTTGTGCTGGCCGCCGCCGACGACGCCAGCCCGCTGGGCGTAGCACTGCGCGCGGCCGGCGGCGACAAGAAGAAGATCGAAGCGGCTATCGACAAGCTGCGCGGCGGCGAAACCGTGCAATCGGAAAATGCCGAAGAGCAGCGCCAGGCGCTGGAGAAATACACCATCGATCTCACCGCGCGTGCGGAGAGCGGCAAGCTGGATCCGGTGATCGGCCGCGACGAAGAAATCCGCCGCACCATCCAGGTGTTGCAGCGGCGCACCAAGAACAACCCGGTGCTGATCGGCGAACCCGGCGTGGGCAAGACTGCGATTGTCGAAGGCCTGGCCCAGCGCATCATCAACGGCGAAGTGCCCGAAGGCCTGCGCGGCAAGCGGGTGCTGTCGCTGGACATGGGCGCGCTGATTGCCGGTGCCAAGTTCCGTGGCGAGTTCGAAGAGCGCTTGAAGGCGGTGCTCAGCGACCTGTCGAAGAACGAAGGCCAGATCATCCTGTTTATCGATGAGTTGCACACCATGGTGGGCGCGGGCAAGGCCGATGGCGCGATGGACGCCGGCAACATGCTCAAGCCGGCGCTGGCGCGCGGCGAGCTGCATTGCATCGGCGCCACCACGCTGGACGAATACCGCAAGTACATCGAAAAAGATGCGGCATTGGAGCGTCGCTTCCAGAAAGTGTTTGTGGGCGAGCCGACGGTGGAAGACACCATCGCCATCCTGCGTGGCTTGAAGGAACGCTACGCCGTGCACCACGGTGTAGAGATCACCGACCCGGCCATCGTGGCGGCGGCCACCTTGTCCAACCGCTACATCACCGACCGCCAGTTGCCGGATAAAGCCATCGACCTGATGGACGAGGCCGCATCGCGCATCCGCATGGAGATCGACTCCAAGCCGGAAGAACTCGACCGCCTGGAGCGCCGTCTGATCCAGCTCAAGATCCAGCGCGAGATGTTGAAGAAGGAAAAAGACGACGCCTCGCGTCAGCGCCTGGCCGACCTGGAAACCGATATCGACAAGCTCGAACGCGAGTTCTACGACCTCAACGAGCTGTGGAAGTCGGAGAAGGCTGCGCTGCAGGGCACCACCAAGGTCAAGGAGCAGATCGAGCACGCCAAGCTGGAGCTGGAAGCGGCGCAGCGTCGCCAGGACTACGCAAAGATGAGCGAGATCCAGTACGGCGTGTTGCCGCAGCTGGAAAAGCAGATGCTGCTGGCCAACGAAGTGGAGCATCATGACTTCAAGCTAGTGCAGGACCGCGTGACCGCCGAAGAAATTGCCGAAGTGGTGTCGCGTTGGACCGGCATTCCGGTCAACAAGATGCTCGAAGGCGAGCGCGATAAATTGCTGCGCATGGAAGACGAACTGCATCACCGCGTGGTCGGCCAGAACGAGGCGATCAAGGTGGTGTCCGATGCGGTGCGTCGCTCGCGTGCCGGCTTGTCCGACCCCAATCGTCCGAGTGGTTCGTTCCTGTTCCTGGGCCCGACCGGCGTGGGCAAGACCGAGTTGTGCAAGGCGTTGGCGGACTTCCTGTTCGACAGCACCGAAGCGATGATCCGCATCGACATGAGCGAGTTCATGGAGAAGCATTCGGTGTCGCGCCTGATCGGTGCGCCTCCGGGCTACGTGGGCTATGAGGAAGGCGGCTATCTCACCGAAGCGGTGCGCCGTCGCCCGTATTCGCTGATCCTGCTCGACGAGGTCGAAAAAGCGCATGCCGATGTCTTCAACATCCTGTTGCAGGTGCTCGACGATGGCCGTCTGACCGATGGTCAGGGCCGCACCGTGGACTTCCGCAACACGGTGATCGTGATGACCTCCAACCTGGGTTCGCATCAGATCCAGGAGCTCTCCGGCGACGACAGTGCCGAGGCCTACACGCAGATGAAGGCCGCGGTGATGGGCGTGGTGCAGGCGCATTTCCGCCCGGAGTTCATCAACCGGCTGGACGACATCGTGGTGTTCCATCCGCTGGACAAGGCGCAGATCAAGTCGATCGCGCGCATCCAGTTGCAGGGCCTGGAAAAGCGCTTGGCCGAACGCGGACTCAAGCTGGATCTGGACGATGCCGCGCTGGATTTGCTCGGCAACGTCGGTTTCGACCCGGTGTATGGCGCGCGACCGCTCAAGCGCGCGATCCAGTCGCAGGTGGAAAACCCGCTGGCCCAGCAGATCCTGTCCGGGCATTACATCAGCGGCGACACCGTGCGCGTGCGTGTCGAGGGTGGGCGTCTGGCGTTTACGAAGGGCTGATGAGGTTGGGCGATGGGGGCGTGTCGCAACGCCAATGGCATCGGAGCCATACACTGACGAAGCATCGTCTGTGGGCATCTCCACGCACCGGCGCCAACGGTTGACGCAATAGCGGGCACTGCGCAGGCAGTGCCCGGTATTGCGTTAGTGGGTTATCCCCGAGCCTCAGCTGCGGACATGCCGTGTCTTTCTACAAACCACCAGGCAGTAAGACTGCCAGCGCATCCAGGCTGCAGCAGGTCGCGCCGGCAGCTTTCGCAGGCCTGCGGCTGCAACGATGGAGCGCTACGGTCAAAGAGCGCCATCTTCGACCCAAGGTCTGAAAGCTGGGCAAGGCGTAGCGCGCATCGGCTTACTCCATGGCGTTGCAAGCAATGCGTCAGCTCAGGCCACGGTGCAACAAATGATCGGCAAATCAGCCATCGCTGGTGTCTCAGCCACCGACCACAACCGCCGATACGCGTGCAAGCGCCCTCAGTGACCGAAGCGTTCGCACGAAACCTGCAGGCGTTGCACGTGTTGGGTTGGTCGGTGCGCGGTGTCGCATCCGGCGTCGGGACACGCCGTGAATCCGTCCATGGAGGCTCGGTGGCGGCATCCATGCCGCCACACGGTCCCGCCGCCGGATACGCCACCACGCTTCCGCTGTTCGCCGTCGCCGATCGGCAAGCAGGGCCGGGCTCATCAGGTTGCATTAGGTGGATGGCGCAGGCGGTGCACGGCTGTGCTTACAACCGGGCGGCATGAGTTCATCACTGCGCGTTTGCAAACAAACGTGCGGTCCCGGCTATGGTCGGCATTCTTTCCGATAGCGAGCCGCACCATGACCGACCCGCAGTGGAAGCCCGAAACCATCGCCGTGCATGGCGGGTATTGCCCCGATCCGACCACGCGCGCGGTGGCGGTGCCGATCTACCAGACCGTTGCCTACGCCTTCGACAATACCCAGCACGGCGCGGATCTATTCGATCTGAAGGTGCAGGGCAATATCTATAGCCGCATCATGAACCCGACCAACGATGTGCTGGAACAGCGCGTCGCCGCACTTGAAGGCGGCATCGGAGCACTGGCGCTGGCGTCGGGGCAGGCGGCGGTGACCTACGCCATCCAGACCATCGCGGAGGTGGGCGACAACATCGTGTCGTCCAGTGCGTTGTATGGCGGTACCTACAACTTGTTCGCACATACGCTGCCGCAGTTCGGCATCAGCACGCGGTTTGCCGACTATCGCGATCCGCAGGCGTTTGCCGGCCTGATCGACGACCGTACCAAGGCGGTGTTCGTCGAGTCGATCGGCAATCCGCGCGGCAACATCACCGATATCGAAGCGGTGGCGGCCGTGGCGCATGCGCACGGCGTACCGCTGATCGTGGACAACACCGTGGCCACCCCGTCGTTGCTGCGGCCGATCGACTTCGGCGCAGACATCGTGGTGCATTCGCTGACCAAGTATCTCGGCGGGCATGGCAACAGTATCGGTGGTGCGATCGTGGACAGCGGGCGCTTTCCGTGGGCGGAGCACAAGGCACGGTTTCCGCGGCTCAACGAGCCGGACGTGAGCTACCACGGCGTGGTGTATACCGACGCGCTGGGCGAGGCCGCCTACATCGGCCGCGCACGGGTGGTGCCGCTGCGCAATACCGGGGCGGCGTTGTCGCCGTTCAATGCATTTTTGATCCTGCAAGGCATCGAAACCCTGCCGCTGCGCATGGAGCGCATCAATGCCAACACGTTGGCGATTGCGATATATCTGCAGCAACACGCGCGGGTGGCCTGGGTCAATTACGCCGCGTTGCCGGATCATCCCGAGCATGCGCTGGCGCAGAAGTATCTGGGCGGGCACGGCTCGGGTGTGCTGACCTTCGGCCTGCCCGGTGGACGTGCGGCGGGTGCGCGGTTTCTGGATGCGCTGCAGTTGTTCACGCGACTGGTCAACATCGGCGATGCCAAATCGCTGGCGACGCATCCTGCATCCACCACGCACCGGCAACTTGATCCTGCCGAACTGGAACATGCCGGCGTCAGCGAAGACACCGTGCGCCTGTCGATCGGCATCGAACATATCGACGATCTGCTGGCGGATCTGGAGCAGGCGCTACAGGGAGCGTGAGGTTTTAGCGCAGCCAACACTTCGACTGTGCTCACCGCCAGGCGAGCGCGGCCGGTACTCGGTGCGGCAGGTACCACGCGTCCACTCCGGTTCCTCCGCGCCGTCCACACCCACCTGACGACTGCTCGCTACGTTTTGTTGGCCACTCTTGGAACAGCGCTCCCGTCGGATACCGAGGCACGGTGCGCGCGCCACCGGCGCGCGTGTCTTGGTGCGCTCGTACTGCTAGCGCGGAGCGGGGTTGGGCTGGGTATGGCAAAGCACGGTGCCCGCCGGTACTGGCTTCGGTAAGGGCGGCAGCGCGGCTGGGGATCGGCTCTTCGGCTCGGTCAGACATCCTGTCTGACTCGCCGCCGCGGCACATCCTTGTGCCGCTCTCCGCCAATCCCCAGCCGCGCTGCCGCCTCGTGACGTCGCTTCCATGACCCGGACATCTTGAACACGCCAATGACGCTTGGCTTGAGCCCCTCTCCCGCCCGGAGCGGCTAGGCCCTCTCTCTTCGGGGCGAGTAGGTACAGCTGCCCGCCATGCGCGGGTGCCTTGGAGCGCACGCGCCGCAAGCGCGGGTCGGGGCGCGGAGCGGGGGGATGGATCGCCGGCTCAATTACGGGGGCGAAGCCCACGCATATGTGCGAGATAAAGCTCGATGGCGGACATGCAAGCAACCCCAGCATGCTGCTTGCATCCATGGCATTAGGTTGCGCTGCGTCCCCTCATCCAGCGCTGCGCGCCACCTTCTCCCGATGGGACAAGCAATCAGCTGTCACCACCCCGGCGCGTGGCGACGCGCTGCGCTTGGTCGGTCGCACCAGGCCACTGAGGCGCCAGCCAATCCTGCTACCATGCGCGCCCCTGAGGTGACTGCCGGCTGGCCGGTGGTTTAAACGGGAATCCGGTGCGCGCATCGCCTTGGGCGAGTCGCAATTCCGGAGCTGCCCCCGCAACGGTGGGCGAGACAAGGGTCTGCACGTCACGCCACTGTGCTTTGCATGGGAAGGCGCAGACCCGGGAAGCATCCGCTTCCGCTCGCAAGCCCGGAGACCGGCCTGAGGGATTGACCCGGCACGCGGTGGGCGTGGCCTTGCGCGTCCGATGCTGCTGCGTCGGGCGGCTGGCCCGTTGCTGCGTGTCGCCCCATTGCCCCCGCGCGGGTCGGCGCGGTTTCAGGAGCAGCAGTAGATGTCCCTTTCTTCCGTTTTGCCGCGTCGCGCCGTGTTGGCCGCGGGGTTGTCGCTGTGCGTGATCAATCTGGCCCAGGCCGAAGCCGCCATCGATCTGGACGAAGTGGTGGTCACCGCTTCGCGGACCGCGCAGACCCAGGACCAGACGCTGGCGCCGGTCACGGTGATCGACCGTGCGCAGATCGAGCGCCGCCAGATCAATTCGCTGCAGGACCTGCTGCGTGGCGAAGCCGGGGTGTCGCTGGCCAATAACGGTGGTCCGGGCAAGGCGACCTCGTTGTTCCTGCGCGGCACCGAATCGGATCATCTGGTGGTGCTGATCGACGGCGTGCGCATCGGCTCGGCCACCGCCGGCGGTGCGGCGTTACAGGACCTGCCGATCGAGCAGATCGAGCGCATCGAGATCGTGCGCGGGCCGTTTTCCAGCCTGTATGGCTCCGAAGCGCTGGGCGGCGTGATCCAGATCTTTACCCGTCGCCCGCAAGGCAGCTTCGTGCCGACGCTGAGCGTGGCGGCCGGCAGCGACAATGCGCGCCGTTATGGCGCCGGTGTCGCCGGACGCAGCCAGGGCGATCTGAGCGAAGCCGGCGGCTGGTATTCGGTCAACGCCGTGCATGACGAAACCGATGGCATCAATGCGTATCTGGACACCAGCTCCAGTGCCTACGATCCGGATCGCGACGGCTATCGCAACGATTCGCTGAGCGCGCAGGGCGGCTGGCGCTTCAATCGGCAGTGGGATGCGGACGTGCACGCTCTGCGCGCGCAGAGCCGCAACGAATACGACGGCTCGGCTTTCGGCGGCAATCTGTCCAAGGGCGTGCAGCAGGCCGTGGGCGGGCGCGTGCGCTATGCGCCCAGCGATGCGCTGACGTTCACCGCCAGCCTGGGCAGCAGCGCCGATTTCAGCGACGCGTATTACGAGGGTGCGTACCTGTCGACCTACGACACACGCCGCAAGCAGGGCTCGCTGCAGGCCGATGTCAACACCGGGCCGGGCCTGCTCACGGTCGGTTTCGACTGGCAGCGCGACGCCATCGCCAGCAGCGACACCTACGACGCCGATAGCCGCATCGACCGCGCTGCGTTTGCGCAGTGGCAGCAGAGCTTCGGCAGCCAGTCGTTGCAAGCCAGCCTGCGTCGCAACGACAACAGCCAGTTTGGTGGCAAGACCACCGGCAGCCTGTTGTGGGGCTGGGACTTCGCCGAGCATTTGCGCGTGACCGCCAGCTACGGCACTGCGTTCAAGGCGCCCACCTTCAACGAGTTGTACTACCCGGATTACGGCAATCCGTTGCTGGGGCCGGAGACCTCCAAGAGCGCCGAGCTGGGGCTGCGCGGCAGCTACGACTGGGGCACCTGGACGCTCAATGCCTTCCAGACCCGCATCGACGATCTGATCGCCTACGACGCCTCGCTGGTGGATGCCACCCATCCGTTCGGGCAGCCGAACAACATCGACCAGGCGCGCATTCGCGGTGTGGAAGCCGGCTACGACACCCAGCTGGCCGGCTGGACCGTGCGCAGCGCGCTGACCTGGCTGCAGCCGCAGGCCGATGGCGAGGTCAATCACGGCAACTGGTTGCCGCGGCGTGCGCGGCAGAGCGGGCGCATTGATGCCGACCGCAGCTTCGGTGCCTTCAGCGTCGGCGCTAGCCTGTTCGGTTCCGGCAAGCGTTACGACGATCTGGCCAACACCGAGCGGCTGGCCGGCTACGGCCTGCTGGATCTGCGCGTGAGCTATGCGATCGACGCGGACTGGAAGGTACAGTTCACCGCAAACAATGTCTTCGACCGCCAGTACGAGACCGCACGCTGGTATGCGCAGCCGGGGCGCAATTATCTGCTCACCTTCCGCTACCAGGCGGCGCAGTAACGCGCGGCAGCCGATGGCATGTGCGATGGCGGGATGCATGCGGCCGATAGCGACCGGCCGCAGCATCGCGCAACTCCTCGCACTGGCGGCAGTGCGTCGCTCCAACGCACCACTGAGCAATCGGCTGCCGCGGGACCGCCAGTGACCCGGCAGCATCAGCAGCAATGTGCCACTCGTACACTGCAGCATCTCCCGTTTGCCTGTCTCCACTGCTAGCGCATCTGCGTCTGTACTCGAAGGAACACCGATGACCCCGCTCTCCCGTCCCGCCGAACGTGCTGTCTTCATCAGCTTGATGCTGGTGATGACTGCCACCCGCTTCCATCACGTCAGCGACTGGCTGCATCTGCCGGATGCGTCGATGGCGGTGTTCTTTCTGGGCGGTCTGGCACTGCGACGGCATGCGTTTTTTGTCGCCCTGCTGGTGTTGTCGGTGGTGATCGATTGGGCCGCGGTCACGGTGGCCGGTGTCAGCGACTTCTGCATCACCGCCGCCTACGCGGCGCTACCGTTGGCGTACGGGGTGCTGTGGTATGCCGGCCGGGCCTATCACGCGCGCCTTCGCCCGGATGCGAGGTCAATGTGGATTGCGTGGGGGCTGGGCACCTTGGCCGCAGTGGTGTCGTTCCTGATTTCCAACGGCGCGTTCTACTGGTGGGGCGGGCGCTATGCCGAGCCGCATTGGGCGCAGTATCTGCAGCGCGCAGCGCAGTGGGGCCCGTTGTTCGTGCGTACCACCGCGCTGTATCTGGCGGTTGCGCTTGCCGGTGCGTGGTGTGTGTTGCGCTGGCGTGCCGCGCGCATTGCGGCGCCGTTATCGGCCCCGCTGGAGCGGTCATGACGATTGCGCGGCAAACGCGCACGCCGGCACGCGCGCCACTGCAAGGCACCGCCGCATGGATGTGCGGTAGCGCGTTGGTGCTGTTGATGGTGTGCACGCGCGGCGAGCATTTCGCCAGCGTGGATGCATTGCCCAGCGCATCCTGGGCAGTGTTTTTTCTGGCTGGTGCCTTGTTGCGCCCGCGGTGGATGCTGCCGTTGCTGTTCGGGGTGGCGTCTGCGCTGGATCTGATCGGCCTGGTCTCCGGCAGCATCAGCGATTGGTGTCTGTCGCCGGCCTATTGGGCACTGGCGTTGGCGTATGCAGCATTGTGGTTGGGTGGGCGCGTGTATGCCTCGCAGCTGCACCGCGACGTGTGGCGCGATGCGGCCCGCCTGCTGTGCGCAGTGCTGCTCAGCGGCAGCCTGGCGTATCTGCTCTCCAAGGGCGGCTTCTACTTCTTATCCGGCCGTTATCCGCAGGCCACGCTGGGCGGTTTTGTCGCGCGCGTGCCTGACTATTATCCGCACGCACTCGGCACACTGGCAGGCTATGTCGGCGTCGCTTTCGCGCTGCTGGCTGCACTACGTGGCATCGTCGCACGTCACCCGATTGGAGCAAGCGCATGAGCACACCCGAACACGACGACGCGCATTACCGCGAACGCGCGCAGCGCAAGAAGGAGCTGGTGGACAGACGTATCGCACGCGCGGTCATCGACCGTGGCGTGTTGCTGGTCAATACCGGCAACGGCAAGGGCAAGAGTTCGTCCGGCTTCGGCATGCTGGCGCGTTCGCTCGGGCATGGCCTGTACTGCGGGGTGGTGCAATTCATCAAAGGCACGTTTTCCACCGGCGAAGAAGCGTTTTTCCGCCGCTTTCCGGATCTGCTCGACTACCACGTGATGGGCGAAGGCTTTACCTGGGAAACCCAGGACCGTGCACTCGATATCGCCGCTGCGCAGGCCGCCTGGCAACTGGCGCGCGGCATGCTGGCCGACCCGCGCTACGACTTCGTGCTGCTGGACGAACTCAATATCGCCTTGGTCAAGGACTACATCGCGCTGGACGAGGTGCTCGCAGCCGTGGCTGCGCGTCCGCCGGGGCAGCATGTGGTGATCACCGGGCGCGGTGCGCCGGCCGGGTTGATCGAGGTCGCCGACACCGTCACCGAGATGCGCCTGATCAAGCATGCCTTCAACGCCGGCATCAAGGCGCAGCTCGGCATCGAGTTGTAGGCATGACCACGCGCGTGCAATTGCCTGCAGCTGCATCGGCGTGTGTCCTGTCATGACGCAGAGCGGCCCACCATGGCGCTGGTGATTGCCACGGCCGCCGTGCTGCTGGATCTGCTGCTGGGCGAACCGCGGCGCGCGCATCCGCTGGTGCTGTTCGGCCACTGGGCACAGCGCGTGGAAGCACGCCTGTACCGCGATCGTCGCGGTGCAGGCGTGCTGGCCTGGTGCACGACGGTGGTGCCATGGACGCTCCTGGCAGCCGCGTTGCAAGCGCTGCTGTGGTGGTGGTCGGCGTGGGCGGCAACTGTCTTTGCCGCCGTCATGCTGTACCTGGCGCTGGGATTGCGCAGCCTGGGCGAACATGCGCAGCCGGTGATCGACGCATTGCAGGCCGACGACCTGGCAGCGGCGCGTCTGGCCGTGGGCCGCATCGTCAGCCGTGACACCGCCGCGCTCGATGCCACGCAGGTTGCCGCCGCAGCGACCGAGTCGGTGTTGGAAAACGGCAGCGATGCGGTATTTGCCGCGCTGTTTTGGGGTGTGCTGCTCGGCGCGCCGGGTGCAGTGCTGTATCGGCTGTCCAATACGCTGGATGCGATGTGGGGCTATCGCACGCCGCGCTACACCAACTTCGGCTGCGCTGCGGCGCGTATCGACGATGTGCTCAATTGGGTGCCCGCGCGG
Organism: Xanthomonas sp. WHRI 10204; assembly: GCF_040202875.1. Taxonomy (NCBI): domain Bacteria; kingdom Pseudomonadati; phylum Pseudomonadota; class Gammaproteobacteria; order Lysobacterales; family Lysobacteraceae; genus Xanthomonas; species Xanthomonas sp. WHRI 10204. Next base: position 814,094 of record NZ_JBEGDW010000001.1, read on the forward strand.
CTCACCGCCGTGACGTACGCGCTGCTCGGCCGCAGCCGTACCGGCATGCGCTGCGCCTGGCAGCAGGGGCGCGGCTGGAAGAGCCCCAATGCCGGTCCGGTGATGGCGGCAGGTGCCGGCGCGCTGCAGGTGCAACTGGGTGGGCCAGCGCCGTACCACGGCCACTGGCAGACACGGCCGCAGCTGGGCGAGGGCATGCCGGCCAGCGCCGGCAGTGTGCGCCGTGCGCTTCTGCTGGTGCGTGCCGGGGTGCTGCTGTGGTTGTTGCTCGGTGCACTGGCGTTGGCGCTGGTGACGCCATGACCGGCCACAACTCCCTCACGCGCAGGCGCTGCGTGGACCATCGGCAATCTCTGTGCAGTCACGCACCATCTCGTGGAGTCGCTCATGCTTGAACACGGAGGCCGGTTGCGCCGCGCCGCGCAGACCTACGGGATTGCGTTGTCGCACTGGCTGGATCTGTCCACCGGGGTGAGCCCGTTCGCCTGGCCCGTGCCTGCCATCCCGGAGCAGGTGTGGCAGCGTTTGCCGGAAGACGACGATGGTCTGGTCGGCAGCGCCGCGGCCTATTACGGGGCGCCGCACGTATTGCCGGTGGCCGGTTCGCAGGCGGCGATTCAGGCCTTGCCGCTGTTGCGCAGCCGCAGCCGGGTGGGCGTGCTGGCACCGGGGTATGCCGAACATACACACGCGTGGCGACGCGCCGGCCACACCGTCGTGCCGCTGCCGGCGGGGCCGTTGCTGCAGACGGCGGAGACCTTCGATGTGGTGGTGCTGATCCATCCCAATAACCCAGGTGCAGAGACCTTCGATCGCGAAGTGCTGTTGCAGCTGCATGCACGTCTGGCAGCACGCGGTGGTTGGTTGGTGATCGACGAAGCCTTCATGGATGCCACGCCGCACGACAGCGTGTGCGCGCAGACCCCGCAGCCTGGCTTGATCGTGCTGCGCTCGGTCGGCAAGTTCTTCGGCATGGCCGGCGCGCGGGCCGGGTTTGTGTGCGCGCAGCCGCAGCTACTGGATGCACTGCGCGAGCAGTTGGGGCCATGGACGGTGAGCGGCCCCACCCGCTGGGCGTTGCAGCAGGCGTTGGCAGATATCCACTGGCACGCGCAGGCCCGCGAACGCCTGCACGCGGCATCGCAGCGGCTTGCGCAGCTGTTGCGCAGCCACGCGATCGCACCCACCGCAGGCACTGCGTTTTTCCAATGGTGTCGGCGCGACGATGCGGCGGTGTTGCATGCGGCGCTGGCGCAACGCGGCATCCTGACCCGCCTGTTCGATACCCCGGCCAGCCTGCGCTTCGGCCTGCCGCCCGATGCAGCCGCCGAAGCACGCCTGGATGCGGCACTGGGCGAGGTGTTGGCGTGAACGCACGCGTGTTGATGGTGCAGGGCTGCACCTCCGATGCCGGCAAGAGCACGCTGGTGGCCGCGCTATGCCGCTGGCTGCATCGCCAGGGCGTGGCGGTGGCGCCGTTCAAGCCGCAGAACATGGCGCTGAACTCGGCAGTCACCGTCGATGGTGGCGAGATCGGCCGCGCGCAAGCGGTGCAGGCGCAAGCCTGCGGACTAGAGCCGCACACCGACTTCAACCCGGTATTGCTCAAACCCAATAGCGACACCGGCGCGCAGGTGATCGTGCATGGGCACCCGGTCGCCACGCTGGATGCGGTGGGCTACCACGCTTACAAGGCCACCGCGCTTGCCGCGGTGTTGGCCTCGCACGCACGGCTGGTCGAGCGTTTCGAGGTGGTGCTGGTGGAAGGCGCCGGCAGCCCGGCGGAGATCAATCTGCGCGCCAACGATATCGCCAACATGGGCTATGCCGAGGCGGTGGATTGCGCAGTGATCCTGATTGCCGACATCGACCGTGGCGGCGTGTTCGCGCATCTGGTCGGCACCTTGGCCTTGCTGTCCCAGAGCGAACGCGCACGCGTTGCCGGGTTTGTCATCAACCGGTTTCGTGGCGATCTGGCGCTGTTGCAACCGGGCCTGGACTGGCTGGAACGCGAAACCGGCAAGCCGGTGCTCGGCGTGTTGCCGTATCTGCACGGTCTGCAGCTGGAGGCCGAAGATGCGCTGCCACGGCAGGCGCTGCACAAGCCGCACGCGCAGCTGCGCGTGGTGGTGCCGGTGCTGCCGCGGATCAGCAACCACACCGATTTCGATGCCTTGCTGGCGCATCCGCAGGTGGAGGTGCAACTGGTCGGCCCGGGCCAGACGCCACCGCCCTGCGATCTGATCGTGCTGCCCGGCAGCAAGGCGACGCGCCAGGATCTGCAGTGGCTGCGCGCGCACGGCTGGGACACCGCCATCGCACGCCACCTGCGGTATGGCGGCAAGCTGCTCGGGATCTGCGGCGGTCTGCAGATGCTGGGCGAGCAGATCCACGACCCCGATGGCATCGAAGGCCCGGCCGGCAGCAGTGCCGGGTTGGGCTGGCTGGCACTGGACACGCAGTTGCACGCGCACAAGCAATTGCACCGCGTACACGGGCGCCTGGCGTTCGGCGATGCAGCTGCCAGCGGCTATGAAATCCACTGCGGAATCAGCACCGGTGCTGCGTTGGCGCGGCCGCTGGTGCAGCTGGACGATGGCCGCAGCGATGGCGCCATTTCCGACGACGGCCAGGTGCTGGGCACCTATCTGCACGGCATCTTCGATCACCCGCAGGCACTGGCCGCGTTACTCGCATGGGCCGGCCTGGCGCAGGCAACGCCGCTGGATCTGGCGGCGTTGCGCGAGGCCACGCTCGACCGTCTTGCCGATGCGGTGCACACGCATTTAGACACCGCCGCGCTGACGCGGCTCACCAGCAAGGAACCGGCATGCGGCAGTTGATTCTGGGTGGCGCGCGCTCGGGCAAGAGTGCACTGGCCGAACGCTTCGCCGCCAGCGCGGCCGAGCACGTGTGCTATGTGGCCACCGCACAGGCGTTCGATGACGAAATGCAGCAACGCATCGCCCATCACCGCAGCCAGCGCCCGCCGCATTGGCAGTGTGTGGAAGAACCCATCGCATTGGCCGCGACGCTGCAGGCGCTGGCCGCGCCCGATCGCTGCGTACTGGTCGATTGCCTGACGCTGTGGCTGAGCAACTTGCTGGGCCACCCGGATGCGGGCGCATTTGCGCGCGAACGCGACGCACTGCTCGCAACGCTGCCCCAGTTGCCTGGGCAGATCGTACTGGTCAGCAACGAAGTGGGGCAGGGCATCGTGCCACTGGGCGAACTCACGCGTCGTTTCGTCGACGAAGCCGGCCGGCTGCATCAGGCATTGGCGCTACAGTGCGAGCGTGTGGTGTTTGTCGTGGCGGGTTTGCCGATGGTGTTGAAGGGAGAACAGCTGTGAGTAGCGACTGGATCTTTGCCGCATGCGCAGTGCCGGATGCGCGCGTGCGCGCGGCTGCGCTGGAACGGCAGGAACAACTGACCAAACCGCCCGGCGCGTTGGGCCGGCTGGAGCAACTGGCCGTGCAATTGGCGGCCTGGCAACGCAACGCGCAGCCGACCGTGCAGCGCGTGTGGATTGCGGTGTACGCGGCCGACCATGGCGTTGCCGCCGAAGGCGTGTCGGCGTTTCCGCAGGCGGTCACCGGTGAGATGGTGCGCAATTTCGCACGCGGCGGTGCGGCTATCGCAGTGCTGGCGCGCGAACTCGGTGCGCGGCTGGAAGTGGTGAATCTGGGTGTGGTCAACGACCCCGGCGAGTTGCCGCGCGTACGTCGCGCCTGGATCGCACCCTCCAGCGCCAATATCTGCGAGCAACCGGCGATGACGCCCAGCCAGTTGCGCGACGCGCTGGACGCCGGTGCGGAGAGCATCGCGCAGGCCAAAAGTTGCGACACGCAGTTGTTTGTCGGCGGCGAAATGGGCATCGGCAACACCACCGCCGCTGCCGCGTTGGGCTGCGCGCTGTTGTCGCAGTTTCCGCAGGCGATGGCCGGCGCCGGCACCGGCCTGGACGCCGAAGGCATCGCGCACAAGGCAACGGTGATCAGCCGCGCATTGGCCTTGCACGCCGACGCCACCACGCCGCTGGAACGGTTGCGCCGGCTCGGCGGGTTCGAGATCGCCGCCCTGGTCGGCGCGTATATCGCCGCCGCGCAGGCCGGCATTCCGGTGCTGGTAGATGGCTTCATCACCACCGCTGCGGCGCTGGTAGCCACTCGTCTGAATCCCGGTGTGCGCGAATGGCTGTTGTTCGGACATCGCTCAAAGGAGCGCGGCCACGCCGCGTTGCTACGCGCCCTGGATGCCGAGCCGTTGCTGCAACTGGACCTGCGCCTGGGCGAAGCCAGCGGCGCAGCGGTGGCGATTCCATTACTACGCAGCGCCTGCGCCTTGCACAACGGCATGGCCACCTTTGCCGAAGCCGGAGTGTCCGACGCATGAGCACGCAGATCACCTTGCTGCGGCACGGCGACACCGGGCAGCGCAGCTATCGCGGCCATCTCGACGACCCGCTCACCGAGCTGGGTTGGCAGCAATTGCGCGCGGCCACCGCCGAGGGCGAATGGGAGGTGGTGGTGTCGTCCACCTTGCAGCGCTGCGCAGCCTTCGCTACCGAACTGGCCGACGCGCGCGGCTTGCCGCTGCAGCTGGACGCACGGCTGCGCGAATATCACTTTGGCCGCTGGCAAGGCGTGCCGGTGGCCGAGATTGATCGCGACGAAGGCGAAGCGCTTGGCCTTTTCTGGGCCGACCCGCTGCGCTACCCGCCGCCGCAGGCAGAACCCTTCGAGGCGTTCTGTGCGCGGCTCGCCGCGGCGCTGGATGCGGTGGTCGCCACCTACCCGGCGCGTCGCGTGCTGGTTGTCACCCATGGCGGTGCCATCCGTGCAGTGCACTGCATGGTGGCCGGCAACGGATTCGGCCGCATGACCGAGCTGGCGGTGCCGCACGCCTCGCTGCATCCGCTGGCCTGGCCACCGGCCAACGGCGTTGCCGCAGCGCTGCCATCGGTGCCGGCAGCAGCGCCGAAGTCTGCACACGACGCCGGATGATCGATGGGCTGCTCGCGGCGATCGGCTTCCTGACCCGCATTCCGGTACCCAGCGCGGTGTTCGCCCGGCCGGGCGTGCAGGCGCGTTCGTTGCCGTGGTATCCGGCGGTCGGCCTGCTGCTCGGTGCGCTGCTGTGTGGCCTGGCGTGGTGCCTGCGCGATGTCGCGCCATTACTGGGCGCGGCATTGCTGTTGAGCGCATGGACCTGGCTGACCGGCGCCCTGCACCTGGACGGGCTGGCCGACATGACCGACGCCTGGGTCGGCGGCATGGGCGACCGCGCACGCACGCTCGCGATCATGAAAGACCCCACCAGCGGACCGATGGCAGTCACCGCCGTGGTGCTGGTCTTGCTGCTCAAATGCGCCGCATTGGCCACATTGCTGCCGCACGCACCGGGTGCGCTGTGGCTGGCGCCATTGCTGGCACGTGCCGCGGTGGTGGCGGCATTTTTGACCACGCCATATGTGCGCGCTGGCGGCCTGGGCAGCGCGCTGGTCGCCGCACCACGCACAAGCTTGTGGCTGGCGTTGATACTGGCGACCGTGGTCTGCATCGCTGCCGGTATGGCGGGCGCGGCTCTGTGCCTCGGTAGTGCTGCACTGGTCTTCGTTCTATGGCGCCGCGCCTGCATGCAGCGCCTGGATGGCATGACGGGCGATACCTGCGGCGCGCTGGTGGAACTGACCGAAACCGCGGTGCTGGTGATGCTGGCGGTGTGGCTGGGTTGAGCCGCACGCTGTCCAATGGGGTGCAACATTCCGCAAGATCGGGACCGCGCTGGCACGCGATGCAGACGATGCTGATGCCGTTACCAGGGAGCCAACACCATGCATGCAGCAGACTCAGCGGTTAGCAGTTGGCAACGCGGCGTGGAGCGCGTCATCGCGCATCTGCAGGCCAGCATTCGCAGCGGCGCCGCATTGCCGGATTTGGCCGAATTGGCAGGCATCGCGCACCAGTCGCCGTATCACTTCCATCGGGTCTATCGCGCCCTGACCGGTGAGACCGTGGGCCACACGGTGGCACGCTTGCGGTTGAGTCAAGCCCTGCATTTGTTGGGCAGCGACGATGCGTCGGTGACCGAGGTCGCGCTCGCAGTCGGTTACCAGACGCCACAAGCACTGGCGCGTGCCTGCCGCGGCGCACTGCAGGCCAGTCCCACCGTCTTGCGCTCGACACCCGCATTGCGGGCCAGCAAATTGCAGCAGTTATCGACGCCGGCAACGTTGGCAAACAGCCCGTCAGCACTGCTGCAGGTTAGCGTGCAGACGCTGGAGCCATTCGAATTGGTGGTGCTACGCAAGCGCGGCGCGTTCGACGACCTGGATCGCGGCTTCGGCCGGATTGTGGCCTGGGCGGCGCGCGCCGGCATCGTCGACAGCCTGCAGTGTCTGGTGGGATTGCCGCTGAGCGATCATCGCGACGTTCCGGCCCACGCGCATCTGTTCGAATGCGGTGTGGGGTTCGACGCAGTGGCCATGCCAGCAGCGCCCTTGCAGTTGCGCCGTCTGGACGGCGGACCGCACGCCGTCCTGCGCCACGTGGGTTCGTATGCCGCGCTGGAAGATGCGCTGGACCAACTATTGGCTGCCTGGCTGCCCGGCAGCGGCTACCTGCTGCGCGATGCACCGCTGCATTACCTGTATCTGGACGATCCGGAAGAAACACCCGAAGCGATTCTGCGCGCCGATATTCGGGTGCCGGTGGCGGCGATCCAAAAGCGTGGTTGAGGTGACGGACGCAGTGCCGCACGCGTAGCTGAGTTGCAGAGCGATTGTGCAAGCTGTTGCCTTCGCGCGAAACATCTGCATGCGCAGGGCCGACATGCTCGCTGAGTTGCTTTCAGAGCGGCCAACAAAACGTAGCGAGCAGTCGTCAGATTGGTATGGACGGTGCGGAGGAACCGGAGTGTAAGCGTGGTCCATGCTGCACCGAGCATCGGCCGCGCCCGCCTGGCGGTGAGCACAGTCCTTTTGTTAGCTGCTCTCAGTCGATCGCCGGCAAAAACACCTTCTGCGGCGGCGGATGCATCAAAAATTGCTGGTGCGAGATATTCCACGCATAAGCGCCTGCCAGCGGAAACGCGAGGCAGTCGCCCGGCGCGAGTGCGGCGACGGGTTGGTTGCGTGCCAGGACGTCCTTGGGCGTGCAAAGCTGGCCGACCAAGGTCACCGGGGTGTCGCTGATGACCGGCGCGTGCGTCCCGCGCAGCACGCGGAATGGGTGGTCGTGCGCTTGCGCGGCCGGTGTGCGGAAGTGATGGGTGCCGCCGCGTGCGATTGCGAACCAATGGCCGTGGCTGCGCTTGAGGTCCAGGACCTCCATCAGGTACCAACCGCAGCTGGCGCTGACGTAACGGCCCGGTTCCAGGCGCAGACGCAGCGCGCTGCCGTGTTCGTGCAGCAACGCGGGCAGCCCGGCGCAGAAACCGGCCCAGTCGAACGAGGACTCCGGCGCCAGATAATCCACGCCGAAGCCGCCGCCCGCGTTGACCCGCAACGGCCCGAGCGCATAGGTCTGCCGCCATTGCTGCACGGTGCGCAAGTACGCAGCAACCAGATGCAGTTGCGCGCCGGCATCGCGTTGATGCGACATCAGATGGAAATGAAAGCCCTCCAGTCGCAGCGACGGGCTGACACTTAGTAGCTGCATGGCAGCGTCCAGATCCTGCGGGTCCAGGCCGAATGGCGAGGGCTGCCCGCCCATCATCAACCGCGTGCTCTGTGCGCCGGGCACGGCGATGTTCATGCGCAGAAACACCGGGACGCAGCGGCCAGCGTGTGCCGCAATCGCTGCCAGCCGTTGCAGCTCGCCGATACTTTCCACGTGCACGGTGCAGTCGGGCAGGGCAGCGGCCTGGGCCAGCTCGCTGTCGAGTTTTCCTGGCCCGCCGAACAGCAGCGCTGCCTGCGGTTGCTGCGCATGCAGCCAGGCCAGTTCGCCACCGGACGCGGCTTCGAAGCCATCCACATGCGGCGCCAGCGTCTGCAGGATCTGCGGCTCTGCATTGGCTTTTGCCGCATAGAACAGCTCGCACTGCGCTGGCAGCTGCGCGCGCATCCAGGCCGCATGCGCGTGCAGCGCGGCCAGATCGTACAGATACGCGCAGAGCGGGCCGTCGCTGCTCGCCCGTAGCCGCGGCAGCGCGTGGATCACTGCGGCGGTGTCGATGCGCAGGCTCATGCGGCCACCTGCCGTGCGGTGGTGATGTGTGCAATCGGGTTGGGTAATGGGGTGTAGTCGGACTGACGATCGGCCCGTTGCAGCAGGCGCGTGCCGAGATTGTTCTTGCCCGGCAGCGGGGCGCCGTCGATCAGGCCTTGCAGCGCCGGCTGCGCGCCATGGCGTTGTTGCCAGCGTGCGGCGAGCTCGCCCACGCACTGCCACAGCCGCACCTCCAGCACGCCATCGCCTTCGGTCAGATGGAAGATGGCCTCCGCCAGATTGTTCACCAGCGCGCAGTAGGCAACGCGGTTCCAGCCTTGCTCCGGCGTGTAATACAGCGATTGCCGCGCACGTTCGCCCACACCCTGCAAGCGGCTTTCCGGCCAATGGTGAGCCAGCAGCTTGGTGCCTTCCAGATCGCGAATCCACACGCGCGTCGGCCAGCCGTCGGCAAAGCCGATCACGGTGTTCTGCAGATGCGGTTCCAGCGCGATGCCATGCTGGAACAGCGCGCTCCACACGCCATCCAGCAACAGGGCTGCATAGGCGCGGAACCACAGCAGCGTGGCGGTGTGGCGGTCCATCTGTGCGCTGCTCAGCGCCTGCAAGCGCTGGGCACACACGCTGTTGCCCTGCGTATCACAAGTAAACAGCGCGGCGGCCACCTGCGGCTGCCAACGTGCGCGTTGCGCAGCAGGAATGGTCTTGCGATACAGGATGCCGAAACTTTCGGACAACGCACGTGCGGCTTGCGGGTCGGCATCGTGCAGGTCGCGGTCGATCTGCGCGACATCCAGCGATGTGGCGGCAGGCTCCAGCATCACGTCGAAGCCCGGGACCTGCGCCGCCAGTGCCTGCCAGCTGGGCGCCAGCAGGTCGGTCAGCGCGACCGCACTTTCCAGCTCGTACCACGCATTCTTGCGGACGCAATTGGTCAGCCGCACATGCACCGAGCACTTGAGAAAGTAATCCAGCTGCGGGTGATACAGCGTCCTCACCGATGACGTTGGCCGTAGTACGTCGCCGCGCAGGCCGACCGGCGTGATCCAACCGCGCGCTTGCAAGGTGCGCAGTAACGGGTCGTCGAGCAGGCGTTGCGCCTCCCACGGATGGCAGGGGTAGAGGTCGTCGCTGCCGGACAGCTGCCTCAGGCTGGCGCGCACGTCCTTGCCTTGCACGCGCAGCAGGCGTGAGTCGATACGGAACCAGAACAACTGAAATGCCGCACGCGCTTCCGGTGCACAGGCGAGCACGTGGTCGAGTGCCACGCCTTCGCGGCTTTTTGGTGTGGGGTGCAGTGCGTGGCCCCACAGCATCGATTGCTCAGCATCGATCATCGCATCGCCGGTAGGTGCGGTGCGGTGTGCCTGGCGCAACATCGCCGCGGTGATCGCCACGCTGTTGGCGCTTTGCGCAAGCAGCTCAGGATTGACCGCCTGCGTGCTGCCCAGCGATTGCAGCAGGCAGCGCGCCAACGCATGCGCGTCGAGCGCGTGCCAGGGTTGGCCGGCACTTTTGAGAAACGGTGTGGACGCGAAGCGGCAGCGGCCCAAACGGTCTGCGTAGGCAATGCGCACGCACACCGCGCCGGTATCGCCCAGGTCGATGCGCAGCCAACGTTGCTCGGCCATGCGCGGCCCGGGGCGATCCAGCCCGCGGTAATCGAAATCGGCTGCGCGTTGCGGGATGGCAAACTCGCGCAGGTAGCAGTTCAACCAGCAACTGCAGGCCTGTGCATCGGCCATGCTGTCGTACCAGGGGTCATGCATCGTGTGCAGCGACATCGGCAGTTCTCCTCGAAGGAAAGCGCACCGCAACGGTGAGCGCAGCGCCAGCCGCAGCTACGGCGGCGGCCAGGAAAGGAAGTGCGGGGCCGGCGGCCTGGGCCAGCGCACCGGCTGCGGCGCCAGCGGCCACGCCGGCCCACTTGCCGCAGGCATCGAAACGGCCGAACAGGCGGCCAGCGCCCTGGCCGCTGGCGACCAGCGCCAGGCTGCGATTGAGCCCGCGCAGGCCGAACAACATGCCGACGCCGAACAGCAGCCGAGCCACCGCCAGCGCGACGGCGTCATGCAACAGCGCCTGCCACAGGCAGGCCAGCGCAAACAGCATCAGCCCCGGGATCAGCCATGCCTCGCCATCGCCGCGCCGCCACCACGGCAACACCACCAGATAGACCAGATGCGGCAGGCTGTAGAGCAGGCCGGCAAGCGCGTCGTGACCGGCGCCGCGAGCAAGCGCGTAGGGAATGAAATACGGAAACGTCACCACCATCGCGAAGCAGAACAGAAATTGCGCGAGCAACAAGGCCGGCCACAACGATGCTGTGGCGGCCAACGGGCGTGTTGCAGGTTCGGTAGCTGACGACGACGTCGCTGCAGCGCGTGGACGCGCGTTGGACTGATCCGCCGGCAATCGCCAGGTCAATGCAAATGCAAGCAATGGCAGCAACGCGAGCGCGCGGTAGAGCGACTGCGCCGGACCCAAGGCGAGGGCCAGCCCCAGCAACGCCGGTGCGCTGACCATCGCCAGTCGCGCCGAATACTGCGTCCAGTCCAGTGCGCGCGCCAAGGGGCCGGCCTGCGGTTGGCTGGCCAGATACGCGTTGGCCGCCGCCAGCGAGCCGCCGCAGGTGCCTTGCACGATCAGGCCGATCACCAGCCAGGTCAGCGAGGGTGCGAAGCCGGCAATCGCAAAGCCCAATGCCAGCCCCAGTTGCGCGCGCAGCAACGAACGTTTGCGTCCGTAGCGGTCGGCCAGCCGCCCCCAGGTGCTCGCCGTCAACGCAGTGCACAAGGTGGGCAACACATACAGCACGCCGCTCCAGCCCACCGCCGCGGTGGGCGCCAGTTCGGCCAAAACCTGCGGCAGAAACAGTGGCATGCCCAGGGCGGTGAAGGCCGCCAGATAGTGGGCCGCCAGCACCGGGGCGAGGATGCGTTTCATCGCTGACCACCGGCATGGCGACGCGGTTGCGGCTGTGTGTGCGCAAACGCGTTGCCGAACGGATTGGGTGCGCTGTCGCCGTAGAACTTGTTGATATCGGTCGCACCGGTGAGCTGCTTGCTGAGCAGGCTGCCGGCGCTGAGCAGGTACTTCACCGGCAGCCGTGGTGCGGCCAGCAGGCGCCGCGCGGGCGCGGTGTCGATGCCATCGGCATCCAGCGTTGCCAGCGTCTGCGCAACCTGGTCCTGCAGTTGCGCAGCCAGCGGCGCGCGCAAGGCCGGCTGCCAGTCGGCTAGACCCTCGAGGACCGCCTGCAGATCCAGTTGCAGCACGATGGTGCAGAACATCTGCGCCAGCGCGTGTGTCTCGTCCACCGCGATCCGTGCGTCCTGCAGCGCGCCCAGGGTGTCGATGTCCGGCAGTTGCGCGCGCAATTGCGGCATCGCGATCCGCGCGGCGTCGTTGTCCTTCATCAACAGGCGCGTGGGCTGGCCGTGCGCATAAACCAGCACGCTGTTCTGTTGATTGGCTTCCAGCGCTATGCCGTAGCGCAGCCACAGCCGCAGATGCACCGCAAGCAACAGTTCGGTGTACTCGCGCCACCAGGCCTGCACATCGCCATGCGCAAACCGGTCGGCCAGATGCAGCGCCAGCGGCCGGCCGTCGGGCATCGGTGCGCATAGCGCGGCCACCGGGACCAGCGTGGTGGCGTCCAGCGGCGGATAACGCCGCACCAGATAGGCCAGATGCCGGGTGTCGCCGACATGCCCGCCATGCGACTCGTCGACGAACACGCAACGTCCCTGCAATGCGGGGTCGTGCGCATCGATACGGCGTAGCGCGCGCTCCAGCCAGTACCCGTCGTACAGCGTGGAAGGTTTGATCAGGCGCAGATTCAATGCGCCCAGCGTGCGCATCGGGATCGGTAGCTTGAGATGCAGATGCGGATGCTGCAGCGGCACCAGCGTGCGCACCGACAGGGTGGGACGCACCTCCAGCCAGGCCTGCGGTGCGCGCAACGCCCCGGGTGGAAGCGCGAAGCCCGGCTGTTCCAGACGCTCCCAGACCAGCGGATGCACCGGCCAGGCGATGTGCGTCGCGGCGAGCGCGGGCGGCAGGCCCAGGGTAGCGAAGTCCGGCCATAACGCCTCTGGCGGCGCGCTGGTGCAACTGGCCAGTGCACGCGGAATCGCCAGCCAGCGCAGCGCGAAGGTGGGCGCAAATTCCGGTGCATAGTGGCGCAGTTCGTCTGCGTCCAGGCCGGCCTTGGCGCGTGCGGTGGGGTAGAACGGATGATCGCGGTAGCTGGCCAGCTGGTCGCAGCGGTACGCGCGTTCGGCGGCATCGTCATGCTGCAGCGCCTTGGCCAATGCAGGCGCCTGCGCGGCATAGGCCTGTTGCGCAAGACCACGGTGCGCGGCGGCGCACTCGGCTTCGTCGGCATAGGCACGATGCAGCTCCTGAGTCTGCACATCCAGCTCGGCGCTCATGCGTTGCAGCCACGCACGCGCGCCCTGTTCGACATACGCAGCGTCGGAACCCTGCACGATCCAGCGATCGCCGCAGGCGCTGGTGTCCTGCAGCACGCCGTGGCGATGGATCGGCAACCACAGCGTGCCGTTGGGCAGATGCTCGATGCGCCACCAGCCGTCCACCGGGCTGGGGTCGGTCCACGCAGCCAATACGCTCGCGTCGGGCGTGGCTGGCGTGCCACGGCTGATGATCGCGCGCAGGTCCTCGCGCAGGCAGGCATCGATGATGCGGGTGGCGATGTAGCGTTGGTCGGCGGTGCTGCTCATGCGCGCACCTGCGCGTTGTCGATGCGCCAGTGCAGGCCCGCTTCGGCATGCACCACGGCCTGTTGCAGCGCCTGTGCATCGCTGGCTACGGCGCTCAACACGCCCAGGTAATCCTTGTTGGAATGGCTCAGCTGGATGCGCTCGCCCGGTGCACGCATGCGCCGGTACTGCACGTCGCTGCGCGCATCGTGATGACGGCGGTCTTCGCTGGCGGTGACCAGCTCGCCGTCGCGCTCGGCCACGTAATAGCGCAGCAAGGCATGCGCGCGGTCACTGCGCAGCTGCGGCAATGGCTGGCCCAGATGCGGCGCCAGTGCCGCGGAAAACCATTGCCCGCCAAACATGCCGTCGAGCAGAAATTCGCGGCGGTCGCCGATGCTGCGGTAGTTGATTTCCACCAGCACCGGACCATCGTCGGTGAGGATGAACTCGCTATGGCATAGACCGAATCCGACGCCGAAGGCGCGCAGCTGCTGCAGTGCCTGCGCAATCACCGGCGTCTGTACATGCGCATCCCACTGCGCTTCGCATTCGACAAAATGCGGCGGTGGCGACAGCCGCACCTTGAAACCGCCGATGGCGTGCAGCGTGTGCCCATCGCCCAGCGTTTCCAGGGTGAACAACGGTCCGTGCAACATGCCTTCCAGCAACACGGTGCGCTGTGGATGGCGCTGCCACAGGTCGTCCAGATAGCTTTGCAATTGCGCAGCATCGGCGCAGTGGCGTACATCCAGGCTGGCCACGCCTTCGCGCGGCTTGGCCACTACCGGCCAAGGGATATCCGTTGGCACTGCGGCGCCCGACGTCAGCGTGCAGAACCACGGGCAGGGCAGGCCGCGTGCACGCAGGCGTTGCCGCATCGCCGCCTTGTTCTTGGCGGCGTAACACACCTGCCAGTCTTTGCCCGGCAGCCCAAAGCCGGCAGCCACCAGTGCGGTGCTGGTCTGCAGATGATCGCTGTTGCTGAAGACCGCGCGCGGCGCAATGCCGGCGTCGTGCAAAACATCCAGCACGCCCAGCGGATTAAAGACATCGCATTCGATCACCCGCTGCGGCGCCTGCGCAGGGTGGTCGCGGAAATGGGCCAGGTGATCGAGGCGATGGTCGGTCAGCAACCACACCGGAACGCCTTGCGCGTGCGCGGCCGGCAAAAAGCCGTCGGTGATGGCCGGGTGGCAGACATGGGTGAGGATCACCAACGGTGCAGCGGATGTCGCAGTCATGGCAGTTCTCGTTCGACAGGGCGGTGGGAAAACCGGTACTGAAACGGGCTGCCTGGCGCCATGATCGGCGTTGGGTGGCCTGCGATGCATCGATCGCAATGCCGCGTGCTGCGGCGCTGATGCGTGCTTCGTGCACGCTGTGTTTCTGGCGGCGGCCACAGCGGGATCGCCGTTGCCGTCGTAGGTGACCGATGCCCCTGTACATCGGTCGTATGGTGCTGCTGCTCCGTGCAGCGTGACGCTGATAAAACGTTGCAACCCTCGATCAGGTGCGCGTGGCGGCGACGAACAACTGCGCGAGTAGCACTTGCTTTTTGCTACCGCCTGCCGTGCGCACCGCGGTTAGAACGTGTACTCCAGACCTGCAGTGAACGTGCGTGCGGGTGCGGCCTGACGGCCCCATGGGCTGGTGTCCACGCCGCGGAACCAGTACTGCCGGTCGAACAGATTGTTGATCGCCAGCGACGCGCTGAATTTTTGTCCATCGCGTTCGAACAAGGTATGGCTCACCTGCGTGTTCCAGACCATGTAGGCGGGCAACTGGCCCACCGAGGCGATGGCGTTTTCCTGCACGGTGTTGGCCGCATCGCTGAAGGCCTTGCTGAAGTAGTAGCCGGAGAGCGCGACAGTGGTATGACCGAACGCGTAGTTACCGCCCAGGGTGATCTGATTGCGCGAGGTGTAGGGCACGCGGAAACCGCGGAACGCCCCCGATTCCTGGCTGGCATCCAGATACGCGTAGCCTGCGTTGAGGGTGAGCGCACGCAATTGTTCCGGGCTCCATTGCAGCTCCACCTCGCCACCTTGATGGCGGGTCTTGCCCAGATTGCGGAACACGCGGGTGGTGTTGTCCAGCTGGATCTGTTGATCGAAGTCGATCAGGTAGCCACCGACCTGGATGCGGGTACGGTCATTGGGTTGATAGCGTGTGCCGGCTTCGTAATTCCACGCCAGCTCGGCATCCAGATTGTTGCCGAAGATGATCTGGGTGACCTGCGGCGCGCGCATCGAGCGCTGCCCGTCCGCATAGAAGAACCATTGCGCGTTGGCCTGGAAGCCGACCGTCAGGCCGGGCAGCACGTCGCGGGTCTGGTTGAGCGTGCTCACCCCGGTGGTGCGGTTGAAATAGCGCGAATCCAGGCGCTCGTAGCGCAATCCGGGGGTGATGGTGATGCGCTCGTCCGGCAGCGTGATCGCATTGCTCACATAGGCGGCCAACGCACGGTCTTCGAACTGCCAATCGCGCACGCTGGTGAACAGGCCATCGCGCAAGCGCAGGTTGCCAACCAGAAAATCGATGTCCTCGCGTACCGCGCGCACGCCGGCGGTCCACTGCTGACGCACGCCGCCGGCCTCGCCCATGCTCCAGTTCAGCCGTGGTTCGCTGCCCACCACGCGGAAGTCGCGCGGCGCGGTCTGGCGCAGTTGCGGCGGCAGGTCCGAGCGCCAGGTTTCGGTGGCGGCCTGACGCATGCCGACGATGAAATTGCGGCTGCTGCGCGCGCTGAAATTGGTCCAGGACAACCGAACATCCTTCATCGGCCCCCAATCGCCCAAGAGTTGCTCATAGCTCAACGATGCACGCGTGGTGCGCCCGTTGAAGCTATCCAGCGGGCGCGTGGACTGGCGCGGGTCGCGCCGATAATCGTCCGGGCTGAGCGCACCGGCCAGATCCATGTCCACCAGATACCGCTGCACGCTGGCCTTGATCAACTTGGTGTCGTCCAGCCACCACTCCGCACGCACGCGCAGATTGCTGATGTCGGTATCGCTATGTGCGCGCCAATATTCGCCCCAGGTGCGATTGGCATCGACCTGCACGCCGAAATTGTCGGTGAGATAGCCGCCGCTGCTCAGCGCGCTGTCCTGCAGAAACTGGCCCTGGCCACCGGCAGTGACCTTGTGCGCCAGCGTGGTGCTCCACTCGCTGGGAATCTCCTTGCTGACCAGATTGATCACCCCGCCCACATTGTTCGGCCCGTACTGCACGGCCGCGCCGCCGCGCACGATGTCGATGCGATCGATCTGATTCAGACCCACCGGAAACAACGACAAGCTGGTCTGCCCATACGGCGCCAGCGCCAGCGGGATGCCGTCTTCGAGTACCTGCACGCGGCCGCTGCGGCTTTCGTACAGGCCGCGCAACATAATCTGCGGCAGTGCGCCGGTGCCGGTTTCGTCGAAGATCTTGATGCCCGGCACACGTTGCAGTGCATCGTCGAGCGAACGATTGCCGCCAGTGCGCAGCTGCTCGCGGTCGATCACCTGGCGGCTGCCCGCGTAACGTTGCACGTCATCCGGTTTGGAACGGCCAAGCAGGCTGCCCTGCACCTGGATCGCATCCAGTGCGCGGATCGGTGTCTGACCATCGACGACAGTGGCTTCGTTGGCAGCCGGCGCATCAGTGGCAAGCGCCAGCTGCGGCAGACCGCAGCAGGCCGCGGCGATGGCGAGGGTCAGGGTGTGCAAACGGATCGGCGACATCTACGGCGTGCTCCTGCAAGCGGGTAGGGAGGCGGGCGCGTCGAAGGTGGCCAGATGGCCGCGCAGCGCGCGTTGAATCAGGGCGCGATCTTCACCGGCGAGCAGCCAGCGCAGATCCGGTTGTTGCAGCCAGTGCGCGCGTTGCGCATCGGTGCGTGGATTGGGGCAAAACGGCACATCGGCGTCGCGGCAGTGCGCGTGCAGCTGCAGCAGCAAGTCCCACACCTGCGCATGCGTGGGCTGCGGGCCCAGGCCCAGGTCCAGTGCAAGATCGAGCGCGCCTTCCATCACCAGGGCCACGCCGGGCACGGCGAGAATTTCCGGGAGCGCGGCAACGCCGGCGGCGCTTTCGATCATCGGCACGATGCGGATATCGCGGTTGGCCTGGGCGATATACGTGGGCAAATCGACGTTGCCGAAGCCGGTGACGCGGCCGCCGGTGATCCCGCGCCGGCCCAGCGGCGGGAACCGCGCCGCGGCGACGGCGCGCGCCATCTGCTGCGCCGATTCGGCACGCGGCACCACGATGCCGCGCGCGCCGGCATCGAGCACCCGGCCGATCAGTTTTTCGTCCACCTCCGGCACCCGCACCCACGCCTCGCAGCCGGACAGCTCACAGGCGCGGATCGCGTGTTCCAGCTCGTCCGGCGCGCGCAACACGTGCTCCAGGTCCAGCACCACAAACCCATAGCCAATGCGGCCCAGCAGCTCGCACAGCTGCACGCTGGGCAATGCATTCAGAACGCCAACCGCGTACGCCATGGAAGAGGCTGCCAAGGAAACGGGCGCTCATCCTGCTCTTGATGGGAATGATTATCAAGTGTGTTGGGTGGTTACTTTTCGTGACTAGGACACTTGCGCTCGTTGCCATTGTCCCTGGGCTCCACGATGCAGGGAGGCTGAAGATCAGCGTTTCTAGCAGCGGTTGAACCCAAACAGATGCGCTCTATGCGTTGGATAGTGTTGCATCGCCATACGCGAGTGGCAGCATGATTTAAATGCAGCAATTGGTTTGAGTGTTGCGAGCTCTAAGCCTATCGCCATAGATTTTGCGTTTTCCAGCCAAACGTCACGTGGATGAATGCATTCCGGGTGTTGGAGGTATAACACATGTGTAATTGATGCCGAAAAGACCTAAGGAAAGACGTAATAGTTAGTGAATCTTGCACGCTTCATGGAAGCGGCGTAGGCTCCTGCGAAAGGATGCTGATTGGCGAAAACACCATGTGTCGCAACTACGCCCTATTGCTTTGCGTATCCCTCGCCATGACATTGGGCGCTTGCGGTTTAAAGGAGACGAGCATGCAGTCACAGGATAAGCAGGTGAGTGACGCTGACGGCGATCCTGTTTATCGGAAGAACCCGCATCCCAAGCAGGCTTATCGGATTACGATGACTATCGATGATGCGCCGGGGTCGTTTGAGCA
Source organism: Xanthomonas sp. WHRI 10204 (assembly GCF_040202875.1). Classification (NCBI taxonomy): domain Bacteria; kingdom Pseudomonadati; phylum Pseudomonadota; class Gammaproteobacteria; order Lysobacterales; family Lysobacteraceae; genus Xanthomonas; species Xanthomonas sp. WHRI 10204. Next base: position 832,147 of record NZ_JBEGDW010000001.1, read on the forward strand.
GGTGTTAGGTAAAGCGTTCTACGATATGACGAACCGCGATCAGTGCGCGCCTTTCGATGCGTCGTTAGGTATGTCTACAAAGCCAAAAGAGCATGCAATACCCATTGTTTTTCAGAAAATCAATAGCACGGCCTACGCTGCGATGGTTTATGCGGATGGCATGGTTGATGCTGACTACTACGGCAAGGGTGTCTGCCATTGGGAATTTGGAGGTCTCGGCGTTTCCCTAAAAGCAACAGGGAGTAAGGTGGAAACGGTCTTTTCGCCTAGTCTGGAAAAAGAGTATCTTTATAAAGATAAGTCTAAAAAGATATTTTTTTGGTCAGGCGGATATCCCAGCAGTAAGCTGGGAGGTTACGTCGACTTTGGTGAAGAGTTTGCTGAAAAATATGCAGAGCCAAATAGAAGTAACTTGTTTCTCATAACTCTCAACGCAGAGAGGGTTGCCCCGTGAGCCTCACTAGTCAGCAGTATGCCGCGCTGACGCGCGATGCATATGACAAGCCTGAAGATACTGGAGAGCGAAGCGCTGTTGTAGATATTGGCGGTTTGCCTGTCCGACGTCTGCAATACGTGGACAAGCCGTCAGGCTACCAAGGCTTGATCTACGAGAGGGTCGATACCGGTGAAATGGTAGTTGTCCACCGAGGAAGCGAGTTCGATCGCCAGCCCATCCTGGACGGCGCACTCGCCGACGGTGGAATGGTCGCGACTCGTCACAATGCGCAGATAGCAGATGCCATCGCTTTTACTCAGGGCGCCTTGAACCGTGCAGAACAAAAGCATGTCAGTACCGGCCAACCAGCGCCCGATGTGACGGTTGCAGGCCACTCGCTCGGCGGCAATTTGGCGCAGGTTACTGCACATCACTTCGGCCTCAAGGGCCAGACCTTCGACGCCTACGGTGCGGTCAGTCTGGATCGGCGGATTCCGGAAGGTGGCAACGATGTTATCAATCACGTCATGGCCGGCGATGCGGTCAGCGCTGCCAGCCGGCACTACGGGCGGGTCGAGATCTATGCCACGCCGAATGAAATCGCTACGCTGAAAAAGTCCGATTACGCCAACGACAACAGTGTGCTGGACGCGCGCGATCCCTTGTCTGCTGCAGTCAGGTTGGGCGAGTCGCACCGCATGCACAACTTCCTTCCGATCGATGGCGCTGGCAAACCAGATCGCTCCGTGCTGGAAGACCCGACAACACAACAGCTGGCACGGCAATACGCGCCGATGATCGCAAAGTATCGCGATGACGTAGAAGCGCTGCGCTCAGGGGTGACGTTGTATTCGCGAGGCGTGCCGGGGCTTGCCCGCGATGGAGTTGACCACCTGCGTGGTCCGGTGGAGCCGGGTGTTGGGCGCCTGGAAATGGAAGCGCCGAGCTGGCAGCAGCAGATGCAGCAGCTCCAGCAGGACCGCGATCGGAGCCATGCACCGCAGGCATGGCAGGTTCCGCTGAGGGAAGACATGCAAGTTGATCGAGCGCTAGCACCGCAGAGGAGCGGATCTCCATCGGTGCGGGAAGATCCAGGCGCGTTCCTGGACCGCATGTTGGCCGCTGCGCAAAGTGGTGATCGCGACCAGTTCCGGCAGATGACCCAGGTATTGGCCAGCGAGCCGCCCGGCCGTGCGCTACGCGCCGAAGCCGTCGATGCGGTGAACCAGCACGAACAGCAGGCCGCGCAGCAAGCGATGCAGGCGCAGCGGCAGCAGGCAGAGACACAACAGCAGGAAACGATGCGCGTCGGCGCGCGCAGCCTGTAGTCGTCATCAAGACAAAGGCAGGACGCACGATGAACGCACAAGATCCGCTTGCGCTGGTTAGCAAGGCAGCCTCTCTCATGGAGCAGTTCGAGCGCCGATGCATCGAATTGGAACAGCAGCAGAACCGCCTCGCGCAACAGCTGGAGCAAGTTGCACAGTCGCTGCCTGGCGTGATGACCCGTTCGACGGAACAGACGCTGCAGCGTGTGCCCGATACATTGATTCGGAGCATGCAGCAAGGAATGGAGCAACCCGTCGCCGGTTTCGAGAAGCGGCTGCAGCAGGCTGGTAACTTGATCGGTGAAGGCGCGCACTCCTTGTCCGATCAACTTAAGCGTATCGAGCGCGGGCAGCGCGTGTTGTTGTGGAAGGGTGCGGCCGTCGTTATCGGGAGTCTGCTGCTCTTACTTGCTGGTGGCGGATGGTTGCTGACCCAGTATCGCGATGAGATTCGTGACAATCAGTTGCGTGCCGAATTACTGCGCGCCTACAACGCAGCCGATGTCACCCTATGCGACGGCAGGCTCTGCGCCAATGTAGAGACAAAGGGCGCAACCTATGGCGACCGACGACAATATCGGCCAGTGAGGCCGCGCTGATGTTCTGCGTCACTCACCAGTTCACCGGCCGCACCGCTCATCCAGCAAATTCGGCGGACGCAGCGAGCGCAGGTCTGTCAGACATCCACTCCTGCAGTGGGCCGGCGCAGCGGCTGGAGTTTCGGCCGGGCTAGTTGCCGCAGGAATCTGCGCCTGGTGCGTATCGCACCTGTGGTGCTGCGGCGCGATGTCTACGTTTGCCCAATGGCTTTATCTGCAGTGTCGTCGGCTTCGCCGCCAGGCGGCGATTACGACGCCGGCACGTTCAACGCACGGTACGGCGGCGTGGACATCACCATTTCGGCCAGCGAGTAGGCCAGTTCGCGTTCGGCCAGCACTGCGCCGTCGGCGCCGTGTTCGAGCAGATGCTTGACCTCGGCATCGCTATGCGCGCGCGCCAGCAAGGTCAGCGACGGGTTGATCGCGCGCAGCTTGGCCAGCGCTTCGCCGGCTTCCAGCGGTTGCGGGATCGCCAGAATCGCGATTTTCGCGTTCTCCGGGCGAGCTTCGGCCAGGACCCGGTCTGCCGCTGCGCTGCCGCGGATGCCGGGGATACCGGCTGCATGCGCCTTGGCCACGTGGTCGCCGTTGTCGTCGATCACCAGCACCGGCACGCCACGGCTGCGCAGCAGCTGCGCCAGCGCGCTGCCTACGCGGCCGTAGCCGATGACGATGGCATGCCCGTCGGCCGGCAATGGCGGGCCGGGCGGCAGTTCCGGCTCCACCTTGGCCGGTGCATCCTGCGCTTGCTTGGCCTGCCAACGGTCCAGCCACGAGAACAGGAAGGGGTTGGCCACGATCGACAACAACGCGCCGGCCAGGATCAGATCGCGCCCGGTCTCCGGCAGGATCGCCAGTTGCACGCCCAGCCCGGCCAGGATGAAAGAAAACTCGCCGATCTGCGCCAGGCTGGTGGAAATGGTCAGCGCCGTGCCGGTGGGGTGGCCGAACGCGCGCACGATCACAAACGCCGCCAGCGACTTGCCCACGGTGATGGTCAGGAAGGTGGCCAGCACCTGCCACGGGTGCGCGATCAGAATCATCGGGTCGAACAACATGCCCACCGACACGAAGAACAGCACCGCAAACGCGTCGCGTAACGGCAGCGAATCGCTGGCGGCCTTATGGCTGAGCTCGGATTCCTTGAGCAGCATGCCGGCGAAGAACGCGCCCAGTGCAAACGACACACCGAACAACGTGGCCGACACGAACGCCACACCCAGCGCGATACCGAGCACGGCCAGGGTAAACAGCTCGCGCGAGCCGGTCGCAGCCACTTTTTCCAGCGACCACGGAATCACTCGCCGGCCGATCACCAGCATCGCCGCGACAAACGCCACCATCTTGAGCAAGGTCAGTCCGAGTGCGGCCAGCAGCGAGCTGGACGCGCCGTCGTGCGCAGCTGGCGTACCGGTCCCGAGCGCATCCGCCAGCGCCGGCAACAACACCAGGGCCAGCACCATCACCAGGTCTTCGACGATCAGCCAGCCCACCGCGATGCGGCCGCGCTGGGTGTCCAGCAAGCGGCGTTCTTCCAGCGCGCGCAACAGCACCACGGTACTGGCCACCGACAGCGCCAGGCCGAACACCAGGCCATGAATCAACGGCCAGCCCATGCTCCAGGCCAGCGCCCAGCCGAGCAGCGTGGCCACCACGATCTGCGCCAGCGCACCGGGTACCGCGATCCACTTCACTTCCATCAGGTCTTCGAGCGAGAAATGCAGGCCCACCCCGAACATCAGCAACATCACGCCCAGCTCGGACAGCTGGTTGGCCATGGTCTGATCGGCCACGAATCCCGGTGTAAACGGCCCAACGCAGACGCCAGCCAACAAGTAGCCGACCAGCGGCGAGAGCTTCATCTTCTGCGCGAGCGTGCCCAGGATGAAGGCGACCGCGAGGCCGACGGCGATGATGTCGATGAGGCTGGTGTCGTGGTGCATTCCAATCCGTTGTGAGAGTGTCCGAAGTGATGAAACGGCGTGACCAGCCAAACGAACTGCGCCGGGCAGCGCCTGCGGGCATCGCGAATGAAGTGCTGGAATCCGGCGCGGGGGACCAGGGCCGCAGAGCGGTCCGGTTGGCCGGACGCCCATAGTACACAGCGCATGATTAACGCGATGCGACACGTAGCGCATGCGGCCGCGAGCGGCGATCCGTTGGCGACGGTGATGCGGGTCGCTCGAACCGATGCCAGCACTGCCAACCGACGGACCGCTGCGGCCGCGGCGTCGCCGGACAGCACATCCATCGATAGCACATCCATCGACACCGGCCACCATCGACAGCGCACTGCGACTGTGCCGCAGCGCTGAATAGCGTCGTGACGACGCGCCGCGTAACCATGGCCGATTGCACGTCCCCAGGTCACCCGCACAGGCAGTGGTTTGGGTGTGCACGCCATCGCTGGCCCTTGGCTGCAACAGGCGCGAATCGATCGCTACGCGGCTACGCGCGTGTCTCGCAACGCGCAACGCGTGCGACGTTGCGCATGCAACGCGGCAATCGTGGAGAGGGTTGCGCGCTGTCATCGATGCGCACGCGCGATGACGCAACGGCGTCGTCGCACAGGGTTTGAAGTTTGACGACACGGCTTCGCGCCTGTGTCAGGCAGATGCGCAACGACGGCTGACAATCCAGGCGTCGCTTCGCGCAAGCGGTCTGCACTCCCTCCCCATGCCACGCCTCAATCGCTTCCCCCGCGATCAGGCTTCACGAGCCCAGGTCATGCATCTCAGCGACTTCGCAACAGAACAGTTTCGTCAGGACCCGTATCCGACCTATGCACGCCTGCGCGCCGAAGGGCCGCTGGTGGAGGTGGCAGAACGCCGCCTGATGACCGGCCACTACGCGGTGGTCGACAGCCTGCTCAGCGACCGACGCGTCGGCCGCGATTATCTGCAGAGTATCCGTCTGCGCTATGGCGAGGCCGCCGTGGAGATGCCGCTGTTTCAGGGCATGAGCCGCATGTTCTTGATGGTCAATCCACCGGTGCACACGCGTCTGCGCGGGCTGATGACCCAGGCATTCAATGCGCGGCAGATGGAGTCGATGCGTCAGGTGGCCAGCGATACCGCTGCGGCGTTGATTGCCGGCTTTCGCGCACAGGGCCAGTGCGATGTGTTGCGCGACTTCGCGTTTCCGCTGCCGATCAGCATCATCTGCCGCATGCTCGACATCGATCCTGCCGACGCCATCACGGTCGGGCAGGCCACCAGCGCACTGGCCAAGGTGTTCGACCCGTTGATGACGCCCAAAGAGCTGGAAGCCACCAGCGCGGCGTATCTGCAGTTGGAAAGCTACTTTCATGCGGTGATCGAAGCGCGTCGAAGCAGCGATGGCGACGATCTGATCTCACGCTTCATTCGTGCAGAGGATCAGGGTCACCGGCTGAGCAGCGACGAGATCGTCTCCAATGTGATCCTGCTATTTTTCGCCGGCCACGAAACCACGTCCAACATGATCTGCAATGCACTGGTCGCCCTGCATCGGCATCCCGAGCAGTTGGCGCTGCTGCAGCAGAACCCGGCCTTGCTGCCCAATGCTGTACTCGAATGCCTGCGTTACGACAGCTCGGTACAGATGGCCACGCGCACGGTATTGCAGGACTTCGAGATCGCTGGGAGCGCGTTGCGCGAAGGTGAGATGGTGTATCTGATGCTGGGCGCGGCCAATCACGACCCGGTGCAATTCAGCGACCCGCAGGTGCTGGATATCCGCCGACAGCAAGGGCGTGCGCTGTCGTTCGGCGGCGGTATTCACCACTGCCTGGGCAACCGGCTGGCCTTGATCGAAATGGAGGCAGCGCTTGCTGCACTGCTGGAGCAGTTGCCGGCGTTGCGCCTGGAGCAACCTGAGACGCTGACATGGAATGACCGCGCCAATCTGCGCGGCGTGGATGCCTTGCCGGCGTCGTGGTGAGGCAACGCGTGCTGCCTTGCACGAGCCACGCGTTGGGAACTGGCACACGCGTGGATGCGATGACAGCGACAGGCATCGCCAAGCGATCGGCGATGCCTGTGCCACGCCCGCGCTGATCGCAGTCTGCGATCAGCGCGGGCGCTAAACAGCCAATACACGTCCCCAATCAGAACCGATAGGTGACCCGGCCATACCAGTAGCGGCCGTTGAAGCCGAACGGCGACAGCGACGAATACTGCAGGCCGCCGGCACGGTCGTCGTAGGCGGTGGTGAGCTGCGCCTTGGTCGGGTACTGGTTGGTGATGTTGTCCGCACCCACGGTGAAGGTGAACGCGTCCCAGGTCTGGCTGGCGGCCAGATTCAGCAGCCAGCGCGCGTCATAGGTCTGGTCCTGGCTGCCATCGGCCGGGTCGCTGATGCGCTTGATCGATCCGTAACGGGTAGCGTTGAAATTCAGCGCGAATCCGCCGATCGACCAGTCCGCGGCAGCCATGTACTTGGTGCGCGGCGTGGCATCGGTGAGCAGGCCCTGGCTGGCGCGGCCGAAGTTGGGGTTGGACAGCTCCAGGATGGTGGTCTTGTTGTAGTTGGCGCTGGCGCTGAGATTGAGCTTGCCGTAGTTGCCTAGATCGGCCAGGTAGCTGTTGATCCAGTCCACACCGCGGGTGCGGCTGGTGGCGCCGTTGACGAAGAACTGCACTGCCGCCACCTGGCCGATCGGCTGCGCAAGCTGCAACTGATCCGAATACAGGATCTGGTCCCAGATGCGGATCTGGTAGACGTCCAGGCTGGAGGTGAAGTTGGCGGTGGGCTGCCACACGCCGCCCAGGCCGTAGTTGGTGGATTTTTCCGGGCTCAGCGGGCGGGCGCCCAATGCGACAGCCACTGGGTCGGAGGTGCGATAGGTGCCGACCTGCACCAGCTCGCCGTTCTGGATCAGCGTCACCACCGAAGCGTAGTTCTGTTGCGCCAGCGACGGGGCGCGGAAGCCGTTGGAGATGGTGCCGCGCAACGAGAACGTATCGCTGAAGGCGTAGCGCGCCGACAGCTTGCCCGAGCGCGTGGAACCGGCGTCGCTGTAGTTTTCGAAGCGCCCGGCAATGCCGCCGGAGAGCTTGTCGGTGATGTCCGCTTCCAGGTTGGCGTAGACCGCATTGCTATGACGACCGAAGCGGCCGGCCACCGAGGGCTCCAGGCCTGAGAACACCTGCGCGCCACCGGGGTAGGGCGCGCCGGTGTCGGGATTGATGGTGTTGGGATCGAAGAAGTACGAAGCCGGCGAGCCAGCGGTGATCTCATAGCGGTCCTGACGGTGCTCGGCACCGAAGGCCACATTGACCGGATACGCCAGGCCCCAGTCGAAGGACTTGTTGACGTCGACATTGACCGTACCCTGCTCGGTTTCAAAGCCGCCGGAGTTGAAGTTGGTCGGCGAGGCGCCGGTGGTGTAGTACAGATTGGTGTTAATGCTGTTGAGGATGTTGAAGGTCATGTCGTTCTTGCCGTAGGTGGCCGACACGTCCCAATTCCATTCGTTCTCGGTGCTGCCCTTCAGGCCCAACACGGCCGAGCGGTCGTTGGTGGGGTTGTAGATCTGCGGCAGAAAGCCGTTGGGATAGATCGCCTGCACATTGCGCGCGGTGTTGTCGGCGGCGCGGTAATAGCCGTTGGAAGTGACTTCGCGACGGCTCATGCTCAGATGGCCGTACAGCTCCACATTGGGCGAGAACTCATAGCCGAATGCGGCCAGGCCCTGATAGAAGTTGGACGCCGGGTCGCCGTGGCGCTGATACGGCACACCGCCCGGATTGGGCGTCCCCGGCACGGTGGTGGCGCGGTTGGTGTTTTCGCCGCGATTGGTGCTCATGGTGTTCTGGTAGTTCCACGACAGCCGCACCCAGCCCGGCGCGGTGTCGCCGCCGCTGCCGCCGAAGGCCAGGCCCACCGAACCGTCGATGCCGTTCTGCTCGCCATCGCCCTTGTCCATGATGCCGCCGTTGACCGAGATGCTGTTGCTGCCTGCAGCGGCGCCGTGTTTGAGCACGATGTTGACCACGCCGGCGATGGCATCGGAGCCGTATTGCGCCGATGCGCCATCGCGCAGCACTTCGATCCGCGCAATCGCCGACATCGGCAGCGAGTTCAGATCGGCCGGCGCCGAGCCGCGACCCACGTACGGGTTGTAGTTGATCAGCGAAGAGGTGTGATAACGCTTGCCATCGACCAGCACCAGCACCGCATCCGGCGACAGCCCGCGCAGGGTGGCCGGGCGCGAGGCGTCATTGCCATCGGAAATCGCCGGGCGCGGGAAGTTCAGCGACGGCAGCAGTTTGCCCAGCGCCGTGGCGATGTCGGTGGCGCCGGTGGCCTGCAGCGATTGCTCGGTGATGATGTCGATGGGCGATTCGGATTCGGCCACGGTGCGGTCGCTGACGCGGGTACCGGTGACGATCAGGGTGTCCAGGGTTTTCTGCGGCGGGGTCGATTGCGACTGCGCACTGGCAGCGAACGAACAGACGGTGAGTGCGACTGAAATCGCCAGCGAGAGTGCGTTGGAGGTGTGCATGGGAATCAAGGCTCAAAGGGGATGAAGGACGCAGCGGTGAAGTGCGTGTAACCGGGAGAAGACAACTGCGTGGGGTGATCGGGCATGCACGCTGGGTCTTTGCAGATGCAAAGCAGCAGGCGCGGCAATGCCGGCGATCTGCAACGCGCCATGCAGCGCGTTGTGCATCCTTGCGGGGCGTCCTTGCGAAAGCGGCGAAACGAAGATTCGATTGCCCGCACTCCCCGTCGCGAGAGTGCGGGCGCAAGACCGCTGCAGTCGGCAACGCGCTGTACTGCGCTGCCGTGCAAGGGAAGCATCGGTCGCTAGCGACCGACGCCTGCGATTACCACTTGTAGTTCACGTTGGCGTACACCAACGCACCGTTGAAACCGAACGGCGAGGCGCTGCTGTAGGGCAGGTAGGTGCGCGTGCCCAGCCCGGCTTCCTGGCGGTCGGGATACTCGTTGAGCACGTTGTCGCCACCGACGGTGAAGTTCCAGGCGCCCAGCTTGTACGAAGCAGCCAGATCCAACGTCCACTTGGCCGCGTAGGTCTGGTCGCTGCCGGCGTTGGTGCCGAAGGTGCTGAACTCGCCCCAGCGCGTGGCCGTGCCGGTGAACGACCAGTTGCCCGGCGCCCAGGTGCCGCCCAGGAAGAACTTGTCGCGCGGCGTGCCTTCGGTGATACGGCCCAGTTCCGCGCGACCGATGCGCACCGCATTCGGGTCGATCGCCACCAGCGCTGCCGGGTTGTCGGCGATCTTCTCTACTTCGGTCTTGTTGTAGTTATAGCCGCTGGTCAGCTCCGCGCTGCCGCCATCCAGGTTCCAACGGTAAGTGCCGACCGCATCCACGCCCTGGGTCTTGGTGTCCACCGCGTTGGTGAAATAGCGCCCGCCACCGATGCCCGGGAAGCCATTAGCCTGCAGATAGTTACGCGCGGCGATGGAGGTCAGGTTCTCCGATAGCACGACGCGGTCATCGATATCGATGCGGTACGCATCGACGGTGATGTACAGGTTTTCGACCGGTTGCAACACCACGCCCAGGCCGTAGTTCTTGGATTCCTCGGCCTTCAGCGGTTCGGCGCCGAGCGCGATGGCGGCCGGGTTGTCGGTGCGGAAGGTGCCGATCTCGAACGGAATCGCCGTCACCGAGCCGTTGGGCTGGGCCACGTTGAGGAACTGCGTGGCGATCGACTGGAAGTTCTGCTGCTGCAGCGACGGCGCACGAAAGCCGGTGGAGGCCGTAGCACGCAGCGCCACCTTGTCGGTGAACGCATAGCGCAGCGACAGCTTGCCGGTGGCGGTGTCGCCGAAGTCGCTGTACTTCTCGTAGCGCCCGGCCAGGCCGGCCGAGAACTTCTCGGTCAGATCCGCTTCCAGATCCACATACGCCGAATGGCTGTTGCGGTCGTAGTAGCCGGCATCGGAGAGTTTGAAGCCCGGAAACACCTGCGCGCCAGGAATCAACGCGCCGTTTGCAGACGGAATACCGCCGTTGGCCGACGAGGCCGCATCGCCAGGCGACTGGTTGAACTTCTCGCCTCGCCATTCCGCACCGAAGGCCAGCGTGACCGGGTAGGCCAGGCCCCAATCGAGGGTCTTGGTGAAGTCGGCGTTGAGCACGTTCTGTGTCACTTCCAGCGTACCGGCATGGAAGTCGGTTGGGCTGGTCACGCCCAGGCTGTTGTTCAAGCTGTTGCGCACATCGAAGGTGAGATTGTTCTGGCCGTAGTTGTAGCTCAGATCGATGTTCAAGCCGCCTTCGGTGGAGGTCTTCAAGCCGCCGACCCACGACACGTCCTTGCTGACGTTATAGATCTGCGGCAGGAAGCCGTCCGGATAGATTTCCGGGCGATTGCGGTTGTCGCCGGCAAAACGGAAATAGCCGTTGGACAGCACTTCGCGCCGGCTGACCATGCCGAACGAGTAGAAGGTCAGATAATCGGTGGGGCTGTATTGGCCGTTGAACGAGATGGCGCCCTGGTCGATCTCCGGGTCGCCGTAGCGTTGCTCCACGCGGCCGCCGAACGGCAACGCGCGGTTGGTCTGATCCGAATGCCCGGCCTGCGCAGCCAGATGCACCTTGCCGGTGCCGGCGAAGCTGAAACCGGCGTCGCCGGACAGCTGATACTGCTCGCCGTCGCCAGCGCTGTACTTGCCGTAGCGGCCATTGACGCTGCCGCCTTCACCGCTGCCCTTGAGCACGATGTTGATCACGCCGGCAATTGCATCGGAGCCGTATTGCGCCGACGCACCGTCGCGCAGCACTTCGATGCGCTCCACCGCAGCGATCGGGATGGTGTTGAGATCGGCCGGTGACGAGCCACGGCCCTGGGTGTCGTTGAGATTGATCAGCGCGGTGCTGTGATGGCGCTTGCCGTTGACCAGCACCAGCACCTGATCGGGCGACAGGCCGCGCAGCTGTGCCGGGCGCACCGCATCCGAGCCGTCGGAGATGGCGGGCCGGGGGAAATTGAGCGAGGGGATCGCGCGTGATAGCGCGGTAGCCAACTCGGTGGTACCGGTCGATTCCAGGGCCTGTGGCGAGATGATGTCGATCGGCGATGCCGATTCGGCCACGGTGCGGTCGGCCACGCGCGTGCCGGTCACGATCAGCGTGTCGAGGGTTTTCTGGGTGGGAGCTTGCGACTGCGCAACTGCGGTTGAAGCGGAAAACGACAAGGCAACAACGACAGCGACTGCGAGTGGACTGGACTTGCAATTCATGCGGTAACAACTCCGAGTGGGGAACGGATGCAGCGCAGTGGGCCCCCTCCCAGGCCGCGTCCGTTGCGGCAGCTGCGGTACGTTCTCAACCATTAACCACGCGTAACCACATGTCAAATTTTGGTTACGTTCCGCATGCAACTGTCATCGAACGTATGCTTATGTCAACGTTGTCATCGTGCACCAAAGTGAGGCGTCGATTGCATTTCCCTACGCTGGGCAACGGATTGCGTTGCCCCATTTTGGGCATCGATACCAGTTATGAAACTTGTGCATCAAAACGTGATCTGCACCGCATCGGCACTGCGTTGCGCAGGACCGTGGAAGACCACCTCGATGTTGTTGCCATCCGGGTCGAGCACAAACGCCGCGTAATAATTTGGGTGATAGGGGCGCAAACCCGGCGCGCCGTTGTCGCGCCCACCGTTGGCCAGCGCGGCGTCATGGAACGCCTGCACCATCGCAACGTCGCGCGCCTGGAAGGCCAGATGATGGCGGCCGGTCAACACGCCTTGCGCCACCGTGTCGCGGTTGGAAACGAATAGTTCGTCGGCCCAGAAGTAGCCATCGCCGTCGCCGCCGATGGGGATGCCCAGGACCGCGAGCACGGCTTGATAGAAGCGGCGGCTTGCCGGCAGGTCGTGCACCACCAGATGCAGGTGATCGATCAAGCGGCCGCGACACAGTTGCGAGGCTTCCATTGGCGTGCTCCGGCAATGACAGGAGCACCGGTCTTAGAGCAGCTAACAAAACTACTGTGCAGCCGCCAGGCGGGCGCGGCCGGTGCTCGGAATCCTCATGTACCACCCGTACACTCCGGTTCCTCCGCGCCGTCCACACCCACCTGACGACTGCTCGCTACGTTTTGTTAGCCGCTCTTAGCACGCACCGGGCGTACGCATCGTCATCGAGGTGCGTGAGCTGTGTGGACGCATGGCAGCCAGCCAGCGCACCGCAGCTTGATGGCAAGCCTGTGGTGCGCGTGCTGTGCACATGCCATGCAGCGCAGAGCGGCATTCGGCGAGCGGTTGCGCCTGCTTGCGCATCTGTCACAACCGCAAAAACGCACACGCCCCGGGCTGGCCGGGGCGTGTGGTCAAACCTTGGATGTCGACGCTGCAGCGCTGCACAACATCAACGTGCAGCCGCGTTCCATCGTCAGCTGTCGCTAGCGGCGTTGGCCGTGTTTACCAGCGATAGTTGATACGCCCGTAGACATAGGCACCGTTGAAGCCGAACGGCGACAGATTGCTGTACGCAAACTGCCCGCTGGTGGAGTTGGCGAAGTTGTTCTCGTCCGGATACTCGTCCAGCAGGTTGTCTGCGCCCAGCGTGAGCGTCCAGCGATCGACCTTATAGCTGGCCGAGGCATCCACCACCCACTTGGCACCGAAGGTCTGGTCGTTGATCGCCGCCGCCGGGCGCGTGCTGTATTCGCCGTAGCGGGTAGCGCCCAGCGCCAGCGTCCAGTGCTCGGAATTCCAGCTGCCGTTGACCAGGAACTTGTCGCGCGGGAAGCCTTCTTCGATGCGCCCACGCTCGGTGCGGTCGATGCGCTCCAGGCTCAGCCCGTTGGCCGACAACGCCGCCGGGTTGGCCGCCACATTGCGCACTTCCGTTTCGGAGTAGTTGTAACCGGCGGTCAGGTCCACGCTGCTGGCGGCCAGCTGCCAGCGGTAGCTGCCGACCACGTCCACGCCACGGGTGCGCGTATCCACCGCGTTGGTGAAGTAGCGCCCACCGTTGATGCCGAAGATGCCCTGCGCTTCCAGCAGGCTGCGCACGCCGGCACCGGTGAGGTTGGACGACAGCACGATGCGGTCGTCCACGTCGATCTGGTAGGCATCGATGGTGAGGTAGAGCGCATCGGTGGGCTGCAACACCAGGCCCAGGCTGTAGGACAGCGAGGTTTCTGCATCCAGCGGTTCGGCACCGAAGGCGCGCGCCACGTTGCTGTCGGCCGGGAAGGTGCGGATCTCGAACGGATTGGGATTGCCGGCCAGGAAGGTGGTGCTGGTGGACTGGAAATACTGCTGCGCCAGCGACGGTGCGCGGAAGCCCGAGGCCACCGTGCCGCGCAACGCGATCTTGTCGGTGAACGCATAGCGCCCCGACAACTTGCCCGAGGCCTGGCTGCCGAAGTCGTCATAGTCTTCGTAGCGGCCGGCCAGGCCGGCGGAGAACTTGTCGGTGAAGTCGGCTTCCAGGTCGGCGTACAACGCATAGCTGTTGCGCGAATACTGGCCCGACACGCTGGGGGCGAATCCGCCGAAGCCCTGCGCGCCACCAGCCAAGGTGCCGGCCTGCAAGTAGGAGCCCACTTCGCCCGGCGACTGGTTCCACTTTTCGTTGCGGTATTCGGCGCCGAAGGCCACTGTCACCGGATACGCCAGGCCCCAGTCGAAACCGCGCTTGACGTCCAGGTTGACGATGTTCTGCGTGGTCTCCAACGCGCCGTCGTAGAACGACGTCGGCGAGGTCGGCCCCAGGCTCACGTTGAGCGTGTTGCGGGTGTGGAAATCGATGCGGTTGTAGCCGTAGTTGTAGCTGGCATCCCAGTCCCAACCGCTGGCGGTGGAGCCGCGCACGCCGGCCACCAGCGAGCGGTCCTTGGCGTAGCTCTGGATCTCAGGCAAAAAGCCTTGCGGGTAGATCGACAGGATGTTCTGGCTGCTGCCCGGCGCGCGGAAGAACGCGAACGAGGTGATATCGCGGTTGCTGGCGGTGGCGAACGCGTAGCCGGTGATGCTGTCGCTGAACTGGTATTCGGTATTGAGCGAGGCGGCCTGCGCGTTGACGTCGGGGTCGCCGATCTTGAATGCCTTCTGGCCCACGGCCGGCTGCGACACGCTGGGTGCGCCGGCATAGCCGCGGGCGCGGTCGGTGGGGTCCTGCTGATTGAGCTGGGCGGCCACATGCAGCCAGCCGCGGTCGCCGCCGTAGGCCACGCCGGTGTCGCCGGACAGCTCGTAGTTGTTGCCGTCGCCGGCCGAATACTGGCCGAACCCGGCCTGCAGGCTGCCGCCCTTTTCCGCGCCCTTGAGCACGATGTTGACCACGCCGGCGATGGCATCGGAGCCGTATTGCGCCGACGCGCCGTCGCGCAGCACTTCCACCCGCGCGATCGCCGCCACGGGGATGGTGTTCAGATCCACCGCCGCCGCGCCGCGGCCGATGGTGCCGTTGAGATTGAGCAGCGACGAGGTATGACGGCGCTTGCCATTGACCAGCACCAGTACCTGGTCGGGCGACAGGCCGCGCAGCTGGGCCGGGCGGATCGCGCTGGTGCCGTCGCTCAGCGCCGGGCGCGGGAAGTTCAGCGACGGCAGCGCGCGCGCCAGCGCGGTGGCCAGTTCCGGGGTGCCGGTGGCCTGTAGCGACTCGGCGCTGATGATGTCGATCGGCGATTGCGACTCGGCCACGGTGCGGTCGGCCACGCGGGTGCCGGTGACGATCACCGTATCCAGGGTATTGGCGGTGGCCGGCGCGGCGTCCTGCGCCAGGGCGGGAGAAGCAAGCAGTGCAGCGACCACGGCGGTCGCAAGCAAGGACAGGGGGTGATTCATGACAACTCCGAAAACGGCAGCCCGAGCGGGGCCAACTAGACTGGGCGGGTGGCGATCACGGCCGTGCGAAGCGCGCGTGTCGTTCAACCTGAAGGCGCTAATTATTCGTTAACGCTAGAATGGCGTCGCAGGAATGCTGCTCATCTGCTCATTCCTTTTCGTTCTATCGGACTGTCCATCAATGATTTCCCTGCGCAACTTCTCCATGCGACGCGGCGAGCGTCTGCTGTTGTCCAACGTCGACCTGACCATGCATGCCGGCTACCGCGTCGGCGTGGTGGGGCGGAACGGTACCGGTAAGTCGAGCCTGTTCGCCGCGGTAAAGGGCGAGCTGGAGGCCGACAAGGGCGACGTGGATCTGCCCGGCAAGGTGCGCACCGCCAGCGTCTCGCAGGAAACCCCGTCGTTGCCGGACCCGGCGCTGTCGTTCGTGCTCGGCGGCGATATCGAGGTGTCCGCGGTGCTGCAGGAAGAAGCGGCAGCCACCGCGCGCGAAGACTGGGAAGCGGTCGCCAATGCGCACCAGAAGATGGCCGAACTCGGCGCTTACGATGCCGAAGCGCGTGCCGGCAAGCTGCTGCACGGCCTGGGCTTCCCGGCCGATACGCACCACCGTGCGGTGTCGTCGTTCTCCGGCGGCTGGCGGGTGCGGTTGAACCTGGCGCGCGCGCTGATGATGCCCAGCGACCTGCTGCTGCTCGACGAACCAACCAACCACTTGGACATGGACGCGGTGCTGTGGCTGGAGCAATGGCTGCTCAAGTACCCGGGCACCTTGCTGTTGATCAGCCATGACCGCGAGTTTCTGGACAACGTGGCCACCCACACGCTGCATCTGCATGGCGGCACCGCCAAGCTGTACGTCGGCGGCTACACCGATTTCGAGCGCCAGCGCATCGAACACCTGCGCCAGCAGCAGATCGCGCACGACAAGGAACAGACCGAGCGCGCGCATTTGCAGAGCTTCATCGATCGCTTCAAGGCGCAGGCCAGCAAGGCGACGCAGGCGCAGAGCCGCATGAAGCGCCTGGCCAAGATGGCCGGTACCGAGGCGGTGCGCGCCGAGCGCGAATTCCGCATCCAGTTCGCGCAGCCCAATCGGCTGCCGTTTTCGCTGATTCGGTTAAACCATATCGAAGCCGGCTATCCCGCTACCCTTCCCCCGCTGGCGGGGGAAGGTGCCCGGAGGGCGGATGGGGGGAGCGCGGCAACCGTCATCCTGCACGACGTCGGATTCGGCCTGGAGGCCGGCGACCGCATCGGTCTGCTCGGTCCCAACGGCGCGGGCAAGACCACGCTGGTCAAGACTCTGGTCGGCGAGCTGGCGCCGCTGGCGGGCGAGCGCAACGCGCATCCGGACCTGCGCGTCGGCTACTTCGCCCAGCACACGGTGGAGTCGCTGCACGAAGGTCAGTCGCCGATGGATCACTTCCGCGATCTGTCGCCGGATGGTTCCAATCAGGCGTTCCGCGATTTCCTGGGTAAATGGAATTTCGCCGGCGACCGTGCGTTCGAAGTGGTGGATGGCTTCTCCGGTGGCGAGCGTGCGCGTCTGGCATTGGCCTTGATCGCCTGGCAACAGCCCAACGTGCTGCTGCTCGACGAACCGACCAACCATTTGGACCTGGAGATGCGTGAGGCCCTGGCCGAGGCGCTGAGCGACTTCGAAGGCGCCATCGTGATGGTCTCGCACGACCGCCATCTGATCGGCCTGGTCTGCGACAGTTTCTGGCGGGTGGCCGATGGCGTGGTCGAGCCGTTCGATGGCGATCTGGACGAATACGCCGCCTGGCTGCGCAGCCGCCCGGCCGCGCAAGGCACCAAGCAGAAGATGGCCGAAGTGGCACCGACCCCGCCGCCGCCGACCAAACCACTGCCGCCGAAAAAAGCCGTCAACCCGCACAAGCTGGCCAGCGCCGAAAAGCGTGTGGGCGAGCTGGAAGCGCTGCTGGCAGAGCTCGACCGCGAACTGGCCAACCCGGGCAACTATGCCGACACCGACAAGATGGCGGTGCTGGGCCGCGACCGTGAGGCGACGGCGCAGCAGCTGGCCGCAGCGGAAGCGGCGTGGATGGAGTTGATCGAGGGCGCGTGACGCGCAGGCGTTACGATGCGCGTCGGACCAAGCACAAGGAAGGAGCGAACATGATCAGCGCCACCATCAGTCTGGAAGACCACCTGGCCGCACAGCGCCTGCATGCGCGGCAGACGGGCAAGCTGTTGATCGTGATCCTGGTGGTCCTGCTGCTGATCGGGGCGGGCATGCTGCAACTGATCGGGGCCAGCGAAATCATCGGGTCGGTGCTGCTCGGCGGCGGTGGCGGCGGCTTGATCGGCCTGGCGGCGTTGTACGCGTGGGGCTTGCCGCGAAAGATCAAACGCCTGCACGCCCAGCAGGCCTCGCTGCGGTATGCCTACACGTTTGCGTGGGACGAGAGCGGGCTGGAGATCACCTGGGTGGACGGGCGGCTGCGCCGGCCCTGGTCCGATTACATCCGTTACCGCGAGAACGAGCGCGTGCTGCTGCTGTATCACAACGACCGCTTGTTCGAGCTGTTCGCCCCGCACTGGTTCGCCGACCAGGCGCACTACGAGGCGTTTCGCCGCGTGGCGGTGCAGGGGATCGAGGCGGCGCGCCGCTGAGCGGCACCTTGAGCGCGCTTAACCGGAGCGCTGTTGCTCTGCCACCAGCCAATCGCGCAATCGGGCATCGGCATCGCTCTCTGGGCGCGAGCGCAGCCGGGTGAGCCAGTAGCGCCCGGCGTCGATCTGGATCGGGAATGGGCACACCAGGCGCCCCGCGTCGAGATCCTGGCGAAACATCGGCAACGGCAGCAACGCCACGCCGCTCCCGGCCGCCGCCGCGCTGGCCAGGGTCAACGACGAATCGAACATCGCCCCGCGTGCGGGAACCTCGGCCACGCCCGCCGCGCGGAACCACTGCGGCCATTCGTCCAGACGATACGAACGCAATAACGGCAGCTGCGCCAGATCGGCCGGCGTGCGCAAGCCACGCGCCATGCTGGGCGCACAGACTGGTGCAAACGGTGCCTCTATCAGCGCCTGCGCGATCTGGCCCTGCCAGTCGCCGTCGCCGAAACGGATTGCCAGATCCAGTCCTTCGCCGGCCAGATCGACCCGGTTGTTGTGGGTGGACAGGCGTAATTCGATATCCGGATGCGCGGCATGAAACGCCGGCAACCGCGGCAGCAGCCAGCCGGTGGCGAAGGTGCCCACCACGCCCACGCTGAGCACTTCGCGATAGCGCCCATCGGCAAAGCGCTCCAGGGTGGCGGCGATGCGGTCGAAGGCCTCGCCGAGCACCGGTGCCAGCGCCGCCCCTTCGTCGGTGAGCGCCACACCGCGTGGCAGGCGGTGAAACAGGCTGGTGCCCAGCTGTTGTTCCAACGCCTTGATCTGGTGGCTGAGCGCGGCCTGGCTCACGCACAACTCGCCGGCTGCGCGGGTCAGGTTCTGATGGCGTGCGGCCGCCTCGAAGGCGCGCAGGGCATTGAGTGGAAGGCGAGGGCGGGGCATGCGTAGAGATTAGTTCAATTCATGTCAGGGATCGAAACATCGCGATGGTCGGCTGCTTCGTGCGCATCGATACTGCGGGCTCCCTCAAGGAAGCAGACACATGGTGAATCGGCGAGAGTTCTTATGCGCAACTGGCGCGGGCATGCTGTTTGCGGCGTCCCGGCCCGCACGGGCGCTCAGCCCGGTGGTGACGGTGGACGGCCTGCTGCGGGCGCAATGGGCGGAAATCGAACGTGGCACCGGCGGTCGCCTGGGCATCAGCTTGCTCGACAGCGCCACCGGATGGCGCATCGGGCAGCGCGAGAACGAGCGCTTTCCGATGTGCAGCACCTTCAAATTTGTATTGGCTGCCGCGGTATTGCAGCAGGTGGACCGCGGCAAGCTGCCGTTGGCGCAACCGGTCAAGATCGGTGCCTCGGACATGCTGTCGCATGCGCCGGTGACCGAGCGCCATGTCGGCGGCGCGCTGAGTGTCGGCGAACTATGCCGGGCCACGATGATCTATAGCGACAACCCGGCCGCCAACCTGTTGTTCCCACTGGTCGGCGGCCCGCCCGGCGTGACCGCCTTCTTGCGCAGCATCGGCGATGCCAAGACCCGCAGTGACCGCTACGAGCCGGAGATGAATGGGTTCGCCCCCGGCGAGCCGCGCGACACCACCACCCCGGCGGCAATGGCCACCACGCTGCGCACGCTGCTCCTCGGCAACGCGCTGCAGCCTGCCTCGCGCAAGCAGCTGACCGACTGGATGATCGACAACCGCACCGGCGACGATTGCCTGCGGGCAGGGCTCACGCGCGACTGGAAGATCGGCGACAAGACCGGCAGCAACGGCACCGACACCCGCAACGACATCGCGATCCTGTGGCCGCCGAAGGGCAGGGCGCCGCTGTTGCTGACGACGTATTTGAACGGCGCCAAGGTCGACGACGCTGGGCGCGATGCGGCGTTGAAGGCGGTCGCGGTGGCGGTGCGGGAGACGCTCGCGCCTTGAGTGCCGCGACGCGGCGATGCCGCGTGGTTGGGGTGTCGCTATCGCGCCGTTCGGCGCGCGTGGCAGTCCAGTGGATGCCGCCGTTGGCTGGCGGCATCGCGCACTGCCCGCCGTACGCGGTAGCCGCGCCCGCATTGCCGATCACGACATCCAGTCCTCGGCGCATGCGCGGCCAGGCCTGTGGTCGCACGTCCCGCGCGTTCGACGCATCGCATCCGCTTCTATCCCATCCTCGCCACCCACTGGATCAGCACAATGCGTACTCCCCTCTTTTTGGCGGTCGTCGCCGCCGCACTTGCGCTCGCGCATGGATCGGCGAAGGCGCAGATCTGGCAACCGGCACCGGGCCATGTGCAGGTGCCGATCTGGCCTGGCAAGGTGCCCAATGGGTTGCCGCATCCGAAACCGGAATCGGTCGGTCCCGGCCCGGGGCGCCCGTGGTGGCCCAGGGCCAACGATGTCAGCCGGCCGACGATGACGGTGTATGCGCCCACGGGCCGCAACACCGGTGCGGCGGTGCTGGTGTTCCCCGGTGGTGGCTATCAAGTTCTGGCCATGGATCTGGAAGGGACGGAGATCTGTGATTGGCTGACCGGGCGCGGCATTACCTGTGTGCTGTTGAAATACCGCGTACCGAACTCGGGGCCGACCTGGAACAACGGTCGCCGCTATTACCCAAAGGTGCAAACAGCCTTGCAGGACGCACAGCGCGCGCTAGGGCTGGTGCGCGCACAAGCCAGCCAGTGGGGCGTGGCCCCGCACAAGATTGGTGTACTTGGCTTTTCTGCCGGCGGTCATCTGGTGGCGGCGGCCAGTACGCACTTTACAAAGCGCACCTATCAGCCGGTGGACGCTGCGGATGCGGAAAGTTGCCGTCCCGATTTTGCCATCGCGGTCTATCCGGGCCATCTGTGGGCGCACGAAGATGAGGATCATGCCAAGCGCGATCCAACCCACCTACAGCTGCGTCCAGACATCACCGTGAGCGCCGATACCCCGCCGACCTTTCTGCTGCAGGCCGAGGACGACGAGGTGGATGGGGTAACGCAGTCGCTGGCTTACTACGTTGCGCTGAAGCAGGCCGGCGTGCCGACGGAAATGCATCTCTACGCGCAGGGCGGGCATGCCTTCGGTCTGCGCGCCAAGGGGCTGCCGATCGCGCACTGGCCAAGTCTGGTGGAGACGTGGCTGGGGACTATCGGCGTGTTGGCCCCGGCCGCAGGGCACTGACCGCCGCTGCCCTGCTTGCACGGAGTGACCTTCGCTCGCGATCCCGCACTGCGCGCAGCCTTCGCACGGCGCAAGGCCGCACGGCTCAGCCCAGTGGGCCGATCACGATAGGCCTATCCTGCTGCAGCCGCGCCGGCCCACCCATTGCCGGGTCGCTAACGCTGTCTGCACCGGTTTCGATGCGACCGGCCAGGCGTTGGCTTGCGCCGTCGTGTTCGATCCACAGGTCGTACCAACCGCCGCTGGCTGCCGCTTTCCAGCTGCGTTGCCAGGTCTGGCCTCCGGCAAGCTGCAGTTGCTCGCGCGGTTGCGCCTGCGCATAAGCGGCCGGTTGCAGTGCGATCTGGATCGGCGTGGTGCCGGTGTTGTGCAACGACAAAGACAGCGCCGCCGGGTCATCCGCTGCCTGGGTGATGTCGGCTACCAGCAATGCAGCGCTCAGGTCGCCGCGATAGTGGCGATGGAATCCATTGGGGCCGATCAGCCACAGATCGTAGCGGCCATCGTAGGTGGTCCAGTCGCCGTCCAGCGTGGCACCGTTGCCCACCGTGTAGCGGCGCGGGATCGCCGCCAGGTCGTAGCGGTCGTAGACATGCAGCACCGCCGCTGCGCCGTTGTTGCGCAGGCGTAGCTGCACCTCGCCGCGCGCTTGCACATGCGCCAGTTGCACGCTCGGGCGATACGGCACGGCGCGCGAACGGCGCACGCCAAACGGTTGCGCGGGCGCTTGCAACGTGGCCGGCAGCGGCGGCAGCGTGTGCTCGCGCAAGGCTGCTGCGCGCGCTGCCGCATCGCCCACATCGGGTAGCGATGCGACGAATGGGCGTGCATCGGCATTGCGGAAATCGAACGCATTGGTCAGGTCGCCACATACCGCGCGCCGCCATGGCGTGATCTCTGACGCCTGCACGCCAAACCGTCGTTCCAGCAGGCGCAGCACCGAAGTGTGGTCGTACACCTGCGAATCCACCCAGCCACCGCGACTCCACGGCGAAATCACATACAGCGGCACGCGCGGACCAAGTCCGTAGGGACGGCCGCGCAGTGCGGGCAGATCCACTTTCTGCTCACCGGGTGCAGGCTGGCGATGGTAGTCGTCGTCGGTGGCGACGGTGGAGGCGCCGGCAAACCCGCCGGCCGCGCGCGGGTCCGGCGATGGTGGCGCCGGCGGCGGCATGTGATCGAAAAATCCATCGTTCTCATCGAACATCAGCAGCAATGCAGTGCGGCTCCACACCGCCGGATTGGCGGTGAGCGCATCCAGCACGCGTGCGGTGTAGGCCGCGCCTTGCACCGGGCTGGACGGGTCCGGATGTTCGCTGCCGGCCGCATCGGCAATGACAAAACTCACCGACGGCAGCCGACCGGCCATCACGTCTGCGCGCAACTGCTCCACGCCCCGCGTGCTGATGCCGCGCGCACGCAGCTGCGCATCGTGACCGGGCGCGCTGCTGTAGGCCTGCCGAAACGCCTCGAACCCGGCCAGCGGGTTGTCGGTGAAGTTGTCGGCCATGTCCTGATAGATCTGCCAGCTCACACCCGCGCGCTGCAGTTGTTCCACATAGGTGGTCCATCGATACGGCTCGGCAAACCCGCCCAGCTCCGGAAAGTTGTCGTGCGAGTTACCGATCACTGGCCCGCCATGGCGCCCGTGCGGATCGTTGCCACCCGTCCACAGGAACACGCGATTGGAATTGGTGCCGGTCTGGATCGAGGCGTGGTACGCATCGCAAATGGTGAACGCATCGGCGAGCGCGTATTGGAAGGGAATATCCGCCCGTCCGTAGTAGCCCAGCGCGTGATTGTGTTTGGCTGCCGCCCACTGCCCGAGCCGGCCGTGGTCCCAGGCCTGTTGTGCATCCGGCCAGCTATGCGGCGTGCCCTTGACGCGCATGAAGCCGAATTGCGCTGCGGTATCCAGTGCAAACGGCGTGAGCCATTGCATGCCGTCTTCGCTGGGCTGCAGCCACACCGTGCGCGAGGGCGCGCCCGGTAGCGGTGGGGCCGGGATCGGAAAGCGATCGCCGAACCCGCGCACGCCGGGCAGCGAACCGAAGTAATGATCGAACGCGCGATTTTCCTGCATCAGGATCACCACGTGCTGCAGATCCTCCAGCGTACCGCTGCGGCGGTCCGGCGCGATGGCGGCGGCACGCGCGATGCTGGGCAACAGTGCGGCCGCACCGCTGGTCAGGCCGGCTTGCAGCAAACGGCGGCGGGGCAGGTCGATCATCGTGTCACCTCTGAGTGGCTGAACCCGTCCGAGTGCCTTCCCCCGCCTGCGGGGGAAGGTGCCCGACGGGCGGATGGGGGCGCTGTGCTCTCACCCTAGCCCTCTCCCGCAAAGCGGGAGAGGAAGACAGTCCCGGCGTGCACGTCAGCATGGCAGGTGGCCGTTACAGATCCAGCGTCAGCGTCAGCCTCAGCGCGCGCGGCGCGGCGATGAAGGCGCTATTGAGTGGCTGAACCCGTCCGAGTCCCTTCCCCCGCCTGCGGGGGAAGGTGCCCGAAGGGCGGATGGGGGCGCTGTGCTCTCACCCCAGCCCTCTCCCGCAAAGCGGGAGAGGAAGACAGTCCCGGTGTGCGCGTCAGCATGGCAGGTAGCCGTTACAGATCCAGCGTCAGCGTCAGCCCCAGCGTGCGCGGCGCGGCGATGAAGGCGCTATTGAGTGGCTGAACCCGTCCGATTCCCTTCCCCTGCCTGCGGGGGAAGGTGCCCGAAGGGCGGATGGGGGCGCTGTGCTCTCATCCCAGCCCTCTCCCGCAAAGCGGAAGAGGGAAACAGTCCCGGCGTGCACGTCAGCATGGCAGGTGGCCGTTACAGATCCAGCGTCAGCGTCAGCCCCAGCGTGCGCGGCGCGGCGATGAAGGCGCTATCGCTGCCGTCCACGCCTTCCAGATAGCGCTTGTCGGTGAGGTTACTGACATTGAGCGCCAGTTGCAGGCCCTTGAGTTGCGCAGATAGCTGCGACAGCTCCACGCCCAGATTCGCATTGAAGGTGGTCACCCCATCAAGCGCGGCGCGGTTGGATGCATCCAGATAGCGCTTGCCCAGATACCGACCGGACACACCGAAGCGCCATGCTTCCCCACGCCAGTCGGCCGAGACCACCAAGGTGTTGCGCGGCTGGCCGATCACCTGCGCGCCGGGTGTGATGTCCAGGGCGGTGTCGCGCGCGGCATCGCCGCTGCCCAGGTAATCGGCCTTGTTGTAGGTGTAGGCGCCATTGAGGCGCCAGCCGTTGTCCCAACCGTAGCCCAGCGCCGCTTCCACGCCGCGCGCATGCACGCCGCCGAAGTTTTCATACACGCCGTCGGTCTCGCCCAGATAGTCGATGCCGCTGACGAAGTTGGCCGGCACATACACGATGCGATTGTCGAAGCGGATGTCGTAGAGCGTCACGCTGCCGGTCAACGGCCAGCGGCTGATGCGCAGGCCCAGTTCGATATTGTCGGCAGTTTCCGGTTGCACGCGGCTGAGTGCGACCGGGTCGGTTTCGCCCAGCACGCCGGACGGAATCGCGGCAAAATTCTGCGAATACCCGGCGAAGGCTTCCAGCCCCTGCACCGGCGTGGTCCAGGTCAGGCCCGCCGAGAGCAGCGGGTCGGAGTGCGAATCCGACTCCACATGCTGCGCATCGCCGATGCGACGGTCGCGGGTCTGGTCGAGGAAGAACTGCTTCACGCCGACGCGCCAGGCGAAAGCGCCGTAACGCATCACATCTTCGACGTAATACATCTGCTCGTCGGTCTGGTAGTTGTCCTTGAATTGCACCCAGTACGGCTGATGGTCAAAGCCGATGTTGGTGCCGACGTTGAGCAGGCGATGCCAGTCGCGGGTGACGCTGCGCTCAACGCGCTCCAGCCAGGCGCCGGCACGCACGGTGTTTTCGATCGGGCCCAGATCGTGGCGCCATTCCACATCGGCCATCGCACCGGCGCGGTGATTGTCGTAATGGCTGTGGCGATGCGACTGCACCGGCACCGAACCTGCCGGATAGCAGGCCGGATTGGATTCGGCCGGCACCGCCGCACTGCCGGCGCAACCGGCCAGCAGCGTTGCCGCCGCACCGCCTGGGGTCAGGTAATACAGCTTGCCCAGGTCGCTGCCGGCATACACGGTGTTGCCGCCGCGCGCCTCCGATTCCGGCGCGCCGGCGCCATCGTTGGTGACGTCCACCAGATACGGCGGAATCCAGTCGCCGCGGCCTTGCATGCGATGCGCGTAGCCGGTGAGCGTGGTCTTGAAGCCATTGCCGCCATCGAAGGCGCCGCGCAGATAACCGAAGGTGTTCTTGCGCAGCGCGCGCGAGCCGGAGCGATAGTTCTGATCCAGATACGGAATGCCGGTGAGCGTGCCGGTCAACAAATCGTGTTCCGGGTCGCGCGCGAACTGCTCAGGCGTCACGCTGGTGTATTCGGATTCGTCGGCATCGTCGTAGGACGCGTAGCCGCTGAGCGTCCACTTGTTCAACGCGCTGACGAACTTGCCGGCCAGATGGTCGCGGCTCGTGTGGCCGCTGCCGTCGATCCAGTCATCGTTGCGCGCCGACGAACCGCTGATCCAGGCGCGCGTGTTGCCGCCGAGCAGGCCGGTGTCGTAGCGCGCGTAATACTTGCGGGCCTGGTTGTCGCCGATGCCACCGATCACGCGCACACGCTGTTCTTCGAGCGGCTCGCCCGTGAGGTAATTCAGTGTGCCGCCCAGCGCTTCGTTCGAGCGCGATGCGATATCGGCGGTGCCCTGGCTCACTTCCACCGTTTCCAGGTCCGGCATGTCGATAAAGCGGTTGGCCTTGGAGCCGCCGCCATACGCCGAGCCACCGTTGGGCACGCCATCGACGGTGGTGCCGATCTGCTGCGTGTCGCGGTTGCTGACAAAGCCACGCATGCTGATCTGCGTGCCCCAATCGGACGAGCCGAATGCATCGGCTTCGGTGACCACCACACCGGGGAGTTCGTTGAGCGCGTCGTTGACGCTGCCCAGCACGAACTGGCGGTCGAGCATTTCCTTGCTGACGGTGGTCTTGGAGTACGTCATTGCCTGCCCGACCACCTGCACCTGATCGAGCGTGGACACCTGCTCGCCGCTGGCAAGCACTTCTGAACTTGGCGCTGCCGGCGTGGCGCCATCCGGTGCCTGCTGCGCGTAAGCGGGCAGGGCGAATGGAACCAGCAGCAGGGCAAGCGTGGCCGGATGTCGCACGCGCGGGCAGGTGGTCAAATCCATTGCAATCCAAGGAGCGGGGGAGGTGGCCGCAGACTGCCGTGCTTGCATTGCGTGATGATGACCGCGCTACAGATGGGCTGCGATCACTGGGTGGATGTGCGCAGCTTCTCTGCCTCTAGTCTGAGTGCGATTCAGCGCTATTTGGCAATGCGTATGCTGCGTGTTCGGTTGGTCTGGCGTGTGGTGTCTTCACCGTGCGCGATTCAACGCTGTTTGGGGGGGCGCAAGTTGTGTGGTCGGTTGGTCGAGTGCGCGATGTCCTCACCGCTTGCGGGACACGCTGTGAATCCATCCATGGACGCTCCGTGGCGGCATCCATGCCGCCACAGGGTCCCGCAAGCGGTGAGGACACCACGCCAGAAAGTGTGTGGGTTGTTTTGTTGAAAACCTACAAACCGACCATCTTGGATGGTCCTTGCCCGCCCACCGTCGCGGGACCTTTGGCGGCATGGATGCCGCCAAAGAGCTTACATGGACGTACTTGCAGCGTGTCCTGCGATGGTGGGCGGGCAAGGGCCCTGCAGCAAAGCGCAGATCCACGCTCTGCACTCGACGCATGCAAAGCGTCCAGCCGCACCACAACGCGCGCTCCAAGTCCTGAAGCGGCTGAAAAAACATCGCGAGCAACCGGCAGGGCCTGTGGGCATCTCACGCAGCCCAGATCTGTGCGAAAGATACATGCCGCTGCGAGCTGTATCCCGCGTATCGCACCAGCGTCGGTAGCTTACGACCGAGACATCGCGTTCTCAGCGCTTCTTGGCGTTTGGCGCTGCTTCGATCTGTTGGGTTTCCGGCATCAATTCCAGTGCCGATGGCGTGGTGCGCAGCATCGGCCGGAACGCGATGGGATGCGTGCGACGACGTGCAAACCGCAGCAAGCGCGACAGCGTGAAACCGGCCAGCGCCAACAACATTACTGCGAAATAGACCGGGAGCGCCGCAGGGCCGAACTTCTGCATCGCCCCGCCCGCCAGCGCCGGGCCGATGGCCGCGCCCACGCCATGCACCAGCAACAGACTGCTGCAGCCCGATAGCAGGTCTTCGCGCGGCAGGTAATCGAGCATGTGCGCCACCGCAAACGGGTACAGCGAAAACGCCAGCCCGCCGTACACGAAAAACAGCATAAACAAGACGGTGGTCTGCGACTGCACCATCGGCACTGCGGCAGCGATGGCGATGGCGGCGGCCAGCACGCTCACCGTGACCAGGCCGATGCGTCGGTCGTGCCCGTCGCTGATGCGCCCGATCGGCCATTGCAGCACGGCACCGCCCACGATTGCGGTGAGCATGAACATCGCCACGCCATCTGCATCCAGTCCGATGCGGTTGGCATACACCGGCAATAAGCCCCAGAACGCACCCATCGCCAATCCCGACAATCCGGCGCCGACGGTGGCGACCGGCGCCAGCGCATACAGCGTTTTCAGGCGCAGGCGCGACACCTGCGGCACCTCCGGCGGAATCAAGCGCGTGGTGACGACCGGCATTACCGCCGCGCAGATCAGGATGGCGGTCAGCGTAAACATGGCCGGTGCTCGCGCGTCGCCGGCGGTCAGCAGAATCTGGCCCAGCGCCAGCGCCGACAGATTGATCGCCATGTATACCGAGAAAACACGGCTACGTCGGCGTGCATCCGGCTCGGCGTTGAGCCAGCTTTCGATCACCGTGTACAAGCCCACCAGGGCAGCGCCGGTGAACAGGCGCAACACACCCCAACCCCAGGGATCGAGCCAGATCGGATGCAACAACACGGCAATGGCGGCCAGCGATGCGTAGAACGCAAATGCGCGGATATGCCCGATGCGTCGAATCAGCGGCGGGGCGAAAAACGTGCCTAGAAAAAAGCCGGCGAAATAACCAGACATGATCAGGCCCAGCGCACGCGCATCGAACCCGGCCTGACCGCCGCGCACGGCGAGCAACGTACCGAGCAGCCCGCTGCCGGTCAGCAGCAGGGCAACGCCCAGTAACAGGGCAGTCAGCCGCAACATGGATGCGGCCCTCGTGTGGGAAAAGGCGCGTCGATCACGTGATCGAGTGTAGCAGCCGCGCTGCTGCGACTCGATCGATGTGGCTCGCATAACGCGATCATGTGGCGATGGCTGAGTAGCTCGCTGCCAATGGAGTGGGGTTGCGCCATCACCATGTGTGGGCGGAGACGCAGGCCGGCGTGCATTTAGAGCGGCGAACAAGACGTAGCGAGCAGTCGTCAGGTGGTTGCGAACGGCACGCAGGAACCTGGGTGTGCGAGTGCTACATGAGAATTCCGCGGACAGGCCGCGCCCGCCTGGCGGTGAGCGAAGGAGTTTTGTTGGCTGCTCTGAGGCCAGGTCCGCGCTGGTGAAGGAGAGTCGCCGGAAGTGCCAGATCAAAATGGCATGGCTAAGCCGCGCTCCATAGATGAGGAGAGCCTTCCAGGCCGTAACTGACGAGCAGGCCGAAAGCGTCTTCGTTGACGCAACGAATCCGCTGATCGTCTCGATGCCGCCAGCCGCCAGCCGCCAGCCGCCAGCCGCCAGAAGCCAGAAGCCAGAAGCCAGCAGCCTCAAGCGTCCAGCCCGCGAGACGCCCCAGCTTGCCAAGATGCCCGACGCACCGTACGTGCATCCGCAATGCGTCGGTCACTGCCCAGCACTCTCCCGCCAGCCCGGCCATGCGCCAGCGCGCGATTCGATCATTGCGCCGACATGCCCGCATCCGTCTAGAATCGGCGCCCTTGCATCGTCTTCAGCGAATTTGTCATGCCCATCTACGCGTTCCAGTGCACCACCTGCGGCCACTCGTTCGACCGCCTGCAGAAGATGGCCGACCCCGATCCGCAGACCTGCCCGTCCTGCGCGGCGGCCACCATCAAGCGCCAGGTCACCGCGCCGTCATTCCGCTTGTCCGGCAGCGGCTGGTACGAGACCGATTTCAAGTCGGCTGGCGAAAAGAAGAAGAACCTCACCGAGAGCAGCAGCGCAGGCGGCGGCGATGCCAAGCCGGCGGCGGCCAGCGACAGCAAGCCCGCAGCCGCACCGGCCGCGCCCGCCGCAAAGCCGGCATCCGGCGCGGCGTGATGGTCGATATGCGCGGCAGCGTTGTCAGCACGATGTCGCGCTTGGCACCGTGGCTGCTGGCCATCGCGATCAGCGGCTGCGCCAGCGCCGTCCCGCCGCCCAGCACCGCCGTCGTGCCAGCCGACCGCTTTCTCTCCGCGCTTGCGGCGCACTGCGGGCAGGCGTTTGCCGGTCGTGTCCTGGTCGACACGCCCGCATCGACAACGCCGAGTCCGTTCGCTGGCAAGGCGCTGGTGATGCATGTGCGCGGTTGCGCCGACCCGCGTCGAGAGCTGCGGGTGCCGTTCCATGCGGGCGACGACCACTCGCGCACATGGGTGCTGACCCGCACGCAGGCCGGTTTACGCCTCAAACACGATCATCGGCATGCCGATGGCAGTGCGGATGCATTGACCCAGTACGGCGGTGACAGCCATGGCGCGGGCAGTGCCACGCGTCAGGAATTCCCGGTGGATGCCGAATCGATTGCCTTGTTCAAGCGATTGGGTGCCACCGCCTCGCTGCAGAACACCTGGGCGATGGAGATCCAGCCCGGGCGCAGCGTGGTGTACGAGCTGAGTCGCCCGGGCGGGCGGTTGTTTCGGGTGGAGTTCGATCTCACCCGGCCGGTGCCCTTGCCTCCGGCGCCGTGGGGAAGTTGAGAGCCGGCCAAGAGCGGCGGACAAAACGACGGCGCTCACCGCCATGCGGGCGCGGCCGGTGCTCGGCATCCTAATTGCCACGCGCAGACTCTGGCTCCTGTAAGCCGTCCACGCGCATCTGACAACGGCGCGCTACGTTTGGTGGGCCGATCGCAAGAGTGGATAGCGAGGCTTGGTTGCGCGTGACTGAGCCGCCCGGCCGGCAGCAAATAGCGTCCTCGGTCCTGCCACCGCCAATCTGTCGCTCAGATAGCGCGGCCGCTCATCTTGTTGCAAAACCGCAACGCGCCAACGCAAACAGGCCGGCTCACCACGAACCGGCCTGTTGCGACAAACACATAAAGACACCAAGCCTGGAAACCTCAGCGCGCGTCGAACCGCGCGCGGCAGCCATCGTTGACCCACACCGCAGAACGACGTGGGTCGAAGCCCCAGGTGCGGCCTTCTTCGCAACGGGTGTTCGACAACTGGCGGGTCAGTACCGGGCGGCCGGCGCGCACGTCCCAGTCGCAGCTGCGCAGGCGACGGTCGTCGCTGCTGCAGGTCACCGAGTAGTCGCCACGCGGCCGATCGTCACGGCCGCCGTAGCCGTCATCGCGATCCCAACCGCCACCGCCACGGGCCTGCGCAAAGTCGGCGCGGCAGCCGTCATCCACCCAGATCCGGCCGTTTTCCTGGTGCCAGTTGCGGCCCTCCACGCAGGGCGTGCCGGAGAGCTGACGCACGATCGTCGCGCGCCGCCAGCCGGTGTTGCAGATCGCCTGGCGCTGGTCGCGGCTTTCGCAACGCACGGTGCCGGCGGCCGCATTGCCGGGGCGGTCGTCGCCGCCATTCCAGCCACCACCGCCCCAGCCACCGCGGGCCTCGACGAAGCGGCCGCGGCAGCCGTTGTCGACCCAGACGCGGCCACGGTCGCTGCCCCAGTTGCGGCCTTCGATACAGCGGGTGCCGGAGATGTTTTCCACCAGCGCGGCGCGCCCCCGGAACGGGGTGTCGCACTCGCGGCGGCGGTTATCGTTGCTGGAGCAGGTGATGCTGGGGCCATTGAAGCCGCGGTCCTGCGCGGCGGCGGGGCGGCTGACCAGGGTGCCGGCGAGGGCGACAAGACTGAAGCCGGAGATCAGCAGGGCGGTGCGCAGCATCGTGACGTCCTTGGTACGGGAGGGGCGTGGCGCCTATTCAGCCGGGCGCTGACTTAAGCGCCGGTGACCGTCGCCGCATTTGCTCCTGCCGCCCGCCGGCCCCAGAATATCCGGCTTTCCGGCGCTGCCTGCGTCGGGTTTTCAGCGGAGCTTTCGATGCGTACCCACTTCTGCGGCCTGGTCGACGAGACCATGATCGGCCAAACCGTCACTCTCGCCGGCTGGACCGACGTGGCCCGCAACCTGGGCGGCGTGTGCTTCATCGACCTGCGCGACCACGAAGGCATCGTGCAGGTGATGGTGGAACCGGAGAACGCCGAGGTGTTCCCGGTGGCCGCCAGCCTGGGCTACGAAGACGTGCTGCAGGTCGAAGGCGTGGTGCGTGCGCGGCATGCGGTCAACGACAAGTTGCGCAGCGGCAAGGTCGAAGTGATCGCCACCCGCATCAGCATCCTCAACAAGGCGGCGCCGCTACCGTTCCATGCGCACGAAAATCCGGGCGAAGAAACCCGCCTGAAGTACCGCTATCTGGACCTGCGTCGTCCGGAAATGCAGCGCATGCAGCGCACCCGCATCAAGCTGGTGCAGGCGCTGCGCCGCCACCTGGACGCGCGCGATTTCCTGGATATCGAAACCCCGATCCTGACCAAGGCCACCCCGGAAGGCGCACGCGACTTCCTGGTGCCGGCGCGCATGCATCCGGGCGAGTTCTACGCCTTGCCGCAGAGCCCGCAGCTGTTCAAGCAGATTTTGATGGTGGCCGGCTTCGACCGTTACTACCAGATCGCGCGCTGCTTCCGCGACGAAGCGCTGCGCGCCGATCGCCAGCTGGAATTCACCCAGCTCGATATGGAATTCGCCTTCGTGCGCGAGCGCGATGTGCAGGATTTCGTGGAAGACATGATCCGCGCCATCTTCAAGGAAGTGGTGGACGTCGAGTTGGCCGCGCAGTTCCCGCGCATGACCTGGGCCGAGGCGATGCGTCGCTATGGCTCGGACAAGCCGGACCTGCGCATCGCGCTGGAACTGATCGATGTGGCCGAGCTGGTTAAATCCAGTGAATTCCCGGTGTTCACCGCCGCCGCCAACGATGCCGACGGCCGCGTGGCTGCGCTGCGCATTCCCGGTGGCGCAGCGCTGTCGCGCAAGCAGATCGACGACTATGCCGCGCACGCCGCCAAATACGGCGCCAAGGGGCTGGCCTACATCAAGCTGTCGGAGACCGGCGAAGTCAGCTCGCCGATCGCCAAGTTCTTTTCCGAAGAAGCGTTCGCCGCGCTGCTCAAGCACGTGGGTGCAAGCAACGGCGACATCGTGTTCTTCGGCGCCGGCGGCTACAACAAGGTGTCCGACTTCATGGGCGCGCTGCGCCTGAAAGCCGGCAAGGACTTCAAGCTGGTCGCCGATACCTGGGCGCCGCTGTGGGTCACTGATTTCCCGATGTTCGAGTGGGACGACGAAGCACAGCGGTACGTCGCCCTGCATCATCCCTTCACCGCATCGGCGGTGGACGATATCGCCGACCTGCGCGCCAACGCCCGCACTGCCGTGTCGCGCAGTTACGACATGGTGCTCAACGGCAATGAAATCGGCGGCGGCTCGATCCGTATCCACCGCCCGGACATGCAGAGCGCGGTGTTCGAGTTGCTCGGCATCGGCGCGGAAGAAGCGCGCGCCAAGTTCGGCTTCCTGCTGGATGCGTTGAACTACGGCGCCCCGCCGCACGGCGGCATCGCCTTCGGCATCGACCGCATCGCCGCGCTGATGGCTGGCACCGAATCGATCCGCGACGTGATCCCGTTCCCCAAGACCACCGGCGCGCAGGATCTGATGACCGACGCCCCATCGCCGATTGCCGCCGAGCAGCTGGCCGAAGTGCACGTGCAGGTGCGCCCCAAGCAGGCCTGACCTGCGCGAGCAGATGGCCGCGCTATGCGTGGTCATCTGTACAAGGCGCCCAGCGCAGCCAGCGCTGCGCACTTTGGCGGAACCGTCAGCGCCAGGGCCGGAGGCTGTGCATGTATCACGGCCATCCAATCGCCGCCGATCAACCGGCGGCGGTTTGCTTTTAAGTCCGTTCCGACCCGACCGGCGTTGCGCTAGTACATGGCCGCGACTCGCACGTCGTGGTTATCTTTCCGACGCGCTGCGGTGCGCAGCCAGCGTCGCGCGCTTCGCCAAAACCATCAGCGCCCACACCGAATCCTGCACACGGGGAATCCAGGCACCGCAGATGCTTGCCCGATTCCCGATTCCCGATTCCCGATTCCCGATTCCCGTTTCCCCAACTTGCAGAACCGCCGCCGCATGCGAGAAGCTGCCACGTCCACCCGGCACGAGAGGCCCGCATGACCCGCATCCGCCGCGCCACGCCGGACGATGCCGAAGCGCTGTCGCTTCTGGCTGCGCAGACGTTTACCGAAACCTTCGGACATCTGTATCCGGAAGAAGACCTGCGCGGTTTTCTGGAAGAGACCTATGCGGTGGAGCGTGCGCGCATCGTGCTGGCGCATCCGGATTACGCGATCTGGTTGCTGGAGCTGGACAACCTGCTGGTCGGCCACGCCGCCGCCGGCCCATGCGGCCTGCCGCACGACGAGGTGCGCCCCGGCGACAGGGAACTCAAGCGCCTGTATCTGTTGAAGGACTACCAGAGCAGCGGCTGGGGCAGCCGGCTGTTCGAAACTGCCTTGGAATGGCTCGAGCGCGACGGCCCACACACCTTGTGGATCGGTGTGTGGTCGGAAAATTTCGGTGCGCAACGCTTCTACGCCCGCTACGGTTTCGAAAAAATCGGCGAGTACGACTTCCCGGTGGGCAAGATCGTCGACCGCGAGTTCATCCTGCGCCGCAAGCCGGTGCTGGCGGCGGACTAAGCGCGACGACCAAAACGACTGCACGCGCATCGGACCAGCGCGGCCGGTGCCGCGGAATCGGCCTGTGTCGCTCGTACACGCCGTCTCCCGTGCGCCGTCCACACCCGCCTGGCAGCCGCTCGCTACGGTGTATTCGCCGCTCCAAGCCAGGCCTGCCTTGCCGTTGCGGCAAGGCAAGCCAAGGCAAGGCATTCTGTCCTTCTCCGGCGCGACTGCGCTTGCCGCAAGATCGGCGCAGCGAGCCTGCGACCGCAATCGCGTAGTCGGTGCTGCAGACCCCATGCGCGTCAGACATTCGCCTGACGCTCACCTTCCCTTCCGGTAACCACGTCCTTGTCCAACGCATCGTCGGCCATCCCTGTCATCCCTCGGCGCAGTCCGCGCAAGCACGCGGCCACCGCCACCGCCGATGTGCTGCTGGTGCACGGCATCTGGAATACCGCGCACTGGCTGTTACCGCTTGCGCGCCGGATGCGCGCCGATGGGCTGGCGCCCGCGCTGTTCGGCTATGCCAGCGTGCTCGGCGGGCCGGCGCAGGCGGTGCCGCGCTTGATCGAACGCCTGCGCACCAGCCGCGCGCAATTGCTGGTCTGCCACAGCCTGGGTGGGCTGATGGCCCTGCAGGCCTTGTGCGATGCCCCCGACCTACCGGTGCGTCGCGTGGTCTGCCTGGGCTCGCCCCTGTGCGGCAGCGCCGCTGCGCGCGGGCTGGCGCGGCGCGGGGGCGTCTGGGCGATGGGGCGCAGCGCCGCCCTGCTGCAGCAAGGGTTTGCGCGCTGGGACGGGCCGGTCGAGATCGGCCAGGTTGCCGGGTGCGTGCCGCGCGGGGTCGGCCGCTGGCTGGCGCCGCTGGCCGAGGGCTCGGACGGCACCGTGGCGCTGGCCGAAACCCGTCTGCCCGGGCTGCGCGACCACTGCGTGGTGCACGCCAGCCACAGCGGGCTGTTGCGCTCGCCCGAGGCGGCCCGGCAGGCGTTGGCCTTCCTGCGCAGCGGCCGCTTTTCGTCTTGAACATCCGCTGGCGGATGTCGCGGCCCCGGTGAGTGCAAGCAATCAGGTAAAATCCGCGCCCTGTCATACAAGCCAGTCTGGAATCACCCATGGGTAGAGGCCCCTCGATCGAAGGCCGCAAGAACGCCTCCGACGCCAAACGCGGCAAGATGTTCACCAAGATCATCCGCGAGATCAGCGTCGCTGCGCGCGCCGGCGGCGGCGATTTGTCCAACAATCCGCGCCTGCGCACCGCCATGGACAAAGGCCTGTCGGCGAACATGTCCAAGGACGTGATCGAACGCGCCATCAAAAAGTCCACCGGCGAGCTGGAAGGGGTGGAATACGAAGAAGTGCGCTACGAGGGCTATGCGCCCGGCGGCGTGGCGGTGATCGTGGACTGCCTGACCGACAACCGCGTGCGCACCGTGGCCGACGTGCGGCATGCCTTCAGCAAATGCGGCGGCAACATGGGCACCGATGGCTCGGTGGCCTTCATGTTCAAGCGCCTGGGCGTGCTCAGTTTTGCCGCCGGCATCGATGAAGACACCCTCACCGACGCGGCCATCGAAGCCGGCGCCGACGACGTGGTGGTGTACCCGGAAGACGGCGCGATCGACGTGCTGACAGCCCCGGATGCCTTCGCCCAGGTCAAGGACGCCCTGGCTGCGGCCGGCCTGGAACCGGCCCACGCCGAAGTCACCTTCCGCGCCGAAAACGACATCGCCGTCGACGGCGACACTGCCCTGCAGGTCCGCAAGCTGCTCGACCTGCTCGAAGACCTGGACGATGTCCAGGACGTGTATTCGAACGTCGATCAATCGAGTTTCGGCGCGTAGGCGCCGGGAATTGAGAATGGAGAATCGGGAATCGAAACGACAGCATCCTGCGGTGCTCGGCAACGTCGAGCACGCCAGTAGGCCGCTTTACCCATTCCCGATTCCCGACTCCCGATTCCCGGCTCCTCGATGACCCGCATCCTGGGCATCGATCCTGGCTCCCAGCGCACCGGGGTCGGCATCATCGACATCGACGAGGGCGGTCGCAGCCGGCATGTGCATCACGCACCGCTGGTGCTGCTGGGCGAGGGCGACTTTGCGCAACGGCTCAAGCGCCTGCTGCACGGGTTGGGCGAGTTGATCGAGACCTACCGGCCGGATGAAGTGGCGATCGAAAAGGTCTTCATGGGCAAAAGTGCCGCTTCGGCGCTCAAGCTCGGCCATGCACGTGGCGCGGCAATCTGCGCGGTCGTCATGCGCGATCTGCCGGTGCACGAGTACGCTGCCACTGAAATCAAGCTCGCGCTGGTCGGCAAGGGCGGCGCGGACAAGGTGCAGGTGCAGCACATGGTCGGCATCATGCTCAACCTGAAAGGCAAGCTGCAGGCCGACGCCGCCGATGCACTGGCGGTTGCCATCACCCACGCCCACGTCCGCGCCACCGCGCAGCGTCTGGGCGTCACTACCCAACAGGCCTGGAGCCGCAAGAAATGAGAATCGGGAATCGGGAATTGGGAATCGGAAACGCCCAGAGCGGAGTTCATAACGGCGCGTGCTGTTTCGATTCCCCATTCCCGATTCCCCATTCCCGGCACCGCCAAGGCGGTGCGCAATGATCGGCCGTCTGCGCGGGATCCTGGCCTACAAGCAGCCGCCGTGGCTGGTGATCGACGTGGGCGGGGTGGGGTACGAGCTGGAGGCGCCGATGAGCACCTTCTACGATCTGCCCGATGTCGGTCGCGACGTCATCCTGTTCACCCATTACGCGCAAAAGGAAGACAGCGTCGCGCTGTACGGCTTCCTGCGCGAGGGCGAGCGGCGGCTGTTCCGCGACGTGCAAAAAGTTACCGGGATCGGCGCCAAGATCGCGCTGGCGGTGCTCTCCGGGGTCAGCGTGGACGAGTTCGCCCGCCTGGTCACCGGCGGCGACATCACCGCGCTGACGCGCATTCCGGGCATCGGCAAGAAGACCGCCGAGCGCATGGTGGTCGAGCTGCGCGACCGCGCCGCCGACTTCAGCAGCGGCGCGCCGATCACCGGCCAGCTGGGTCCGGATGCGGTGTCCGAAGCCACGGTCGCCTTGCAGCAACTGGGTTACAAGCCGGCCGAGGCTGCACGCATGGCACGCGAGGCCGGGGCAGAAGGCGACGAAGTCGCCACGGTCATTCGCAAGGCACTCCAGGCCGCGCTGCGTTAAGCGAGCTCGGCCTTTCTCATTCTTCACGCCCTTCAGCGATAACCTGCCCACTCAATGTCACAGACCTCCACTCCCGCAGCTGGCCACGGCCACGCGCCTGCCAACAGCCATATGGCCTTGGTCGTCGGCGCCATCGGCGTCGTCTTCGGCGATATCGGCACCAGTCCGCTGTACACCCTCAAGGAGGCGTTTTCGCCGCACTACGGGTTGACCAGCGATCACGACACCGTGCTGGGCGTGCTGTCACTGGCGTTCTGGGCGCTGATGATCACCGTCACGCTCAAGTACGTCACCATCATCATGCGTGCCGACAACGAGGGCGAGGGCGGCATCATGGCGCTGATGGCGCTGACCCAGCGCACCCTCAAACAGGGCTCGCGATCGGCGTACGTGGTCGGCATCCTCGGGATCTTCGGCGCCTCGCTGTTCTTCGGCGACGGCGTGATCACCCCGGCCATCTCGGTGATGGGCGCGGTGGAAGGCCTGGAAATCGCCGCGCCCAGCCTGCATCCCTTCATCGTGCCGA
Organism: Xanthomonas sp. WHRI 10204; assembly: GCF_040202875.1. NCBI lineage: Bacteria > Pseudomonadati > Pseudomonadota > Gammaproteobacteria > Lysobacterales > Lysobacteraceae > Xanthomonas > Xanthomonas sp. WHRI 10204. The sequence continues at coordinate 869,697 of NZ_JBEGDW010000001.1, forward strand.
TCACCGTGGTGGTGCTGCTGATCGTGTTTATGGTGCAGCGCTTCGGCACCGAAACGGTCGGCAAGGTGTTCGGCCCGATCACTTGTCTGTGGTTTCTGTCGCTGGGCGCGATCGGCATCTGGAACATCGTCGATGCGCCGGAAGTGATGAAAGCCTTCAATCCGTGGTGGGCGATCCGCTTCTTCATGGAGCACGGCTGGCATGGGGTGTTCATCCTCGGCGCTGTGGTGCTGGCGGTGACCGGCGGTGAAGCGCTGTATGCAGACATGGGCCACTTCGGCGCACGCCCGATCCGGCATGGCTGGTACTTCTTCGTACTGCCGATGCTGCTGCTCAACTACCTGGGCCAGGGCGCCCTGGTACTCAATCACCCTGCCGCACTGAAAAACCCGTTCTTCGAAGCGGTGCCCAGCTGGGCGCTGTACCCGATGATCATCCTGGCCACGCTGGCAGCGGTGATCGCCTCGCAGGCGGTGATCACCGGTGCGTATTCGGTGGCTCGCCAGGCCATGCAGCTGGGCTACATCCCGCGCATGCAGATCAAGCACACCTCGCGCACCACCATCGGCCAGATCTACGTGCCCGGCATCAACTGGCTGTTGATGGTGATGGTGATCGCGCTGGTGCTGATCTTCCGCAGCTCCACCAATCTGGCCGTGGCGTACGGCATCTCGGTCTCGATGACGATGCTGATCGACACCTTGCTGCTGGCCCTGGTGGCGCGGTCCTTGTGGCCGCGCTGGCGCAACTGGGTGCTGCCGCTGTGCGTGGTGTTCTTCATCATCGAGCTGGCGTTTGTCATCGCCAACGGCGCCAAGCTGCTGCAGGGCGCGTGGTTCCCGCTGGCGCTAGGCATCGTGGTGTTTACCCTGATGCGCACCTGGCGGCGTGGCCGCGCGCTGCTGCGCGAAGAGATCCGCAAGGACGGTATCCGCATCGACAGCTTCCTGCCGGGCCTGATGCTGGCGCCGCCGGCGCGCGTGCCGGGCATGGCGGTGTTTTTGACCGCCGACCCGATGGTCGTGCCGCATGCGCTGATGCACAACCTCAAGCACAACAAGGTGCTGCACGAACGCAACATCTTCCTCAACGTCGACACCTTGCCGATCCCGTATGCGCCGGTAGACAAGCGCCTGCAGATCGAATCGATCGGCGACGAGTTCTACCGCGTCTACGTGCGCTTCGGCTTCATGGAAACGCCCGACGTGCCGTTGGCGCTGATGCGCTCCTGCGACCAGGGCGGCATCCATTTCGACCCGATGGACACCACCTTCTTCGCCAGCCGCGAAACCATCGTGGCCAGCGCCAACCGCGGCATGCCGATCTGGCGCGACAAGCTGTTTGCGCTGATGCATCGCAACGCCGCCCCGGCCACCGGCTTCTTCCGTATTCCCGGTAACCGCCTGGTCGAGTTGGGCGCGCAAGTGGAGATCTGAGCGTGGCTGGTCTGCAGTGGATGGTCTACGGCCGCTCGCCGAGCCTGGACACCTTCTGGGACGAAGCGCTGAATCTCGGGCGTGCACCAGCGAGCGAGGCTGCCATCGCCGCCGCGCAAGCGCGGCTCGGGGTGCATCTGCCGACGTGGCTACGCACGTTGTATGCGCGCTATGACGGCGGCGCGGTGCAGATGGCGCGTGGTCAGTCGCTGGAGCAGCCGGACGACTGGCTCACCGCCGAATGGCTGATCCCGCGTGCACGCTTGCTTGGCAGCGCGGAGCTGTTTTCCTTCGCGCAGGTGCGCGCTCGTGAGGACTACCGCGATGACGCATTTGCCGGTCTGGCCGCCGGTGGCGACGATCGCCGCCTGATCGTCATCGCCGCCGACCACCGCTCACCCAGTCGGGCCTTGTGTCTGGATTATTCCGTGCCCGGCGCCGAGCCCACCCTGGTCTATGTCGATGCCGGCGGGAACCGTCGGTTGATCGTGTTCGAGAACGTGGACGTTCTGCTGTCGCAGCTGGTCGATGTCGTGTACTGGTCGCCTGCATTGCAGGCCAAGCACGATGAGAACGAGCTGGTGCACTGGCAGCCTCAGCCACCGGCATTGCGCACCTTCTGGAGCGGCCCCGGGCATTGGAACGACACCGCAGCGGCTGCAGACGCCGATGCGCTGGCCACTGCCGAAGCGCGACTGGGCGTGCGCTTGCCGGCGTTGTTCAAACGCCTGTACAGCGTCCAGGACGGCGGCGACACGGGCTGGTGCTGGGTGCCGCGCACGCGCTTTGCTTCCGCGCATTACGTGGATTGGGAATGCGTGCTGGTGGATCGGTATCTATCGCCGCTTGCGCAGATCGGCAGCCTGCTGGACCTGGCCGCGGCCTTCGAAGACCCTGACGACTTCAGTGCGGCGGCGTGCCTGCATGCCGGCCTGGACCAGGTGCTGGTGCTGTCGTGCCACAACATCGATTGCCTGCTGTGCCTGGACTATCGCGCGCGCGGCCCGCAGTGCGAGCCGGAAGTCGTCTATTTCGAGAAATGGGAGGGGCTGGTCCCGACCTGGCGCGCCCCCAGCTTCGATGCGTTCTTCAGCGTGCTGCGGCAGGCCGATCTTGATTTCTAGAGGCTGCGCCGCCCGCGCGCGGCATGCGAAGATGGCGGGATGACCGAACAGCGCATCATCGCCAGCAGCGCCACCCGCGAAGACGATGCCGCCGATGCGAGCATCCGCCCCAAACGCCTGGCCGATTACCTCGGCCAGCAGCCGGTGCGCGAGCAGATGGAGATCTACATCCAGGCTGCCAAGGCGCGTGGCGAGGCGATGGATCATGTGCTGATCTTCGGCCCGCCCGGCCTGGGCAAGACCACGCTCAGTCACGTCATCGCCAATGAGCTGGGCGTCAACCTGCGCTCCACCTCCGGGCCGGTGATCGAAAAGGCTGGCGATCTGGCCGCGCTGCTGACCAACCTGCAGCCGCACGATGTGTTGTTCATCGACGAAATCCATCGGCTGTCGCCCGTGGTGGAAGAAGTGCTGTACCCGGCGATGGAAGATTTCCAGATCGACATCATGATCGGCGACGGCCCGGCCGCACGTTCGATCAAGATCGATCTGCCGCCGTTCACGCTGATTGGCGCCACCACCCGCGCCGGCCTGCTGACCGCGCCGTTGCGCGACCGCTTCGGCATCGTGCAGCGGCTGGAGTTCTATTCGCCGGCAGAGCTCACCCGCATCGTGATCCGCTCGGCCGCGATTCTGGGCATCGACTGCACGCCCGACGGCGCCGCCGAGATCGCGCGTCGCGCACGTGGCACCCCGCGTATCGCCAACCGGCTGCTGCGCCGCGTGCGCGATTTCGCCCAGGTCAAGGCCGCCGGTCATATCGATCTGCCGGTGGCGCAGGCCGCCATGCAGATGCTCAAGGTCGACCCGGAAGGCTTCGACGAGCTTGATCGGCGCATGTTGCGCACCATCGTCGAACATTTCGACGGCGGCCCCGTGGGCGTGGAATCCTTGGCCGCCTCGTTGTCGGAAGAGCGCGGCACGCTGGAAGACGTGATCGAGCCCTACCTGATCCAGCAGGGTTTTCTGATCCGCACCGCGCGCGGCCGCATGGTCACCACCAAGGCCTATCTGCACCTGGGCCTGAAGCCGCCGCGCGACCGCGCACCAGCCATCGGCGAGCCGGGAGACCTGTTCTGATGACGCTCCGCTCGTCGCTTGCTCAGGCCGTTTCGATCAACAATCCGTCCCCATGACCACCGATTCCCGATTCTCGCCTCCCGATTCCCCGCCTGTATTCAGTTGGCCGACACGCGTCTACTGGGAAGATACCGACGCCGGCGGGGTGGTCTACCACGCGCGCTACGTTGCTTTCATGGAACGCGCGCGCACCGAGTGGATGCGCGCGGTCGGTTACGGGCAGGATCTGATGCGCCAGGAGCACGGTCTGGTGTTTGCGGTCCGCTCGATGCAACTGGATTTCCTCAAGCCGGCCCGGCTCGACGACGCGCTGTCTGTGTCGGCGGTATTGCTGAAATGCAAACGGGCCAGCCTGCTGTTTGCGCAGTCGGTCCGTCGCGAAGGCGAGGTGCTGTTGACTGCCGAGGTGCGCATCGCCGCACTCGGCACCAGCGACTTCCGCCCGCGCGGCATGGACGATGCGCTGTATGACGTGTTGAAAGCTTTAGAAACCCCAGAATCAGATTACTGAGGAACCAACGGATGTCGATTGCATTGCTCCTGGCCCTGCAGGACACGGTAGTGGAAGCACTACCGCAGGAAGTCACCGCGGCCGCGGCGCAAACCGCCACGGCGGCGCATAACAGCAGCATCAACTATGTTGATCTGATCCTGCGCGCCAGCATCCCGGTGAAGATCATCGTGCTGTTGCTGTTGATCGGCTCGTTCATCAGTTGGGTGATCATTTTCCGCAAGGCGCGTGCGTTCAAGCAGGCCAACCGCGAGGCGGACGAGTTCGAAAACCGCTTCTGGTCCGGCGCCGATCTTGCCAAGCTCTACGCTTCGGCAACCGACCGCAACCGCACCGTTGGCGGTCTGGAATCGATGTTCGAAAGCGGGTTCCGCGAATTTTCGCGGCTGCGCGATCGCCGTCGCCTGGATGCGCGCGTGCAGCTCGAAGGCGCACAGCGCGCCATGCGGACCGCCTTCACCCGTGAGGTCGATCAGCTGGAGCGCAATCTCGAATTGCTGGCCAACATCGGCTCCACCGCGCCGTACGTTGGCCTGGTCGGCACCGTGTTCGGCATCATGGTGACCATGCACGACATGGTCAGCAGCGGCGAGCAGGCCGGTATCGCGGCCGTGGCGCCGGGTATTTCCGAAGCCTTGTTCGCCACTGCCATCGGCCTGTTCGTGGCGATCCCGGCGGTGTGGGCCTACAACCGCTTCACTACCCGCGTGGAACGGCTGTCGGTGCGCTACGAAACCTTCGCCGACGAGTTCAGCTCCATCCTGCAGCGCCAGGCTGGCGCGGACGAGTAATGCGCCTCTCTCGCAAGCTCTCTGGCCTGCGCGCGCGCGTTGCAGGAACCTGCACCGCGCGGCGGCTGGATACGTCCATCGCCAATGCGCACGCACTGGTCTGCAGCACCTGGACAGGCGAGCCACTGGCGACAGATCGCACACGTCTGTGCGAGGGATTAATTAGGAACGTTTCGCGATGATTTCCGGTATTTCCCGCCGTAAGAAGCGCAAGCTCAAATCCGACATCAACGTCGTGCCATACATCGACGTGATGCTGGTGCTGCTGATCATCTTCATGGTGACAGCACCGCTATTGACCCTGAGCACCGACGTCAGCCTGCCGAGCTCGCGCGCCAAGGCGCTGGAAAGCAAGCAGGACCCGATCGTGGTGGTGGTTGCCGCCGATGGACAACTGGCATTGCAGCTGCCCAAGGGCAAGCCGCAGGCCATGGACGTCACTGCGCTGCAGGCGCAGCTGGCCGCCATCGTGGCGCAGGACAAGGACGCACGCGTGGTGGTGGCTGGCGATCGCGCCGCGCCGTATCAAAAGATCATGGATGCCATCGACGTGCTCAAGCAGGCCAAGGTCGAGAAGGTCGGCCTGATCTCCGACTCCGGCGGCACTGCAGGCAGCGATGCACGCTGACGCACTCCCCACCCAGGGCGCGCGCGAGGATGGCTGGCTGCGACCGGTCATGCTGGCCTTGGTCGTGCATATTCTGGTCGCGCTGGTGTTCATCGCCGGCTGGCTGTGGTCGCCCGAACGCTCGGTCGAACCGGCTGCGGGCGACCCCAGCATGGAAGCCTCGCTGGACGTCTCCGCCGCCGAGGCACGCGTCGCGCGTCAGGCGCTGAAGGCCACGCCGGTGGAAGCCCCCCCGCCGCCGGCACCGTTGCCCGAGCCCGCGCCGGAAGAAAGTGTGCCGCCGCCGCAGCCGATCCCGGAGCTGCGCCCGCAGGATGCGCCTACGCAGCAGCAGGCACAGGCGCAGGAACGCGTTGCCCAGCCGGACAAGGTCGACCAGGACAAGGTCGATGCGTTGGCCATTTCCGAAGAGAAGGCCAAGCAGGAACAGGAGGCCAAGCGCCGCCAGGAGCAGATCGACCTGACCGAGCGCAAGCGTCAGGACGAGGCTGAGCAGAAACTGCGCCTGGCCAAGCAGCAGGAAGAGGCCGACGCCAAGAAGAAGCAGGCGGCTGCCGAGCAGGCTGCCGACGCCGAGCGCCAGAAGAAGATCGCCGACATCCGCCGCCAGCGCGAGCAGGCCACCAAGGAGGCTACGCTGGCCGAGCAGAAGCTGCGCCAGGTTGCGGCTGCGCGCGCGCAGCAGGCCTCTGCCGCGGCAGCGACCAGTGCGCAGCCAACTGCAGGGCAGGGCGGCACCAGCACCGACCTGTCGGCCAAGTACGCCGCCGCGATCCAGCAGAAGGTGCTTGCCCAGTGGGTGCGCCCGCCATCGGTGCCGCCGGGGCAGAAGTGCACCATCAACATCCGTCAGTTGCCCGGTGGCAGCGTGATGGAGGCCAAGGTCGCGCCGGGTTGCCCGTACGACGAGGCCGGCCAGCGCTCGATCGAGGCTGCCGTGTTGAGCGCGCAGCCGCTGCCGTATCGCGGGTTCGAATCGGTGTTCCAGCGCAATTTGACCTTCGTATTCACCGCGCAGGATCAGTAATCGTTGGGTGGATCGCGGTGCGGCAGCTTGCGAGCGTTGCACCGGGGTAAGAGGCCCCGGATGACAACCGGGTCAATGCGTTGTCGTCTCATGTCTTGCCGGCGTCGATTGCGGCTTGGTAGCGCCCGACCAGATTCAGGCCTGACGAAGTTGCCTCGCCGCTCGACCGCTCGCTCCATTTTCACGTTGTCTCGTTCATGATTGCGAGTATGTTCACTCGCTGATTGGTATCCCTTGCACACTTTTCCTGCCCGATCCGAGCCGTCCATGAAAAAACCGCTGCGTTGGCTAGCTGCCTTGACCGCCCTGTTGTTGCCGCTGAGCGCGCTCGCGCAACAGCAAGGGCTCACCATCGACATCGTGGGCGGTAGCGCCTCGGCGACGCCGATCACTGTCATCCCCATGCCCTACCAGGGCTCCGGCACCGCACCGCAGACCGATGTGTCTGCCGTCGTCGGCGCCGACCTGGATCGTTCCGGCCAGTTCCGCACGTTGCCGGCAGCGCAGATCGTCGAAAAGCCGACCCGCGGCACCGAGGTGCAGTTCCAGACCTGGCGCACCCTCAAGCAGAACTACATCGTCGTCGGCCGCGTGATGGATGCGGGTGAGGGTGCATATCGCGTCGAGTACGAACTGTTCGACGTGGCCAAGGGCGAGCGCATGCTCGGCCTGGCGATGACCGCGCGCGCCAATGCGATGCGTGACGTGTCGCACCAGATGGCCGATGCGATCTACGAAAAAATCACCGGCGTGCGCGGCGCGTTCTGGACCCGTATCGCCTATGTGACCGCCAGCGGCAAGGGTGGCGCCATGCGCTACGCGCTGATGGTGGCCGATTCGGATGGCTACAACCCGCAGACCATCGTGCGCTCGGCCGAGCCGCTGCTGTCGCCGAACTGGAGCCCGGATGGCAAGAAGCTGGCCTACGTGAGCTTCGAGCGTGGCAACTCCTCGATCTACCTGCAGGACATCGCCACCGGCGCACGTGAGCTTGTCTCCAGCTTCCGCGGCATCAATGGCGCACCGTCGTTCTCGCCGGATGGCCGTCGCCTGGCGCTGGCGCTGTCGCGCAGCGGCAACCCGGAGATCTACGTGATGGATCTGGGCAGCAAGCAGCTGACCCAGCTGACCAACCACTTCGGCATCGATACCGAGCCGACCTGGGCGCCGGATGGCAGCAGCATCTATTTCACCTCCGATCGCGGCGGTCGTCCGCAGATCTACCAGGTGGCTGCTAGCGGCGGCAGCGCCAACCGCGTGACCTTCCAGGGCAATTACAACGCGACCGCCAGCGTGTCGTTCGACGGCAAGAAGATTGCCGTGGCGCAGGGCAGTGGCAATAGCTACCGCATCGCCATGATGGATCGCAGCCTGGGTTCGCCCAGCTGGAGCACGCTCTCGCCGGGTTCGCTGGACGAATCGCCGAGCTTTGCGCCCAACGCCAGCATGGTGTTGTACGCCGCACGTGAGGGTGGCCGGGGCGTGCTTTACGCCGTATCCGCCGACGCTCGGGTTCGCCAGCGTCTGGTTCTGGCCGATGGTGATGTGAGAGAACCCGCTTGGGGGCCTTACCGAACCGCGCATTAATGTTAATATTTCGCTGCGTTAAACCACTCATTGGCCCAGAGCCTCCATAGGTATCCCATGAACAAGTCCACCCGCGTCTTGCTTGTCTCCCTGTTGTCCGTTGCCGTGCTGGCTGGTTGCTCGAAGAAGGTGAAGGAAATTCCGCCTCCTGCAACCGACACCACCGCCGGTTCCTCCGTTCCCACCGGCCCGGCCACCTCTGGCCTGTACGGCCCGGGCGACCTGGATACCGATGCTTGCCTGCGCCAGCGCGTTGTCTACTTCGATCTGGATCAGGACTCCCTGAAGCCGGAATTCCAGGCAATCATGGCGTGCCACGCAAAGTACCTGCGCGACCGTCCGTCCTCGCGCATCACCCTGCAGGGCAATGCTGACGAGCGCGGTTCGCGCGAGTACAACATGGGCCTGGGCGAGCGCCGCGGCAACGCAGTGTCTTCGTCGCTGCAGGCTGCCGGTGGTTCGGCCAGCCAGCTGACCGTCGTCAGCTACGGTGAAGAGCGTCCGGTCTGCACCGAAACCAGCGAAAGCTGCTGGTCGCAGAACCGTCGCGTCGAAATCGTGTACACGGCTCAGTAAGAAACGATGCGCTTTCGAGTGACATCTCTGTTCGTCGCGGCGGCCCTTGTGGTCGCCGCGCCGGCATACGCCCAGCGAGCCAGTCTCGCTGATCGTGTGGCGGTGCTTGAGCAGCAGCAGGCCAATAGTCAGGCCAACAACGATCTTCTCAACCAGTTGCAGCAGGCGCGTTCGGACCTGCAGGGCTTGCGAGCGACCGTTGAACAGCTGCAGCACGACAACGAGCAACTCAAGCAACAGTCCAAGGACCAGTATCTGGACCTGGACGGACGTCTGAACCGGTTGGAAGGTGCAGGTGGCGCAACGCCTCCGCTGCCTTCTGCCACCGGCAGCGTCCCCCCAGCCCCGGCTCCGGCCGCGCGGCCTGCAGCGGCGGCCACTTCCGAGAAGCCGCCGTCCGTCCATGGCGATGCAGGCACCCTGGCTGTCAGTAACGATGAGCGCACTGCCTACAACGTTGCGTTCGATGCATTGAAGAACGGCAAATACGACGACGCGTCGCAGCTGTTCCTGAGCTTTCTCGAGCTCTATCCCAATGGTGTCTACACCCCCAATGCGCTGTATTGGCTGGGTGAGAGTTATTACGCCACCCGCAATTTCCAGCTTGCCGAGGCGCAGTTCCGAGATCTCGTCAGCCGCTATCCCACGCATGACAAGGCCGCTGGCGGTCTGTTGAAGCTCGGCCTGTCGCAGTACGGCGAAGGCAAGAACAACGAAGCCCAGCAAACCTTGCAGCAGGTCGTCTCGCAGTATCAGGGCTCCGACGCAGCACGTGTCGCCCAGGAACGCCTGCAGTCCATCCGTCTTGGCCAGCAACTGCGCTGAGCCCGCGTGTCGTTGCCTGTTGGCGCGGCGCATACTTTGCCCATGAACGCCGCCGCCGTCCCCAGCGAGATCGTCCAGTCGCCGTTGCCGCGATTGAAGATCACCGAAATTTTCCTGTCCCTGCAAGGCGAAGCCGAAGCGGCTGGCTGGCCAACCGTGTTCGTGCGCCTGACCGGCTGCCCGTTGCGGTGCAATTACTGCGATACCGCCTACGCTTTCCACGGCGGCCAGTGGCATGACATCGACGCGATCGTGGCCGAGGTCGCCAGCCATGGTGTGCGGCATGTCTGCGTGACCGGCGGTGAGCCGCTGGCGCAAAAGCGCTGCCTGGTAATGCTGCAGAAGCTGTGCGATGCCGGTTTCGATGTGTCGCTGGAAACCTCCGGTGCACTGGATGTTTCCGAGGTCGATGCCCGCGTCTCGCGTGTGGTCGACATCAAGACGCCTGCCTCGGGCGAAGAGCCGCGCAACCGCTGGGACAATCTGGCATTGCTGACCGCACGCGACCAGATCAAGTTCGTGATCTGCAGCCGCGCCGATTACGAGTGGTCGCGCGAGATCGTTGCGACGCACGCGCTCGACCGCCGTTGCACGGTGTGGTTTTCGCCCAGCAAGAGCGAAGTCACGCCGCGCCAGCTCGCCGACTGGATCGTGGCCGATCGCCTGCCGGTCCGCTTCCAGATGCAGCTGCACAAGATTCTCTGGGACGACGAGCCGGGCCGCTAAGAGCGGCTAGTAAAACGACTGCGCGCACCGCCCGGCGGGCGTGGCCGGCGCTCGGGGCGCCATCGACCACGCTTACATGCCTGCTCTGAGTGCGTCGCCCACACCCACCTGACGACTGCTCGCTCCGGTTTGTCGGCCGTCCTGAGTACGCCGGTTGCGTTGCAGACGCGTTGGCGCGGGTATGGCCGGAAGGAGGCTGTATCCCACAGCGGCAGCAACGTCCGACGTCTGCCGTGCTCGCGCGGCACCAACCAGCTTGCGTGCCTTCAGAAGCAATCGCGAGGTGATGCTTTGAATCGTGTCGATATATGACAGTGGTCCGCACAGACGCCCTGCAATCTGCTTGGAAAACGGCATGCCGAATGGACGCACGCGCATGGTCGTCGTGACGGATGGTGCCGGTCGATCAACGCGATGGCGCTGGAAGCAGGCGAGGCGCGATTGATCATCGCCAGCGGCGCGCTGTTGATGCACCAGCGCATTCTGATCTCGGCTACCAAGCAGTCTCCAGCGCCTGCGCCATGTCGTCTCGGCGGATGTGTGTGCCAAACAGACCGCTCGCCATCGCGGCCCGGCGCCGACCCTGCTAGCCTTTGCGTCTTCTGTAGTCGATGCTGCCCTGAAATGAAAAAAGCTGTCGTTCTGTTGTCCGGAGGCATGGACTCCGCCGCTGTCATTGCGCTCGCGCAGGAGCAGGGCTTTGCCGTGTACGCGCTGAGCGTGCGCTACGGTCAACGTCACACCTCCGAACTGGATGCGGCCGTCCGCGTTGCCGCGGCGCAGGGCGTCGTTGCGCACAAGGTGGTCGACGTGGATCTGCGCAGCATCGGCGGCTCGGCGCTCACCGACGACATCGAGGTGCCGGAGGCCGGCGGCGACGGCATCCCGGTCACCTACGTGCCGGCGCGCAACACCATCATGCTGTCGCTGGCGCTCGGCTGGGCCGAAGTGGTCGGCGCCAGCGACCTGTTCTGCGGCGTCAATGCGGTGGACTACTCCGGTTATCCGGACTGCCGCCCCGAATTCGTGCGCGCCTTCGAAGTGCTGGCCAACCTGGCCACCAAGGCCGGCGTGGAAGGCGCCGGCTTGCGCGTCCACGCACCGCTGCAGTTCCTCAGCAAGGCCGACATCGTGCGCGAAGGCGTACGCCTGGGCGTGGACTTCGGCCTCACCGTGTCCTGCTACCGCGCCGACCCCGACGGACGCGCCTGCGGGCACTGCGACGCCTGCCGGCTGCGCGCCGCCGGCTTTGCCGACGCCGGCGTTCAGGACCCCACGCATTACGCGATTTCGTCTTGACGCCTGTGTAGGGTAGAATGCGCACCCCGACGCAAAGTCGGGTCAGTGGGCCGTTAGCTCAGTCGGTAGAGCAGAAGACTTTTAATCTTTTGGTCGATGGTTCGAATCCATCACGGCCCACCAGCTAAATCAGCAGCTTAGAAGGCGCCGTAGGCGCCTTTTTTGTGTCTCCGGGAAAATTGCCGGGAAAATAGTTGAGCGGAGATGCGTTCCTCGGCCGCAATTGTGTCGAAGACCACGGCCGATCAAGGCCGGCCAAGCGGCTTCACCACTGGCACATCGTGGGAATAACGTTGCGTCATTCTCCGCGTTCTGTGGCCGGCAGCTTCCTGCTTGTCGGCAAGCGTGCCCTCGGTATCCGTGATGCCGCGGTGCTTCAGTCCATAACGATTGAGTGGGCGATGAGGTGATCGCCTTCGCCGCCTATGCGCCGCCAGCGGCCGCGTAATCCTTTCCCACTGCAAGACCACGCAATGCTCAAGAACCTCCGTTGTGGCGAAGGCGCCCGCCTGCTGTGCAAGGCCGGCGCCTTCGATGAAATCCAGATCCAGTGCCCGCGTTGCGGCACGCTCAATCACCTGAAGGCCGAGAGCCTCACCTCCGATCGCCGCGAGCGAATCCAAGAAGGCTCTCACTATGAAAAACCAGCTGCTCCAGGGCGATTGTCGACTCTCCGCAAAACTTAACTGGCCGTTCATTCTCGCTTGGCTAGTTTCCATCGTTCACCCGCACGGAATGCGTCAATGAGGCCTGGCAGAGCCGCCCCGTTCCTGATCATCGCGACCCTCTGCGGTACGGCGCTCTGTGCCTGTGCGCATCCCCAGGCCCACTCTCCGCAGCCGCCTCCGAAGGAACACAGCACCATGACAACGCACGAGGCCGACACAGGTAGGAATTCCGCACTCAGTGCCGAGGAGATTGGCAAGCGCCTGTTAAAGCTGATCGAGGGCCTGAAATCCCGGGACGAGATCAGTCTGGATAGGGTTCGGGAAGTGATGGGTATCGAGCTGAAGCTTGAGCCAGGCGCGCTAGGCGCCGGATTTCCGAGTGGTGATCTAGGGGGCGGTTGGCGCTACGTATTCGATTACTTCCCCGAGTCGCCTTCCAGCTCAAAGGGGGTCAAGTTGACGTTCGTCAACACGGGTGATCGCTTCGCTGACATGAGTGCCGTCTGCAGCCTCGATTTCGCCTACTACGATCAATCGCTCAAAAGCATGGGCTTCGTCAGTTCGCCGACACACGGTCCAATTGGTCAGCTGGAAGACCTGCACTATGTGAAAGCGTCGACAAGCGAGGCTGGCGGAGACATCGTTGTTTCCATTGTTCCGCAGAACATCGTTGTCGGATCTGCCACTCGGATGTGCGTCAAATCGATCAGCACTCTGGGCTAATCAAGGAAGAAGCACATGGCAAGCCCTAGCCCCCAGCTCGAAGCGGCATTGGCTCAGTTCGCCGGGCAACAAGGAGTAACGCAAGACCAGGTCGCACAGCTACGCAACGCGATCAGCGCGGATGCCGTGCTCCTGGCGCAGTTTGACCAGCAGGCACAGGCAGGAAGCCTACGAGGCTTTGCGTTGCAGTCAGCCGGTAGTAGTGCGCCTAACCTGGTGGGGACGTACGACATCCAGAGTGGCGTGGTTACTTTGCCGACGGCGAGCTTGCCCGCCGCTGGAACGACTGCAGGCAGTGACTTGAAAGGCGCGCTGCAGGTCCAGCAGATGTCGGTCGCGTTCGCCCATAGCACCTACCAAGATGCGGCGCGGACCAGTCACCCTGTTACACAGGATATGGTCAGCAATCTGCAGTCCAGCATCAACAACTCGCCCTTCTTGGCAGACGAGATCAAGAAGGTCGCGACCACAATTGACGCGTCAGATACGCACAATCCAAAACGTGCAAACCTTGAGGGCTTCGGGTTCGTTGGTCCGGGCCAAGCTGCCGGCGGAACATACGACGGCAATCAAAAAATAATGAACTTGCCGCCTATCGGCTTGCAAACCAGAACCGCTGCCAATCCTGGCGGGAGCTTCAACGCGGATTCCACGACCTTCGTGTTGGGACACGAGATCCAGCATAGTTTCAATCACGCGGCGAAGAGCCAGGCGACCGCAACGTTCTTGTCGGATATCGAACGCCAGGCGAAAGTGCAGGGCCCGGTCCACGATTACACGAACGAGCTGCGGGCTTACATACAAGCCGGGCGGGAGGACGAGGCAAAGGCGGAAATCGCAGGGTGGAATGCGCTGTTGAGCTTGAAACGGCAAGGCAATCCGACGGCCAACGGTGTGGACTTGATGTTGACCACGACGACCAGCCGAACGGAGGATTTCATCGAGCGAGATCCCACGTCGGCGGTTCCCAAGGCGATCACGCGGCCTGGCCTCAGTTTCAATCAGGACGGTTCCCTGTCGCAGACCCCAAGCAACATCGCTGCCATGGGGCAGCACTACTTTGATCGGCCTTCACCGCTGTACGCTCAGCCTGGGCAGCGCGCTGTGGGACTTGGCGAACACGTCGACCAAGCTGGCAATCTGCAGCCCACTGCGGACTACACAAATTACTACGGAACCTGGGCTGTCGAGCAGATCGCCCGAGCCGAGGATCGGGCCAATGTGCAGTACCAAGGTGCGAGGCCACGGGTGACCATCGATATGGCGGGCCTCGGACTGAGAGAGCACCTGATCGAAAACGAAGGCCTGGACCGTGGTCCGAACAAAGCGCCGCTGCCTTACTACGACAGCAGCACCACGCCGGCAACGTTGCACCACTTCGACCACACGCAGGACGGAAGCGTGAATCCTGCGCACAACCATACCTACGTGCCAGTCGTTCCGGCTGCTGCCAGTGCGCATTCTTCCCCTTCAGCAGCTAGACCGCTGAGTCCAGACGACGCGGCTCATCCCAATCACGACATGCTAGAGCAGATCCGTAGCGGCGTGCGCAAAATCGAAGAGAGTGTGGGCAAGCCCTGGGACGAGATGAGCGAGCGGGTTAATCGAAGCCTGTTGGCCGCCTGCAAGGACAACCGCGACGCGTATCCGGACAAGCCCGACTATTCACTGGCGGGAAATGAGCTGAGCCGAGTTGACCTAGTCGTGATGGGCAGGAACGGCAATCTTTTCGCTGTGGAAGGTCGGCAGGATGATCCCGCTCACAGGCGGGCACATGTGCAGCTTGATCAGGCCATCAATATTCCGGTGGAGCAGTCGGATCAGAAGCTGCTGGCTGCCAATCGGGCGATCGCGCAGCAGAGAGAGTTGACCCAGCAGCAGGAGTTGACACGTGGGATGGGCGATCCTGCACAGACCGGACCGACTATGTAAGCCTCGTCAAGCTGCCGTATTGCCTGCTCTCTTTCGTCGTATCCCGTCTTGAAGATCGCCTTCGCTGGCTGGGAACTTGCTGCTGAAAGCAGCTCTATGAATGATTTCACGGCGCCCCAGTGAAAAGTTGCGTGATCTTTTTTTCGACTGGGGATTACGCCTGAAGCAGGCTGACTCTTCAATCAGCACTGCTCGCCGGCCGCGGCGATCAGCCCCTGCAGATCCACTTGCCGGTGACCTTGAAGGTCTTTGCGTTGATCGCACGCGTATTGACCTGGCCGAGCTGCACCGAGGTGGTCTGCGGAAACGTGTCGCGGCATTGCGCGGCGCTGTCCGCCCATTGCTGATTGAACACCTCGGTCCTGCTCGGCCCGGTGTGGGTGAACGATGTCATCTGCTCGGTGCGGGAGACGACATGCAGCGATGTTGCGGCGGCAGTCGTGGCCACGCTGGAGCAGAGGATGATTGCGAACGCCAGCATCGAGGTGTGAAGGGAGTTTTTGCGCGAGAACGAAGACATGGTCTGGCCGATTCGAGTGATGGAAGGGTGGGGGTGTTGGTCACTTTTGGCGGGAGGCTACGGTGCGCATAAGACGCCCCGGTGACCGTGGGTTTGCGAATCGAATGGGTTATTCCGGGGTTCATCGCCCGACGGCGATCGCAGCGCAAGCCGCCGCGTCCGGGCGTCCAGGTGCTGATCCGTCAGACCTTTCAACTAGCTGGATTGCAGGGCGAAGGTGTTGTGGAGGTCGCGCCAACCCTCAGTGCGTGCAACCTCTGGCACAGCGATGCCGGCGCAAGCATTGGTCGGGGCCGCTTCGCGGCAGTTGTCGTATCTGTCTGATTCGCCGGGCATAAGGCGCGCGGCAGGTATGCATTTTGGGGTGGGCAAGATCCCGGTGCCGGCATGATCGAGCGTTCACGGCAATCGTTCTATTGTGCGATCCAACTTCAGGACCATGACGGGAATGGCCGAGTATCAGGAAGACGCCGCAAAGTCGCGTATTTACGAGGCTTTGCTACAGGCCACGCCGGACCTTCTATACGTGTTCGACACCCAGCATCGCTTCGTCTACGCCAACCATGCGCTATTGACGATGTGGGGCATGCGCTGGGAAGACGCGTGCGGCAAGACGTGCCTGGAACTGGGCTATGAGCCGTGGCATGCCGCGATGCATGACGAGGAGATCGAGCGCGTCATTGCCACGCGTCAGCCGATTCGGGGCGAGGTGCCGTTTCCGCACACGGTCAAGGGATTGCGGGTCTACGATTACATCTTTACGCCGGTGTTCGGGCCGGATGGCAACGTCGAGGCAATCGCCGGCGCCACGCGCGACATCACCGAGCACAAACAGCACGAGCAGCATCTGCAGTTGTTGATCAACGAGCTCAACCATCGGGTCAAGAATTCGTTGGTGATGGTGCAGTCGTTGGCGCGTCAGTCGTTCAACAATGCCGATAGCCTTGCCGATGCGCAGGAAAAAATCGATGCGCGTCTGCTCGCGCTGTCGCGTGCGCACGACACGCTGACCCGGGAGAACTGGGTCAGTGCAGATATTTTGGAGCTGACCCGCGATGCGGCGGCGCTGCACGCACCGCGCGACAGTCAGCGCTTTACGCTGCTGGGCGATTCCTGCCGTCTCGATCCGCGGCGCGCGTTGGCGCTCTCGATGGCGCTGCATGAGCTGTGCACCAATGCCCTCAAATATGGCGCGCTGTCGTCGGCCGAGGGGGTTGTGCAGATTGCGTGGAAACGCCACACCCAAGGCGGCCAAGAGATGCTTGAGCTGATCTGGCAGGAGTCCGGTGGCCCTGCTGTGCAACCGCCCACGCGTAAGGGCTTTGGGTCGCGCATGTTGGAACGCGGTTTGAAGCACGACCTCAAGGGTGATGTAGAGCTTTCGTTCGAGCCGACGGGCGTGCGTTTTTGCGTTTCCATTCCGCTGCCGATCGAGCTCGCCGAGGTGCGTCCGTGACCATGCGTGTGTTGTTGGTCGAGGACGAATCGCTGGTCGCCATGCTGCTGGAAGATTGTCTGTCCGAGCTTGGGTACGAAATCGCTGCGACGGTAGGCGATGTCGATACCGCGCTTGCGTTGGTACAGCAGGGCAACCTGGATCTGGCCGTGCTCGACGTCAACCTGGGTGGAACGTTGTCCTTTCCGATCGCAGAAGAACTCGATGCGCGCGGAGTGCCTTACATCTTCGTGACCGGATATGCGAAAAGCGGAATTCCGGAGAAGTTCCGCCATCGGCATGGGTTGCAAAAACCCTTTCAGTTTCGCGATCTGAAGGATGCGCTGGCGCAGCTGCGGCCTGAATAAAGAATCATGATCGACCATCCCGCAGCTGCCTGCGGGATGGTGGCAAGGCGCAGACGCGCGTGTTCGCAACGGTCAGCGGCTACGGTCCAGCAACTGCTGACGCACGGCCACGATGCAGCTTTCCTCGACTGCCAGATGCACGAAGGCGCTGTTGTCTTCCCGCTTGCCCGTGCCCAGATCGAGCGTTGTCACCTGGTTGCTGCCATTGCGCTTGAACGTGTCGATCGCCCTGGTGGCGTTCTTGAACGGCACGCTCGCATCGTTGGATGAGCCGCACAGCAGGGTGCGGGTGCGCGGGCGCCAGTCGAGCAGGTCGTTGCGTTGCAAGTCTTGCCGCAACGGGTTGAACGGATTGTTTGCGACGTCCTGAAGAAAGGCCGCGGTGAAGTAGTCCTTGATCTTGCCGACCGGCGGCAACGTGGTGACCAGATCGCCCACGCTATGCGTACCGGGGAAAAACGCTTCCACCTGTGCGGCCCAGGGGTCTTGATACGTTTGCGCCGGCGCCAGATAGACGTTGTGATAAGTGCGCTGCATGGAGGTGATTGCGTAGCTCAAAAAGACCAAGGCAAAGGTGCTTTCGGCCACGGTGTTACGTCCGGTCAGATCGTCCAATGCCGATTCGCTTAGCGCATAAGGTCCGGAGATCCCCGAGCTGGCCGCCAGGTTGAATTCCTGCGATAGGTGCGCTTCGATCTCGCGTTGTGTTGCCAGTGCGGCGTGGGCGCCGGCCGAGTTGCCGGAGAGCATCACCTTGCCCGACAGCGGCGTGTTCAAACGGCGCAGGACGCTGCGCGCGGCGCGCATCGCATCGATCATGGCGCTGGCTTGCGAGGCGCTGTGCATGTAGGGGTGATAGGGGTAATTCGATTTGCCAAGGCCGAGATAATCGGTGGCGACGACGACGTAGCCCTGGCTGGCAAGTCGGGTGACCAACGGGTCGTTACCGCGCGCGTCGCGGATGTCCTTTGCCTGTTCCGTGCTGCGCAACGTCTGGGTGCCTTCGCCCCATGCCAGCAGGGGATATGGGCCTTGGCACTGTGGCCCGCCCGGCACCAGCAGCGCGGCCGACGCGGTGGCTGGTTCGCCTTCGACGCCGATGGTGGCATAGGTGAATTCCGCTACGCGAACGTTGCAGCTGGGCTGCTCATGCGATGGGTCGTCGCGCAGCATGTTCGCAATGGCATCGCGGGTGTAGCTGGTCAGAACGTTGCTCGACAAGACCGTGCCACGGGCCGGATGGGTGCCGAAGGGGGACGCCTGCGAAGCGCCGGCGGTGGCCAGCAGGGCGATGCCCAATGCCGTGCCGATGTTGACTCGCAATTCCATGTAAAGACCTCGCTACATGACGCCCTGGGCAAGCGGCAGGGGGATGACGGTCGAAGCCGTCGGAATGAGCATGGGTGGGAACGTCGCGCGCGCAGCACTGCCAGCCGGTCGTCGTGCGGGGTGTGCAGCCATCGGCGGAGAGCGTCGGAGCCTGCAATCCAGCGGCTTCTGCTGCACGGCATTCGTCCCAGTCATGCGTGTTAAGTAATACCTATCTGTAATGCAATGACTGTTCACAGTGATAGGAAATAAATAACCACTTCTCGAAGGTCAACTGATGAGGTAATGATGATGGTTCACATCTGTACCGCAGGCGCACCAGAGTGCGAATTTGTGAAGTCATAAGCGAAGCGCGATACGACGTGCAGGTGATGCACGCTGGAGTGAGGGCGATGCCATGTGTCGCCAGCGGGAGTAGGCGTTGCGTCGACGGTTGCGGCATTGCGAAGTTGTTAGGCAGTGCCTATCGCGCGCGTGCTTGGTCGAGCAGATGCGCCATAGCGAAGGTTCGCTCGCGCTCACGCACCCGTGTCACGCGCAAGCGCTTGCCGATGGCGTGATGCGTGAATAGTCAAAGCAAAAGAGCGCCAGGCGGCGCTCTTTTGCTGACATGTTGCACGCGGCGGTGCTGGAGATATCGCGGCGAACTTGCCGGCGTGGATCGATCAGGCGTTGGCGACTTTGTGGAGCAGCCGTGCGACCGGAGCGGCCGTACGCATGTTGGTGTCTTGCGCCTGCCGTGCATCGATTCTGAAGATGGCCACCGCATCGGTGAGCTGCGCTGCCTGCTCTTCCATCGAGCGTGCGGCGGCGGTGGCTTCTTCCACCAGCGCTGCATTTTGTTGCGTGGTTTCGTCCATGTTAGTGATGGTCTGATTGACCTGTTCGATGCCGGCCGATTGTTCCTGCGAGGCGGCGGAGATCTCGCCCATGATGTCGGTGACGCGTTGCACGCTCGCGACCACTTCGCTCATGGTCTTGCCGGCGCTGTGGACCAGTGCCGAACCATCGGCCACACGCTGCACCGAGTCGTCGATGAGATCCTTGATCTGCTTGGCCGCACCGGAGGAGCGTTGTGCAAGCGTCCGCACTTCGGAGGCGACCACGGCAAAGCCACGGCCCTGTTCGCCGGCACGTGCGGCTTCCACCGCTGCGTTCAGCGCGAGGATGTTGGTCTGGAACGCGATGCCATCGATGACGCTGATGATGTCGGCGATCTTCTTGGACGACGCTTCGATACCGCTCATGGTGTCGACGACCTTGCCCACAACCTCGCCACCTTGCGAGGCAACGCGTGCGGCACCGATCGCCAGCTGATTGGCCTGGCGTGCGCCCTCGGCATTCTGTTTGACGGTGGATGTCAGTTCTTCCATCGACGCTGCGGTCTCTTCGAGATTGGCCGCCTGTTGCTCGGTGCGTTGCGACAGATCCTGGTTGCCGGCCGCGATCTCGCTGGCAGCCGCGTTGATCGATACCGCCGACTGCTGAATGTTGCCGACGATCTGCGCCAGCTGGCTGGCGGTGGCATTGGCGTCGTCGCGCATTTGCGCAAACACGCCACGGAAGTCGCCGCTCATGCGTGCGGTGAGGTCGCCGGCGGCGATCGATTGCAGCAACGACGACAACGACTGCAGGTTGCCGTCGGCGGTGGACATCAAATGATTGAGGCTTTCGACCATGATGCGGAAGTCGAATTGAAAACGCTCGACATCGCCGCGCGCGCTGAAGTCGCCGTTGGCGGCCGACTGCGCCAGATGCTTGATCTCGTGATTCATCGCCGAGAGGTTGAGCTTGACCTGCGACATGGTGTCGCTGAACACCGCTTTTTCACCGGGCAACGGCTGCATGTCTTCGGATAGTTCGCCAACCGCATAGCGGCCCATGATGCGTGCCAGATCGGTCTGCACGGCAACGTGCGAGGCCACCAGCAGATTGGTGTCATTGGCCATGCGGCCGTAGTCGCCGGGGAATGCCGAAGCATCGATGCGGAAGCTGATCGTGCCGGCGTCGTGATGCCTGGCCATATCGGTCTGTGCAGCGATCAGGTTGCGCACCTGCAGTTGCATCTTGTCCATGGCCTGCAGCAAACGGCCGGTTTCGTCGGTGGCGGTGGTGTGGACGTCGTTGTGCAGGTTGCCGGCGGCGATGGCTTCGGCGGTGCGTGTGGCCTGGCTCAATGGTGTGGTCAGGCTGCGCGTGATCAACCACGCCAGCAAGGTGCTGATCACCAATGCCGCGATGCCGCCACTTGCCAGGATGACCTTGCCGCGATGCATGGATTGCACGGCCGCGGCATATGCTTCCTTGCTGAGGCGCCGCTCCAACGCGGCGTTGTCGCGAATGGCGGCCTGCTGCTCATTCATCGCAGTGGCGGCCGCACCTTGCAACAAGCCCAGGGCTTCCTGGTTCTGGTCATGGATGCCGTAGTCGAGAATCTGGTTGTTGAACTTGACCGAGATGTCGCGTTTTTCCTGCACCAGCTTGAGCGCAGCCTTTTCTACGTCGCTGCTGGGCATGGCCGCCAGTGCAGCGTGAGATTCCTTGTAACGCGCGCGATTGTTTTGGACCATCTCCATTGCGCGGCGGTTTGCTGCATCGCCCGACACCATCACGATGTCGCGCAGGCCGATCGCCACGTTGGTATTGGCATCGAGCATGTCGCTCGAGAGGCGAATCCGCTCCATGTTGTTGTTGACGATGGTATCCAGCTCGTAGCGGGCGTTGGACATGGTGATCAGGCCGGTCGCCACAAGCAGACCCGACAAGAGAATCAAAATGCCGAAAGCCATGCCCAAGCGACGGCCGACATTGAAGCGTTGCAAATAATCGTTCATAACCGCATCCAGTTAGCGCAGCTGAAGGGGCCAGTGGATGCGGGGTGCATCCACTCAAGCCTCTTGCCCAGCTAGCGGCTGGAGACGGGTGTGCTAAAGCCTTCCGTTCTGTAATAGTTACAGCGGATTCATTGCGCGGAAGAGATTCCCCGACAGCTGTCCATCGGCGCCTGACATCTTGATGGCGTCAGAGGCATGGAGCGCAGCTAACGCCGCTTTTGCGTGCACGTTAAATAGATGTTGCCGATGCTGAAAATAAGCGCGCAATACGCATGTCGTCGCAGCGTATGTGCAGGAATCCGCATCGATCACTGATCGCGCGCGCCATTTGTTAGTCGCGCTTGTAACGTCTGACTAGATCGATGCGTGTCACTTGCAGAACGCTCGTTATGCCGCGCGTGACGCGCGGGGGAAATGCCTCGGATTGCGTCTTGCCTACCACCTGCAACGGACCTTGCACAGATTCGCTGGAGCGTCAGCTAGAGATGCGGTCAACCTGCGTCGATCGATGTTGCGCCAGTGCCCCGCAGTGCAGGGCACTGCGTGCGCGTGAAGCAGTGTCGGCAGCGTGCACTGCATCTGGTGACGAGGCGAACCTCAGCAGCCAAGCACGCGCGCCGCGCTACCAACCTGCATCAGCCTTCCAGCGCAGCCAGCACGTCGGCGTGCAGCTGTCGTGCATCGGACTCGCTATTGAACCGCGCGAAGACCTCTTCGCCAGAGATCATGCCGACCCGGACCGAGTGGCAATACGAGCCGAAGCTTTCGCCGGCGTTGAACGGATCGCTGATGACGGAGATATGGGTGACGCGGACCCGGGTGGTGCCGAACTTGATGAACATCTGCGAGCTCCTGTGTGAGCGCTGAGTTTCCCACTTTGTGTTGCTGGGCAGAAGCATGCATGGATGAAGGCGCGTCGGTGGGGTGACCCCAGGCAGTGCCGCAGCGTCCTTGCGGTTTTTGTGGCGTGGCCGGCCTGTGGAGCGGGTGACTGGAATGGCGCTCGCCTCACGCATTCGGCGACCCAGCACGTACACTGCCGTGCTCTGATGCTGAGCTTGCCCGATGTCCGATCCCATTCGTCTCGATAAATGCGTTGCCGCGCAGTTCGGCTGCTCGCGTGGCGAGGCGCAGCAGTACATCGAGGGTGGCTGGGTCAGCGTGGACGGGGTCGTTGTCGAAGAACCGCAGGCCCTGGCAACCGCCGTGCAGGTGACGCTTGCACCGGATGCAGTGCTTGAACCTGCCGAACCTGCCACCTTGCTCTTGCACAAGCCGGCAGGCATGACCGCCGACGCTGCGCTGGCGCTGGCCAACCCGGCAAGCCGGAGCGAGCTGGACAACGCCGAGTTGCGCGTGCTCAAGCGGCATTTTTTGCGCCTCAGCGCGCCGCTGCCGCTGGAAGACGACGCCAGCGGCTTGCTGGTGTTGAGCCAGGACGGGCGCGTATTGCGCAGGCTGACGGCCGACGCCAGCTCGATCGAACAGGAATTTTTAGTGGAAGTGCGCGGCGAGCTGCGCCCGTATGGCATGGCGCGTCTGGCGCACGGTCTGGTATATCAGCAGCGCAGCCTGCCGTCGTGCAAGGTAAGCTGGCAGAACGAAGAGCGGCTGCGCTTTGCGATCAAGCATGTGCAGCCAGGCCAACTGCGCTACATGTGCGGCGAGGTGGGGCTGGACGTGGTGAGCATCCGCCGGCTGCGCGTGGGCCGCGTGTCGCTGGGCAAGCTGGCCATCGGCCAGTGGCGTTATCTGCCGTCGGGCGAACGTTTCTAAGAGACGTATTGGTCAGTGCGCATAAGGTGTCTGCACGCAGCGCACTTGACCACGGTGGCCGCATCGACACAGCGATGCGTTTCGGCAAACGCGGATTGCTGTAAGGCAACCAAGCGTCTTTGCTGCGGCCTCCGCGATGTCGACATCTGAAATCATGAGGCGTGTACCAAGCACGCGCCGACTCACGTCGGCCGACGCCCGATCGGCCGCATCGCACGGAGCGATGCGCACCGCGCAATGACGTCGCAGACGGACGCCCGATTCGCTTACTTCTTGTTGCGCCTTTTCTTGGCGCGGGTCACCAGCCAGAACACGACGGCGATGATCCCAATGACCAAGATGGCGAATGCCGGTGTCAGAAACGCGTTGTCGCCCATGAAAATCTCCTGAAAGTCATTGCAGCGAAGCGCTGCACTGGCGTTAGCCTAGCGAGCGGTCTGCGTGATCGCGTGAAATGCGCATGCTTGCTTGCTTGCAAGCACGCATCAATGCAAGCACGCATGCATCGACGCATGCGTATCTATCTCGAAGGCCGGGAGCACTGTCGTGCGGCTCGGAATGCATTGCTGCAGCGGAGGCGCTTGCTCTGCGGCGTTTGGTGCAACTAGCACGGAGGCCACGCGCGCAGTCAGAGCCATCGCAGGTCAACCAACTTCAGACAGACGTGTCAGCAACTGCGCTATTGCGACCAGCAGCCAGCGACATTTGAACCGTGCGACGCAGGCGCGAGCAGGGTGCGTACTGCGCCAATGAGATCGGCCAGCAGACGAGATCGATTGGATCAGTCAGCAGACCAGCGATGGTTGCCACGTGTGTCGACTGCAGCAATGATGCGTTCGCATCGCTGGACGCGCTTCGCGACATCCAGTGGAGTGTACGTCTCCATTAGCAGACGCAACTGTTGGCACACGGAAACGACGCGCGCAGGCAAACAGATGAAAAGCCGACGGAGCGCGCTCATTGCGTCGCAACGGTCTGACGAACGCGTTGGCCGATGCAAGACAGCACTGCGCCACGGCAGGTCTGCATCAATCATGTCCGGCAGGGGCGTGCTCAGCACCTCGCGAGTTGAGCGGCCCAACAGGCCTCGCGTCCGGTGGTTGCAGTTTAAATGAGACGCGCATCACGTAAATCGGGGGCGCGCCCACAGGCTGTCGGGGTGTTCCCGACAACCATGCTGGTGCGACTGCGCTCGCAGCGGAGCGCAGTCGCCGGAGGTCACTGAAAGGCGGGCGTGCAGCGGAAGCCGGCGCAATCGATCTGCACCGTGCTGCCACTCTGGCAGGTCGCAGTGAAGCGGGTGGGGCCAGCCGCCTGCACCGGGCCGCAGTTCAAACCGCTGCTGATGCTTTGGGCGCGTGCCATGGACGATTCGCTCGACATCGCCGGGCCTGCAGGCGTCGTCGAAGCCGCAGCGACGCCGGGCGATGCCGCAACGCGGGCAGGCGCGACGGTGGGGGCATCGCTTGCCAGCGGCGTTGTCACCGCTTCGTTGTGCGTGCGGCCGCTTGCCGCCACCACACCGCCTTGCGCGGTCTCGCCTTGCAGTGGCTGCCCACGTTCCTCGCGACGGCGGTCGAAGCTCAGCGTCTGCCCGAACACCAGCTGGATCCAGCTCGGGTAGGTGTAGCCGGTGCCCTTGTTGTGGTCGACGATGGCGCCGATTGCGCCGCCGATCAGGATGTTGCCCCAGATGCCCATGTTGGCACGCGAGATGGAGCGGCCCGCCGCATCGCGCTGACCGGGCAGCACGCAGGTGACCTCCAGATCGTGCGCGGACCGGCGCACCTGTGCGGTCTGGCCGGACTTCAGGGTGACGCGCCCCTTGTCGTTGCCGATGGCGCAGTCGGCGCCGGTGACGGTTTGGCCGTCGGCGGTCTTGGTATCGACGCGTATCGGCTGGGTCGCGTCGTTCATCACCGTTGCGCAACCACTCAACGCAGCCATGGCAATGGCTGCGGTTACTAGCTGTTTCATGTTGTCCCCTGGCGTAAAGCACAGCGGCACCAGGCGGGCATTGCACCGCGGCCTTGGCACAGCTATGTCGTGATCAATCCCCGTTGCCGCCGCATCGCGCGACGGCTGGCATTTCATACCGGGATTGTGGGCCGCCGTCCAGCTGCGGCCGTCTGCGTTACACGCTTGGGGTGGCGAGTACGCGGCGTTTCGCCATCACGCTGCGGATCGCGGTGAGCAGTTGTTCGGGGGTGTAGGGCTTTTCCAGGAAGGCCACGCCGTCAGGCAGGATCTCTTCCACGTACTCCACCGCCAGACCGGAGGTCAGCAGCACGGGCAGGTTGTATGGCGCATACGCGGTCTTCAACGCAAGATCCACGCCGGTCAGGCCGCCGGGGAAATGGATATCGGAAAACAACACATCGACGCGCGGGTCGCTGTCGATCAGGGTCAGGGCTTCTTCGACCGATCCGGCGCTGCGGCAGGTAAAGCCGTAACTTTCCAGGACAAGGCAGCTGAGTTGTCGGGTGCCGTCGCCGTCTTCAACGACGAATACAACTGGCCGTTCCTTGTTCTGTGACATGAGCACGTCTCGTAAGGCAAGCCACATTTTCAGCGATGCGGCAGTGAACCCCCCGTCAACGCAGACGGAGCCGTATGGTTACCAGCCGAACGGGCCCGGGCCATAACCGCCGGGTGCGTAGCGTGGGCCGAACACCGGGCCTTCGCCGCGGCCGACGCTGATGCTGACGCCGATCTGATGCGCCTTGCCGTCGTCGTCGTAATAGGTCTTGCAGGAATTCAAATTGACCGCCTGCCAGTTGCTGTTGCCGCCGCGGTTGGAATAGCCCATACCGGTCTCGACCGCACCATGCAGCTTGCCCTGGCATTGCTCGGCGCGTTCGGCCGCGATCGATGCGGCGCTGGGGCGTGCCAGCGCCGGGCGGGGGCCGCTCTTGTCGCCGTAAAACGTGCCGGGCGGGTCGGTGCTGTACTCCGGGTCGGAGCGGTATTGGAGAGGTGCCTGGGGGACGCTCAGGTCCAGCGAGCGGGCGGTGGCCGGTTCGGCGCTGACATCGCCGGTCTGGGCGAGCGCGCCACCGGCGGCAAATAGAGTGGCCAGGAGAAGCAGGCTGCGTTTCATCGGTTCGACTCTATAGGAATGACTGGCAGCGCGTGCCAGCTCGCCTTGTGAAACTAGCAACGGCTGATTGAATGCGCGCTGTCGATTCGGCCGATTGTTGTGTCGCGACAGGCATGGCGCTGACACACGCTGTTGCATCAGCCTTGCTCGCGCACGATCTCGATCAGCTGCGCACCATAGCGGGCCAGTTTGCCGCCACCGATGCCGCCAACCCGGGATAACGCATCGATGCTGGTGGGCCGTTGCTCGGCGATATTGCGCAGCGTGCTGTCGTGGAAGATCACGAAGGCCGGCACGTTCTGTTCCTTGGCCAGTTCCGCGCGCAAACCGCGCAGCGCGTTGAACAACACCAGATCCTGCGGCTGCACCGGCAGGCCGGTGCGCTGCGCGCCGCGATCCCGTCCGGCGGCCGGGTTCTCGCGGCGCATCATCACCTGACGCTCGCCCTTGAGCACCTGGCGGCTGGCGTCGGTCAGGCGCAGGCCGCCGTGGCCCTCGCTGTCGACTTCCAGCAGGCTGGCCGCCACCAGCTGGCGGAACACGCCGCGCCAGGTGCGCTCGTCCAGGTCGCGGCCGATGCCGTAGGTGCTCAGTTGATCGTGACCAAGCTGTTTGATGCGCTCGTTCTCGCTGCCGCGCAGGATGTCGAGCAGGTGACCGACACCGAAGCGCTGCCCGCTGCGGTACACGCAGCTCAGCGCTTTCTGCGAGGCCACCGTGGCATCCCACGCCGCTGCCGGGGTCAGGCAGTTGTCGCAGTTGCCACAGGGTTTGGGATAGGTCTCGCCGAAGCCTGCCAGCAGTACCTGACGGCGGCACTGCATGGATTCGCAGTAGCCGAGCAGGTGATCGAGCTTGGCGCGTTCCAGGCGCTTGCGCTCTTCGGCCGCCTCGCCCTGTTCGATCATCTGCTTGAGCAGCACCACATCGCCCAGGCCGTAGCAGAGCCAGGCTTCGGCCGGGTCGCCATCGCGGCCGGCGCGGCCGGTTTCCTGGTAGTAGCCCTCCAGCGATTTGGGCAGGTCCACATGCGCCACGAAGCGCACGTCCGGCTTGTCGATCCCCATGCCAAAGGCAATCGTGGCGGTCATGATGATGCCGTCCTCACGCAGGAAGCGGCGCTGATTCTGCGCACGCACTTCGGCGGGCAGGCCAGCGTGATAGGGCAGGGCGTTGAAGCCTTGCGCGCACAGCTGCTGGGCGGTTTCTTCGACCTTGCGCCGCGACATTGCATAGACGATGCCGGCCGAGCCGCGATGGCGGGTGAGGAACTCCTGCAGCTGTTTGCGCGCGTTGTCCTTCTGCACCACGGTGTAGCGGATGTTGGGGCGGTCAAAGGAGCTGACGAAGTGGCGTGCGTCCACCAGATCCAGACGCTCGGCGATCTCGCGCTGGGTGGGCGGGTCGGCGGTGGCGGTCAAGGCCATGCGCGGGATGTGCGGCCAGCGCTCGTGCAGCACGGTGAGCTGGCGATATTCGGGGCGGAAGTCGTGGCCCCATTGCGACACGCAATGCGCTTCGTCGATGGCGAACAGCGCGATGCGGCTGCGTTCCAGCAACGACAGGAAGCGCTGGGTCAACAGGCGCTCCGGTGCGACGTAGAGCAGATCCAGATCGCCTGACAGCAGGGCGCGTTCGACCCGTTGCGCGTTTTCCGCATCCAGCGTGGAGTTGAGGAATTCGGCGCGCACGCCCAGCTGGCGCAGGGCTTCGACCTGGTCCTGCATCAGCGCGATCAATGGCGACACCACGATGCCGATGCCGTCGCGCAACAGCGCTGGCACCTGATAGCACAGCGACTTGCCGCCGCCGGTGGGCATCAGTACCAGGGCGTCGTTGCCGGCAGCGACGTGTTCGACAATGGCTTGTTGCGGGCCGCGGAAGTCGTCGTAACCGAAGACGCGGCTGAGCAGTTCGTGGGCGGGGGAAGACATCCGCTTAGGATACCGTGCGGGTCAAGCCCTGGTCGGTGTCATGCCGGCAGTGTTGCGTACTGGCTGGTCGGGGAACGCCGCGAGGTGAGGGCGGTTGATCAGCGGTGTGTGAGGTCTTGTGAGGTTGAGCTGGATGAAGCTTCGCACCGTACCCTCACCCCAACCCCTCTCCCGGAGGGAGAGGGGCTCAACAACTGACAGCACACAGAGCCCCTTGAGTCAGGGGGCTCGCCGAAGGCGCGGGGTGTGGCAGGCAGTGAGCAGGCGCCCAAGGTTTCGGCGCGGCGAAACCTTGGGCAAACCCGCAGGGGCGAAGCCCAAGGGGTTACTGCAGCAGCGAGCGCAGCATCCAGGCGTACTTTTCGTGGGTCTGCAGACGCTGGGTCAGCAGGTCCACGGTCGGGTCGTCGCCGGCGTCGTCGGCGGTGCCCAGCACCTTGCGCGCGGTGCGGCAGAGCGCTTCGTTGCCGCTGACCAGCTGGCGCACCATCTCCCGCCAGTCGGCGCTGTCGCTCAGGCCCGGCTCTTCCGGAATCGAGGTCAATGCGACGAACTCGCTGTAGGAGCCCGGTGCGTTATAGCCCAGGGCGCGGATGCGCTCGGCCACTTCGTCCAGCGCGGCCCACTGCTCGGTGTATTGGGTTTCGAACATGGTGTGCAGCGAGTTGAACATCGACCCGGTGACGTTCCAATGGAAGTTGTGGGTCTTCAGATACAACGTGAAGGCGTCAGCCATGTAGCGGGCCAGGCCGTCGGAGATCTTCTTGCGATCGCCGTCCTTGATCCCGATATCGATATGCGGCGCCGACGCGGCAGCGACCGGCAGGGCATCGTTGATCACGACGGGCTTGTTGGCGTTCTTTTTCTTGGACATGGGATGGCCCTTCTGAGGAAGTGGATGTCTGATGGAACAGATATGGCGTCACAATAGACAGGCTAAAGGATCAAACGTCATTCAATCTTTCACATTTTTCCATCAATGAGCGCTATCGACACCGACCTTGCCACGCTGCTGCGTGAGCGTCGCCACGCCGTGGATGGCGCAATGAGCCGAGACCGGGGCCGCCTGCTTGGCCTATGGTCGCGCTGGCAGGGCAAGCCCGGCAACCCGCAGCTGCGCGACGCGTTCGAGCAGGCGTTGGCGGCGTCGCTGACGCAGCGGCAGGCGCGTGCCGAGCAACAGCCGGCAATCACGCTCGACACGCAACTGCCGATCGCACGCGAAGCCGAGCACATCATCGGGTTGATCCGCGACCATCAGGTGGTGGTCATCGCTGGCGAAACCGGCTCCGGCAAGACCACCCAGTTGCCCAAGCTGTGTCTGGCCGCCGGGCGCGGTGCCGCAGGCATGATCGGTTGCACCCAGCCGCGCCGGATCGCCGCGCGTGCGGTGGCCGCGCGGGTGGCCGACGAGCTGAAGACGCCGTTGGGCACCGTGGTGGGCTTCCAGGTGCGCTTCACCGACCGGGTGAGCGAGCAGTCGCGCATCAAGTTCATGACCGACGGCATCCTGCTGGCGGAGATCGCCAGCGACCGCTGGTTGTCGGCCTACGACACCATCATCGTGGATGAGGCGCACGAGCGCAGCCTCAACATCGACTTCCTGCTCGGCTATCTCAAGCAGCTGCTGAAAAAACGCCCTGATCTCAAGTTGATCGTGACTTCGGCCACCATCGATACCGAGCGCTTTGCGCAGCATTTCGACAATGCGCCGGTGATCAATGTGGAAGGGCGGACCTTTCCGGTCGAAGTGCGCTATCGCCCGCTCGAAGGCGAAAGCGGCGGCGACGATGCGCAGGATGCCGGCCGCGACGGCGAGCGCAGCGTCAACGATGCGATCGTGGCGGCAATCGACGAGATCACCCGCATCGATCCACGTGGCGATGTGCTGATGTTCCTGCCGGGCGAGCGCGAGATTCGCGATGCGCATCATTCGCTGGAACGGCGCAAATACCGCGAGACCGAAGTGGTGCCGCTGTATGCGCGGCTGTCGGCGGCCGACCAGGACCGCGTGTTCAATCCAGGCCCGCGCCGGCGTCTGGTGCTGGCCACCAACGTGGCCGAAACCTCATTGACGGTGCCACGCATCCGCTATGTGGTGGACCCGGGCTTTGCGCGCGTCAAGCGCTACAGCCCGCGGCAGAAGCTGGACCGCCTGCATATCGAGCCGATCTCGCAGGCCAGCGCCAATCAGCGCATGGGCCGTTGCGGGCGGATCGCCGAAGGGATTTGTTACCGGCTGTATGCCGAAGCGGACTTCGCCGCGCGGCCGGCGTTTACCGATCCGGAAATCCGGCGCGCGTCGTTGTCGGGCGTGATCCTACGCATGTTGCAACTCGGGCTGGGGCGGATCGAAGACTTCCCGTTTCTGGAAGCGCCCGACGAGCGCGCGGTGGCCGATGGGTGGCAGCAGCTGCTGGAGCTGGGGGCGATCGACGCCGAGCGCCGTCTGACCGCCATCGGTCGGCAGATGGCGCGCCTGCCGGTGGACGTCAAGCTGGCGCGCATGCTGGTGGCCGCGCAGCAGCACGGCTGCCTGCGCGAGATGATCATCATCGCCGCGTTCCTGGGCATCCAGGACCCGCGCGAACGCCCGCCGGAAGCGCGCGAGGCGGCCGACAATGCGCATGCATTGTTTGCCGATGCGCGCTCGGAATTCGTCGGCATCCTGCGCCTGTGGGACGCGTACCGGCAGGTGCACGAAGACCTCACCCAGTCCAAGTTGCGCGATTGGTGCAACCGGCATTTTCTGGGCTTTTTGCGCATGCGCGAGTGGCGCGAGCTGCATCGGCAGTTGCGCCTGTTGTGCGAAGAACTCGGCTGGAGCGAAGAGCCGGCCAACGTGATGCTGGCGCCGCTGCTGGCGGGCGCCAGTGCGCCTGCGCGCGAGGATGGTCACAATGCCAACCGGCCGACGCGCGGGCAGCTGCATCGCGCCGCGCGTCTTGCGCGCGAAGGCAAACCCGATCCGACTGCGCCACCGACGCAATCCGCTGCGGCGGCATCGAACAAACAGGCCGAGGCCGCTGAAGGCTCGGCGCGTGCCAGCGAGCGCGAACGCGCTGCCGCGTACCAATCGCTGCACCGCGCGCTGCTGGCGGGCCTGCCCACGCAGATCGGCCATCGCACCGAAAAGGGCGACTTCCTGGCGGCGCGGCAACGCCGGTTCGTGCCGTTCCCGGGTTCGGCATTGGCGCGCAAGCCACCGCCGTGGATTCTTGCGGCGACCTTGCTGGACACGCAAAAAGTGTGGGGCATGACCAACGCCGCGATCGAGCCGGATTGGGCCATCGCCGAGTTGCCGCACCTGCTGGCACGCAAGCATTTCGACCCGCATTGGTCGCGCGCCCAAGGGCAGGTGGTGGCCTCGGAGCAGATCAGCCTGTTCGGGCTGGTGCTGGCGCCGAAGAAGCCGGTGCATTTCGGCAAGATCGACCCGGCTGCCGCGCACGATCTGTTCGTGCGGCAAGCCCTGGTGACCGGCGAAATCAATACGCGCGCGGCGTTTGTGGCCGACAACCTCAAGGTGCTGGAACAGGCGCGCGAGGAAGAGGCAAAGCTGCGCCGGGCCGGTATCGTGGCCGACGAAGGCTGGCAGGCGCGCTGGTACCTGGACCGCATTCCGGCCGAGCTGCATTCGGCCAGCGGCCTGGATGCATGGTGGAAAACCTTGCCGCCAGACAAGCGCCGCGGCCTGCACTGGACCTTGAACGATCTGCTGCCCGGCGAAGGCAGCGAAGCCGATCGCTTTCCGAAGTATTTCCCGCTGGGCGATGCGCGGCTGCCGTTGCAGTACCGCTTCGAGCCGGGTGCGATCGATGACGGCGTCACCCTGGACGTGCCGCTGCACCTGCTCAATGCGCTGGACCCGGCGCGCCTGTCATGGCTGGCGCCTGGCTTTGTCGCCGACAAGGCATCGGCGCTGATCCGCAGCCTGCCCAAGGTGCAGCGGCGCAATTTTGTGCCGGCGCCGGATTTCGGGCGTGCGTTCTGCGAGGCCTACAGCCTGCCGTCGGCCGACGATATCCGTGGCGAGCTGGCGCGCTTTCTGTCCAAGGCCACCGGTGTGCAGGTCGCCGCGCTGGATTTCGATGAAGAATCGCTGGACACGCATCTGCTGATGAACCTGCGTCTGCGCGACGACGACGGCAAGGTGCTGGCCGAATCGCGCGATCTGGACGGGCTGCGTGCGCGCTTCGGCGAACGCGCCGGGCAGGCGTTTGCTGCGCGTGCCGGGCGCGCGTTGGCTGCGGAAGGGCTGCGCGATTTCCCCGCCACGCCGATTCCCGAACAGGTCGCCGGCGAGGCTGGCGTGCCGGCGTACCCGGCCCTGGTGGATCAGGGCGACGATGCTGCCTTACGCATCTTTGCTGACCGCAACGACGCCGCGCAGGCGCATCCACGCGGCGTGCGTCGCCTGCTGGAAATCGCGTTGGCCGACAAGATCAAACACGCGCGCAAACAGTTGCCGGTCTCGCCCAAAACCGGTCTGCTGTATGCAGCGATCGAATCGCAAGAGCGGCTGCGTGGCGATCTGGTCGATGCCGCGCTCAATGCGGTGCTGGCCGACGGGCTGGGCGCGATCCGCGACCCGGGTGCGTTTGCGCAACGTCGCGACGATGCGACCAAGCGTCTGTTCGGCGAAGCGATGGAGCGGCTCAAATTAGCCGAGAGCATCCTGGGCGCCGTGGCCGAGCTCAAACCGTTGCTGGAAGCGCCACTGATGGGCTGGGCACGCGGCAATCTGGACGATATGGAGCAGCAGTTGCGCGCGCTGGTGCATGCCGGCTTCCTGCGCGACACACCTGCCGAGGCGCTGGCCAATTATCCGCGCTATCTCAAGGCGATGATCCTGCGGACCGAGCGTGCCAAGCGCGACCCGGCGCGCGATCAGTCGCGCATGCTCGAGCTCAAGCCGTTCGTGGATGCGTTGGGCGATGCGGCTGCGCGTGGCTTGCAGCAGCGTGCCGACTGGCAGGCGCTGCGCTGGGATCTGGAAGAGTTGCGGGTGTCGGTGTTCGCGCAGGAGCTCGGTGCCAGGTCCGGCGTGTCGGCAAAGAAATTGTCGCAGCGGGTGGCGGCGTTGCGCTGATGAGTTGTCGGCGGATTGCGTGCGGTTGCTTGCAGCTCGCTGTAGCGTGAGCCGTTCGCGCTTACCTGGCGAGTGATGGGCCAGGTGTTTGGCCGCCGCAATGGCATGTCGGTCGCTTGCCGTGCCGTGCGCGACGTGACGTGACGTATAGATCATGTTGCGTGGACGAGCCATGCGTGGCGTCCGCCACGTATGGCCAAGCGGTATTGGTCGATGCAGGCTTCCAACGCACCCCGCGCGTGCGGCCACATGGCAGTGGCCGCACCCACGAAGACGCCAGCGTCAGAACGTCGCAGCCTCAGAACTTCACGTGCAGGCTCGCCATATAGCGCCGCCCGCTTTTGTAGCGGCCGGCCAGATGATCCTTGTCACCGAGATACTGCAGATATTCTTCATCCAGCAGGTTCTGCCCATCGATCTGCAGCGACCAGTTCGGGCTGAATGCATAGCCGATGCTGGCGCCGAGTTCGGCGTAGTCGTCCACGCTGGCCGGTGCCGCACCGGCCACATAGCCGCCGGCGAGATAGCTATCGCGCCAGTTGTAGGTCAGTCGCGCGTTGAGCGGGCCTTTCTCAAAGTACGGGCTGAAGGCCACGCTGTTGCGTGACTGATACGGCAGCGCATCGCCGGTGTTGTTTTCGCCGTTGGCGTAGGTGTAGTTGGCGGTCAGGCCAAAGCCGCTGTCGCCGAAGGGTTGCTGGAACGAGAGATTGAAGCCCTTGACCTTGCCGTCGCCGGCATTGCGCGGCCGCTGCACGCTGTAGTCGCAGTAGCCGTCGGCGGTACAGCCGTTGCTGCCGAGCAATTGCGCCCAACTCTGCGGTGCGCTATCGCGCAGCGCGTTGTACTGATGCTCCACGCTGGCGCTGGTGTCGATGTAGTTGTCGATCTTTTTGTAGAACACCGACCACGCCACCACCGATTGCTGTGCGAAGTAATACTCTGCCGAGAGATTGAAATTCCACGATTCGTACGGTGACAACTCGGCGTTGCCGCCGCTGCCGGTCAGCGTGGTGTCGTTGAGGAAGGTGTTGTTGACCATCTGGTTGTAGGGCGCCCAGGCGATCACCTTGGCCGCGGCAAAGCGGAACACCCAGTCCTCGCTGGCGTCGTAGGACACGGTCAGCGACGGCAGCAGAAAGTCCTCTTTGCGGGTACGCGTCTGCCACAGGCTGTCGGCGTTGGCCAACGACGGTGTGCCGCTGTAGACAAAGCCGCTGCCTTCGGTCTTGGAGTCCACATAGCGCACGCCCAGATTGCCGCGCAGACCGCCGCCGGAGAAATTCAACTGCGCGTAGGCCGCGTTATTGGTCTGCTCCAGCGCCCAGCTGTTGTTGAGATAACTGGCCGGATCCGGCGCGTTGTAATCGACCGGGCTGTTGCGGATCCAGTTCAGCACATTGTTGCGCCCGGCCTGCACGTGCTGGCCGTGGTCGGGATAGAAATCCTGCAGGTCGGTCAGACCGATCGTGCCAACATCGGCCAATGTGCCAGGGGTCACTCCGCCGTAGACGTTGAGCTCGAAACGTTCCTCGTGTTTTCCGTGACGTACACCCAGCAGTAACTGGTTGAACATGCCATCGAACTGCACATCCAGATCCAGTTGGCCGTAGGTGTCCTTGCTCTCGGTGGAGAAGATGCCGTTGTTGCCGAACCAGCCGCCGGCCGAGCCCCAATTGACTGGGTCGCGTGCGCGCGCAGGGTCGTCGAACTGGATGCCGCGGCGCGTGTCCCAACGGAAGCCGCCGTTGTAGAACGGCTCGATGAAGTATTGCGACAGATCCTTGTTTTCGGATTTGCTCTGTCCCACCTGTCCCTTCACACCCCAGCCATCGCCGCGGAACGCGCCGCGCAGATCCAGGCCTTTGGTGGTGACTTCCGACTCGCGCACGTTGTTGTCGTAGATCACCGTGCCGCCAAGCGGATCGGCATTGGCGCTGGAATGGCCGCTGGTCACCACGCCGTTGCGCACATCGCCGAGCTGGTCCACCGCGGCCACCGTGCCGGCATTCCAGGTCAAAAAGCTGTACATCGACTGGTTGTAGTTGTCGAACTTCTCGTTGATGTACACGCCGCTCAGATTGAATTCCAACGCATCGCTGGGTTTGAGTTGCAGGTTGACCACTGCGCTGTCGCGCTCGCGGTCTTGCTGAAACCAGGCGGCATTGATCGAGTTGGGCACATCTGCATCGGTCGGAACCGTGCCTGCGGCGTTGGCGAAGGTGCTGGCAGGCGCATAGCCGAATACTTCCATGCCGC
Source organism: Xanthomonas sp. WHRI 10204 (assembly GCF_040202875.1). Classification (NCBI taxonomy): domain Bacteria; kingdom Pseudomonadati; phylum Pseudomonadota; class Gammaproteobacteria; order Lysobacterales; family Lysobacteraceae; genus Xanthomonas; species Xanthomonas sp. WHRI 10204. Next base: position 905,277 of record NZ_JBEGDW010000001.1, read on the forward strand.
GGCGGTCCACGCGTTCTTCGTAGTGCTGCGCGGACACGGCAATGCCGAAGGTGTCTGCGGGATTTTTCCAGCTATAGAGCAGGGCCGCATTGGGATTGCCCTTGCTGGCCTGGTCGCTGTAGCTGTAGCCGATGGAGCCGGCGATCTCGTTGGCTTTCAGATCCAGCGGTTGGCGCGTGTGCATCAGCACCGTGCCGCCGAGGCTGCCTTCGGTCAGTCGCGCTTCGGAAGACTTGAGGATCTCCACGCGGCCCAGGATCTGCGGCGACAGCAAGGTGTAGTCGAATCCGCGGCTGGGCTGTTCGCCGTACAACCAGATCGCCTGCGCCACCGGGTGGCCATCCAGGAACGACAGATTCAAGCTGGGGTCGGTGCCGTCGATGCTGACGCGCTCGCCTTGGCCGAAGCGTCGGTCCAGGGTGACGCCGGGAATCTGCGATAGCGCTTCGGCCACATTGGTGCTGGGAAACTTGCCGATGTCCTCGGCAGTGATCGCTTCGGAAATGCCGGTGTTGTTACGTTTGGTATCCAGCGATTTTTCCAGGCTGGCACGGATGCCGACCACCTGAACGGCGTCCAGCTCGGTGGCTTGCTGGCCAGGGCTGTCCTGGGCTTGCGCGGTGACCGCCAACGACAACGCAATCGCACTGCACAGCAGGGTGGTGCTGTATTTCATGATGTCTCTCCTCATCACGCACAGGGATGGATGGCGGGCCGTGGCTCGCCGGATGCGGGGGCTGAAAGTAGCTAGCAAAACTACTGTGCTCACCGCCAGGCGGGCGCGGCCGGTGCTCGGAATCGGCATGTACCCCTCGTACACTCCGGTTCTGAGCGCGCCGTCCACACCCACCTGACGACTGCTCGCTACGTTTTGTTAGCCACTTTTAGTAACCGCACGTTCGGGGGAACGCGCGGTGAAACGCTTACGACACGTCAGCGTGGTGTTGCAGATACCAATTGGCCGCACCGAGCACGCCCAGCTGCCCGTGCTCGACCAGCTTGACCGGGATGCGTTCGAGCACCGCGCGCATGTTGCCCTTGTCCAGAAAACGCGCGCCGAACGTACTGGATGCCAGAAAGTGTCCGATGGTCGGCAGGATGCCGCCGGCCAGATAGATGCCGCCGGCAGCGCCGTAGGCCAGCGCCATGTCACCGACGGCGTGGCCGAGCAGGGCGCAGAACACGTGCAGGGTTTCGCGCGCCATTGCGTCGTCTTCATGCAATGCCGCATGCGTGATTGCCGCAGGCTGCTGATGACGTTGCGGCGAACCGTGCAGCGCACACACCGCGGCATACAGCCGCAACAGTCCAGGGCCGGACAACACGTGCTCGAGCGGCAGATAGTGTTGGTCGCGCAGCAGGATGCGCAGCAACTGCTGTTCGTGCGCGTGCGTGCTGGCCAGCGCGACCTGGCCTGCTTCGGTCGCCAGCACGATGGGGCGCGGCTTGGCATCGATCCACACCGCAGCGCCTAACCCGGTACCGGGGCCGACCACCAGGATCGGCCCGGCGCTGCGTGCATGCCGCGGCGTGGGGCCGCTCAGTTGCAGCACCGCACGCGCTTCCATCTGCGGCGCTGCATAGGCGACCGCTTCGAAGTCGTTGACCAGATGCACGTTGCGCAGGTCCAACGCGGCGCGCAGGCGGTTGGGCGAGATGCTCCATGGCAGGTTGTTGCTGATGAAGCTGCCGTCGTCCAGCGCAACGCCAGCGCTGGCGATCACGACCGTCTCGACACGGCTCACCTGCGGCAGGAAGTCGGCCAGGATGGCGTCAAGGCTGGCGTAGTCGCCGCAGCGATAGGTGCGGTAATGGGCAAGCGCAATCGCTGCGCCCTCTGCCTGCAGCACGTGGCCAAGACGCACATGCGTGCCGCCGACATCGGCCGCGATAAAGCCGGTGGCCGCAGGAGCAGCAGGCGTGGCAGAAGCGTGAGCAGAACGCGAAGTCGCAGCCACATGCAGTCCTTAGTCCGTCTGATCAGCCGATGCCATCAGCGCGTAGCGGCTTGTTTAGAAGTTGGTGACAACGATGTCAATGGTCCAGTCGGGTTGGATCGATCTTGTTGGCAGGCTCAAGTGCAAAAACCGCCCTATGGACCGGTTCTATGCGGACTTCATTGCGCAAAGTGGACAAGACGATGCAGTCGGTACGTTTGCAGTTGGCGCGGTGCCGGTGTGCAAGCGTGCTCAGCTCGTGCGCATGCACACGGTGCCAGTGACGTGCGAGTCCACCGACCATCTGTCTTTATTTGGGAGCGCTACGCGACATCGCGACCTACTGTCTCGTGAAGCCGAAGCCATTGGCAGGCCCAGCGTCACGCAGCGTCACTGCCTTTTGCGGATCGAGGTTGGCTATGCAAGATGCCGAACGGCGAGCCGCGCGATGCGTTGCCCGCGCTCCCTGCAACAGCAATCACCGTTCAACCCGCAGCAGCGCGACTCGCAATGCCGGGCAACGTGCTGCACGCGGCATTGTCGGTGGGCGGTGCTGTAGAGGGATATTGCTGCTTGCCAAGCACGTAGGTCTGGCTGGTGGCGACGAATCCATCCGCATAGGTGGCTTCGACGAAATAAGCGCTCCAACCGGCATCTGGAATCTGCACCGGCACCGAGACGGTGTTGCCGCGTGCAAGCGCAATCGGGGTGGTGTGGTAGCGGATGCCGCAGGCATAGCGGAAGTCGCGCGCCTGCGGATTGGTGGCCGCCCATAGCCGCACTTGCGTCGGTCGTTCCGACGAGCGGAAGCGAATGTGCGGTGCGTCGCCTGCGCGCAACGTGTCGCTCACATTGGGGAGCGAGCGCTGCTGCTGCAGCCGCACAATAAACGGCACCAAGCTATCGACGATCGATGTGCGGATGCCGTTGTGCGCGCTGTTGGGCACCATGCGCAAGGCCTTGCTGCCAGGCAGCGCGTCATAGAAAAACTGCGTGTTGTCTGGCAGAAAAAAATCATCGCCGCTGGCGTTGACGATGTACTTGGGCACCCTCAAGCGCTTGCGGTAGGGCGTGTGCAGATAACTCAGCGGGTCCTGCAGTTGCACCAGTTGCGCGAACGCCGGGGTCTGCAATTGCGCGGTAATTCCCTGTTTGGCATACGCGTTGAATGCAATCGGCCAGTTGCCACCGTATGCCCGATACATGTGGTCCAGCACGGCCGGCATGTTGAGGATGTCGATCACGAACGGCACCACAGCGTCCACGCGTGGGTCGGCGATGGTGGCGTGCCAGCTGGCCCAGCCGCGCTTGGACGCGCCAGCAAGAATGAAGCGATGGATCTGCAGCGGCGCCAACTCGCGCTCGGCCAGAGTCATGGTGCGCGCGATCGCCGCGGCCATCGGTACATGCAGCGGCATGGTCTTGCGCTGCTGCGGCGATTGCAGAAACAGCGACCAACTGTAGGCGACGCTGTCGTCCTCGCGGCGCGGGGCGGCATCGCCCTGATACTGCAGTGCCTGATTGGGGATGTCGCTCAGCGCGATGACCACGGTGCGGCTGCGTTGCGCCAGCGCCGCCAGCGCTTCCGGCGGCAACTCGCTGGCCGGCTGTACCGCACTGCCTGCGACCGGATGACGCGTGCCATTGGTGGAGATCAATAACGCGCGCGTCGGCAGCGCATCGTCGGGCACATACATCGCCACGTCATGCTGCCAGGTGGCCGGGGTGACGAGCCCTTCAGGCGACCATGTCTGCGAGGTCAACAGGTACTCGCGCCGCTCGACACCGGCGATGCGGCTGGTGGCCCCTCGCGTGTAGACCAGCGGCTGCTGTTCTACTGCATCGCGATAGCAGATCAGAGCTTGATCAAACCCGACCTGGGGCGCGGTGGCGCAGCGTTCGGTAGCAGTGGACGCCAGTGCTGGCCCTGCGATCAAGGCCAGCAATGCAATCCCGCAGCGTGTCATCAGGCGCATCGGCATTCTCCGTCAGCGGCGCTGGGAGCCAGCGCGATCAAGGGCCCGGCCCGCGCCAGATGCGCAGATCAAGCCTGTTGTCGGTGGCCAGTCTGGCACGTAGGACGCATCCATCCTTTGCAGTGCCCACACCAGATGCCGGCGAAAACGAAGTCAAGCTTGTCGGCGAACAGAGGCCGCTGCATTGACTCGTTAACTTTCCGCAGAAGCGCGCTTGCATGCGATTGGGCAGTGCCGGCCGGTCTCCATCGCACATCCGCACGCGCCGGCGAGGGGGCTGCGTTTCTCTGCTTCTGCAGCAGCTTTGCGCCGTCCGCACTGCTTATACGGGCTAACACTTGGAGGGGGCTAAAAAAAGCAGCGAGCGGTCGTCAGGGATGCATTGACGGCGTACTCAGCACCGAAGCGTACGACTGGCCCATGCCGCACCGAGCACCGGCTACGCCCGCCTGACGGCAGGCGCAGTCGTTTTGTTGGCCGCGCTTACTTGATCCGCCGCACCTTGGCCGGGGTGTTGTACCCCTCGATCTGCAGATACCACACGCCGACCAGGCCGGGCTTGATCTTGACCTTGGGAGCCTCCTTGCGCACGCCGGAGAGGCTGGCCACATCGGTCTGTTCCCATTCCTGACCATTGGCCAGCGTATAGACGCGGCCTTTGGAGAAGCCCTTGAACTCGCCGACGATGTTGCTCTCGATCGGCTCCTTGCTGCCGAAGTCGAAGAAACCACGGTTCTTGACGATGATTTCCTGGCGGCCGGCTTCCTTGGCCTGTTCGACCACGACGGCGGCTTCCTTGGCGACCTTGCCCTGCAGCCAGTCGTTGAGCGCGGCCAGTTCGCTGGCATCGAGCTTGTCCAGGCCAGCAGCCTTGAACTGTTCGGCGCTCATCTGCGACTGCAGATCGCCGTGGACTGCGCGCTGCGCGAGGGCCGGGGTGGCGGTCAATGCAAGAGACAGGCAGACCAGCAGGGGAATGCGGCGCACGAGCGACATGGAAGCCATCCGACAGGGAAGAGGTGGCTAGTGTAGACGCTGTGCCGTGCCAGCCGACGCCGGTCAGTCCACGCGGTCGGCAGTGGCCGATGACGCCTGCGCGGAGCGGGCGGGGCGGCGATAGATGAATTCCGGCGGCGACGCAGCCGCCTCGGTGTCGGCAATCGCGCGCACCTGCGCATGGTCGGGCGAGCGTTCGCAGACCGGGTCCAGCGTGGCGGCATCGCCGCTGAGCGCCAGCGCCTGGCAGCGGCAACCGCCCCAATCGATCTCGCGTTTGGGACACTCCTGGCAGACCTCGGGCATCCAGGCGGTGCCGCGAAACCGCACGAACGCCTCGCCGTTGTTCCAGATATCGGCCAGCGAGCGCTCGCGCAGGTTGTCGAAGCGCATGCCGTCGATGGTTTCGGCCGCGTGGCAGGGCAGTACGTCGCCGCGCGGAGAAATATTGACGAAGCGCTGGCCCCAGCCCCCCATGCAGGGCTTTGGCAGGCGCGCGTAATAGTCGGGGGTGACGAAGTCGATCGCCAGACGGTCGCCGAGCTCGCGCCGCGCGGTTTCCACCGCGGTAATGGTCGCCATCAGTTGCTCGCGGCTGGGCATCAGCGCAGCACGATTGCGCAGGCCCCAGCCGTAGTACTGGGTGTGCGCCACTTCGATGCGCTCGGCCTGCCATTCCAGTGCCAGCGCAATCATGCCGGGCACGCGCTCTGCGTTGTGCCGGTGCAGCACCGCGTTGATCGTTAATGGCAGGCCGCGTGCGCGTACGGCGGCGGCGAAATCGCGCTTCTTCGACAGGCTATTGCGATACCCGGCGATGCGGTCGGCGCCGGCCGGGTCGACGTCTTGCACGCTCAGCTGCACATGCTCCAGTCCGGCGGCTTGCAGTTGGTCCAGCATCGGTTCGCCGCCGGCCACGCCGGAGGTGATCAGGTTGCTGTACAGCCCGAGCTCACGCGCATGCGCCACCAGCTCTGGCAGATCCTTGCGCAACATTGGTTCGCCGCCGGAAAAATGCGCCTGCAGCACCCCCATCTCGGCGGCCTGCTGCAGCAGCGAGCGCCAGCCGGCGGTATCCATTTCCTCGCGCAGCGCCGCCAATGCAATCGGGTTGGAGCAATACGGGCATGCCAGCGGGCAGCGATGGGTCAGCTCCAGCAGGACCGACAGCGGTGGCGGTGCAGTGTTCATAGCCGCAACAGACGTTTCTGGTGCAGGGTGGTGGTGAGTTCGATCACATCCACTTCGATCTCGGCGGCGTCGGCATCGAACTCTGCCGCCAATTCCTGCGCAATTTGCGCCAGCGAACGCGCGCCATCGAAGCGCTGCGCCACCACCTGGGCGATCTCGTCGAGTTCGACCACGCGTTCGGGCGCAAGCAGCACCCACTGGTCGCGTGTGCGGTCGTGCTGCAGACGCACGCCTGCGCGCAGTGCCGGCTGACTCTCGCGGGTAATGTCGCTCACGCAGCGGCCCGGCGGGCGTCGCGGTCGGGCACGAACGCGTCCGGCCACACGATGCCCGGCGTGACATAGGCCACGTGCAAGGCATCCAGCTGCGCCCACAACACCGAACATTTGAAATGCAGCGCGGCCTTGACCAGCTGCTGTTTTTCGACCGTATCGGCGTGCTGCTTGACGTAATCGAGCGCGAAATCCGAATCGCGCGGCGCCTCGGTCAGGCGATGCTCGAAGTACGCCAGCGCCTCGGACGAGACGAAGTCGTAGTGCTTGAGCATGCCGGCCACGCGCTGGCCGATAATGTTGGGCGCGAACAGTTCGGTGAGCGAGGAGGCAATCGCCTCGAGCAGGCTTTTTTCGCGGACGAAGTGCAAATACGCCTGCACCGCAAACCGCGTGCCGGGCAGCAAGGCGCGCCCGGATTCGACCAGGCCGCGATCCAGGCCCAGCGCGTCGGTCAGGTGCAGCCAACGTGCGATGCCGCCATCGGTGGCGCTATTGCCGTCGTGGTCGAGGATGCGCTGGCGCCAGATTCGCCGCAGCGCCGGGTCTTCCATGCGCGCCAGGATCGCCGCATCTTTCAGCGGAATGCAGCGCTGGTATTCGAAGCGATTCAGCGCCCAGGCCTGCACCTGGCCGCGATCGAGCTTGCCGTCGTGCAGCAGCGCATGAAATGGGTGCTGGTCGTGATACAGGCGTGCGCCGATCGCGCGCAGATCTGCTTCCAGTTGTTCGGGAGTGAGCAGGGCGGTCACAGCGTGATCTCCAGGCCGTCGTGGGCAACGTCCCAGCCGCTGGCACGCGCACTGGCGTACTCCGGCGAGTGGATGTCGAGCACGGGATTGGTGGTGTTGAGATGGATGAAAATCTTGCGCGCTACATTTAACGGGGCGAACGCAGCGATGGTGCCGTCGGCGCCATCGATACTCATGTGGCCCATGCGCTGGCCGGTCTTTTGGCTGATGCCGAGTTGCACCATCTCGTCGTCTCGCCACAGTGTTCCGTCGAAAAAGACCAATTCGGTTCCTCGCAGGCGCGCGCGCAGTGCATCGGTCATCGCCGCGCAGCCGGGAATGTAGTGCACGCGGTGCTGGCCATCGTCGATGGTGAGCCCGAGGGTTTCTTCGTTGGAGCCGGCCAGATCGCCGCCGCTGCGCGATTCCATGAACAGCGGCACCTTGCCTGGCACCGAGAATGGCGTCAGCTGCAGGCCGAGCAGCGACACCGGCGTGTCCAGCGCAAATGGCTGGCGCGTCACGTAGTTTGGATTCACCGCGTCGAAGATGGGGTTTTGCGCCAGCAGGTCCAGCACGCGACTGCTGGCATGCAGCGAGAAGGCCTGGCTTTCGCGCATCGACAACAATCCGGCGATATGGTCGATCTCGCCACTGGTCAGCAGCACCGCTTCGATCGGCGAATGGCGCAGCCCGTGCTGCGGCCATAACGCGGGTGTGGCGAGAATCTGCTGACGGAGATCGGGGGACGCATTGATCAGAACCCAGCGCTCGCCATCGGCACTGACCGCGATGCTGGCTTGGGTACGACGTTGGGCACCGTCTGCTTGTTGCCAGGCCCGCTGACTTGCGGGTGTATGGCAATTCCACTGCGGGTGCCCACCGCCGGCCGCCGATCCCAAAACGATGATGCGCATGGAAACTGTTACCTACTCTGCCGGCAGTTGCCGGTCATGCATCAAAAGGAAGGGCGGCTGGTGCGATTGAGACGTGCCGGATCAAAACTCGCCAGAGACGTAGCAGTTGATTTCGGCGCCACAGTTGACTTCACGAACGACAGGCTTCTTCCAGGTCTTCATCGGCTACCTCGCAGTGGGTGGAAAAACGCCGTCGCGGCGCAATGCGGCGATGACGTGAGCCGAGCATAGGCAGGCGGTTTATTCCAATTGTAAAGAGCTTGTAAAAAGCCGGCATTGCGTCGCAATTGGCACGCCGCGCGAACGCGTATCCATCGCTGAGCGGTTGCGAATCAAGACCTTGGCGGGTGAACCGACCATAAGCGCAAACATGCTGCCGGCCGGCATTTGCGCCGAAATTGCGCGTTGTAGAGAAGGTGACGCGCACGTTACCGTAGCTGTCAGACCCCAGTGATCGCCGGCCGCCGTGTCCACCGTTGTGACCAGTTCCTCATTCGAACGCCTGCATGCCTTGCTGCAGCGCCCGGCCGTTGCGTCGATCGCACCGGCATTACGCGATGCATTGGCGCAGGCCTGGCAGGATGCGCCGCCCGCGCAGTCCGATAGCGTGCCGTGGGCGCTGCTGGCCGACACGCTGGACGTGCTGGCTTCGCTGGCAGCCGACGAGGCCACAGTGATTGCGGCCTTGCTGTTCGATCTGCCGGCATTACGCGGTGCGGTGGCTGGCTTGCCCTGGCAACCGGCGGAGCGGCGCGTGGCAGTGGAAGGATTGCTGGATGGCCTGGATGCGGCCGATCAGGTCTGGGCGCTGCATGCCGGACGCGAGGCCGGGCGCAACAGCGAGGGCTTGCGGCGCCTGCTGTTGTCCATCATCCACGACCTGCGCGTGGTGCCAATCCTGCTGGCGCGGCAGCTGACGCGCATGCGCGTGGGCGACCGCCTCAGCGAGGAGCAGCGCCGCGCGCTGGCCCAGCTCACCCGCGACATCCATGCGCCGCTGGCCAACCGGCTGGGTATCTGGCAGGTGAAGTGGGAGCTGGAAGACCTGGCCTTCCGGCACCTGGAACCTGATACCTATCGCCGCATCGCGCGCGAAGTGGACGAAACCCGGGTGGCGCGCGAGCGTTACATCGAGGCGGTCAAGCGCACCTTGTCGAGCGCATTGGCGGGGCAGGGCCTGCGCGCAGAGGTGAGCGGGCGGCCGAAGCACATCTACAGCATCTGGCGGAAGATGCAGAAAAAGCGGCTGTCGTTCGACCAGCTCTACGACGTGCGCGCGGTGCGCGTCATGGTCGACGACGTGGCGGCCTGCTACGCGGCGTTGGGCGCGGTGCATTCGCTGTGGGCGCCTGTGCCCAGCGAGTTCGACGATTACATCGCCCGGCCCAAGGCCAACGACTACCGCTCGCTGCATACCGCGGTGGTCGGGCCGGAAGGGCGCACGATCGAGATCCAGATCCGCACCCACGAGATGCATGCCCAGGCCGAGCTCGGCGTGGCCGCGCACTGGAAGTACAAGGAAGGCGGCAAGGGCGCCGAAAAAGCCTTCGACCGCAAGATCCTGTGGATGCGCCAGTTGCTGGAACAGGTGCAGGAAGGCGAGCACGGCGAGTTGGCCGGCGCGCTGGATGCCGAGCTGATCGAAGACCGCGTGTATGCGCTGACGCCCAAGGGCGAGGTCATCGATCTGCCGCAAGGCGCCACCCCGCTGGATTTTGCGTACCACGTGCACACCATGGTGGGGCACCGCTGCCGTGGCGCGCGGGTCAACGACCGCATCGTGCCGCTGACCTATCGGCTGCGCAGCGGCGACCGCGTGGAGATCATGACCGCCAAGGAAGCCGACCCGCGTCGCGACTGGCTGCTGGCGTCCAACGGCTTTCTGGCCAGCGGGCGTTCGCGCGACAAGGTGCGCGCCTGGTTCCACAAGCTCGACCGCGCGCGCAATGTGCAGGCGGGCAAGGAGTTGCTCGATCGCGAGCTCAAGCGTCTGGGTCTGCAGCATGCCGATCTGAGCGTGGCGACGCGCAAGTTCCATGCTGAAAACGTCGACGATCTGTACATTCAGGTGGCGCTGGGCGATACCGGGCCGAACCAGGTCAGCCGTGCGCTGCTGGAAGCCGAGCGCGCCGCCTCGCAACCTGCGGTGCCGGCGCCACCGCGACCGACTGCGCGCCGCGACGGCCTGGGGAAATCCAAATTCACCGTGCAGGGCGTGGGGAATCTGCTGGTGCAACTGGCGCGGTGCTGCCAACCGGTGGCCGGCGAACCGATTGCCGGGTATCTCACCCGCGGCCGCGGCATCACCGTGCACCGCACCGACTGCGCGGCACTGGCACGCCTGGCGGCCGCCCATCCGCAACGCGTGTTGCCGGTGGAGTGGGGCAAGGCCGGCAGCGGGTATGAAGTGGATGTGCAGGTGCGCGCGGTGGACCGCCGCTGGCTGCTCAAGGACATCACCAACCTGATCGCGCAGGAAGATGCCCACGTGCTGGAAATCAACAGCGACAACGTGCGCGACACCGGCAGGGCGCAGTTGCGGTTGCGGCTCAAGGTGAGCGACTACGACCAGCTGTCCGCGCTGCTTGGCAAACTGGATGCCTTGCCCGGCGTGAACGAGGTGCGGCGACTGGGCTGAGCGCGATCAAGCGGCGTTGCGTGTTTGTGGTGAATGCTGCTGGTGGTTGGGGTGGCGCAGATCATCTTGGGATGGCGCAGATCACCGGCTGACTCTCGGTGTGCTGCGCTTCGGGAGTTGCTTGCGCGGTCGCTGTGCTGCGGCACCCACGTGTCGGCCACCCCAGACGTCGTGCAACTGCCACGACGATGCATCGATGCACCAGAGCGGTCTGGACAGCGCACCCGCAGCGCTTGCCTTGACCAATTCCGAATCCGCCAATCCCGCCCCTACACCGTCTTCGCAACACGGCCAGCTACCATACGCACGTGAACGCGCCCCCGTCAGGTCGCGCCAAGGATGGACGCTACCGTATGTTCCCGCTGCCGCGCTGGGTCAGGTCGCCGCGCCTCTGGGCGCCGTTGCGCAGCCGTGCACTGTGGCGCGTAGTGCTGGCGCTGGCCGCCTGTTTGCTGTTAAGCGTCATCGCGCTGCGCAAGCCGCTGGGCGATGTGCTGTGGCCGGATACACGGATCCAGCAACTGCTGCAACGTGGCGATGTTGCGCTGTCGCGCGGCAAGCTCAGTGCCGCCGACGGCAGCGGTGCGCGCGAGCTGTTCACCGCGGCGCTTGCATTGGACAACGATCGTAGCGAGGCTCGGGTCGGGTTGGCCCGGACCGGCGTGGCTGCCGTGGTGCAGGCGCGCGCTGCCATCGCGGCCGGCGATGCGGACGCCGCGCAGCGCACGCTGGCATTGGCAACTGCACTGGAGGTGCCGCAGGCACAGGTGGCGCCGGTTGCGCTGCGGCTGCGTCAACTGCAGGCGCGCCGCGCCGGGCTGGATGCCTTGCTGGCGCAGGCCGTTGCCGCTCAGCAGCAAGGTCGCCTGGATGGCACGCCCGACAGCGCGCTGCCGCTGTATCAGCGCATTTTGACCCTGGCGCCCGACCGCACCGACGCACTGGAAGGGCGCGAAGATGCCTTGACTGATCTCTTGGCGCAGGCGCGTCACGCGCTGGCGCGCGACGCACTCGGCGAGGCAGCGCGCCTGCTGGCAGCGGCCAAACGTTACGACGCCGGGCATGCCGACGTGCCGTCGACCGAAGGGCACTATCACCGTGTGCTGGATCAGCGCCGGCAACGTGCCGAGGCATTGCTGCGACGTGGTCGCTTGGCCCCCGCTGCACGCGATTTCAACGCCGTGCTGGCGGCCGAGCCGGCCGATGTCGGCGCGCAGCGCGGGCTGGAACGGGTGGCCAGCGAATACGCCGCGCAAGCAGGCAGGCAGGCCGCGGACTTTCAGTTCGACGCGGCGATGCAGTCGTTGCAACAGGCGCAGTCGCTGGTGCCGGTCGCCGCATCCATCGCCCAGGCCGAGCAGGCCATCGCCCGCGCCCGCGACGCCCAGCGCAGCCCGGAAACCGGGCTGTCGCGCGGCATGCGCGAGCGCCGTTTGCGGCTGCTGTTGCAACGCGTCGCCGATGCCGAAGCGCGGCAGCAATGGATGACGCCGCCCGGCGCCAGTGCATACGACGCGGTGCGCGCGGCGCAAGCGCTGGCACCGCGCGATCCACGCGTGCTGCAGGCCGCCGCACGCGTGGTGCCGGCCAGCCAGCGCTGTTTCGAAGACGAGCTGCGCAACAACCGGCTGCGTGCCGCGCGCGGCTGCCTGGATGCCTGGCAGGCGCTGACGCCGAATGGCGATGCGTTGCCCGGCGCGCGTCGACGCTTGGCCCAGCGCTGGGTCGCAGTCGGCAGCGAGCGCCTGGGCCAGGAGGATGCGGCGTTCGCGCGCCGGGCCCAGGACGAAGCGCAGCAACTGGATCCTGGTTTGCCGGAGCTGGCCGAATTCACGCGCCGGGTCAGGGCGGTGGCAGAGCAGCGCTGAGGCGTGCGCTGTTTTTGTCGGCGTTTGGCCTGTACATGCCGGTAGTGGATGGTGATCAGACCGGAGACATCCAGTAGCGCTTCGACGTCATCTTCGCTGCAGGCACTGACCGACCAGCTTGGGCGCATCAGGCAATTGCTCAGGGAGAGATAACCATGGCGGCTGGCTGCACCCTCAGCACTGCCCCTGTCGCGCAGAAGATGACCTCAGAGCGGCTAGCAAGACGTAGTGCGCAGTCATCAAGTGGGTATGGACGGCGCGCTCAGAACCGGAGCGTGTGCGCGGTACATGAGTATTTCGAGTACCGGACGCGCCCGCCTGGCGCAGCAAAGTAGTTTTGTTAGTTGCTCGCAGTCCGTACCGGTTGTTGCTCCCTTCCCCCATCGGGAGAAGGTGCCCGAAGAGCGGATGAGGGGACGAGCGAAGCGTCGCGATGCATGTGCGCGTTCGTCGTCGCGGTGAGCAAACTCTGCGAAGTCTCGCGTCCTGCGCGCCAAGACATCGATGCAGCCCGCAATGATCTGCGTGGCACGACGACAACTGCCCGATCCGCAACGCACCCGTAAGTCACCAGGGGCGCCACCTTAGTCCGCGATAAACAGCTCGCGGACCGTCGCGCGCGCTGCGTCCAGCGAGAAGTGCTCGGCTACGTTGCGCAGCCCGTTGTCGGCCAGCTTCTGCCATAGCGCTGCATCCTGATACAGCCGCACGATGGCGCTGGCAAAGGCATCGGCTTCGTCGGCCACGCAGACATCGTCGCCATCGCGCAGATGCATGCCTTCCACCGCGCAGGTGGTGCCGACCACCGGTTGACCATGCGCCATGCTCAGATTGATCTTGCCTTTGACGCCGGCGCCGAAGCGCAGCGGGGCGACCGCAATGCGGGCGCTGTCCATGAACGGCACCAAATCCGGCACATGGCCATGCAGTCGCACACCGGGGCATTCGTCTGCAAGCAGCTTCAGCGCCGCCGGCAGATCCGCACCGATGCAATGAAACTCCACGTCGGGCAGTTGCGCGCGCACCTGCGGAAAGATCGCGCTGATGAACCACTGCACCGCATCCACATTGGGCGGATGGCGGAAGCCGCCCACGAACACCAGGTCGCGGCGTTGCACAAAGCTGTGCCCGCTGCCGGCGACCTCGTGCAGGTTGGAGAGCAGGGCAGTGCGGATCTGCGGCGCATCCGCGCGCAATTGCGCCTGTTCGGCGGCAGACACCAGCAGGGTGACGTCGGTGGCCGCCATGATTTCCAGTTCGCGTACGCGGGTGCGTTCGGCGCTGCGCAGCAGATTGGCATCGCCGGCAAGCTCGGCGCCGCGGCGTTCGCGCAGGTAATGCAGGTCGACGGTGTCGAACAAGGTGCGTGCCTGCGGCGCGTACTGTTTCAACAATGGCAGGCAGGCGTGGGCAACGTGGTGCCGCACCAGCAGCACCACCGCAAAGCGCGGGCCGTGCGCGCGCAACCAACTGCCGATGCCGTCCAGGAACGGCGCATACCAGACCTCCACGCCCAGTTGCTGCAGCGCCTGGGTGTGGCGTCCGGCATGTTCGCGCCGGGTCGGCACGAACACCACATGGGCGCCTTCTTCGCGCAATAGCCGGATCAGATTGAACTGCCGCAACGAGCCGGAATCGCGATCCGGGTGCGGCACGCCTTCGTCCAGGATCAGCACCTGGCGTTGCCCGCGATGCAGTTGCGCCGGACCGGGCACCGTGCCGACCGGCAACTGCGTCGCCAGCGCCTGCTGCCACTTCTCCGCGAAAACGGCTTGATTGCGCACCTGATAGGCCTTTACTCCGGTGCGCGTGTCGGTGCCGTTGCTGGTGCCTTCGTCATGCACCACCACACTGGCCGGCTGCACCAGAACCTGATGCCCGGCGGCGCGCACTGCAAAGGCCAGGTCGGTATCTTCGTAATAGGCCGGCATGTAGCGGCGATCCAGCCCGCCCAAGGTCTGCAGCAACAGCGCCCGTGGCAGCGCGATCGCCGCGCCCGAGCAGTAGTCCATCGCGCGCACATAGGCATAGCGCGGGTCGTCGGCCGACTCGAAGCGGCCGTAGCTCCAGGCGCTGCCGTCGCCGAAGACCACACCGCCGGACTCCTGCAGGCGCCCGTCCGGATACACCAATTGCGCGCCGACCAGGCCGGCGTTCGGGTGCGCGGTGAAGGTGCCGATCAGTCGATCCAGCCAGCCGGGCTGCGGGATGGTGTCGTTGTTGAGTAGCACCACGTATTCGCCACGCGCCAGCGCGATCCCGTCGTTGCAGGCAGCAATGAAGCCGCCGTTGCTGGCGCGCAGGTGGTAGTGCAGGCCGGCAATCTGCGGCAGCTGCACGCTGGTGGCATCGCTGCTGCCGTCGTCCACCACGACGATCTCCACCTCCAGCGTTGGTGGATGCGCAGCCAGCGCACGCAGACAGGCCAGCGTATGGGCGATGTGGTTGTAGACCGGGATCACCACCGTCACGCGCGGCGCGGCGCTGTGCGGTACTGCGAATGCAGCAAATGGCGCGGCATCGGGCAGCCATAGCGGTGTGCCGAGCGCCACCGGCGGTGCCTGCGTGTGTACGCGAATGCGCTGCCAGGTGGCCCGCCACCCGCGTGTGCGCATGCTGGCCACGCTGCGGTGGATCAGGCCGAGCACGCGATTGAACAGATAGCGCGCATCGGCCAGGGACATCGACATTGCGTTGAAACTCCAGCGGAGAGACGGGTGAATGGAGTCAGCAGGGAGTGCGATGGCGCAGCCGGCAGACAACCGCCGCCAGTGTACCGATGAGCACAGGCCGCGCCGAGCACAGGCTGCAGCGGCGGCGCGGTGAGCACGGCGGTTTGTTAGCCGCGCTTAAGTCGGCGGGGCCAGCGGGCCGCAACCATGACAGCGCTGCGCTAGACTCGCCCGACTCTACATTCTCGCATCCCTGTGCCCCGACGCTACGACCACGACGATTCCGACGACTTTCAGGACGACTCCAACGCGCAAGGCCCCCGCTGGCAACGCAGACTGATTGTCTGGGGATTTGCCGCGATCGCGCTGGCGCTCGGTTTCCTGATTCCTTACACGGTGTATCTGAACAAGCAGGTCACGCAACGCTTCGGCGAGCTGCGTTGGCAGATCCCGACCCGTGTGTACGGGCGCCCGTTGGTGCTGGTGCCCGGCAAAGCGTTGGATGCGGCCACGCTGAAGACCGAGCTCGATGCGGCGTCCTACCGCGACGACGGTCAGGCCAAGCTGGCCGGCACCTATCAGCAGGATGGCAGCCGCTTCACCATCGCCAGCCGCGGCTATAACGATGTGGACGGGCGCGTGCCTGCCCGACGTATCGAGGTCAGCCTGGCTGGCGGCCGCGTGGCGAGCCTACGCGATGCTGCTGACCGCAAGACGCTCAAGAGCGCGCGCCTGGATCCGGCGCGTATCGCCACGCTCTACGGCCAGAAGCAGGAAGAGCGCCGACTGGTGCGCATGGAAGAAGTGCCGGAACTGCTGGTGACCGGCTTGCAGGCCGTAGAAGACCGCGATTTCAATAGCCACCACGGCATCGATCTGAGCGGCATGGTGCGTGCGGCGTGGATCATGGTGCGTTCCGGCGGCCAGGTCCGTCAGGGCGCCAGCACCTTGACCCAGCAGCTGGCGCGCAGCGGGCTACTCGGCATCGGCAAGGAACAGACGGTCACGCGCAAATTCAACGAAATTCTGTACGCGGTGATCATGGAGGCGCGTTACGACAAGCGCACCATCCTGGAGGCCTACCTCAACCAGGTCTATCTGGGTCAGCGCGGCGGGCAGGCCATCCACGGCGTGTCATCGGGTGCGGAGCTGTGGTTCGGTCGCGAGCTCAATTCGATGACCACCGAGCAGATCGCACTGCTGATCGGGTTGGTCAAGGGGCCGTCGTATTACGACCCGCGGCGCAATCCGGAGCGTGCGCTGGATCGACGCAACTTTGTGCTGGGCAAGCTGCACGAGAACCAGCTGATCGACGATGCCGAATACAAGCGCGCGCTGGCTGCGCCGCTGGGCGTGCCTACCGAGCCGGGTCTGGTCGCGGCCAACCGTTTCCCGGCCTATGTGGATCTGGTGCGCCGGCAGCTGGCCCACGATTACCCCGAAGGCGTGCTGCAAGGCGCCGGCATGAGCGTGCTCACCGGCATGTCGCCGTCCGCGCAGGCCTATGCCGAAGGCGCGGTGACCGGCACCATCAAGCGGCTGGACAACAAAAAGCGCCCGCCGCTGCAGGCGGGCCTGGTGATGACCGACGTGCACAACGGCGATGTGCTGGCAGTAGTCGGCAGCCGCGATGTGGCCAAGCCGGGCTTCAATCGCGCAGTCGAAGCGCAGCGGCAGGTGGGCTCATTGCTCAAGCCGTTCGTCTATCTGCTGGCGCTGGCCTCGCCGGATCGCTGGGCGTTGTCCAGCTGGGTCGACGATTCACCGGTGACGGTGCAGCTCAGTCGCGGCAAGACCTGGTCGCCGGGCAATTCCGACAACCGCAGCCACGGCACGGTGCGCCTGATCGATGCGCTGGCGCATTCCTACAACCAGGCCACGGTGCGGGTGGGCATGCAGGTCGGCGCCGACCGCGTGGCGCAATTGATCCAGGTGCTGGCCGGCATCAAGGCCGACCCGAACCCATCGCTGATCCTGGGCGCCACCGATCAGAGCCCGTACGGCATGGCGCAGCTGTACCAGTTCCTGGCCGCCGGTGGCGAGATCCAGCCACTGCATGCGGTGCGTGGCGTGCTCGACCCGCAGGGCAAGTTGCTCAAGCGCTACGACAAGACCCCGGCGCCGGCGCAGGAAGGCGATTCGGTGGCGGCCAACCTGATCAGCGTCGCTCTGCAGCAGGTGGTCAGTGGCGGTACTGCGCGGCAGTTGCTGGGCGATGGCCTCGGGCGCCTGTCGCCGGCCGGCAAGACCGGCACTTCCAACGACGGCCGCGACAGCTGGTATGCCGGCTACACCGGCGACCATTTGGCGGTGATCTGGATGGGTAACGATCAGAACGAGCAGACCGGCCTGTACGGCGCGACCGGCGCGATGCGGGTGTGGTCGAGCATCTTCGCGCGCCTGCCCAGCGCACCGTTGAAGGTCAGTGGCAAGGGCCTGGACTGGCAGTCGGTAGACGCGGCCGGCACCGGCGTCACCGATGCTGGCTGCCCGGGCGCACGCCAGTTCCCGTTCGTGGTCGGCTTCACGCCGGCCTATGCGCCGTGTGCCGGTAATGCACCCTCCATCGAAGACGTGCCGGACGATGGATCCGCACCCGCCGAGCAATCCAGCGGTGGCGGCTGGCGGCGTTTCTTCGGATTGGAAAAGAAGCCGGAAGAACCCGCACCGGCGCCTGCGTCGGCGCCCCCTGCACATTGAGTGGAGTGACCCCATGATCCGATTGCACCGCCTTGTTGTCCTGATCGGCGTGCTCGCCGCAGTCACTGCCTGCGTCAGTGCGCCGCCCGCGCTGCCGCCGACCCCGGTGGACCCGACCACGCCCACACAACGGCTGTTGCTGATCGAGCGCGAAGCCGGCGTGGACGACACCGAGTTGTCGGTGCAGCCGCTGCGCGACCCGCAGGTGGACGATCTGCGTGAGAGCGCCAAGGCCAAGCGCCAGGCCGGCGACCTGCCCGGCGCTGCGGCGGCGCTGGATCAGGCGCTGGGGCTGGTGTCCGGCGACCCGGCGATCCTGCAGGAGCGTGCTGAAGTGGCCGTGCTGCAGGCCGATTGGCCGGCAGCCGAACGCTTTGCCAACCAGGCGGTGGAGCTTGGCTCCAAGACCGGCCCGCTGTGCCGTCGCCATTGGGCCACCATCGAACAATCGCGGCTGGCGCGCGGCGAAAAGGAGAATGCTGCATCGGCCAAGTCGCAGATCGCCGGCTGCACCGTGCCGGGCGTGAAGCGGTACTGAGTGCGGGTGGCACCGGTTGCGCTGCCAGCAGCGCGACCGGTTTGGCTGGCTGCGTCATGCGCGGTTGAGCGAGTAGCGTGCCTCTCATAGGTCACTCGATAACAGCACCCGCCGCCTCGTTCGCAGCAGGTCTGGTGTTCGAGTGCTATGCGTTCGTGGTTGCGTGCCTTTGGCCGCTTCTGGGTGATGTGTGACCACGCGCGTGTCACGGGCAATCTGCCTTGTTGTCTGCAAGTCGCGGATGCATGCCAACCAAGCCGCTGGGTGACGACGTTTACATCGCCGATCGGGATGCAATCTGTGTCCGGATGGAGCAGGGCATCTGTAGCGACAAGAACGCAACAGCGCATTTGGCCGCACGGATGACGCAGCGAATAGCGCGCGCCAACTGCATCGAAGGTGCTTGATCCTCGCTGGCAATCGGCATCAGCCGCGCATGGCACAACGCAGCCGTAGAATCGACGCATCCCCCTCTCACGTCTGCCGCAGTCGCCTTACCGCGATGAAGTGTTTACCGACTGCTGCAGACCCGATCCAGGCAGCATCACCGCGCACGCGCTAGGCTGTCGTGCTTCTTCTTCCGCATCCGTCGGTCTCATGTCCCAACTTGCCACTGCCAGCATCGACGCGCTCAGCGAGGGCGGGGCGCTTGCGCGTCAGCTCGATGCGTTTGCGCCGCGCGATGCGCAGTTGCGCCTGACCGGCGCCATCGCCGAGGCATTCGAACAGCGCGACGTGCTGCTGGCCGAGGCCGGCACCGGCACCGGCAAGACCTATGCGTATCTGGTGCCGGCATTGCTGTCCGGGCTCAAGACCATCGTCTCGACCGGCACCCGTGCGCTGCAGGATCAGCTATTCCATCGCGATCTGCCGCGCGTGCGCGCCGCGTTGGGCATCGGGTTGCGCAGTGCGCTGTTGAAAGGCCGCGCCAATTACCTGTGCAAATACCGCACCCAGCAGGCGCGTGGCGAGCCGCGCTTTGCCACGCCCGAGCAAGTGTCGCAATTCCAGCGCATCGTGGCCTGGAGCGGACGCACCCAGTACGGCGACATGGCCGAGATGGAAGCCTTGCCGGACGATTCGCCGCTGCTGCCGATGGTGACCTCCACCGTCGACAACTGCCTCGGCACCGAGTGCCCGTTCTACAGCGAGTGCTTCGTGGTGCAGGCGCGCCAGCGTGCGCAGGCCGCCGATCTGGTGGTGGTCAATCACCATCTGCTGCTGGCCGATCTGGCGCTCAAGCAGGAAGGCTTCGGCGAGATCCTGCCGGGCGCGCAGGCCTTTGTCATCGACGAAGCGCACCAGCTGCCGGAGCTGGCGGCCAATTTCTTCGGCGAAAGTTTCGGCATGCGGCCGTGGCAGGAGCTGGCGCGCGATTGCATGGTCGAAGCGCGTCTGGTCGCCGGTGCGCAGGCCAGTCTGCAAGAGCCGATCCTCGCCCTGGACGAGGCCTTGCGCGGCCTGCGCGCCGGCATGGAAGGCCTGCCGCCGCGCGGTACGCAATGGCGTGCACTGGCCAAACCGCAGGTGCGCGAAGGGTTCGATGCGGTGCTGTCGGCATTGGCGCGTTTGGGCGAATCGCTGCTGCCGTTGCGCGAGGCCTCACCGGGATTCGATGGCTGCACCGCACGTGCGCAGGAAGCGCTGAACCGCTTGTCGCGCTGGCTGGGCGAAGACGTGCCGGTGGCGGATTTTGCCCAGGATCTGCCGGAACAGGCCGTCGACAACGATGTGCTCTGGTATGAGCTCAGTCCGCGTGGATTCCGCTGCCAGCGCACGCCGCTGGACGTGTCCGGGCCGCTGCGCGAGCACCGCGAAAAATCGCAGGCAGCCTGGGTGTTCACCTCGGCCACCCTGGCGGTGGGCGGCGAGTTCGACCACATCGCGCTGCGATTGGGCTTGAGCGACCCGGTGACCTTGCTGCAGCCCAGTCCCTTCGACTGGGAACGTCAGGCGTTGTGCTACCTGCCACCGAATCTGCCCGATCCGGCCGCGCGCGGTTTCGGTACCGCCTTGATCGCCGCGTTGACCCCGGTGCTGGACGCCTCCAACGGCCGCGCGTTCTTGTTGTTCGCCTCGCACCGCGCGCTGCGCGAAGCGGCCGAAGCATTGCGTGGTGCGCCGTGGCCGTTGTTCGTACAGGGCGAAGCGCCGCGCGCCACGCTGCTGCAGCGCTTTCGCGATTCCGGCAACGGCGTGCTGCTGGGGTCGGCCAGTTTCCGCGAGGGCGTAGACGTGGTCGGCGATGCATTGAGCGTGGTGGTGATCGACAAACTGCCGTTTGCCGCGCCCGACGACCCCGTGTTCGAAGCGCGCCTGGATGCGATTCGCCGCGAGGGCGGCAACCCGTTTCGCGACGAGCAATTGCCGCAGGCGGTCATCGCGCTCAAGCAGGGTGTTGGGCGGCTGATTCGCAGTGAGACCGACCGCGGTGTGCTGGTGCTGTGCGACCCGCGATTGGTGAACAAGAGCTACGGACGCACTTTCATGAAGTCGCTGCCTCCGTTTGCACGCACGCGCGAGATTGCCGATGTGCGGGCGTTTTTTGGCGTCTCCGCGCCGCTGGGCGACAATGGCGTGCCGACGTTGCCGTTCGGCGACGGCTGATCTTTCTCCTTACTTCCTGCTGCGGTCCTGCCATGAACGTTCTCGCATTCGAAACCTCTACCGAAGCCTGTTCCGTCGCGCTGTCCGTAGACGGGCGCGTCATCGAGCGTTTCGAACTGGCGCCACGTCGCCATGCGGAACTGGCGTTGCCGTGGGCCGAGCAGTTGCTGGCCGAAGCCGGCATCACGCGGCGTCAGCTCGATGCGATTGTGGTCAGTCGTGGGCCTGGTGCGTTTACCGGCGTGCGCCTGGGCATCGGCATCGCGCAGGGCATTGCATTGGGTCTGGATCGACCGGTGCTTGCGGTCTCCACGCTGCAGGTACTGGCGCTGCGTGCGCCTGCCGATGCCACGCATGTGCTGGCCTGCATCGATGCGCGCATGGGCGAGGTGTATGCCGGCGTCTTCGCGCGTCATGGCAATGGGTTTTTGGAGCTGGCGCCGGAAGTGGTTTGCACGCCCGATACGCTGGTCGTGCCCGAAACACTGCACCGCTTCGCCGGAGTGGGCACCGGGTTCGCTGCCGCCGATGGTCTGCTGCAGCGGCGTTTCGCAACGCAGTTGAGCAGCGTCGATGCCAGCGCCTTGCCGCACGCCGCCGACCTGCTCACGCTGGCGGTACCGGCGTTGCAGCGCGGCGAAGGCGTGGCGCCGGAACGCGTGGAACCGGCCTATCTGCGCGATAACGTCGCACTGACGCTGGTCGAGCAACAGGCCGCACGTGCAGCGAAGGCAGCCGCAGCGTCAGCCGCGCCATGACACGCGGCGATCTCGAGCGCGCGCGGTTTCGCGGCTGTCTGCTGGGTCTGGCGGTCGGCGATGCGCTTGGCACCACGCTGGAATTTTGCGCGCCCGGCAGCTTTACCCCGATCGACGACATGCGCGGCGGTGGCCCGTTCGCGCTGCGTGCCGGGCAATGGACCGATGACACCTCGATGGCCCTATGCCTGGCGCACAGCCTGCTGTATCGGCAAGGATTCGATGCCGCCGATCAGATGAATCGCTACTGCAACTGGTACCAGCACGGTTACCTCAGCAGCACCGGCACCTGTTTCGATATTGGCGGCACCGTGCGGCAGGCGCTGGAGCGGTATCTGGATGGCGGCCCGGCCTTCAGCGGCAGCGAGGATCCGCGCACGGCCGGTAACGGCGCGTTGATGCGGCTGGCGCCGGTGCCGATGTATTACGCGCATCGCCCCGACGAATTGGGCGCGCGTGCCGCCGACAGCTCGCGCACCACGCATGCCGCCGCCGAAGCGCTGGATGCCTGCCGATTGTTCGCGTTGCAGCTGCGTGCTGCGCTGCTCGGTGGCGATCGTAAGACAGTGCTGCAGACGCAGTGCGACACCCTGGTGACGCCGGCAGTGCGCGCATTGGCCGCGCGCGACCACGCGTCCGTGCCCGCGGCGCAGATCCGTGGCACCGGCTATGTGGTCGATTCGCTGTCGGCCGCGCTCTGGTGCTTCGCCACCACCGAGACGTTCGCCGATGCGGTGCTACGCGCAGCCAATCTGGGCGACGATGCCGACACCACCGCTGCGATCTGCGGCCAGCTGGCCGGCGCGTTCTACGGCGTCGACGGCATTCCGGCGGCCTGGCGCGAGCGGGTACAGGATGCTGCCGAGATTGTGGCATTGGCCGACCAGTTGCATGCCGCGGCGCAGGTGGCCTGACTTACGCGGGCGACCCCTTGGCTGAACACGCTTGCGGCCGCAGCCGGCTGCGATCGTTGTCAATGCTCCGCTCCATCAACGCGGGCAAGGCGAGCGCGCCGGCCTGCAGGTCGCACCCGCCTGGAGATACGCTGCACCAGCCCAAGGGTAAAATCCGCGTCTTGCCCGAACCGCAACACCTCGCATGGCCCGCGCAGATCGGTCGCGCCCCACCGCACTTTCAGCGGTCGTCGTGCAGCTCGCCGCCGGGCAGGAACAACCAGGTGCGCGTGACTTCCAGAATGTCCACGTCGTCCTTGGTCCTGGGCAGGGGTGGGAAGGGTTGGGCCAGCTGCACCACGCGCAGCGCGGCATCGTCCAGCGCCGGCACGCCGCTGGAGATCAGGACGCGGCTGCTTTCCACGCTGCCGTCGCGGCGTACGCCCACGCTGATGACCACCTTGCCGCCCAGTCGGCGCCGACGCGCCTCGTCCGGATAATTCAGATTGCCCACGCGCTCGGCGCGATCCACCCAGGCGCGTAGATAATTGGCGTAAGCGTATTCGCGGGTGCTGGCTGACACGAACTTGCGGTTCGGGCGCTTGGCGTATTGCTCCGAGCGCAGATGCACTTCCGCCGCAAGTCGGGCCATTTCCGCATCGCGCTGCACGCGTTGCGCATCGGCCGGGGTGAGCGGGTCGGTCTGCGGATTGGGTTGTGGCGTCGGCACCGTCTGCTCGCCGCGACGGCTGCTCACCACGCGGGTCTGGGTCGGCTCCGGGGCCTGCACGCTGGTCGCGCGCTGCGCCTGTGGGGCAAGCCCGGTGCGGTCCTGCGGCACCACGCCAGGCTGGCTGTCGCGCGGGCGCTGGGCGGTGTCGTGGTTGCCGCCGCCCTGCTGGTTGGCCTGGGCCAGGAAGTCGGCCTGCTTGGGCGTCAACGGCGTGCTGGTCTGGCTGAAGATCACATCCAGCGTCGGTACCAGTGGCGCGTCTTCGCTGATCGTAAAACCCACGCCCAGGATCAGCGCGGCGTGCAGCAACAGCGAGATCACCAGCATCGCACTCAGGCGCTGGCGCTCATCCATCGCAGCAGGCTGCGCCGCGGCCGTGCTCATTGCGCGGCGCCGGCCTCGATCGCGTCGAACAGCAGCCCGGCGATGTTCAGGCCGAACTGCGCGTCCAACTCGCGCACGCAGGTGGGGCTGGTGACGTTGACCTCGGTCAGGTAATCGCCGATCACGTCCAGGCCGACAAAGCGCATGCCGCGTCGACGCATTTCCGGGCCGACCTGCGCGGCGATCCAGCGGTCGCGCTCGGACAACGGCCGGCCTTCGCCACGCCCACCGGCGGCCAGATTGCCGCGGAATTCATCGCCCTGCGGAATCCGCGCCAGGCAGTAGTCCACCGGCTCGCCATCCACCAGCAGGATGCGCTTGTCGCCGGCGGTGATGTCGGGGATGAAACGCTGCGCCAGGGTCAGCTTGCGGTTGCCGTCGGTCAGCGTCTCCAGGATCACATTGAGATTGGGGTCGCCGGTGCCGCTGCGGAAGATCGAACGCCCGCCCATGCCGTCCAGCGGCTTGAGCACCGCCTGTCCATGCTCCAGCACGAAGGCTTTCAGCGCCGCCGCATCGCGGCTGACCAGGGTCGGCGGGCAGCACTGCGGAAACAGCAGCGCCGCCAGCTTCTCGTTGTAGTCGCGCAGGCCCTGCGGGTCGTTGACGATCTGCGCGCCGGCGCGCTGCGCTACGCTCAACACCTGGGTGTCGTAGACGAACTCGGCATCCACCGGCGGATCCTTGCGCATCAGCACCACCTGGCCGGGGCCGAATGCCAGTTCGGCGAACTCGCCCAGGGTGAACCAGCCGGCCTTGTCGTCACGCACGCTCAGTGGCGCGACCTGCGCCACCGCGCGGCCCTCGCGCAGGCTGAGCCCGCCCGGGCGCACATAATGCAGGCGATGACCACGGCGCTGGGCTTCCAGCAGCATGGCGAAGGTGGTGTCTTTGGCGATCTTGATGGAGGCGATGGGATCCATCACCACAACGACGTCGAGCAACATGGGGCTAAACCTTTCGAACAAGCTGCCGATGGTAACTTCAAGCGGTGGGCGATGGCGTGTCTGGCGGGTCGCAAATGCGCGACTTGCCGGTCCGGACGCACCCAGACGCGGTCGGAACGTCCGCCTGGCGGGGGCCCGGCAATGCGCCCTTGACAGTCAATGCGGGTCTTGGGATATACATGCAGTTTCGTAGCGACGTCGGAAGGGATGAAGCGTTGCGCGTCCGGGGATATTTGCATGAGTGAAAACATTGCTGCGGGTGGGGAACTCGCAGGACTGAAGGTGATGGTGATCGATGATTCGAAGACCATTCGCCGCACCGCCGAAACGCTGCTGAAGCGGGAAGGTTGTGAAGTAGTGACAGCGACGGATGGTTTCGAGGCACTGGCCAAAATTGCGGACCAGCAACCTCAGATCATTTTCGTCGACATCATGATGCCGCGCCTGGATGGGTACCAGACGTGTGCGTTGATCAAGGGCAACCAGCTCTTCAAATCGACGCCGGTGATCATGTTGTCTTCCAAGGATGGCCTGTTCGACAAGGCACGCGGCCGCATCGTCGGCTCCGAGCAATATCTGACCAAGCCATTCACCCGTGAAGAACTACTGAGCGCGATCCGCACGTACGTCCACGCCTGACCAGGGGGAAAGGCAACATGGCTCGAATTATATTGATCGAGGACTCGCCCACCGATCGGGCAGTCTTCAGTCAATGGCTGGAAAAAGCTGGCCATACGGTTGTCGCCACCGACAACGCCGAAGCGGGACTTGAGCTGATTCGCAGCCAGGCGCCCGATTTGGTGTTGATGGATGTGGTGCTGCCCGGCATGAGCGGCTTCCAGGCAACGCGTGCACTTGCACGCGACCAGGCCACCAAGGACATCCCCGTGCTGCTGGTCAGCACCAAGGGCATGGAAACCGACAAGGCCTGGGGTTTGCGACAAGGTGCCAGCGACTACATCGTCAAGCCGCCGCGCGAAGACGATCTGATCGCACGCATCAAACAACTGGTGCGTTGATGCGTTCTCCATTCGATATTCTTGAAGACTACGAGCGTCGTAGTCTTGCGCATGCCACGCCGCTGCCGGAACGCCAGTTCTCGGTCGATATCTGGCGTGGTGTCGGCTACCGGGTCGGTACCCGGCGACTGGTGTCGGATTTCCGCGAAGTGGCGGAAATCGTGCCGATGCCGCCGGTGACGCCGGTGCCCGGCGGGCAGCCCTGGTTGCTGGGCGTGGGCAACCTGCGCGGCAATCTGTTTCCGGTGATCGATCTGAAGCAGTTCCTGGAGGGCCGTCGCACGGTGCTGCAGGAAGGCCAGCGTGTGCTGATCATGCGTCAGAGCGGCGGCGACGTCGCGCTGACCATCGATGAGCTGTACGGGCAACGCAGCTTCGAACAGTCACAGGCGGTCGAGCCCGGCGAGTTGGCCCAGGGCCGCTACGCGCACTTTATCGACCGTGCCTTCCGCAACGAGACGCAGGACTGGGGTGTGTTCTCCCTGGCGTTGCTGTCGCGCACTCCTGAATTCCGGCAGGCCGCGGCCTAAGCCGCGACCCCGCCACGTCATACAGATCGAGGTCGAACCATGAGTACCGCCCCGGACGCCCGCAAGACCAACAAGCTCGGCAGCGTCAGCACCAGCTTCTGGCTTGGCTTGCTGGTGTTGTCGATGATCGTGTTTGGCGCCAATACCGGCGTCGCGACCTGGCAAGGCAGTCGTCTTGCCGGTGCCGGCACCGGCGCGGCCGACTTGCAGGTGCTCTCGCAGCAGCTGGCAAACCAGGGCCGCGAAGCGGTGTCCGGCGATGCCAAGGCGTTTGCGGCCTTCAAGGAAACCAAGGGCCGCATCGACAGCACGGTGAGCGAACTGGATGGCCGTTACGGCCAGGAAGGCTCGGTGGCCAGTTCGATGGCGCAGCTCAAGGCGACCTGGGTGCCGCTCAGCAAGAACGCCGACCAGGTCATCGCCAGCGAACCGGCGGTGCTCGGTCTGGCCGGCAACGCCGAACGCTTTTCCGGCAACGTGCCGCAGCTGCAGGCGCAGTTGAATGAAGTGGTGCGCGCGATGACGGTCAGCGGCGCACCCGCATCGCAGATCTACAACACGCTGCAGCAGGTCGTGGTTGCCGGCACCATGGCGCGTCGGGTGACCGAAATGCGCGCCGGTGGCGCCAATGCCGCCGCCTCGGGCGACGCGCTGGCACGCGACTCGGTGGTGTTCACGCAGATGCTGGAAGGCCTGCGCGCAGGTAACGAAGAAATGGGCATCGCCGCGGTGCGCAACCCGGCCGCGTTGTCGGCGCTGGAGCAGTCGCAGGCGCAGTGGACGACGATGAAGAAGGACATCGACGCCATCCTCGCCAGCTCGCGCAACCTGTTCGCCGCGCAGTCGTCGGCCGCCGCGCTGACCGCCGGTTCGAGCAAGATGCTGGACGACAGCAAGAAACTATTCGATGCGTTTTCCGCCTTCGGTTCGGTGCGCGATACGCGCCTGTTTCCGAACTTCTGGCTGGGTGTGGTCTCGGGCCTGATCGCGTTGCTGGCCATCGTCGGTTTCGTGTGGAGCTCGGTGCGCGTACGGACCCGCGAGCAGGACGTGCGCTACCAGGCACAGGTGGAATTCAACAGCCGCAACCAGCAGGCGATTATGCGGTTGCTGGACGAAATCAGCTCGCTCGGTGAAGGCGATCTGACCGTCAAGGCCTCGGTGACCGAAGACATGACCGGCGCCATCGCAGACGCCATCAACTACGCCGTGGACGAACTGCGTCACCTGGTGACCACCATCAACGACACCTCGGCCAAGGTGGCTGTGTCGACCCAGGAAACCCAGGCCACTGCGATGCAGCTGGCCGAAGCCGCCGGCCAGCAGGCCAACCAGATCACCACCGCGTCCGAGCGCATCAGCGAAATCGCTGCCAGCATCGAACAGGTGTCGCGCAACTCCACCGAGTCGGCCGAAGTGGCGCAGCGCTCGGTGGTCATCGCCGCCGAAGGTGCTGGCGTGGTGCGCGAAACGATTCAGGGCATGGACCAGATTCGCGACCAGATCCAGGAAACCTCCAAGCGCATCAAGCGCCTGGGCGAATCGACCCAGGAAATCGGCTCGATCGTGGAACTGATCAACGACATTTCCGAACAGACCAACATCCTGGCGCTCAACGCCGCGGTGCAGGCGGCCTCGGCAGGCGAGGCCGGTCGCGGTTTCGCCGTGGTGGCCGACGAAGTGCAACGCCTGGCCGAACGCACCTCCGGTGCGACGCGCCGGATCGAAGGCCTGGTGCAGACCATTCAGGCCGATACCAACGAGGCGGTCAGCTCGATGGAGCAGACCACCTCCGAAGTGGTGTCCGGTGCACGCCTGGCCGAAGACGCCGGTACCGCGCTGACCGAAATCGAGCGCGTGTCCAACGCACTGAACAACCTCATCAAGAACATCTCCATCGCCGCACACCAGCAGTCGGCGGCGGCGACCGATATCACACAGACCATGGGCGTGATCCGTCAGATCACCAGCCAGACATCGCAGGGTGCGGAACAGACGGCCGACTCGATCGGCAACCTGGCTCAGCTCGCTGCCGATCTGCGCCGTTCGGTCGCCGACTTCAAACTGCCGGCGTGACCACGACGCGGAACGGGAAAGGATCAGCAGATGGCGCGTAGTCGCATTACGTCGATGCAGGAAGTGACCGGTGACCGCGCAAGCGGTGAGCCGGCCGTTGTCAGGGGGCTGCAATGAGTGCGCTTCGCGATGCGATGAGCCACGCCGCACTGGGCTGGGTCAAGCCGGAGCTGGACGAAACGTTGCGCCAGGCGCGCAACGAGATCGAATACTTCGCCGAAGAACCGTCCGATACCAGTCGGATGCGGCTGTGCGCCGGTTACCTGCACCAGGTGCAGGGCACCTTGCGCATGGTCGAGCTGTACGCGCCGGCGATGGTGGCCGAGGAGCTCGAGCTGCTCGCCCAGGCCGTGCAGGCCGGCGAAGTGGCCGACCGCGACGAAGCCTGCGCCATGCTGATGCGTGGCACCGTGCTGCTGCCCGATTATCTGGAGCGTCTGCAGAACGGTCACCGCGATATTCCCATCGTGCTGCTGCCGCTGCTCAATGAAATCCGCGCCACCCGTGGCCAGCCGGGTCTCAACGAGAGCGTGCTGTTCGCATTCGACCCGCAGGCCGGTGTTGCCACCGAAGCCGAGCTGGATCACGCGCGCGGCAGCCTGTCTGGCCGCAACCGCGAACTGCTCGACACTGTCGGCAGTGCGGTCAAGGAAGAATTGCTGCGCGTGAAAGACGCGCTGGACCTGCACCTGCGCACCGGCGGCGACATCGCCGAGTTGCAGACCCAGGTCAAGGACCTCGGCAGCGTTGCCGACACCCTGGGCATGATGGGTCTGGGCGTGGCACGCAACGTCGTCGTGCAACAGCGCGATGCGCTGGCGCGCGTGGTCGATGGCCAAGTGCAGATGGACGAAGGCGTGCTGCTGGATATCGCCGGCGCGCTGTTGTACGTGGATGCGTCGCTGGACGATCAGGTCGCCAGTCTTGGTGCCGACATCGGCGACGGCAATGAGGCCGGCAACAGCGCCACCTCGGCGGAAGTGCGCCGCACCGTGGATGTGCTGGCGCAGGAAGCGATCGCCAATTTCGGTGCGGCGCGCGAGCATTTCGTCGCCTTCATCGAAACCAATTGGGATCACGCGCGTCTGACCGATGTGCCGCATTTGCTCGGCGAAGTCGGTGGTGCCTTGCGCATCCTCGAACTGCCGCAGGCCGCCGATTATCTGGAAGGTGTGCGTCGCTACGTCGATCTGGAGTTGATCGGTAAGCAGCGCGTGCCCAGCGGCCGCCAGCTGGATACGCTGGCCGACGCGATGGCCAGCCTGGAGTACTACCTGGAAGCCCTGCGCGAGCGCCGTCCCGGCCGCGAAGAGATTCTGGACATCACCCGCAACAGCCTGGAAACGCTGCGGTATTGGCCGCTGCCGTCGGGCCAGCCGTCCGAATTGCCGGTCGGTGCCGACCAGCCGGGCAACGTCGCCGAGTCGCAGCCGGTCGCTGCGTCGCTTACCCAGCACGCCGGCACGCCGGAAGCGGCGGCCAACGATGCGGCGCCTGTCGCGTCGCTGGAATGGGCCAACGAAACCGTGGTCGAAACGCCGTTCGCGGCCAGCGTGGTGCACGACACCGGCGCTGCGGCCACCGATACGGTGTTCTCGTTCGACCCGGTGGCCGCGGAAGAAACCCTCTCCGGGCAGGCGCACGTGCCGTTTACGGTTGCGCCGCTGGATCTGTCCGACGACGGTGCGCACGCGCCGGGTGATTGGCAGCTGCAAACTACCGAGCAGGCCACACCGATCGCCACGTCCGCGTTCGACCCGGTGTCGGCCGAGCAGGACAGCCACGCGCCGAGCGAGGCCGCACAGGTCAGCTACACCGTGGATCTGAGCGCGCTGGAACAGGAGCAGGCCGTTGCGCCTGCGGTGGTCGAGACGACGCCGCTGCACATCGAGCAGATCGATCTGCCGGGCGATGCGGACCAGGTCGACGCGCCGCTGGACTTCATTGCAGAGAACGAAGCGCGCCGCGCGCAGATCAGCATCGACGATGCGTTCTCGCCGCCGCCGGCTCCGCCGCAGGAACTGGACGATCCGTTCGTCGAGTCCGCGCCGGATGACGCACAGGATGCGCCGACCGACGCCACTGCCGAGCAGACCGCTGCGCGTGTGCAGCAGGCGACCGTCAGCGAGTTCGAACTGGACGATGCATCGTCTGCCTTCCTGGCGCAGCTCGACGCGGCCGCCGCGCAATTCGACGTGGAGCGTCCGCAGGATGCATCGGCACGCAGCGACGCAGCGTCCGACGCCACGCCGGTGCAGGCTGCGAGCGAACCGGCTCCGGCCGTTGCTGCCGATGCCGATGCCGATGCCGATGCCGGCATTTTCGGCGGCTTTGGCGACAGCGATATCGACGACGATATCCGCGATGTCTTCCTCGAAGAATTCGACGAAGAGCTGGTCAACCTTGGGCAATTGCTGCCGGTCTGGCGCGCTGCGCCGAATAGCCCGGAACATCTGCGCCCGATCCGCCGCGTCTTCCACACCTTGAAGGGTAGTGGGCGTCTGGTGGGTGCCAATGTGCTCGGCGAGTTCAGTTGGAAGGTTGAAAGCATGCTCAACCGCGTGCTCGACAACTCGCGCCCGGCCAGCCCGGCGGTCGTGGCGATGGTCGAGCTGGCCTACGAGGTGCTGCCGCAATTCAATGCAGCGCTGCGCGACCAGGGCCGCATCAGTGCCGATCTGCCGGAAATCCAGGCAATCGCCGAGCGGGTTGCCGCTGGTGAAGAGATCTATTACGTGCCAGCCCCGGTCACGCCGTTGGCTGCCGAGACTGCTGCGATTCCTGCGATTCCTGCGGTTGCCGGTGCGTTTGTCGCCAGCGGCGGGACCCCCGCATCGGTGGACAGCGTGCTGCGCGAGATCCTCGAAGCCGAAGTCGCCACCCATCTGGAAACGGTCAACGCCTGGTTGCAGGCCACCCAGGCCGAGCCGCAACTGGCAACCGAAGAATTGTTGCGCGCCGTGCACACCATGAGTGGCGCGTTCGCGATGACCGATGTGCCGGAAATCACCTTGGTGACCTCGCCGGCCGAAAGTTATGTCAAGCGTCTGCTGGGGGCGTCGCAAACGCCATCGCAGGACGGGGTCGATGCGATCACGGCCATGGCCGCAGCGATCGCCACCACGGTCACCGCATTGCGCGCCGATGCGCCGTTGATTCCATCGTTTGCGCCCCTGACCGAGCGCTTGCGCGCGTTGGTGGATACGCTGCCTGAAGCGCAGTGGCCGCCGCAGGCGTTCCTGGACGAGCTGGACGATCTCGACGCTGCCAGCGATGAAGTTGCCGCCAGCGAAGCGGTCGAACTCACCGGCGTGGAAGATCTGTCGCAGTATCTGGACTCCAGCGCACTGCCGGCCGATACCGCCGCACCGACGCATCCGTCCGACCAGCCGCAAGACGCCGACGCACACGCCGAGGCACCGATTGCGATGGACGAGCTGGCCGAGGCCGAGGCAAACGAATCGCTGCAAGCACCTGCAGCGACCGACGCACACGTCGCAGCGCTGGAGCAGGACACCGCAGATGCCGCGTCCGATGCCGCGTCCAGCGATGGCGCCGCAGCGGTAACGCACACAGAGCAGTCCGAACAGCTGCATGGCGATGCCGCGCAGCACGACGAAGCGGCCTTGCAGGCCGCCGAGACGCACGACACCTCCGATGAGCCGGCGGTCGAAGCCGACGCCTGGGATGCCACCGAACTGCAGCACGCCGAGGCAGCGGAAAAGGCGTTGCAGCCTGCAGACCATGCCGAAGCTGCAGCGACCGAAGCGGACGTCGCTTCCGATGCAACGCCTTCTGCTGCGTCCGACGTGGCAGAACACGGCACGCACGCAGACGATGCCGTTGCGGTAGACGAGCTGGCCGAGGCAGAAGCCACTCTGGGCGAATCGCAGACGCTAGCGCCAGCGGCCGATACCGACACGGTTGCAGACGAAGCGACTGTCGAAACCATCGACGCATTGGAAGCAGTGCACGCCGATGCGCCGGTCGCCGACGAAGCGCCTGCGGCAATCGCCGAGGACTGGACCCCGGAAACCGCGGCGCTGGATAGCGTCTCGACCGATCAGGAGGGTCAGTCCGCCGATCAGGGCCACCTCGACCACGTTGCTGCGTCGTCCGAGCATGACGCCGGTGCGCAGGATCAGCACGCCGAGCACGTCGCAGACCAGGCCGCAGAGCACGCCGAGTCGCTGCAGGCGTACGACGCCGATGCACAGGTCAGCGAACAGGAACAGCACGCCGCGCAAACGGACGAGCACGCAGGGTCGCAAGACCATGCGGGCGCCGAGCAGCTTGCGCATTCCGAAGCGCTGACGGCGTACGACGCACCGTCGCAGTCGGACGCGCAGGGCGAATCGAGCGAGCAGCTGGATGCGATCGAACAGGCGCAGCCGGACCAGCTGTCGCACGACGATGCATTGACAGCCGAGACTGCCGACGAAGCCGCGCAGGCGGACGTCGAGCATTTGGACGCAGCGCACGCAGAGGCCGAGCACGCCGACGCGCAGCAGGCCGAAACGGCGCACGCCGATGAGGCAGTGTCGGAGCAGACCATTGAGTCGGTGCAGGCGTTCGAAATGGCGCATGCGGCCGATCAGGTCGAGGAGTCGGGTGATCCGCAGTCCGAGATTGCGCCCGAGTTGCATGACCAGATCGCGCATGACCAGATCGCGACGGCCGACGCCGATGCGCAGCATGACGACGCGACCGCAACGCGCGATCAGCTCGAACACCCGGAGCATGCAGAACACGTCGACGCCGACGAGCCTGCAGGCCAGAGCGCACCCGACACCGAGCACGCAGACGCCGAGCACGGAGCCGCCGAGCATGAAACCACCGCAGCCGCGGCCTTCAGTGCACCGGTGGAAGACGCCGCGCCGGTCGAGACGGCCACCAACGAGGTGGGCGCCGCGTTCGATATCGGCCCGCTCAACTTCGACCGGCTCGATGGCGAGCTGATCGACATCTTTGTCGAAGAAGGCCGCGACCTGCTGGACCATTGCGATGGTCTGATCGCCCGCATGCGCGAAGTGCCGGAAGACCGCGAGGTCCTCAACGGACTGCAGCGCGATCTGCACACGCTCAAGGGCGGCGCGCGCATGGCCGGCATCAACGCCATCGGCGACCTCGGTCATGCGATCGAATCGCTGCTCGAAGCGGTGGCGGCCAACCGTACCGACATCGATCGCGACGACGTGCGTCTGTTCGAACGTGGCTTCGACCGGTTGCATCAGTTGTTGACCCGCACCGGCATGCACCGCGCGGTGTCGATGCCGACCGACCTGGTGGAAGCATTCGAAACCCGCACCCGTGGCCGCGATGCCGCCCCGCCCAGCGACGCCGATGTCCGCGCGATCGCCAAGGCGTCGGTGGAGCAGGCACCGTTGTCGGCGCCGATCCCGGTCGAAGGCCAGGTCGAAGAAGAGCTGATGCCGCGTGCACAGCAGGAACAGGTGCGCGTGCGTGCCGACCTGCTGGACCGCCTGGTCAACCACGCCGGCGAAGTGGCGATCTATCGGTCGCGCCTGGAACAGCAGTTGGGTGCATTCCGTGGCGCCATGGGCGAACTGGATCGCACCAACGCCCGTCTGCGCGACCAGTTGCGGCGCCTGGATCTGGAAACCGAAGCGCAGATCGTGGCGCGTTATCAGCGCGAACAGGACCAGGGCGATCGCACTTTCGATCCGCTGGAACTGGACCGCTTCTCCACCTTGCAGCAGCTCAGCCGCGCGCTGAACGAATCGGCGGCCGACTTGGGCGGTCTGCAAGGTGTACTGGAAGACCTCTCGCGTCAGTACGACGGCTTGCTGCAACAGCAGTCGCGCGTCAGCTCCGAGCTGCAGGACGGCCTGATGCGTGCGCGCATGGTGCCGTTCGATGGCCTGGTGCCGCGTCTGCGCCGTGTGGTGCGCCAGGCGGCCAGCGAGACCGGCAAGCAAGTGCATCTGCTGCTGGAAGGCACCCAGGGCGAACTGGACCGTAACGTGCTCGACCGCATGGTCGCGCCGTTGGAACACATGCTGCGCAACTCGGTTGCGCACGGGCTGGAAACGCCGGAACAGCGGCGCGACGCAGGCAAGCCGGAAGAAGGCAATATCGCGATCCGGCTGCGCCGCGAAGGCTCGGAAATCGTGCTGGAAGTGGCCGACGACGGCGCCGGGCTGGACCGCGAGGCGATCCGTCGCCGTGGCGAGCAGCGCGGCCTGATCGAACCGGGCCAGGAGCTCAGCGAGGCCGAACTCGATGGTCTGATCTTCGCCTCCGGTTTCAGCACCTCCGAACAGGTCAGTCAGTTGTCCGGCCGTGGTGTGGGCATGGACGTGGTGCGCAACGAAGTGCGTCAGCTCGGCGGCTCGGTGGACATCCACTCGGTACGTGGGCAGGGAGTCACCTTTACGCTGCGCCTGCCGCAGACGTTGGCGGTCACCCAGGCGGTGTTCGTGCGCATCGGCGAGACGACGTTCGCGGTGCCGGTGGGCTCGGTCAGCGGTATCGGCCGCATCTCGCGCATCCGTTACGAGTCGGGTGAGGGCGGTTACCACTACGCCGGCGAGGAGTATGTGCTGCACGATCTGGGCTCGCTGGTCGGCCAGCCCGTTGCACGTGCCGATGGTCAGGCGCAGGTGCCGTTGCTGCTGGTGCGTGCGGGTGATCTGCGCGCGGCAGTGGCGATCGATCAGGTGCTGGGCAACCGCGAAATCGTGGTCAAGCCGGTGGGCCTGCAGATCGCGTCGGTGCCGGGTATCTACGGCGCCACCATCACCGGCGATGGCCGCGTGGTAGTGATCCTGGACGTGGCGCCGCTGGTACGTCGTTACCTCAGCCAGCCGGCGCGTCCGACGCTGGAAACCCCGGCCGAGGCGCAGCGCCAGGTGCCGTTGGTGATGGTGGTCGACGACTCGCTGACCATGCGCAAGGTCACCAGCCGCGTGCTGGAACGCCACAACCTGGATGTCACCACCGCCCGCGACGGCGTCGAGGCACTGGAGCTGCTCGAAGAGCGCGTTCCCGACCTGATGCTGCTGGATATCGAAATGCCGCGCATGGACGGCTACGAGCTGGCCACCGCGATGCGTGCCGACCCACGCTTCAAGGCGGTGCCGATCGTGATGATCACCTCGCGCAGTGGCGAGAAGCATCGCCAGCGCGCCTTCGAGATCGGCGTGCAGCGCTACCTGGGCAAGCCTTACCAAGAGTTGGATCTGATGCGCAACGTGTATGACCTGCTGGGGATCGCTCGTGTCCGAGACTAATGGCGCAATGGGAACTCCGGTCGCCCTGCTGGGCCGGCCGGGTGAGGCGCGCGAGCGTCTGCGCGAAGCACTCGGCCTGGCCGGGGCGCAGGTCGTGCTGGAAGACGAACCGTCGGCGGTAGACGTGCAGATGCTGCGCGATGCCGAGCCGGTGGCGGTGCTGGTCTCGCTGGAACCGTCGATCGAAGACGCGCTGGAAGCGTTGGAGCCGGCCTTCAACATGCCTGGCGTGACGGTAATCTTCGACGAAGCCGAACTCACGGTGCGCCGCGAGGGCTGGGAAGCGCAGCGTTGGGTACGCCATCTGGCCGCCAAGCTGCACGGCCATGCCGATGTGTTGCCGCCGGGCACCGAAAGCGAACCCTCGCTGCAACCCGAGCCGGGTCTGACGCTCGCCCCGCGCCAGCATTCGGACCTGCAACTCGATCAACATCTGGAAGCGGCCGCGCACGCCTTCGAAAGCATGCCGGGCGATGCCATGTTTACGCGCGCTGTCGATCACGCGCAGACGCCTGCCGCTGCCGACAAGCCGAGTACGACGCTGGGCGATTCCAGTACCTGGGGTCTGGTCGACGAGGTTGCCGTGGTGGTGCGCCCGCGTACCGAAGTGGACGTGGCAGCGCTGTCGACCGGCGGTTTGTCGCTGGTGGATCTGGAACACAGCGGCGAAGTGACCGGTGCGGTGCTGGTGATGGCAGGCATCGGTGGGCCGGATGCGATCCGCCGGCTGCTGGCGGCGCTGCCGCCTAACTTCCCGCGTGCGGTACTGGTGCGCATGACCCTCGATGGCGGCCAGTACGGCAACCTGGTGCGGCAGATGGGGCGCGTCTCCGCGTTGCCGGTCGAGCTGGGTGAGCCAGGACAGGTGGTCGCGCCGGGCAAGGTCTACGTGTTGTCCGACGAAATTGGCCTGCAGCAGCACGCAGGTGCACTGGCCTTCGTGGCGCATAGCGATCCTGCTGCGCTGATCGCGGCGCTGCCGGCCACCGACAGTGCAGTGCTGATGCTCAGCGGCGCCAACGAGACGCTGGTGGATGCATCGCTGGCTTTGGCCGAGCAGGGTGGCTGGTTGGCCGGTCAGTCCGCCGACGGTTGCTACGACCCGGCCGCTGCGGCGCGCCTGGCACGACAAGGCATTTTGACCGGCGATCCCGCGCAGTTGGCGCAGGCGTTGGCACAGCGTTGGCCGGCGTAAGCCGGGCGCTCCCTCTCAGATTCGGAATGGTGCGATGAGCTACGCCAACAATGACGAAATCCGCGGCGTCCTGATTCAGGCCGGCACCGAGCGGGTGCTGCTGCCGAACGCCACGGTGGCCGAGGTGATGTCGCGCGTGGCAGTCGAAGCGCTGCCGGACATGCCGCGCTGGGTGGTTGGGCGCATCGACTGGTACGGCTGGAAAGTGCCGCTGCTGTCGTTCGCACGCCTCAGCGGCTTGGGCGACGAACCTACGGCCGTCAATAACAAGGTGATCGTGCTGAAGGCGCTGGGCGGCAATCCCGTGCTGCCGTACTTCGCATTGCTCACTGCCTCGTTCCCGCAACTGATCTCGGTGCCGCGTGACGGCTTGCTGGCCGACGCCTCGGAAGACGCGCTGCCGGACGGCGTGCACATGCGTGTGCTGCTCGGTGAGCAGAGCGCGCTGCTGCCGAATCTGGACGCCATCGAGTCGCAGGTGGCGCAGGCGCTTGCCTCGGCTGCCGCCGCCTAGAGCAGCTGGCACAGCGACACCGCAGCCGTCGGACCGGCGTGTGCGGTGCTCTCCTTCGGCAGGGCGTGCGCGCAGAGTGCAGTCCCTGTGTGATCTCCAGATCCAAGCGGGACATGCACGCAGCGTGTGGATCGCCGCGCTTGAAACGACTGGTATCCAGGCGATGCGTCTGCGGTCACGTGCATGCGTGAGCCCGGCGGGTGGACGGTTCGGCGTCAGCGTTGTGGCTTTCGCATCGCGCTGCGCAGCTGGCGCTGATCGATACGATGCGCGATATCGCGATTGTAGAGTGACGTCATGAGCCTGCCCGCTTTCAAGCCCGTGTGCCATGCGGACGGTGTGGTGTTGTCCGATCTGGCCAACGCCGACCACGCCGCAGTGGCCGACTATCACGCGCGCAACCGCGGCCATCTGATCGAGGCGATGCCGCTGCGGCCGCCTGCGTTCTACACCGTCGAAGGCTGGCGCCGATTGTGCATCGCCTACCGCGCGTCGGTGCCCGGTGAGCGCGAACTGCAACTGGTGCTGTGTTCCGGGCCAGACGTGATCGGCACGGTGGGCTTCACCCAGATTCAGCGCGGGGCGTTTCAGGGCTGTCATCTCGGCTACGGGCTGGATGCGTCCCATCAGGGGCGCGGTTTGATGCAGTGGGCCGCCACGCAGGGCATCGCATTCGTGTTCGGGCCGCTCGGGTTGCATCGGATCATGGCGCAATACGTGCCGGACAATGTGCGCAGCGCGCAGGTGCTGGCGCGGCTGGGCTTCCAGATCGAAGGCCGCGCGCGACGCTATCTGCAGTTGAACGGCGTCTGGCGCGATCATGTGCTGACCAGCCTACTGCGCGAAGACGTGGAGTTCGGCGCGGAGTGAGGTGCGCCGCGTTCTGCTGGCGATAGCGGATGCTTGCGATAGCGATAGCGATAGCGCGGCATCGACCGGCGCGACCGGTGGTCGTAGTCGACATGGACCACGGCGACACTCCGATTCCTGTGCTCCGTCCACAGCCGCCTGACGTCTGTTCGCTACGTTTTGTTGGCTGCACTCACTTCGGTTGCGTTGGGCTCACCGTTTCGACGCGCACGCGGTCGGTTGGCAGGCGTGGGTCGCGGGCGATGTCCAGTTGCGCCGGTACATTGCGCTTGCTGTATGCCTTGCGCAGTTGATCGAGCCACTGTCGGAACGCGTTCGCCTCGGGATCTGCCGTCCAGATGTGCAGCTGCACCGGCCCACGTTGTCCGGCAGGCAGCGCGTGGTCGAGCCACGTATCCGGCGAGGTCGTCAACGCAAGCAAGTGCACCGGCTCGGAAGATCTTGCGGCATCGTCTGCGGTGCTGGCTTGCGGAGCAGCCACTGTCGATACCGGCCCGGGAGCCTGCGCTGCGGTGTGTTCTTGCACGCGTTGTTGCGTAGCAGCGTCTTTCTGCAACGGCGCGCGTTTGATCAAGGCGCGCGACAGCTGCGTATCCTGAGGCGCCCGGGAGACCACTGCAGCGGCTGGCGTGGAGTGCGCAGAGTTCCCCGCGTCCAATTGCCCGAATGGCTGCATGTCGTTTGCCGGTGTCGCAGCGGCAAACGCAGGCGCAGCTGCCGGCTTCGGTTTGCTGCGTACGCGTGCCTGCGCGGCAATGGCGGTATCCGGCACAGCGGCGTTGCGATTTGCGGACGGAGACGGCATCTCGGCGACTGATGCGCTGACGGACGGCGCAACCGGTGCAGGTAGCGCCGGCAGCGCGAGGTCGGCGGCAGGGGCTGCTGCGATTGGCGCGGGTTCGGAAGGTGCTGCGGCCGGCGCCGGGGGAGTCGGAACGACAACCAACGACTCCACAGGTTGCGCGGGCGCGGGCATCGGCGGTGGCGCAAACGCTGGCGGCGGGGCATAAGCGGGTTGATGCATGCGTTCTTCGACCGTGCTATCAAAATCTGCTGACGCTGACGCTGACGCTGACGCTGACGTTGATGCGGGCGCGGGCGCGGGCTCTGGCTGCGGGATCTGAGGCAGCGGTGCCTGATTGTCCGGGGCCGATCTTGTCAGCTTTTCTGCCGCCTGGGCTTGATCGGCTGGCATAGCCGCAGCCGGCGCAGCCTGCATCGATGGTGTCGGCGGCGCAGTTGCTTGCCATTGCAGGCCGACGCCGACTGCCAAGGTGACCGAGGCCGCCAGCGCCAATGCTGGCATCCAGCGCTGGCGGCGCGCGCGACGCGTAGGAGGATGCGCACGCGTCGCATCGTTTGCTTGCGCTTTATCGCCGGTCTGCGCTTCATGCGAGGTGATCGGTGGCGTCGCTGCTACCGGCACCGGAGCCGGCGACGTATCACCTGGTGCAACGCTGGAGGACGAGCGACTCGCCGTCTGCGTCGCCTCCACTGGCGCAGTGCCATCACCCACAGGCGCATCGTCGCTATCGTTCTCCCGCAACGCAGGCGCGGCGGCATGCGTGGCTGTGGATGCAACGGGCAGCTGCTGCTGCAACCACGCACGCGTGCTGTCGTGTACCGGCGCACCCAGTGCCTGCGCCGCGTCGTCGCCGTCTGCCAGTCGTGCGTGGATGGCCGCGCGCTGTGCGGCCTGCGCTTGCTCCGCCTGCACGGCAGCGGCAGCGAAGATGGCACCCATCGTCGCCGGTGGTTCGAACTGCAAGGTGTCTGCTGCGTCTGCCGATGTTGTCTGCGCCGATCCAGGCCCAGCGGTATTGCGCGTGCTGTCGGCCTGCGCAGCGGCCTGCGCAAACCACGCTTGCATGCGGTCGGGCGGCGCGTAGGCCGGCAATGCACGTAGCAACGCGGCCAGGCCATCTTCGCCAGCAATAAAACGCTCGAATAGCGTGCTCATTGCGCGGCGTCCAGGCTCAGGCGCAATTTGGCAAACGCATAACGCAGCCGGCTCTTGACGGTCTCGAAGCCTTCGCCGACCACCTGTGCGATGTCTTCGATGGCCAAACCTGAGAAGAACCGCAGCACGACCACTTCGCGTTGTGCATCGGGCAAGGCCATCACCGCGCTGCGCACACGATGTTGCTGCTGGCCCAGCATTGCCAGCTGCTCGGTGGACAGGTCGTCGTCGGGCAGGTGCAGATGGCTGTCGTCCAACGGCACCGAGGTGGCGACGTAAGCACTACGACGCGTGTCGATCCACGCATTGCGCGCGATCTGGAATAGAAAACTGCTGAAGGCCGCTTGCCCGGGGCGGTAGTCGCTGCAGCGGGTCATCAGCTTGAGCCAGGTCTTCTGTGCCAGGTCTTCGGCCTCGCCGACATTGCCCTCGCACTGCCACGCCAGGAAATTGAACAAGGCGCGGTTATGCCGCTTGAACAGCTCAGTGGCCGGCTGTTCGACAAAGCCATTGGCGACGAGGAGCATGAGCTCCTCGTCGGGAAGATGCGCAAGATCGGCAGGATGCATGCGCGCAGTATAGGCAACCGCTGCGCGCATCAGTCGGTGGTGGCGACCGGCCGGCTGCTCAGCGTTTCGGCCTGCTGCACCATGCGCAGGAAGTCGGCGCGATAGCCGAAGCGGTCCTTGCCGATGCTGCCTGTTGCCAAGGCGCGCAGCTGCGGATAATCCCAGCCGTGCAATTGGTTGCCGCCGCGCAGGCGTTGGCCGAAACCAGCGACCGCTGCCGCAAACCGGAACGCGTCGCTGGAGGCATTCAGTGCAACCTGCTGGTCGCTGCGGATGACGGTGTCCAGCAGGCGGCTGCGGTGCGCGTCCGGCAATTTATAGCGCAGCTTGAGATGGGCAAGCTCGTTGCCGTTGTCTGCGGCTTGGCGTTTGGCTTTAGTGGCATAACGTAGCGGGTCGACCGAGGCTTCACCGCGTGCGGGGGTGATTTCATACAGCGCGGTGACGCTGTGGCCTGCGCCGATGTCGCCGGCGTCGACCTGGTCGTTGTTGAAATCTTCGCGGCGCAGTGCGCGGTTTTCGTAGCCGATCAGGCGGTATTCCTGCACGGTGGCCGAGTTGAACTCGACCTGGATCTTGACGTCGCGCGCGATGGTTTCCAACGTTGCGCCCAGTTCGTGGGTCAACACCTTGCGCGCTTCCAGCGGCGAATCGATGTAGGCGTAGGCACCGTCGCCGGCGTCGGCCAATTGCTCCATCAAGGTGTCGTTGTAGTTGCCGGTGCCAAAGCCGAGCGTGGACAACGCCACACCGGAACGGCGCTTTTCGGCCACCATGCCCTTGAGCGTATCGAAGTCGGTGACGCCCACATTGAAGTCGCCATCGGTGGCCAGCAGGATGCGGTTGATGCCGCCACGCAGATAGCTCTGCTGCGCTGCCTTGTAGGCCAGCTCGATGCCGCTGGCGCCGGCAGTGCCGCCGCCCGATTGCAGGCTGTCGATGGCTTCGACGATGCGTGCTTGCTGATTACCTGACGTGGGCGGCAACACCACGGCGGTGTTGCCGGCGTAGGTCACCAAGGTGATGCGGTCCTGCGCGCGCAGTTGACGTGTCAGCAGCTTGAGCGAGGACTGCAACAGCGGCAGCTTGTCGGGCGCATCCATCGAGCCGGAGACGTCGACCAGGAACACCAGGTTGGCTGCCGGCATGGCAGACGCGGCGACATCGCGGCCGGTAATGCCGATGCGCAACAGCACGCTGTTCTTGTTCCAGGGCGTGGGCGCCAGTTCGGTACGCACGGCAAACGGTTGGCCGTCGCGGGGTGCGGGGTCGTCGTAGCGGAAGTAGTTGATCATCTCTTCCACACGCACTGCATCGACCGGCGGCAGGCTGCCACTGGTGAGATAGCGCCGCACATTGCTGTAGCTGCCGGTGTCGACATCGATGCTGAAGGTAGACACCGGATTGTCTGCGGCCTGCACGACCGGGTTGTCGCTGAGGGTCTGGTAGGTTTCGCGATTCTCGGCCGGTGTTATCGACGCAATGGGTGGTGCGGGCATGGACCGATCCGGCAGTGCGTGCTTGGCCATCAGCGTGGCCGCAGGTGCTTGCCGCGCAAGTGCGCCATTGGCACTCTGCGGCGCTGCGGGTGCTGGCGGGCTGGGCGCATAGACCATATCAGCCTGGCTTGGTTGTATCGGTGCGGGCCTTGCGTGCACGGGTGGGGGGGGCAGTGCGGGCGTGTACACAGGCGTGTACGCGATCTCGGCGGTGCTGGGTGGCGATGCCATTGCATCGGGAAGGGGCGATGCGGGCGGGTCGCCAACGACGGGTGCGGTGGGCTCGTGCGAGCAGGCGCTCAGCAACAGGGCGAGCGCGAGAAGGCTGTGACGTGGCATGGGAATCCTTTGCGTGGCGATGACGAAGTGGGTAACAACCAGACAGCCCGAGGTCGCCGTGCACTGCGCCTCTGTAGGTAAAACGGGCCAGCGCGGGAAATGGGGTTAACTGGAAAAAGATTTTTTTGTGATGGGTTTGCGATTGGTTTGGCGATGGCTGGTGCTGCTTCGTGGCTGCGGCCTGCGGACGTCTGGTCCGCCCACCGAAATCCCTTTCCTGTGGGCAGAAGTTCGTACCTCTGCGTGATTGCCGGGAGGTGAGGAGGTGAGGAGGTCAGGAGGTCTGCTGGGAGGCTGGGGTTTCTACCAGCCGGACGTCGGCGTACCGCACCAGATAGGACGCGCAACAACTGCACGCCAGCCAGAGAGAAGAGCAGCTAACAGAACGACTTCGCTCACCACCAGGCGGCCACGACCGGTGCCCGGTTCGGCTGCCACTCGTTCACTCCGGCTCTGAGCACGCCATCCACGCCTACCTGACGACCACTCGCTACTTTTGGCTCGCCGCGCTAAGCCAGGCGCGGTTGTGCATGGATCCGCACCG
This sequence comes from Xanthomonas sp. WHRI 10204, assembly GCF_040202875.1. Classification (NCBI taxonomy): domain Bacteria; kingdom Pseudomonadati; phylum Pseudomonadota; class Gammaproteobacteria; order Lysobacterales; family Lysobacteraceae; genus Xanthomonas; species Xanthomonas sp. WHRI 10204. The sequence continues at coordinate 948,403 of NZ_JBEGDW010000001.1, forward strand.
GTTGCGCACGGCAATGCGGTTTATCCGCAGCCAGCGCTGTCGCATGATGGGAGGCTGCGGCGCAGTGCGCGGCATCTGTTTCCGTCATGGAGTTCGCCTGGATGATTCAACGTCGTCATTTCCTCAAGAGCGCCACGCTGGGCGCCATTGCTTCCGGCCTGGCCGGGTGGGGCGCGCGTGCGCAGGCCGCAGCGAAATCCACCGCAGCAGCACGCCCTGCGGCCTTGCCGGCGGGCGCGGCGCGAGTGATCTCAACCTGGGATTTCGGCGTGGCCGCCAATCAGGCCGCGTGGCAAATCCTGAGTGCCGGCGGTATCGCGCTGGATGCAGTGGAAGCGGGCGTGCGCGTGCCAGAAGCGGACCCGACCAATCCCACCGTTGGCCTGGGCGGGTATCCGGATCGCGACGGTCGAGTGACGCTGGATGCCTGCATCATAGATCACCTGGGCAATTGCGGCGCGGTGGCATCGCTGGAAGATGTGGTGCATGCCATTTCGGTGGCGCGCGCGGTGATGGAAAAAACCCCGCACGTGATGCTGGTCGGCGATGGCGCGCGGCAGTTCGCGTTGGAACAGGGCTTTCCTAAGACCAAGCTGCTCACTCCAAGTTCGGAAGCGGCGTGGAAGCAGTGGTTGAAGACATCCAAGTATTCGCCCGAAGCCAATGTGGAAAACCGTGCGTGGCGCGACGCCAAATTGCCCGGCGGTAAAGATAATCACGACACCATCGGCATGTTGGCGCTGGATGCGCACGGCAATCTGTCCGGTGCCTGCACCACCAGCGGCATGGCGTGGAAGATGCACGGCCGGGTTGGCGACAGCCCGATCATCGGTGCCGGCTTGTACGTGGATAACGAGGTGGGCGGCGCGACCTCCACTGGCGTGGGCGAAGAAGTGATTCGTAACGTGGGCAGTTTTGCAGTGGTGGAAATGATGCGCCAAGGCAAGTCGCCGGCCGATGCCTGCCGCGAGGTGGTGATGCGGTTGATCCACCGCAAGCCGGAACTGACGCGCACGTTGCAGGTCGGGTTTTTGGCGATGAACAAGCGTGGCGAAGTGGGCGCGTTTGCGATCCAGAAAGGCTTTAGTTACGCGGTATGCGATGCGACGCGGCAAGACCTTCTGGTGCCCGGCGAAAGCCACTACACCCAGGAGCCTGCGGCATGAGCGCAGCTGACAAGTCGGTGGCGATGGGGCTTGAAGTGGCCGCCGACTCGGTGGGCTCGGCGCTGGCCGCGCAGCAGGGCGGTGCGATGCGTGTGGAACTCTGTGGCGGGCTGGATGGCGGTGGCTTGACGCCCTCGTTCGGCACGCTGGCGGTGGTGCGGGAGCGGTTGCAGATTCCGTTGTATGTCTTGATTCGCCCGCGCGTGGGCGACTTCGTGTTCGATGCCGCCGAGGTCGAAGCGATGCAGCGCGATGTGGAGCAGTGCGTGCGGTTGGGTTGCGATGGCGTGGTGCTGGGCGCGCTGGATCGGCACGGGCAGGTCGATATGGCCACGATGCGTGTGTTGATCGAAGCGGCCGGAGCGCTGGGCGTGACCTTCCATCGTGCGATCGATGTGAGTGCCGATCCGGCACGCGCACTGGAAGACGCGATAGCGCTGGGCTGCGCGCGCGTGCTGACCTCGGGCGCGCGGGCGAGTGCGTTGGAGGGCATCGACACCATCGCTGCGCTGGTGGCGCAGGCCGCCGGGCGCATCGGCATCATGCCCGGAGCCGGCGTGTCCGAGCACACCATTGCCGCCTTGCGTGCGCGGACTGGCGCGCATGAATTTCATGCCTCCTTGCGCGGGCCGGTGGCCGCACAGGTGCATGCGCCGCATGCCTACATCAGCGACCTGGGTGGCGATTACCAACGCACGGATGTGGAGCGTGTGCGGCGTCTCGTGGCGTTGCTGCGCGGGTGAGTTGCGCGTGCGTTGTGCGCAGCTGATGTGCTTTATCGATGACAATATCTCACGCTGCGGGTTGGGCAGCAGCGCCGCGAGCGCGGAAGGGGGCGTAGATTGTTTTGCCTTCTTTCTTGGGAACATTGGTGCGGAACAGACCATCAAGAGCAATGCCGATGTCTCTCTTTTCCGCTGGGAGAAGGGGGGGAGAGGTGATGAGGTTACGAGGCGATCGGCCGGTATCAGATCGCAGCGCGCTGCCTGCGTTAACCCCATTATCTTTTTGAGGCCGGCAGCGCTTGCATGCACTCGCCCAACGTTGCAACGCGCGTGTTCACCAGGCAACGCCAAGCTACGCCGTACCCTCATCCGCCCCTGCGGAACACCTTCTCCCGAGGGGAGAAGGGATCAGAACTCCGCTGCCCTCGGTAGAGCTTCTCTCCGCTCGGGACAGAGGTTGGGGTGGGGGTAGTCACGTTCGCGGTTTACCTGCCGCGACGCGCATTCAACGTATTTGAAGTGACATTGAGAACACAGCAGACAGCGCGCAACACCACGGCAGTGCTTATCGATAGCGACTCCGACGCAGCCGCATCCACCGCGCTTGTTGCGTGTTATTCGCCGCCACCAAGCCGCGTCGGATCGACCACCACATGCTTGATGCGCTGACGCTTCCAGGTGTAGCTGATGTGCACCAGCCCGTCGCGGGTCTGGATCACCGCCGGATACGAAAATTCGTCTTTTGCGCTGTCTTCCAGCGTCAACACGCGCTGCCAGCGCATGCCATCGTCGGACACCGCCACGGCCAGGGTACCGCGCCCGTCCCACCAGTCCTTGCCGGCAATACCGGGGTTATAGACCAGGAGCGAGCGACCATCGCGCAGCGTCGCCGCATCGGTGCCGGAGTTGGGGTTTTCCACATCGAGCAACTGCATCGGCTGCCAATGCAGGCCGCCATCGTGCGAAAAGGTGCTGAAGAGTTTGTTCTGCTGGCTGCGGCCCAGCGCCTGCAAGCGGCCATCGCTGTGCAGCAACAGACTGGGCTGGATCGCACCGATCATGCTGGGGTCGTTGAGTGGCATGCCGCGCTGCCAGTGCTCACCGTCGTCGTCGCTCCATTCGAGATGCGCGCGCCAACCGCGATCTTCGCTGCTGCTTGGTGCCAGGATGCGCCCGCTCGGCAGTTGCACGGGTTTGTTCTTGATCGGCCCAAGGATGCCGTTAGGCAACGGCTGCGGCGCAGACCAATGCGTTCCATCGTCGGCTGAGGTCATGCGCAGCCCCCACCATTGCCGCGGGTTGGGGCCGAGCTTGTAAAACAGCTGCACCGGACCGGTGGTCGATTGAAACAGCACCGGGTTCCAGGCCGGCACGGTCGCGCCCTGCTTGCCGGCACGCGTGCCATCGGCGATGCGACGCGGTGGCTGCCAGTGCTGTGCGTCGCGCTGGGTCAGCCAGATGCCGACGTCGGCCGCGCCTTCGTGCGCGCCGCCGAACCAGGCAGCCAGCAGGCGGCCATCGCGGGTCTCCAATAACGTGGAGGCATGCGCCTGCGGGGTAGGTGCCGGGTCGGCAATGAACTCGCTAAGCAAGATCGGCGAAGGCGGCGAGGCGGGCGCCTGTGCCCCGGCAATAAAGGCGGCAAGGCTGGCAATCAGGCCAATCAGCAGGCGTGGCGAAGCCATCGTGGTCCAGTCCTGTGCGAATTTTAAAAATACCTATTTATTATCTCTTAAATACCATGTGCTCTGGTCATCGCAGGCGGCCCTGGTCGCCGACCACTGCGACGACCCGCGATGTCGTCGCGCCCGCTCTGCCCGTTGCGCTGGCTGGCCGCCCTTGGCCTCAGCGCGCTGACCCTATCTTCGGCCACTGCGCAACACTTTGCCGAGGTGACTGCGACGTGCATTGCGAAGCTGCGTTGCTAGGGTTCAGACGCAGGGCTGCACGCCGCTATCGGGAGGGCATGGTGTGTTGTGTCTTGCGGCCTGGTCTGTGGAGCGCGATGCGGTCGACAGCCGCCGAGCTTGGCTGCCGGGGCACGTAACGCCGTGCGTCCGTTCACTCAGGAGCGCAGCATGGCTTTTCCAACCGCAGTCAACAGTCAGACCACCGATGCCGTCACCCAGTCCAACGTCAAGGTCATCGGCGAGGCGCCTGCCATGGCAATGGGCACGATCTACCAGAGCATGGCCCAAGCGGCCGGCATCCTGTTCCAGAACGCGGTAGCGACGCAGCAGCAACAGAACACGCTGGCGCAGTCCGCGACCAACCAGGGCGTGATGCAGATTTACGGTGTGGATACCACGGCGTTAGCCGGTGCCACCGAGACGATTGCGCAGGCAGGCGTGTCCGATACCTGAGCAGCCTGCCGACGGTGCTCAACGCGTTTGAATAACGCTGCGGGCTGGGCGTTGGCAAGCGTGCACCGCTGTCGGCAGCGGCGCACGCGTCGGGCCGTGCTTAGGCGGCGTTCTCGTCGCGCACCTGTGGCGGCAACAGTGTCTGCGGCTTCTTGGCCGACTGGGTCTGGCACAGGAACGTCATCATGTGCGCCGCTTCGGTGCTGCCCATGGGCTTGCTATGGACCTGCTCTGCAAACGCGTGCTGGGTGTGCTCCGGGGCAACGGAGGTGGAATCTTGGGCAACAACGGTGGACGACGACATGCAACGCTCCTGGAACCTGCAATCAGGCCGTCTACGTAGCAACCAAAGCGCCCCGTAACGGTGTCAGCCGGTGATCTTGCCTGGAATATGGTCCGCCCGATACCAGGACGGCAACGGGCGGTACAGGTGCACCGGACTTCCAGATAACGGCGCGCAAGGCGCGGTCTGAAGGGGCGGCAGTTGAGGCGCCTTGCACGGAGTTGGTGGGCGGTGGGTTTGGCGGTGGCGCAGGGGATGGTGAGCAACGTGTCTATGGCGTAACGCTGTAGGCCGGACGATGGATTTGCGTGGGTATGTGCAGGGCACAGGTTGCGCGTGCCGCGTGCCATCATGCTGCAGATGGATGCGGTCAGCGCGTCGCTGCAGGCTGGCCTGCAGTGCGTGCGGCTTGCCCCGTACCCTCACCCCAACGCCTTCTCCCGAGGGGAGAGGGGCTTTGATTTCCCTTCTCCCCTCAAGAGAAGGTGCCCCGCAGGGGCGGATGAGGGTGCGGCGTAACTTCGTCTGGTTGTCGAACAAACGCTTTGTGGAACGGCACGCTTGCCCGCGAACGCTGGTGGGTTTAAAGCGCTGATGGGTTTGACGCGTGCAGCGCCCCTCCATCTGATACATGCGGCCCGCCCCGTACCCTCACCCCAACCCCTCTCCGGCAGGAGAGGGGTTTTGAGTGTTGCAGTTGCTTGCCACCTTCTGGATCTGCGCGAAGGTGACGTCATCAGTGCTTCGGCTTGATCCACACCTGCTGTTTCAGGCCGCGCACGCTGGGGTTGGCGGTGCTGTCCAGGTCGAACACCACCACACTGTTATCGCCCTTGCGCTGGAACGGGGCGGGGAAATACAGCGCGGTCTGCGGGCCGATGGACCAATGCCGGCCGAGATTTACGCCGTTGGCCCAGGCGATGCCCTTGCCGAAGCCGTGCATGTCCAGATAGGTGTCGGTGGGCGTGCCGATGCGCAGGCTGCCGCGGTGGAACGCCGGGCCGTCGACGTGATTTCGGGTCCAGCCACGGAGGCTGTCGGGCGAGCGCATCGGCAGCGGGAAGGCCTGCCAGCCGGTGAGTTGTTGGTTGTCCAGCAGCACCGGGTCGACCAGGCCGGCGCGGCCATCTGCCATGCGCGTGCCGTAGTTGATGCGGCCGCTGTTTTCGACCAAAACGTCCAGCGTGTGTTCGCCCGCCGGGATGTCCACGTCGGTGGAGACCTGCTGCAGCCGACGTTCGACACTGCCTACCGGCTTCTGATCGATATATACCCGTGCCACGTCGCGTACCTCGCCCAGATACAGCGGACCTTTGCGCGGGCCGGTGATGGTGGTGCGGTAGAGGATATAGCCGTAATCCTGGCCGAAATGTTCCATCGGCTGCGGGGTGTCGATGGCGATTGGTGCGGGCAGGTTGTCCCACAGCGACGCAGATTCGCGCAGTTGGGTGTCCGGTAGTGCGGCCATGGCGATCGGTGCCGGCAACGCTGGCGGTTGCACGCCGGTGACGCGTGCGATGGCATCGCGCATCAATGCGAACTTGGGCGTGGGCTGGCCGGCTTCGTCGAGGATGGCGTCGTAGTCGTAGCTGGTGGTCTGCGACGCGTAATGGTCGCTGGGATTGCCCTGGAAATTGGCGCCATTCATGAAGCCGAAACTGGTGCCGCCGATGAACATGTAGAGGTTGGCCGAGTGGCCCTGGCGCAGGATCCACTCCAGTTCTTCGGTCTGTTGTTTGGCATTGGTGCTGGCGTGCGGCGTGCCCCAATGGTCGAACCAGCCGGCCCAGTATTCGCCCACCATGCGCGGTTGCTCGGGACGAAACTTGATCAGTTTGTCGAACGCGCTCTTGGCTTCGCCTGGCGCAAAATTCACCACCGCCAAGGTGTCCGGCAGGGTGCCGTTGGCGAGCATGTCGGCACCGTCGGAGGTGAACAGTAGCGCCTTGTCGAAGCCGGCCTTGACGAACATGGCGCGGTTGTCTGCCATGTAGGCGTGGTCGTCGTCGTAGGAGCCGTACTCGTTTTCTACCTGCACGGCGATGATGGGGCCGCCGTTGTGGTTGAGCAGCGGTTGCACCTGTTTTGCCACTGCATCCAGGTACGCCTGGCTGGCGCCGAGAAAGCGCGGGTCGCGGCTACGCACGCGGATGTTGTCCTTGCCAAACAACCACGCGGGATAACCGCCGGCTTCCCATTCGGCGCAGACGTAAGGGCCGGGGCGCAGGATGACGTTGAGGCCTTGCGCCCCGGCTTCGCGGACGAAGGCCGCCACGTCGTTATTGCCGGCAAAATTGAACTGGCCTTGTTGCGGTTCGACCAGGTTCCAGAACACGTAGGTCTCCACCGTGTTCAAGCCGAGCGCGCGCGCCTTTTGCAGACGGTCCTTCCAGTACGCGCGTGGAATGCGCTGAAAATGGATGGCGCCGGAGAGGATCTGATACGGCTTGCCGTCGCGCACGAACTGCGTGCCCTGCGTGCCGACGCTGGGCCAGCGCTCGGTGTCGGCGGCAATGGCGGTGACGGGAAGCGCGAACGCGAGGGCCAGGACGAGGGGGCTGAGGGTGGTGCGCAACATGGGCGATTCTCGGCGGTGACGCATGACTGGTGACAAGCGTGGTGAATGGGGTGTTGGGTGGGGCGGGCTGTGGGTGGGGCCCCTCATCCGCCCTTCGGGCACCTTCTCCCGCTTGCGGGAGAAGGGAAAGGCAAGACTCCCGCTTGCGGGAGAAGGGAAAGGCAAGACTCCCGCTTGCGGGAGAAGGGAAGAGCGAGCCTCCCGCTTGCGAAAGGAGGTGCGAGCGAGCCTACCGCTTGCGGGAGACGAGGACTGCAATCCGCTCGTTTACGCCAGGAATGAAGCGCGTGCCTTTAGCTTGTATGGCAGGGATCGGTCGACTTCCCTATGGGATGAGTTGCTTGGGGCGTGCGCCGTTATGCGAACGACGGCGGCAAATCCTCCTTGTTCGCACCGAAGGCTGGATTGGGCTTGGCACCCATGGTGAATTCCAGCGTGCCGCCCGCAGCCAGATCGGCGTGGCGCAGCCAAGCGCGATTGATCGGCTTGCCATTCCAGCTCAGCGATTGCACATAGACGTTCTGCGCGCTGGTGTTGTTGGCCACGATGCGCAGCGTGCGGCCCTTGCCCACATCCAGTTCTGCGCGTTTGAACAACGGGCTACCGACAATGTAGTTGCCGCTGACCGGGTCCACCGCATACAAGCCCAGCGCGCTGAGCACGAACCACGCGCTCATCTGCCCACAATCTTCATTGCCGGACAGGCCATTGCGCGCGTCGTGGTATTGCTCGCGCAGCAAGCGGCGCACCATCGCCTGGGTTTTATACGGTTGGCCTGCATAGGCGAACAGATAGGCCACGTGGTGGCTGGGCTCGTTGCCGTGCGCGTACTGGCCGACCAGGCCGTCGATATCCGGCGGCGCATCGGCCGGCAGTTCGGAGCTGGTGGAAAACAGTTCGTCCAATTTGGCGACGAAGCCATCGCGGCCACCGTACAGCTCCATGTAACCGTACAAGTCATGCTGATTGAGGAAGGTGGCCTGCCAGGCGTTGGATTCGGTGAAATCGCGCCACTTGGCGATGTGGCCCATGCCGCGCGGGTCGAACGGTTTGGCCCAGCTGCCGTCTTCCAGGCGCGCCTGCACAAAGCCGCTGTCGCGATTGAACACGTTGCGGTAGTTGCGCGAGCGTTTGCGCAACGCGCGTGCATCGTCCACCGCGCCGGCGGCCTGTGCCAAGTGCGCGCAGGCCCAGTCGTCATAGGCGTATTCGAGGGTGCGGCTGACCGCTTCGTCCACTTTGTCGGCGGGGATGTAGCCCAGCGTGCGGTAGTACGCCAGGCCGTGGGTGGTGTCGTCCATCGCGCGCTTGCGGTAGGCCGGCCACGCGGCGGCGTAGTCGATGCCGGTAAAGCCCTTGGCGTGCGCTTCGGCCAGCACCACGGCAGAGTGGTAGCCGATCATGCAGCCGGTTTCCACGCCTTGCAGCGGCCAGATGCCGACGCCGTCCGGGCATTCGTTGGCGCCGCGCACCAGGCATTGCACCAGGTCGGGCACGCGCTCGGGTTGCACCAGGGTGAGCAGCGGATGCGCGGCGCGGTAGGTGTCCCACAACGAGTAAGTGCTGTAGTTGTTGTAGCCCTTGGGCGCGGTGTGGATCTGCAGGTCCATGCCGCGGTACCGGTTGTCCACATCGCTGAAGAGCGTGGGTGCGAGCAGGCTGTGATACAGGCCGGTGTAGAAGATGCGGCGTTGCGCATCGTCATCGCTGTCGATGCGCACGCGGCCCAGTTCCTTTTCCCAGGTCGCCACGGCTTGCGCATGCACGCGTGCGAAGTCGAAGTCCGGTAGCTCAGCATCGAGATTGGCCAGCGCGTTGTCGGCGCTGACGCCAGAGATGCCGACCTTGATCAGCAGCGGGGCATCGGAGGCATCCGGGAAGTGCAGCGCGGCCTTGAGATGGGTGCCATCGAGGCTACGGGTGTCGGCTGCCAGCGGCTGGTCTTCGTTGTACAGCTGCACGCGTGCGAACGGCCGCGACAGCCGCATGGCGAAGTAGATGTAGCGCCCTTTGGCCCACTGGTAGACGCGGCGCCCACCGGTGAGGGTTTGCGCGTCGACCACGCGCAGCTGTGCATCGCTGACGCGGGTGGGAATGCCTGGTTTGTCCTGCATGCCGTGGCACAGGTCGAGCAGCACGTGCGCCGGCTTGCCCTTGGGAAAGTGGTAACGGTGCAGGCCTGCACGTGCGGTGGCGGTGAGCTCGGCATGCACGCCGCTGTCCTTGAGCCGCACGCGGTAATAGCCGGGCGAGGCGGCTTCGTCGCTGTGATCGAAGCGCGAGCGGTAACCGGTCTGCGGCGCGTCGAGTGTGCCAGGCACTAGCTTGACCTCGCCGGTGGCGGGCACCAGCAGAAAATCCAGCATGTCGCCGATACCGGTGCCGGACAGATGCGTGTGCGAAAAACCCATGATCGAGCCATCGGATTCGTGATAGCCCGAGCACGAATCCCACACCGCGTTGTAGGTGTCCGGGCTCAGCTGCACCATGCCGAACGGTAGCGTGGCGCCGGGAAAGGTATGGCCATGACCACCGGTGCCGATGAATACATCGACATGGCGGGTGAGCTCGGCACGCGTGCGCGCATCGGCGGGCAGCGCGTAGTTGCCGGCCCGTGCGCGGGCTGCGCCGGGCAGGCCCACGCTGCCGAACAATGCTGCAGCAATGGCGCCTTGGAGAAAACCGCGTCGTGTTGCCATGGGGTGTTGTCTCTGAATGTGCGGGCCGATGCCGGGGCACCCTCATCCGCCCTTCGGGCACCTTCTCCCGCAGGCGGGAGAAGGAAGGAATCCAGCGCTTTGGATAGCAATCAAGCGCTTCGAGTAGCAATCAGGTGCTTCGGATAGCAATCAGGTGCTTCGGATAGCAATCAAGCGCTGCGCGGTGTTCAGGCGCTGCGCAGCAGTTGGGGTTTGCGTTGATGCAAATCGATGATCAGCTCGCCGAACAAAGTGTTGGCCCAGGCGAACCAGTCGCGGGTGAACGTGCTCGGGGTGTCCTTGTCGAACGCTTCGTGCATGAAGCCGGTGCCGGCGTGGGTGGTCTTGAGCCACTGCAGGCACTGGCGCAATTGCGCGTCGTCGTCGCTGACCAGCGCGTATTGCACTATGGACATCGGCCAGATGGTGCCCATGCCGCTGTGCGGGCTGCCCACGCCTTCGGCCGCGGTGCCGCGCGAAAAATACGGGTTGCGTTCGCTCCAGGCCAGCTGGCGCGTGCGCAGGAATACCGGGTCGCGTCGATCGCAGCAGCCCAGGTACGCCAGGCTGAGCAGGCCGGGGGCGTTGGCGTCGTCGATAAACAGCTGATTGCCGAAGCCGTCCACTTCGAAGGCCCAATAGGCTTGTCCATCGGTATCGCGCAATTGCCCGAACTGGCGGGTTGCGGTTTCCACTTCATCGGCCAGTGCGGTGCACTCGGCGGCGAAGGCGGTGTCGCGATGCAATGCGGTGCTCATCGTCGCCAACTGCCGCAGCGAGGCCACCGCAAACAGGTTGGCCGGCACGAACAACGGAAACACGCAGGCATCGTCGGACGGGCGGAACATCGAGTGGATCATGCCGTTGGGTTTGGTCGGCTGGCCGTAGCCTTCCAAGACCAGGGTTTCGGTGGCTAGCGGGGAGGGGCGCTGAAACACGTACGGGCCGCGATTGTCCTTGCGCTGTTGTTCGCGGAAGGTCTTGACCACTACGTGCATCGCCTCGCGCCAGTCGTCGTCGAACAGAGCGGTGTCGCCGGTGGCGCGCCAGTATTCGTGCGCGATGCGGATGGGGTAGCACAGCGAATCGATTTCCCACTTGCGCTCGCCCACGCCGGGCTTCATTTCGGTGATGTCGTTGAGCGACCACTTCAGGCGCTGGGTCTGGCCATCGGGCAGGAAGGCGTTGGCATACGGGTCGAGCCGGATGCACGCGGCCTGGCGTTGGATCAGGCCATGGAACATGCGCCGTAACGCGGGGTCGCGCTTGGCCAGCGGCACGTATGGATGCACCTGCGCGGACGAATCGCGCAGCCACATCGCATGGATGTCGCCGGTGATGACGAAGGTGTCGGGCTTGCCGTTGCGGGTGCCGGTTTCCACCGTGGTGTCGAGCGTGTTGGGGTAGCAGTTCTCGAACAGCCAGGCCAGTTCCGGGTCAGCGATCTGCGCCTTGATCTGCACGATCTGCTGCTCGACCGCCTTGCTGACGAAGCGGCGCTGCGCCTTGGGCGGGCGCTTGCTGACGAAGGCGCCGCCGGCAGTGGAAGCGCCGGCGGCAGGCGCGGCCGCGAACGCGGGCAGGGCGCTGGCCAGCAGGCCGGCACCGGCGCTGGCGCCCAGTAGCTGAAGGATGTCGCGGCGGGTATGCATGACCTCAAGACTCCATGGATTCGACCTGCGATCCGCATGACGGTGCTCCCTGCGCTGGCGGCTGCGAGACGGCAGCCTGGGCGATGAGACCTATGCATGACCAATTCCCGATGACCATACAACGTGTGCGTCGAAACTGCATAGTGCGCTCGCACAAATTTTTGGGCGCGCGCGCCGCCGGATGCCTGCCAGGCCGTGGCGGCGCGGCCTGGCTGGAACACCTGCGGATAGCGGCGTGGTGCCTGCCACGCCGCTATCCGCAGGATGGCTCCATCACCCGGCCGCATGCCCGCTCCAGTGCGCCGGGCCGGTGTAGTGGCCGTCGTCGTCGTGGTCGTGCCCGAACAAAGCATCCAGCGTCGGCGTGGTGCCGGCCAGGCCGATATCCGCAGGCCGGCTCCATCACCCGGCCGCATGCCCGCGCCAGTGCGCCGGGCCGGCGCAGTGGCCGTCGTCGTGGTCGTGCCCGAACAAGGCGTCCAGCGTTGGCGTGGTGCCGGCCACGCCGACATCCGCAGGCCGGCTCCATCACTCAGCCGCATGCCCGCGCCAGTGCGCCGGGCCGGCGCAGTGGCCGTCGTCGTGGTCGTGCCCAGACAAGGCGTCCAGCGTCGGCGTGGTGCCGGCCACGTCGAGATCCGCAGGCCGGCTCCATCACCCGGGCGCATGCCCGCGCCAGTGCGCCGGGCCGGCGCACTGGCCGTCGTCGTGGTCGTGCCCGAACAAGGCGTCCAGCAGGCGCTGCGATGGGCCCCACTCGCCGATCGCCGGATGGATCAGCATGGCCTTGCAGGCATCGCGATGGCTGCCGCTGAGCGCGGCGTCGATCGCGGCGTGTTCGTAGGCCTTGAACGCACGCACCAAGCCATGCACCGCGTCAGGCAGGGGCGCGGCGGGAATCGGCACGATGCGGTCGCGGTCGATGTCTGCGGCGATTTCCACCACGTCGTCGTCGGCCAGCTCGGCCATTGCGCCGCGGTTGCGCACGTTGACCACGTGCCGGCCCGGGCGTGCGCCGGTCAATGCGCTCATCACGTCCACCGCGATGCGGTGATAGCCGGTGCTGGCGCGGAACGGGTCCGGCTGCGGCGCCAGATCCGGTGCGAACGCCGAGCCGGCTTCGGCCTCCAGCTTCATGTACGAGCCGGAGCGCTGCGCCAGGTAGGCCGCATAAGTCTGCACCGCGCCGGCGTTGTCGCCAGCCTCCAGGCGGCTGCGCAGGTCGGCGATCAGGCTGCGGTTGAGCCGCTCGATCTCGCCACCGCGGCTGGCCCCGCTGGCGCGCTGGTTGTCCAGGGCGCGGCGGCGTTCGTAGAAAAAATACAGGTACTCGGTGGGGATCAACCGCAACGCGCGCAGCATTTCGACATCGAACAGCGGCGCCAGATACAGCTGGCGCAGGATGGCGTCGTCGTCGAGGATGCGATCCATGATGTCCTGCCCGCGCAAACGCACCGCGCGGATCCAGCCCAGGTGATTGAGGCCGACGTAGTCGCACTCCACATCGGCGGCCGGCTCGCCCAGCGCGCGCGCGATGTTGTGGAACAGCTCCACCGGCGTATCGCAGATGCCGACCACGCGCGCGCGGGTGTGCGCGGTGATGGCCTGGGTGACCAGCCCGGCCGGGTTGGTGAAGCTGACCAGCCATGCGTCCGGACTCAGCCGCTCGATCATGCGTGCCTGCTCGATCGCCACCGGAACCGTGCGCAGCGCCTTGGCCACGCCGCCGGGTCCGGTGGTTTCCTGGCCGGAATAACCGTGGTCGATGATGGTTTTTTCATCGGAGGCGCGCTGGGCGATGCCGCCGATGCGGATGCTGTTGAGCACGAAGTGCGCGCCTTCGATGGCCGCTTCCAACGACGTTGCGGCATGCACCTGCAGCGTGCCGCCGGACTCGGCCACGATGGCGCGGCCCATCGCCACCATCAAGGCCAGCCGCTCCTGGTCGGGGTCGTACAGCACGATCTCGCGGGCGCCGAGTGCTTCGGCGGCTTCGTTGACGCCGTACACCACCAATGGTGTGCGCACGCCGCCGCCGCCGATCAAGGTCAGCTTGCGATTGTCGACAGAACTGCTCATGGAACGTCCTCAGTGGGGGAGAAAAGGGGAGAGAGGGAAACCAGACCGTCCAGTGCGCCCAGCGCGCTGCAACACGCCGCGCCGCAGCGGCAGCCCTGTTGGGCGGCGGCGTCCAGCGACAGCCCGTGCAGGCGCGCGGCGATGAAGCCGGCATCGAAGGCATCGCCGGCGCCGGTGCTGTCGCGCAGATGCACCTGGGGCGCGGCAATCAGACGCGCACCGTCGGCATCGACCACCATCGCGCCGGCAGCGCCGTGCTTGATCACCGTCTGATGCAGGCCTTGCGCCTGTGCCCAGGCACTGCAGGCGTCGGCGCCGTCGCCGCAGCCCATCAATGCGGCTTCCTTCTGGTTGGGCAGGAACCAGGTCACTGCGCGACAGGTGGCGCGGTTGTCTGGATCGGCGAGCCATTGCGGGCTGAAGCCGACATCCAGCGAGGTGCTGCAGCCGGCGCGCGCCAGCTGCGGCAATAACGTGCGCGCCACTGCGGCCGGCAACGGCAGCGCGAAATGCACATGCGTGGCCGCGCACAGGGCGGCGATGGTGTCTTCGCGCAGCAGCAACGCGGGGAGCTCCGCATTGGCGCCGGCATAGGTGAAGAACGAACGGTCGTCCTGCAGCGACACGCTGGTGGTCACGCCGGTACCGCTGGGCGAGTCGATCAGCCCGTCGGCCGCAACGCCAAAGTCGCCCAGGCGCTGCACGAACAGTGCGCGATCGTGCGCGCCGATCGCACCGATCACACGCACGCTGCAACCCAGTTGCGCCAGTGCGCAGGCGGTGATGACGGTGCCGCCGCCGAGTTCGCGCCGGTAGTGCTGCGCGAACGCTTCTTCGCCCGGTGCCGGCCAGCGTGCGAAGCCGCTGAAGATATGGTCGAGATACACCTCGCCGACCACCGCGATCTGCGCAGTGCTCATTGCAGCTGGAACGGCCATGCGCGCTCCCTCCGTGCCTGGATCAGATACACCGCGCTACCCACGCACAGCGCCAACACTGCCGCGAGCAGGCGCCGTCCCGGGCTGGTGGCCAGCAGGTAGAGCCAGCCCACGACGCTGATCAGCAGCGGCCAGGGATACAGCGGCATCGCAAACGCACGCCTGCGACGCTTGCGCCGCAGCAGCACCACCGCCAGGCATTGCGCCAGAAACTGGAACAGGATCTGGATGATCATCAAGGTGGCGATCAAATCCTCCAGCGAGAGCAGGCAGGCCAGGGTCGAGGTTGCGCCGACGAACAGCAGCGACACCGTAGGAAATCCACCACGCGGATGCAGCCGCGCGAACACCGCGAAGAACTGCCCGGCCGCAGCGGCCGCATACGGCACCCGCGAATAGCCCAGCAGCACCACCAGCGCCGAGCCCCATGCCGCCAGCGCGATCAGTGCCACCGCCACTGTGGCGCCGGTGGGGCCGTAGATGGTCTGCATGAAGTCGGCCATCACCGCCTTCGACTGCGCGGCCTGTTGCCACGGCAGCACGCCGAGCAGGGTGATGTTGAGGCCCAGGTACAGCAGCGCCACGATCGGGATCGAGAGCAGCACCGCGCGCGGAATCGTGCGCCGCGGCCTGCGGATTTCGCCGCCGAGCATGCACACGTTGTTGTAGCCGCCGTAGTCGTAGACCGCGATCAGCGCCACCGCGCCGAAGCCTAACCAGAACCCATGCGGCGACGCAGGACGTGCGTGCAGAAACTCTGCCGCGATGCCGGCATCGAAATGCAGCACACCGCTGCCGATGATCCACACGCAGGCGCCGATCACCACCGCGCTGACCAGCAGCGACAGCACCTGCACCGAGCGCACCTTGCGATACAGCAGCAGCGTGTTGAACGCGCACAGCGTCATCGCGATCGCGGTGAGCTGAGCATGGCCCAGCCCCGGCATCAGGAAGGCCAGGTACTGCGCGCAGCCCACCGCCGCCGAGCCCACCGACAGCGGTGCGGTCAACAGCGTCTGCCACAGATACAGAAAGCCGAACAGCCGCCCCCAGTGTTCGCGCCCATAGGCCTCGCGCAGATAGTGATACGGCCCGCCGGAGCGCGGAATCGCTGCGCCCAGTTCGGCCCACACCAGTCCATCGCACAGGCACAGCAGCGCACCGGCGACCCAGCCCAGCAACACCGCCGGCCCGGCCAGCGCAGACAACGCCAGCGGAATGGTGATGAACGGGCCGATGCCGATCATGTTGAGCAGGTTGGCTGACAGCGCGCTCCACACGCCGAGCGTGCGCGGCGGTGCAGCGACGGGCGCGGCTGAAAGTGGCGCGATGGGGGCGGTCAACATGCGCAGCGCTCTGGGTGTGCGAGTGCCGCGACAGGGTTCGCGTTGTGTGCCGAGGTCAGCCCATCGGCGCAGTGAATGGCGGTGGGTTCCAGTTGGTGTAGATCCAGCACCAGCACTGCATTGTTGCCCGGCTGCAGCCACGCGCCAGGGCAGAACAGACACTGCTGCGGGCCGATGTTCCAGTAACGCCCGAGCAGGCGGCCGTTGATCCACAGATAGCCTTTGCGCCACTGACCCATGTCCAGGTAGATGTCGCCGACCGTCTCCAACGCGATGTCGGCAGCGAAGAACAGGCCGGGCCGCGTGGGTGCTGCGTGCAGCGGGCGGAGCGTCGGCGCGTGGTCGCCGTCCAGCGGCAGGCCCTGCACCTGCCAGTCGCGCAGCTCCTTGCCATCCAGCTGCACCGGGCCGAGCAAGCCTTTTGCATCGCCCAAGGCCGGGCCGAAATTGATATGCCCGAAGCTGTCGACCAAGACCTCCAAGGTGCGCTCGGTAGCGGTGGACGGCGGCAATGCCAGCTGCGGGTCGCTGTGCAGGCGTGCGTGCTGCATGCGCGACACATGCCCAAGTTCGGCACCGTCCAGATGCACCACCGCGTAGTCGTGCACTTGCCCCAGGTGCAGTTGCGCGCCGGCCGCGATGCGACGCCGGTACACCACCAATCCAAGGTTCTGCTTGAGCAGGGTCTGGTTGTCGGTGGGCCGCTCGGTGTGTACAGGGTCGACACGCAAGTTGTCCCAGAGCGCGGCCACCGTGCGGGCAATGACTGATGCAAAACGCGCGCGCGGCGGTGCAGCCGGTATCGGCGGCAACGATGTGCCGAGATACGTTGCGATGATCCCGCGCAGCGCCATGTAAGCGGGTGTGGCACGTCCACCTTCGTCGATGGGAGCGCTGTAGTCGTAGCTGGTCAGCGCCGGCTGGAATTGCGAGCCGTCGTCTTCTGCATTGGCACCGGCGCTCAGGCCGAAGTTGCTGCCGCCGTGCACTACGTACAGATTGAACGAGTCGTCGGCGGCCATCAGTTGCCGCAGCATCGGCGCGTAATCGCGCCGCGCAACGTCGTCGTCGCCCCAATGCGTCAACCAGCCCGGATAGCCTTCGGCCACCCAGACCGGCGCGTCGCCTGCGAACTGCGTGGCGGCCTGCAGGTCTGCCATGTCCGCACCATCCAGGCCCAGTGCCGCACCAGGCAGATAGGCCTTGCGGCGACGCAGATCCTTCAGACCCTCGGCCAGGGAGAATGGGCCGGCGATGCCGTGCGCGCGCCAGAGCGCGGCCAAGGCCTGCAGATAGCCCACATCGGTGCCGTGCATGTTGTATTCGTTTTCGATCTGCAGCATCAGCACCGGGCCACCCGCGCTGGCCATCAGTGGTGCGATCCGTGGCGCCACTGCGTCGATGTAGCGCTGCACCGCAGCCATGTAGCGCGCGTCGGTGGCATCGCGCAGGCGCATGTCCGGCTCGCGCAGCAGATACGGCGGCAGCCCGCCCAGCGTCCACTCGGCGCAGACGTATGGGCCGGGCCGTAGATACACCCACATCCCTTCCTGCTGGCATAGGCGGATGAAGGCGGCGAAATCGCGCTCGCCGGTGTCCAGATCGAACTGCCCCGGTTCGCGTTCCAGCGCGTTCCACATCAGGTACAACGCGATGGTGTTCAACCCCATTGCCTTGGCCATGCGGATGCGGTGCAGCCAATCGGCGCGCGCGATGCGCAGCGGATGCATTTCGCCGCTGCGCAGCTGCCATGGCTGCCCGTCCAGAGTGAACTGGCCATGGTCGAACCCGAACGCATGCGGCTGGCCATCCGGTAGCGGCGCCGGTAGCGCGGTGCGCGCCGGCGATCGTAGCGCCGGTGTGGCCGCCAAGCCCAACGGGGCGAACAGGCCGAACGTGCACAAGGTCCTGCGCTTCATCGTCTCTCCAGCCGAAAGGGAAGGCGTCGCCACGCCGCCACCGGCGACACGGCGTCATGCACCGCTGCGCTAGAACGCGTACTTCACCGTCAACAGCGCCGTGCTGCCGGCATCGACGATGTCGGAGATCGCCAGATTCCTGCGGCCCACATGCGCCCAGTAGCTGTATTCCTTGGTCAGGTTGGAGATCGACATGTCCATGCTCACGCCGTTGTCGAAGCGGTAGCCGGTGTGCAGATCCACGCGCCGGGTCGGGCGTGCCCACAGGTCGTTCCACGGCGCGCCTTCATGCAGGAAGTCGTAGCCCAGCAGGTACGAGCTGCTGAAGTGATAGCTCAGGTTCAACGAAAAACCGCTGTGTTCGTAGAACAGTTCCAGGTTGGCCATCGCCGACGGCGCCGATTGCATGTGTTCGTTGTCAAAGCCGTCCAGCCCGAGGTCGGCGCGCGCATGTTGGCGGGTGGCATTGGCACTGATGCCCAGGCCGTCGAACGGTGCCGGCAGGTCCTGGAACTTTTGCCGCGCACTGAGTTCCACTCCGTAGATTTTGCCGTCGCCGCCATTGGTGGGCATGTGGTACAGCACCGTGCCGCTGCCGGTGGTGCTGCCGTTGGCCTGGGCCGAGCCGGCGTCGTAGATGTAGTTGCGCAGCTGCTTGTAGAAGCCGGCCAGCGAAAAGAACCCACCGCGTTCGGTAGACCATTCGCCGGAGAGGTCCAGGTTGGTCGATTCGATCGGCTTCAGATCCGGATTCCCTTGGGTGATGGTGGTGACGCCATTGGAGATGTCGATCTGGCTGCCGCCGCCCAATTGCACGAACGCCGGGCGCGTGTAGCTGGTCCAGAGCGACGCACGGTACGCGGTGCGCAGATTCGGCCGCCAGGTCAGGAACACGCTGGGCAGCGGTTCGTTGTAGGAGGTGCTGTTGTGGTCGAAGTAACCGACGATCTGGTTACCGTCCGCATCCACCGGGCTCACCCAGAACGTGTTGTCGATGCCGGTGTGTTCGAAGCGCACGCCCGGCACGATATCCAGGTTGCCCACAGTGAAGGTGGCGGTGGCGTAGGCGGCGCTGACCGCCTCGGTGCCGCGCATGGTGTTGCAGTTGAAGTTGTTGACGTAGAACGCGCTGCCGCAGGTGTCCAGGTCATCGTCGGTCAGATGCTGGGCGATCACGCCGGCCACCGCCGCTTCGCTCACGCGCGGTGTGTTCCAGGCGTATTTACCGGGAAAGATCGACCCATAGGTGCCGGTGAAGATGCCCAGATCGCCCAGCGTGGTGGTGCCGTCCACGCCGCCGGTGTACCAGTCGCGATTGGTGTAGCGGCGGCTGCTCTTGCTGTACTTCACCCCGAACTGCACCGACCGCAGCGCGCCATCTTCAAAGTCGTAGCGGGTATCGAAACGCGCGCCGCCTTTCTTCTGGCCGGAGTAGATCTTGGTCTGCTCGCCATAGCTGCTGGCAAACAACGAGGGGATATTGTTGACCTGCGCCAGCAGTGCGGGCGTGAGCTGCGGGTACGGGAACGCACCGCCGCCGTAGCGCACGAACGTGTTGCCGGAATAGGCGTAGTTGTCCTGAGTGAACTTGTCTTGCCGCCCGTCGATTTCGACATGGTCGGGGCGGTCGTTGTCACCGAAGCTGTAGAACAGGTTGGGCATGAAGGTCCAGCCGCCTGCGGTTTTTTTTGCGCCGATCTGGAAGGTCGCCAGGTCGGCGATTTCCGGATTGGTTTCGTACCAGAAGCGCGCCGCGATGCGGCCGATGTCGGGCGTGAAACCTCCCGGCGTGCCGCTCGGTACGTAGCGCACATCCTGCGGTAGCAACTGCACGAAGGTGGTGCCTTGCTCGGTCTTGGCGTAGGCGTAAGTCATGCGCGCGTACAGCGACAGGCTGTCGTCCACATGCCAGTCGAACGAGGCATTGCCGCCGTAACGGCGCTCCCATCCAGCGGCGATACCGACATTCATGCCGGTGCTGGTGAGGTTGTGTTGCGGATCGAAGCCGGCCGCGTTGCCGCCGCTGGCATCGGTGTTCAAGTACTCCCACGAGCCATCGTTGAGCGCGCTGGTGGCGGCGGCCACTTCGCTGTTGGTGGTGGTGCGGTAGTCGTAGTACGCGCTGGCATACACGCCGAACTGCTGCGCGTCGCCGAACTTGTGCTGGAACTCGCCGCCAAAGCCGCCGCCCAATCCATCGCCGCCGTAATCGCGCGCACGGCTTTCCACCCGCCCGCTACCGGTAACGCTGCCGCTGCTCACGTCCTTGAAGTCGTAGGCGGTGGGGGTGCGGAAATCCAGCGTGCCGCCGATCGCATCGCCGTCCATGTCGGCGGTGGAGGTCTTGTTGGCCACGATGGTCTGCAGGCCGGTGGGCGGCAACAAACTCAGTTGCACGCTGCGGCTATACGGCATGCCTTGCGCCACGGTGACGCCGTCGATCATGTTGACGTTGTATTCGGACGGCAACCCACGCACCGAGGCGAACATGCCTTCGCCGCGTGCGGCGCCATCGATGCCGCCGAAGTATCCCGAGCCGGTACTGGTGATGTTGATGCCGGCGATCAGGCCCAGCGCTTCGGCCACGTTGTGCACAGCGGTGCGCTGCAGATCGTTGGCCGACAGCACATCGACGGTATTGGCCGCATTGATCTTCAGATCGCTGGCGTCGTAGCGGTTGCTCACCACGCTGATCGCCTTCAATTGCTTGACCTCGTCCAGGGCGATGGTTACCGCAGCGGTGCCGCTGTCGCCGACCTGTACGCTGGTTTCGGCCGCGCTGAAACCGGGGTAGTCCAGATTCAGTGCGTACTGCCCGGCCGGTACGTCGTGGATGACAAAGTGCCCGCCCGCATCGGCCACCGCGCTGTACGCGGTGCCGGCGATGCGTACCTTCGCATTGGCAGCCGGTTTGCCGCTGCTGCGTTCCTTGAGGGTTCCCTCCACCGTGCCCGCCAACGCAGTTGCGGCAGAGGCCATGCCGGTCACGGCCAGGATCGCTACGATCAATTGCTTACGGGTCAAACGCTCATGCTTGTGCACATGCCACCTCGCCAGATGCTGGGCAGCGTTACCAGGGGGTAACGGCCTTGCGATGCCTTGTGTCAGGGCAGACGATCTGCACGGCGATACACGCGCACGGCAATAAACGCCACGCGCGATGCGTGTGCGAAAGACCGAACGGGAAGTGCGCCGGAGCGTCTGCCAGCTAGAACAGCGTTGCAGGCGTCAGTAGCGTGGCGGCGAGTAGCCGGCGATGCATTTGGAACGCGAGCGCATGGCGCTCAATTTGTAGTGCTTGGTCATGCGCGCTGCACCCTCGGGGCAGCGATCACGGCAACACGGATACGCGGGTGGATACGACGCTGCTGCATACAATCCTCTCCCAGTGTGCGTGCCGCGTGGAAACGCTGTTGCCGTCGATGAGTCGTACCGATCGCCGATGGCGTGGACTGCCGACCGCAGCCAGTGATAGACCTCATGCTTGAGTCTGTCAAGCAGGTGTGAAGTATGTGCGGACATCATCGTGTTGCTTGCCGATTGCGCACCAATTCGGCTGCGCACAGCAGCGATATGGCGGTCGTGGGATGCAGCGCAACACGCGTGCACGACGCAACCGGCGATCGGGTTAGCTGCCGCCGGTTGCGTGTCAGACGCGCAGTGATTACTTCGGCAACGGCGAGCGTCCTGAAATCGACAATGCCGCCGCCTCACCCGCGGCGCCGGTCCCCGGCTGGCCACCGCCGACAAATACGCGGTAATCGCCGGCTTCCATCGCGCGCTGACCGCTGCGGTCCACATCGCTCAGTGCACGCGCATCCAGCGTAAAGGTGAGTTCGCGTTGTTCGCCGGGCGCGAGGTGGACGCGTTGAAAACCGACCAGGCTGCGCAGCGGTGATTGCGGGCGGTCCGGATACTGCAGATACACCTGCGCCACTTCATCGCCGGCGCGGCTGCCGGTATTGCGCACCGTGGTGTTTACCTGCAGCGTGCTGCCGGCTTGCAGCGTGCTGGTGGACAGGCGCGGTGCGTCGTAGGCAAAACTCGTATAGCTCAGCCCATAGCCGAACGGAAACAGCGGCTCGCCCTTGAAGTAGCGGTAGGTGCGGCCCTTCATGTCGTAGCTGACGTACGGCGGCAGGTCCTTGGTGGAGCGGTAGAACGTCACCGGCAGGCGCCCGCCGGGGTTGTCGTCGCCGGCGAGTGCGCGCGCGATGGCGGTGCCGCCGGACTGGCCGGGATACCATGCCGCCACGATGGCGTCGGCGTTGGCCTTGGCCCAGTTCAGCGCCACCGCACTGCCGCTCATCAACACCACCACCAGCGGTTTGCCGGAGGCTTTGGCGCGTTCCAGCAAGGCTTGCTGTGAGGCGGGCAGGGCGATGTCGTTGCGATCGCCACCGTCGAAGCCGGGCACGTCGATGCGTAGTTCCTCGCCTTCCACATCCGGCGACAGGCCGACGAAAGCCACAACCGCATCGGACTGCGCCACCGCCTGTTCGGCCTCGGCCAGTTGCGCGGCGGCCGGTGCCAGCCACTCCAGGCGCAGGCCCTGGTCCTGGCCGCGATGCTCCATTTCCAGACGGATCTTGCGCGGGCGGGTGTCGTCGAAATGCAGCACGGTTTCCACACTGCGGCCATCGGCGTTGTGCATGCCGGCCGGCACGTGCTTGTCTTCGGCGTTGCCGGCCACCACCAGCTTGTCGTCGATGTAGAGCCGCACCGGGTCATGCCCGGCGCAATCGAAGCAGCGCGCCACACGCACCGCCAATGTGTAATCGCCGGTGCCCGGCGGCAACAGCTCACCGCTCCAGCGCACCGCGTAGCGATCGGCCGGCACGCCCTTGGCCGGGCTGACCTGATCCCAGTTGAAGCTGATGGTGCGGTCCTGCCGCACCACGCGCGGGCTACCGTCCAGATCGACATTGTCGAAATATTCGCCGCGCAATCCCGGCTTGCCGTCGCTGCGCAATGCGGTTTCCGGAATCATGCCCGGCACACCGGCGGCCAGCGGCGCGCCTTGCGCGTAGCGCACCTGTTGCGCACCGAAGTGATGGCGCAGGCCGAGCAGCGGGGTGATCGGTGCGGAGGAAGTGCCCTGATAGTTGGCTTCCAGTGCGGCCAGCGCATCGGCATTGGGGCCGATCACCGCCAGCCGCGTGCCGGCTTTCAACGGTAGGGTATTGGCGTTGTTCTTCAGCAGCACGATCGATTCGGCAGCGGCTTGCAAGGCCAGTGCGCGGTTTGCGGTGTTGTCGATGTCCTTGGCGCCCAGGCGCGCATACGGGTCCTTGCGCGGTGCCTCAAGTTCGCCCAGCCGATAGCGCGCGGCAAACAGGCGCACCAGCGATTGATCCAGCAGCGCTTCGTCGACTTCGCCACGTTCGATCGCGGTGCCCAGTGCGCGATACGCATGCCCGCAATTGAGGTCGTGGCCGGCCTTGAGCGATGCAGCCGACGAGCCGGCATTGTCCGGACGGAAGTAGTGGAACTGGGTCATGTCGTCCACCGCATCGCAGTCGGACACCACAAAACCCTTGAAGCCCCAATCGCCACGCACGCGGCCATTGAGCAACCAGTCGGCCGCGCAGGCCGGTGTGCCATGAAGGGAGTTGTACGCGCACATCACCGACCAGGCCTGTCCATCGACCAGTGCGGCGCGGAAGGCGGGGGTATAGGTCGCTTCGACATCACGCGGCGACACGTCCACATCGAAACCATGCCGGCCCGGTTCCGGGCCGCTGTGCACGGCGATGTGCTTGGGCGTGGCGATGGTGCGCGGATGGTTCAGATCATCGCCCTGCAGGCCGCGAATGAAGCCCACTGCCAGCTGCCCGGTGAGGAAGGGATCCTCGCCGTAGGTTTCCATGCCACGGCCCCAGCGTGGGTCGCGGAAGATATTGATGTTGGGCGACCAGATGGTCAGCCCCGCGTAACGGGGGTGGTCCTTGCCGGGGCCCCCGGCCAGATTGAACTTGGCGCGCGCCTCGGTGGACACCACGGTGCCCACCTGCTGCATCAGCGCAGTGTTCCAACTGGCGGCCAGGCCGATCGCCTGCGGAAATACCGTGGCATAGCCATTGCGCGCGATGCCGTGCAGGCCTTCGCTCCACCATTCGTAGGCGGGGATGCCCAGGCGCGGAATGGCCGGCGCATCGTTCATGGCCTGCGCCACTTTTTCGTCGCGGCTCATCTGCGCCACCAGCGCAGCGGCGCGTTGTTCGGGGCTGCTGCTGCGGTCGGCGGTAGCGGCGTGCGCGATGCACGGCAGCCCAAGGCTCAGGCCCAGCGCAATGGCAAGGCGCGATACAAACACGGATGACATCAATGCACTCCTGCGCAGTGGCGCTGCCGCCATGCGTCTTTTGTTTTTGTTATTGAGGCGGGGGCAATAAGGGGGATTACGTTCTTACGGACAGCGTTGCCCTCATCCGCCCCTGCGGGGCACCTTCTCCCGCAGGCGGGAGAAGGAGATGCTCTCGGTGTTCGGGTGGCAAGGTGCTCGGGCGCCAAGGTGCTCGGGTGCCAATGGGAAACGCGATCCACTTGTTCTGTTGATCGTCCTGCACTTGATCGCCCTGCAATCGCCGGACGTTCCTTCTCCCGCCCTGCGGGAGAAGGTGCCCGCAGGGCGGATGAGGGCCGCATCACTTCGCTTCGGCCGGCTCCGGCGGCGCGCCGGCCAGCGTGCTGGCCAGGTCGCGCACCTGCAGCGCGGCCTGCACCTGCGCCAGCGGCAGCTTGCTGGACACGTGCACCGTCAGCGGCTCGCCCGGCAACAGGTCGAAGGCGTTGTCGGCCACGTTCACTTCCAGATCGCCGAACGACAACCACACCTCGCGCGCCAGCGTGTCGCTGCGCAAGGTCAGCGCGTAGCCATCGCCATCGGCGCGCCATTGGCTGTCGATCTTGGCGGTGGGCAACGCCAGCTGCTTGGCCGGCGCGAAGAACACCACTTCGCGCGACAACAGCTTCTCGCCATCGAACAACTCGAACACCGCATAGCTGCGCTTCGGGTCGGCCTTGCCCAGCAATTGCGCATCGCTGAAGTTGCCCACCTGCAGGCTGCTCAGCGGTTTGACGCTGGCCTTTTGCTCGCGCTTGCTCAGCACCTTGCCATCCATGCTCATCACCCGCATGCGCCAACGCGCATCAAGCGGCGTGGTGCGGTCCGACACCAGCGACACCTGGGTCTGGCCCTTGTCGTTACGCAGCGCGGCGATCATCTCCGGCGCATAGAAGCGGCGCGCGTGGTATTGCAGCGCCTTCCAGCGGCCGTAGTAATCCACGCTGGACCACGACGCACCCGGCCACACATCGTTGAGCTGCCAATACAGCGAGCCCATCGATTGCGGACGCGAGGCGCGCAGATGCGAGGCAGCCAGGTTGATGCCTTCAGCCTGCATCAACTGGCTCAGATACACGAAGCTTTCGAAGTCCTTGGGCTCGCCGAACTCGCGGCGGATGTACAGCATCAGCCGCTTGTTGCCATTGCCCTTGTCGAACTTCTGATGCGCGCGCATCACCGGCGATTCCGGGTCCATGTCGGCGGCATCGGCAAACACACGCACGGTGCGCATGTCCGGGAACGACTGCAGCCCGTATTCGGACATGAAACGCGGGGTGACGTTGAGGTATTCGGTCACCGGCAGGGCCGGGCCGCCCCACACTTTCCAATAATGCATGTCGCCATCGTTGGCCTGGTCGGCACCGCCGTCGAAATCGGTGCCCGGCGAGGTGGCCCAATACGGCACATCGCTATCGTAGGTGGCCACCACTTCGCGGAACACGGTGCCGAACAGCGTGGTCATGCCGCGTTCGATGCGGGTGCGTTCTTCCGGGTCCACCGACTGCTTGAACTTGACCCGATCGCCCCAGTTTTCCCAACCGGTCTGCACTTCGTTGTTGCCGCACCACAACACGATGCTGGGGTGATCGCGCAGGCGCTTGACCTGTTCGATCGCCTCCTGCCGCGTGTTCTCGCGGAACTCCACGTCGTACGGCGGCACCGCGCCACCGAACATGAAGTCCTGCCAGATCATGATGCCCAGCTCGTCGGCCACCTCGTAGAAGTGATCGTCCTGGTAATGCCCGCCACCCCACATGCGCAGCATGTTCATGTTGGCATCGCGCGCATCCTGCAAGGTGCTGCGCATGCGCTCCTGGCTGACGCGCGAGGGGAACGCATCCAGCGGGATCAGGTTGGCGCCCTTGGCGAAGATCGGGATACCGTTGATCACGATCTCCATGCTCTTGCCCCACTTGTCCTTTTCGCGGCGCAACTCCACCGAACGCAGGCCGGTGACGCGCTTGATCTGCTGGCTGTCGCCATCGGCATCGCGCACGGTGGCCACGAAGGTGTAGCGATCCTGTGCGCCGTAGCCGGCCGGGAACCAACGCTTGGGCTTGGCAATCCGCACCGCCAGATCGATGCGGTTCTGGCCCGGGTCGATCACCGCGTCTTGGGTGAACTGGCCGACTTTTTGTCCATCCGGACCCAGTACATCCAGCGTCACCTGCACCGGGCCGCTGCGGCCGGCCTGCAGTTCCAGTTGCGCCTGCAATTGCGCGCTGTCAGCGTCCACGCGCTGCTGGTCGATATGCAAGCCGTCCACGCGCACGGCATCCCATGCTTCCACGCGCACGTCTTTCCAGATGCCGGCATTGACCATGCGCGGGCCCCAGTCCCAGCCGTAGCTATACGGTGCCTTGCGCACGTAGGTGGAACTGTGGCGTCCATCCGGCTCGTCGCCGAACGCCGAATCGTAGGCGCCCGGCAGCGCATACGGCTGCTTGGCCAGCCACGGCTGGATCTTCTTGATCGGCGAGAAGAAGGTAATTTCCAGCACGTTGTCGCCGCGCTTGAGCAGCGATTTGGCGTCCACGCGCCATTGCCGGAACATGTTGTCGGCGCTGAGCAGCTTCTTGCCGTTGAGGGTGACCTCGGCCAGCGTGTCCAGACCATCGAACACCAGCTCCACATGCGCGCGCTTGAGCGTGGCCGCATCCACGTTGAAGCGGGTCTGGTATTGCCAATCGCTTAAGCCCGCCCACTGGATCTTGCCCTCGTTGTCGCGCAGGAACGGGTCTGGCACCACCTTGGCGGCGATCAGATCGGTCTGCACCACGCCCGGCACCTGCGCCGGCATCCAGCTGGCCGCCTTGGGATAGGTCTTGGCCTGTTCCTGCCCCGGTACCAGGCGCACCTGCCAGCCGCTGTCCAGGGTCACTGCCGTGGGCGGTGCCGCCCAGGCCTGCGAGAGTGCAAAGGTCAGGGCAAGCCCGAGCCGGGCGGGGGTGAGCAGGGACAGTGCGGGGGCAGTGCGGTGCGACAGGGGCATGGGTGAGTCTCCTTGGATGGATCAGCGCGTGGCGGCGGGGGGCGCCTGCGCGGTGGTTTCAATCAGTTGGACGGCGCCGATGGCATACAACGGGCCGCGAATCGGCGCAGTGAAGCGCAGGCACAGATCGTGGGTGCCGGTGCGTGCAGGCAGCGGCGTTTCCAGGGTGAACTGTTCGCCCAGGGTGTCGCTCTTGGGCAGTTGCACGCTGGCGATCAGTTCGCCGTCGCAACCCTGGCGCACTTCCAGCTCGCCGCCGCGGGTCTTGGCCGGGTACTGCACCACCTTGGATTGCTCGTGCGCCAGGCCGAAGTTGTTGGGCAGGCGCGCGGCCTCGATGCGGATCGCGCCAATGCCATCCAGGCGTGCCTGCGGATACAGCCGGCAGGCATGAAACAGATCGACGTTGTAAACCGGTGTATCGGCGCCGGTCATCTCCGGCAGCAACGGCAGGCGCAGGCCGAGCGCGCCGGTCTCCACGCAATCGCGCAGGCCTTGCGTGTCCATGCGCAACAGCGATGCACGGTCGAAGGTGCGGCTGCGCGTGGCGGCCAGCGGCGCGCCGTCGGCGGTGAAGGCGGTGGCCTTGACCGTGGTCGGCAGGTTGATCGTAAACGGTGCCTCATAGCGCGGCGATGCAGGGCTGGGGTCGCTGCCGTCCACGGTGTAGTGCAGTGCGCCTGCGCCAGTCTGCGTGCTCAACGCTACCTTGGCCGGGCTGCCGGCGAGAACCGGGTTGGGCCCGTTTTCCAGGGCGATATCAGCAGCAAACGCACCGTCGCTGTAGGCGATGTCCAGTGCCTTGTAGCGCTGCAATTGCGCCGGCAACCGCGCCAGAAAGTTTTTCCACTCGCGTGCGCTCGGCGGCGACCAGGTCATCTCCGCTACCGCCGACAGACGCGGGAACAGCGCGTGATCCACATGCCAGCGCGAGGGGATGTATTCGGACCACAACGCGCCTTGTGCGCCCAGCACATGCCTGGCCTGCTCGGCGGTGAGGTCGCTCGGGACCGGATCGAACGCGTACACCTTCGACAATGGCAACACCGTCAGACGGCCATTGGGCTCGTCGCTACGCGTGGTCTGCAGGTTATCCAGATACAGCCAGTTGCCCGGTGCCAGCACCACATCGTGTCCCTGTCTGGCGGCGGTGACCGCACCTTCGACGCCACGCCACGACATCACCGACGCACTGGCCGGAACGCCGCCTTCCAGAATCTCGTCCCAGCCGATCATGCGCCGGCCGTGCTTGGTGAGGTAGGTCGCAAGCTGTTCGTTGAACCAGCCTTGCATGGCATGGGCATCCTTGACGCCCAGCTTGCGCATCTGTGCGCGGACGGCCGGCGAGGCTTCCCATTGATCCTTGACCGCCTCATCGCCACCGATGTGGATGTAGCTGGACGGGAACAGCGTCAGCACCTCGTCCAGCACATTGGTGATGAAACTCAGGCTGCGTTCGCTGGTGTTGAACAGATACGGGTTGACGCCCCAGTTCACGCCCACCTGGGTGCGCACGCCGGGGACGCCCACCTCTTCCGGGTAGGCGGCAACCGCCGCCTGTGCATGGCCGGGCATGTCCAGCTCGGGCAACACGGTGATGTGCAGGCGCGCCGCATACGCGACGATTTCGCTGATCTGCTCTTGCGTATAAAAGCCACCGGAGCGCTCCGGTGTGCCGTGTCTGCCGGCACCCGGCGGCGTGCGCCAAGCACCGACCTCGGTGAGTTTGGGGTAACGCTTGATTTCGATGCGCCAGCCCTGGTCATCGGTGAGATGCCAATGCAGCACATTGAGCTTGTGCACCGCCATCGCATCGAGCACATGCTTGACGGTATCCACGTCGTGGAAGTGGCGGGCCACGTCCAGATGTTGACCACGCCAGCCAAAGCGCGGCCAGTCGCGGATACTGACGCCGGGCACCGCCACCGCGCCCTTGCGCGCATCCGGGGTCATCAATTGCCAGGCGCTGATTGCGCCATAAAACAGGCCGGCGCCATCGCGCGCGGTAATGCGGATACCGGTGGCGTCCACATCCAGGCGATAGCCTTCTTTCTGCGTCACCGCTGCCTGCGCATTGCGTTCCAGGCGGATGCTGGCCGGCGAGGGCGTGGCTTCTGCCCGCACTTCCAGTGCAAGCCCACGTGTGCGCTTGAGCAGGCCGGCAAGATACTCGGCGCTGCGACGCGCATCGGCGTCGCCTGCCACGATCGAGATCACCGTGCTGGTGCCAACGCTGAAACTGCTGGCGTTGCGCTTGGCCTCCACCGGTGCGGGAATCAGCGGCAGCGCCGCAGTTGCGGTAGGTGACGCCGCCGTCGCGCCTGCGCTGACCGCTGCCGGTGACGTGCCTGCATCGCGTTTGCCGCAACCGATGAGCGCCAGTGCGGCCAACGACAGTGCAAGCAACCGCGACGGCAACTGCATCGATAACGGCTTCTTGCCTAACGGCATGTCCAACAACAGCGCCCTCGACAACAACATGCGTGGCATACGGCTGGTGTTGGACATCATGCAATCACATCCCGAAGTAGCGGAGAGCGTGTCGCTGCGCGGTTGCATGCGCGCAGCCAAGTGGAACAACACCATATCGCATCGACACCATCGCTCGGTCATGCCGACGATGGCGATGCGCGGCAGCCACGCACAGTAGCAAAGCCGCAGCGACTCACACAGGCACTGGCGCACGCTTCATCGGCGTGCGCCAGGCATGTAACAGGGATCAGCGCTGCGCGGTCGGCAGCTCGTCCCACACCTTCGGGTCTTCGGCGCCCAGCACCCAGCAGCTGAAACCTTCCAGACCGTATTGCTTGGCCATCTCGTAGCGTGCCTTGAAGCTACGCGCGTCCGGACGGAACACCCACTCGCGCATGTCGTCGCGGTAGAAGTAAAACCAGGATTCCTGTTCGACCGGATCCCACTGCACGGTAGCGTTCTGTTCGATCGCCAGCGGAAAGGATTCGTCGGCATCGATGTAGGTTGCTGAAATATTCGACGCCTCGGTGCCGTCTTCCTTCACCGGGTTGCCGGTGAACCAGCGGTAGCCATAGGTGGCGATGCCCAGCGAGAGCTTTTCTTTCGGCACCTGGGTGATTGCGTAATCCAGATGCTTCTTCATCCACACCATGCCATCGACCGGGCCGGGCGTGGTCCAGCGGGTGTGCTGGTCGTAGGTCATGATGCTGACCAGATCCGCCGCCTGGCCCAGCGCCTTCAGGTCATACGCACCGCGCCAGTATTCCCACATCCACTTGGAAAACTGGCCGCCTTCGGCATGGCCCGGTGCATTGGGCACCACCGCCACCGACATCTTGAAACCGGCCTTGTGCAGCGCATCGGCGGTCTGCTTCACCATCAAGGTGTAGGCGTCGCGATCGGTCCAGGCGATGTTCTCGAAATCGAACTGGAAGCCGTAGTACTTGTGCTGTTTGCCGTGGATCAACAGCGA
This sequence comes from Xanthomonas sp. WHRI 10204, assembly GCF_040202875.1. Lineage (NCBI taxonomy): Bacteria > Pseudomonadati > Pseudomonadota > Gammaproteobacteria > Lysobacterales > Lysobacteraceae > Xanthomonas > Xanthomonas sp. WHRI 10204. The sequence continues at coordinate 978,937 of NZ_JBEGDW010000001.1, forward strand.
TTCGATCATGCGCTTCTTGGCCGCTTCGTCGTGCATCAGCTTGTGGAAGCCGTCGCGGCCGGTGGTCATCGACAGGATCGGCATCACCCGCAGCTTCTTCTGCTTGGCGATGTCGTACAGGTACATATTGGGCGTGCCGTTGACCAGGCCGTTTTGATCCACGCCATACCAGGTCGGCACCACCACATCGATCTTGTCGACGTTGGCAATGAACGAGTTGGTCGATTTCTGCGTGTTCATCAGATAGAACAACGCCGTGGGATTCTTGGCCAGGGCCGGGACGCAGGCAAATGCCAGCGCAAGCAACATCCAGGTCAATCGTTTGCTCATGGAGGACAACATCCGTCAGGGAGTAGGGGTAGAAAGGTCGATGCGGAACACATAGGCGCTCTCGCCAACCGGCTTTGCGGGGAGGCGCAGATGCAGGCCATCGGCGCGTTGTTCGAACGGGATCTTCTTGCCGTTGGCCAGCAAAGTGACCCCGCGCACGCCATCGGTGGCGTTGAGCGAGCGGATCACCGTCTCGCCATCGGTCGGCCAACCCAACTCGATCGCATACAGCGCGCCATCGCGGGTGGTGAAGCGGAAATCGTCGGACGTATACGGCTTGGTCTTGACGTCCTGGAAGGTGCCGCCCACCACTTCGGTCGGGCCTTCGCCATACACGCGCCACGGCTTGCTGTCGTAGATCGCGCCGCCGTTGGTCTTGAGCCACTTGCCGATCGCCAGCAGGATGCCGCGCTCGGTGTCGGGGATCGAGCCATCGGCACGCGGGCCGATGTTGAGCATCAGGTTGCCGTTCTTGGCCACCACATCGGCCAACATGTGGATGATGAAAGTGGGCGATTTGTAGGTGTCATTTTCGATGTAACCCCACGAGGCATTGCTGACCGAGGTATCGGTCTGCCAATGCGTGGGATGGATGCCGGTGAGCTGGCCGCGTTCGATATCCAGCGTGCCGGCGCCTTCGGGGAAGGCGCCCAGTTTGTAATTCACCACCACGCCGCGATCGGCCTCGGTACGCGCCGCGCCCTGGTTGTAGTAATACGCCAGCATCGTTGGCAGGCTGCGCCGGAAGGTTGGGTGGGCAATCCACCAATCGAAATAGATCAGGTCCGGTTGATAGGTATCGATCAACTCGGTGGTGCGCGCCAGCCAGTCGTCCAGCCAGGCCTGCGACACCGGCGTCCAGTCGTTGGCGACATCGCCGTCGTCCTTGCCCGGCAGGCGCACTTGCGCCGGGCCGTACAGCGCTGCATAGCGCGGGTCGTTGACGTCGGAATCGAACTTGCGCCCGCCGTCGAAGAACCAGTTGTGTTCAGCGCGGTGCGACGACAAACCGAAGTGCAGGCCCTGTGCGCGGATTGCGGTGGACAGCTCACCCAGCAGGTCGCGCTTGGGCCCCATCTTCATTGCGGTCCAGTCCGACAACTTGGAGTCGTACAGCGCGAAGCCGTCGTGGTGTTCGGCCACCGGCACCACGTAGCGCGCGCCGGATTGCCGGAACAGCTTGGCCCAGCCAGTGGGGTCGAACTTGGGCGCGGTGAACTTGGGGATCAGATCCTTGTAGCCGCTGGTCGCTTGCGGGCCGTAGGTCGCCACGTGATGGGCGAATTCCTTGGAGCCTTGCAGATACATGTTGCGCGAATACCACTCGCTACCAAACGCCGGCACCGAGAACACGCCCCAATGGATGAAGATGCCGAACTTGGCATTGTCGTACCACGCAGGCGATTGGTACGCCTTCAGCGCAGCCCAGTCGGGGCGGAACGGACCCTTGCGCGCGCCGGCTTCGGCTTCGCGTACCAGACGCTCGCGTTCGGGCGCGTACTTGGCGGTGGCATCGAGCCACTGTTGGTCGATGACCTCGGGGCTGAGCGTGGTGGCGGTGGCTGCAGTGGGCGATTGCGCGCTGAGCGTGGCAGCAGGTAACGCCAGCAGCAGACCGAGCGCGAGCATTCGCGTTCTGGGTGCAGCTCCGGCGTGGCGGCGGGATGGAGCCGCATGGATGCGGCTATCGGTCGTCATGGGAACTGCTCCTCTAAGCGAAACGTGTCGGTCGCATGCAGCCGGCACGTGGATGGCAAAAGCGGGCCTGGCCATGCTCCCTCAACCGCGAAGGGGCGTGGCCAGTACCACTCCTTGGTACAACATCGACCTGTGCGCTGCATGCAACGCACAGGTCAAAAAAAAGCGCGCCACCGTGGAGGGTCGGTGGCGCGCCGGTGCTACATCAGAACTTGAAGTTGAGCTGGGCCTGATAGCCGCGGCCGTTCTTGTAGAACGCCGTGGGGGTCGACCGGGTGTTGCTGAAAAGCCGATAGGTGGAATCCAGCAGATTGGTCGCGCCGAAGGTGATGCCCATGTAATCGGTGATCTGATACGAGGCGGTCAAATCCAGCTGCTTGTAGCTGTCTGCGAAATCCTGCGAGGACAGGCGGCCGATCTGGGTGAAGTACTTCGAACGGTAGCTGTAGTTCACACGCACCATCCAGTCGCCGTGCTCCCAATACGGGATGATGTTGTAGGTATCGCGCGACAGGTAGGGCAGGTTCAAGCCGGAGCTGGAATCGGATTCGGCAAAGGTGTAGTTCGCCTGCAGACCGAAGCCCAGACCCAGCGACTGCTGGTAGTTCACCGATGCGCCCTTGACCTTGGCATCGGACACGTTGACCGGCGTGGTCACCTGGTAGATGCCCGAGACCGCCGGCGGTGCCGGATTCAGCTGCTGGCTGACCGTGGTGTTGACGATGTAGGAGCTGATGTCGCGATAGAACACTTCACCGGACAACATGCTGGACGGAGCGAAATACCACTCGGCGGCCAGATCGTAGTTGGTGGACTCGTACGGCTTCAGATCCGGGTTGCCACCGTTGGCGGTCAGGTTACCGTTGCCGCTGTTGATGGTGAACGAGCCGGCCAGATCGGCGTAACGCGGACGTGCGATGACCTTGGCTGCAGAGAAGCGCAGCACGGTGTCGTCGTTGATGTCGTAGGCGATATTGAAGCTCGGCAGCGCCTTGCGATAGTCGTTGGTTTCGGCGACACGGTTGAAGGTGTTGCCGCCGTCCTGGCTCTGCCAGTACTCGGACTTGTCGGTGGTGTCGACCAGACGCACGCCGACGTTGCCGCGCCACTTGCCGGTTTCATAGTTCAACTGCGTGTAGAAATTCTGAGTGATTTCCTTCACGTCGAACGAGGAGCCGAAGTCGGTGCGGTACGGACCCTGCGGTTGCGACAGCAGATAGTTGCGCACCGAATTCAGGCTGGCGGTCGGCCAGGTGGTCAGGTCGCCGCTGGCGCCCAGGCCGTCGTACAGACCGGTCGGGGTGGTGCCCGGATTGAACTGGGTCAGCGAAATCGCATCGGTGGTGTTGATGCGGTTGCCGCGCGCTTCCACACCGTTGTTGTGGTTGATGTACTTGTAGCCGAACAGCAGCTTGGTGAACGGGCCCAGTTCCAGGTCGCGTGCGGCATCCCACTGGAAGTACTTCTCTTCGTCCTTGCTCTTCTGATAGAAGATGCCGCCCGCCTGCATGGCGCTGGAATCCTGCGAACCCGGAGCGAGGCCTGCCGGCGAACCGGGCAACGTCCAGTTGGCCGCACCGCCGTTGTCGTAATTCACTGCGGTGTTCTTACCGTCGAAGGCGTAGTTGTAGCCGCCATCGGCCATCAGGAACTTCATCAGGTATTCGGGGTTCTTGCCGCCGGTCGCTTCGGTGTTGCCGACCTGGGTGGTGAACACCCACTTTTCACCGGACCAGTCGTGACGCAGGTTCAGGCTCTTGGTGGTGACGGTGCTTTCGCGGTAGTTCGCATCCAGCTGTGCGTACGGCTGCCCCGCGGCACCATCGCCGAAGGTCGCCGAGCTGACCACGCCATTTTGCACATTGGCGCTGGTGACCTTCTGCAGGTCGTTATTGCAGGCCGGGCACACGTAACGCGATTCGCTGAAGTTGTTGTACTTGCCCTTGATGTACAGGCCGGTCAGGTTGAATTCGTTCTGCTCGTTCGGCTTCCACTGCAATGCGCCCTGCACGCCGCTACGTTCGCGGGTCTGCTGGAAGAAGGCGCTGTTGATGCCGGCCGGCACACGTGCGGTGGCGACATCGCTGCCGTCGCCGGTGATGGTCGCGCTGGCAGGAATGTTGGCACCGGTGGTGTAGCCGAAGTACTCGATACCGGCACGTGCCAGGTCCTGCTTGTCGTGCGTGGCGGAGATCAGCGCGCCGAAGGTTTCGTCGTCGTTCTTCCAGCTCCACAGCGCCGAACCGCGCGGATTGCCTTCTTCGGAACGGTCGTTGTAGTTGTAGCCGACCGAGCCGCGAATGGTGTTCTTGGGCAGGTCCAGCGGCTTGCGGGTGTGCACGATCACGGTGCCGCCGATCGAGCCTTCATCGATGCGCGCTTCAGGGGTCTTGTAGACCTCCATCAGACCGATGATTTCCGGCGACAGCAGGGTGTAGTTGAATGTACGGCCGCTGGTGTCGGTGGGGTTGCCGCCCCAGTCGCCCGAGGCGATGGTCTGGCCGTTGAGCAGCACGCGGTTCAACGCCGGGTCGGTGCCGTTAATGCTGACCTTTTCGCCTTCGCCGAACTGGCGGTCGACGCTGATGCCCGGCAGGTGCGACAGCGATTCGGCCGCATTGATGTCCGGGAACTTGCCGATATCTTCGGCGCTGATCGCATCGACGATGGAGTTGGCCGAGCGCTTGACCGCCTGGCTCTTCTCCAGCGACGCGCGGTAGCCGGTGACGGTGATGGTGTCCAGCTCGGTGGTGGCCGACGGCGTGGCGCCAGCCGGGGCTTGTTGTTCTTGTCCGGCAGCCATTGCAGAGCCGGAGCAGTACAGAGCGGCGGTGATACAGAGTGCTAACGTCGTGGTGCGGCTGTGCATGGCTAAACCTCATTGGTTAGTGCTGTGAGTACGCATGGCCCGTAGTGGGCACAACGCGCTCGGCGTGGCCGGCAAAACAACACGCCCTGACCGATCGCGGTGATCGCACTCCGTGCTCCGCAATGGCAGCAGGTGGCGTCGATGCGCGTGGTAGAGGAGGTGTCCCCCGTGTGGTGAAGCGGTGGAGCGAATGCGACATCGGCGAGTCGAACGTCGGATGACGCGCCACTCACGAATCTGGCGTGGCAGGCGAGGGAAGCGCCGTTCTTCAGTACCGAACAGTTGCTGGCCCCTCCTGCCAGAACCCCGATTTGGATCGAGTCTCGCGTAGCGTTGACAGCGTTGTCAACACATCGTCACAGATCTCTGAAGCGCTTGCGATTGCGCTGCAATGCAGCATTTTTTGCGACGTGATCGTCGAAGTTGCTGAGAGCGTGCGCACATGCGGGATTCCGTCACCAACCCGCAATTGGCGGCTTCTATGGCTGGACGGTGTTTCACTGGCACATGCGCGGTTTTTATGCAGAAATCTCCGTGATGCATGCGGATTTTTCGTGGATGATGGGCGGTGCGGGAGAATGCCCTGATCGTCGCCGCCACGGTTGCGTTACAGGGCGATTACTGACAACGTTGTCTACCCGCTGCCGTTCGTCGGACAACGGGACATGACGCCAGCCCGCTGCCACTTATCAGGAGAATGCGTGAGCGCAAGCAGCCCAATGGAAGCGGTGGCCTTTCCGCGCCCCGACACCTTCGTTGCCGCAGACGTGGGAGGGACGCATGTGCGCCTGGCGCTGGTCTGCGCAAGCACCGATATGCGCAAGCCGGTCACCGTGCTGGAGTATCGCAAGTACCGCTGCGCCGATTATCCGGGCCTGGCCGAGATCATGTCCGCGTTCTTTGCCGAGATGGGATGCGCGCCAGTGCGGCGCGGCGTGATCGCCAGTGCCGGTTATGCGCTGGAAGACGGTAGCGTGATCACCGCGAACCTGCCGTGGGTGCTGGCGCCGGAACAGATTCGCCGCCAGCTCGGCATGCAGGCGCTGCATCTGGTCAACGATTTCGAAGCGGTCGCCTACGCGGCCAATTACATGACCGGCAATCAGGTCATGCAGCTGTCCGGCCCCGCTCAGGGCGCGCCCGGCCCGGCGCTGGTGCTCGGTCCAGGAACCGGGCTGGGTGCGGCGGTGTGGATTCCCAACGGCGCCCACCCGATGGTGCTGCCGACCGAAGCCGGCCACGCCGCGCTTGCCGCCGCCAGCGATCTGGAAGTGGCCTTGCTGCAGGAACTGCGTCGCACGCGCACGCATGTGGGCACCGAAACCTTGTTGTCCGGTCCTGGCCTGTTGAACCTCTACACCGCATTGGCCGCGCTGCGTGGCGAGCCTGCCGTGCATCAAGGCCCGGCCGATGTCACCGCCGCCGCATTGGCCGGTAACGACGTGCTCGCGCGCGATGCGTTGCAGGCGTTCTGCGGGTTCATGGGTAGCGTGGTCGGCGACATGATGCTGCTTTACGGCATCCGCAGCGGTGTCTATCTGGCCGGAGGATTCCTGCCGCAGATTGCCGAGTTCATTGCCGCCAGCGACTTCACCGCCCGCTTGCTCGACAAGGGCACGCTGCGTCCTGCCCTGGAGCAGGTGCCGGTCAGCATCGTCGAACACGGCCAGCTCGGCGTCATCGGCGCGGCCAGCTGGTTTTTGCAGCACGGCCGCTGACGCACGGCACACCGTAGGGGCGCACTTGGGCGCGATAGGGCGTTACCGGTGACGCTTCTCGCGCCCGGGTGCGCTCCTACACATTTGTCGGGCTTCGTGCGTCTTTGCAGTAATTCCAACTGTGCTGTATCGGGCCTATCGGCAATCGCATCGCAGCATTCCGTAGGAGCGCACCTGGGCGCGAAAGGGCGCTACCGATAACGCCATCGCGCCCGGGTGCGCTCCTACGTGGGTTGCCCGCCACCGTGCGGGGTCGCCAATCGTCCGGTCACACGAGGCGCGACACTACCCGCACTCCGCGTCAGCAACCGCGATGTCCTACACGTCCTCGAACCTACAGGTCCCCGAACCGCGCCTGCAATGCCGCGATGGCGGCCAGGCCGGCGGTCTCGGTGCGCAGGATGCGCGGGCCTAATTGCAGGCCGGTGAAACCGGCAGCGGCGAGCGTGGCGCGGTCGCGTGGCGACCAGCCGCCTTCCGGCCCGATTGCCACGATGAGCCCCTGCTCGACATCGGCACTCAGGGTGGACAGGCGATGCTCGCCCTGCGGGTCCAGGGTCAGCCGTCGCGCCTGCGGGTCGCTGGCCTGCGCGGCCTCTTGCAAGCCCTGCGGCGCGGCGACGGTCGGCACGCGTGCGCGGCCGGATTGTTCGCAGGCCGACACCACCACGCTGCGCCAATGCGCGACGCGTTTTTCCATGCGCGCTGCATCGAGCTTGACCTCGGTGCGCTCGGCGTTGACCGGCACGATGGCGGCCACGCCCAACTCGGTGGCTTTCTGCAGGATCAGGTCCATTTTTTCGCCGCGCGCGATGCCCTGGAGCAGCGTGATGCGTAAAGGCGATTCGTTGGACAGCGCTTCCGCACGCTCGACCAGCGCACGCGCTTCGCGCTTGCCAGCCACGGTGATGCGCGCGTGGTAGTCGCTGCCATCGCCGTTGAACAGGATGCAGGCATCGCCCTCGCGCAAGCGCAACACGCGCAGCAGATGATTGGCGGACTCTTCGGGCAGGGTCACTTCCTGGTCGCACTGCAGCGGCAACGCAACATGGGACCGGGTCAGGCGCATGCGACGGCCTCGTCGATGGCGTAACGGGTGGTCGCGGCAAGCAAGGCCAGTTGCGCCTCATCCACACAATACGGCGGCATCCAGTACAGCACGTCGCCCAGCGGGCGCAGCACCACGCCGCGTTCCAGCGCCGCGCGATACGCCTTCAATCCAACCCGTGCTGCGGCGGGGAATGGGGTGCGTTTGTCGCCGCCCTTAGTCAACTCGAAGGCCACGATCATGCCGGCCTGGCGCACGTCCGCCACCGCGCTGTGCTCGCCGATCTGCGCAGCGAGGGCGCTCATGCGCGCGGCGGTGTGCTGGTTACGCGCAATCACGTCGTCGTCCGCGAAGATCTGCAACGTCGCCAATGCCGCCGCGCACGCCAGTGGGTTGCCGGTATAGCTGTGCGAATGCAGAAACGCGCGTTCGCGCGAATCGTCCAGAAACGCGTCGTACAACTGCTGCGTGGCCAGCACCGCCGACAGCGGCAGGAAGCCGCCAGTCAGTCCCTTGGACAAGCACAGCAGATCGGGCATCACGCCGGCCTGTTCGCAGGCGAACAGGGTGCCGGTGCGTCCGAAGCCGGTGGCGATCTCGTCGGCGATCAGGAATACGCCATGCGCATCGCACAATGCGCGCGCACGGCGCAAATACGCCGGGTGATACATGCGCATGCCGCCGGCGCATTGCACACGTGGCTCCAGAATCAGCGCGCAGATTTCGCCGGGCGACTGTTCGAACAGTGCCTGCAGTGCATCGGCCGCCTGCAGTGCATAGTCTTCCGCGCTTTGGCCCGGCTCGGCCAGGTAGGCGTCGGGCGACGGTGCAAACAGCGATTGCAACAACAGCGGTGCATACACGCGCCGATACAACGGGATGTCGCCGACCGACAGTGCGCCGATGGTTTCGCCGTGATACCCGTTTTCCAATGCGATGAAACGCGTGCGGCGATGCTCGCCACGGTTGTGGAAATAATGGAAGGCCATCTTCAAGGCCACTTCGACGCCGGCCGAGCCGTTGTCGGCATAGAACACCTTGGACAGCGGTGGGCGGTCGGGCTGGCGCGGCGCAATCGCTAGCAGGCGCTCGGCCAGCTGCACTGCCGGCGCGTGGGTGAAGCCGGCCAGCATCACTTGCTCCAGGGTGCCGGCCTGCTGCGCGATGGCCGCGCCGATACGCGGCTCGGCATGGCCGAACAGGTTGGTCCACCAGCTGCTGACCGCGTCCAGGTAGCGGCGGCCATCATGACCGATCAGCCACGCACCCTGGCCACCGGCGATGGGGACCAGCGGAAGCGTGTGCGGATGCTCGCGCATCTGCGTGCACGGGTGCCACAGCACCGCAAGATCGCGTTGCCGCCAATGTTCGGCAGCTTCGGAGGCTGCAGGGTCTGCTAGGATTTCGGGCTCATGAACATGTCGATGCATCTGCCTATTCTATCGGTCCGCTCCGCGGCTGCGTGCCACGCATGAGCCCGCGTCTGCCGACCATCCACAAGATCACCGATCTTGGCGACGGGCCGTTCCGTCGCCAGCAACTGGATCTGGAGTTTTCCAACGGGCAGCGCCGCCTCTACGAACGGCAACTCAGCCAGGGCCACGGTGCCGTGGTCGTGGTGCCGATGCTCGACGCGACCACCGTGTTGCTGGTGCGCGAGTACGCCGCCGGCGTGCACCGCTACGAGCTGGGTCTGGTCAAGGGGCGCATCGATGCCGGCGAGACGCCGGAGCAGGCGGCCGACCGCGAGCTCAAGGAAGAAGCCGGCTACGGCGCGCGCCAGGTTCAGGTGCTGCGCGCGATGACGCTCGCTCCTACTTATATGAGTCACCAATCCTGGTTGGTGCTGGCGCGCGACCTCTACCCCGAGCGCCTGGTCGGCGATGAGCCGGAAGAGATGGAAGTGGTGCCCTGGCCGATCGCTCGTCTGGACGAATTGATGCTGCGCGACGATTTCTCCGAAGGCCGCTCGCTGGCCGCCCTGTTCATTGCGCGCGAGTGGCTGGAGCGCAACCCATGATCCGTATCCCGATGGAGCTGCGCGAAACCGTGATCGCTATTGCCCGCGAAGCGGGTGAGGCCATCATGCAGGTGTACGCGCAGGACTTCGCGGTCGAGATCAAGGACGATGCCAGTCCGTTGACCCAGGCCGACCTTGCCGCCAATCGCGTCATCGTCGACGGTCTGCGCCGGGTCACGCCCGATGTGCCGGTGCTGTCGGAAGAATCCGCGCACGTGGCTTGGGAAGAGCGGCAGTACTGGACCAGCTACTGGCTGGTCGATCCGCTGGATGGCACCCGCGAGTTCGTCAAGCGCAACGGCGAGTTCAGCGTCAACATCGCCCTCATCCACATGGGCGCGCCGGTGTTGGGCGTGGTGCAGGCACCGGTCGATGGCCGGGTCTGGTACGCCGCACGCGGCGAGAACGCGTTCCGCCGCGACGGCGACCGCGACGAGATGCTGCACACCCGCACACCGGCCGCCACACCCTTGCGGGTCGCTGCCAGCCGCTCGCATCGCGACGCGCGCACTGCGGCCGCGCTGGAGCGCATGGGGGAGATCGACGTGGTGGCGCAAGGCTCGTCGTTGAAGTTCTGCCGCATCGCCGAAGGCGACCTGGATGTCTATCCGCGCTTCGGCCCCACCTCCGAATGGGACACCGCGGCCGGCCAATGCGTGTTGCACGCCGCCGGCGGTGTGCTGCTGGCCGGCGGTTCCGGCAAGCCGTTCCGCTACAACCGCCGCGACACCTTGCTCAATGGCGACTTCATCGCGCTGGGCGATCCCAATCTGCCTTGGCGCGATTGGCTGGCCTGAGCATGCCCGCCTGCCGTGCGCATGTCGCACGCCAGGCAACGCGGATGCGCAAGGTCCTGATTGGCTGACCGGTACACTGCGGCGGCATCGCGCGTCGGAGTTGCTGCCACGCGCAATGCCGCACTGCGTCAGCGCTCTCGCCGCGGATGCGCCTTCCAACATCGCTCCAGGAACACACCATGCTCCAGACTCCGCCCACCGGCGATATCCACGGCCTGCTGCAGTTGATGGCGCGCCTGCGCGACCGTGAGCACGGTTGCCCCTGGGATGTGGAGCAGAGCTTCGCCACCATCGCGCCGTACACCATCGAAGAAGCCTACGAGGTCGCCGACGCGATCGATCGCAACGACCTGCCCGGGCTGCGCGACGAGTTGGGCGACCTGCTGCTGCAGGTGGTCTTCCATGCGCAGATGGCGTCCGAACAGGGCGCGTTCGACTTTGCCGATGTGGTCGCCACACTCAGCGACAAGCTGGTGCGCCGGCACCCGCATGTGTTCGCGGCGCAAACGGCGGACGATGCGCAGGCGGTGAGCGCCAACTGGGACCAGATCAAACGCGAAGAACGCCGCGCCGCGGGACACCAGGACGACTCTGCACTGGCCGGCATCGCGCGCGGGCTGCCCGAGTGGCAGCGGTCCACCAAGTTGCAGTCGCGCGCGGCGCGGGTGGGCTTCGACTGGCCTGGCCCAGCGCCGGTGCTGGAAAAATTGCAGGAAGAAATCGAGGAGCTGCGGGTGGAATTCGCCCGCGGCCCGGTGGCCGACAATCAGGCGCGCCTCGAAGACGAACTGGGCGATGTGCTGTTTGTCTGCGCCAATCTCGCGCGACACGCCAAGGTCGATGTAGGCGCCGCGCTCCGGCATGCCAATCTGAAATTCGAACGGCGCTTCCGTGCGATGGAAGCGCAGGCGCACGCGCAGGGCACCACCCTGGATGGGTTGTCGCTGGACGCGCAGGAAGCGCTGTGGCAACAGGTCAAGCGCGACGAATCCGCCGCCGCGGTGCCGGATGCCGGCGCCGTGCCCGGCGCATGAGCGCCGCGCTGACCACACTGTTGCTGTTCGTCGCCACCGCCGTGGCCGAACTGGTCGGCTGCTACCTTCCTTATCTATGGCTACGCAAAGGCGGCAGCGTGTGGCTGCTGCTGCCCAGCGCGCTGAGCCTTGCGATCTTCGTGTGGCTGTTGAGTCTGCATCCGACTGCCAGCGGACGCGTGTATGCCGCCTATGGCGGGGTCTATATCGCCAGTGCCTTGCTGTGGTTGTGGTGGGTGGACCGCATCACTCCGACGCGATGGGATCTGCTCGGCGCCGCCTGCTGTCTGCTCGGCATGGCCGTCATCATGTTCGCGCCGCGCAACGTCTGAGCCTGGCGGTCGTGTGATCCGCGTGCGCCGAGGCGCTTGCTGCCCGACGCGGCAATGGTCGCGAGCGCATTCCTGCACCGCATCCCCAAGCCGGCGACGGGTAGCGCGGGTGCATACTGCTGCAAGGATTGACTCGTCATATGCAAGGGGATGCACATGTTTCCGACTTCGTTTTTGGCCATGGCCGTTCTGGTTGCTGGCGTCATCGTGTTGTTCAAGACCGTGCGCATGGTGCCGCAGGGATTTCAGTGGACGGTGGAGCGCTTTGGCCGCTACACACACACCCTGAGTCCGGGTCTGCACTTTCTGGTGCCGGTGGTCTACGGCGTGGGCCGCAAGATCAACATGATGGAACAGGTGCTGGACGTGCCCAGCCAGGACGTCATCACCAAGGACAACGCGGTGGTACGCGTGGACGGTGTGGTGTTCTTCCAGGTGCTGGATGCCGCCAAGGCCGCCTATGAAGTCTCAAATCTGGAGATCGCCAGCATCGCGCTGGTGCAAACCAATATCCGTACCGTGATCGGTTCGATGGATCTGGACGAATCGCTGAGCCAGCGCGAAACCATCAATGCGCAGTTGCTGAGCGTGGTGGACCAGGCCACCAACCCATGGGGCATCAAGGTCACGCGAATCGAAATTCGCGACATCCAGCCGCCACGCGATCTGATCGACTCGATGGCGCGGCAGATGAAGGCCGAGCGCGAAAAGCGCGCGCAGATTCTGGAAGCCGAAGGCTCGCGTCAATCGGAGATCCTGCGCGCCGAGGGCGAGAAGCAGGCGGCCGTGCTCGAAGCCGAAGGCCGCAAGGAAGCCGCCTTCCGCGACGCCGAGGCGCGCGAGCGTCTGGCCGAGGCCGAAGCCCGCGCCACCCAGGTGGTGTCCGATGCGATCGCCAACGGCAGCGTGCAGGCAATCAATTATTTCGTCGCACAAAAGTATGTGGAGGCGTTCAAGGCACTGGCCACCGCGCCCAACCAGAAGTTCGTGCTGATGCCGATGGAATCCAGCGGCATCATCGGCTCGCTTGCCGGCATCGCTGAACTGGCCAAGGAAGCGATGGGCAAGCCCGACGCGCCAGCCGTACGCATGCCGCCGATGCCGCCGCGCGCGGGAGGCTGAGTCATGCGCTGGGACGTTGTGATCTGGGCGGTGCTGGCGCTGCTGTTGATCGCCGCAGAGACGCTGGTGCCCGGCGCGTTTCTGCTGTGGATGGGGATTGCCGCCGCCGCCGTCTGCGTGCTCGTGTTGGCGCTGCCGGGCATGTCGCTGCTGGTGCAGATTGTGGCGTTCGTTGTGCTCAGCTTTGTGTCGGTGCAGGTCTATCGCACCTGGTTCCGCGGCAAGGGGCGGCAGAGCGATCGCCCCTTGCTCAACAAACGTGCCGAGCAGTTGATTGGCCGTCGTGTGCTGCTCGATCAAGCCATCCACGATGGCCGCGGTCGCGCCAAGGTCGACGATGCGTTCTGGGTGGTCAGTGGTCCGGATCTGCCCGCCGGCGCGCCGGTGCGCATCGTCGGCGTCGATGGCATGACCTTGCAGGTGCAAGCCACCAGCTGATCGCCGAGCACGGCGAGCAGCCCGGCCGCACATTGCTGCAGTGCGGCGTGCTTGTGCCCAATTGCACGGTTGGGCCGGTGCTGCGTCTGCGCAGTGACGCGGTTACCCGCAAGCACGGCCAGGCAGCGATAATGGGCATCTTTTCCTTGGACCGGCGCCCATGACCCAGAAGACCATCCTCAACGACACCCATCGCGCGCTCGGCGCCAAGATGGTCGACTTCGGCGGTTGGGACATGCCGATCCACTATGGCTCGCAGCTGGACGAACACCATCAGGTGCGTCGCGACGCCGGCATGTTCGACGTCAGTCACATGACTGTGGTCGATCTGCGCGGCGCACGCGTGCGCGAGTTCCTGCGCTACCTGCTCGCCAACTCGGTGGACAAGCTCAAGGTGTCCGGCAAGGCGCTGTACACCTGCATGCTCAATCCGCAGGGCGGGGTGATCGACGACCTCATCGTCTATTTCATGACCGAAGATTTTTTCCGTCTGGTGGTCAACGCCGCTACCCGCGAAAAGGATCTGCAGTGGATCGGCGAACAGGCCGCACGCTTCGAGGTACGCGTGGAAGAGCGCGGCGACTTCGCGATGATCGCCGTGCAGGGCCCCAACGCACGCGCCAAGGTCATCGAACTGGTCGATCCGGTCGACGCCACGGCAGCGAGCAAGCTCGGCCGTTTCGCCGCACTGCAGACGCGCTCGCGCGATGGCATCGACCTCTTTGTCGCGCGCACCGGTTACACCGGCGAAGACGGTTTCGAAATCGTGTTGCCGCAGGACGCGGCGGTCGCGTTCTGGAATGCGTTGCTCGCGCAGGGCGTCAAGCCGGCCGGTCTGGGTGCGCGCGATACCTTGCGTCTGGAAGCGGGCATGAATCTCTATGGGCAGGACATGGACGACGCGGTCACTCCTTATGAGGCTGCGTTGGCGTGGACGATCACCCTGGACGAAGGCCGCGACTTCATCGGTCGCGCCGTGCTCGAAACGCAAAAGGCACAGGGCGCGCCGCGTCAACTGATCGGCGTGGTGATGGATGAGAAGGGCGTGCTGCGCCACGGCCAGAGCGTGTTCACCGTCAGCGGCGAAGGCGAGATCCTGTCCGGCACCTTCTCACCGACGCTCGGCAAGGCGATCGCATTCGCACGCGTGCCGGCCGGCAGCATCGACGACCTGCGCGTGGACATTCGCGGCAAGCAGGTCCCGTTGCGCGCGGTGAAGTTTCCGTTCGTGCGCGACGGTCAGGCGCAGCCCGGCGTTCTTGGTGACTGAGTCGCATGACGCCGGTCGCCGTCGGCCGGCCTCCTGTCACCGCATGCAACCCAGCCATACCGACATGCGTGCACCTGTCTTGTCGCGCGGTCTAAACTAACCACCTGTCCCCAACCCCAGTTTCCCCGGAGCACACCCATGAGCGAGATTCCTGGCGACCTCAAGTTCCTCAAATCCCACGAGTGGGCCCGTGTCGAAAGCAGCGGCCGCGTGACCGTCGGTATTTCCGACCACGCGCAGGGCTTGCTGGGCGACCTGGTCTACGTCGAGCTGCCGAGCGTCGGCGACACCGTGCAGGTCGGCAACGGCGCAGCGGTGGTCGAGTCGGTCAAGGCCGCATCCGATGTCTACAGCCCGGTCAGCGGCACCGTGGTCGAGGTCAACGGCGCGCTGAGCGACAAGCCGGAAACCATCAACGAAGACGCCTATGGCGAGGGCTGGATCTTCGTTGTCGAACTCGACGACAAGGAGCAGCTCAACGATCTACTGTCGCCCGACGACTACGCCGAGCTGCTCGAAGACGACGACCACTGAGTCCGTCTTCCCTGCTGCGCACCGATGGCCGCTCTCAGAGCGGCCATTTTTTTTGGCGCGCCGCCGCCTGCGGTGTGCGTTCGAGATCGAGATCGAGGGGCGGTTGGGCAGCCACCTGCACTGTGCTGACACTCGCAGGCTGGAAAGGCGGTTGGCGATGCGCGTGGAGGCATCCATGCGCGACCTGTCGCCGCACAACCGCCTGCATACCGGTGCGTCGGATTTCTGACGTGAGTCGCTCGTGAGGGTCTGGGGTGTGCTCGGTGAAAAAAATTCGACACTCGCAACATGCATCGATGACCGATCGACGTTGCGCAACACGCTGTCGGCGATGCGCAAGTGCACCTGCATGGCGATCGAACGGCGCAATAAGTTTGCGCATTTCTGCTCGTACGACGTCGGAAGCGGAGTTGTCGGATAAAAAATTTTCAGCTGGCGGACAGGCGGCAAGCGATGCCGCAACGCGCAGCGCATCGTCGCAGCGTTACCGCGCCCTGCATCGTGCGGATTTAGAGCGCTTGAAGAAAACAGCGGAAAAGAAGTGCTTTTTCGCTAACGCTGTTGCGTGGGCGCGCGCTTCCAACCCATCCAGCTTGCCGCGCGCGGTGCGTTTGCCGGACGTCGATGGCGAACATGGCGATGGTCGACTGAAAAAAAAATGCAAAAGAGTGTTGACAGTAAAAAAAAGCGTGATTAGGTTTCGCCCAGCAGACATTGCTGCGAAAGAGAGTGAGCAGAATCGACATCGAGCCGACACGCTTGTTCAAGACGTCCACCGAAGCACACTCAATGGTGGAGTCGGGTCCGCTTCTCTCCAAAAAAGCAGTTGTCGTTTCGACTACGCACCCGTGTCGCCGTTCGATGCGGGTGTTTCTGTATCCGTCCCGTCGCGCATTACCTGCGGACGGTACCCGACGACGGCATGCCGACGCGGGGTTTGGTTCAACTGGGCGTTTCACCTCCATAGTTCACTGACGAGGAGCCAATTACATGGCCACTAAAAAAGCTGCGAAAAAGAAACCCACCGCCAAAAAGGCAGTGAAGAAGACCGCCGCCAAGAAGGCGACCAAGAAGGTCGCTAAGAAGGCAACTGCCAAGAAAGCAGTGAAGAAGACTGCTGCCAAGAAGGCCGTCAAAAAGACTGCCAAGAAGGCAACCGCCAAGAAAGCAGTGAAGAAGACTGCCAAGAAGGCAACCAAAAAGACTGCCGCCAAGAAGGCAGTGAAGAAGACCGCAAAGAAGGCGACCAAGAAGACTGCCGCCAAAAAGGCCGTCAAGAAGGCCGCCAAGAAAGCAGTGAAGAAAACTGCCAAAAAGGCAGTCGCGAAGAAGGCGACCAAGAAGTCCGCCACCAAGAAGGCTGCTACCAAGAAGCCTGCTGTGAAGAAGGTCGCCAAGAAGAAGCCGGCCACTCGCAAGAAGAAGGCCGCTCCGGTCGCGCTGCCCGCAACTCCGGCACCGCTGATCTGATCTGCAACACCCGATCGCCGTAAACATCGAGCTCTCTCCCCGACGCCCAGCGGGGAGGGAGCTTTTTTATTGCGCGGCTTCGTGACCACGTCCGATGCAGCGCGGCGAATGTCGACTGCCATCGAGGCGACACGGTTCGCGAGTTGGCACGGTCTGGAGCTGTAGCCAACCGCCAACCGCCAACCGCCAACCGCCAACGCCAACGCCAACGCCGAGAGCTTCTCAAAAAGAGAGTGCTGCGCGACGCATTGACGCGTCCGATGCATCAGCCAAAGCTGCACTTGCGTTGAGGCGGCGATGCTTCCAACCCGTATCGATATCGGCATCGGTATCGGCGTTCCCGAGGGATTGTTCGGCCACCACTTGTCCAGTCCGATTCCCTGGGCCATTGGTCAGCTGGATGCAATGACAGTTCGCCGCCGTCGCACTGCCCGACGCCCGTCTCCCGACCACGCGACAGCCAGATGATTTAGAGCAGCTAACAACACGACTGTGCTCACCGCCAGGCGGGCGCGGCCGGTGCTCGGTGCCGCATGGACCACACGTCCACTTCGGTTCTGAGTACGCCGTCCACACACCCACCCAACGACTGTTCGCGACGTGTTGTTAGCGCTCTTGGTCCGATACGTTGTGGTGCAGGGTGTCGTGGATCCAGCAATGACGCGTGCAGCAGCCTGACGGCGCCTGCGAGCCGGCGTCTTCGCACGAAGAAGGCGTGATCAAGGCGCCTGCACCTCTCGCGTCGATCCGCTGCCCAGCAACCGCATCCACTCTCTACATGCAAAGACGACGTGCAGCGACGACGAACCAAGCCCAGCAGTGCGCCGCAGATGCAGTATCGCGTTGCAGCGGTGGTCTCATGCACGCCGAGCACGCCGAGCACGCCGAGCACGGCAAGCACGGCAAGCACGGCAAGCACGCCCCATGCACGCCAAGCACGCTGCCCGGCACACGCCTGGCGCCAGGGCGTTCAAGCCACCCGCAGACTCCAGCGATCAGAAACAACACAGGCGGCCAAGGCCGCCTGTGTTTCAGCATGCACCGCTACGGTGCCGGCGCTTCGCCTTAGCGCGGCGATGCCACCGACTTGCCCGACGACGCGCCCTTGCCAGCCGGGTCGGCCTTCTCTGCCAGCATGTTCTCGCTGCCGAAGTCGCCGTCCACATCGATGTCCAGCCACCGCTTGGTCGGCAAACCGAGGGCGCGGTCCAGAATGGTCGGCAGCATGCCGGAGGGCAGGCCGCTTTCGCCATTCCACATGATGGCGATGCCGACGTCGCGCTCGGGCAGCAACGCGACCAGGCCGCGGTAGCCCTGCACCGCACCGGCATGGAAGACCACCTGGTGGCCCGCATAGTCGAACACGCGCCAGCCCAGCGCGTAGCTGGCCGCGTCCACGCGCTCATGGCGCCAGCCCGAACGCATTTCGCCCGGCGTGGAAATCAGTGGCGCGTGCAATGTCGCCAGCAGCGGCGCAGGCAACACGTCGGTGCGATGGCCGGTATGTGCGAGCAGCCATTGCGCCATGTCGCTGGCGCTGGCATTGACGCCGGCAGCAGGAGCAAGACGGTAGTAAGTGGGCTTGGGCGTGAGCGACACCCAGCCGTTGCGGCTGCGCACGTGCGGGCGTGCCCAATGCGGACTGGCCTGGATGCCGGCCAGACCCATGCTGGCATCGTTCATGCCGAGCGGCTTGAAGATGCGGCGCTCCACCGATTGCTCGTAAAAACTGCCGGAGGCGGCGAAGACCACATCGCCGACCAGGCTGAAGGCCACGTTCTGATACGCATAGCAATCGCCTGGCGCGCACCGCAGCGGCGCGGCGGCCAGCTTGTGGCTCAGCGAGTAATAGTCGACGTTGGATTCGATGTCGCGATCGTAGGCATTGCGGGTCAGGCCGACGCGATGACTGAGCACCTCGGCGACGGTGAGCTGCCGGGTGGCGACGTTGTCGCTCAGCTGGAAGCCGGGCACGTAGTCGACCACCTTGCTGTCCCAACGCAACACGCCATCGTTGACCAGCAGGCCAGCCATGGTGCCGGCGAAGGCCTTGGACAGCGACGCCAGGCGGAACACGGTATGCGCATCGACCGGTTGCGGGTGATTGACGTCGGTGACGCCATAGCCGCGCGCGCTGAGCACCTTGCCGCCCTGCACGATGGCCATCGCCATGCCGGGCACGCGGTTGCCGTAGGTCAACTGATCGGCCATCGATTCGAATGCCGCCACGTCGAAGCCGGCGGCCGGCGCCAACACGCTGCTGGCCGGCAACGAGGTGCGATACGGAAGCGGGGCGGTGGGCGACTGCGCGACGGTCGCCGGCTGCAGCGCGTAAGCGGTGGGCGCGGGCGTCTGTGCCGTGGAAGAGAGGGCCAGAGGCAATAACGCCCCGAGCAGCCCGATGGCCAACGGACGGAACCGTCGGCGCCTGCGCATTACTGTCATGGTTGTCCCGCCTGTTCCACTGCTTGGAGCGATTCTAGCCCCGCGCTTCGCAATAGCACAAACTGCCGGAAGATGAATGGGCATCATATTGATCCTATTGACGATTTTGGTTCAGAAATCGGGCTGCTCAGGGCCGTGGCGACGCCACGCAAGGTGCATGCGAAGCGGGTTGCAAGTGCCGTGCCGGGGCAGCCCACGTGCGCGTCGCAGCGTCCTGCCTCCGCCGCTGGTGGTGCTGCGCCGCATCGGCTAACTTGCGCGCTACTTCGTCAGGTGCCGCCGCCGCCATGTTCTTGTTGTCGGGCTCGTTCGCACGGGCGATGTTGACGCCATGACCCGTCCCTCTTCCCCGCGCTCGGCGGCTGGCCGCCTGGGCGCTGCGCTGCGCAGTTCGCCACCGCTGGCGTGGTCGTTCCTGTATTTCTTCTGCCTGCTCAGCGGTTACTACGTGCTGCGTCCGGTGCGCGAGGCGATGGGTGCATCGTCGGATGTGGCCGCGTTGTTTCCGGCCGGCATGATCGGCTTCTTTGCCGCGCACGGCATGCCGCTCAAGGACTTCACCTTGCAGGTGCTGTTTACCTGCACCTTCCTGATCATGCTGCTACTGCAGCCGGTGTACGGCGCGGTGGTCAGCCGCTATCCGCGGCGCGTGTTCCTGCCGCTGGTCTACGGGTTCTTCATTGCGACCCTGCTGCTGTTCTACGTGCTGTTCGACAGCGGCGTGCCAGGGCGCGGGATGGCGTTCTTTTTGTGGCTGACGGTGTTCAACCTGTTTGCCGTGGCGGTGTTCTGGAGCTTCATGGCCGATGTCTTCAGCAATGCCGAAGCGCGCAACTACTACGGCTATATCGGCGCGGCCGGCACCCTGGGCGCGTTTCTCGGGCCGATCCTCACTCGCACCTTGGTCGAGCGCATCGGCATTGCGCACCTGATGCTGGTGTCGGCCGGGTTCCTGACGGTCTGCGTGGTGTGTGTGCTGCGTCTGCGCCTGTGGGCGGTGGCGCGCGAGCAGGAGCGTCAACTGGACTCCGGCGAGGTGCCGATGGGCGGCGACGTGCTGGGCGGCCTCAAGCTGATCGTGCGCGAGCCGTTGCTGCGCTGGCTGGCGTTGATGACGTTATTCGGCGTGGGCGTGGGCACCTTGCTCTACAACGAGCAGGCGGCGCTGGTACGGCGGCTCTATACCGATGCGGCGGCCAGCACCGCGTACTACGCCAGTATCGACCTGGCGGTCAACGCGCTCGCACTGGTGCTGCAATTGCTGGTGACGCGCGCGCTGTTGTCGCGCTTCGGCATCGCACCGGCGCTGCTGATTCCGGGGGTGGCCATCACCTTGGGGTACGCGCTGCTGGCAGCCTCGCCATTGCCGCTGATGATCGCCATCGTGCAGGTGATCACGCGCTCCAGTGAGTTTGCACTGGCCAAGCCGGCGCGCGAAACCTTATACACGCGAGTCAGCCGTGAATGGCGCTACAAGGCCGGTGCGGCGATCGACACGGTGGTCTATCGCGGCGGCGACTTGAGCTTTGTGTGGATCCACAAGCTGGTATCGGGCTTGGGGTCCACCGCGGTGTTCGGGGTTGGTCTATTGGCGGCGGTGGGCATGACACTAGGCACGTTCGGCCTGCTGCGCGAAGCACGCAAGTTGCCTGCAGAGCGCGATGGTGTGGCGGACGGGCGCGCAGCGGAGTCGCAGGGCTGACACGCGTCACGTGCTTTCAGCTGTGTTGTCGCTACGCAGGGCGGCCTTGCCGGAACATCCATGGAGCGATGGCGCGCGCATAGTCGGGCGGCCAGGTAATGACGCGTGGTAGCGCTTGTACGGGGCGTCTATCCCGCACAAGCGCGCACTCCGCAGCCAGCGGATGACAATCAGCATGCGACATCGATCATCACGCGTGGGCCAGTGCTGCGCTGGTGACGTCATCTCGTTCAAGTCACGATCTCTGTGCGTGTTGCCAGACAGCCGGAGCGGCATCGCGGCTATGCTTGCCGCCACGTCCACACGACTTTCTTGCCATGTCCCTGTTCGCGATCATCGCCGGCATCCTTGTCGGCCTGCTGCATGTCTACATCCTGGTGCTGGAGATGGCGCTGTGGACGCACCCATTGGGCTTGAAGACCTTCCGCAACACATTGGAGAAGGCACAGGCCACACGCGTGCTGGCAGCCAACCAGGGCCTCTACAACGGCTTTCTCGCCGCAGGTCTGCTCTGGGGCGCGCTGGCGGCGCGGGTCGATGTGCTGAGCTTCTTCCTGGGCTGTGTGGTGGTTGCGGGGTGCTACGGTGCCTACAGCGTCAACCGCCGCATTTTCTTCGTGCAGGCGGTGCCCGCGTTGATCGCGCTCGGGTTGGTGTGGCTACCGCACTGAGGCGTCTGTTGGCAGGGTATTTGCCTCTCGTCAGCAGGCTTGCCCGCGATGCGGCATCACCGGTCACGCCGCTTCGTGGGCAAGCCCACGCCTGCAAGACAGCCACCTGAGACTGACAGGTAGGCCGCCCATGGCTGCTCACATCTGCTCACAGCGTAGCCGGGTGATGGGCGGCCCCCGCAAACAACGACGGCGGGCTAAAAGCCCGCCGTCGTCGCTGAGAACCTTGGCACGAACCTTACGCGGCTTCGCGCGGCTGCTGTGCCTGCGGCTTGTCGTAGAAGCTCGCCGCACGCAACTCGTGCGGATCGAAGTCGTCCACGGTGATGGTGTCCATCATGATCTCGCGCAGCTCTTCCAGTAGCTTGCGCTCGTCCATGGTGAGCACGCCCTCGGCCACCGCTTCGTCAAGCTGTGCACTGAAGTCGAGGGATTCGATGCCCTTGGTCTTGAGCGCCTTCAGGAACTTGCGTTCCACCGGCTCGGCCATCACCGCCTTGGCAAGATAGCTGGAGATGCGGCCACCCGGGTTGTTGGCGCACGGGGTCAGAAACACGCCCTGGGCCAGGCGATCGCGCGCTTCGTTCGGGGCCATCAGAATCGATGCCACACGGTGTCCCAGGCGGTCGCCCGGCGCTTCGGCACGACGGCCCAGCGGGAAGATCAACACCCACATCAGCCAACCCACCGGGCGGATCGGGAAGTTACGCAGTGCTGCCGATAGCGAGGTCTCGATCTTGTGCACGCTGTCGTGGAAGGCCCAGGCCAGCAGCGGCTGGTCGGCCGCCGGCGCGCCTTCGTCGTGATACCGCTTGAGCATCGCGCTGGTCATGTAGATATGGCTCAGCACATCGCCCAGCCGACCCGACAACGACTCCTTGAACTTCAACTTGCCGCCCAGCATCAGCATCGACACGTCGGCCATCAGGGCCAGGTTGGCCGAGTAGCGATCCAGCTTGCGGAAAAAGCGACGGGTGTATGCATCACCCGGCGCTGCGCCGATACGCGCACCGGTCAGACCGAACCAGAACGAACGCACCGCATTGGAAATGCCGAAGCGGATGTGCCCGAACAGGCTCTGGTCGAACTCTTCCAGACCACGGCGCGTATCCGGATCCTGCGCCGCCTTCATTTCCTTCATCACCCACGGATGGCACAGGATCGCGCCCTGGCCGAAGATCAGCAGACTGCGGGTCATGATGTTGGCGCCTTCCACGGTCACGCCGATCGGCGCAGCCTGCCAGGCGCGGCCGGCGAAGTTGCGCGGCCCCAAAATGATGCCCTTGCCGCCGATCACATCCATCATGTCGCTGACCACTTCGCGGCCCATGGTGGTGCAGTGGTACTTGGCGATCGCCGACGGCACCGACGGCACGTCGCCACGGTCAACCGCTGCGGCAGTGGCCTGCGCCAGCGCGCTGATCGCATAGGCCTTGCCGCCGATCCGCGCGAGCGCTTCTTCCACGCCTTCGAAGCGGCCGATCGACAGACCGAACTGCTTGCGAATGCGCGCATACGCACCGGTCACCACCGCGGCGTACTTGCCGCCACCGCTGGCGGTGGAGGGCAGGGTGATCGAGCGACCCACTGCCAGGCACTCGTTGAGCATGTTCCAGCCCTTGCCCACCATCTCCACGCCGCCGATCAGCTGGCTGAGCGGAATGAACACTTCGGTGCCACGGATCGGGCCGTTCTGGAAGGTGGAATTCAGCGGGAAATGACGGCGGCCGATTTCCACTCCCGGGGTCTCGCGCGGCAACAGCGCCAGGGTGATGCCGATGTCCTTCTTGTCGCCGATCAGGCCGTCCGGATCATAGGCGCGGAACGCCAGGCCGATCAGCGAAGCGACCGGTGCCAAGGTGATGTAACGCTTGTCGAAGGTGAGCTTGACGCCGAGCACGTTGGCGCCATTCCACTCGCCCTTGCAGACGATGCCGTAGTCCGGGATCGAGGTGGCATCCGAGCCGGCAAACGGGCCGGTCAGGCCGAAACACGGCACTTCTGCACCGACGGCCAGACGCGGCAGGTAATAGTCTTTCTGTTCCGGGGTGCCGTAATGCAGCAGCAGCTCACCCGGCCCGAGCGAGTTCGGCACACCGACGGTGGAGCTGACCACGCTGGAGATCGACGACAGCTTCTGGATCACCTTGTGGTGCGCCAGCGCGCTGAAACCCAGCCCACCGTATTGCTTGGGAATGATCATGCCGAAGAACTTGTTCTTCTTGATGTAGTCCCACAGCTCCGGCGGCAGATCGGCGTGGACGTGGGTAATTTCCCAGTCGTTGACCATCTTGCACAGCTCTTCCACCGGGCCATCCAGGAACGCCTGCTCTTCGGCGGTCAACTGCGGCTTGGGATAGTTGAGCAGCTTCTGCCAATCCGGGTCGCCGGTGAACAGCTCGCCCTCGAAACCGACCGAGCCGGTCTCCAACGCGATGCGCTCGGTTTGCGACAGCGGCGGCAATACCTTGCGGAAAAAGCCCATCAACGGCGTCGTCAGCAGCGGCTTGCGCAGGAACGGCAACAGCACCGGAGCGGACACCAGCACCACCAGTGCGGCGGCGACGATGGTGGCGGTGAGATTGGCACCCAGCAGCCAGCACGCCACCAGCACGCAGGCGCTGATCGCAACCCAGGTGGCAAGGCGCATGCGGTGATAGGCAGCGATACCCGCCGCCAGGATGACGAGGAGGAACGGTGCAACGATGCTCATGGTCTTGCTCCAGTGACATGCTCGGTGATGTTGGACGCTGCAATGGTGCCAACCGAGGGCAGTGCGTCCAGATAATGCAACACGGTGGCGGTAAAGGTGGTGTTGTCGTCGCCTGCCAGCATGTGCGTGGCGTCGGCCAGCTGCACGTGCTGCGCATGTGGGGCGATCGACAAGAATTCGGTGATGTTGTCCGGCGTGACCAGATCGCTGCGCCCGCCGCTGATCAATAGCATCGGGCAACGCACCTGCGCTGCGGCTTCCACCAAGGCGTGCTGCTGCAGCTGCGCATCCTGCCCGGCTAGTTCGTCGACCAGGCGCGGGTCCCAGTGCCAATGCCAACGGCCATCTGCGCGTTGACGCAGCAATGCCTGTAACTGATGCGCAGTCTTGCGCGGGCGATGCGGCAGATACGCGGCAATTGCATCGGCCGCCGCATCCAGCGAGGCGAATCCATCCGGATGCGCGGTCATGAAGCGCAGGATGCGCTCCACGCCCGTGGTGTCCCACCGCGGCGTGATGTCGACCAGCACGATCGCGCGGAACAACCCCGGCCAGCGCGCCTCGGCAAGCAGCCCGAACAGGCCGCCCATCGAGGCAGCGACCAGCACCGGCGGTTCTGGCTGCTCGCCGGCCAACACAATCAGGTCATCGGTGAATTGGGTGGGCGAGTAGGGCAGATCGGCCTCGTTGAAGCCCGAGTCGCCATGCCCGCGTGCGTCGTACGACAGCGCGCAGTAACCGGCCTGCGCCAGCAAGGTTGCCGTCGCCTCCCAGGCATGCCGCGTCTGCCCAAACCCATGCGCCAGCAGCACCGTGGGTGCGTGCTGCGCACCCCGTATCGACACGGCCAGCTCCACGTCGCCAGCGCTAACGCGCGACATGGCCGCAGTGGGGGCAAGCGTAGAGGGAGACGTAACCATACCTAATGGTATGGATGCAGAGCACCTGCTGTCAATACTCCCTCGTATGGAGTGTTAAGCCCTTGAATCATGGCAGTTGTCTGTCATTTTTGTGATGCATACTGCAACTGACCCAGGCGTATGGTTAAATCGCGCCATGAACGACATCACCGAATCCAGCCCCACCACGCCCCGTACCAGTTCCGGTCGCGGTAATCGCCTCAGCGCGGACGATTGGGCGCAGGCCGCGCTGGACCTGATCGCCGAACAAGGCGTGAGTGCCGTCGCTGTCGAGCCATTGGCGCGTCGTCTCGGCGTCACCAAGGGCAGCTTCTACTGGCATTTCCCCTCGCGCGACGCCCTGTTGCAGGCCGCCCTGGAGCGCTGGGAAATCTTCGAGCAGAAGGAAGTCTTCGGCAGTCTGGAAGACGTTCCCGATCCCAGCGCCCGTCTGCGCGCGCTGTTTCAGCTGGTCGCCCACGAAGTCAAACCGCACGTCATCTACAGCGAACTGCTCAAGGCACTCGACCACCCGGCCGTGCGACCGGTCATCGATCGCGTCTCGCAACGCCGCCTCGACTACCTGATCGCCTCGTTCCGCCAGGCCGGCCTCAGCCGCACCGACGCCCAGCATCGCGCCCGCCTCGCCTACGCTGCTTACGTCGGCTTCCTGCAGTTATCGCTGCAACTGCAGCAACCCAAACAGGCCCGCGAAGAATTCGAATCCTACGTCGAGCATGTGATTCAGACATTGATTCCTGGGTAGAGCCGTGCCGAGCTATCGCCAAAGGCATCAAAGCGATAGTCACTCAGCAAAAGCCAATAAAAAAAGCCGCGATTCTTCCGAATCGCGGCTTTTTGTTTACGGTTTTACGTTTTACCCGAACTGCCTATCAGAACTTCTGGGTGTAGCGCATGTAATAGAAACGACCCGGAATTTCGTACTGCGAGTCGAAGCTATTGGCAAACGCGGTCGCAGCTTGCGGCGGATCGCGATCGAAAGCGTTGTTCACGCCAACGGTCACGCGCGCATTCCACGGAGCCTTCCAGTAAGCGGCCAGATCGGTGTAGGTCACGCTCGGAACATGGTTACGCGGGGCAGCGCCGGCGCTGGTCCTGCGATTCGGATCCGAGCACAGCAGTGCCACGTTGGCCGGGGTCGCGACATTGGCGCCGGTGCAGTTTTCAACCTGCGAGCTGTAGTAACGCATCGAGGCCGAGCCGCCGATATCGCCCAGTTCCCAGTTCAGCATCAGGTTGGAGCGGATACGCCAGTTGTTGTCACGTGCCGAACCGCCACGGTACAGGCCAACGCGGGTTTCCGGATCCTGCAGCGGCTTCTCGACCACAAACTTGCTCATGTAGGTCGAGTCCCACACCACATTGAAGCTGCCCCAAGCGGTGTCCGGCAGGCGGTAGCCCACCGTCAGGTCGTAGCCTTCGGCTTCGATCTTGGCGATGTTGTTCGGCACTGCCAGCAGGTTGGAGACTTCGCCGGTCGGCTCGCGCTGAATCAGCGAGCAGGCATTGGCGATACCGCCCACGTAGCAGGTGTCCAGGGTTTCCTGCACGGTCTGCACGTCGATGGCATCTTCGATCTCGATGTTCCACCAGTCGAGCGAGACATCCAGGCCGGTGACCCAACCCGGGCTGTAGACGAAGCCCAAGGTCTTGGACGTGGACGTTTCAGGCTGCAGGTTCGGGTTGCCGCCGGTGGCGGTACGCACCTGCGGGTTGGCCTGAGCGTAAGCCGGCACGGAGCCGCACGAGCCCGGACGCGTTCCATTGACGGAACCGTCGCTGAAGGAGCCTGCGCACGGATCGCGTACGTCTTCGAAGGTGTCGCTCACGCCCTGGAACAGTTCGTTGATCGACGGGGCGCGGAAGCCCTGCGACCAGTTACCACGAATCATCAGGTCGGTGATCGGCTTCCAGCGGAAACCGAACTTGCTGTTGGTGGTATCGCCGAAGTTGCTGTAATCCGAATAGCGCGTCGCCAAGCTGAAGTCGAGCAACTGGGCGCCCGGCAGGTCGGCCAGCAGCGGCACGGCGAGTTCGAGGTAGGCTTCGTCCAGCTTGTAGCCGCCGTTGGTGGCGGTACGCGCATTGCCGGTGGTGTCGCCAGAGTTGATCAGTGCGTCCGGATCATCAAAGCCCGACTCTTCGCGGTGTTCAGCGCCCAAGGAGAAGGCAAACGCGCCTCCCTGCAGATCGAACAGTTCGCCGCCGATGTTGCCGAAGTAAGTCTTCTGCTCATATCCGTACAGGTCATGTGCATTGAAACCGGTGTAGCTCAGCATTTCCGGGGTCAACGAACCCGGCCCGCTCAGCATGTTCATCGGGACGCAGCCGTCGATGGTGTTGGCAGCGGTGCCGCAACGTGCGACGCCACCTGCGTCAACGAACGACGGGCCAAGTGCATTGCGCAGCGCGGAGATGTTGAACAGGCCAGTGGTGCGATCGGTCTGGTCGTTCTTGCCGTAGAACATACCGGCTTCCCAGCTGAAGAAGCGCTGACCAACTTCGAAGTCACCTTCGAATGCGCCGCTGAAACCGAACGTCTTGACGTTCTGGGAGAAAATGCGGCCGCCGGTCTCTTCAGCACGGTACTGGATGTAATCGATATTACGGCCAGTATTGTTATAGATATTGTTGGCAGAGATGACGATGTCTGCACCATTGGTGCCAGGTGCGGAGCGACCCAGCACGATCGGCATCGGCGCCAGGACCTGGCTCGACTCACGCTCGTTGTAGGTCACCGTGGTCTTGAAGCGCACGTTGTCGGTGATCGACAGGCCAGCGTCGGCAAACACCGACTTACGCTCCTGCGGGGTCACCAAGTAGTTGGCCGGTGCGAAGTTGTAGCTATCGGCAGCGGTGTAATTGCGCGAGGTCGTGCCACCGTTGTTGGTGATCGAGAACCCCGGCGTTCCATTGAAACGCGTTGCGCCGAATGTAGCCGCGCCGGTGGTGGGGTCGGTGCCAGTCCGTCCAAAGATGCCGAAACGCCCACCCGGAATCGTGGTGCTGTTGCCGGTGCCGGGAACGGCGCCGGAGACCGCTACTGCGGAAATCTCACGATCGCCCGCCCACACTTGCTCTTCCTTGACGTAGCCAACACCCAACGTGGCGTGCCAACGATCGCCGGTCGAGCCGATGGTGAAGTCGTAGGACTCGCGGCTGCCGTCGCCCTTGTCGTACTGGCCGAAATACGCATTCGCTTCGGCGCCATCGAAGTTCTGGCGCAGAATGATGTTGACCACGCCGGAGATAGCGTCGGAGCCGTAGATCGTGGAGGCGCCGTCCTTCAGGACTTCGATGCGCTCGACGGCAGCAGTCGGAATCGTGTTGAGGTCGACTGCGCCGCCCAGGCCTGTACCGCCGACCCAACGACGACCATTGACCAGCACCAGGGTGCGGTTGGAACCGAGGTTACGCAGGTTGACGCGCGTTTCGCCGTTGCCGCCATTGTTGACGTTGCTGTTAAGCGCCGAACCACCAGAGCTGATGTTCTGGATCACGTCGCCGATCGAGGTCAGACCCTGCGATTCGATCTGCTGACGGCTCATGCTGAAGACCGGCTGCGACGTTTCGACGTCAGCGCGCTTGATGCGCGAGCCGGTTACTTCGATCTTGTCAAGGTTGGTGGTGCTGGCTTCCTGAGCGATGGCGGTACCAGTACCGCCCACACCCACGACAAGCGCGAGGACAACTGCATCGCGCAGCTTGTTGGACTTGCAATTCATTAGCTCTCTCTCCAAGTGATCTTGGGTACTGCCAAGGGTTGTTTGCCTGTCGGGGGTTCCGAAGTAGCGGATCCAAAACGTCAGGGTGAACCGATGGTATATGCGTTGCGCCAGGAATTAAAGTCCCGTTAACGAAAAAGAAGGAAGTCGTGAAAAAGTACCGTTTCAGGCATTCCTGAACGAAAAACGCCACCGATTTTGTGATCGGTGGCGTTCTTGGAATTTCGTTTCAGGTCAGTGGCTTACAGGTCTTGCTCATACCTGACATAAGGAATGGTGCCGTCGCTGTTGCTCTCGTTGTTGGGAGCGAACGGGTTCTTGCCGCGGGAAATGACGTTCTCCGCGCCGACTGTCAACTGCCCGCTCCAGGGGGTGCGCCAGGTCAGGCCAAGGCCCAGGCCTTCCCATTTTTCCGGCTGGCCGGGAACGTCGACGACGCGGCCGATGACATTGGCGCTGAAGGCGCCGTAGCCGCCGCCGACGCTGAGCGTCTTGCTGTCCCACTGGTCGGCGATGGCCGGGGAGACGTCAGCCAGCGGGACCAGGCGCGCACGGGCGTAAGTGCCGCCGATCGAGACAAAGCCTTCGCGCCCGATGTTCTTCTGGCCGAAGACGGTCAGGTCGTTTTGCTCCACGCGGGTCAACGGTGCCTTGCCGGCGCCGATCAGCCAGGCGGGCAGGGTGTCGCGACCGGCACCTGCGGTGACGCCGACGCGGCCATTGCCACGGTTAAAGCCCAGCGTGCCGGAGACGCGACGCGACGCGGCGGCGCTGTCTTCTTCATCGTCGCCGATGCCGGCCAGCAGGCAATGGCTGGCGAGACCGCTGATGTTGGTGCCACGGCTGCTATTGCAGAGCAGGCCTAAGGAATCGCCCGAGGTCATGCCAAGCGCAGCATCCAGCGAATTACGGCCGAAGTGCCAGCGCGCGCCAGCCTTCTGCTCGCCGGTGGGTTCCAGGTACAGAAACGCTTCCACCTTGCCGCTGCCCTTGTTCCATACCGGCAGGATGGTGCTCTCGCGCAACTGCTGGGATGCCGACTGCGCATGCACACCCGTAGCTGCCGCAAGGGCAACCAGCAAAGCGAGCGGAAGGCGCAGAAGGTGTCGCATACCAGAGTTCAGACCCTAGGGGCAGTTGTTAAGTTCCCGAGAGCGGGCAGTGAGAATGCTAGGGCGTTTATGATTATTTAACAAGTGGTCACGTTCCCCAGAACGCACCGCCGATGCTATCTATTGCAACCGTTCCGGCGCCTGCTGAGAGGGCTGCGCCGTGCTGAAAAGTACGGCCAGCTCGGTCAACGGAAAGTGATACTCGCGCCCACAGAACTCGCATCGCACCTCCACCTCGCCGGTTTCTTCAGCGGCTGCGCGCGCCTCTTCTTCACCCAGCGATTCCAGCATCGACGCGACCCGCTCGCGGGAGCAGGAGCAACCGAAGCTGAGCGGCTTGCCGCCCAACAACTGCGGGTCTTCTTCGTGGAACAGGCGGTGCAGCAGGTCTTCGCCAGCCACCGACAGCAACTCGGGTGCGCCGAGGGTGTCGAACAGGGCGCCGATGCGGGTCCAGCCGTCGTTGTCGCCTTCGTCCCCAGGCAGTTTCTGCAGCAGCAGGCCGGCGGCGTGATCCGGGCCAGCGGCCAGCAACAAGCGGGTCGGCAGCTGCTCGGACTGCTTGAAATAGGTTTCGAAGGCTTCTGCCAGATCCGGGGCCTGCATGCCGACCAGGCTCTGGTAGCGCTGCGGTTCGCGCGGGTCCAGGCCGGGGTTTTCGATGGTGATCGCCAGCAGGGCGGCCTCGCCCAACTCACGCAGGTCGGTGGGCGCGTCGGCACCCTCGGCCAGTTGCACGATGCCGCGCAAGGTGCCTGCGGCCGTGCATTCGGCAAACAGGGTGCGCAGGGTGTCGTTGCCGCGCAACTGCACCGACAGACGCCCGTCGACCTTGGTGTGGCCGGTGAACAGGGCGGCTGCCACCGCGGCTTCGCCCAGCAGCTGGCGCGCGGCAGGGGGGTACTCGGCGGCGCCCTGGACGTCGTGCCAGGCCTTGGTCAGACGCACGTGGACACCGCGCACGCCGGCGGCAGGCAGCAGGAAACGGGAAAGCTGATCGTGATCGGTCATGGAGACATCGGACGTAAGGGACGCTGGTTGCCGGATAATGCGGCAGGCATCGGGATTGAAGGTCGAAGCGAACTAATGGGGACGGATGCATTGGATGGCAAGCAGGTGACAGCACCGCAGCGCCGACGCTGGCTGCGCTGGATCCTGGCGGCGCCGCTGCTGTTCGCGGCGGCGAGCGTGTTGCAGGTGCTGGTGCTGCGGGTGGTCGACCCGCCGATCAGCAGCATGATGGTCGGGCGCTACCTGGAGGCCTGGGGCGAGGGGGACGGGAGTTTTTCCCTGCACCAGCAGTGGCGCGATTACGATCAGATCGCCGCCAGCCTGCCGATTTCGGTGGTCGCTGCCGAGGACCAGCAGTTTCCGATGCATCACGGTTTCGATCTGCAGGCCATCGAGAAGGCGCGCGATCACAATGCGCGCGGCGGGCGTGTGCGCGGCGCCAGCACGATCAGTCAGCAGGTCGCCAAGAATGTCTTTCTGTGGCAGGGCCGCAGTTGGGTGCGCAAAGGCCTGGAGGCCTGGTACACCGTGTTGATCGAGCTGCTCTGGCCCAAGCAGCGCATTCTGGAGATGTACCTCAACGTGGCCGAATTTGGTGATGGGGTCTACGGCGCGCAGGCGGCTGCGCGGCAGTTCTGGGGGAAGGATGCGGCTGGCCTGTCGCCGGCCGAGTCGGCGCGCCTAGCCGCTGTATTGCCCTCTCCACGCCGGTACGATGCGCGCCGGCCGGGTGCCTATGTGCAACGGCGCACCGCCTGGATTCAACGGCAGGCGCGCCAGTTGGGCGGCGCTGCGTACCTGCAGGCGCGGTGAGGTGAGCACGATCGATACCGCCCAATTGCCGGCCGCCACCGAGCGTCTCACGGTGGTCATCGCCGCCTTCAATGAAGAATCCAGCATTCCGCTGTTGCATCCGCGCCTGTGTGCGGTGCTGGCGGACTTGCATGGCTTGCAGACGCGCGTGCTGTATGTCGATGACGGCAGCACCGACGGCACTTGGAACGTCCTGCAGGCACTTGCACAGGACGATGCGCAGGTCAGCGCGTTGCGGCTGTCGCGTAATTTCGGTAAGGAGGTAGCCATTTCCGCAGGCCTGGACCATGTGCTGCCCGGAGCGGTGGTTCTGCTCGATGCCGATGGCCAGGATCCGCCGGAATTGATTCCCGAATTCGTCGCGCTCTGGCGCGGCGGCTACGACAATATCTTTGGAACCCGGGTCTTTCGCGAGGGCGAGAGTTGGCTCAAGCGCGGCGCCGCACATGCGTTTTATCGGGTGATTCGGCGTTTGTCGCGCACTCCGATTCCAGCCGATACCGGCGACTTTCGACTGCTCTCGCCCCGCGTCGTGCAAGCCTTGCAGCAGCTGCGCGAGCGCCACCGTTTCATGAAAGGCCTGTTCGGCTGGGTGGGGTTTCGACAGGTGGCATTGCCGTACCGGCGCGCGCCACGCCTGTCCGGGCGTAGCAAGTTCACCGTGTGGCGGTTGTGGAATTTCGCGCTCGACGGTATCACCAGTTTTTCCACGGTGCCGCTGCGCGCGGCGACCTACCTGGGCCTGATGACCGCGCTTGCTGCCTTCCTGTTCGGGGGCTGGGTGGTGGTCAAGGCGGCGCTGATGGGCGACCCGGTGGCCGGTTGGCCGACCATGATGTCGGTGATCCTGTTTCTGGGCGGCATCCAGTTGATTGCCTTGGGATTGATCGGCGAATACCTGGGCCGGCTGTACGACGAGGCCAAACAGCGCCCGTTGTATCTGGTCGATACCCACCGCGGCGCGGTGGGAGTAGTCTGCGACGACCAGACCAAGCGCGGAGCGGGCCATGCAGACCGTACGACAGCTGTTGGGGACCAAACAGGTTGAGGTATTCGCAGTTGCGGCCGATGCCGCGGTGATCGAGGCGATCCGGCTGATGGCCGAAAAGGGCATCGGTGCGGTCTTGGTGATGGATGGCCAGCGACTCGCCGGCATCGTGTCCGAGCGCGATTACGCGCGCAAAGTGGTGCTGCGCGATCGCTCGTCGTCCACCACCAGCGTGGCGGAGATCATGAGTTCTCAGGTAGTGACGGTGTCGCCATCGGAGACCGTGGAGCGCTGCATGCAGTTGATGACCGACGGCCGCTTTCGGCATCTCCCGGTGGTCGAGAACGGCCGCGTGCACGGCGTGATCTCCATCGGCGATCTGGTCAAGGCGGTGATCGAAGCGCAGCGGCAGGATATCGACCAGTTGCAGCGCTACATCGCCAGTTGAGCGTCACCCCGGTTGGCGGTTGGCGGCCGGTGTAATCTGCCAGCCGGCTGATCATGCCAGTGGGGTCGGTGCATGCACGTCGAGTGCAGTCTTAAGATTGCCTAAAAAATGTAGCGAGCACTCGTCAGGTGGGTGCGGACGGCGTGCTCGGTGCGGAATGTACCAGCGGTACATGCCGCACCGAGCACTGGTCGTGCCCGCCTGGCGGTGAGCACAGTCGTTCTGTCAGCGGCTCCAAGCGTCACACGACACGTGCGCGCTCACTGCACGTACTTGCCGCCGCAGTCGCTGTCCTTGCCCGGGCCGGGTTCGAAGGTGGCAAGCAATGCTGCGGGCGGCGCAATGGTGGCGAGTGCGACAGCAATCGCGCCGCGTAGCCCGAGTGCCTTGAAATCCGGGCGGAAGCTCGGGTCCTTGAAGGTCCCGGCAATCCGCAACGGCGAACGCAGGCTCAGAATGCTGCGATCTTTCGGGCGTGGGCGCAGCAGCAGATCGAGCGTCTCGTTCTTGAGGCTGATGTTGCCCTCGCCGACGATGATGGTGTCGGTGCTGTCGAACGCCAGGGCACGCGACTGCATGAGTCCGTCCTTGACGCCGAAATCGCCGAACATGCAGCGCACCGGGATCTGACGATCCTTGATGATCAGATACTTCAGCGATTCGGCGATGTCCAGACCGGCCAGTTCCATGATCAGGTTACCGACATGACCGCGGCCCATGCCAACGCCGATCGAGCCGTCGGCGCTGCCGAGCATCGCCGCAATCGAATTGCCGCGGCCACGCAGGTCCAGCTCACCACCGATCGCGCCTGAGGCCTGTTTGGCGAGCGTGGCGTCTGGGAATAGCCGGTCCAGCCGAATGCCGCGAATGCCGGCCTTCAGCTGCGTGGTGATGACGGGGTTGCGCGCATCCATGCGGATGGTCGAACGGATATCTCCGCCGGCCACGCCGAAGTTGAGCGGGTCCAGTTGCAGCAGACCATCCTTCAACGTCAACGATGCATCCATGTCGTCCAATGGCCATGACGGTGCATTGATGCGCTGCGCGCGC
Organism: Xanthomonas sp. WHRI 10204; assembly: GCF_040202875.1. Classification (NCBI taxonomy): domain Bacteria; kingdom Pseudomonadati; phylum Pseudomonadota; class Gammaproteobacteria; order Lysobacterales; family Lysobacteraceae; genus Xanthomonas; species Xanthomonas sp. WHRI 10204. The sequence goes on from NZ_JBEGDW010000001.1 coordinate 1,013,215, forward strand.
CAACGCACCTGCGCATCCATCGCGCGCAGTTTGGACAGGTCGTAGGGCGTGGTCGGCAGGATGCGCGCGCTGGCGGCAAGTTGCGCCGCCTGCTTTTTCTGCTCCGCATTAGCCGATTCGTTCGCGCCGGTCTTGGGCGGTGCACCGACAAAGCCGGCCAGATCGTCGAAATCCAGCCGTTTGGATGCGAGATCGGCACGCAGAAACGGGCGCTTGTTGCGCAGGTCTACCTCGGCCGTGCCGGACAGATCGCTGTCGCCGGCAGTGCCGGTGAATGTCTCGTAGCGCCACACATCGCCATCGCGGCGCAGGTGGCCGTCGAGTGTGTACGGCGGCGTGGATGGCATGGCGACGCCGGTCAGCGGGTACAGGTCTTGCATGTCCTGGCCACTGAGCGCCATCTGCAGATTGAAGACGCGGAACTGAAACGGGTTGGTCAGCGTGCCGCGCACGTGCGTACGGGTGGCGCCGGCACTGCCGCGCAAATCGATGCGGAAGGGATGTTCGCTCTGGCTCAACTCGAGCGGCGAGGCGGTGTTGCCTTTCAGCGTAAACGGGTAGCCCTTCCAGCGGCCCTTGCCGTCGATGCCGATCGGCGCTGCACGCTGGTCGCTACGCGGAGGCGCCAGACTGTCGATGGCCACATCGATATTGGAGCGCATGGCATCGTCGATGTATTGCAGCCGTCCCTTGGTCACCAGCAGCCGGCCGAGCCGCGGCATGCTGCCATCGCCTTTCTGGGTATCGAACACCCAGTTGCCCGGATGCGTTTCATTGCCCGCTTCCAGCAGAACGGTGGGCTGATCGAGGCGAATTTCCGGCAGCCGCACCTTGCCGCGCAGCAGGGGCCACAGCTCGACATCGATCTCGGCAGCGTTCAGTTCTGCCATCGCGCCCCGCTTGGACCACGCGGCATTGCCCAGCTGCAAGCGCTCGCCGCGAACGGTGGTGGTGCGGCCCAGGTCCACGTCCAGATGTCCCAGATGGAAAACGCGGCCTGTCTTGGCGCTGACCATGCGTTCGACCGGGCCGCGTAGCCAGTTCCAGTCGAAGAGCAGCAGCAGGATCGCCACGATGACGACAACGCTGCCGAGCCCGATCAGCCAGCGTCGACGGCGCGCTGTGCGGGCGGAAGGGGTGACAGCAGTCGGGGGCGCGTTGTTCACGCGACCCATGGTTGGCGATGGCTCGTGACCGGCGCGCGAACGCGACGACGATCACACCACCTGTTCGATCACCGCGACGAAGTGGCAGGCGCTGCCGGCCAGCACGAACAGATGCCAGATCGCGTGGAAATAGCGCTGGGTGTCGCGTTGGTAGAAGTAGGTGCCCAAGGTGTAGAAGAGCCCACCGGCGAGCAACCAGCACAGCGACCAGGTGTCGACCGAACGCAACAGCGGTTCGATCGCCACGACGATCAGCCAGCCCATTGCCAGATACAGCACGGTGGACAGCAACCGAAAGCGGCCGGTGAAAAACAGTTTGAAGATCACCCCGGCCGCGGCGATGGTCCAGATCGCGGCAAACAATCCCCAGCCCCAGGAGCCACGCAGATTGATCAGGGTAAACGGCGTGTAGGTGCCGGCGATCAGCAGGTAGATCGCGCAGTGATCGAGCACCTGCAGGCGTGCCTTGGCACCGGCATGCGGGATGGCATGGAACAGCGTGGAGGCGACGTAGAGCAGCACCAGCGTGGCGCTGAAGACGATGGAGGTGGCCAGCTGCCAGCCATCGCCATAGATGGCTGCCAGCGTGATCAGCACCGAGCCACCGGTCAATGCGGCAATTGCGCCCAGGCCATGGGTCAGCGCACTGGCGATTTCGTCGCGCAGGTCGGTCGAGGGGGAAGCGTCTGCATTCATGCCAAAAATGTAGCGCAACTGCGAGCAATTCGCATCGCCAGCAGTCGCGTAGCGTTTTTCCCGTTAAGCGCGGCTCAATCGATGGCCTTGGCGTGCGCATGTTCGCGCGTCGCCGAGAAGCGCACATCCGGCGCACGTTCCTGCGCCAGCTGCAGGTTGACGCGCGTGGGGGCGAGATAGACCAGCTGGCCGGCCGCATCGATGCTCAGATTGCCGGCGTTTTTCTCGCGGAATTCCTCGAGCTTCTTGGCGTTGTCGCACTGCACCCAGCGCGCGGTAGTGACGCTCACCGGCTCGAAGATCGCATCCACGCCGTATTCGTCCTTGAGCCGGTAGGCCACCACGTCGAACTGCAGCACACCCACCGCGCCCAGGATCAGGTCGTTGCTCATCAACGGGCGGAAGAACTGTGTGGCGCCTTCTTCGGACAGCTGCGCCAGGCCCTTTTGCAACTGCTTGAGTTTGAGCGGGTCGCGCAGGCGCGCGCGGCGGAACAGTTCCGGCGCGAAGTTCGGAATGCCGGTGAACGACAGCGATTCGCCTTCGGTGAAGGTGTCGCCGATGGAAATGGTGCCGTGGTTGTGGATGCCGATCACATCGCCCGGCCAGGCTTCGGCGGCGATCTCGCGGTCGGAGGCCATAAAGGTCAGCGCGTTGGCGAGCTTGACGTCCTTGCCGCTACGCACGTGCAGGGTCTTCATGCCGGCGGTGAACTTGCCCGAGCACACGCGCATGAAGGCCACGCGGTCGCGATGCTGCGGGTCCATGTTGGCCTGGATCTTGAACACGAAGCCGCTGAGTTTGGCTTCGGTGGCCTCGACGCGGCGGCCGGTGGTGTCGCGCGCCTGCGGCGGCGGGGCGTGTTCGATGAAGAAGTCCAGCAGCGGCTGCACGCCGAAATTATTGACGCCGGAACCAAAAAACACCGGTGTCTGCTGGCCGGCGCGGTAGGCATCCACATCGAAGGCGTTGCTGGCGCCTTGCACCAGTTCCAGCTCGTCGCGCAGCTCGGCCAGCATCTGCTCGCCGATCTTGGCGGCAAGGCCGGGTGCGTCCAGCGACGGGAAGATGGTCGAATCCTGACGGGTGAAGTTGCGCCCCTGTTCGTACAGATGCACCTCGCCGGTGATCAGATGCACCACGCCCTTCAGGCGCTGGCCCATGCCGATCGGCCAGGTCACCGGTGCGCACTGGATGCCGAGCACGGTTTCCACTTCATCCAGCAGGTCGATCGGGTTCTTGCCCTCGCGATCGAGCTTGTTGATGAAGGTCATGATGGGCGTGTCGCGCAGGCGGCAGACTTCCATCAACTTGATGGTGCGTTCTTCCACGCCCTTGGCGACGTCGATCACCATCAGCGCCGAGTCCACCGCGGTGAGCACGCGATAGGTGTCCTCGCCGAAGTCGGCGTGGCCGGGGGTATCGAGCAGGTTGATCACCTTGCCCTCGTACGGGAACTGCATCACCGAGGAGGTCACCGAGATGCCGCGCTCCTTTTCCAGCGCCATCCAGTCCGAGGTGGCGTGGCGCGCGGCCTTGCGGCCCTTCACCGAGCCGGCCATCTGGATCGCGCCGCCGAACAACAGCAGCTTTTCGGTCAGCGTGGTCTTGCCGGCGTCGGGGTGGGAAATGATCGCGAAGGTGCGGCGGCGCGCGGCTTCGTTGGAGACTTCGGACATGGGCGGGGCGCGCCCGGTCGGACGCCTGCGGAAACTGAGGAAGCCGATGATTATAGCGGCTTCGGCGCAGGGGGCTTTTACGGACCCGCGGCCAGGCGGCATCGGGCCGCTGTGCCGGCGGCGGCGCGCTACGGGGCCGGCGAGGGGAAGTGCAGCTCGCCTTGCGGCCCCAGCATGCGGAACGGCACCGACACCAGCTGTAGATCGGCGTTGCGCTGTACCGAAAAATGCAGGTGCGCGGCGGTGCTGTAGCCGGTAGTGCCGGAGGCGCCCAGCCGCTCGCCGGTGCCGACCCGCTGGCCGGGGCGGACCGCTACCCCGTTCGGGGCCAGATGGGCATACAGCGCCATGCTGCCGTCGGCGTGCAGCACTCGCACCATGTTGCCGCCGCCGGCGCTGGGGTCGTGGGCGCTGCCTTCGGCAACGTCCTGGCGTATTTCCATGACCATGCCCTCGCGCACCGCCAGCACCGGCGTGCCCTGCGGCAGGGCGAAGTCCACTGCGTACCAATTGGGCAGGTCGGCATGGCTGAACTGGCCGCCGAAGCCCTGATCCACCTGTACCGGTGCGTCGCGGAACGGCAGCTGGTAGCGCACCGGCTGCGGCTGCGCCAGCGGATCCCCAGGCACCATGTCGAGTTTGAGTCCCAGCCCGCCCAGCGTGCGCTGGTTGCTGGCCGGGTACAGCCGTGCCAGCAGGCGCCGCTCGTGCGCCGCCAGCAACATCGTCAGCGGCAATTGCGGCACGGCGCGGTAATCCTCGCTGGGCGGCGCACTCAGCCGGACCTGCGCAGGTCCGGCCAGCGGGTTGGTCACCCACGCCAGATAGACCGGCGCCTGCCATTCCAGTTGCAGGGTCGGGCCGGTGCCGGTTGAGGCAATGGCGGTTTGCGCTGGCGTCGTGGCAGGTGAGGTAGGTGCCGCGCCGCCGTTCCAATGCCAGCGTTGTTGCGCAGCGGCGGGCGGCGCACCTGCCAGCAGGGCGGCGACCAGCACCGGAACAAGTGCGGGCGAAAGAGGGCGAAAGACGCGGTGATGCACGCGATTGGCTTGAGCGAGCGGGGGCGCAAGTATGCGGCCCATCACGGTACCCGGTGGTATCGAATGAAAATATATCTTTCCATCCGCATGAAGCGATTGACATCGCAAAAGTGCGGTGGCATCTTAGCCTCACCATCGAGACCGGCGGAGGGACAGGCCCTTTGATGCCGGGGCAGCCAGCGGAGCGCGCAAGCGCCCGCGTTTGGTGCCAAATCCTGCGGGGACCTCCGCGTCCGCCGAAAGATGGTTCGAATCGTGCCTTGTGCACCTCGAACGCGAGCTCCCGCGAAGCTCGATGGCCGATCCACCCCGGATATCGCCATGAGCCTCGTGACCACAGCATCGCCAACTATCACTGATTACCTGGATACACCTGCCGCCGACATCGACGGCGCTATCGCGTTGCGCGGCGACATTGCCGTGTCGTTGCCGATGCGCCATGCCGGTATGCGCGAGGTGCGCCTGCGCTACGAGCTGATCGGCGCTGCCAATGCGCCGGTGGTATTCGTTGCCGGCGGCATCTCTGCCCATCGGCATCTTGCGGCCAGCGATGTGTTCCCCGAAAAGGGCTGGGTGGATGGACAGGTCGGTGCGGGCCGCGCGCTGGATCCTGCATCGCGCCGTCTGTTGGCATTCGACTTTCTCGGTGCCGATGGCACGCTGGATGCGCCGATCGATACCGCCGACCAGGCCGACGCGATTGCAGCGCTGCTGGACGCGCTGGGAATCGCCCGCCTGCACGGCTTTGTCGGTTACTCGTATGGCGCGCTGGTCGGGCTGCAATTCGCCACCCGTCATGCTGGCCGCGTGGGCACCTTGATTGCGGTGAGCGGGGCGCATCGCGCGCATCCCTATGCCGCGGCATGGCGCGCACTGCAGCGCCGCGCAGTGGCGCTGGGCCAGCTGCAGTGCGCGGAAAATCATGGGCTGGCGCTGGCGCGTCAGTTCGCGATGCTCAGCTATCGCACGCCGGAAGAATTCAGCGAGCGCTTCGATGCGCCGCCGGAAGTGATCAATGGCCGCGTGCGCGTGGCCGCCGAAGACTATCTGGATGCCGCCGGTGCGCAGTACGTGGCGCGTACGCCGGTCACCGCATACCTGCGCCTGTCCGAATCCATCGACCTGCACCGTATCGACCCGGCGCAGGTGAGCGTGCCCACCGTCGTGGTGGCGGTGGAAGGCGATCGCCTGGTGCCGTTGGCCGACATGGTCAGCCTGGTCGAAGGTCTTGGCCCACGCGGCAGCCTGCGTGTGTTGCGCTCGCCGTATGGCCACGACGCCTTTCTGAAAGAAATCGATCGCATCGACGCGATCCTCACTACTGCCCTTCGCATCACCGGAGAAACCGCATGAGCTATCGTGACCCCGCCGACGCCCCTTGTACCGCCGCCACTGCCGCCGTGCGCGCGGGCATCGACCGCGATACCGCCTACGGTGCGGTGACCCCGCCGATCGTGCTGTCGTCGAACTTCTCCTTCGATGGGTTCGGCAACAAGCGCCAGTACGACTACACCCGCAGCGGCAACCCCACCCGCGATCTGCTCGGCGAAGCGTTGGCCGAGCTGGAAGGCGGCGCGGGTGGGGTGATCACCTCCACTGGCATGGGCGCGATCAATCTGGTGCTCAATGCGCTGTTGCAGCCCGGCGATACGCTGGTGGTGCCGCACGATGCCTACGGCGGCAGCTGGCGTCTGTTCAATGCGCTGGCCAAGAAGGGCCATTTCGCGCTGATTACTGCAGACCTCACCGACCCGCGCTCGCTGGCCGATGCATTGGCGCAGTCGCCCAAGCTGGTGTTGATCGAAACCCCGTCCAACCCGCTGTTGCGTATCACCGATCTGCGCTTTGTCATCGAAGCGGCGAAGAAAGTGGGTGCGTTGACGGTGGTCGACAACACCTTCCTATCGCCGGCGCTGCAAAAACCGCTGGAATTCGGTGCCGACGTGGTGCTGCACTCCACCACTAAATACATCAACGGCCATAGCGATGTGGTGGGCGGTGCGGTGGTGGCGCGCGATGCCGAGCTGCATCAGCAACTGGTGTGGTGGGCCAATGCGCTGGGCCTGACCGGCTCGCCGTTCGATGCTTTCCTCACCTTGCGTGGCCTGCGCACGCTGGATGCGCGTCTGCGCGTGCATCAGGAAAATGCCGATGCGATCGCTGCGTTGCTGGACGGGCACGCGGTGGTCAACCAGGTGTATTTCCCGGGACTGGCATCGCATCCGGGCCATGCGCTGGCGGCGCGTCAGCAGAAGGGCTTCGGCGCGATGATGAGTTTTGAATTGAATGGTGGCGAAGCAGCGGTGCGCGCCTTCGTCGATGGGCTGCGCTACTTCACGCTGGCCGAGTCGCTGGGCGGAGTGGAAAGCCTGATCGCGCATCCGGCTTCGATGACGCATGCGGCGATGACCGCCGAGGCACGTGCGGCGGCCGGAATTTCCGATGGCTTGTTGCGGTTGTCGATCGGGATCGAATCGGCCGAAGACCTGCTGATCGACCTGCGCGCCGGTCTGGCGCGTGCCGAAGCGACCCTGACTGCTGCCTCACGCAAACAGGTCGACGCGTGAGCAGCGTATTGCCTGTTTCGCGACGTGCATCCGCGGCGACGGTCACCCCCACGCCACGTCTGGCATTGCTGGGTACCGGCACCGTGGGACGCGCCTTCGTGACGCGCTACACCGCCCTGCAGCAACGCCAGCTGCGGTTGCCGCGCTTCGATTGGCTGGCCAACTCGCGGATCGCTCAGGATTGTGGCGTGAGTGCGGAGCAGGCATTGCTGCAGGCCAACGCCGCGCCGCGTGGCCAGGCCGTGTTGCAGCCGTGGGCCGAAACCGTGGCGCTGCGTGCTGGCGATGTGCTGGTGGATGCCACGGCCAGCGATGTGGTGGCCGATTGGCATGTGGAGTGGTTGGGGCGCGGCGTGCATGTGGTGACCGCCAACAAGCTGGGCCAGGGCACGGCGTTGTCGCGTGCGCAGGCGCTGCTTGCCGCCCGCCATGCCAGCGGTGCGCATTACGGCGACAGCGCCACCGTGGGCGCCGGCTTGCCGGTGTTGAGCAGCGTGCGCGCGCTGGTGGCCGGTGGCGACCATATTCATTCGATCGAGGGCGTGCTGTCGGGATCGTTGGCATGGCTGTTTCATCGCTACGACGGCAGCGGCGCGTTTTCGCAATGCGTGCGCGAGGCGGTGGCAGCGGGTTACACCGAGCCGGATCCGCGGATCGATCTGTCCGGTGAGGATGTGCGGCGCAAGCTGTTGATCCTGGCGCGTGCGGCCGGTTGGCAACTGGAGGCCGAACAGGTGCATGTTGAGTCGCTGGTGCCCACTGGCCTGGCCAGCGTGCCGATCGCTGAACTGGACGCACGATTGGGCGCGCTGGATGCCGAGGTGGGCGCGCGTTGGCTGCAAGCACGCGCAGCAGGGCGGTGTCTGCGCTTTGTAGGCCGCGTGGACGCGCATGGCGCAAGCGTGGGTCTGCGCGAACTTGCCCTGGACCATCCCTTGGCCGGTGGCGCCGGCACCGACAACCGTGTCGCCATCAGCAGCGACCGTTATCGCGAGCAGCCGTTGTTGATCCAGGGCCCGGGTGCGGGTGCGGAGGTCACTGCGGCCGCGTTGCTGGACGATGTGCTGCGGATCGTGGCTGGTTGATGTGGGGAGTGGGGTCGCGAGACGTGCGGCATCTCCCGCAGGCGTGCCCGGGTTGTGTGCAGGCGTCTGGGTTGTTGGCGGTCGAGGACGAGAGAGCGTCTGCGCGTTCTCTGCATCTTGTCGCTTGTCAGGCGTGTGTGCGGCTCCCGGGGCTGTAACGCGCCTCGTCGCTCGCATGACGACGATTCAGTCACGACAAGCATCCGACCGACTCGATCGCGCTGGCCTGCAGCCGTCTTCTGCGGTACTCGTCTGACCAACGTTGCGCGATGGCCGCAACCGGGAGCAATCCGGCTGCGGTTCGCACAAAGTATTCACCCACGGCATCGGTCTGCCGCGCGCTGCGGCGATTACGGCGTGAGCGCCTTCAACAGCGCGGCGTTGAAACGCGCCGGGTCCTGCACCTGCGGCGAGTGCCCCAAGTCTGCAAATTCGATCAAGGTCGCATTCGGAATGGCCGCAGCTGCCTGCTTGCCCAGTTTGGTGTAATCGCCGACGCGCGCCTTGACCTCTGGCGGTGCCGTGTCCTTGCCGATTGCGGTGCGGTCCTTGAGACCGATGAACAGTGTGGTCGGCACCGCCAACTTGGGCAGCTCGTAGACGACCGGTTGGTTGAAGACCATGTCGTAGGTCAGGGCCTGATTCCAGGCGACCGCCTGTTTGCCTTTGCCCAGCGACATGCCGGCCTGCATGCGCGCCCAGCGTTCGAATTCGGGCTTCCATTGACCGGCGTAGTACACGTCCATCTGGTACTTCTTGATACGGTCGAAGCTGATCTTGAGTTCGTTGTCGTACCAGGCATCCACGCTGCGCCACGGAATGCCTGCGGCCTTCCAGTCTTCCAGGCCGATCGGGTCGACCAAGGCGAGGTGTTCGGTGGCCTGCGGGTACATCAGCGCGTAGCGGATCGCGAGCATGCCGCCCATCGAATGGCCCACGACCACGGCGCGGTCGATCCCCAGCTTTTGCAGTAGCGCGTGTGTGTTGTCGGCGAGCTGCGCAAACGAGAACTGGTAGGCCGCCGGCTTGCTCGATTTGCAGAAGCCCACCTGATCCGGCGCGATCACGCGATAGCCGGCCTGGCTCAGAGCCGCGATGCTGGATTCCCAGGTGGCCGCGCAGAAATTCTTGCCATGCAACAGCACGGCGGTGCGTCCGTTCGGCTTGCCGGTGGGGGCGACATCCAGATACGCCATTTCCAGCGGCTGCTGCTGCGACGTAAACGCGTAGGTCTTGACCGGGTAGGGGTAATCGAAGCCTTCCAGACGCGGGCCGTAGCTGGCTTGCTGGGCCATCAGCGGGCCGCAGGCCAGGGTCAGTGCGAGTGCACAGGCGAGGTGTCGCATCGTGTTTCTCCATCCGGGATCCGTGCGGGAAGGCTACACGGCGCACCGTGGTGGAGGCGTGGATCCGGGCGTTGCCGCGGCGAGGGCGCGCGTTGTGGTGGAAGCCGAGGGTGTGTGCGGGTTGTCCTCATCCGCCCTTCGAGCAGCTTCGCGCGTGGCGGGATGGGCAGATGCCGTCTTGCTGTTTTCGCTGCTGCGGTTTCAGCTAACTCCAGACAGTGCGTTGGTGTCTTGAGCCGTGCGAACGAGGCGCGCGCTGTCGCTGGTCTTCTCAGGACAAGCTGACGTGCAGTGTGACTTTTCGCAAGAAGCGCAGGTGCGATTTAGCGCTGTTGTTCGCCAGACGTGCAGGGCGGCAGCGTGATGCGGACGTGGGTGTCGCACTGCGTGGTCGAGATGCCGCTTTGCGCTGCGGTTCGGGCAGCAAGCGCGCGGACGCGGCGCTTGCTGCATCGCGCAGACCGACCACGCCGTGCGCTCACCGCGGCGCGCCCAGTCCCTGCATTCGGCTACGACGCGCAAATGCATTCCAGTGCTGCGTACAGACGCCGCATCAAAATGCCACCGGCAGACTCAGCACTCGATGACGTTCACCGCCAGGCCGCCGCGGCTGGTTTCCTTGTATTTGTCCTGCATGTCGCGGCCGGTGTCGCGCATGGTCTTGATGACCTTGTCCAGCGAGACCTTGTGCTTGCCGTCGCCGCGCATCGCCATACGGCTGGCGTTGATTGCCTTCACCGCGCCCATCGCATTGCGTTCGATGCACGGGATCTGCACCAAGCCACCGATCGGATCGCAGGTCAGGCCGAGGTTGTGTTCCATGCCGATTTCGGCGGCGTTTTCGATCTGGCCCGGGTTGCCGCCAAGCGCGGCAACCAGGCCGCCGGCTGCCATCGAACAGGCCACGCCCACTTCGCCCTGACAACCGACTTCGGCGCCGGAGATCGAGGCGTTTTCCTTGTACAGGATGCCGATGGCCGCGGCCGTGAGCAGGAAATCGAAGATGCGTTGTTCGGACGCGCCGGCGCAAAAACGATCGAAGTAATGCAACACCGAGGGAATGATGCCGGCCGCGCCATTGGTCGGCGCGGTAACCACGCGGCCGCCGGCTGCGTTTTCTTCGTTGACCGCGAGTGCATACAAATTGACCCAATCCAGCGTGGTCAGTGGGTCGCGCATGGCCGCTTCGGGTTTGGACGAGAGCTCGCGATACAGTGCCGGCGCGCGACGCGACACGTTTAATCCACCGGGCAACGTGCCTTCCTGGCGGATACCACGCTCCACGCAGGACTGCATCGCCACCCACAGTTCGCGCAGGCCGGCGCGGATTTCGTCTTCGCTGCGCCAGCTTTTTTCGTTTTCGAACATCAGCGCGGCGATGCTCAGGCCGCTGCGTGCGCATTGGGCCAGCAGTTCGTCGCCACTGAGAAACGGATACGGCAGCGGCGTTTCGTCGGCCACGATGCGGTCGTCGGCGGCGTCGTCCTGATTGACCACAAATCCGCCGCCCACCGAGTAGTAATCGCGGGTAGCGATCACACCTTCATCGGCATCGTAGGCAGTGAAGCGCATGCCGTTGGTGTGGTACGGCAACTTCTGCCGCTTGTTCATCGGCAGGTCGCGCTTTTCGTCGAAGCCGATCTCGTGCTGCCCCATCAGTGTGATGCGTTTGCTGGCGCGGATGCGCTCCAGGGTGGCAGGGATGACGTCCGGGTCGATCAGGTTGGGGCGATGGCCTTCCAGCCCGAGCAGCAACGCCTTGTCGGTGCCGTGGCCGCGGCCGGTCAGCGCCAGCGAGCCGAACACCTCGGCGCGGATGCGCACCACATCCTGCAGGCGGCCGGCATCGAGCAACCAGCGATGCACGAAACGCTCGGCGGCGCGCATCGGCCCCACGGTGTGCGAGGAACTCGGACCGATGCCGATCTTGAACAGGTCGAACGTGCTGACAGCCATGGGTGCCGGAGAGGTGAGCGTAAAGGCGGCTATTCTAGTCGTTCGACGATTGCGGCACGGCTGCAGCGCAGCATGAGACCTGTTCGATGGCCCTGACCCTGTACCAGCGCGACGATTGCCACCTCTGCGACCTGGCGGTGGAAGTACTGGCGCAGACACGTGCCGGCGAGTTCAACAGCTTGTTTATCGACGACGATGTGGCGCTTGAGGCCGCTTATGGCGTACGTGTGCCGGTGTTGCGCGACGTGCACGGACGCGAGCTGGACTGGCCGTTCGATGGCGCGCGGTTGCGAGAGTGGTTGAACGCCGGTACACGCTGATGCGGCGTGTGCGCATGCGATACGCGCCAGCTTATGGATTTGGGGCGGCTGAAAACCACTTCACGCCGGTCTGGTGCGCAGCTGCGGGTCTGCGACTTGGCTGCAGGGCCCTTGCCCGCGCACCTTCGCGGGACACGCTGCAAGTACGTCCTTGTAAGCGCTTACGCGGCATCCATGCCGCGTAAGGTCCTGCGATGGTGGGCGGGCAAGGAACAGTCGAGAGTGTCGGGGTGCATGGCTTTAAAAAAAGCCACCGACTCGCTCTCTGGTGCGGTGTCCTTGCCGATTGCGAGACCGTGTGGCGGCATGGAGGCCGCCACCGAGCCCACACGGACGTACTCGCGGCGTGTCCCGCGAGCGGTGAGGGTACCGCTCGCGCGACCGACTCGGCGTGTGACCTGGGCTTTTGACTGCATCTAACAAGACGCGGCTAACACACGATTCTTGTCGGCCGACCGTTCAAGGTGTCAGCCGCATTGATTCAACGGCACCATTGCTGTTCGCAGGGCACGCCATCGTTGTCGCCGTCCATCACGGTATTTGGGCAGTGCTGCAGTACGTAAGTGGCGTCTTCGCAGGAGTTCATCTGCGAGCAATGCGTACGTCCTCCACAGCTGTAGTGCAGTGTGGGGGCGGGCGTGGCGGACGTTCTGCTTGCAGATGAGGGTGCCGTTACCACAGGCGAGCTCTGAGCCGAGGCACCGGCTGGCAGCGTCCTGTCTGCCGGTGTTCGTGCTTGTGCAGATGTCGGTGCCATTGACGCTGACGAAGTCTTAGGAGGCGCAGGGTCTGGCATCCGCGTTTTCCCATTGAGATACGCATAGCCTCCAGCGCCTGCCACAAGCAAGAGCAACATGACTTTGCCAAGCCGGACGGGGCTATGAGCCGATGTTGATTGCGCCGCTACATGCTGCCGGCGTGGGCTGCGCTTGGCTGCCTGCGTGCCGGCACGCATGACGCGCACGGCACGTGGGCGGCCGTCCGGGCCCGGCTCGGTCTCAAAGGAAATCAACTCTCCGATCCGCGGTGCCATGGGACTGCGTGGAAATGCGGAGATATGCACGAACACGTCGTCACCGGGGTGGGCCGGGGTGATGAAGCCGAAGCCGCGGTCGGTATTCCAGCGGGTCAACGTTCCATGTGTTCGCATTGGCGGCGTCCCTGAGTGGACGCCAAGTCTAGCTGTCGTGCGGTGTCACCCGGCATGCGGGCATAAAAAAACGGCGGACCCGACGAGGTAGTCCGCCGCTCAGTGGCCGCGTCCGGTTGCGGCCTGTGGCCTTACTTCGCCTTCAACACGACCTTGGTGCTGATCGCGGTTTCGTTGGGAATGGTCTTGGTGTCGGCCCAGTCGCCACCGCCCACGCCGAAGTCCAGCCGCTTCACCAATGCCTTGCCGGCCAGCACGGGCTGCGCGCCCGGTGTCCAGGTGAAGGTCAGCGTGACCGGCTTGCTGACGCCGCGCAGTTCCAGGGTGCCGTCGGCCGCGTACTGGTTGCCGCCGAGCGCACGGAACTTGTCGGCGCGATAGCGCGCGGTGGCGAACTTGGCGACATTGAAAAAGTCCGGGCCTTGCAGGGTCGAATCGCGATCGTTATTACCGCTGATCGCACTGGCCAGGGGGATGCGTACATCGAGCTTGGCTGCGGCCAGATTGGCCGGATCGAAACTCAGCGTGGTGTCGAAACCGGGGAACTTGCCGGTGAACACTTCGCCTTCGTACTTGCTGGCGAACACCAGCGACGAGCCGGGCGCCTGGACGTAGTCGGCGGCCAGCACCGGCGCGGTGGCGAAGGTGGCGACCAGCGACGCGGCGACCAGCAGGGGAGAGGCGAACAACTTGGACGACATGGGAAATCCTTAAGGTTTGGAGGACAGCCAGCCGCGCGGCAACATCCGCGCCAGGGTGGCATCACGCTGGAAAATGTGGTGGTACAGCGCAGCGCCGGCGTGTGCCAGCACGACAGCGATCAACAGCCAGAAGCCCCACTCGTGGATGGCATGGGAGGTGGCGCGTAGCTGCTCGTCCGGGCCGCTGAGCTTGGGCACCGCGAACAGGCCGAACCAGCGGAACGGGCGCAAACCGCTGCTGGAGTCGTACAACCAGCCAGAGAGCGGCATGGCGAAGATCATTGCGTACAGCAGCCAGTGGGTCACCCCGGCGATCCGTTCCTGCCAGCGCGGGGTGCCCGCCACCGGCGGCGGCGCGCCTGCGTACAGACGCCAACCCAGTCGCGCGATCACCAGCGCCAGCACGGTCAGCCCCACCGATTTGTGTGCGGTATAGACCCAGAAATATTTCGGTGTCTTGGGCAGCTCGCCCATGGTCAGGCCGACGATGCCCAGCACCAGAATCAGCAAGGCGATCAGCCAATGCAGGGTCTGGCTGACACCGCCCCAGCGCTCGTTGTTTTTCAGGCTCATGTTCCCGATTCCTGGCCGGCGGGCGCGTCAGTGGTGGCAGGTTCGGCTTGCGGTGGCGCTGCGTCGTCGTCGGCACGGCCTTCGCGCACGGCTTCGGCTTCGATGCGCAGTTCCACGCTGTCGCCGATCATCGATTTCCACGCATCGATGCCGAACTCCGCCCGACTCAGCGTGGCGGTTGCCGAGAACCCGACAGTGCGGCGAAACGGCGGCAGCGGATGGCGTTTGAGTGCGTTGAGGGTGACGTCCAGGGTCACCGGGCGGGTGACGCCGTGCAGGGTCAGGTTGCCGGTGACCTTGGCGTGGTTCTCGCCGCTGGCCTCCACGCGCGTGGAGACGAAATGCGCGTCGGGAAAGCGCTCGGCGTCGAGTAGGTTACGTGCCAGGGTGGCCTCGTTCCACTTGGCATCGCCCAGGTCGGCGCGGTGCAGCGGCACGGTCACGTCCAGCCGCGCGGCTGCCCAGTCGTCCGGGTCGAACACCAGGGTGCCGCTACTGCCCGACACGGTGCCCAATGCCTTGGAAAAGCCGGCATGTTCGACCGCAAACAACACGCGGGTGTGCACCGGATCCAGCGCATAGCGCACCGGTGCGGCGGAGGCGGCCAGGCTGGTCAATGCCAGAGCGGGAAGGAGCAACAGGCGGGCGAGGGGTGTCATGGGCGGATTCTAGACACATCCCAGCGCTGCGCGCGCGGCTTGCGCTTGCAACGATCCATTGCGAGCATGCCGGCTGGACGTGGAAAGGATTCCCGCATGCGCGGTCTGTTATTGGGGTTGCTCGTTGCGTTGATGGCGTTGCCGGCCCTGGCCGAGGTGCCGGCCATCCCGCGCTTTCGCATCGTGGGTGCCGCCGAAGGGCTGCCCTCGACCATGATTACCGCAATCGCACAGGATCGTGCGGGCTATCTGTGGATGACCACCACCGATGGCCTGGTTCGGTATGACGGCGCCGAGTTCAAGGTATGGCGTAACGATCCGACCGATCGCTACTCGCTGCGCAGCAATAACCTGCAGGCGATGTATATCGACGACCAGGATCGCATCTGGCTGGCGCTGGCGGGTGCCGGGTTGACAATGCTGAGCGCCGATCGCAGCAAATTCACCGCCTATCTGCCCGACGACGTTCCCGCGCTGTCGTTGGGAGACATCTATGCCATTGCCGGCCGCGGCGATGAGATATGGCTCGGCATGTCGACCGGGAATGTCTTGCGCCTGGATGCCAAGGGAAATTTCAGCTCACTCGATCTGTCCAAGATGGAAGACCCGCTAGACCCCAATCCGGTCTATGCCCTGGCCCTGGACGACCGTGAGCGCATGTGGATCGGGACGCTCGGCGGTTTGGCGTACTACGACGGGCTGGCCTTGCACCGCGTGCGACCGGATGGCGATGCCGGCGGCATCAATGCGCTGCAGTGGGTAGGGCAACGGTTGTGGAGCTCCTCGGACACCGGGTTGCGCTACATGGATTCCTCCGGTGGCTGGCATACGCCCACCTGGGCCTCGATGTTTGCGACAGGCAATCGGGTCTGGACGGTGGCCGATGCCGGAGATGGCGAATTCTGGCTCGGCACCGAGCAGGGGTTATGGCACACCCGCGCCGGTCATCCACCGACGCCGGTCAACAACGGGGATGAACCGTTGGTCTCCAATCGTCATGTCACCACCATCTGGCGAAGTCCGCATGGAGGGATCTGGGTGCCCCTGCATGGCCGTGGGCTTGCCTACCTGCGCGAGGACTGGCATCGGACGGCAGCTTTCAAGCAGGTCAACGATCAGGGAAAAGGCATCTCTTGCAGTCTTGCATTGGCCAATCGCTCTGGCGGTCTGTGGCAATTCGACAGCAGTGGCAGGTTGCTGCGCTACGACACGTCGTCTGGTGCCTTGGTGCAGACCGGAATCCAGCATCCGGATTTGCGCGAGATGGCAATCACCTCCGCACTGGAAGACAGTCGCGGGCAGCTCTGGCTTGGTAACGGACGGCATGCACTGTCGCGTCTGGATCTGACCACTGGTGGGCTGACCCATTTCACCGGGGATGGACCCGACGAGGCGGTGTTCTGGATCGGGGAGCCGGGCGATGGCACCGTGTGGACAGCGTTCGAGCAAGTGATCCAGCGACGCGACCTCGTCAGCGGGCGCGTCCTGGAGACGATCTCCCCAAACGATCTGCATGGCCTGAAGGAGTTGCCGTACTACCAGATCAGTCTGGGGCCGGATGGGCGCGTGTGGATCAGCGGTACTGGCGGAGTGTATGCCTGGCATGCCGACACGCATCGATTCATGCTGGTGCCGGGGCTGGATGTCAACTTTATCCAGCGCTTTGTCGTCAAGGATCGCAATCGCATCTGGCTTTACATCGCCGGCAGACTCGAGCGCTGGGAGCAACGCAATGGCGTCTGGAAACGGGGAAGCCGCATTCGCGCTGCCGAAGGATTTCCTGCCATGGATGCCTACGGTCTTGAGCTGGATGCGCTTGGGCGTGTGTGGATGTCCGGCCCGCGTGGCCTATGGCGTATCGACCCCCGCACAACCCCTGCCAAAATCCGCAGTTTCAGTGCACGTGACGGGTTGACCAGCCAGGAGTTCAGTCGCCGCTGTCTGCTGATGTCAAACAACGGTGTGTTGGTGGGCGGGACCGCCGACGGATTCACGCTGCTGATCGATACCAATGCGCCAGACGTTCCCTCGTTTACCCCGCAGATGCGACTGGAAGCGGTGAGTGTCCAGCAAGGCGATCGACGTCGCGCATTGCCGATCGGCGGTGGTTTTTCGCTGGTACCGAGCGATCGTCAGTTGCGCATCAATATGCGGCTGCTGTCTTTCATCGACCCGATGGCAAACCGTTACCGCACGCGATTGAACGGCTTTGACACTGATTGGGTCGAGCATGGCGCCGCAGGCATGCGCGAATTTTCATCGTTGCCGCCGGGCAATTATGTGCTTGAGATGCAGGGTGTGGATCCACTTGGCAATGCATCGCAGGTGCAATCGTTGCAGTTCTCGGTGCTGCCGCCCTGGTGGCGCAGCGATATCGGTATTGCAGTGATCTGCATGCTCGGCCTGCTGCTCAGTGCACTGCTTGCCGCGGCCTACCGGCATCGCGTGCGCATGCGGGCGCAGTGGCAGCTTGCCCAGCACAAGCGCGAGTTGGCAGAGCAGGCGTCGTTGGCCAAGACACGCTTTCTGGCGACCTTGGGGCATGAGGTGCGCACGCCGATGACCGGTGTGCTGGGGATGAGCGAGCTGTTGTTGCAGACACCGCTGGATGCGCGCCAGCAGGGCTACGCCGGCGCGATCCAGTCGGCCGGCAAGCACTTGCTGCGACTGGTCAACGATGCCCTGGATCTGGCGCGGATCGAAGCCGGCAAGCTGCCGCTGGACAATCGCGATTTCGATCTGCGCCTGTTGATCGGGCAGGTGGTCGAACTGGTTCGTCCCAGTGCCGAGCAGAAGCAACTGGCGTTCGCGTGCGAACTGGATGACGCGCTACCGCCGGCACTGCATGGCGATGCCAGCCGGGTGCAGCAGATTCTGCTCAATCTGCTGTTCAATGCGGTCAAGTTCACCGAGCGCGGCGGCGTGCAATTGCGCGTCTCGGCGTTGCCGCAGAGACCGACGCAAGGCATCCGGGTGGAGGTGCGCGACACCGGCCCCGGCATGAGCGTCGAGCAGCGTGGGCGCCTGTTTCAACGCTTCGAACAGGCCGAAGGCGCACTGACCCTGGCCCGGCATGGCGGCAG
Organism: Xanthomonas sp. WHRI 10204; assembly: GCF_040202875.1. Taxonomy (NCBI): domain Bacteria; kingdom Pseudomonadati; phylum Pseudomonadota; class Gammaproteobacteria; order Lysobacterales; family Lysobacteraceae; genus Xanthomonas; species Xanthomonas sp. WHRI 10204. The sequence goes on from NZ_JBEGDW010000001.1 coordinate 1,031,236, forward strand.
TGGGCTGGGCCTGGCGATCTGCCGTGAGCTTGCTGCGGCGATGGGCGGCGTGGTGAGCGTGGACAGCGAATTGGGGCAAGGCGCGTGCTTCGTGGTGGAGCTGCCGCTGCGTTGGGTGGCGACGTTGCCTGCGGCGGCACCTGCTCCAGCACGCGCGGTCGCTGCCCTGGATCAGGCACCGCTGCAGTTGCTGCTGGTGGAAGACGACCCGACCGTGGCGCAGGTGATCGTGGGGTTGCTGCAGACGCGCGGGCACCAGGTCACCCATGTCTTGCATGGGTTGGCCGCCTTGGCCGAGGTGAGCACGCGTAGCTTCGACGCCGGATTATGCGATCTGGATCTGCCTGGCCTGGACGGTGCCGCGCTGGTGGCGCAACTGCGCGCGCGCGGGGTGCGCTTCCCGATCGTTGCGGTGACTGCGCGGGCCGACGCCGATGCCGAGCCGCAGGCGATGGCGGCTGGCTGCAATGGTTTCCTGCGCAAGCCGGTCACCGGTGAGCTGCTGGCGAACGCCCTGGCAAGGGCGCTTGCCGACGCTGCCGACTCGCCGGACGACAGCGCCGCCGACTAGGGGCAAGTGTGCTGGAGCGGGTAAAGTGCAGTCCGGCCGGGGAGTGCGCGCGATCGCGCAAGTGGCCGCGACAAGGACGACCATGAAGACGCTAGTGCGGTGTTTGCTGGCATCCATGCTGCTGCTGTTTGGCATGGATGCGGTGGCAGTCAATCAAATCGAGACGCCGCGGATGCGCCGGTTCGGGCCAGCCGAAGGTCTGCCTTCGCGCATGGTGCTGGCAATGGCGCAGGATCGGCAGGGCTATGTCTGGGCGGCGACCAGCGACGGCTTGGCACGTCATGACGGTGTCGGCCTGGAGGTGTGGCAGCACGATCCGCACAATGCCCGCTCGATTCCCGGCAACGAGGTGGAAACGCTCCTGGTCGACGATCGCGACCGGGTGTGGTTGGGCGTCTACGGCTCGCCACTGAGCATGCTGGATGCGGACCGTGCGGCATTCACGACTTTTCCGGACGTTGCGCAAGCCTGTGTCGGGCAGGTCTGGGCGCTGGCGCAGGCGCAGGGTGCGCTGTGGATCGGCAGCAGCGGCGGTGGCCTGTGCCGTCGCGAGGAAAATGGCCGCATCACCGTCTTCCGTGCCACGCCCGACGCAGTGGACGGGCTGCCCAGCGACACCATCATGAGCATGCTCACCGATGCACGCGGCCGCTTGTGGATCGGTACCGCGGGCGGGCTGGTGATGCGCGACGGCGAGCGCTTCGTACGCGTCGCACCCGACCGCCTGAGCGCGACTGTCTTCAAGCTCAGCAAGGATCCGGACGGCACGCTGTGGGTGGGGAGCGGCAAGGGCCTGTACCGGGTGACACCAGCCGGCGTGTTCGAACCCGCACCCTGGGAAGGAGCTTCCAGCGTGCGTGCCGGCAGCGTGGTGCACGACGTGCATGGTGGTTACTGGGTGGGTGCGGCCGATGGGTTTTTTCGCGTTGCGCCGGGCGAGACCAAACTGCGCGTCATGGAAGGCGATCGGGGCAGCGGCTTTCTCACCGCCCACAGCGGCGTACTTGATGTGATGCAGGACCGCCAGGGCGGGCTGTGGTTGGGGCTGATTTCGCAGGGGTTGGCCTATCTGCCGCCGGACTGGCGGCGTTTCTCCACGATCCTGCAGGCGCAGGGCAAGCCGCTGGAAAGTCTGTACCTGATGAACGCGGCCGCTGACGGCGACAGCTTCCTGGTGACGACCGGCGAAGGGGTGTATCGCGTCGGCGATCAAGGCGAGATCGTCCCTGTGCTGCATAGCGATGTGCTGGGAGGCGGCAGCGTGCAGTCGGTGCTGCCGGCCGGCGACGGCAGCCTGTGGGTGGCGCTGCAGAGCGGCGTGACCCGCTATCAGCCCAAGACCGGAGAAAAACACCCACTGGCAATGCAGATCGACACCTCCGACGCGCATCGCGTGGAGCTGATGACGCCGGGCATCGATGGTGAGTTCTGGTTGTCGATCGTCGAAGGCGGCGTGCAGCGGCGTGCGGCCGATGGCCGCCTGCTGGCCACCTTTCGCTTCGGTACCGACCTCAGTGAAGTGGGCGAAATGGTGCAGCAACTGCTCGTGCGCCCGGATGGCTCGGCATGGGTGGCCGCCGGTGACGGGCTGTGGGTCTGGCAGGGCGAGCGCTTTCGCAAAGTGATCGGCGGCGCCGGCGCTGCGTCTGAAGTCTATGCGTTGGCGTTCGTGTCGCCGCGCGAGTTCTGGGCCGGGCGGCCTGGGGCTATGGAGCGCTACCGCTGGGATGGCCGGCAGGCACATCTGCTGGAGCGGGTGGGGCATGCGCAAGGCATGCCCTCCACCGAGATTCGCGGCCTGGCGCTGGGCGGCATCGACACCGTCTGGGCGACCACCTCGCGCGGTCTGTACGCCTACCGACGCGGGCAGCCGCAGGTGCGCATGTTCGGGCAACGCGACGGCCTGCCGGACAGCGAATTTTCGATGCGCCCACCGGTGACCGGCCCCAGCGGGCAGGTGTTGGCATTGACCACCAGCGGCATCGTGTTGTTCGACCCTGCGCAGCCATTCGCGCCGGCACCGGTGGCGCGGCTGGTGATCGAATCGGTGCAGGTCCGCCGCAACGATGCCGAGCGTCCGCAGCCGCTGCCGCACAAGGGGACGATCGTGCTGCAGGCACGCGATCGCGATCTGCGCATCAGCGCGCGGTTGTTGTCGTTCGTCGATCCTGCCTCGGCGCGCTATCGCTACCGTGTGGAGGGTTACGACGCGGGGTGGGTGGAGCAGGGCGCTACCGGCGAGCGCGTGATGTCGCGGCTGCCGCCCGGCGACTACCGCATCGACGTGCAGGCGCGTGCCGGCGACGGCGACTGGATCGCCGCACCGTCCCTGCACCTGCAGGTGCGTCCGCCGTGGTGGCTGAGTACGCCAGCGCAATTGGTTGCGGTGCTGCTGGGCGTGCTGGTGCTTTGCATGGGCGTGTGGGGCTGGCGGCGACGCGTGCGGCGCCAGCAGGAGTGGGTGCTGGCGCAGCAGCGCCAGCAACTTGCCGAGCAGGCCTCGATCGCCAAATCGCACTTTCTGGCCACGCTGGGGCATGAGGTGCGCACGCCGATGACCGGTGTGCTGGGCATGAGCGAGCTGCTGCTGGCCACCCCGCTGGATGCGAAACAGCGCAGCCATGTCGATGCGATCCGCAAGGCCGGTGCGCATCTGCTGCGGCTGGTCAACGATGCGCTGGATCTGGCACGGATCGAAGCGGGCAAACTGGAATTGGTGCAGCAGCCGTTCGATCCATCGCAGCTGACCCAGGAACTGGCCGACTTCATGCAGCCCATCGTCGAGGCGCGCGGGCTGCGGTTTCATTACCGCAATCAGCTGCCCGCCAATCTGTCGGTGATGGGCGACGCCACGCGCGTGCGGCAGATCCTGATCAACCTGCTCGGCAATGCGATCAAGTTCGCCGAGCGCGGTGAAGTGGGGCTCTCCGTCAGTCGGCATGGCGACTGCCTGCGCTTCAAGGTGCGCGATTCCGGCCCGGGCATCGGGCCCGAGCAACAGAAGCATCTGTTTCAACGCTTCGAACAGGGCGAAGGCGCGCGTACCAGCTCGCGCTATGGCGGCAGTGGGTTGGGGCTGGCGATCTGCCAGGAGCTCACGGTGGCGATGAAGGGCCAGATCCGTGTCCGCAGCCGACTCGGCGTCGGGACCCAGTTCACTGTGGACCTGCCGTTGCCCATCGATCGGTCGGCCCCGCGCAGTGCTGCGGGCGAAACACGCACGCTGGCCGGCGCGCCGCTGCGCATCCTGCTGGTGGAAGACGATCCCACCGTGGCGGAAGTGATCAGCGGGCTGTTGATCGGGCGCGGCCATCGCGTGGTGCATGCCGCACACGGTCTGGCGGCATTGTCCGAAGCGGTCGATGGCGGCTTCGATGTCGCGTTGCTGGACCTGGATCTGCCGGGCCTGGACGGCTTTGCGCTGGCCTCGCAACTGCGCCGGCTCGGTCACGGCTTCCCGTTGCTGGCGGTCACCGCACGCGCCGATGGCGATGCCGAACGCCAGGCGCAGATCGCCGGTTTCGACGGATTCCTGCGCAAACCGGTGACGGCGGACATGTTGATCGAGGCGATTGCGGCGGCATGCGCAACGGCGCGCGCGCGCGATCAGTCCATGTCTATGCCAGGCTGAGCTGGCGGACAGCGCTCACCGCGCACGGCCTGCTTCAGTGCCATGACGGAGATGGCACTAAAGCACTGGAGTTGGCCCGCATCGGGATGGGCATGCGGGCAGTGGGCCGCACATCGACGCTGCCTGGCAGCGCGCGCCACGGGTATGCCAACCCGGCCGCGCAAGCCTTGTGATCTGCCGGGCAACGACAGTTCGCCGAAGCTTGAGCCCATGGCCTTGCGGTCCGGGTGCCGCTGGCGATGCTGCAATCTGGCCAAATGACCATGGCGCCCATCCTGCGTGGGCTCGACATCCCATGCCGCTAGCCGCTAGCCGCGGCGTTGCGATCGAATTGCTGGCGCTGCCGGACCGGCTGCTTGAGGCCGCTTGGGCTTGCCCGCGTACCGCGCGGCCCGCACTATGCGGCGACTTGTCGTGAAACGTATCCAGTGCGCCTTTTTTTGTCTTTTCTCTATCGGTTATCGGTCTTGCTGCCGCTTGGCTTGTGCATCGGTGTGCCAACCGCATTGGCAGTACGCGCACCGGTGACTCCGGTGCCTACCCAGATCACGCTTGCGGATGGGCTGCCGTCGGAGACCATCAGCGAACTCGCCGAAGACAAACAGGGCTATCTCTGGCTTGCCAGCGATGATGGTCTGGCCCGATTCGATGGGCGCAACTTCCGCATCTGGCGCATGGAAGAAGGGCTGCCCAGCAATGCGGTCTGGACGGTCTGCGTCAGCGCCGACAATCGGGTGTGGATGGGCTTCGAGAACGGCGGTGCCGGTTTCCTGGAGAACAAGACGCGCATCTTCAAGTCGTTTGAGAGCCCGCAGTTTCCGGAGTTGCGCGAAATCACGGTGTGGGCATTGGCGCAGACCCCGAACGGCGACATCTGGCTGGGCACCGCAACCCATGGTCTGTATCGGCGGCGACCCGATGGCAGCGTGCAACGCTTCTCCTCTGTGCCGGGCGATGACACGAGCCTGCCGGCTGACAGCGTCATGGGGTTCGAGGTGGCGCCAGATGGAACGTTGTGGATTGGCACTCCCGGCGGGGTCGCACGCTGGAACGGCACGCGGCTCGAGCGTGTGGCGCTTCCCGGAAACTCCCAGACCGTCAACCGGCTGTACCTGGAGCGTAGCGGCGACACACTGTGGGTGTCGGATGTTACCGGCGATTTTTTCGGGGTGAAGGCCAATGGTCAGGTCCGTCCCCAGCCATGGCGCGACATCTCGCGCAAGCAACGCATCCTGGGCGTGCTGCTGCACGATCGCAGTGGGCGGTACTGGCTGGACGCCAATGGTGGCATCGGCTTGGCGATTACAGAGCAAAACATTCGTAACGTGCCGATCTACAGCTTTTCGGCACACGGCCTGGTCGAGCGGAACTGGATGTCCGCCTACGAAGACCGCGAAGGTGGACTGTGGTTTGCGGCGCTCGAAGGAGGGCTGTGGCACCTGCCTCCCCACTGGGACATGTTTGCCGTGCTGTCTCACCATAGCAACGCTCTGCAGTCGCCGGCCAATCCGTCCATCACGGCAACGACGCCGGCGGCCTCTGGCGGCATCTGGTTGACGGGCACAAAAGGCGTGCTGGAGTACCTCGACCCGGCAACCGGGAACCTGCGGCAAGAGCGGCCCAAGATCGGCAAATACGTTGCCGCGGACTACATGCTCGAAAGCCGGGCCGGCTACGTCTGGATTGGGGTCCACGACGAATTGGTGCGGTATGACCCGCGCTCGCGTCAGGTCAAACGCTGGCAGTTGGGTAGCAATGTCGATGCCGATGCGTCCCTGGAGCGGGCAGGCCGGATGGCCGAGGATGCGCAGGGGCGACTGTGGGTCACCGTTGTGCAGCAGGGGCTGCAGATCAGAAGCGAGGAAGGGCAATTGCTTCGGACCATCGTCGAAGGCAGTCATGGGCTGGAGGCGTTGACCATTCTCGACATCCGCGCGGGTCCGGATGGACAGATCTGGCTTGCCAACAATGCCGGGTTGCGGCGCTGGGATCCGGCTGCCGACCGTTTTGTGCCGGTGCGCGGCGCGCCAACGCTGCCAACGCAGGTCTTTCGTCTCGCAGAAGGCAACATCGTCTGGATCGGATTGACGGGGCAGATACGGCGCTACCTCTGGGATGGTCGGCAGCTCAAGCATCTGGACACGGTGGGGAAAGATCAGGAATTCCCGATGGTGGCGCCGAACGGCTTGGTGGTCGATGCCAAAGGTGTGGCCTGGGTGTCGAGTCAGCGCGGCTTGATCCGTATCGATCCCGGCAGCAAGCTGGTGCGGGTGTATGGGGTACACGACGGGCTTCCAAGCCCGCAATTGCAGCCCAACACCCTGGTGCAGGCGACGGGCGGGCAGATCGTTGCAGGTTCTCCCGACGGCGTGGTGGTGTTCGATCCCACTGCCATGCGCCCCAACACCCGCAGGCCGCCCCTGCTGATCGAGCGGGTTGGCCTGCGACGTGGCGAACGTGGGTTGGATGTCACCGGGCAGGAGCCGTTGAGGATGCAGGACGACGACCGCGACCTGCACATCGTGGCGCGTATGCCCACCTTTACCCACCCGGAATCGTCCAGCTACCGCTTCCGTCTGAGCGGCTACGACCCGGACTGGATCGACGTCGGTCCCAGCGGTGAACGTCTGTTCTCGCGGCTGCCGTCGGGGGACTACACCCTGGACGTGCAGGGGCGTACCGCCGATGGCATCTGGTCGGCGACCCAGACATTGAAGTTTCAGGTCCTGCCGCCGTGGTGGCGTAGCCCGTGGGGGCTGCTGCTGCTGGTCACCTTGGCGGTGTGCGTGGTGGTGGCAGCGGTGCTGTTGTATCGCCGGCGATTGCGCCGGTTGAATGCCTGGCAGTTGGCGGTGCACAAGTAGGAGTTGGCCGAGCAGGCGTCGCTGGCCAAGACCCGCTTTCTGGCCACGCTGGGGCATGAAGTGCGTACGCCGATGACCGGTGTGATGGGTATGAGCGAGCTGCTGCTCAAGACGCAACTGGATCACCGGCAACGCAGCTATACCGAATCCATCCGTCGTGCCGGTGCGCACCTGTTGCGGTTGGTCAACGATGCGCTGGACTTGGCGCGCATCGAATCCGGGCGCCTCGAGCTGGATCAGCAGCCGTTCTCGTTGCGTCAGCTGGTGGCCGAGGTCGAGGCGTTGATGGCGCCGCTCGCACAGGAGCGTGGCTTGCGTTTCAGCCTGGAAGTGGGCCTGCTCGGGGACATCACCGCCAGCGGCGACCCTACCCGGATTCGGCAGATTCTGCTCAATCTGCTCAGCAACGCGATCAAGTTCACCGAGCGCGGTGTGGTCGGTTTGAAGTTGACCACGCTGGGGTCGTATCAGGGCCTGCGGTTCGAAGTCGCCGATACCGGACCGGGCATCAACGCCGACCAGAAAGCGCGATTGTTCCAACGGTTCGAGCAGGGCGATGGCGCCAAGACCACCTCGCGCTACGGCGGTAGCGGTCTGGGTCTTGCGATCTGCCAGGAGCTGGCCCTGGCGATGGGTGGGCATATCGAGGTGATCAGCCGGCTTGGCTCCGGCACGCGATTTGTCGTGGACCTGCCGCTGCGTTGGGTCACCTCCAACGCTGCGCTCAGCGGTGAGGTGACGCGTACCAGCGCGGTGATCGCGCCGCAGCGCATCCTGTTGGTGGAAGACGACCCGACCATCGCCGAGGTCATCATCGGCCTGCTGCGCTCGCAGGGGCACTCAATGGTGCATGCGCCGCACGGCCTGGCCGCATTGACCGAGGCCGCCGACAACACGTTCGACCTGGCGCTGCTGGATCTGGATCTGCCCGGCCTGGACGGGTTCGCACTCGCGCGGCAATTGCGCGTGTTCGGTTACGAGATGCCGCTGATTGCAGTAACCGCACGTTCCGATGAAGCCGCCGAACCAACCGCCAAGGAAGCAGGCTTCGACAGTTTCCTGCGCAAGCCGCTGACCGGCGACATGCTGGCCGACACCATTGCCGATGCGTTGCGACGGGTCCGTCCGCGCGAAGACATCTAAAAAAAGCTGCCGCATCGCTGGCGACACCTGTGCCATGCGAGGCCTGCACGCCCCGCGTTTCAATGCGTCCGCGCGAAGCCGTTGCGTCGATTACTCGGCCACCGCTTCCACGTCCTTGGGATGCGGCCGTGTGTCGGCCAGCTGCCAGAAGATCAGCGTCGACGTCAGCGTAATGCCGCCCACGCACAGGAAGGTGGCATGCAGTGCCGCAGTGGCGCCGTGCGTATCGCCCAGATGGGTGTTGAAGGCGGCCAGCAGGCTACCCGCGGCCGCCGCGCCGAAGCCGGTGGCCAGCATCATCACCATCGACAACAGGCTATTGCCCGGGCTGGCCTGATCGCGATCCAGGTCGCGCAAGGTGACGGTATTCATGACGGTAAATTGCAGCGAATTGACGCCGCCGAAGCAGGCCAGTTGCAGCAGCCGCAACCACAGCGGTTGGCCCACATCGATCAGTGCGAAGCTGGCCATCGCCAGCCCCACCAGCACGGTATTGATCATCAAGGTGTTGCGGTAGCCGAAGCGTCCGACCAGCTTTACCGCCGCGCGTTTTGCCGCCATGCCGGCCAGCGCCACCGGCACCATCATCAGCCCGGCATTCATCGGGCTCATCTCCAGGCCGACCTGCAGCAGCAGCGGAATCAAGAACGGCATCGAGCCACTGCCGACCCGCGCAAACAGGTTGCCCAGAATGCCGATGCGATAACTCGCCACCTTGAACAGCGCCAACGGGAACAGCGCGTTGCCGGTATTGCCGGCATGCAGCCAATAGCCGGCCAATGCAGCCAGCCCGCCGATCGCCAGCAACATCACAAACGCATGCCGCAGCCCGAGTTCGGAAATGCCATCCAGCGCCAGCGACAAAGCCACCATGCCGACCGCGAGCATCAGATAGCCGACCAGATCGAAGCGCCTGCGTGCATCGCCGTAGTGGTCCGGCATGATCTTCAGTGCGGCGATAAAGCCGATGACGCCGATCGGCAGGTTGATCAAAAACACCCAGTGCCAGGACGCCACTTCCACCAGCCAACCGCCCAGGGTCGGGCCGATCAGCGGGCCGATCAGCGCGGGAATGGCGATAAAACTCATGGCGCGCAGGAAGTCCTCGCGCGCCACCGTCTTGAGCACCGCCAGCCGGCCCACCGGCAACAACATCGCACCGCCGATGCCTTGCACGATGCGCGCGCCCACCAGCTGCGGCAGCTGCTGCGCTGCTGCGCACAGCAACGAGCCCAGCGTGAACACGATGATTGCGGCCAGAAAGGTGCGCCGTGTCCCGATGCGATCCGCGATCCAGCCCGATGCCGGGATGAACATCGCCACCGCCAGCGCGTAGCTGAAAACCACCGACTGCATCTGTAGCGGGCTCTCGTGCAGGCTGCGCGCCATCGACGGCAATGCCGTATTGACGATGGTCGCATCCAGCATCTGCATGAAGATCGCCAGCGATACCAGCCACAACAGTGGCTTGATGGTGGCGTAGCCACGCAGGATGGGGGCGGGCTGGGACATGGGGATCGCCATCGGAAGGACAGCGCATTCTCTCAGCGCCGTTGTGCAGAAAGTCGCAACGGTGTGCGCATCTGATCAGAACGTGCATGTCCTGCGGACTGCAGTGAAGGGTCGCCAGAGGTGTTGCCGGGCTGCTTGCAAGGGCGCGGTCGATTCCGATGCCCCAGTCTGCGCCGCGGCGAACGCCTTGCGACCCGGCGCTGCGTCACTGATCCCGATGCCTTGCATGGCGGACTGCATCGCAGTGTCTTGGCATCAGCATATCCGCTAACGTCGCCCGCTTGCTCGGCGCAATGCGGGCTCGTTTGCACGGGTGGTTGCTGGAGATCTTCGCAGCACGCCATCGCCATGCCGGCAACGAATGAGACGAGCCTCACCCAATGGACGATAGGGGCAGCCACATGCCACGAATGGTCGGGACAGACACTAAGCAGCGTGTTAATGCCCAATATGGCTTTGCAACAAGCGTCTGATTCGCTGGCGACTACTTGGTGCCTCCAACGGGTCCAGCCAACGCAAGCGAGGTTCATCCCACAGTGCGATGGATCGATCGAGCGGGACACGCGGGGAGCGTTGGATTGTCGCGAAAAGCCGAGTCGTTTCTTGGAGCGTTGCCGACGGTCTGGTCAGGGATGGCGCGACTTGGGTATGGCCGCCTTCTGAGCGCGCCAGTATCGAGTCGGACTATCAATGAAAAAGCAGGTCTTCGATGTATTGCGGCGCGCCTATCTTCCGGGCGATCCCCTGGCAACAATGCTCGGAAAGATCGCCGCGGAACTGGCGCAGAGCGAACTCTTGAACGATGCGACATGCGCGTTTTTCGGGGTGGAGGGCAGCGATGCGCCGGCTCCGGATCTGACGAATGGGCAGACGACGATCACCCATGATTTTCCTGTCCAGCATGCCCATCATGTTCTCGGCACACTGAGAGTGAAGCCGGCCCAGGGCGGTATGACCACGCAGGCGATGACGTTGTGCCAGCGAATCGCCACCTGTTGTGCGTATCTGATCAAGCGTGATGCCGCGCGGGCCTGGGCGGAAGATCGATTCGATCGGTCGTTGTTTTTGGCAGGCGTGTGCGAACAGGTCTGGATGGTCGATGCGTTTGTCGAGCGTGCCGCAGGCAGTCGCTTGCCGGCCATCGTGCGTGGTGGGTTCGGCACCGAGAAAGAGGAAGTGGCCGTCTTGCTGCATGCAACGGGGCCCTGGCGGGATGGGCCGTTCGTCGCGGTGGATTGCGACGATTCGGATGGCGACCCGTCGGCCTGGTTCGAGCGCGCGGCCGGCGGAACGCTGTACTTGCAAGGGGTGGATGAGCTCGACGCAGCGCTGCAGCGTCAGTTGTCGCGGTGTCTTCGGGGGCGGCACGGCCGCTGGTCCGCCTCGGGTGCCGATGTTTTCACCCGGGTGATCGCGTCCACCACTGCCGATCTGTCGCAGCGCGTGCGCGCGGGGCAATTCTCGCGTGCGCTGTTGTCGCAACTCGATGTGCTGTCGATCGAGCTTGCCGCGTTGTGTGAGCGGTTGCCGGACATCGCGTTTCATCTCGAGCGCGTGCTGGAGCGGCACGGCTTCGATTCCCGGCAGTGGGTGACTGACACGCTGATGGATGCCCTGACGCAGTATCCATGGCCCGAAAACCTGCTGGAACTGGAGCGGGTGGTGCTGCGCCTGGCGGTCATGACCGCAGGCAGGCCTATCCAGCTCGCCGATCTCCAGCAGCATGCGCCTCGCCTGGCCGCAAGCCTGCTGCAAGGGCAACAGCGTGTCGCGGGCTCAGTGCCATCGCAGCCGGACGATGATCCGCTCGCGCCCACGCTACCGGCAGCGCCTGTCGATTGGATCGACGGTCTTCCGCACCGTCCAGGTCAACGCCTCGCCACCTTGCATGACGCCCTGCGGCGAGCTCTGGTCTATCTCGGCGCGCATTACGCCGAGCCGCTGACCCTAGGCGATCTGGCGCGACAAGCGCACGTCAGCCAGTCGCATCTGGGCTTTCTGTTCCGCGAGGAGCTGGGCACCACGTTCAAGCCGCTGCTGCAGCAGCTCCGTATCGAGAAGGCCAAGGATCTGCTGCAGCGTGAGCAGAAACTGCGTGTGACCGAAGTGGCGCTGAAGGTCGGCTTCGGCGACTTGAGTCATTTCGAAAAGAGTTTTCGACGGCTGGTGGGTGTCAGTCCACGCGCGTTTCGCAACGCGCGTGGACAAGGAGATGTGTCTCCGGTTTAAGCCTGAGGCAATAGGGTTTTGATGGCATCGTGCTGTTTGGACAGCCGTTCACGCAGCACGAACTCTTCGACCAGCGCCGCAGCCGCCTTGCGCTGGCCGTCGATATCGAGCAGCGCTGCGTAAGCGCTGCCTTGACCGGCTGGGCCAGAGTGGAACGGCGCCTGCGCGTCCGTGGCAGTAGTGAGGGTCAAGAACGCCAGGACGGTTTTTTCGAACGGTGGCTGTTTGGCATTGACGAACACCACCAGTGTGCATTCGTAGCTGATGCCTCCCACGCGCGGCGTGTTGTGCGGTTGGGCCAGAACCTGGACGTCCTCGCCAAGCCACTGTCCTACGGCGTGCTCGAATGCAGCAATGTCCAGTGCCTGCAGCTGTTTGTAGCTGACCCGTGCGACCGCTGCCATGTCCACGCCGGAAAAGCGCAGCTGATCGACAGCCAGATAGGGGCTTTGTGCGAGGGTGCTCATCAACAGCAGATCGTCGCTGAAGGCGGCCGAGAGCAGGACCGGCGCGGTAAACGCATCCGACAGCAACGTGAGCAGGGTGCCGGTGCCATGGCGTGCGGCAAGAATGCGCGCGCGCGTGGCGTCGGTCGGCTGTCCATTGGCATAGTCCGGCGCCGCCTGCGTGGTGCGTGCGCGCACCGACGCCATCAACGCGTTGACCAGCGTGGGGGCATCGTCGCCTAACGCGCCTACGTGTCTGCCAGCCATCCCGGCGAGCACGCTTTGAAAATGCGGCAGCTGAGCGATGGATGCGTACCAGGCGTGAATTGCGGCGACGCGCTCGCGGCGCTTTGCTTCCTTGTGCGCACCGAGTGCCAACGGATCGCTGGCGATCTCGCACAACATCAGCAGATTCTCGCGCAGATGGTAGTCCAGATCCGGCAGCGGCAATTGCCAGCGTTCCTGTTGGCCAGCAGCGGTGGCGATGGTCAGGTGCCCATTGCCTATTTCCGACCAGATCGCGATTGCCTCGATCGTATCGCGGCGTGGCACGCTGACATCGATCAGTTCCATCAGGATGCCGCGTGGACTGGCCGGCTGCGAAACGATGTGGTCGGGGTAGCCTTCGATCAGCGTGGCGTGCCAGGTGTAGCCCAGTCGATAGAGAACAAAGGGCTTGATCCCATCATTCAGCACGATACCCGGTGGGGAGGGCATATCGCGCTCGCCGAGTGTGGCGATCTCCACACCGGTGTAGGCAGACAAGCCGGTGCGGTCGCGGTCGAAGACACGGCGAAAGGTTTGCGGCTCGTCGCACTTGAGCAAACACCCCACGTCGGTCGTATGCGGAGGCCATTGGGCGCGTGGAATGGGGTAGACCTGCTGTGCCAACGGCGACGCGTCAGACGCAAGCAGGCTTAGCTCGAACGCGATGAGCACGCCGGCCTTTTTCATTTCATCGACGACGATGTCTTCGATCTCTGCATGCAGCGCATCCTGCACGGAGCCGGGAAGCCAGGGGTCGATCGCTACCTGCGTGTCCCAGTCCGAGCTTCCCGAGTCGAACAGGTGCTGGTCGTGTCCCTGCAGCAGATCCATGCAGGCGGTGAACGCGTTGCCGCCCTTGATGTAGAAACGGGCCAGCGGTTGGTCGGCGCGCAGCATGAAACGGTCGCGTAACTCGATGCACAGACTCGCGATCCGATCCTGGATGGTGCCCAACGCTTGGATCACCGTCGAGCGCACGTTGGGATAGCGTGCCGCGTCGTTGATCCGCTTGGTCAGCTCGCCGCTGATCGCACGGCGCAGGTCTTCTTGTTCGGGAGATTCCTTCATGGCTTGGCCTTGTCTGCGAACCTGTGGAAAAGATCTGTGCTCACGGCGTGCTCGGATCCGCGACGGCCGAATGACTCAGGTCGATTTCCAGGTCATCGCAGGGCGTCCCGGGCAGCGACAGCACCGCGTCCTGCTCGAACTGCCAGAGCGCAGCGTGCGCATAGCCGCAGCCGGCCGGATCTGATGCCGTCAGCGTGCGAATGTCGCCGGCATAGGGATGCCCGCCGACGCTCGCGACACGCCAGGCCCAGATCTGCGGACTCGGCCCCGGCGCCAGATCGGCCACCAGATCCGCTGCCAGCGCATGCGAGCAATACAGCCCCGGCGCATAACCGGCGCCAGTGAGTGCGGCGATCCATGCGCGGATGTAGGCGATCGCAGCGGCGCCGGGGCGGCTGCCGTCCTCCCAGTCCAGGTAGACGGTGGCGCCAGTTGGAAATCCCTCGCTGGTGGCCAACGCGGCGGCCTGCGCGCCGTCGATGCCGCCCTGCTCGGCGGTCACAAAGTGCGCGCCTGGGCCAGTGGTCTGCTGGCCCAGATAGACCGGTGCCAATCCCCAGCCCTTGGCGACCAGCGTCGGCCGCCATCCCATCCAGCCGGTATCGGCATGGCTGGGCGCCGGTGCGAGGTAATAGGCGCACCAGGCAAGGCTGGTATTTGTCTTCAGCCAGGCCAGCGCGGGCAGGCCCGGAAAGCGGTCGGTGTCGAAGCCGGTGTGGAAGGTCATGGTGAAACTCCGCGTCGAGGGGAGGAAGCGTCGAGATCGGAATCAGGGGGATGTCTGCAGATACGTGGCCATTTGTCCGTACCAACCAATTGCCTGGCTTTCTCTTCGCGGCCAAGTGTCGTCACGAATGGTTGGATAGGGCGGGCCTGACTTGGGTGGATAAGCGAGTTTTGCGCTGACGTAAGCGCCTTCCTCGATGGTCTGTGGCGCCAACGGCTGGTGGACGCCGAGGTAGTGGGTCAGTTGCGATCGATCAATGCGTTGTACCGACGCGATCTCCCAATCGCACACCGCACTTGCGTTCGGTCGATTGGCGCCGACTCGCGACCTGATCGCCCGATTGATGACATCCACGATGCCATCGAGTGCAGCCGTGCTCTTGAAACGCACCAGCTGGAAAGCGTTCCCACCGGGATCCTTCAGTTCGATGTCGAGATCCCGCAAAAAGTCGGCGGGATTTTCAACAGCGAAGCCGGTTTCCTCGCTAAATTCGCGCCGCGCCGCCTGTTCGGGAGATTCCCCAGGATTGAGGCGGCCGCCAGGCAGTGCCCACTGGCCAGCCTGGTTCACGATTGCCAACGGTTTTTGCCGGGCCCATTCCCGCATGTCGCGTGCCAGCGTGTCGGCGTCCACGCATGCAGCGTTCCATTGCAGAGGATCGCTGCCGGCGCCTTTGATTTTCGATTCCAGCGATTCGCCTGTCTTTGTACGAGACGAGCTTGGTCCGAATTTCACCCTGAGCAAGTGGCCGGCGCCCTCCATGGCCTTGTCGGTGACTGCATCGCAACTTGGACTGTCGGTGCAGGCATTCTGGTATGCAAGACCGAGTGCCTGCGCTGCGCCGATGTAGGCTGCATCTTTCTCCCGCAGGCCGTTGGCGGCTAGCCACGCTCCTCGCAGGCAGTTTCGAGCACTGTCCCAGTCGACATCTGGAAAGGGTGGGCTGACACCGGCTGCATTCGCAGTGATTTTGCACAACAGCGCAACCGCTTCCACCGCCAACACCGGTGCGGACTGATCCCCCCACCAGTTGTTGAAACAGCGTTTGCGTGCGATCAGATAGGTGCCCGCTTCATCCCACAACGCGGCATAGACCTGCATGGACTCAGCCTCCGTTCGATGGCGATCCTGCGGCCGGCTGGGTTGCCGCCACTGTCGCCGCCATCGCCTGCTCGGCCTGCTGCTGCGCGGCGGCAACGGCAGCGGTTGCGGCTTCATCGGCCTGCTGCAATGCCTGACGGGATGCATAAACCGCCTGCTCGTTGTCGGTGACGGCGGCGGTTGCGGCCTGCATCGCCGCCTGTACGGCCCTGTCGCTGGCGGCTATTGCCTGTTCGACCTGAGCTTGTGCGGCCTGCAACGCGGCATCGATTGCCGATGGCTCAGGCGGTTGCGCAGTACTCGCGGTTGGCGCTGCAGTGGTCGTGGCTGCTGGGGTCGGAAGGGTGTCGTCGGACATGTCGGTGTCTCCTGAAGTGGAAGCGGGTTGGAGCGGGGCAACGGCATCGCTTCGCGGGTGCTGTATCGGTGCCGGCAGCGATGCAGTATCGGGCGGGCGCTGCGCTGCAGGTGTGCGCAGCATCTCGCCCAGTGCGTGTTCGGCCTGCGTCATGCCCTGGCGTGCGGCAGCCAGGGCCGCGGCGCGTCCTGCATGCACCGCGTTGCGGACTGCGTCGGCGGCGCTGATCGTCGGCGGGGCCTGGTCTGTTGCCGCGGGAAGCGACGTTGGTGCGTTCACTCCGGCTCCTCTGCATCCTGGGGCACGCTCGCCCCCGCACTCGCCGGTGCCGCCCCGAAATCACGGAGCGAGATAATGCCGTTGTTGACCTGCAGCAACGCAGCCAGGGTGTCGTTCTGCATCGCGAACACGCAGCTGTTGCCATCCTGGCCCAGCACGCCATGGCTGGGCCGGTTGGCCGCCAGGAATGCCTGTGCAGACTGCAGATAGAGGCGGATTGCATCGCTCGCTGCCTGGTTGTCGCCTTCGCCTTGGTAGCGGGTGTGTTGGACGATCTGCTGGGCGGCCAGCGATAACCGCGCAAAACCGATCTGGCGACCGCGCGCCAGCCATTCGGCAACGCTCATTGCGACCTCGTTGGGCGAGGGCAGCCCCTGCACTTGTGGGCAATCCAGGGCAGCGAACAGCAGCGGCAGCAGTGTCTGTAGTGCCGAAGCTGCCGCAAGCGCGCGCTCGTCCTCAGTGGCGAGCGTGGCGGTGCAGGCCAGATAGAAGCGGTAGTAATCGCAAAATTCCAGCGGTGTGCGCGCTTGCTCGATGGCGAATGCGGCGGCCTCCTGCTGCAGTGCAGGCGTCACGTTGGCTGGCGGCGCTTCGGCGGCCAGTTGGCGCAGTGCCAGGCTTTCCTGCAGGTCCAGCGACTGGAACACTCCGGCGCCCTCGACCTTCAACTGCGTCAGAAGACTACGGCCTGCGGCCAGGTCGCTTGCGGTAAACAAGGCGTTGTCGTGAAAAATGCGCTGCAGCTGCGCTTTGACCACCGACCCGGTATCGCCGGATTCTGCCTGTGCGAGCGTGCCCAGGTCGGCCGAACTCAAGGTCATCAGCTTGACCGGGCTGACCTTCAGCGCCAGCTGCGGGAGCAAGGTCAGGCGCGAGCCATGCAGACCTTGCTGCACCTCGTCGAGCAAGCTGGTCTCGTCGGGGAAGTCATAGCGCGCGCCGGGCGACTGGATCGCCCAGTCCAGCCATTGCGTGCCTCCATCAATAAACGCCATGGCCTGCCTGCCCAGTGACGACAACATCCTTGGCATCGAGATCAGGCGGCCTGCGACAGAAACGGACATTGCATGACTCCTTGTGGATTCAACCAGCGGGGAAATTCTTCAGTACCAGGCCTGCCGCCGAGCCGATCCTGGCGAAGTCGTCGGTGGCGCCCTGCATCAGTGCCTGCGCCTGGACGAGCGCGACAACATATTTGTCGTCGCCGGTAGCCAGGTACTGCGCCATCGCCACGCCGACCGCGGTAGTCGCGATGGTCGAGACATTGCGCAGCGCATCGGTGGCGTCCTGTACTGCGATGGCAGTCGATTGCGCCACCGATTGATAGGCTTTGCCGGCTCCGCTGGTCAGTACGACCTGCGGGCTCATGGTCGCAAGCTGCACCTGGTTGATGACGTCGATGACCTGCGCATTGACCTTTGTCGGTTCCATCTTGGTTCCCATGGAAGGATCGGCCGCCTTTCAATGAGGCCTGGTGATAGGGGGGTAACACGCCATGTCCGTAGACGGTCTACGACTGAGGAGGTGGCGCAGGTGCAGGTGCAGAGCTAGATGTAGATGCAGGTGCAACAGGAGCAATAGGTGCAGATGCACGAACAGCTGCGGGAGTGACAACAACTGCAGTTGTGGGTGCAGCAGCAGAAGCATCAGAAGTGGCAGCATGATCTGAGCCGGCGCCGGGGGCGGGAGGACTGGTGGGCAGAGGGGGCGGCACGCTTAGCGCATGCACTTGCATGAGGTCGGCGGTTGCGGTCGCCGCGTTTGCCGACGCACCCTGCGCCTGCGTTTTCAGCACATCGACAGCCACCTTGGCTTCTGCAGCGGCGGCGGCGATCAGCGCTGCCGGTGGAGGCGGCATCGGCGGCGGCCCAGGCAAGGGCGCGACTGTCGGTGCAGGGCCGGGTGGTGCGGGTGGCAACGGCGCTGGAACCGGGAACGGTGCCGAAATCATCTTGGCGCAGGCCGCGGTGATCGCTGCGGCATTGATCATGCCGGCGCCCTGCTGTCGGTTGACCGCGTTGTGCATCGCCATGCCCAGCGTCTCCAGCATCACGGCATCGAGCATGCCAAGCGCCTGCGCAGGTGCCTGACCGGTGGTCAGCGTCACGATGCTGCTGACGGCGTCGACGATCTGGCTGTTCACGGTACTGTCGTCGATCATGACGAAGTCGCTCCCTTCTGGATGATTAAGGCGAGAATCTGGGTGAGGGCGGCATCGGCAAGCACCTGTCCGCGTTGCTGGTTGGCGACGGCGTTTTCCATCGCCAGTGCGATCGAGTCCGCTAGCGCCAGATACGTCGCGCCCATTGCAAAAGCCGGGGCCTGCCCGATGGTCAGCGCCGCGCCCGTGGCGGCAGTGCCGACCAGGCTGGCCACGCTTGCGGCACGTGCGCTGGGCTGCATGACCGTGCGCTGGCGTTTGCGTGCTAGGCCAACAACGGCCTGCGCTGGGCAACGCTGACCGATGCCGCGAACAGGACGGTGGTCTGTGGCTCGTGTTTGCACGCGTACTGCAAGGCCACGCCGTTGTGTACGCGTTCGAGGAGTGCGAAATTGCCGTACGGCACGTCGATCACGCTGTCGGACTGCTGGCGGTACACCAAGGGCTCAACGCCGGGAATCACCGGCAGGATGCCGTCGAACTCGACGTTCATCACCGCTTTTTGGTGCGGCGCGAACGTCGCCACGATGGTGCGGCCTCTGATCAGTCTCACAACCACGTCCAGTGTGTTGGACGTGGGGACATGATGTAGTTGCAACATGATGCGTCCTTTCTCGATGCGTCCAGGGGGGGTAGGTCAGAGCGGCAAGGGCAGTGCAGACCGGGCGCCGCTCTTGCGGCAGCAGCGGCGCCCGGTTGCCGCTTACCGAAGCCCGGCGCTCAGGATTTCCCGGGTGGCGACGCCATCGGACGCGGTGTCGATCGCATACAGGGTGGACACACCCTGGGTCGTCGATGCCTGCATCGTCACGTAGGACTGCTGCTGGTTGTTGGTGGCGTTGTGGGCGGCGTTGGACAGCGCCTGGCTGGTGGCAACGAACAGATTGCCCATTGCGATCGCCGGCGCATCGCCGAGGACCTTGGTGTTGACCTGGGAAACCGAATCGGTGATCTGGCTGTTGACGGCAGTCGGAAAGGCCATGGTGATAGCTCCTTGAGGTAGTGAAAGAATGAAGACGTTGCGGCGTTAGCGGTTAGCCGAGCATCTTCTTGGTGGCGGCACCCGTGGCGCCGGTATCGAGCGAATACAACAGCGAAACGCCCATCGTGGTGGCTGCTTGTGCGGTGATGTACATCTGCTGTTGCGCGAGCGTTGCGTTGTGGGCTGCGTTTGCCAGCGCCTGCGCGGTGGCCTGGTACAGATTGCCCATGGCTGCGGCAGGGGAACTTCCCAGTACCTGCAGGTTGGCCTGGGTGACCGAGTCGGTAATCTGGTCGTTGACAGCGGTGGGAAATGCCATGCGCGGATGTCCTTGGCGTCAGCCTGGCGATTAAACGCTCAGGATCTGCTTGGTGGTCACACCGGTGGTGGCGGTGTCGATGGAGTACAGCATCGCCACACCCATCGTGGTGGCCGACTGCGCGGTGACATAGCTCTGTTGCTGCGCATTGGTCGCGTTATGGGCGGCATTGGCCAGCGCTTGCGCCGTTGCCTGATAGAGATTGCCCATGGCGATTGCGGGCGCGTCGCCCAGGACCTTGGTATTGACCTGGGTAACGGAATCGGTGATCTGGTTATTGACTGCGGTCGGAAATGCCATTTCGTGCTCCTTATGTGCCAGAGATCAATGCGATTAACTCAGCCCAGGCCCTTCACGCCGGTGCTCAGGATCTGCTTGGTCGCCATCCCGGTGGTGGCGGTATCGATGGAGTAGAGCGTGGCGACCCCCATCGTGGTGGCCGACTGCGCCGTGACGTAGCTTTGCTGCTGCGCGTTGGTCGCGTTGTGCGCGGCGTTTGCCAACGCTTGTGCGGTGGCCTGATACAGATTGCCCATGGCGATGGCCGGGGCATCGCCCAGCACCTTGGTGTTGGCTTGTGTGACGGAGTCGGTGATCTGGTCGTTGACGGCGGTTGGAAATGCCATGTGTCTCTCCTTGGAATGTGACGACGGTTGGAATGCTTGAAAAACGCGACGGTGTCGAGGTTTGCCAGGTCGTTGGCCTGTCGAGAGAATGTGCAGTTCCACCGCATCACCGTGTCGCCACAATAGAGCGCCATCGATCAAAGAAATTGGGGTTAACGATGGCAATACCGGGGTTAACGACGTGAATGCTGTTCTGCTTTAGCGTTGTATCCGACTTAATGCCGGTTTTATCGAATCTTGCAGCGCGTTCAGCGGTAAACCGCGATGCGGTTTGCACTAAATCCCTGTAGAACCGACGGGAGCGCTGCAGTTGGCAAACGCGGTGATCTTTGAATGTTTTTCCGCTTGATGGCTTTGCGTGTGCCAAGCGCCACAGGTTGTGCGCGCGATCGCGTTTCCGATGTGTGCCGGACGATCAGGTACATGTTGATCGATGGTTACGGTTGAGGCTGCTGACGAGCACTCTGCCTGATCACCACGCCATGATTTGGGTTGGGATATGGACGCATCTGTTGTAAGCGGTGCGAAGCCACTGACGCGCAGGGTGTGCGTCGGTAGGCGTTGCCAGGCGCAAGCGCATGAGCCCGTAATCGGCCCGATGTGCAGGAACGATTGCAGATAGCGGTCCGTCGGTGCGGTGCGCGCGCTATACGTGGACTCTGACCTGGGTGGCGCGGTCTTACGCGGTGCGCTGCGGCGCATTGATGACGTCAACGCAGATGGCGTGCGCGAGCACAGAGCGCTGCCATCAGTTGGCTGTAGGAGATGGACGGGAGCGCACTGCAGTAGGTGGCGATTGCTGCGCGTAGACATGCTTGTCTCGCGGTGCGCTTTGCGCTGCGTCGCGTTGATGACGTCAACGTAGACGGCGTGTGCGGGCACAGAGCGCTGCCACCAGTTGGTTGTAGGAGATGGACGGGAGCGCGCTGCAGTAGGTGGCGATTGCTGCGCGTAGCAAGCGTGTCTCGCGGTGCGCGGTGCGCTGCGCCGCGTTGATGACCTCAACGCAGATGGCGTGCGCGAGCACAGAGTGCTGCCGCCAGTTGGCTGTAGGAGATGGACGGGAGCGCGCTGCAGTAGGTGGCGATTGCTGCGCGTAGCAAGCGTGTCTCGCCGTCGGCGCAAAGAGCGGTGATCACGCTCTGTCTCAGTGTGTGGCTTGGTAAATCACGGGATTTTCGGCTTTTCTGTGCAGCAAGGTGCATGTGCTGGTAAGCGCCATCAGTCGCTGCGCTGACCAGATGCATACGCATAACCGAGCCATGATCGACAGCGAACATCGGCGCTGTCGATCACGCAATGCATCAGCGCTTGCTCAGGCTCTGCACCGCTTCCACCAGCACGCCGACGTGATCCGGATTCATGTCCGGCGACATGCCGTGACCGAGGTTAAACACGTGGCCCTCGCGCGAGCCGCCATTGCCTTGGGCGTAGCTGTCCAGGGTCTTGCCGACTTCGCTGCGGATCGCCTCGGGCGAGCCGTACAGCGTGGCCGGGTCCAGGTTGCCTTGCAGGGCGACGCGGCCGCCGGCGCGCTGAGCGGCGTCGGCCAGCGAGATGGTCCAGTCCACACCCACCGCTTCGGCACCGCTGGCGGCCAGGTCTGCCACGTAGGCGCCGTTGCCCTTGCCGAACAGCACCAGCGGAGTGCGCTCGGCGCCGTCGCCGCGTTCGAGTTCGCGCGCGATGCGGGTGAGGTAGGGCAGCGAAAATTCGCGGTACATCGCCGGCGACAGCACGCCACCCCAGGTGTCGAACACCTGCAGCGCCTGCGCACCGGCCGCACGTTGTGCAGACAGGTACGCAATCACCGCATCGGTCACCGTGCTGAGCAGGTGGTGCAGCACGTCCGGGGCATTGAAGGCCATCGCCTTGATACGCGCGTATTCCTTACTGCCGCCGCCTTCGATCATGTAGCAGGCCAGCGTCCACGGGCTGCCGGAAAAGCCGATCAGCGGCACCGCGCCATCCAGTTCGCGGCGGATCAGGCGCACCGCGTCCATCACGTAGCGCAGCTCGGTTTCCATGTCCGGCACACCCAGGCGATGGATGGCGGCGGCATCGCGCACCGGGTGACGGAACTTGGGGCCTTCGCCTTCGACGAAGTACAGCTCCAGGCCCATCGCATCGGGGATGGTCAGGATGTCGGAGAACAGGATCGCCGCGTCCAGCGGAAACCGCTGCAGTGGCTGTAAGGTCACTTCGCAGGCGATGTCCGGGTTTTTGGCCATGCCCAGGAAGCTGCCGGCGCGCGCGCGGGTGGCGCGGTATTCCGGTAAGTAGCGGCCGGCCTGGCGCATCAACCACACGGGGGTGCGGTCCACGGGCTGACGGTTGAGGGCGCGCAGCAGGCGATCGTTCTTGAGCATGGGAGATGTGTCCTCAGCGCGGCGCGTCGGCGCCGCCGGTGATGAGTTGGAAGCCGCGTTTGAGTTGGGTATCGCGGGCCTTTTCGAACGCCCGGTCGGCCTCGTCCTGCAGCAGGTACTGGTCGCGTCGCAGTTGCGTGCGTCCACCGATCTGGCCACTCTCGCGCAGCAGTTCCCAGCCACCGAACAGGTCCGGTTGCAGGGTCAGCTGGACGTAGCGGAGCGGCTCGTTGCCGCCGGAATCGTGTTGCAGGAGGATGCGCATGCGGCCGATTGTAGCCGGGCAGTGCTGAAGGCTGGGGGGCCGTGGGCGCGCCGTGCTGCTCCGCTTGCGAAGGTCCATCGCGGGCAGTGGGGCGGAAATGGGCGCCGTGGGTGCCTGGTGGCTGATGCGTTGTGCTGCGGTTGTCTGTGCGTAGGAGCGCCGCTGGGCGCGCTGGGGTTTTATCGAGAAGGCCCATCGCGCCCAAGGGCGCTCCTACAAGGCGACGGTATCCAAGCGCAGCAGTGGCGCGCTGTCACATGCGTCGGCCTCGTGGCCGGCGATCAGTTACGTGGTTGAAAAAGGCGTCAGGCCGGACGGTGCGCGGTTGATCGATGCATAGACTTTTCGTAGGAACGCCGCTGGAGTTTTATCGAGAAGGCCCATCGCGCGCAGGCACGCTCCTACGAAGGCAGCGGTATCCAAAACCAGCCGTGGCGCGCTGTAGGTGCGCGGGGCTCTGGTCGTAGGAGCGCACCTGGGCGCGACGGGGATTCATCGGTGAGGCCCATCGCGCCCAGGGGCGCTCCTACCAATGCAATGTCTTCGCGCTGTCAGATCAGTGGGCGTCGGGGCCGGCGTTCGACGGCGGTGTTGCGTGGCCGTCTAGCAGTCCGTGCTTGTCTTTGCTGGCAAACGTCGATCTCAACCCAGCCAACCCCAGCTTCAATTAGCCGACGCCACCCCAACCAGCCAACGCACCCTCAACCAGTCAACGCAACCTCAACCGGCCAAGGCCACCCCAACCAGCCAACGC
>NZ_JBEGDW010000001.1:1055008-1109331 GCF_040202875.1 Xanthomonas sp. WHRI 10204
CCAGCCAACGCACCCTCAACCAGTCAACGCAACCTCAACCGGCCAAGGCCACCCCAACCAGCCAACGCAACCTCAACCAGCGAAAGCAACCTCAACCAGCCAACGCAACCTCAATCGGCCAACGCAACCTCAACCGGCAAGACAACCTCAATCCGCCAGAATCTGCAGCACCGCCGCCTCGTCCACATCGGGCACCACTTCGGCCTTGCCGATGCCGCGCCACAGCACCAGGCGCAGCCGGCCGGCGACATTCTTTTTGTCCAGGCGCATGCGTCCCAGCAGGGCCTCGGGCGACAGGCCGGGCGGGATCTCGGTGGGCAGGTCGAACTCTTGCAGCAGGGTGCGCAGCGCCTCGGTGTCCTGTGCGTCGCTCATGTCCAGCGCGGCCGACAGGCGCGCGGCCAGCACCATGCCCACCGCCACCGCTTCGCCATGGTTGAGGTTGTCGTTGCCGGGCGCGCCGTAGCCTTGCTCTGTCTCGATGGCGTGGCCAAAGGTGTGGCCGAGGTTGAGCAGGGCCCGCTCGCCCTTTTCCAGCGGGTCGCGCGCCACGATCTCGGCCTTGTGTTCGCAGCTGCGGGCGATGGCCTGTGCCAGCGCCGCCGCATCGCTGTCGAGCAAGGCGCGGCGTTCGGCGTGCAGCCACTGGAAGAACAGCGGGTCGCGGATGGCGCCGTACTTGATCACTTCGGCCAGACCGGCGCGCAGTTCGCGGGCGGGCAGGGTGTGCAGGGTGTCGGTATCGGCGATCACCGCGCGCGGCGGATGGAAGGCGCCGACCAGGTTCTTGCCCTGCGGGATATCCACCGCGGTCTTGCCGCCGACCGACGAATCCACCATCGCCAGCAGGCTGGTTGGCAGCTGCACGCAGTCCACGCCGCGCATCCAGCAGGCGGCGGCGAAGCCGGCCAGGTCGCCGACCACGCCGCCGCCGAGCGCGAACACGCAGGCATCGCGAGTGGCGCCCAGTTCGGCCAGCGCGGTGATGGCGGCGCCGAAGTTGTCAAGCGTCTTGGAGGCTTCGCCGGCGGCGATCACCAGCTCGCCCAGTTGCAGGTCCGGGCGCGCCTGCAGCAGCGCGCTGCGCACGCCGGCCGCGTAGTGCGGCGCAACCTGCGTGTCGCTGAGCAACAGCACGTGGCGGCCGCGCACATGGCTGGCCAGGCGCGCGCCGTCGGCCAGCAGGCCGGGAGCAATGGTGATGGTGTATGGCTGCGCACCGTCGACATCGACGCTGCGCGAGGAACGGGGAAGTGTCATGCGGGGGTACTCGACATGCGCCATTGCGCAGCCAGGCGCAGCACCAGCTGCGCGGTGGCCTCGGCGGGGGAGAAGTGATCGGTTTCCAGGGTGAGGTCGGCGACCTCCTGATACAGCGGGGTGCGATGTGCGGCCATCGCGTGCAGCACCTGCTCGCGGTCGGCGCGCTGCAGCAGCGGGCGATTGCGGTCGCGCGCCAGCCGGGTGAGTTGCGCCGGCACGCTCACGTGCAGATAGACCACAAACCCGCGCTCACGAATCCGCGCGCGGTTGAGCGGATCCAGCACCGCGCCACCACCGGTGGAAATGAGTTTGTTGTCCTGTTGCAACAGCGCCTGCAAGGTCTCGGTTTCATGCTGCCGAAAGCGCGCTTCGCCATGCTGTTCGAAGATGGCGGGGATGCTGCTGCCCACGTGTTCGACAATGGCCTGATCCACATCCACAAACTCCAGCCCGAAGCGCTCGGCCAGGCGGCGGCCGATGCAGCTTTTTCCGGCGCCCATCGGGCCGATCATCACGAGATTGGGTGCGGGGTTCATGCGCACGGATCGTAGCATTCTGCACGCGCGGACCGGGCCGCCCGACGTGCGCCGATACCCGTGCGGCCCGCACACGCCGATACCAGTGCGTCCTGCGCACGGCCGGTGCTTGCCGCAGCAACCGCGCGCCGATGGCAATGCCAACTGCGCAGGCGGCGACAGCCGGGCCATGCGACAAGCGCGGGCGATGCGCCCACAATAGGCGCTTCTCCTGCTGCCACCTACCGTCATGCCCGATCTGTACGCAGAAGCGCTTGCCACCTTTACCGCGCTGTATGCCGAGGCGCAAAACAGCGCCGAACTGGAAGCCAGCGCAATGACCGTGGCCACCGCCAACGTGGATGGGCGGCCGAGCGCGCGCACCGTGCTGCTCAAGGCCTTCGACACGCGCGGATTCGTGTTCTACACGCATCTGGACAGCGCAAAAGGCCGCGATTTGCAGACCCATCCGCAGGCGGCGCTGCTGTTCTTGTGGCGCAGCTTGCGCGAGGCCGGCATCCAGGTGCGTATCGAAGGCGGCGTGCAGCTGGTGAGCACGGACGAATCGGACGCGTATTTCGCCTCGCGCCCGCGCATGAGCCAGATCGGCGCGTGGGCCTCGTTGCAATCGCAAACGCTGGGCTCGCGCGAGGAGTTCGATGCGGCGATCGCCAAGGTCGAAGCCACCTTCGAAGGCCGTGAGGTGCCACGTCCGGACGGCTGGGGCGGCTTCCGGGTGGTGCCGCAGGCGTTCGAGTTCTGGTACGGCGCCAAGTTCCGCCTGCATGAGCGCTGGCGCTATGAAGCCGATGCGGCCAGCCGGTGGACCAAGCGGATGCTGTACCCGTAAGTCCGGCCATCTGCGGCGCGCTCGCGGGCGAACCGCTGGCGCACGGTGCGGCATTGGCGCTGCGACGCCTGCCAAAGAGAGGGTGCATCCGGTCGGTGCCACGCACAGCGGCCTTGGCATGCAGGCGCGCGACGCCCGGCGCCCGGCCTCTGCCGCCCTGTCCGGACGCCTCGCTGCCCTGGGCAGACCAGGACCCGGTCGTGCTGCGCATCCGCCCAAGCCGCGGCACTGGATGCGGCATAACCGGTGCCAAACGGCACGTTCTGCCGGTCGCGAACAGTCTGTAGTATGTCCGCCCATCGCTTGACCATCGTTTCCAAAGGACAGGACATCGTATGACGCAGTACACCACTGTCGAATTGCACGGCCTGCTGGCCGAGCGCTACCGCGACCAGCCGATCGAGGTCGAGTTGATCGACGGGCTGGAACCGGCCATCAACCTCATCCTGGCCGACCACGGCGATATGCAGATCCAGGTTGCCGCCTCCGGCTCGCAGGTGTTCGTTTCCACACTGTTGGCCAACGCCGACCAGGTCAGCGACCGCGCAGCCTTCAACGACGCCTGCCTGCGGCTCAATCCGCTCAATCCCTTGTCCAACCTGGGCCTGGTCCAGGTCGATGGCCAGGATGCCTATGTGGTCTTCGGCGAGCTGTCGGCGTCGTCCACGCTCGACCAGATCGACGAGGAAATCCAGACCCTGGCGGCCAATACGCTGGATGCCGCCGAATCTCTCAAGCCGTTCTTTTCCTAAAGGCGTGTTGTCATGAGTATTTTTTCCAAACTGATCACGCTGCTGCGTGGCACCGCACATGAAACCGGCCAGAAAGCGGTCGACGCCAATGCGTTGCGCATCCTGGACCAGGAAATGCGCGATGCCGGCGCCCAGCTCACGCGCTCGCGCGAAGAGCTGACCAAACTGATGGCGCAGAGCAAGCTGGCGCAGCAGAAGATCGACGCGCGTGGCGGCAAGATGGCCGAGTACACGCGTTACATCGAAGGCGCGCTGGCCAAGAACGACGAAGCGCTGGCGCATGACGTGGCGGTCAAACTGGCCGCGCTGGAAAGCGAAGACGCCGGCGACAAGGCGTCCAAGACGTCGCTGGACCAATCGGTGGTGACGCTCAAGGCCACCATCCAGAAGACCGAAAACCAGCTGCGCGGCATGCGCCAGCAGATCGACACCGTCAAGGCCACCGATGCAGTGCAGAAGGCGCAGGCCGCCATCGCTGCGCGGCATTCTGGTGCCAGCAGCAAGATGGGCTCGGCACTGGAATCGCTTGAACGCATCAAGGCGCGCCAGGCCGAAACCTCCGCACGCATCGAATCGGCCGAAGAGCTCGAATCGTCCACTGGCGATGGCGATCTGAATCGGCGTCTGGCCGCAGCCGGCCTGATGGAAGGCGAATCCAATGCGGCCGCGGTGCTGGCACGCTTCAAGAAGCCGGCCGCCCAGCTCGGCCACGACACCGCCAGTGGGGCCGCGCCGTTGATCGGCCAGGTGCGCGACGTGCAGCAGGTTCCCCGCAGCGACAGCTGACTTAGAACAGCTGATAAAACGACTGTGCTCACCGCCGGGCGGGCGCGGCCGGTGCTCGGAATCCTGATGTACCACGCGTACACTCCGGTTCCTCCGCGCCGTCCACACCCACCTGGCGACTGCTCGCTACGTTTTGTCAGCCGCTCTTACAGCGCCACGGCACAGGACGCGCCATGATCATCGTTGGAAAGCTGTTCCGGGTCTTGCGGCGCCATGTGCGCCGCGTCAGTTGGGGCATGGTGGCGCTGGCGTTGCTGGCCCACATGGGCCTGAGCTGGGCGTTGCTGTGGCTGGCTGGCGAGCACAAGCTGGTCGGCCTGGATGCGTTTCCGTATTACTACATGACCACCGCCACCACCATCGGCTATGGCGACCTGTCGCCGGGTTCGGTGGCCGGGCGCTATATCGCCGCGTTCGTGTTGATGCCGGGCGCGGTGGCGTTGTTCGCCACGGTGCTGGCCAAGACCAGCGGCGTCCTCATCACGTTTTGGAGGCGTCATTCCATGGGCAAGATGGCCTACGCCGATTTGAGCGGGCACACCATTCTGATCGGCTGGCAGGGCGCGGCTTCGGCACGCTTGCTGGAGCTGCTGCTGTCGGACACCGCCACCGACGACGAAGGCGTGGTGCTGATCGCCGAAGGCGTCGCTGAAAACCCGATGCCCGACCATATGCGCTTTGTCGCCGCCGAGTCGTACACGCATACCGAGGTGTACCTGCGCGCCGGCATCGCGGGCGCGGCGCGGGTGATCGTCAACCCGCCGTCCGACGACCAGACTCTGGCGGCAGTGTTCGCGTTGATGGCGCATGCGCCGCGCGCGCATGTGGTGGCGCATTTCGACTCGGCCAGCGCCGCGCGTCTGGTCAACCACCATTACCCGGCCATCGAGTGCACGCGCCCGATGACTGCCGAAATCCTGGCCCGCGCCGCGCAGGACCCGGGCAGTGCCGCCATCACCGCCGAGTTGTTGTCGGTGGACGATGGCCCCACCCAGTTCAGTCTTGCCGTGCCTGCGAATTTGGATGCGCTGGATTACAGCCGGCTCGCCGCCGATTTCAGCCAGCGCGGCGCCTTGCTGCTGGGGCTGCGCGCGCCCGATGGCGCATTGCGCTTGAACCCGCCAGCACGCACCGCTGTCGCCGGCGGTGCCATGCTGTATTACCTGGCCGAACAGCGGGTGCCAGCGCAGGCGATTGCGTGGCAGGCACTGCGCGCCGCCGACCCCATTCCTGCATCGCCACAAGGTGTCTGACGATGAGTTTTTTCAGCAAGTTGTTCGGCCAACCGCAACCGCCACCGTTGCCCAGCTCCGGCACCGGCGCCATCGGGCACGCACTGCCGCTGGGTCTGCGCGTGGGAGGGCAGGTGGCCATCGATACCACGCTGTACCGCATGGCGCCGGATGCCATGACCGCCGAGTTGCCGGGCGGCAATCAAGGCATCCCGTGCTATGGCCACGTCAATCTGGGCGATGGTTATTCGCTGCACCGGTTCTATCTGGACGACGATGCGTTTTTGCAGGTCACCACCGTGGGCGGCGATCTGGAAGCGATGAAGGCGTTCGTGTATTGCGAGACGGTGAACCCGCCGAGCAAGCAGGCGTTTCAGGAGTTCGTGATGCAGCACCCGCACCTGGGCGCGGCGCAGATCGAGTACGCCGGCAAACGCTGGGAGCGCGCCACCCAATCCACCGACGACGGTGCACGCATTCCGCCGATCGCCTACGACGAGGTGCTGTACCGCTATCAGCCGCCGCGCCGCGATGGCGACCTGACCCATTACGCCATGCTCTACAGCCGCGATGTGCCCGAGCTGCAGCGCGAAGAATTTTTGCTGGTGACTGGCGAGGATTCCGGACCCAACGAATTTTGCGTGACCTACGCAGTCGGTATCGACGTCACCGTCGCCGATCTGGACATCACCTGAGCGCGCGCTCGCCCTTCACTCAACCGGTCCTGTCATGAATCCGATCAATCTGCAGAGTTTTCTCGCGTTTCTTTCCTACTTCGGTACCGGCCTGGGCGTGTTGATCGTCGCGGTGGTGCTGGTGACCCTGGTCACCCCGCACAAGGATTTCACCTTGCTGCGGCAAGGCAATGTGGCCGCCGCCACCGCGCTGGCCGGCAACCTGATCGGGGTGGCGCTGCCGTTGCATTCGGCCATCACCCATTCGGTGAGTCTGATCGATGCCTTGATCTGGGGCGTGGTCGCCTGCGGTATCCAGGTGGTGGCGTATCTGCTGGCCAACCTGGTGGCCGGACGCATCTCGCGGCAGATCACCGACAACGTCGCCGCCGCCGGTATTTTTTCTGCTGGCGTGTCGATCGCCGTTGGCCTGATCAACGCCGCGGCGATCACGCCGTAACGGAGCCTGCGCCATGAAGCGATCACGCAATCTCAAGCTCACCCTGATGGCGGCATTGCCGGCCGCGCTGGTCACCGGCTGCGGCTCGGAGCCGGAAACCGGCGTGGTGCTGCAGTCGGCCTCCGACTGCTACCAGGTCAAGCAGGAACAGAACGACATCCAGCAATGCCTCAAGGCCTACGACGAGGCGGTGGCCAAGCACCAGCAGGCCGCGCCGCGTTTCAACACCCGCTACGAGTGCGACGAACAGTTCGGTAGCTGCACCGCGGTGCAGAATCAGGGCCAGCAGAGCTGGATTCCGCCAATGGGCGGTTTTTTGCTGGGTTACGCGCTGGGCAACATGACCGGCGGTGGCGGCTATCGCTACGGCGGCTCGATTCCGCTGTATCGCGATTACCGCAGCGGCGGCTATTACAAGCCCAATGGCGATCTGGCCAGCAATCGCATCGGCAGCGTGCGCGGACGTAGCGGTGCGATCGATATGCCGACGCGCGCGATCACCGTGTCGCGCTCGGGCTTCGGCTCCAGTGCGGCGGCACGCAGCTCGTTCGGCAGCGGCGGGCGCAGTTCCGGGTTCGGCGGCTGACATGCAACGCATCGCAATTGCCGAACGCCCGGATTGGCGCGCGCAGGCCGAGTCGCTCGGTTTTCATTTTCACACCATCGACGGCGAGCCGTATTGGGACGAACGCGCGTACTACGCCTTTTCGTTGCGGCAGATCGAAGACGACATCGAGGCGCCCACCCAAGACCTGCACGACATGGCGATGCAGCTGGTGGACGAAGTGGCCGGCTCCGAGGCGCTGCTGACCAAGCTGGCCATCCCGCCGTTTTACTGGGACTGGATCGCCAACTCCTGGAAGAACCGCGACCCGCATCTGTATGGCCGCATGGACCTGGCGTACTCCGGCAACGGCCCGGCCAAGTTGTACGAGCTCAATTACGACACGCCCACCTCGCTGTATGAGGCTGCGTATTTCCAGTGGTTGTGGCTGGAGCAGCAGATCGCCGCCGGCGCGCTGCCCGCCGGCACCGATCAGTACAACCTGATCCAGGATCTGTTGTGCGAAACGCTGGGCGCGCTGGCGGTGGATGGCGCGTTGGGTGCGCAGATGCATTTTTCAGCGGTGCGCGACTCGCTGGAAGACCGCGCCACTGTGCGTTATCTGCGCGATTGCGCGCATCAGGTCGGCATTGCGACCGAAGAAGTCGCCATCGAAGACATCGGCCTGAGCGCCGACGGCTGGTTCACCGATGACCAGGACCGCGTGATCCAGACCTTGTTCAAGCTGTATCCGCTGGAATTCATGATGGAAGAGCGCTTCGGCCCGGCGTTGATCGCCAACCGCGTGCGCCTGATCGAACCGGCATGGAAATCGGTATTGAGCAACAAGGGCATCCTGCCGCTGCTGTGGGAACGCCATGAAGGGCATCCCAATCTGCTGGCAGCGCGCTTTGCGCAGGCCGGCGAAGCACCCGCTGCCGGTTGGGTACGCAAACCGCTGCTCTCGCGCGAAGGCGCCAACATCGCGTTGGTCACCGCGCAAGGCGAGGCCGCACACACCGATGGCCCGTATGTGGACGGCCCGGCGATCCTGCAGGCGCACCACCCGCTGCCGGTCTTCGATGGCCGTCATGCGCTGGTGGGCAGTTGGGTGGTGGCCGATCGCCCTGCCGGGTTGGGCATGCGCGATGACGATGGCCCGATCACCCGCGACACCTCGCGCTTCGTGCCGCACGTGATCGTGGATTGATCTCAACGCGTCGGCGCGTTGCAGATAGGCGATGTGGTCGTAGCGACGATGCGCATCACGCGTGTCCAGGCAACTGCGGCGTTTGCTTTGCATACGCCGCAGTTGCGCGCAAGCCCTGCGGGCTGTGCGACGCAGCGCAGGTTTTCCACACCCCCTGTGGATGGAACTTGCACAAGGCTGTGGACAACTGCGTGCAGGCCCCGGCCCGCAACGCTGTCAAGATGGGTGGCGAAAAAATGACCAATCGCTCGCGGTGGGCAAGCAGGCGCAGCTTTTGTAGCGATCTGGACAGAATCGGCAAACTTCTGGAAGCGCTCTGCGTCGCGATGTCACTGCGGATGCAGTCGGCCAACCAGGCATGCTCGTTTGCAGAAGGCCTGCACGACGTATCCGCGTCGATCCGATGCGATATGCAGCATCGGCCTATCCGCACTACAACTCACCGCGACAGCCACGCAGCGCTCGTCACACCCGCCGCGCCACAAAAAAGCCCGCCATCGCTAGCAACCAGGCCAGCGCGAAGACGCTCAGGTAGGCCGCCCATGGTGCCGACGCCAACAGCGCGGCGAAGAGCGCGCCGGCCAGCGCCAGCATGCCGGCAACGGCAATCGCTTCGCTCAGCTGCATCGCAGAGCTGTTGGCGCCTTGCTGCGCCGGTGGCGACAAGGCCAGCGTCAGCACCGACAGGCTGGGATACACCAGGCCCATGCCCAGGCCGGTCAGCGCCCAGCCGGCGACGGCCAGCGGCACTGGAATCGCCGGCCACACCGCGCCTGCGCCGATCACGATGCCCAGCGTCATCAGCAGCGCGCCGGTCTTGAGCAGGCGCGGCCGCGACCAGCCAGCGCGGCTGTGGCCCTGGTACCACGAGCCGCTGAACCAGCCGAGCGCACCCACGCTCAGTGCCACGCCCGCCAGCAGCGGCGTGAGCCCACGTTCGCGCGACAGCAGCAACGGCAAGAACGCCTCGAACCCGAAGAACGCCGCCGCGGCGATGCCACGCAGCGCGATCACGCTGGGCAACCCGCGCGCCAGCCGCAGTGTGCCTGCCGGCAATAGTTGCCACGCGCAATACACCGTGAGCAACAGCGGCGGCAGCATCGCGCCCAGCGCAGTCATGCCGTGCAACTGACCGCCCAGATACACGCCCAGTACGCCCAATGCCGCGCCGATGGCCCAGCCCAGCGACGCAGTCGGCGCGGCGGGATCCGCATTGGTCCAGCTCCGCCCGCGCAGTGCCGGCCACAGCATCAACCCGGCCGGAATCGCCAGCAGCGGCACCGATAGAAACACCCAACGCCAGCCCACGTGCTGCACGATCAGCCCGCTGATGCTCGGCCCGATCAACGACGGCACTACCCAGCCGGCGGAGAACGCGGCAAACACGCGTGGCCGCAACGCTTCCGGATACAGCCGCCCGACAATTACGTACAACGCCACTGAATACGCGCCGGCGCCCAGCCCCTGCAACAGGCGCCCGGCGATCAGCGACGGCATGCTGGGCGCCAGTCCGGCGATCAATAGCCCGATCAAAAAACACAGCAGCCCGACGCCCAGCGCGCCGCCGGGGCCGTGACGGTCGCTCCAGCGCCCGGCGGCGGTCATGCCCACCACGCTGGTGGCCAAGGTGCCGCCGAAGGCCAGTGCGTACAGCGGTAAGCCGTTCAACTCGCGCGCCACGGTGGGCATTGCGGCGGCCACCGCCAGCGATTCGAAGGCATTGAGCGATACCAGCGCGACCATGCCGAGCGTGGCGGCGCGATATGGCGCTGCCAGGATCGAGCTGGGGTGCGTGGCGTGGGGCGGTGTGGCGGGCAGGGCGGTATCGGTGGGCATCGAACATCCAGAGCGAGTGAGCAGGGGCGTGACCGTGGCGCTTGCGTCGGTCATGGCCGCGCAGCATCCTGCCTCAACCAAGGTTGAGGTCAAGGCAATGCAGCGTGAGTTGTCGGTGGGCGAAGTGGCCAAGCGCAGTGGCGTGGCGGTATCGGCATTGCATTTTTATGAGCGCAAAGGCTTGATCCGCAGCCTGCGTACTGCAGGAAATCAGCGGCGTTATGCGCGCGATGTGTTGCGGCGCATCGCGGTAATTCGTGTCGCGCAACGGCTTGGAGTGCCATTGCAGCAGGTGCTGGATGCGTTCTCGGTATTGCCAGATCAGCGCACGCCCACGCGCGCGGAATGGGCGCGCATGTCCGCGCGCTGGCGCGGGCAGCTGGATGCGCGCATCAGCGAACTGCAGGCCCTGCGCGACCAGCTCACCGATTGCATCGGCTGCGGCTGCCTGTCGTTGCGCCGCTGCCGCTTGAGCAACCCGGACGACGCACTCGGCGCGGACGGCGATGGTGCGTTGCGACTGGGCAGCTTGATTCCGGAATAAGAGTGGCTAACAAAACGTAGCGAGCGGGCGCCTGGCGGTGAGTCTGGTTTTGTCGGCCGTGTCTTGGTGGATGCGGTCAGAAGTCCAGGTCAAACGCTGAGTGGATCGCGTGCGCTGTGCCTTCGCCGCTCGCGGCACACGCCGTGAACCTGTCCATGCGGGCTCGATGGCGGCATCCATGCCGCCACACGGTCCTGCAATCGGCGAGGACACCGCACCAGAGAGTTTGCTGGCTGCTTTACTCAAAGCCATGCATACCGACCATCCCGACTGGTCCTTGCCTGCCTACCGTCGCGGGACCTTACGCGGCATGGATGCCGCGTAAGCGCTGACAAGGACGTACTTGCAGCGTGTCCCGCGATGGTAGGTAAGGGCCCTGCAACCAAGCCGCAGATCAGCCGCTCTGCGGTACGCAGGCGTGGGTTAGTTTTGGTAACCGCTCTCAGCATCACCGGCATGGCCGTCGCGCAGATCGTCGAGCGGAGTGCTGCTGCCGCGGAATCGTGCAGCGCCATCCGGGACCAATGGCATTCCCGCGCGCGGCGAGGCACGCCGTAGGATGGAAGTCCCCCACGCCGCAGGATTTCGCATGACCCCCACCGTGCGCCGATCGCTTACCGTTGCATTGTCACTGGCATGCGTTGCCATGCCCGCACTTGCCGCTCCCGCAGCAGCCAGTTCCGCAACCGCAGCACCCGCACCGGCCAGCCCTTTCGATCCACTGGCCTTGTTCGCCCCGTTGCAATTACCCGATGCGCCCAATGCGTATCGCAGCGGCAGTGGCGTGCCCGGGCCGTTGTTCTGGCAGAACCGTGCCGACTACCAGCTCGACGCGCGCATCGATCCGGCCAGTCACACGCTCACCGGCACCGCCGCCATCCATTACACCAACCACAGCCCGGACGCGTTGGACGTGCTGTGGCTGCAGCTGGACCAGAACATGTACCGCGCCGACGCGCGTGCGGCGGCCAGCCGTCCATCGCGGCGCACCGAGTTCACCGACGGCATGCAGATCGCCAGCGTGGAGATCGAGCGCGATGGCCGCCGCCAGCCCGCGCATTTCGTGGTGGACGACACCCGCATGCGCGTGGATCTGCCAGAACCGCTGGCCGGGCAGGGCAAGGCGCTGACGCTGCAGATCCATTACCGCTACCGCATTCCCGGCACCTGGGGCGGGCGCACCGCCTACAGCGCAAGCAAGCAGGGCGAGATCTACGAGATTGCGCAGTGGTACCCGCGCATGGCCGTCTACGACGATCTGCGTGGCTGGGACACGCAACCGTATCTGGGCTCGGAGTTTTATCTGGAGTACGGCGACTTCGATTACGCGGTGACCGTGCCGGATGGATTTCTGGTGGCCGGTTCCGGTGCGTTGACCAACCCGGCCGAGGTGCTCAGCCGCGCCGAGCAGCAACGCCTGCAACAGGCGCGCGACAGCGACCGCACGGTGCTGATCCGCACGCCCGCAGAGGTCGCCGCACGCGCAGCGGCACCGGCAGCCAGCGGCACGCGCACCTGGCGCTTCCATATGGAGCACACGCGCGATGTCGCGTTTGCCGCATCGCCTGCGTTTGTATGGGATGCCGCACGCATCAATCTGCCGGGCGGCAAGCAGTCGCTGGCGATGTCGGTGTACCCGGTGGAAGGTGTGGGCGCGGATAAATGGAACCGCTCCACCGAATACGTCAAAGGTGCGATCGAACATTTTTCGCAGTGGTATGCGTACCCGTGGCCCGCTGCGATCAACCTGGGCGGCTACGGCGCGGGCATGGAATACCCCGGCATCGTCTTCGACGGCTTCGAAGACGGCGGCAAGGACCTGTTCTGGATCACCGCACACGAGATCGGCCACACCTGGTTCCCGATGATCGTCGGCTCCAACGAACGCCGCTATGCCTTCATGGACGAAGGCTTCAACACCTTCATCGATGTGTACGCATCGGATGCCTTCAACAAGGGCGAATACGCGCCCAAGCGCGACTCGGAATATGCGCCCAAGGGCGGAAACCCGGTCGATGAAATCCTGCCGTTGCTGGCAGATCGCACGGCGCCCACCTTGATGGATATCGCCGATGCCACCAGCGAAACCTACCGTCATCCGCTGACCTATTTCAAAGGCGCGTTGGGGTTGGTGTTGCTGCGCGAGCAGATTCTGGGGCCGGAGCGCTTCGATCCGGCGTTTCGCAAATACATCGCTACCTGGGCTTACAAACATCCCACGCCTTCGGATTTTTTCCGGTTGATGGAAAGCGAAAGCGGTGAAGACCTGAGCTGGTGGTGGCGCGGCTGGTATCTCAATAACTGGCAGCTGGACATGGGCATCGCCCGCGCGCAGTACGTCGATCACGACCCGGCCAAGGGGCTGCAGCTCACCTTGCGTAGCCGGCAGAAACTGGTGATGCCGGTCACCGTGCGGGTGGATCTGGCCGACGGCAGCCACCTGGATCGTCGCGTGCCGGTGGAGACCTGGCTGCAGAACACCGCCCCGACGTTGACCCTGCCCACCACGCAGAAAGTGCTGCATGTGACCCTGGACCCGGATCATGCGCTGCCGGATGCCGACCGCAGCGACGATCGCGTGGACGTGATCGGCTGACCGTCGCCAACGTGAGCGGGCTGACGACCCCGCTGGCCAATGCGCGCAATCGCCGCGCGCTGCAACTGCGCTCCACGGCGCAATCGATTGCGAAGATTGCGCCGTTTTTTCCTTGTACACCCGTCAGCGCTGCACTGGTTTCCAACGCCACGACGCCAGCCGGCATCAGTGCATGGCCATCGTGTGCGTCGCGCGTCTGAGTCAACCACGTTGTTGTCGATGCGACGTTTGCGCAATCGCCTTGCGCGACCCCGCTGCGCCGGTTTCATTGTGCGAATTTCACCGTGGCTGCCGCCGGTTTTCGCGCAATCGGATGATAACGCTTACAGCCGCGCTGCCATTGATTACCGCATGCGGGCTCAAGCGAGTGCTGTATCGGCTGTAACAGTGCGTGCTCATCACTATGCTGCAACGCACGGTGACAAGCGCTTTATCGCCTGACTAGGCTGCGCAGCGTGTTAGCGCTATCACTGGCAGACACACCGTGCAGGGCACGCGTTGCGCAGCTATCGCCGACATCACCTCTGTTGGCGATGTCTGCTGCAGGCATGCAATGCACAACGCAGTCGACGATCGTAGGGGCGATCGGCGGCATGCGCGCTAGGGGACCGTTAGAGCAACCAACAAAACGTAGCGAGCAGTGGTCAGGCAAGTGCGGACGGCGCGCTTAGAACCGGAATGTACGAGCGGTACATGCCGATTCCGAGCACCGGCCCGGTCCGCCTGGCGGCTGCACAGCAGGTTTGTCAGCTGCTCGTATTCATAGCAGTGCTGTTCCATCGCCCACCGGGCGGTGGTCATGACTTCGCCGTGTCGCATGCCGCGACATCGGCCGTAGGCGGTTGGACTCCACTCCCGAGGACACATCGATGCGTCGTACGTTGAACAGCTTCAAGTCGAAGGCCATGTTCACCTTCGTTGGCGGCCTGTTGGTCATCAATCCCGCGTTTGCGCAGGACGTCGCGCCGCCGACACCCGCGCCGCAGTCCAGCAGCGACTCCGCCACCACGCTCGATACCGTCAACGTCACCGGTATCCGCAGCAGCCTGGACCAATCGATGGGCATCAAGCGCGATGCCGCCGGTGTGGTGGATGCGATCAGCGCCGAAGATATCGGCAAGTTTCCGGACACCAACCTGGCCGAATCGCTGCAACGCATCACCGGCATCTCGATCGAACGCCGCGATGGCGAAGGCGCGCAGGTCACCGCTCGCGGCTTCGGCCCGCAATTCAATACGGTCACCCTCAATGGCCGCCTGATTCCCGGTGCCGACGCCTTCGGTGCGCCCGGGCAGACGCCGATCGGTGGCGTGGATGTGGGCACGCGCGCGTTCAATTTCGCCCAGCTCGCCTCCGAAGCCATTACCGGCATCGAAGTGTTCAAGACCAGCCGCGCCACTGCACCCAGCGGCGGTATCGGCGCCACGATCAACATCCAGACCGACAAGCCGTTCAATCACGAGGGCGTGGTGGCCAATGCCGGCGCCAAGATGGTGTCCGACCGCTCGCAGCCGTTCGGCGATTCGCTCACCCCGGAAGTGTCGGGCATCTTCAGCTACACCAACCCGGACAAGACCTTCGGTATCGGCCTGAGCGCCAGCTATCAGAAGCGTCATGGCGGTTCGGTGCAGGCCACCGAAAATCGCTGGAACATCCAGCGCTGGACCGGCACCGACCCGGCACTGCGTCCGGACACCGTGGTGACCAACGCCCCGGCCATCGGCCAGCTGTATGGCTTGCCCAACGATATCCGTTACGCGTTTGCCGATTTCCAGCGCGAGCGCATGAACGGCCAGGCGGTGATGCAGTTCGCACCGACCGACAGCCTCACGCTGACCCTGGATTACACCTATTCGTCCAATGAAATCCGCGAAGAACGCGGCGAGCAGGGCATCTGGCTGCAACGCGCCAACAGCTTCACCGATCTGACTTTCGACACCGGTCAGACCGTGGCCACGCCGGTGTATCTGCGCGATGTGCCCAACGGCGCCAAGGACTTCGGCATGGAGCAGCAGCGCAACGAGCAGAAGTACACGCTCGGTTCGCTCGGTTTCAATGCGGACTGGCAGGTGAGCGACCGCTTTCAGCTGACCTTCGATGCGCACAACTCCAAGACCCAGAGCCTGCCCAACGATCCGGTTACCGGCGGCAGCGCGACTTATTTCAGCTTTGCCGGCACCAACAACTGCACCGGTGGTCCGTCCTGCGGCGGCCAATGGGGGCAGGAGTTGTGGTTCAACAACTCGCTGCCGATCGGCGCACGCACGTGGTATCCCACCGTCGCCGATTCGCTGGCCGGTACCAATGGCGTGGTCAACCCGGACTTCACCAAGAACAATCTGGGTTCGCAGGTGCAGCGCATCTACTATCAAAAGCAGGTGACCGAGACCAAGGAAGGCCGCCTGGATGGCAAGTTCGATTTCGACGACGGGCGTTTCCAGTTCGGCGTCAGCTCGTCCAACACCACCATGCACCGCCTGACCAGCGACAATTACTCCACGCTGGGCGACTGGGGCGTGGCCAACGCCGGCAGGGAGCCAGGCATGACCGACCTGCTGCGGCCGGTGAGCATCGTCGGCATGTTCGATGACTTCAACGCCAATGGCGCCGCGCGTAATGCATGGCGCGGCGATGCCAGCCAGCTGGCGCTATGGGGTGGAAGCCAGTACGGCGCTGCGACGCGCTACAACCCGCTGTACAGCGCGGACAATCAGGTCGAAGAAAAGACCCGCGCGGCGTATGTGCAACTGGAATTGACCGGCGACATCGCCGGCATGACCACCAACACGCGCCTGGGCCTGCGTTACGAGCGCACCGATGTGGAATCCACCTCGCAGGTGGCCACGCCCGTCGCGCTGCAATGGCAGGCCAACAACGACTTCCAGTTGCTGCGCTCCGCCGAGCAGCAACCCTTCAGCGAAAAGACCAGCTACAACTACATCCTGCCGAATCTGGATTTCAGCATCGATATTACCGATCAGCTGAAAGGCCGTGCCTCGTTCGGCCAGACCATCGCGCGGGCGCCGTACAACAACCTCATCGCCGGACCCACGCCGAACACGCCGTCCGGCTCGGTCCTGATCAACCCGTCCAATCGCGCCAGCGGCGATTCGCAGACGCCGACCCTGGACCCGCTGGAATCGGACAACCTCGACCTGGCGCTGGAATGGTATTTCGCCGATGCCAGCTATGTGTCGGCCACGTTCTGGAACAAGCGCGTCAGCAACTTCATCGGCACCACAGTCTCGCGCGAAACCCTGTACGGCTTGACCGACCCGACCTCGGGGCCGGACGCGCAGGCGGCATTGGCGTTCCTGCAAAGCGGCGCTTGCACCGCGCAGGTGGGCGCCGCCGGCAACGACGTGGCGGCGGCCTGCTCGGCCAACGATACCTCGCTGTTTGCGGCAATGGCCTTGCTGCGTAACGCCGCTGCCACCGGTGGCCTGGGTGCGTATAACGGCGGCTCGGCGCAAAGCCTGGCGTTGGAAAATGCGTACGACATCGTGGGCAATGCATCCGACCCGCTGTATCAGTTCGATGTGTCGCGACCGGTCAACCAGAACAAGGCCAATATCCACGGCTGGGAGCTGGGCGGTCAGTATTTCTTCGGCAGCACCGGCTTCGGTATCTACGCCAACTACACCATCGTCGAGGGCGATGTAGCGTTCGACAACAACGTCATCGATCGCGATCAATTCGCGTTGCTTGGCTTGAGCGATACCGCCAATGTGATGCTGATGTTCGAGAAGTAAGGCTGGAGCGCGCGTCTGGCCTGGAACTGGCGCGACGAGTACCTGATCGCGGCCAATCAGGACGCCTCCAATCGCAACCCGTACTACGTGGAGGCTTATCAGCAGATCGATCTCAGCCTCAGCTACGCGTTCAACAAGCAGCTGTCGGTGGGTTTTGAGGCGATCAACCTCACTGGCGAAGACGTGCGTTGGCACGGACGGTCGGAGAAGCAGATCGTCCGCCTGATCGACCAGCAGCCGCGCTATACGTTGGGTGTGCGCTACGCGTTCTGAGTACATCGCAGGGGGGGTGATGCTCTGACGCCAGTGCGGCCTGTCTGCGCAGCCGGTGTGTGCCTTGGTGCACGCCGGCTGCCGCGCAGGCTGTCTCTGCGCGATACGCGCATGCGATGGTGCCAGTCGAGATCTGTGTGGGCGAAGCTGCCGCACCAGCCACACCAGCCACACCAGCCACACAGGCTGCATGCGTCATCCGGCAGCGATATCGGAGACGAGCGCAACAGGCGGCACAGTTGCGCTGCGTCATCGAAGTGAAACCGGCCCACGGATGACGTGTCCGCCAATCGACAGCCCATCATCTGCAGTCCGCCGGCACATGCTGCTCTGCCGCTTGCCGGCTTCGCACTTTTTGGCAATGCTCGCGGGCAGCAGGCGCGGCATGTCGTCGCGTGATCGATCCCCGACCGGTGCAGTGCCCATCGCAGGCCACTGCTGGAGCTTTAGATGACGCGATATGCAGTGCTCAACAATGTGGCGCACCACGATCTGCGCGTGATTCTGCGCTTTGGTGCCGAATTCGGCGATGCGGTGGGCTTTGTGCCGGCGTTCGTCACCGAGTACGCCGAGCTGCAACGCGAATACCCGCTGTTCTTTCGCAAGGATGCGGCCACCGGCGCCTATCAGTCGGTAGCCCTGCTGGG
The DNA here is from genome assembly GCF_040202875.1 of Xanthomonas sp. WHRI 10204. Lineage (NCBI taxonomy): Bacteria > Pseudomonadati > Pseudomonadota > Gammaproteobacteria > Lysobacterales > Lysobacteraceae > Xanthomonas > Xanthomonas sp. WHRI 10204. The sequence continues at coordinate 1,072,943 of NZ_JBEGDW010000001.1, forward strand.
CTTTGCGCCCGACGAAAACCTGTTTCTGCAAGACGGCCGCTGGAATGCGGGTTACCTGCCGGGCATCGTCGCCAAGGGGCCGTTTCTGATCGGGTTTCAGGAGCAGCGTATCGATGGCGCACTGGTGCAGGAGCCGGTGATTCATGTCGACCTGGAGCACCCGCGCATCAGTCGCGCCGACGGCGAACCGGTGTTTCTGCCACAGGGCGGGCATAGCGCATATCTGGAACACATCATCAGCGTGTTGCGCGGCATCCGTGACGGCATGGATGCGGGGCAGGCCATGTGCGCCGCGTTCGATGCGCTGGGCCTGATTCAACCGGTCAAGCTGGATGTAGTGCTCGACGACAGCCACGGCGTGCACCTGGAAGGGCTGCACAGCATCGACCGCGAGCGATTGGCCGCGCTGGATGGCGCAGGCTTGCAGCAGCTGCATCACGCCGGGTATCTGGAAGGCGCCTTTTTGATGCTGGCCTCGCACCACAACCTGCGCCGGCTGATGGGCGAGAAACAGCGGCGGCTACAGCACGTGCAGGCCGCTGCTGCAGCCGCCGCACACGCTTGATCGCATGAGCGCATTGTCATCGATCGCCCCGTTGCCCGAGCGCAGCGACTGTCGGCCGGATGCGGCATTGCTGGCGCAGTTGTGCGCGGCCGCGCAACCGCTGGTGCTGCGCGGGGTGGCGCGCGACTGGGCGCTGGTGCAGGCCGCGCAGCGTGGTATATCGCAGGCCATGGCGCAGTTGCGCGGCATGGATACCGGCCGCGCACTGCAGTATTCGTATGGCGCTCCGGACATCGGCGGCCGGCCGTTTTATCGCGACGATTGCAGCGATCTCAACTTTGAGGTGCAGCGCGGCAGCTTGAGCGCGCTGCTGGACGCGATCGACGCGCATCTGGACGATCCGCAGCCGCCTACGTATTACCTGGCCTCGTTGCCGATCGATGCGCATCTGCCGGGTTTTGCGGCAGGAAATGCGCTGGATGTCAGCGCAGATGGCAATGCCGTGCCGCCCAGCATCTGGATTGGCAACCGGGTCATCGCCTCCTGCCATTTCGATGCGCCCAATAACTTGGCGGTGTGCGCGGTAGGCCAGCGGCGCTTCACGCTGTTTGCGCCCGAGCAGGTGGCCAATTTGTATCCGGGCCCGCTGGAACCCACGCCGGGCGGCCAGGTGGTGAGCATGGTGGATGTGATCAATCCGGATCTTGCGCGCTATCCGCGCATGGCCGATGCGTTGTCGCAGGCGCGTACGGCGGTGCTGGAACCGGGCGATGCGATTTTCATCCCCAGCATGTGGTGGCACCACGTGCAATCGCTGCAGCCGTTCAATGTGCTGGTCAATTATTGGTGGAGCACCGCTCCGGCGCAGCTGCCTGCACCGATGCAGGCCCTGTATCACGCGCTGTGGGCCATCCGCGACCGACCGGCGTCGGAAAAGGCCGCCTGGCGTGCGTTATTCGACTACTACGTGTTCGGCCCTGCCGAGCGTGCCGGCGAACATCTGCCCGAGCACGCGCGCCAGGTGCTGGGCCCGATCGACCCCACACTGGCGCGCCAGCTGCGCGCCATGCTGATCGGCAAGCTCAATCGCTGATCACCTCCATCGTGTTGTGCTCCCACTGACAGGAAAACGCCGTGAACCAGGCCAGGATTCGCAAGGTTGTCATCGCCGGGGGAGGCACCGCCGGCTGGATCGCCGCCTGCGCGTTGTCGCATCAATTTCGCGACTTGTTGGACATCACCCTGGTCGAGTCCGATCAGATCGCTACCGTGGGGGTGGGCGAGTCCACGGTGCCGCCCATCCGCACCTTTCATCGGTTTTTACAGATCGACGAACAGGAGTTTCTGCGCGCGGTCGCCGGCACGTTCAAGCTGTCGATCTCGTTCGAGCATTGGCGCCGGCAGGGCGAGCGCTATATCCACCCCTTCGGCATTACCGGCCAGAGCACGCTGGTGTGCGCGTTTCATCATCTATGGCTGGAAAGTCAGCGCCGCGGCATGCCCGGCGCGTTCGGCGATTACTGCCTGGAAACCGTGGCCTCGCGGGTGGACCGCTTCGCGTTGCCACGCGAACCGGCCGTCAACTATGCCTACCACCTGGACGCGGCGTTGTACGCGCGGTTTCTGCGCACGCGTAGCGAAGCGCACGGGGTCACGCGTGTCGAGGGCAAGATCCAGCAGGTGACGTTGCAGCCAGACAGCGGTGATGTGGCCGCGCTGGTGCTGGAGGACGGGCAGGTGATCGAAGGCGACCTGTTCATCGATTGCACTGGCTTCCGTGGTCTGTTGATCGAGCAGACACTGCACACCGGCTACGAAGACTGGAGCCACTGGCTGCCGTGCGACCGCGCGGTGGCGGTGCAGACCGAAGCAGTCGGCCCACCGGTGCCGTATACGCGCGCCATTGCGCATGAGGCGGGCTGGCGCTGGCATATTCCGTTGCAGCATCGCGTTGGCAACGGGCTGGTGTTTTCCAGCCAGCACATGTCCGATGACGAGGCGCACGCCAAGCTGCTGCGCGACACGGCCGCAACCCCGGTCAAGGAGCCGTGGTTGGTGCCGTTCCGCACCGGGCGACGGCTCAAGGCCTGGAACAAGAATGTGGTCTCGCTCGGTCTGGCCAGCGGTTTTATCGAGCCGCTGGAATCCACCAGCATCCATCTCACCATTGCCGCGGTGGTGCGGTTGATTACGCTGTTCCCGGCCGATGGCATCGCGCCGTCGCAGGTCGATGTGTTCAACGACATCAGCCGCACCGAGATGGAACACGTGCGCGATTTCGTCACCTTGCACTATCACGCCACGCAGCGCGACGAGCCGCTGTGGCAGCAGTGTCGCGACATGGAACTGCCCGACTCGCTGCGCCTGCGTCTGCGTGCCTGGCGCGAGCGCGCGCATGCCTGGCAAGGCACCGACGAACTGTTCCGCGTGGATTCCTGGACGCACGTACTGCTGGGGCAGGGCATCGTGCCGCAGCAGCATCATCCGCTGGCGGCGGCGTTGTCCGACACCGATCTGCGCCGCCTGCTGGATGGCATTGCGCAGCCGATCCAGCGCGTGGTGGAGCAGATGCCGTCGCAGCAGGACTTCATCGAGCGCTATTGCAAGGCTGACGAGCAGCTATGGGGTGGGCGCAGGCGGGTGGCTATGTAGGTATGTTTAGTTGCTTGTTTCCCACACCTTAAGATGCCTGCGTGCTCCAACCAAAGATCACGACATGAAGGCGATTAGGTGCGCTGCGTTTCAGGAGTAACGGGAAACGTGTTGATTGATCTGGAAGCCACAATGCCTGCAAGGTGCTGGCTGCTCCGCAGAGCGTAGCAATGCTGCCGGACCATGATAGGAACGCTTGCATTTTGGGCAGGGGCTGCGCAGAAATGGCAGCGCCGTCAATACGATAATGATGCCGCTCACCGCCGACAGTAGTACGCCAACCATCAGTAACGCGTTGTCCTTGAATAGATCTCGGACTTGGAAAAACGCCATGCCGGCGAACATCGCGATCAGTACACCGCTGCGCGCAAGCCGCTGGTTAGAGCGCATGCGCTCCATCGACGCGCGCAGACGGCGATTTTCCTGCATTGGATCAACGGGTGGTTCCATATCTTGCGACATTATTTTGGCCTGCGAAATGCCCTGCAACGGGCAGCTAAAATGATGAAATTTGACTTGTTCGATCTTTCAAATTTTGGATTTATTCTAAAGTCTGCGCAACATTGTCTTGACGCATATTGTAGTTCCGCCGGCTACAGCCGCATCAGATCGGCGCCGACCACGATCGGCCCGGCGTAGTGCTTGCGCGCGCCTTCACTCCACATCGCATCGGTGATGCTGGGATCGCCGCCAGGCACGAAGTGATTGAGCACCAGCATCTTGGTATTGGCCGCGGCGGCGATCCGCCCCACCTCTTCGCTGGTGGAATGGCTCTTGAGCAGGTGGTCCAGCAAGGTGGGGGCGTTGTCGTTGGTCTTGAGCATCTTTTCCAGCGCGGGCAGATACATCACCTCATGCACCAGGATGTCGGTGTCCTTGGCAAATGCAGCCAGCGCCGGCAGGTAGCGCGTATCACCGGAGAACACCACCGAGCGGTCGCGGGCCTGGAAGCGGTACGCGAACGCCGGTTTGAGCGTGTAGTGGTCCACCAGCGTGGCGGTCACCGTGACCTGATCGTTCTGCAACACGGTGCCGGCCTGGTCGAACTCATGCACATGGATGAGCGGCTTGAACGGCGGGCGGCCTTCCTCGCGGATGCGCGCTTCGATGTCGATGGCATGCATCTCGACGAACGCATCCACCATCTTGCCGATGCCCGGTGGCCCGTACAGATGCACCGGCGTCTGCAAGCCACTGGCCCAGGCCAGCCACACCACAGTGAGCAGATCGGCGTTGTGATCGGAGTGGTGGTGGGTCAGGAAGATATCGCGCAGTGCGGGGAGCCGGATGCCGGCCTTGGCCAGCTGTTGGGCCACACCGTTGCCGCAATCGATCAGGTACGGCTGCCCGTCGATCACCAGCGCATTGGCTGCCGCCGCGCGCAGCGGCGAGGGCGTTGGCCCGCCCTTGGTGCCGAGCAGCACCAGCACGCTGCCCTTGGCCGGGAACGGCGCAGGCGCGCTGCCGTTTGTTGCAGCCTTCTTGCGGGGAGCGGCGGCGAGTTGGCTTGCCGCCAGCAATGCGCCGGCACTGAGTGCGGTCTTGAGCACACCGCGGCGGCTGCGGAGAGTGGTGAAACTGGTCATCGCGGTTCCGGGATCATCGGGGGGACAGGATTTCGGCAGCGATCGAAACACGCCGCGCCGGCACGACTCAGCGTTGTTTCGCCACAAATTCGCGCAGCGCGGGCGAGCGATAGAACGCCATGCATTGCGCAAAGATGGTGGTGAACGGCCCGCGGCGTGCTTCGTCCTTCATCGGCACCTCGCCGCGGTGATAGTCCGCCGTCTGTTGTGCGACAAAGGTCTGCAACCGCCCGGTGGCGCCAGGCCTGGCATTGTCCAGCGCGTAGGTGGTGAGCAGATACGAGCGGTCGCGCAGTTGGTCGGGTTCCAGCCTGCCGCTACGTTCGTAGTTCTGCTGCAGGCATAGCTGCAACGCATAGGCCTTGACGTCTTCCGCGGCGGCCGGCGTCGCGGCCATCGCGGCAGTGGAGACGGCGGACACTGCGGCAAGCAGCGCGGCGGTGACGGCATGGCGATAGCGATGGGAAAACGGCATGCCGATCCTGGCGATGGAAGTGTTGGCAGTCTGCAGGATTGCCATGCGCTTTGCTCGCTTGAACATGCGGCGCGCTTGGCGTGGCAGGAGCGTGGGTCGCATGGCCGCAGCGATGGCTGCGCAGGCACTACAGCATGCCACCACATGGATTGTCGGGGATTGCGCTTGGTGGCGTCTCCGCGAGGCCAGTCGGTTTCCAAAGCAGGTCGGCCCAACGTCCTGCGACGCGCCGTCATCCTGCCTGGCACCCGCACTGCCTTGGCAGCGCCGCACACGCTTGCCGCCATGCAGGCGAGTCCGCATAGTGCGGCACCATCGAACCAAGAGCGTCGCAGCCATGGATGTGCGCAACACCACGAGACGGCGCGAGCGCCGTCGCTACGCATGCCAGCTCGCAGTGCTGACCTTGCTGATGTCGTCGCAGGCGCAGGCTTGGCATCCGCAGTATCCGCCCTGGTCGCGGCCGCCCGTTGGCTCCGAGTGCAAAGTGGACTCACTACCCGCAGTAGAAGGCAGCGTGCAGTGGGAGGGCGTGACCCATTTTCGCGATGCAAACACTGTGCTCGCCATGGACAACCGCGGCGCAGCGCCGATGTTGCAGGTACGCGACGCAGCCGGACGCGTGCTGCTGACACCGGTCGAATTGGGTGGTGGGCTGCTTGGTTTTCATGACGTGGAGCGCGTGGATCTCAATGGCGACCGTCGTCCGGATTATGTGGTGACCCTGGGCAGTGGCGGCGTTGGTCTGGCCGGCGGCAATGCGTGGCGCACCGTGGTGTTGTCGCAGGGCGATCGCTACCGCGCGCTACGTGTGCCAACGCATGAACCCACCACCGACGATTACCGGCGCGTGCCACGCCGTCGCGGTTGCGCGTTGCTGCAGCTGTCGGTGATCACCGCCAACCCGGCTGCGACCCGCGACCATCGCTGGCATACGTTCTGGGTGTACGGGTTGATGCGTTTTCAGGGCGCTCGCGCGATCGAAGCGAACCGCGCGTTCCCGGGCCTGCCGAACTGGATTCTGTACACGCATCGCACCGGCAACAGCACCGCGACCACGCTGTTGAACGATGCCAGCAAGAGACAGTTGTGGAACGACCCATCGCGGGAGCGCATCACCGCGTTGCCGTAACTGCGCCAGGCAAGACGCTGGACACATCGATCATGCAGATCGCTGTGCGGAGCACCGCTGTGCTTCTAAGAGTGGCTCACAACACGTGGCGAGCAGTCGTCCGGCGCATGTGGACGACGCACAGGGAACGGAGTCTAGGAGTAGTGGTCCATGAGAATGTTGGGCAACTTCCACGCCTGCCTGACGGTTGCGCAGTAGTTTTGTAAGTAGCTCTAGATCGGCACGGCCCAGTACGTGGCATGCAAACGCGTGACAGGCGATCTACCGCCTGCCACGCATTGCACTACAACGCTTTGACGATTACTGCCCGAAGAACGTGGAGATCGACGAATACACGTCGGAGAAGCGCGAGTAGTAATCCGGATCGGTCTGCGCGGTGCAGTACGAATAGCCGCCATACAGGCCGCCGCGCAGCTGATACGCACCGCCACTGGCAATGGTGAACAGCCCCGAGCCGGACGAGCCGCCTTCGGTCACGCCGTCGTTCCACACCACGCGGTACAGCGGCGTCTTGCCGTCGATGGAGGTGTTGAGCCCATTGACCGTGCCCAGCGAGTACTTTTTGACGTCACCCGCGGGGTGATGGATACCCACGATCGAAGTACTGGTGGCACCGATCGCCGCGCTGTTCCATGCGGCATAAAACGCGCCGCTCGGCGGTGCGGTCTTCAGTTCCAGCAGCGCGGTGTCGCGCGTGGTATTGGCATGGCGCAGGAACGCGCCGCCGGTGAGCGTGGTCGCCTGCGAACTGGCGGTGTTGCCATTGCAGCTGGCCGCATCGTAGAACCAGTACGTCTGCAGGCTGTTGGCCACCGTCTGCGTGCTGATGCAGTGCGCCGCAGTCCAGAACAGATTGCGCTTGGGCGTGTTGGTGTTGTTGAGCAGGGTGCCAGTGCACAGGAACGAGCCCTGGCTGGTGGTGTACAACATGCGCGCCACCGCCTTCGCGGCGCTGGTAAAGCCGGCGGTGGGATTGGCGCGGCACACGATGTCGTTCTGGCAGGAATCGCTCTCGCCGATGGCAATGGTCATCATGTCGCGCGGGCTGGCGGTGGGGCTGATATCCAGATGCGACAGCTGCGGAATGCTGAGGCTGAAGTTCTCCGGGTACAGGCCTGCCGGCAGCGACAGCTCGACCAGCAGGTTTTCGCCGCTCACCGTCGGCGACCAGCCGATGGCATCGCCGGTGCCGACGAAGCTGGCACCGGATTGTTCGAACACACGGCCGTCGTCGCCTGCAAAGCGCAGTGTCACCTTGGACGGGTCGCCCGGTTTTGCGCCGGCACCACGCAGCAGCAACGCCGCACGCAATGATGCCGCCTGCGCGGAGCCCAGCTTCAAGGTCGCAACGCGCGAACCGTCGCCGGCCATCTGCCAATCGAGCTTGGCCAGGTTGACCAACGGCTGCGCCACCGCGCGCGTAAAGCCGATCTGCAGCGGCTGCCCATGCTTGACCTGCGCAATACGGCGCTCACGCACGGCGCCAAGTTCCTTGCTGCTCGGTGCAGCCAGTTGCGCCACGCGCGTGGGCATGATGCCGCCGCGCAGGCTGGCCGACTGCAACGTCGCCGCGCCGAGCTTGGTCGCCTGCGGCGCGCTACTCACCGGTGCGGCATCCATCTCGGTGGGCGGCGCAGCCAGCGCAACGCCGGACACAGCAGAGAGCAGCGCGAGGTACAACGCATTCTTGCGATTCATGGGTAGTCCTTCTCGTCAGGGATCGGCAGGGTGCGGCGGGGGCTACACCCTTCGGCGCCATCGTTGGCGCCGAACGAGACTAGCGAATGTTTAGAGCTGAATATGTGCTGAAAATCTCGTTCAGAGACGGGCGATCAAGAAAAATACAATCGCTTTTGTACACATCGATGCGTTGCGTCGCATGCGCGATGGACATAGGAGCGTCGCGCGTGCGTGTACTTAGTGCACGTGCACGCGTGCGTGCACAGCACTGTTGGAACAGCACGTTAGGGAGGCTGGCTGCGCGACTCCGCGGGTCGACGAAAGATGCGCGCGCGGCTAATGCATCGCGACATGCCGCATTCGAGCGGGCGTTGATTTCCACAGCAGACGCGCGCACTGCAGCGTGCACGCAGTGCACAGTGGCATATAGACACTGCATACGCTCAACGCCGCGCGCGAAGCGCTATTGCACTGCGTCGCTGGCGCGGAACTCGGTCGAGCGACCACTGACTTTCAAGAACGCCAACACGCACAACCCCACCACCATCCATGCGCTGCCGCCGAGCTGCGCATGGCGGTCGGCGTTGATCAACACATAGGCCAGGATCACGATGCCGATCAGCGGCACCACGCCATGCAACACGATCCGGCCCTGGTTGCGAAAGTGCCAGAGCACGGCGAGATGCAGCAGTACGAATGCGGTCAGCGCACCGACGTTGCACAGCGACGACAGTAGCGCGATCTGGCCGACGAACACTTCGCCCAGCACCATGCTCAACGCCGCCACCAGCAGGATGGCGCGCTGCGGCACGCCGGTGCGTGGATGGATGTACCGCAGGAACGCCGGCAACTGGCGGTCGCGTGCCATGGCGAACAACAGACGCGAAGTTGCTGCTTGCGCCACCAGCGAATTGGCGATTGCCGCACTGATTGCCACCGTCAACGCAATGACGATCTGCAACCACGGCCCGGCAATCAGCCGGCCGATGTCGAAGAACGCATCGTTGGAGGCCTGCGCGCTTGGGTAACGCTGCAGCGTCGGTTGCAGCAACGCAGCCAGCCAGGTCTGCAGTACAAACAGGCCCGCCACCAGCACCAAGGCCAGCAAGGTGGCGCGGCCCACCACGCGGTTGCCGCCACGCGTTTCTTCCGACAACGTGGAGATCGCATCGAAACCCAGAAACGACACCACCGCCACCGACAGCGCGCTGAAGATCAGCTGCGGCGAAAACGCCTGCGGGTTGTAGAACGGGCGCAGCGTCCACTGCGCGCCGTTGACGCCGCGCTGGATCGCCAGCGTCGCTAGCACCACGAACACCGCCAGCACCACCAACTGCGCGAACAGAAAAAATCGATTCGCCCGCGCCGTCGTTTCGATGCCGCGCAGATTGACCACGGTATTGAGCACCACGAAGAACGCGATCCATGCCGGCTGCGGTACCCCCGGCAACACGTTATGCATGGCATTGGCACCAACGACGTAGAGCAGGGTGGGCACCAGCAGATAGTCGAGCAGGATCGCCCAACCAGCGAGGAAGCCCATACCGCTGCTCAATCCCCGGCCAACATACGCGTACACCGAGCCGGCCACCGGAAATGCCTGCGACATCTGCTGATAGCTCAAGGCGGTGAACAGCATCGCCACGAAGCCGACCAGATATACCAGCGGCACCATCCCCGCACTGATGTCGAACACCCCGCCGAAGATCGAGAACGGCGCGGTCGGCACCATGAATACCAGGCCGTAGATCAGCAGATCCTTCAGCGTGAGCTGGCGCTTGAGCTCCTGCGTGTAGCCAAAACGTTCCAGCTCTGCCGCATCGTCGCGGCGTGGTGTATCGGTCATGCAGATATCCGCTGTAAGGAAGGCAGGTTCAGCGCAGGCGCGCGGTCCGGGGCGTCGATGCTGCACTGCAGCTGTGTGACCGGCATTGTGACGATAATGTGGCCGGCAAGCCCATCCATTGGTAAAAGTGCTAGGTTTTCCGTGCTGGATGTCATCCAGCAATGGCGTCAACGGCTCCGAAGGACCCCCATGTTCGACACTCTGGCCAGCCTGGGCCGCGATCTGCAGGCACTGCGTACGCTCAATGCCTGTCTGGATCGGGTATTTGGCGACGTGTGCGCGTTGGGCTTTCAGTCGCTGGTATACGACTACGCGCCGGTGCCGCTGAGTATGGAAGGTGCGCTGATCACCCCGACCGTGTTCATGCAGCGCAATGCGCCAGGCGATATGCAGCATGTCTGGTGCGAGCACGGTTACTACCAACATGACCCCGTTCAGCAGCGTGCTACGCGACGCACCACGCCCTTCGTGTGGTCGTACCGCACCGATGGCGACCGGCCCGGAGTGGAATACGTCGGCGCGCAGCACCGCCAGGTGACGCGCTATCTGTGCGACAGCGGCATGGCTACCGGTGTCACCGTGCCGCTGCATCTGCCCGGCGGCGCGTTTGCCACGTTCAGTGGCGCGGTCGACGCGAGTGCCGCCGAAGCGCCGCGCCTGGCCGAAGCGCAGCTTGCTCCGTTCTTGCTGCTTGCGCATGCGTTTCAGGCGCGTGCGCAGGAGCTGTTGGACCCGCAGGAGCGTCGTTGCCACCACATCGCGCTGACCCGGCGCGAGCGCGAATGCCTGCAGTATTCGGCCAAGGGGCTGACCGCCAAGAGCATCGCCGCCGCGCTCAATCGTTCCACCGCCACGGTCAATCTGCATCTGAATTCGGCCGCGCGCAAACTGGGCGCACGCAATCGTGTCGAGGCGGTGGTACGTGGCATGCACTACCGATTGCTGGAGCCTTAAGTACGTTGCGGTGGCTGCTTGTGGCATTGATTGCACGCCACGCATCGATGTGCGGCGATCGACGCTTCCAATCGCCAGCGCCGCTTTGCGCAGGCTGGGTACGGCGCCTGACGTGATAGCAGGGCGCGCGCCTGCGCTGCAGTGCGTGATGCTGAAGACCTGGTTACGCTGCGCATCGCAGCAGTTGCAGTGGTGTGGTCGATAGTCGTCGACCTTGAACATCGAATTTGCGATTGGTCTGCACAATCGTCTGTACTTTTAGGCGTTGGTCCACAGCCTGTCTAACGCGCAAGCCATCAACACGATGGCCTCGAAACCGCTGCAAACCTGTGAGATTTGCCAGTTAACCCAGACGCAGCTGCCCGCTAGGCTCGGCGCTCATCATTAGCCGAGCAGGCGCAGGTCATGCAGTCCACCGAGGGGTATGTCCAATTCCGCGGCTATCGCACCTGGTACCGCATCAGCGGCGACCTGCGCAGCGATGCCTGCCCGCTGGTGGTGGTGCATGGTGGGCCCGGTTGCACGCACGACTATGTCGACAGCTTCAAGGACCTGGCCGGCAACGGCCGTGCGGTGATTCATTACGACCAGCTCGGTAATGGCCGCTCCACCCATTTGCCCAACGCGGATTCCGCGTTCTGGACGGTCGGCCTGTTTCTGGACGAGTTGCAGACGCTGATCGACCACTTGGGCCTCTCGCAATACGCCCTGCTGGGGCAGTCGTGGGGTGGGATGTTGGCCGCCGAACACGCGGTGCGCCGGCCCAGCGGGTTGCGTGCGTTGGTGATCGCCAATTCGCCGGCGTCGATGGGCTTGTGGCGCGCGGCAGCGCTGCGTCTGCGCGCTGGCCTGCCCGAGCAGGTACAGGCCGCGTTGGACCAACACGAAGCTGCCGGCACGCTGGATCACCCGGAATATCGGGCGGCCAGCCAGGTGTTCTACGCGCAGCATGTGTGCCGCCTGGTGCCGTGGCCGGACGAGGTGGCACGCACTTTCGCCGCCATCGATGCCGACCCGACCGTGTATCACGCCATGAATGGCCCAACCGAATTCCACGTGGTGGGCAGTCTGCGCAACTGGAGCATCATCGAGCGCCTGCACCGCATCATGGCGCCCACGCTGGTACTGTCCGGCAAGTACGACGAGGCCACGCCGGAAACCGTCGAGCCGTACGCACGTCTGATTCCGGATGCACGTTGGCATGTGTTCGCCAACTCCAGTCACATGCCGCACGTGGAAGAACGCGCTGCCTGCATGCGTCTGGTCGGCGACTTTCTCGATGACCACACACCGTGGCCGGGCGGCGAGCTTGCGCATGTATCGGGATCGATCGCTCGCGCTGTGTAAAGGCGCGGTGCTCCAGGTGGACAGCTTGTCTGCCTGCTGCGTCGCGGCGTAGCACTGGCGCTGTCGCGCTGTCGCGCGTCGACTATCGTGCAAAGCCGAGCATTGTCGCGCGAGCGTGTCGCAGTGGTGCCCTGCATCAGTCATGCGGCCTGTGGGTGAAAACATTGCGCCAGCGCTCGACGAGACATCGACTGCGTGCGTCGGTGATATGCGGTCACCCTGATCGTTCACTGCGTTGCCTGCCGCACAATTGCGCGGCAAGCGGGTTTCTGCGCCCACTGTGGCGTCATAGCGCTCGCAATCCACGCGCTGTCGGTCGCGCGTACTGCATTTAACCCGGTGGCTGCATCAGCCTGTCAGCGCCAGCAGCATCGGCTGATCTGACACTGCGCGGCTTGCGCCGGCATGTCATCAGCACTCGCCGCAGCGTGCCGTGCCTTCGGGACTGGTGCGCCATGTCATCGCTGCAACGCGGAGGCGAGGCAGCGGTGTTGCATACGCTTGATGGTCTATGACGCACGCACATCGTCGATGTGCAGGTTGTGCTGCGTTGCGTGGCGCTGCATTGCAACAACCGATCGAAGCGACGCGCTGTCTCAGCGCAACCGTGCAGTAATCAGCGCCGATGTAGCTGCGTCCGCGCGCATCGTACGCATCGCAAATACCTGCATCTAGCCGCCAATCGCGCGTGGCGTTGCATGCACAGCAGTGTCCTGTCCTGCGTGTCTCTTGCTGTCTCTTTTGCATGTCCTGCAAAGAGAACACCGTGGTGCGTCAAAGTTTCAAAGATGGATAATTGTTTTATGTTCTAAATCGCGCGAAGAATGCGGCCCCCACGCACTGCTTTGCCGACGTCGTTGCCATCGCGCAGACGTCGCGCATCGCCTATCGACTTCTTTGGGAGAGGCTGCATGATTAGCAAGATGCTCCAGGGCGCACTCGCGCTTGCACTGTCCACGTGTGCCGCAAGCGCCATTGCCGGCCCGGTTGGCTACGGCGCTGCCACCACTGGCGGCGGCAACAAGACACCGGTCAACGTGGCCACCTTCGAAGCGATGCAGGCGGCCATCGACGGTTATTCCGGCAGTGGTGGTCTGGTGCTCAACTACACCGGCAAGTTCGACTTCGGCACCATCAAGGATGTGTGCGCGCAGTGGAAGCTGCCGGCCAAGACCGTGCAGATCAAGAACAAGAGCGATGTCACCATCAAGGGTGCCAACGGCTCGGCGGCCAACTTCGGCGTGCGCGTGGTCGGCAACGCGCATAACGTGATCATCCAGAACATGACCATCGGCCTGCTGCAAGGCGGCGAAGATGCCGATTCGATTTCCCTCGAAGGCAATTCCACTGGCGAACCTTCCAAGATCTGGGTCGACCACAACACCGTGTTCGCCTCGTTGACCAAGTGCTCCGGCGCCGGCGATGCCTCGTTCGATGGCGGCATCGACATGAAGAAGGGCGTGCACCACGTCACCGTGTCCTACAACTACGTCTACAACTATCAAAAGGTCGCGCTCAACGGCTACAGCGACAGCGACACCAAGAATTCGGCCGCCCGCACCACCTATCACCACAACCGCTTCGAGAACGTTGAGTCGCGCGTGCCGCTGCAGCGTCGCGGGTTGAGCCATATCTACAACAACTACTTCAACAACGTCACCACCTCGGGCATCAACGTGCGCATGGGCGGCGTCGCCAAGATCGAGTCCAACTACTTCGAGAACATCAAGAACCCGGTGACCTCGCGCGACAGCAGCGAGATCGGCTATTGGGACCTGATCAATAACTACGTCGGCAGCGGCATCACCTGGGGCACGCCGGATGGCAGCAAGCCTTACGCCAATGCCACCAACTGGGTCAGCTCCAAGGTGTTCCCGGAATCGCTGGGCTACATCTACACCGTCACGCCGGCCGCGCAGGTTAAGGCCAAGGTGATCGCCACCGCAGGTGCAGGCAAGAATCTGGCCGAGTAAGCGTCGGCGCAGCGTTGCACCCACAGATCCCCGGCAATGCCGGGGATTTTTTTATGTGTCGCGATGTTGCCGGCCACGCCAGTTGCATGTGTCTGAGGTGGCCGCGCGCCGCAGCGACATGCCGTTGGTAGGAGGGAAGGGCGATGACGGCCGCGCATCGCCACGCAGTTGGTGTGGACGGTGCCGCAGACGCGTTATCGCAATACGAGATCACGGTGTGGCCAGGCCGCCTTCGATCAGCGCGCACGCTTGGCAACGTCGCCACGTTGCAGCCTGTCTTCAGACCGATCCGCGCGTCGCCTCGCCTTGGCAATGCCAATGCCGCCGTCGGCGTTGCTCCTGCGGCCAGTGTGCACTGCAGCATGACGCGCGAGCGCGTCGCGCAACGGCATGGCCTTGGGCAATCGCTTCGGAGCGAGCGCACGCTGTCGGCGGCGCGGCCGCAACTTGAGCCTGGCCTGGACGTCTTCGTCAAGAGGCGCGGCCGGCGCCACGACGCGGTATCGTGTCGCGTTACCACCTTCGCGATTCCGTCCATGTCGCTTCCGACCGATCCTGTTGCTGAGACCGCCGCGCCTGCGTTGCGCCATGCCTTGAAACCGCGGCAATTGATGATGATGGGCCTGGGCACGGCGATCGGCGCCGGGTTGTTCCTGGGCTCAGGCGTGGGCATCCATGCGGCCGGTCCGGCCGTGCTGGTGTCCTATCTGATTGCCGGCGCGCTGGTGATCATCGTGATGAACGCACTCGGCGAGATGGCCGCGGCCAAGCCGGCCAGCGGCGCCTTCTCGGTGTACGCGGCCGATGCGATGGGGGCGACTGCCGGCGCAACCGTGGGCTGGCTATGGTGGCTGCAGATCGTGGTGGTGATCGCCGCCGAGGCGGTGGGCGCGGCGAGCCTGTTGGCCACGGTGTGGCCGGCATTGCCGGTGCCGCTGCTGGCGTCGATCTTCATGGCCACCTTCACCGTGATCAACTTGCTGGGCGTGCGCAATTTCGGCGAGTTCGAATTCTGGTTCGCCATCCTCAAGGTGGTCGCCATCGTGATCTTCCTGTTACTCGGCTGCGCATTGCTGGCCGGCCTGCTGCCGGGTGTGGCGTCGCCGGGGCTGTCCAATTTCACCCAGCACGGCGGCTTCGCGCCCAAGGGCCTGGCCGGCGTGGGTACCGCGTTGCTGGTGGTGGTGTTCGCCTTCGGCGGCACCGAGATCGTGGCCGTGGCGGCCGCCGAAACCGCCGACCCGGGGCGCAGCCTGGCGCGCACCATCCGCACCGTGGCCTGGCGCATCCTGGTGTTCTACATCGGTTCGATCAGCGTCATCGTGGCAGTGGTGCCGTGGACCAGCGCCGCACTGAGTTCGCCGTTCGCCGCCGTGCTGGAAGTGGCGCGGATTCCCGGCGCGGCCACCGGCATCACACTGGTGGCGGTGGTGGCGCTGTTGTCGGCGCTCAACGCCAATCTCTACGGCGCCTCGCGCATGATCTTCTCGCTGGCCCAGCGCGGTGAGGCGCCGCGTTGGCTGAGCAACACCAGCCGCCAGCAAGTGCCGTTGGTGGCGGTGATCGCCAGCGTGCTGTTCGGTTTTGCCGCCGCCGTGCTGGAATTGCTGTATCCGGGCAAGGTGCTGCCGATGCTGCTCAATATCGTGGGTGCCACCTGCCTGCTGGTGTGGACCATCTCGCTGCTGTCGCAGTTGATCCTGCGTGCGCGTGCCGACCGTGCCGGTATCGCCTTGCCGTTCCGCATGCGCGGATATCCGGTGTTGACGCTGCTGGCGTTGGCGATCCTGGCGGTGATCTTCGTGCTGCTGGCGTCCTCGGCCGACACCCGCGCGCAATTCCTGTCGATGGTGGGGCTCACTGCCGGCATCGCCTTGATCAGCGAACTGGCACGCCGGGTACGCGCCGCGGCGTAATCGTGCCGGGTGCGTAGAGCCGACGCATCGGTTTGCATCGGCAAACTGTCGGCGCCTGCAGTTCAGCGACCTGCAGGCGGGTATCGGCGGCAATGTCATGCCGCCGGCTCGATCCCGTCGCTGCACGCACTTGCGGTTGCCGACGGCAATGCCATGACACGCGCGCATCCTGCGGTCGAATGACGCCAGTCAGAGGGTCGGCTACCCATCACCGCCAATGAGCACGCACGTCGCCTTGTGGATGCGCTCTCAAAAAAGCGCTGCGCCCGTGGACTTGCCGGAACGGTTCCATTAGCTTTTAGGCGGTCGAATCCAGCGCTTTCAGCGAGTTTTCCGGATGCCATCTTTTATAATCCAACGCTCATAGGGCGCTGTGAGTCGTGCGTTTTTCAGGGGCATTGCCGGAGCGTCCATGAGTGCCGTGTCATCCCAGGAGTCTGCAGGCCCGACTGTTGCGCAGACGTTGGAGGCCGTGCATGCGCTGGCCTATCCGGTCGACACGCATCTGGATTCGCTGTATCTGTCGCGGGTGGGCGGTTACGATTTCTGGAAAGGCGACTGGAAGGCGCATCGACGCTCGTTGATCCTCTGGCTGATGAACAAGACCTCGCCGAGAGGTCGCAATCAACCGCTGATGCACCATGTGAGTGGCCCCGATTTTCTTGCAGGCGGTTACGGCGGTGCCTGTTTCAGCGCCCACGCGCTCTGGGAAAACCTCGTTGCCGTGCCGTTCTTCGACCCCTGGAAAAACTGGGTGGATCATCGGCGCTATGTCGAGGCGATGGTGGAAGCGAGCCGGGGACGCTTACGGTTGGCACGCAGCGCCGCCGAGCTGCGTGCGATTCGGGCCGAAGGTCTGTGTTGCGCGATCCTGTCGTTGGAGGGGGCGCATATGCTCGGTCCACGCGGCAGTCGCAGCCAGGCGTTGCGGCTGGAGCGTCTGGGCACCGCTGCCAAGGAAGGGGCCGCCTACCTGACACTCAACCATTTCAGCCATACCGACATCTCGCAGGCCGGCTATGCCGCGCTCAATCCGTGGCGCATGATCGAGGGGGCAGGTCTGTCGGAATTCGGTCGGCAGGTCGTGGAGCGCTGCATCGCGGTCGGACTGCTGGTGGATCTTTCGCATACCTCGAGCCAGGGGGTGATCGACGCGTGCGAGATCTGCGTGCAGCGCAACGTGCCGGCCATGGCCTCGCACGCCGCATCGCGCAGCATTACCAGGGGCACCGAAACGCGGCCATCGCATCATCTCGAGCGCGGCTTCGACGATGCGGCGATCCGCGCCATCGTGCAAACCGGTGGCTGCATCAGCGTCATTCTGGCGCCGTACTTTCTGCAACATGCGTATCTGGCCGACGACACGCCGAATATGGATGCCGATCTGGCCTTCGTCATTGGCTACTACGAAGCCTTTGCCCGGCTGATCGCCGGCATGGGAATCGTCGAAGATCCGTGGAAGCATCTGAGTTTCGGTAGCGATTTCGATGGCGGCATCTCCAGCCTGCCGATCGGCATGCGCAGCGGCGCGGATCTGCCCCGGCTCACCCAGGCGATGCTCGATGCAGGCTGGCCCATCCAGCGCATCGTCGATGTCTATAGCGGCAATTTCGTGCGCGTCTGGGAGCAGGTGCGGCCATAGCGGCCTGGGTGATGCGGCGGCGTCATGGGGGGCAATGCGCTGTCAAGCGGCTCGGCGGTGCCGGTGCCGGCAGGGAGGCGGACGACTAAGAGCAGCTAACAAACCTCCTGTGCTCACCGCCAGGCGGGCGCGGCCGGTGCTCGGTGCGGCATGTATCCCTCGTACACTGCGGTTCCTCCGCGCCGTCCACACCCACCTGACGACTGCTCGCTACGTTTTGTTCGCCGCTGTAAGTGCACGGCGAGCGATGCGACGTGCGCGCATCGTCTGAGCGGGTCGCACTGATCAGGGCCTTGCCGCATGCGCACCGGTGCGCCGTTTTTGCCTGGCAGCTGCGACACACTGCCGCAGATGCGACGCCATGTCGCATCGGGAACGGGCGCATCCGTCCATACCATGTTGGTGTCGCGTAGACGTCGCGATCGACCACCGTAGTGTGTCTCGGCGATCGATTTGCAGCGTGTGCGCCGACGCTTCCCACCTTTTCCTGGAGCACTCTCCGTGGACGCTCTGCTGCTATCGCGTATCCAGTTCGGATTCGTCATCGCCTTCCACGTCTTGTTTCCCGCCTTCACCATCGGGCTTTCCAGCCTGCTGGCGTTTCTGGAATGGCGCTGGTTGCGCACCCGTTTGCCGGTCTGGCGTGAGCTGTACTTCTTCTGGCAAAAAATCTTTGCCGTGTCGTTCGGCATGGGTGTGGTCAGCGGCATCGTGATGGCCTTCCAGTTCGGTGCCAACTGGCCGGAACTGAGCCGCATTGCGGGCGGAGTGATCGGGCCGTTGCTGAGCTACGAAGTGCTCACCGCGTTCTTCCTCGAAGCCAGTTTCCTGGGCGTGATGATGTTCGGGTGGGGACGCATTTCCGAGCGCCTGCACTTCTTTGCCACCTGCATGGTGGCGCTGGGCACGCTGTTGTCCACATTCTGGATTCTCTCGTCCAACAGCTGGTTGCAGACGCCGGCCGGCTACGAGGTGATCGACGGCATCGTGCATCCAGTGGACTGGTTGAAGATCATCTTCAATCCCTCGTTTCCGTATCGGCTTGCGCACATGGCGCTGGGCTCGTTCATCACCACCTGTTTTGTGGTGGGCGCGGTGGGTGCGTGGTATCTGCATCGCGGCGTGCACCGCGAGGCCGGCCTGCGCATGCTCAAGCTGGCGGTGGTGTTCGCGTCCATCACCGTGCCGCTGCAGATCTTTGTCGGCGACATGCATGGCTTGAATACGCTCAAGCATCAGCCGATGAAGATCGCGGCGATGGAAGCGCACTGGCATGCCGAAGAACCAGGCAAGGGATTCCCGCTGGTGGTGTTCGCCCTGCCGAATGCGCAGGCCGAGCGTAACGACTACGAGCTGGCGATTCCGCGCCTGGGCAGCCTGATCCTGACCCACAGCCTGGACGGCAACATCGCGCCGCTGACCTCGGTGCCGGCGCACGACCGCCCGCCGGTGACGCCGGTGTTCTTCGCCTTCCGCATCATGGTGGGGATCGGCTCGTTGATGTTGCTGGTGGCCTGG
This sequence comes from Xanthomonas sp. WHRI 10204, assembly GCF_040202875.1. Taxonomy (NCBI): domain Bacteria; kingdom Pseudomonadati; phylum Pseudomonadota; class Gammaproteobacteria; order Lysobacterales; family Lysobacteraceae; genus Xanthomonas; species Xanthomonas sp. WHRI 10204. The sequence continues at coordinate 1,092,169 of NZ_JBEGDW010000001.1, forward strand.
GTGTCGGCATTCGCGTTGTGGCGCGGCAAGCTGGTGCAGTGGCGCTGGTTGCTGGCGACCTGGCGCTGGATGCTGCCGAGCGGCTTCATCGCGCTGATCTCCGGCTGGTTTGTGACTGAAATGGGTCGGCAGCCGTATGTGGTCTACGGGCTGTTGCGCACCGCCGATGCGGTGGGACCGCAGTCGGCGCTGATGACCGCCATCTCGTTGGCGGTGTACGTGGCCGGCTATGCCTTCGTGTTCGGCTGGGGCATCTGGTACCTGGTCAAGATCGGCAAGACCGGGCCGACCCCGCACGATGCACCGCATCTGGACCATGGCGAACACACCCCCGCACGGCCGTTGTCGGCGGCCGATGCATCGATCGACGGAGCCGCATGATGGACATGACAACAGTGTTGCCGGTGGCATGGTTTGCGGTGATCGGCTTCGGGGTGCTGATGTACGTGGTGCTGGACGGCTTCGTGCTCGGCATCGGCATCCTGGCGCCGTTTCGCAAGGACGAAGCACAGCTGGACCTGATGATGAACACCGCCGCGCCGATCTGGGACGGCAACGAAACCTGGCTGGTGCTGGGCGGGGCAGGGCTGCTGGCGGCGTTTCCGAAGGCCTACGCAGTGATTCTGTCGTCGTTGTATCTGCCGGTGTTGCTGATGGTGATGGCGTTGGTGTTCCGCGGTGTTGCGTTCGAGTTCCGGTTCAAGGCACAGCGTTCGCGGCGGCTATGGAGCAATGCGTTTGCCGCCGGCTCGATTCTGGCCACCTTCGCGCAGGGCGTGATCCTGGGCGCCCTGGTGCAGGGCCTGCCGATCGAGAACGACCGCTATGTCGGCGGGATCTGGGGCTGGTTCAGCCCGTTCGCGATGTTGACCGGCGCGGCATTGGTATTCGGTTATGCGCTGCTCGGCAGCACCTGGTTGATCCTCAAGACCGAAGGCCACGTGCAAGCGCTGGCGCGTCAGCTGAGCCGGCCATTGACCCTCAGCGTGCTGGTCTTCATCGGCCTGGTCAGCGCGTGGCTGCCGTCGTTGCAATCGCATGTGATGGATCGCTGGTTCAACGATGCGCATTACCTGTGGCTGATGCCGGTGCCGGTACTGGTTGCCGTGGTGGGCTATGCGCTGTGGCGCGCGACCGAACCGGGGCGGCCGGACACACCGCCGTTCCTGCTGGCGATGGGCTTGTTCGTGCTCGGGTTTCTGGGCCTGGTGCTGGGCATGTGGCCGTATCTGGTGCCGCCGGTCTACACCATCTGGCAGGCCGCCGCGCCGCCGTCTTCGCAACTGTTCGCGATAGTGGGTCTTGTGATGTTGCTGCCGCTGATCCTGGGCTACACGGTGTGGTCGTACCGGGTGTTCCGCGGCAAGATCACTGCGGAGACTGGTTACCACCATTGATGGCGGCGGTCAGGTCATCGCGTGCTGTTCGGGTGGAAATCAACTGGCAGGCACAACGCGCGGTAGCGCAAGGTAGGCGCCGGCAGAATCACCGCCGGCCTTCGCCTTCACTGCAGCAGTCCCGCGCGCCTGAGCGCGCGTCCTCTGCATCCAACTGCAACACGCTCAACGCAGGCGCTGCTTGAACATCCACTCCCACATCGCCGGGTCCGCGTAGGTCACGTCCCAGACGTTGTGGTTGCCTTCGGGATATTCGCTGTAGCGCAGGTTAGCGCCCACGCCTTTTGCCGCGCGGTACAACGCGCGGTCGTCGTGCGGTGGCACGGAGGTGTCCTTGGCGCCGTGGAATGTCCAGATCGGCACGTGCTTGAGCTGTGTGACCGCGGCCGTGTAAGGGTCGGCTTCCTTGGCCACCAGGCTGACGTATAGCGTGTGGCGCTCGTCGCGTGGCGCCTTGAGTGCGCCGCAGACCGGCACGATCGCGGCGAATCGCTGCGGCTGCATCAGCCCGATTTCCCATGCTCCATAGCCGCCCATCGAGATGCCGGTGAGGTAGGTGCGTTGCGGGTCGGCAGCGAATTCGGCGCTGGCCGCATCCAGCGCGGCGATCGCCATACGCGCATTGATGCCCAGCCATTCCTCGTCGTCGGGCACCTGCGGCAATACCACCAGTGCAGGGAATTCGGCGGTGTGTTCGCTCAGGTAAGGCCCGACGCCGACTTCGGCCTGATCGCGACCGTTGTCGCCGCGCTCGCCCGAGCCATGCAGAAACAACACGATCGGCCGTGGCTGCGGCGCCTTGGCGGCCGGCACGAACACCTGATAGCGGTATAGCCGGCCCTCCAGCTGCAGGGTGCGGGCGACGAAGTGGCCGCGCCGCCCGTCGTGCTGGCGCTCAGCCATGCTGGAGCAACCGGCGAGCACCAGCGCAAGAATTGTAAGTAAGACGCAACGAACGATCACGCAGCACTCCCCATCGATCACAGAGCTGCAGTATCGCCGCATGCAGCTGCGCTGGCACGTCGCGCTGCGGCGATCGGCATGGACGCGTCATGCGGTTCTTCACTCTTGGCTGCGCGCACACACGATCAGGCACACGCGCTCACGGCATCAGGATCAACGTGGCCAGGCCCAGGAAGCTCAAAAAGCCCATCACGTCGGTCAGTGTGGTCAGGATCACGCCGCCGGCCAGCGCCGGATCGAAGCCCAACCGTTTGAGCGTCACCGGCACCAGCACGCCGCCGAAGGCAGCGGTAAGCATGTTCAAGGTCAGCGCGGTGCCGATCACCAGCGACAGCATCGGCTGACGGAACCAGGCCAGCACGATCAGGCCAAGCCCCACGCCCAGGAACAGGCCGTTGATCAGCGCGACCGTGAGTTCCTTCTTGAGCAGGGTCATCACGTTGGACGAGCCGATCTGCCCCAGCGCCAGGCCGCGCACCATCAGTGCCAGCACCTGGGTGCCGGCGTTGCCGCCCATGCCGGCCACGATCGGCATCAATGCCGCAAGCGCCACCAGTTTTTCGATGGTGCCTTCGAAGCGGCTGACCACGCTGGAGGCCAGAAAAGCGGTGCATAGATTGATGCCCAGCCAGATCAGCCGGCGACGGAATGCACGCCGCGCCGGGCTGAACATGTCCTCGTCTTCGTCCAGACCGGCCGCGCTCATGGCCTGGTGCTCGGCCTGCTCGCGGATGATATCCACCACGTCATCGATGGTGATGCGACCGAGCAGGATGTTGTTGTCGTCCACCACCGGGGCGGAGATCCAGTCGTGATCGGAGAAGCGCCGCGCCACCTCGTCCGAGCCATCGCCCACATCGATCGCCGGTTGTTCGTCGTCGATCAACCGGTTGACCGGCGTGCTGTCCTCATGCGTGACCAGCGCGGCCAGCGACACGCGGCCCAGGTACTGATGACGTCGGCTCACCACATACAGGTGATCGGTGTGATCGGGCAGCTCGCCGCGCAGGCGCAGATAGCGCAGCACCACATCGACATTGACGTCGGCGCGCACCGTCACCACGTCCGGGTTCATCAGGCGGCCGGCGGTGTCTTCCGGATACGACAGCACCTGCTCCAGCCGCTCGCGGTTCTCGCGGTCCATCGACTTGAGCACTTCGTCGATGACGGTGTCGGGCAGGTCTTCGACCAGATTGGCCAGATCGTCGATGTCCAGGTCTTCGACCGCGGCGACGATTTCATCGGTGTCCATGTCGGCCAGCAGGCTTTCGCGCACTTCGTCGCCGACATGCAGCAGCACTTCGCCATCGTCTTCCGGGTCGACCAGACCCCACACCACTTCGCGCTTGCCGGGCGGCAGCGATTCGAGCAGGTTGCCGATCTCCGCCGGCGCCAGCGTGTTGACCAGCCGGCGTACCGGTCCCAGGCGTCCGCTATCCAGCGCGTCGGACAGCAATCGTAGCTGGCGCGCAGTCTTGTCGTGGCGGACGGCTTCGGCCATGCGCGGCTCCCCGGAAGAGTGGACGCGCCGTCAGTAGGAGACGCGGTGCTGGATCAGCACGGCATTATCGCTTGCGCATGGTGACGAAACATACAGCGGCGTGGCGATCCGCATGCAGATTGCCGAAGCGGTGCGGCAAGCGCCCTGCTGCGGTGAACGCGTTTGCGCAGATTCTTGCCGTATCGGGCGAACGACGCGCTACGTGCGCCAGTGGCGATGGAGTGGCCGACTCTGCGTACCGCCTGCATGCGCGGAAGGTCTGGCGTCGTGGTGCATAGTCGCTGCTGTCGCTAACGCAACACAGCCTGCGCATTGCAGGCCAGCCACTTCTCGATGCCCTTGCGGTCGCGTGCGCGCAATAGTTTGTCGCCATGCACGCGCAGCTCGCCCAGGTGGATGTCGCGTACCGCGCGGCGCACTTCCAGCAAGGTGGCCGGGTGCAGGCTGAACTCGGTGAGCCCCAACGCCAGCAACATCGGCACGAACCGCGGGTCGCCGGCAATCTCGCCGCACACCGCCACTGGCTTGCCGTACGCCCGCCCGGTGGCGATCACCTGCGCAATCAGCCGCAACACCGCCGGATGCAGTGGCGAATACAACTCGCCCAGCGCCTCGTTATTGCGATCCACCGCCAGCAGGTACTGCACCAGATCGTTGGTGCCGATCGACAGGAAGTCGATGTCGTCGATAAAGCAATCCAGCGCCAGTGCCGCGGCAGGCACCTCGATCATCGCGCCGAGCGGAATGTGCTCGGCAATCTCGTGGCCTTCATCACGCAGCTGCGCGGTGAGCTTTTTCAGCTGTTTGCGCACCAACTGGATTTCTTCGCGGCCGCTGACCATCGGCACCAGAATGCGCACCGGGCCATAGCCGGAGGCGCGCAGGATCGCGCGCAACTGCGCCTGCGCCACCGCAGGGCGGGCCAGCGACAGGCGCACGCCACGCAGGCCCAGGGCCGGGTTGTCTTCGTCGCTCAAGGTCAGGCCGGTGCGGTCGGCCTTGTCGGCGCCCAGATCCAACGTGCGAATGGTTACCGGGCGGCCGCTCATGCCCAGTACGGTGTCGCGATAGGTCTGGAACTGCTCGTCTTCGTCCGGCAGCTCGTTGCGCTGCAGGAACAGGAATTCGGTGCGGTACAGGCCCAGACCGCTGGCGCCCAGCGCATGCGCGCGCGCGACGTCTTCCAGCGACTCGGCGTTGGCCAGCAGGGTGATATCGACGTTGTCGCGGGTGCGCGTGGGCTTGGAGCGCAGCCGGCCGAGTTCGCGCTGCTCCTTGGCCAGCGTGCGTAAACGCTCGCGGTAGTCGCGCAGATGGTCGGGCGTGGGGTCGACGATTACCTGGCCGGAGCCGGCATCGACGATCAGGACATCGCCATCGTCGATCCGCTGCACCGCGTCGGCCACACCCACCACCAGCGGCAGATGCAGGCTGCGCGCCAGGATCGCGCTATGCGACAGCGCGCTGCCGGCGGTGGTGACGATGCCGACCACGCCTTGCGCCTGCAGCTGCGCCAGTTCGGACGGCGCCACGTTGTCGCAGACCAGGATCTCGCCGGCCACGCCCTTGAGGTCGGGCGCACGCTTGTGCAAGAACGCATGGATGCGGCCGATCACGTGATCCAGATCGTCCATGCGGCTCTTGAGATACGCGTCTTCCATGCCATCGAACACTGCCGCCAGCCGGTCGCGCTGCACGCGCAGCGCGTAGTCGGCGCTGTAGCGGTGGGTGCGAATCAGCTCATCCAGCCCCAGCAGCAATTCCGGGTCGTCCAGCAGCAGCGCATGCAGTTCGAGAAATTCGCCGACTTCGCGCGCCAGCGCACCATGCAGGCGGTCGCGCAGCTCCTGCATTTCGACGCGTGCTGCCTCGATGGCGGTGTGCAGGCGCTGCAACTGCGTTTCCACCTGGTTGGCGGGCACGCGTTGTTCGGCCACTTCCAGCGTGTGGCTCTGGCGTACGCGCGCGCGCCCGAGCGCATTGCCGCGCGAGGCGCCATGTCCGCGCAGGCGCAGACTCATGCGTGTGCCTGGCGCAGCGGCGCCGTGTCGGTCGCAACAGCGCCGACGCCGCGCATGCTCAGCTGTCCTCGTCGAAACGACGCTCGAACAAGTCCACCAGGGCCTGCAAGGCCTCGGCTTCGTCTTCGCCATCCAGTCGCACCACCACGCTGGTGCCTTGGCCGGCGGCCAGCAACATCACGCCCATGATGCTCTTGGCGTTCACCTCGCGGCCCTTGGCGGCCAGCGTGGCGTTGCTGCGATAGGACGACAGCGTCTGCACCAGCTTGGCGGTTGCCCGCGCGTGCAGTCCGAGTCGGTTGGACACAATGAGTTCGCGTTCAAGCATCGTCGATGATCGCTCCGTTGCGGGTACCGGCCGCCGCGGTGGCGGGCAGCTCCTGCAAACCTTGTTCTGGGTAATTCATCACCCGCAGCAGCATCGGCAGGCTCAGCGCGGACACCCGGCGAACCGGCGTGCCCAGCTTGGCCAACCGGCTGGCGAGATTGCTGGGGCTTGCGCCATACAGGTCGGTCATGACCAGCACGCCGTCGCCGCTGTCGACCCGACGCATCGCCGTCGAGGCCTGGGGCAACAATGCGTCCAGGTCTGCATCGAACGGCACATCGAATGCTTCGGTCTTCAGCGGCAAATGCCGCAACAGCCCCGTCGCCACGTTCAACAACGCTGCGCCGATGCCGGGATGAGTAATGAGGAGAATGCCACAGGCCATGCTGAAACGTTAACAGGTCAGCGTGACTGCGCGATAGCGTTTACCTGCACCGATGCGTTGCGAACTGAATAGCCGTTTAGGACCGCAGCAACAGAGCGCGTGCGCGGCGCGCAACAAGCGCGTTGCAGCGGCTGTGACGAATGATCCATGACGCGCATCAGGTCGCTGCCGAACACACAGTAAGCGAGCGCTGCAGTTCGCACTTTGCGGAGCAGTGCACGTCCAGATAAAGGATGAGGCCTACAGGTTCTGCAAAGCGCGCGCGCATGTCCAAGCACCTGCAATCTGCGATGCCGCATAAAGACTAAGCAAGCCGCAACAAAGCGCGCCAGCTACATCCAGTCCCGCGATCCACGCCAACGACGCGTAGGCAACGCGTCAACCCGCAAAAGAAACCTTCCAATCCAGTTCAGTCAAATTCGTCACAGCACGCAGGACAGCGCTTGATCGCTTTGACCAATCCCCAATCCCGAATTCCAAATCCCGGCCCCAATCAGTCCTGCTCGCGATGAAACGTCGCCACTTCCGGCCAGCCCTGTTCGCGCGCATGCCGCGCCATGCGTTCGGCCATGTATACCGAGCGATGCTTGCCGCCGGTGCAGCCGAAGGCGATGGTCACGTAGCTGCGGGTATCGTTGCGCAGCCGCGGCAGCCAGGTATCGAGCAGGTCCACGATCTGCGCACTGTAGCGCTGCACGTCCGCCTCGTTATCCAGATAGTTGCGCACGCCGGCATCGCGGCCGGTGAGCGGGCGTAGCTCGGGGTCCCAGTGCGGGTTGGGTAGCACGCGCGCATCGAACACGAAGTCGGCTTCGGCCGGCACGCCGCGCTTGTAGGCGAACGATTCGAACAGCAGCGACAGACGGTCGTTGGAGCCGAGCGCAAACTCGGTGACCACGCGGCGACGCAGTTGATGCACGTTGAGCGTGCTGGTATCGATGATGGCGTCGGCCTGCGCGCGTAGCGGCTCGGTCAACTGCCGCTCGCGCGTGATCGCCTCCGGCAACGCCAGGCCGAGATGGCTCAGCGGATGACGGCGGCGGGTGTCGGCATAGCGTTTGATCAGCGCTTCGTCGCTGGCTTCGAAAAACAGCAGGCGTGCCTCGATGCCGTATTCCTGCGCGGCCTGGCGCCATTGCGCCAACTGGGTGAGGTCGCTGCGACTACGCACGTCGATACCGACCGCCAGGCGCTGGTCGCCGATCGGGTTGCCGCGCAGGCGGCTCTTGACGAAGTCCGGCAGCAGCTCGACCGGCAGATTGTCCGAGCAGTAGTAATCCAGGTCTTCGAAGGTTTTCAGCGCGACCGATTTACCCGAGCCGGACAGCCCGCTCACGATCATCAGCGTGGAGGGCGTGATGCTCATGGCGTGCGTCGCTCCAGCAGGTTGCTGTGGCGGGCGATGAACATCGCCGCCGGGTCGATGCCCTTGGTGCGCAGGATATGCAGCCGGGTGGCAGCCTCGGTGAGCACGGCCAGGTTGCGGCCCGGCATCACCGGCAGGGTGATCAGCGGCACATCCAGATCCAGCACGTGGCGGCTGCCGGAATCGCCGGTCAGGCGCTCATAGCCGGACGGCGTGGGCTCGGTCATCGGCCGGGTCAGGTGCACGATCAGGCGCAGGTACTTGTTCTTCTTCACCGCGGTGTCGCCGAACATGTCGCGCACGTTCAACACGCCCAGGCCGCGCACTTCCAGCAGGTCCTGCAGCAATTCGGGGCAGGTGCCATCGAGTACGTCGGGAGCGATCTGGGTGAATTCCGGCGCATCGTCGGCCACCAGGCGGTGGCCGCGGCTGAGCAGTTCCAGCGCCAGCTCGCTCTTGCCCGAGCCGGCTTCGCCGGTGATCAGCACGCCGATCGAATAGATCTCCATGAACACGCCATGCAGCGTGACCCGCGGCGCCAGCGTGCGCGCCAGGTGGTAAGAGAGGTGGTTGAGCAGCTCATGGCCGCGCTTGGGTGAGATCCACAGCGGGGTGTTGGATTCATCGGCCGCCGCGCGCAGATCTTCCGGGCACGACTGGTTCTTGCTGATCGCCAGTGCCAACGGCTGCACCTGGATGATCTTTTCGATGGTTTCCCAGCGCTGCCGCGCGTCCAGCGAATCCAGCCAGGCCAGCTCTTCGGTGCCCAGGATCTGCACCTTGTTGGGATAGATCACATTGAGATAGCCGGCCAGCGACGGGCGGCGGGCATTGTTGCTGCCGGCCTCGATCTCGCGGTGCTCGCCTTTCTGCCCGGCGACCCAGCGCAGCGCCAGCTTGTCGCGCTGCTGGTCGAACAATTCGCGTGCGGTGATGCTGGTATTCATGCCGCGCTGGCCTGTGGTGGAGGCGCATCGGTGAGCAGGGCCATCAGCGCGTCGGCATCGGGCGCGGCGCGCAGCTGCTGACGGAACTGCGGGTCGGAGAAGCGCTCGGCCAGTTCAGACAACAGCATCAGGTGTTGGTGGGTGTAGTGCGCAGGCACCGCCATGGCGAATACCAGATCCACCGGTTCGTCGCCGCCGAACACGACCGGGGCGTCCAGCCGCAGCAGGGCGCCGCGGGGTTCGGTCAGATTGGGGCAGCGTCCATGCGGAATGGCGATGCCATGGCCGATGGCGGTACTGCCCAGGGCCTCGCGCTCGCACAGGTTGGCGTAGAGCTCGTCGGCGCCGGCCTGTCGGCAGGACAGCAACTCGGCGGCGGTGTGCAGGACGGTGTCGCGATCGGCGGCCGGCGACACCACGGTGCGCACGGCCGCCATCAGATCGGTTAAAGGCATGAGGGCATCAAGCGGGAAGCGTCATGCGGGATTGTCGCGCACCTCGCGTGCGTGGTGGTTACATTTCTTTTCTTTGTGCTTGAGCACCAGGCGGTCGAGCTTGTCGACCAGCAGGTCGATGGCCGCATACATGGTGGAGCCGCTGGCATCTGCGTGCAGGGTGCGACCGGGAAGGTTGACGGTGGCGACCACGTGGTGGTCCGGCTTGCGAACCGCCAGCTGCGTTCGAACTTCGCAGTGCTGGTCGAAATGGCGCTGCAGTCGCTGCAGCTTGCTTGCCACGTAGTCCCGCAGGGCGGGGGTCACTTCAAGCTGGTGGCCATACGTCTCGATGCGCATCGGATACCTCCATTGGTCGGTGGGCCAATGAACCGTTCCGGTGATCCGACTAACCCGGCGCAGGCCGGCGTTGCGGTGGTTGCAACGTCAGGCGATGCGTACGCGTTCGTGGGAGGCGGAAATGTTCATGGCCTCACGATACTTCGCAACGGTGCGCCGCGCCACTGGTACGCCGGAAGTTTTCAACAGATCTGCCAACTTGGCGTCCGACAAGGGTTTGCGCGGGTTTTCCGCGTCGATCAGGCGCCGGATCATGGCCTGGATGGCGGTGCTGGAGGCTTCGCCGCCGCTGTCGGTGTCGATGCCGGAGGCAAAGAACGAGCGCAGCGCGATGGTGCCGCGCGGGGTGCGCACGTATTTGCGGGCAATGGCGCGGGAAATGGTGGATTCGTGCAGGCCGAGCTCGCCGGCGATCTCGCGCAGGGTCAGCGGGCGCAGCGCCTGCGCGCCGAATTCCAGAAACCCGGCCTGGTGCTGCAACAGGCAACGCACCACCCGCAGCAGGGTTTCGCCACGAGCTTCCAGGCTCTTGAGCAGCCAGCGGGCCTCCTGCAATTGCCCGCGCAGATAGCCGGCGTCGGATTCGCCGCAGCTGCGGATCAGGTTTTCGTAGCCGCGATGGATGGTGACCTTGGGCTGCGAGCGGCCGGCCAGCGACGCGCGCCAGACGCCGCGCTGGCGCCAGATCACGCAGTCGGGCACCACGTAGGTGTCCTGCGACAGGTCGCCGATCTGCTTGCCCGGGCGCGGGTCCAGCGAGCGCACCAACTGCACGGCCTGTTCGACATCGGCGGCGGAGCGTTTGAGTTCGTGCGCCAGGCCGGGCACACCGGCACGCGGCAGCCGTTCCAGCGGGCCGGCGACGATCTGCAGCGCCAGGTCGCGCCCCGGGATGGCCGGGTCGAGCACCGCCAGCTGCAGCGCCAGACACTCGCCCAGCGTGCGCGCACCCACCCCGACCGGGTCGAAACGCTGGATCTGATGCAGCACGGTCAGTACTTCCGCCTCGTCCACCGCAGCGCCCAGCGCCAGTGTTTCGAGAATGGCCGACAGCGGTTCGCGCAGATAACCGTCTTCGTCCAGCGCGTCGATCAGCATCGCGCCAATCTGGCGGTCGCGTGGCGACAACGGCGACAGGTGCAGCTGCCACAGCAGATGGTCGGCCAGGGTTTCCGATTCGGCCACGCGCTCGGCGGCATCGCCGGACTCGTCATCGTCGAAACTGCCGCCGCTGCCCGAGCCGGTCCACTGCAATTCGTCCTGCGACCAATCGTCGTCGCGTTCGGCAGGTGCCGGTTCTTCGCGCTGGGGTTCCTCGCTGGACGAGGACGACGAGGACTCCACCGGTGTGTCGCCGGCCGCATGCGCGGCTTCGTCGGCCCATTCCAGCAGCGGGTTGGTTTCCACCGCTTCGGCGATTTCCAGTTCCAGCTCGGTGGTGGACATCTGCAATAGCTTGATCGCCTGACGCAATTGCGGCGTCATGACCAGCTGCTGTCCTAGCGATGTCTGAAGCCGGGCTTTCATGCAGGCACTGACTGGAAGAATCGATGGCGCGGCGACGCGCTCAAAGGCGGAAAGTTTCCCCCAGATACACGCGACGGACGTCGGGATTGGCTAGCAGCGCGTCCGGTGCCCCCTGCGCCAGCACGCCCCCCTCGGCGAGGATATACGCGCGGTCGCAGATTCCCAAGGTCTCGCGCACGTTGTGATCGGTGATCAGCACGCCGATGCCGCGTTCCTTGAGGTGAATGATGATGCGCTGGATCTCGCCGACCGAAATCGGGTCCACGCCGGCAAACGGTTCGTCCAGCAACATCATGCGCGGCTTTGCGGCCAGCGCGCGGGCAATCTCGCAGCGGCGGCGCTCGCCGCCGGAGAGGCTGGCGCCGAGCTGATCGGCCACGTGGGTGATCTGCAATTCTTCCAACAGCGAAACCAGTTCCTTCTCGCGGCCGGCGGTGTCCAGTTCCTCGCGCAGCTCCAGCACCAGCCGGATGTTGTCGGCCACGGTGAGCTTGCGGAAGATCGACGGTTCCTGCGGCAGGTACCCCACACCTAGCTTGGCGCGAGCGTACATCGGCTCGGCGGTAAGGTCGCGTCCATCCAGTTCGATGCGCCCGGCGTCGGCTTCGACCAGGCCGACGATCATGTAGAAGCAGGTGGTCTTGCCGGCACCGTTGGGGCCGAGCAGGCCAACCACTTCGCCGGCCTCGAGCGTAAGGCCGAATTCCTTGACCACTTCGCGTTGCTTGTACTTCTTGCGCAGACCGGTGGCGACCAGCATTACTTCTTCCCCTGCGGCTTGGCGGCAGGTTTGGCGGCCGGTGCCGGCGTTGCCGCGGCGGGGGCTGCATTCTTGGGCTGGATGATGGTGCGCACGCGGCTGCCATCGCCGCCGCTCTGCATATTGCCGGTCTTGGTGTTGTAGACCATGCGCTGGCCGGCGTTGGTGCCCTTGGGCGAGTCGACCTTGTAGTTGCCGGTCAGAATGATGATCTCGTCGGCGACCTTGTATTCGATGTTGTCGGCCTGGCCGTTCATCATCGCGCCGTCGTCCATCTGCTGCTTGAGCGTGGCCTGCTTGCCGTTGAGCACCACACGGTCGGTCTGGCCGTTCTTCTGGAAGATGTCGGCGGTATCGGCGTGGATTTCAAGCGTGCCCTGGGTGATCACCACATTGCCGCTGAAACGGCACTTGCCGCTGTCGTCGAGCATGTTGCAGTCGTTGGCATTGGAGTCGATCGCCATCGGCTGATTGCGATCGCTGGTCTTGGCCATCGCCATGGCAGGCAACAGCAGCGCGGCAAACGCCAGTTTAGCGGGCAGCATTCGGTTCATAGCGGGTCTTGACCTGAGAAAGGAGCTTGTACTGGCGTGATTTGAGATCGGCCTCGAAGCCGACCCCGCTTTGCATGATACCCGGCCGGCGCATGGTCACCGGAGCAGCGGTCTTGGCGAGGTTTTGCTGCGGAAACACGTCCAGACTCTCGGTACGGAAGGTGGTGGGCGGCGTCGCGCCGGCGGTCGGGCTGTCCCCTTCGACATCGCCGCGCAAGCGCAGCTCGTCGCCCTTGGGGCTGACCCAGCCGGTCTTTGCGCGCAGCGTCCACGGCTGGTTTGCGTTGTCGGGCAGCAAGAACACCGGCGTGGTGATGTCGGAGGTCTGATCGGCGCGGTTGCGGTGCATTTCCGGCGCGCGCAGCGTCATCGATTCCTTGCCGCTCTGCTTGTCCAGGGCGATCAGTTCGAAGTCGCGCAGCACGTAGTCGACTTTCGACTCGTCCACCGCTGCCGCAACCGGGCGCGCGCGCTGCTGCCATGCCGACCAGCCGGAGATGGCGGCCGCAGCAAACAACACGACGCCTAGCATGGTGCGCCAGTTCAAGTTCATGCGGAAAACCTTTCGATGATGCCCTCGACCTGGCCTTGCGCGGCAAGCACCACATCGCAGACCTCACGGGCGGCGCCTTCGCCGCCACGGGCCTGGGTGTGCCACTGCACGCGCTCGGCGACCCAGGGGTGCGCATTGGCCGGTGCCACCGGCAGGCCAACCGCCAGTAACGCCGGCAGGTCGGGCAGGTCGTCACCCATGAACAACACCTGGTCCAGCGACAGGCCGTGTTCCTGGCACAGCGCCAGCACCGCCAGGCGCTTGTTCTTGACCCCGATCTGCACGTGCAGGCCCAGATCCTGGCCGCGCTTTTCTGCCGACAGGCTGGCGCGCGCGGTGATCAGCGCCACGTGGATGCCGGCATGGTCCAGCTGTTTGAGGCCCTGGCCGTCGAGCACATTGAAGGACTTGCTCTCATTGCCGGCGTGGTCGTAGTACAGGCGCCCGTCGGTCAGGGTGCCGTCGACGTCGAAACAGGCCAGGCGGATACGCGCGGCGCGTTCGATCAGCTCGGCGGGGAGGTGCTGCAAAGGAGAGTAGGGCATCGGCACGAATGGGTGAGAACGGGGTTCCGCGGTTGAAAACTGAACCTGTTAAACCACCTTGGCGCGCAACAGGTCGTGAATGTTCAATGCGCCGACGGCGCGCTGCTGCGCGTCCACCACGATCAGGCCATTGATCTTGTAGTCCTCCATCAGCCGCGCGGCCTCGGCGGCCAGCTGGTCGGCGCCGATGGTGCGCGGGTTGCGCGTCATCACCTCGGCAATGCCGGCGCTGCGCACGTCGATGTCGCTGTCCAGCGCGCGGCGCAGGTCGCCGTCGGTAAATAGCCCGATCAGGCGACCGTCGTTGTCGACCACCGCCGTCATGCCCAGGCGCTTGCGGCTCATTTCCATCAGCGCCTGGCTCAGGCTGGCATCTTCGCGCACGCTGGGCAGGTCATCGCCGCCGTGCATGACGTCGGTGATGTGCAGCAGCAGGCGCCGGCCCAGGCTGCCGGCCGGGTGCGAGCGCGCAAAGTCGTCGGCGGTAAAACCGCGCGCATCCAGCAGCGCCACCGCCAGCGCATCGCCCATTGCCAGCGAGGCAGTGGTGCTGGAGGTCGGCGCCAGGTGCAGCGGGCAGGCCTCGGCGGAGACGCTGACATCCAGGTGCACGTCGGCGGCCAGGGCCAGACTGGAGCCGGGGCGGCCGGTCATGGCGATGATCGGGTTGCCCTGGCGCTTGAGCACCGGCAGCAGCATGCGCACTTCGTCCGATTCGCCCGAATACGACAGCGCCAGCACGATATCGGCCTCGGTGATCATGCCCAGGTCGCCATGCCCGGCTTCGCCGGGATGCACGAAGAACGCCGGGGTGCCGGTGGAGGCCAGGGTGGCGGCGATCTTGCGCGCGATATGGCCGGATTTGCCCATGCCGGTGGCCACCACCCGCCCGCGCGACGCCAGCACCAGCCGGCAGGCCGCGGCAAACGCGTTGCCGATGCGCGCGCCCACGCTGGCGAGGGCTTCACGCTCGATCTCCAGCACGCGCTGGCCGCTGGCGACCAGGCTGGCGTCGCTGACGGTGGCGGTGGGCAGGTGCGAGACGGCCATGCGGGACTCGGGTGAAGAGTAGAATGTGCGCTCATTTTATGAGGAAACGCCCTGTGGACGCCGAAACCATCCGTAAACTCATCGAATCCGGCTTGCCCGAAGCCCGCGTCGACGTGCACGGCGACGACGGTGTGCACTTCGAGGCGACCGTGGTCAGCCCGGCATTCGCCGGCAAGGCCCCGTTGGCGCGCCACCGCATGGTCTACGCGACCCTGGGCGATTTGATGGGTGGCGCGATCCACGCGCTGCAGCTCAAGACGCTGACCCCCGACGAAGGCTGAGCGGCGCCGTCGGGCAGACCGGCCCCGGCCGTAGTGCCGCCCGGGGCGCGTCGTCCGGCACGCCGTTGTCTCAGCTCTTATCCCGCGATATCTCATTCCCCCGACATCTCTTTCGGATCTCCCAAGCTCCCATGGCAAAAATCGTAGTGACCGGCGGCCAAGCGCTGCATGGCGAAGTCAATATTTCCGGCGCCAAGAACGCAGTGCTGCCGATCCTGTGCGCCACCCTGCTGGCCGATGCGCCGGTGGAAATCAGTAACGTGCCGCACCTGCACGATGTGATCACCACGGTGAAGCTGCTCAGCGAGCTGGGCGCCGAGGTCACCATAGACGAAGGCACGCTGGCCAAGGGCCGCTCGATCCTGGTCGATCCGCGCTCGGTGACCCATCAGGTTGCCCCGTACGAGCTGGTCAAGACCATGCGCGCCTCGATCCTGGTGCTGGGCCCGCTGCTGGCGCGCTACGGCACCGCCGAAGTGTCGCTGCCCGGCGGTTGCGCGATCGGTTCGCGCCCGGTGGACCAGCACATCAAGGGCCTGCAGGCGCTGGGTGCAGAGATCAGTGTGGAGAACGGCTACATCAAGGCCACCAGCAATGGGCGTCTGAAGGGCGGCCGTTACGTGTTCGACATGGTCAGCGTCACTGGCACCGAAAACGTGCTGATGGCCGCCGTGCTGGCCGAAGGCACCACGGTGCTGGAAAACGCGGCGATGGAGCCGGAGGTCACCGACCTTGCCGACTGCCTGATCGCGCTAGGTGCGCAGATCGAAGGTGCCGGTACGCCGCGCATCGTGGTGCACGGCGTCGAGCGTCTGGGGGGCGGGCACCACGCGGTGCTGCCGGATCGCATCGAAACCGGCACCTTTCTGGTCGCTGCGGCGATGACCGGTGGTAGCGTCACCGTGCGTCGCGCGCGTCCGGACACCCTGGATGCGGTGCTGGACAAGCTCACCGAAGCCGGCGCCACCATCACCACCACCGCCGACAGCGTCACCCTGGACATGCACGGCAAGCGCCCGCGCGCGGTCAACCTGACCACCGCGCCGTACCCGGCGTTTCCCACCGACATGCAGGCGCAATTCATGGCGCTCAACTGCGTGGCCGACGGCGTGGGTGTGATCAACGAAACGATCTTCGAAAACCGCTTCATGCACGTCAACGAACTGCTGCGCCTGGGCGCGGATATCCAGGTCGAAGGCCACACCGCCATCGTGCGCGGCGCCGAACGTCTCAGCGGCGCGCCGGTAATGGCGACCGATCTGCGCGCGTCGGCCTCGTTGATCCTGGCCGGGCTGGTGGCCGATGGCGACACCACCATCGATCGCATCTACCACCTGGACCGTGGGTACGAAAACATCGAAGAGAAGCTGGGGGCGCTGGGTGCGACCATCCAGCGCATCGCATGATCCTGCGCGGGCGCTTCACCACCCGACGCAAGATCCTGCTCGGCGTGATCGTGCTGATCCTGGCGTGGCTGGCCTACGCCTGGAGCGTGGGCATGGCCATCACCCAGGGCGTCGAGTTCAAGGACATGGACTGGAACGGCGACGGCAACGCCAGCCGCAACGAGATCGCGCAATCGTTCTACGCGGTGGCGGTAAAAAAGACCGTCGAAGGCAAGCGCCATTGCGATCTGTTCTATTGGCGCAAGAACGACGCGCAGATCCGCGTGGATTGCCGCACGGTGTTCAGTACCGGCGATGACAAGGCTGCTGCCAAGCCCTGAGAAGGGATGGGTGCGTGCGGATGGATCACCATTGGCGCAAGCGGTAGGTCAGCGCGGACAGATTACTTGTGGAGCGGCTGATCTGCGGCTTCGTTGCAGGGCCCTTGCCCGCCCACCGTCGCGGGACACGCTGCAAGTACGTCCTTGTAAGCTCTTACGCGGCATCCATGCCGCGTAAGGTCCCGCGACGGTGGGCGGGCAAGAACCAGTCATGATGGTCGGTGTGCATGGTGCAAGCAGTGCATGAGGTGCTTCTGATGCGCTGAATCTCATGTAGTTGCGGCCGTACTCGCAAGCCAATGCAACCCGCGAGATGGCAACCTTTTACTTGGCTACCGACCAACTTCCTGGTGCGGTGTCCTTGCCGCTTGCGGGACCGTGTGGCGGCATCGATGCCGCCACCGAGCCCCCAGGGATGGGTTCACGGCGTGTCCCGCGAGCGGTGAGGGCACCGCGCCCTCGACG